>NZ_JACVHB010000001.1:804027-1310553 GCF_020149425.1 Pseudomonas sp. P116 | reverse complement strand
GCCGGTAACCGACATGTACGCTGGTGTTGCCATGGGGTGCTCTCCTTGCGGATAAATTTAAGGTGCCCGGGAGGCGAAATCGCCCGGTGGGTGCCTGACTGTTATCAAGGAGCGTGCCAGGTTTTGCCAAGTCCCCGGAGGGCGGGGGGCAAAGTGCTCTGGACTGCGGTTGCGAGGGTTTTTTACACGGAATCGAAGGCGAAAGTGCGCAAGAAGTTGCGCAGTACTGCGCAACTTCTTGCGCACTTGGCTGCAGGCCTCGTGAAGCATGGGCTGCAGCGATTTTAAAGGCAAAATATTATGACCATGTGCGCAACTTCTTGCGCAGTATGGCCAAGTGATGGCGCTGCCCGGAAATTGCTGGTTTTGAACAAATGACCAATCCGGCACCATTTTTTGCCGTTCCGTCACTGGTCAGCCATCTTCCGGTTACTGGAAAGTCCCAAGCCAGAGCCTGTTGTGCTTAACGCCGACAGGTCAGGGGGTTAAAAAGCGTCTTATTAATGAGACACCGCCCTCGGCTATACTCCCCGCATTTCGACCTAGGCACGAGGAATCACTGTGAAGAACTGGACGTTGCGCCAACGCATTTTGGCGAGCTTTGCGGTGATTATCGCCATCATGTTTCTGATGGTGGTTCTCTCGTATTCGCGGCTGTTGAAAATCGAAGCCAGTGAAAACAGCGTCCGCGATGATGCGATCCCCGGGGTTTATTACAGCTCGATGATTCGCGGTGCCTGGGTCGACAGCTATTTGCAGACGCAGGAGTTGCTCGGGTTAAAGGGCGGGCAGGGGATTTCCAGCGAGGATGCGGCGGATTACAAGGCGTTCGAAAACCGCCTGCAAGAACAAATGGCCAACTACCGCAAAACCATGGCCACCGACCAGGACCGTACCGAGTTCGCTGCGTTCGAGAAGTACCACGACGCCTATATGAAAATTCAGGATCAGGTGCTGGACCTGCACGGACGCAACCTGGAAGCCGATGCGCTCAAGTTGTTCAACGAGAAGCTGACCCCGGCGTGGTACAGCGGACGGATGAAGCTCAACGATATCATCGGCGAGAACAAGACCGTCGCCGATCAGGCCATGGCCAATATCGACGAGGCAGTAGCGGCTGCCAAGGTCAGCATGCTCGTCTCGTTGCTGGTGGCTGTGCTGGCGGCCGGTGCCTGCGGTTTCCTGTTGATGCGTGCGATCATGGCGCCGATGAACCGCATCGTGAAAATCCTCGAAATCATGCGTACCGGCGATTTGAGCGGCCGTTTGAATCTCGACCGCAAAGACGAGTTCGGTGCAGTGGAAACCGGCTTCAACGACATGATGACCGAGCTGACTGCGTTGGTTTCCCAGGCCCAACGTTCGTCGGTGCAGGTGACCACGTCGGTGACAGAGATTGCCGCCACCTCCAAGCAACAACAAGCCACCGCCACCGAAACCGCTGCCACGACAACGGAAATCGGCGCAACGTCCCGTGAAATTGCCGCGACCTCGCGCGATCTGGTGCGCACCATGACTGAAGTGTCGACCGCTGCCGATCAGGCCTCGGTGGCCGCCGGTTCCGGTCAGCAGGGTCTGGCCCGCATGGAAGACACCATGCACTCGGTCATGGGCGCTGCTGATCTGGTCAACGCCAAACTGGCGATCCTCAATGAGAAGGCTGGCAACATCAATCAGGTGGTGGTGACCATCGTCAAGGTCGCTGATCAGACCAACCTGCTGTCGCTCAACGCCGCCATTGAAGCGGAGAAGGCCGGTGAATACGGTCGCGGTTTTGCCGTGGTCGCCACCGAAGTGCGACGTCTGGCGGATCAGACTGCTGTAGCCACTTATGACATCGAACAAATGGTTCGTGAGATCCAGTCGGCGGTGTCTGCCGGGGTGATGGGCATGGACAAGTTCTCCGAGGAGGTGCGCCGCGGCATGTCCGAGGTGCAGCAGGTCGGCGAGCAGCTGTCGCAGATCATCCATCAGGTGCAGGCGCTGGCGCCACGGGTGTTGATGGTCAATGAAGGCATGCAGGCTCAGGCCACCGGCGCCGAACAGATCAACCATGCGCTGGTGCAGTTGGGTGATGCCAGCAGCCAGACCGTCGAGTCGCTGCGTCAGGCCAGTTTCGCCATCGACGAACTGAGCCAGGTGGCCGTCGGGCTGCGCAGCGGCGTTTCGCGATTCAAAGTCTGATGAGCGAAATCATCGCCAAACGCAGCGCTGCGCAGGTGGCGAAGCAGGCGTTGTTCCTGCTGTTTCGCATTGGCAGCGAGCGCTACGCATTGCGCGCCACCGAAGTGGCGGAAGTGCTGCCGCGCCTGCCATTGAAACCGATTGCCCACGCGCCGCATTGGGTTGCCGGGGTGGTCGCTTACCGCGGCGCGGTGGTACCGGTGATTGACCTCAGCGCGCTGACGTTTGGCAAACCCGCCGAGGCGCGAACCAGTACGCGACTGGTGCTGGTTCACTATCGCCCGGATGAGTCGCACCCAGAGCAACGGCTTGGGCTGATTCTTGAACAGGCCACCGATACCCTGCGCTGCAATCCGGAAGATTTTCAGCCCTACGGCCTCGACAACCGTGAGGCGCCCTACCTCGGCCCGGTGCGTGAAGATGCCCAGGGGCTGGTGCAGTGGGTGAAGGTCAATGACTTGCTCGATGACGCCGTGCGCACGTTGCTGTTTCCCTCGCCGCCGCGTGATCCGGCGCAACTTGAGGCGCAGCCATGAGTAGCGATCAGCGTTTTTTCGACTTCCTCAAGGAGCGTATTGGCCTCGATGTCACCTCGGTGGGCCCGGCGATCATTGAGCGCGCGGTGCGCCAGCGCACGACGCTTTCACAAGCGGCGCACGCCGACGAGTACTGGCAACTGCTGCAAGGCTCGCGGGACGAGCAACAGGCACTGATCGAGGCGGTAATCGTTCCCGAAACCTGGTTTTTCCGTTATCCGGAATCCTTCGCCACACTCGGCAAACTCGCGCGCCAGCGTCTCGCCGAGCTGAACAACATGCGCGCATTGCGCATTCTCAGCCTGCCGTGCTCTACCGGCGAAGAACCTTATTCGATTGCCATGGCGTTGCTCGATGCCGGGCTTAAACCGCATCAGTTCAAGGTCGACGGCATGGACGTCAGCCCGCTGTCGGTGGATAAGGCGCGGCGGGCGCTGTACGGCAAGAACTCGTTTCGCGGGCAGGATCTGGACTATCGTGACCGTCACTTCAGCGCTGAGCAGGACGGTCATCGCGTCAACGAAACCGTACGCGAGCAAGTGCGCTTGCAGGTCGGCAATGTGCTCGATCCGACGCTGTTGGCCACCGAGCCAGCCTTCGATTTCGTGTTCTGTCGCAACTTGCTGATCTATTTCGATCAGCCGACCCAGCAGCAAGTCTTCGAAGTGCTCAAGCGCCTGACCCACGTCGACGGTGTGCTGTTTATCGGTCCGGCCGAGGGCAGCTTGCTTGGGCGTCTGGGCATGCGTTCGATCGGGATTGCGCAGTCGTTTGCGTTCAGTCGCCACAGCGACCCGCAGCCAGAGCCATTGCCGGTTGCCAGGCCCGTTGCTCTACCGGTCAGCCAACCGATACGCAGCACGCCGCCACCGCCGGTGCGCAATCGACCGTTTGCTGCAGTGACACCGTTGCCAGTAACGAGAAAAAGCGCGAACCCGGACGCGGCCACCTTGCTGGCGAACATCGCCGCGCTGGCCAACGAAGGCAAAAGTGCTGAGGCCCGCGCCGCGTGCGATCAATACTTGCGCAGCCACGAACCCGTGGCGCAGGTGTTCTATTGGCTTGGCCTGCTCAGCGATGTCGCCGGCCTGACGCTCGAAGCCCAGGGTTTCTATCGCAAAGCCTTGTACCTCGAACCGCAACATTCCGAAGCGTTGATGCACCTGGCCGCACTGTTGCAGGCTCAGGGCGACAGCGTCGGTGCCAGACGATTGCAGGAACGCGCCGCCCGCAGCGGCCGCACCGCCGACAGTGAGCGTAAACGATGATCGCCGACACCTTGAACGTCACCCATGAAGACGCCCGGGCCATCGATGATTGCTGGAACCGCATCGGCATCCACGGTGACAAGTCGTGCCCGCTGCTGGAAGAACACATCCATTGCCGCAATTGCTCGGTGTATTCCGCCGCCGCCACACGCCTGCTCGATCGTTATGCCTTGCAGCAGGACGAGCGCGACCCGGTGGCGGCAGTGGTCGAAACCGACCTGAAGACCCGATCGCTGCTGATGTTCCGTCTCGGTGAAGAGTGGCTGGGACTGGCCACGCGCAGCCTCGTTGAAGTGGCGCCGATGCAGGCGATTCACTCGCTGCCGCATCAGCGTTCGCGCGCCTTGCTCGGCGTGGCGAATGTGCGCGGCGCACTGGTGGCCTGCTTGTCGCTGGTCGAATTGCTGGATCTGGATGGCAGCGCCGCGCCGGCGCCCGGCGCGCGGATCATGCCGCGCATGCTGATCATCGCCGCCGATGGCGGGCCGGTGGTCGTGCCGGTGGATGAAGTCGACGGCATTCATGCCATTGACGAGCGAATTCTTGATGCCGCCTCGCAGTCCGGTGCTCAAGCCAGTGCCAAATTCACCCGTGGCGTGCTGCAATTACGGGGTCGCAGCCTGCGTTGGTTGAATGAAGAACAGCTGTTGTCCGCCGTGACCCGGAGCCTCACATGACCCCCGAGCAAATGCGCGACGCCTCGCTGCTTGAGCTGTTCAGCCTTGAAGCCGAAGCCCAGACGCAGGTCCTCAGCGCAGGGCTGTTGGCGCTGGAACGCAACCCGACCCAGGCCGATCACCTCGAGTCATGCATGCGCGCGGCGCACTCGCTCAAAGGCGCGGCGCGGATCGTCGGCGTCGACAGCGGCGTCAGCGTTGCCCATGTGATGGAGGATTGCCTGGTCAGCGCCCAAGAGGGGCGGTTACTGCTGCGCCCGGAACACATCGACGCGTTATTGCAGGGCACCGATTTGCTGATGCGCATTGCGACGCCAGCGGGTGCGCCGCAACCGGCAGACATCGAGTCGTATGTGGCGTTGATGGGGCAACTGCTGGATCCGTCCGCCGCGCCAATCCCTGTCGCTGCACCTGTCATGGCCGAGTTGCAAATGGCGGCGCCGACAGCGGTTGAACCCACTTCAGCGCCTTCTATAGAAGCCCCGGTTGAAACATCCGACCCCGTACCCCGCAAAAACAGGCGTACCACGGAGGGGGGCGAGCGCGTATTGCGCGTCACCGCTGAACGCCTGAACAGCCTGCTCGATCTGTCGAGCAAATCGCTGGTGGAAACCCAGCGCCTCAAACCGCATCTGGCCACCATGCAGCGTCTCAAGCGCATGCAGAACAATGGCCTGCGCGCGCTGGAAAACCTCAATGTCCATCTCAAGGAGCATGCCCTCAGCCTTGAGGCGCTGGAAGCGTTGGAGGATGCGCGGCGCCTGCTTTCCGAGTCGCAACAACTGCTGGCCGAGAAGAACGCCGAACTCGATGAGTTCGCCTGGCAAGCCAGCCAGCGTGCACAAGTGCTTTACGACACGGCACTGGCCTGTCGCATGCGCCCCTTTGCTGACGTGCTCAGCGGTCAGGCGCGGATGGTGCGTGATCTGGGCCGCAGCCTCGGCAAGCAGGTGCGACTGGAAATAGAAGGCGAGAAAACCCAGGTCGACCGCGATGTGCTGGAAAAACTCGAAGCACCGCTCACCCATTTGCTGCGCAATGCGGTCGACCATGGCATCGAAACCCCGGAACAGCGCTTGCTCAAGGGCAAACCCGAGGAAGGCCTGATCCGCCTGCGCGCCTCGCATCAGGCTGGATTGCTGGTGCTGGAGTTGAGCGATGACGGCAACGGCGTCGATCTGGAAAAGGTCCGCCGCAGCATCGTCGCGCGCCAATTGTCCCCGGCCGAAACGGCGGCGCAATTGAGTGAAGAGGAGCTGCTGACGTTCCTGTTCCTGCCCGGTTTCAGCCTGCGCGATACGGTGACCGAAGTGTCGGGCCGTGGCGTCGGCCTCGACGCCGTGCAGCACATGGTGCGCCAGTTGCGCGGTGCGGTAGAGCTGGAGCAGACGGCGGGCGAGGGCAGCCGTTTTCATCTCGAAGTGCCGCTGACCTTGTCGGTGGTGCGCAGCCTGGTGGTGGAGGTCGGTGAAGAAGCGTACGCGTTCCCGCTGGCGCACATTGAACGCATGTGCGACCTGGAGCGCGATGACATCGTTCAGGTCGAAGGTCGTCAGCATTTCTGGCACGAAGGCCGGCATGTCGGGTTGGTCGCTGCCAGTCAGTTGTTGAACCGCCCGGCCAGCCAGAGCAGCAGCGAAACCCTGAAGGTCGTGGTGATTCGTGAGCGCGAAGCGATTTACGGCGTGGCTGTCGAACGCTTCGTTGGCGAGCGCACGTTGGTCGTACTGCCACTGGACGAGCGTCTGGGCAAAATCCAGGACATCTCCGCCGGTGCCTTGCTCGATGACGGTTCGGTGGTGCTGATCGTCGATGTCGAAGACATGCTGCGTTCGGTCGACAAACTGCTCAATACCGGTCGCCTGGAGCGCATCGCCCGCCATGGCAATCAAGCCGCAGAAGCCGCGCGCAAGCGGGTGCTGGTGGTCGACGACTCGCTGACCGTGCGCGAATTGCAACGCAAGCTGCTGCTCAATCGCGGCTACGACGTGGCCGTCGCGGTGGACGGTATGGACGGTTGGAACGCGCTGCGTTCGGAGGATTTCGATTTGCTGATTACCGACATCGACATGCCACGCATGGACGGTATCGAACTGGTGACCTTGTTGCGCCGCGACAACCGTTTGCAATCGCTGCCGGTGATGGTCGTTTCGTACAAGGATCGCGAAGAGGATCGCCGCCGTGGACTGGACGCCGGCGCCGACTATTATTTAGCCAAAGCCAGTTTTCATGACGACGCCCTGCTTGATGCAGTGGTCGAGCTCATCGGAGGAGCGCGGGCATGAAAATCGCAATCGTCAACGACATGCCAATGGCGGTGGAGGCCTTGCGCCGGGCGGTGGCCTTCGAGCCGGCGCATCAGGTGGTCTGGGTCGCTTACAACGGCGCCGAGGCGGTGCGTCTGTGCGCGGAAAATACGCCGGATCTGATCCTGATGGACTTGATCATGCCGGTGATGGACGGCGTCGAAGCCACTCGGCGGATCATGGCCGAGACGCCGTGCGCCATCGTCATTGTGACGGTCGACCGCCAGCAGAACGTGCACCGGGTCTTCGAAGCGATGGGGCATGGCGCGCTGGATGTGGTCGATACGCCGGCCATTGGCGCAGGCAATGCGCAGGAAGCGGCGGCACCGTTGCTGCGCAAGATCCTCAACATCGGCTGGCTGATCGGCGAGAAAACGCCGCGCGCGCGTCCGGCGCCTACGCCCCAGCGCAGTTCGGCCTCGCGCCAGCGGCTGGTGGCGATCGGCTCGTCCGCTGGCGGGCCGGCGGCGCTGGAGGTGCTGCTCAAAGGCTTGCCCAAGGATTTCTCGGCGGCCATTGTGCTGGTGCAGCATGTCGATCAGGTGTTCGCTGCCGGCATGGCCGAATGGCTCGCCAGCGCCAGTGGTCTGGACGTGCGTCTGGCGCGTGAAGGCGAACCGCCGCAGGCCGGCGTCGTGCTGCTGGCCGGCACCAACCACCATATCCGCTTATTGAAAAACGGCACGCTGGCTTACACCGCCGAACCGGTCAACGAGATCTACCGACCTTCGATCGACGTGTTTTTCGAGAGCGTTGTCAGCTATTGGAACGGCGATGCGGTCGGGGTTTTGTTGACCGGGATGGGGCGAGATGGCGCGCAAGGGCTTAAGCTCATGCGCCAACAGGGTTATTTGACCATCGCCCAGGATCAGCAAAGCAGTGCGGTGTACGGCATGCCCAAGGCTGCCGCGGCGATCGATGCCGCCGTAGAAATCCGCCCACTGGAAAAGATAGCGCCACGATTGCTGGAGATTTTCCCCAAATGAACAGTTTTATCCGCAATCCTGGCCCCCGCAGTAATCAGGTGACAGCCCATGAATGATTTACAGATCGACGACATTAAAACCGACGAAAACGCCGCCATGGTGTTGTTGGTGGACGATCAGGCGATGATCGGCGAAGCCGTGCGCCGTGGGCTGTCGAACGAAGAAAACATCGACTTCCATTTCTGTTCCGACCCGCATCAAGCCATTGCGCAAGCGGTGCGGATCAAGCCGACGGTCATTCTCCAGGACCTGGTGATGCCCGGTCTTGACGGCCTGAGCCTGGTGCGCGAGTACCGCAATCACCCGGCGACCAAGGACATTCCGATCATTGTCCTGTCGACCAAGGAAGACCCGCTGATCAAGAGCGCGGCGTTCTCCGCGGGGGCCAACGATTATCTGGTGAAGCTGCCGGACACCATCGAACTGGTGGCGCGCATCCGCTATCACTCGCGCTCCTACATGACATTGCTGCAACGGGACGCGGCCTACCGTGCGCTGCGCGTCAGTCAGCAGCAGTTGCTCGACACCAACCTGGTGCTGCAACGCCTGATGAACTCCGATGGCCTGACCGGGCTATCGAACCGCCGCCACTTCGACGAATACCTGGAGCTGGAATGGCGCCGCTCGTTGCGCGACCAGAGCCAGTTGTCGTTGCTGATGATCGACGTCGATTACTTCAAGTCCTATAACGACACGTTCGGCCATGTCGAAGGCGATGAAGCATTGCGCAAGGTCGCCACGGCCATTCGCGATGCCAGTGCGCGCCCCTCGGACTTGCCGGCGCGTTACGGTGGTGAGGAATTTGCGCTGGTGCTGCCGAATACTTCGCCGGGCGGCGCACGACTGGTGGCGGAAAAACTGCGCCAGACCGTGGCTTCACTGAAGATTCCACACATTGCGCCCAGCGAAGGGACGAGCCTGACTATCAGCATTGGTCTGGCGACCATGGTGCCGCAGGCGGGCAGCGATTGCCGGTTGCTGATATCGGCGGCCGATCGTGGGTTGTACTTGGCCAAGAACAACGGGCGTAATCAGGTCGGGATCGAGTAACCCGACTCCCACGACAAATGCAAAACCCTGTAGGAGCTGCCGAAGGCTGCGATCTTTTGATCTTTAAAAAATCAAAAGATCGCAGCCTTCGGCAGCTCCTACAGTTCATTAATGCTCGATTCGCCCCGCCAGACGGGCTGCCGTTACAGCCCGATTACGTTATACTCGCCGGCTTTCAAAAGTTCGCCAACGAGTGCTGCCCGCCATGGAAATCAACCCGATCCTGAACACCATCAAGGACCTGTCCGAGCGCTCCGAAACTATTCGGGGGTATCTTTGACTACGATCAAAAGCATGAGCGTCTGACTGAAGTCAATCGCGAGCTTGAAGATCCGAGTGTCTGGAACAAACCTGAATACGCCCAGGAACTGGGCCGCGAGCGCTCTGCGCTGGCGCAAATCGTCGATACCCTCGACGAATTGAACGGCGGTCTGGCCGATTGCCGCGACCTGCTCGACATGGCTGTCGAAGAAAACGACGAAGGCGCAGTGGGCGATGTCGTCGCTGAACTGGCCCGTCTCGAGGCCAACCTGGCCAAGCTCGAATTCCGCCGTATGTTCAGCCATGAAATGGACCCGAACAACGCCTACCTGGACATCCAGGCCGGTTCCGGCGGCACCGAAGCGCAGGACTGGGCCAACATCCTGCTGCGCATGTACCTGCGCTGGGCTGACAAACGCGGTTTCGACGCGACCATCATGGAACTGTCCGCCGGTGAAGTCGCCGGGATCAAGGGCGCGACCGTGCACATCAAGGGTGAATACGCCTTTGGCTGGCTGCGGACCGAGATCGGCGTGCACCGTCTGGTGCGCAAGAGCCCGTTTGACTCCGGCAACCGTCGCCACACCTCGTTCTCCGCGGTTTTCGTCTCGCCAGAGATCGATGACAAAGTGGAAATCGAAATCAACCCGGCAGACCTGCGGATCGACACCTATCGTTCCTCGGGTGCCGGTGGTCAGCACGTAAACACCACCGACTCGGCCGTACGTATTACTCACGTACCGACCAACACCGTGGTCAGCTGCCAGAACGAACGTTCCCAGCACGCCAACAAGGACACCGCCATGAAAATGCTGCGGGCCAAGTTGTACGAGCAGGAAATGCAGAAGCGCAACGCCGCTTCCCAGGCGCTGGAAGACACCAAGTCCGACATCGGCTGGGGTCACCAGATTCGCTCTTACGTGCTCGACGCGTCGCGAATCAAGGACCTGCGGACCAACATCGAACGCAGCGACTGCGACAAGGTGCTCGATGGCGACATCGATGAATACCTGGAAGCCAGCCTGAAATCAGGGCTGTAAAAGACGCAATACAGGGTCGGCTGATTCAACGCGATCCCTGTAGGAGCCAGCCCTGCTGGCGATCCCCGGGCTGCAAGGCCCGGGGGCAACGAACCTGATGGAATATCTAAAGACATGAGCGACCAACAACTCGATCCGCAAGCCCTGCAACAGGAAGAAAACTCCCTGATCGCCCTGCGCAAGGAAAAGCTTGCTGCCGAGCGCGCCAAGGGCAATGCCTTCCCGAACGACTTCCGCCGCGACAACTACTGCGATGCGTTGCAGAAACAGTACGCGGACAAGACCAAGGAAGAGCTGGCAGAGGCTGCAATCCCGGTCAAGGTTGCCGGTCGCATCATGCTCAACCGTGGCTCGTTCATGGTGATCCAGGACATGACCGGTCGCATTCAGGTCTACGTCAACCGCAAGACCCTGTCCGAAGAAACCCTGGCCGCGGTGAAAACCTGGGACATGGGCGACATCATTGCTGCCGAAGGCACCCTGGCCCGTTCCGGCAAAGGCGACCTGTACGTTGAAATGACTACCGTGCGCCTGCTGACCAAGTCGCTGCGCCCGCTGCCGGACAAGCACCACGGCCTGACCGACACCGAACAACGCTACCGTCAGCGTTACGTTGACCTGATCGTCAATGAAGAAGTGCGTCAGACGTTCCGCGTACGTTCGCAAGTGATTGCGCACATCCGCAGCTTCCTGATGCAGCGCGACTTCCTCGAAGTCGAAACACCGATGCTGCAAACCATTCCCGGCGGCGCTGCGGCCAAGCCGTTCGAAACCCACCACAACGCGCTGGACATGGAAATGTTCCTGCGTATCGCGCCTGAGTTGTACCTCAAGCGTCTGGTGGTTGGCGGTTTCGAGAAGGTTTTCGAGATCAACCGCAACTTCCGTAACGAAGGCGTCTCGACCCGTCACAACCCTGAATTCACCATGTTGGAGTTCTACCAGGCTTACGCCGACTACGAAGACAACATGGACCTGACCGAAGAGTTGTTCCGTGAACTGGCGCAGCTGGTTCTGGGCAGCACCGACGTGCCGTACGGCGACAAGGTGTTCCACTTCGGCGAGCCGTTCGTGCGCCTGTCGGTGTTCGACTCGATCCTCAAGTACAACCCTGAGCTGACCGCCGATGATCTGAACGACATCGACAAGGCTCGCGCCATCGCCAAGAAGGCCGGCGCCAAGGTGCTGGGCTTCGAAGGTCTGGGCAAGCTGCAAGTGATGATTTTCGAAGAGTTGGTCGAGCACAAGCTGGAGCAGCCGCACTTCATCACTCAGTACCCGTTCGAAGTGTCGCCGCTGGCTCGTCGCAATGACGACAACCCGAACGTCACCGACCGTTTCGAGCTGTTCATCGGTGGCCGTGAAATCGCCAACGCCTATTCCGAGTTGAACGATGCGGAAGACCAGGCCGAGCGCTTCATGGCGCAGGTGGCCGACAAGGACGCCGGCGACGACGAAGCCATGCACTACGACGCCGACTTCGTTCGCGCGCTGGAGTACGGCATGCCGCCAACGGCCGGTGAAGGTATCGGCATCGACCGTCTGGTGATGTTGCTGACCAACTCGCCGTCGATTCGCGATGTGATCCTGTTCCCGCACATGCGACCGCAAGCGTAAACGTTTCAGTTAAAAAGCCGCCTAAAACAGGCGGCTTTTTATTGCCTGTCTGGTACAAATGTATCGTTTGGTTACTTTTGAAATAACAGAGGAATGCCTGTCGTGATGGTTGCAATCGCTCAAGAAGGTGCAGCGGGTATCGCCACTGCGGTCGCTGAAAGTGTTCAGTACCAGGGGCGCAAGGCCAGCCGACAGGGCAGTGAGCAGCGTCGTCAGGACATTCTCGACGCGGCAATGCGCATTGTCGTGCGTGATGGCGTGCGCGCCGTACGCCACCGTGCAGTGGCTGCGGAAGCGGCGGTACCGCTCTCGGCCACCACTTATTACTTCAAGGACATCGATGACCTGCTCACCGATACCTTTGCCCAATACGTTGAACGCAGTGCCGAATACATGGCCAAGCTGTGGATCAACAATGAAGGGCTGCTACGCGATATGGTCGTCAGCGGTGACGGCAGCCCGGAGTCGCGCTCACAGCTGGCCGATGATATTGCCCGGTTGATGGCCGATTACGTGCAGCGACAGCTGCTCAACCGTCGCGAACATTTGATGGCCGAGCAGGCGTTCCGTCAGGAGGCGCTCCTCAACCCGCGCCTGGCGATTCTGGTGCGCTCGCATCAGCAGATTTTGCTGCAGGGTACCTGCCAGTTGTTTCAGGTATTGGGCTCGCGTGAGCCGCAGCAAGATGCCAAGGTGTTGACGGCGATTATCGGACGGATGGAATATCAGGGCCTGCTCAACGACGCCGAGCCTTTGGCGGAGGAAGAGATGCTGGGGATTCTGACGCGGTATATGCATTTGGTCCTCGCGTCGGTGTAACGCAATGTGGTCCGCCTGACGCCGGTCCCAATGTAGGAGCTGCCGAAGGCTGCGATCTTTTGATCTTGCTTTTAGAAATCAGGATCAAAAGATCGCAGCCTTCGGCAGCTCCTGCAGAGAAAGGTGATTCAGGTTCATAGGGAGTATCAAATGAAAGCCTGGCGTGGCGTGCTGATCGCCTTGTCGTTCCTGCTGCTCAGTGGCTGTCTGGTGACGTTCAAATCGCCGCTGTCCACCCATGAACCGGCGCCCAAGGGTCTGCTCGGCAAGTGGTCGAGCGTCAATGCCTGGGGCGAGCCGATGAACCTTGAGCTGACCCGTCTGGGCAACAACCGCTATCAGGCCGTCACCTATTTCAAAGCCAAACCCCGCGAGCGCGAAGCCTATCCGTTCACCGTCTCGCATCGTGGCAATCGCTGGTACCTGTCGGCGAAAGTGCCGGCGCAGTTCGGTGGCCACTACACCATCGCCGGTTTCGAACTTACCGACAAACATGAGCTGGTGGTGTACAACCTCGATCTCGAGCAGATCAATCAGGCAATCCAACACAAAGCCCTCGACGGTCAGGCCTTCCAGACCGACGACGGCGATGGCGTTCTGGTCGACAGCAACCTCGACAAAGTCTTCGCTTACCTCGACGATCCGGCCAATTCCGATGTCTTTGTCGAAGCGGCGCGCTATCAGCGTCGGGCCGGCGCCAAATAATTCAGAACATCAGGTTTTTTACAGGAGTTTCGGGTGGACGATTACCAGCAGTCGATACGCATATTGTCCGATCGCATTGTGCTGGCGCAGACGCCAATCCGTGTTCTTGACGCGGTCAAGTGGGACGAAAGCATCCGCAAGGGTTTTCTCAAGGCCAAGGGCAAGGAAATGCCCGCGGTGGATCGCGACTACTACCTGAACCGGCCGCTGGCGTTCGATTCGAGCAAGGTCAAACTGGAATTCCAGAACATCGAGCGCGACATCACTCGCCAGCTCGGCCAGTTCAACCCGGTCGGGCAGATCATGCGGCGCATGTGCAAGGAATACCGCATGGTGGTGCGTATGCTCGAAGCGCGTGGCACCGAAGATTTCGGTCTGATCTCCCAAGAATTGTACGGCGCTGCGTCCGACGCATTCCACGCCGGTGACCCGACCTTGGCCGACCTCGGCCTGATGATGTCCGACTATCTGAACAACATCGATGGCCGTGGCGACCTGAAGGACGAGCCGAAAACCCTCACCGCCAAAGACGCCGTGCACCTGCTGCAAACCCGTCTGAACAAAGTGTTCGGCGAGGCTGAGGAAACCATTCGCGTGTTCGAGTCCGACGGCATCGTTGCCGACGCGGCTGCGGGCGCCGACTACATCAAGATCCGCACCGACGCGATGTTCAACGACCGCGACGTGCGTGCACTGGAAGTTCACGAGGGTCTGGTGCACGTCGGCACCACGCTCAATGGTTTGAACCAGCCGATCTGCACCTTTCTGTCCAAGGGCCCGCCGTCGTCAACGGTGACTCAGGAAGGTCTGGCGATTCTGATGGAAATCATCACCTTCGCCTCCTACCCAAGCCGTCTGCGCAAACTGACCAACCGTACCCGCGCCATTCACATGGTCGAGGAGGGCGCGGACTTCTTGCAGGTGTTCGAGTTTTTCCGTGAGCAGGGCTTTGAAATGGCGGAAAGCTATGGCAACGCCAGTCGGGTTTTCCGCGGGTCGACGCCGACCGGTCTGCCATTCACCAAAGACTTGTCCTACCTCAAGGGCTTTATCATGGTTTACAACTACATTCAGTTGGCCGTGCGTAAGGGCAAGCTTGAGCAGATTCCACTGTTGTTCTGCGGCAAGACCACGCTGGAAGACATGCGCACCTTGCGCCAATTGGTGGATGAGGGGCTGGTGGTGGCGCCGAAATATCTGCCTGACCAGTTCCGTGATCTGAATGCGTTGTCGGCGTGGATGTGCTTCTCCAACTTCCTCAACCATTTGAGCCTGGACCGGATCGAGGCGGACTATTCCAATATCCTCTAGACCCTACACAACCCCCTGTGGGAGCTGGCTTGCCAGCGATGGCGGCGGGTCAGCCAACATCAATATTGACTGACAGAATGCAATCGCTGGCAAGCCAGCTCCCACAGGGTTCAGGATTGCCACAATTATTGTGTTCCAACCCGAATATTCGCGAGGTTTCACCGGATGAGAATCCTCGGCATCTTTTGCCTGCTCCTGACCCTCGGCGGTTGCAGTTCACTGCTGTTCTACCCAGAGCCGGGCCAGATCTTCACCCCGGAAAAAGCCAAACTCGAATACCGCACCGTCACCCTTACCACCGCCGACGGCCTCAAGCTGAACGCGTGGTGGCTGCCGGCCAAACCGGGTGTCGAGGTTAAAGGCACCGTCCTGCACCTGCATGGCAACGGCGGCAACCTGCCGATGCATTTGGGCGGAAGTTGGTGGTTGCCGAAAAACGGCTATCAAGTGTTGCTGGTGGACTATCGCGGCTATGGCTTGTCCGAGGGCGAACCGAGCCTGCCGGCGATCTATCAGGACATCGACGCGGCGTTCGCCTGGCTGGACAAGGCGCCCGAAATCAAAGGCAAGCCGCTGATCCTCCTCGGCCAAAGCCTCGGCGGCTCGATGGCCGTGCATTGGCTGGTGCAGCATCCCGAGCGGCAGAAACAGCTCAAGGCGCTGGTGCTCGACGGCGTGCCCGCCAGTTATCGCAGCGTCGGCCAATACGCCCTCAGCACATCGTGGCTGACCTGGCCGTTTCAGGTACCGCTGTCGTGGCTGGTGCCGGATGGCGACAGCGCGATCAATTCAATGCCGCAACTCAGCGGCGTGCCGAAACTGATCTTCCACAGCATCGACGATCCGCTGGTGCCTCTATCCAACGGCATCCGCCTGTATCAAGCTGCGCCGCCGCCGCGCGTATTGCAGTTGACTCGCGGCGGCCATGTACAGACTTTCGGCGACCCGGTCTGGCGTCAGGTGATGCTGCGCTATCTCGACGATCCCGAGCACTTCAACGGCCTGCGCCGCCTCGGCGAAATCCCCAATTACCCGCAACCCCCGAATTCTGAAGATGAGAGTCCGCAATGAGTGAAGAACGTAATGCCATCCCGCTGATCATCACGGGTATCTGCAGCATCCTCGGCACCGTTGGCGCCCTGTGGTACTACGGCTACCTGCACTTCGCCAAACCCGAGGATGCGCTGCTACTCAATGAATTCACCATGCTCAAGACCGTGCCGGGCGAAGACTACAAACTCTCGCTGAGCCCGGCACCGCAAGTGGCGCAGTGCATTGATGGCGTGCTGGTGCTGTTTGATACCGAGCAGAAAGGTCTGACCGGCGTGCTGATCAATGCCCAGAAAAAAGCCGTGCGCTGCATGGGCGAAGAGACGCCGCAGAAGCTGGAGCCCTAAAAATCAAAAGATCGCAGCCTTCGGCAGCTCCTACATGGGATTTCATTTCACCTGTATGAGTTGCCGAAGGCTGCGATCTTTTGATCAACAAAAAAGCCCCGCCTGATCACTCAGGCGGGGCTTTTGCGTTACAGCGTGAAGCTTAGTTCGAGCTGACAGCCGAACGTGGCATCACTGGCTGGTTGTCGTTGGAAATGGTCACTTCCACGCGACGGTTCATCGCACGACCGGAAACGCTGCCGTTCTCGGCAACCGGATATTCCTTGCCGTAACCCTGAGCGACGATGCGCGCTGGATCAACGCCCATTTTCACCAGTGCAGTGCGCACGGAATTGGCACGACGCTCGGACAGCGTCTGGTTGTGGCTGGCGGTACCGGTGCTGTCGGTGTAGCCCTCGACGATCACTTTGCGATCCGGGTTCTCCTGGAGGAACTGCGCCAGTTTATTGATGTTCACCAGACCGCTGGATTTCAGATCAGCGCGGTCGGTGGCGAACAGCACATCACCGAACGTCACCAGCGTACCGCGATCGGTCTGCTTGGCGTTGAGGCTGTCCTGCAGCTGTTTGATCTGTTGATCGCGAGCGTCCAGACGTGCCTGGGCGCGTTGGGCGGAGGCGTTCTTCAGATTGTTTTCAGCAGTGCGCAGGGCAATGGTCTGCTTGGCCACTTCAACACGCTGGTTGGTCAGGTAAGCCAGTTGGTCAACCTTGGCCGCGTCTTGCTTGTCCAGGTAGGCCTTGTCGGCCTTGTCCAGGTACTCACTGGCATCTTTGGTTTCCAGCGCCGCTACTTTGCTCGCCTGCGGGTTGGCTTGCAGGCCGGCGTAGTTGGTGCGTGCGTTCTCCAGGTTCGGATTAGGCGGGGTGGAGCAGGCAGCCAAGGCAACGCTTGCGGCCAGAAGAGCGGGAATCATCAGTTGCTTACGCATAATTTGTCGTCCTTTCTATCGGTAAGAGTTTCAGCTTTGCGGTCGGGATGCGCGCTTACTTCACGGTGCGCTGACTTTCCTGACGCAGTTCCTGAACACCTTTCTGGGAATCCTTGACAGCCAGTTCAGCCTTGGCGGCCTGAGCCTTGCGTTCTGCTACGCGAGCGTCCCACTCGGCTTGCTCGGACAGCGTACGAGCTTCTTCGTACTTCTTGTCGTGCATGGCGATTTCGGCTTGCTTGAGTTTGTCCTGCGCCTGCTTCATTTCAACGGCAGCAAACTCGGTACCACCGGCGCTGACTGCGCTGTTGACCGCAGATTGGGTCACGGCGTACTGCTCGGTCGGTGGATTACCGGCGCAACCGGCCAGTACGAAGCTGGTGCCGATTGCCAGGGCGGCCAGTTTCAGACCGCGCAGGTGGGTAAACGAGGTTTGGTTTTTCATGGTCTTCAACTCCATTAGGCATCTCCTGAATACATCTGAATCCATCCTGGTCGAGGAGCCTTAAGCGTCTTGTACAGCGCGTTTTTGAAACGCTCGTTCCAGGAGTGGTTACAGGGTCCGACCGGCGGCTGTTTTCAAAAGTTCAGAAAAGATGGCCTATCGCCTAAATAATTTTTGACCAAATGGACAAGGCTCTGGGGCGGGAACTTTGGTGGGCTGGAGTGGTACGCGCGGCTTAAGAAATGAGCAAAAGCGACACAGCATTGAAGGACAAATGTATTCAATGTGGGAGCTGGCTTGCCAGCGATGAGGTCATCAGATTCAGTATGTCAGTGACTGAACTGACGCCATCGCTGGCAAGCCAGCTCCCACAGGTTTTGTGTTGTTCAGTCAGTGTTTCTGCTTGTTTTCAGCCGATGACAAATCCTGCAAATGCCGCCGCGACAACGCCAGGAAACGCGGCGTTGGTCCGACGTCTTCATACAGCGGATCACCTTCCTCATCCGTCGCAACCACCGTCGAGCCTTTCACATAGGGCAGGCTCGCTTCGAACTCTTCAAGGGCTGCGCCGATCAGTTCGCCGAGCAGTTCTTCGGGGTGGCGTTTGGGGTACATCTCGGCAATCGCTGCCAGACGCGCAGCGGCCTCGACGTCCAGATGAATCGTGTAGCCAGTGTCGGTCAGGCGACCCTTGGCGTTTTCTTCCCAATGCTGGGCGAGTTCACGGATTTTCATGATGACCTCATGTCGCACCTGCTGTAGCAGGCTTGGGTGAGTGTCCGGCGGGGCCGGCGGCAAGCCTTTATGCGGCTTAATGTTGAGACTAGCTTTCGGCCACAAGGTTTAAAGTCCCTTCGTCGCCTGCTTGTAAGAAGCGCCGTAGAGCGGCACTCTCTGCGTCATGCACTCGTTTCTAGGCCGCCCGGATTACCGCTGGAGAACTGCTGATGACCGATATTGATGCACGCTTGCGCGAGGATGTTCACCTGCTCGGAGAGCTGTTGGGCAATACCATTCGAGACCAGTACGGCGAAGGTTTTCTCGACAAGATCGAGCAGATTCGCAAGGGCGCCAAGGCCGACCGCCGAGGCTCGATGGATGCAGAGCTGAGCGCCAGCCTCAATCAATTGAGCGAAGACGAACTGCTGCCGGTGGCGCGGGCGTTCAACCAGTTTCTCAATCTGGCGAACATCGCCGAACAGTATCAGTTGATCCATCGTCGCGAAGAGTCGCAACCCGCGCCGTTCGAATCCCGGGTGCTCCCCGAATTGCTCGCCCGCCTGCGCAACGAAGGTCACAGCGCCGAATCCCTCGCCCGACAACTTGGACGACTGGAAATCGAACTGGTGCTGACCGCGCACCCGACCGAAGTGGCGCGGCGCACGCTGATCCAGAAGTACGACGCCATTGCCGCGCAACTTGCCGCACAGGATCATCGTGACCTGACCAGCGCCGAGCGCGAGCAGATTCAAAACACCCTGCAACGGCTGATCGCCGAAGCCTGGCACACCGAAGAAATCCGCCGCACCCGCCCAACCCCGGTGGACGAAGCCAAGTGGGGGTTCGCAGTCATCGAACACTCGCTGTGGCAGGCGATTCCCAACCATATGCGCAAGGCCGACAAGGCTTTGTACGAGGCCACGGGCCTGCGTTTGCCGCTGGAGGCTGCGCCGATTCGCTTCGCCTCGTGGATGGGCGGCGACCGTGACGGCAACCCGAATGTCACCGCTGCGGTGACTCGGGAAGTGTTGCTGCTGGCGCGCTGGATGGCCGCTGATTTGTACTTGCGCGATATCGATCATCTGGCTGCCGAGTTGTCGATGCAGCAGGCCAGCGACGCACTCAAGGCCCAGGCGGGTGACAGCGCCGAACCGTATCGTGCGGTACTCAAGCAATTGCGCGAACGCCTGCGCTCCACGCGCAACTGGGCGCATGCAGCGCTGACCGCACCGACGCCGGCGCCAGCGGATGTGCTGCAAAACAATCGTGATCTGCTTGATCCGCTGGAGCTGTGTTTCAACTCGTTGCACGAATGCGGCATGGGCGTGATCGCCGACGGCCCATTGCTTGATTGTCTGCGCCGGGCGGTGACGTTCGGCTTGTTCCTGGTGCGCCTCGACGTGCGTCAGGACTCCGCGCGGCACAGTTCGGCAATGACCGAAATTACTGATTACCTGGGCCTCGGTCGCTACGAGGACTGGGACGAAGAGCAACGCATTACCTTTCTGACCCGTGAACTGAGCAATCGTCGGCCGTTGCTGCCGGCGCATTTCAAGCCGTCCGCCGACACCGCTGAAGTGCTCAACACCTGCAAGGAAATCGCCGCCGCGCCCGGCGCTTCGCTCGGTTCCTACGTGATCTCGATGGCAGGCGCCGCTTCCGATGTGCTTGCCGTGCAGTTGCTGCTGAAAGAGTCCGGCGTACTGCGGCCGATGCGTGTGGTGCCATTGTTTGAAACCCTCGCCGACCTCGACAACGCCGGCCCGGTGATGGAGCGTCTGTTGCTGCTGCCGGGTTACCGCGCACGGTTGCAAGGTCCGCAGGAAGTGATGATCGGCTATTCGGACTCGGCCAAGGATGCGGGCACCACCGCAGCGGCGTGGGCGCAATATCGCGCCCAGGAACGGCTGGTGGAAATCTGCCGTGAACAGCAAGTCGAACTGCTGTTGTTCCATGGTCGCGGTGGCACTGTCGGCCGTGGCGGTGGTCCGGCGCACGCGGCGATTCTGTCGCAGCCGCCGGGATCGGTAGCGGGGCGGTTCCGCACCACCGAGCAGGGAGAAATGATTCGTTTCAAATTCGGCCTGCCGGACATCGCCGAGCAAAACCTCAATCTGTACCTGGCGGCGGTGCTCGAAGCGACGCTGTTGCCACCGCCGCCGCCAACAACGGAATGGCGCCACCTGATGGACGAATTGGCCGCTGATGGTGTCAGCGCCTATCGCCAGGTCGTGCGGGAAAATCCGCAATTCGTCGAGTATTTCCGCCAGTCCACTCCGGAGCAGGAACTGGGGCGCTTGCCATTGGGCAGTCGTCCGGCCAAGCGCCGCGCGGGTGGCATCGAAAGTCTGCGGGCGATCCCGTGGATCTTCGGCTGGACGCAAACGCGGCTGATGCTGCCGGCCTGGCTCGGCTGGGAATCGGCGCTGAGCAAAGCGCTGGAGCGCGGCGAAGGCGAATTGCTCGGGCAGATGCGCGAACAATGGCCGTTCTTTCGTACGCGCATCGACATGCTGGAAATGGTTCTGGCCAAGGCTGACGCCGATATTGCGTTGTCTTACGACCAGCGCCTGGTCGAGCCGGATTTGCTGCCGTTGGGCGCGCAGTTACGCGACCTATTGTCGCAGGCGTGCGCCGTGGTGCTTGGGCTGACCGGGCAGTCGCAGCTGCTGGCGCATAGTCCGGACACCCTGGAATTCATCCGCCTGCGCAACACCTACCTCGACCCGCTTCATCTATTGCAGGCCGAACTGCTCGCCCGTTCGCGACAACAGAATGTCGAGCAGGGCAGCCCGGTGGAGCAAGCGTTGCTGGTGTCTGTGGCGGGGATTGCCGCCGGTTTGCGTAATACCGGCTAAGGTTTTTTCGGCGGGGCAGGGCACCCGGTGCATGTGTCGGGTGCCGCTGGATATCTGCTGGAAATGTTTCGCCAAGCGACAGTTAATGATGGGGTTGCGACTTGGGTCACCGCGTCCCAAAGTCGCGGCGGGCGTCGGTTTCTCCGACTTTTGGCGTCTTGTGTGGGCGCAGCCTGCTGTGTATCTTGATCAGCCTTTGGCCGTTTGTGCGGCCACGACCCGTATTTTTCAGGATTCGTCCCAAGAGGCGAGGCCTTTGTTTTGTAAAAGCTTTTTATAAAAAAATTGAGGAGCACATCTAATGCGCGTCATTCTGCTGGGAGCTCCCGGGGCCGGTAAAGGTACTCAGGCTAAGTTCATCACCGAGAAATTCGGCATTCCACAAATTTCCACTGGCGACATGCTGCGTGCAGCGGTCAAGGCCGGTACTCCGCTGGGCGTTCAAGCCAAGAGCATCATGGATGCCGGCGGCCTGGTGTCGGATGACCTGATCATCGCACTGGTTCAAGACCGAATCGCTCAACCTGATTGCGCCAACGGCTTCCTGTTCGACGGCTTCCCGCGCACCATTCCGCAGGCTGAAGCGCTGGTTACTGCCGGTGTCGAGCTGGACGCCGTGGTTGAAATCGCCGTTGAAGACGAAGAAATCGTTCAGCGCATCGCCGGTCGTCGTGTTCACGAGGCCAGCGGCCGCGTTTACCACATCGTCTATAACCCGCCGAAAATTGCCGGCAAAGACGACATCACCGGTGACGAACTGGTACAGCGCAAGGACGACACCGAAGAAACCGTGCGTCATCGCCTGTCGGTCTACCATTCGCAGACCAAGCCACTGGTGGACTTCTACCAGAAGCTGTCCGCTGCCAACGGCAAGCCGAAGTACAGCCACATCCCGGGCGTTGGTTCGGTTGAGGCAATCACCGCCAAGGTACTCGAAGCGCTGAGCTGAAAAGCCTGAGCGGCGGCAACATCCACGGCCCGCTTGCGGGCCGTAGTTGTTTATACTGACGCACTTTTTCCCCCACCTGTTTTGGAAACATCGATGAGCACCTTGCTGGCCCTGGACACCGCGACTGAAGCTTGCTCCGTTGCCTTGCTGCATGACGGCAAGGTCACGAGCCATTACGAGGTGATCCCGCGCCTGCACGCGCAGAAGCTGCTGCCGATGATCCAGCAACTGCTGGCCGACGCCGGCACCACGTTGCAAGCGGTTGACGCGATTGCATTCGGTCGCGGCCCGGGTGCGTTTACCGGTGTGCGCATCGCCATTGGCGTGGTGCAGGGGCTGGCGTTCGCGCTGGACCGTCCGGTGTTGCCGGTGTCCAACCTTGCAGTGCTGGCGCAGCGTGCATTGCGTGAGCATGGCGTGAGCCAAGTGGCCGCGGCCATCGATGCGCGGATGGATGAAGTGTATTGGGGCTGCTACCGCGAAACGGCGGGCGAGATGCGTCTGGTCGGTGCTGAAGCGGTATTGCCGCCGCAAGTCGCGGCACTGCCGGCCGCTGCCAGCGGCGACTGGTTCGGTGCGGGCACCGGTTGGAGTTACGCGGAGCGCATCGCGGTCAATCTGAACGGTTCTGATGCCGGCATGCTGCCCCACGCCGAAGACCTGCTGACGCTGGCACGATTTGCCTGGGAGCGCGGTGAGGCGATCCCGGCAGATGATGCTCAGCCTGTTTACCTGCGCGACAAAGTCGCCACCCCAAAAGCCCGTTAAGCCTTTAAAAGATCGCAGCCTTCGGCAGCTCCTACAGGGATCGTATTCCAATTGTAGGAGCTGCGATCTTTTGATCTTCCAGACGCCAATCGTCAGTTTCTGACCCCGCGTTTTAAACCTTTTGCGCTTTATGTGTTCTAGTTATCACTCGGCGGTTTGCTAAGTCGGTCAAGTGCCGCTAAATTGCCATCATTGATACCGAGCATGACTTTATGCGTATAGACGGCGTTTCCACTCAGTCCTACCCTATCAAGCGCAAGCCTCGCAAAGGCAATCCGGCGCTGGATGAATCCGTCGACGATATCGACGGCGAGCTGGAATTCCCGACTGAGGAGCAACTGGCCGCCCGCGCTGCCAAAGCCTCCGCGCAACGCCTGGCCAATCTGCCCGCCCGTCAGCAAGACATGATCTACCACCGCACGATGAAGAAAAGCGTAGCGATGGCCCTGGCCAGCTACCTGAGCACCGCCGGTTTTGTGGATTGGGACGCGGACGTGCTGGGCCTCGATCTGTACATCTGATGGATCTGCCTTACTACCTCGGTTGCCCGTCCTGGAGCGAAAACGCCTGGCGCGAGTATCTTTACCCGGTAGACGCAAAAACCTCCGACTTCCTCAGCCTCTATTCCCAAGTGTTCAACGCGGTGGAAGGCAATACGACTTTCTACGCCAGCCCGTCGCCCGCCACCGTGCAGCGTTGGGCCGAAACCATGCCTGCGCACTTTCGCTTCACTGCCAAGTTCCCCGGCGACATCAGTCACGGCGGCGACTTGCGTGAGCAACTGACCGCCGCCGAAACCTTCCTGCAATTACTCAAACCCCTCGGCGAGCGTGTATCGCCGCTGTGGCTGCAACTGTCGAAAAGCTTCGCACCGCATCGGCTGCCGGAACTGGCGGCATTCATCGATGCGCTGGATTGCCCGCTGGCGGTGGAAGTGCGCCACGAGCAGTTCTTCGCCAAAGGCGAGAGTGAGCGATTGCTCAATCGTCTGCTACTTGATCGGGGCGTGGAGCGTATCTGCCTCGATCCGCGTGCGCTGTTCAGTTGCCTGTCGACCGACTCTTCGGTCATCCACGCACAATCGAAAAAACCACGAGTACCGACGCGTCCGGCGGCGTTCACGCAGTTCCCGCAAGTGCGCTTCATCGGCCATCCGGAACTGGAAGCCAACGATCCGTTTCTTGTGCCGTGGGTGGCGAAAATTGCCGAGTGGATTGAAGAGGGCCGCACGCCGTACATCTTCCTGCACACCGCCGATAACCTGTTGGCGGCAAAGCTCGCGCAACGTTTTCACGCACAACTGATGCAACGTTTGCCTGGCCTGCCATCTCTGCCTGAGCTATACAGAGAGCCCGCCGCGGAGCAACTTGGCCTGCTCTGAGGCAGATTCGTTTTCCTGCCCAGGAGCCAGTTGATGGACGCGCAAGCCCTTACCGAACAAGCCCGTAAAGCCCAAGCCTTCAAAGCCCTGCATGAGCGTCCGGGGATTTTCGTCATTCCCAATCCGTGGGATGCCGGCTCGGCGAAGATGCTTGCAAGCCTGGGTTATCAGGCATTGGCGACCACCAGCGCAGGTTATGCGTTTTCCCAGGGCAAAGCCGATGGCGCCTTGAGCCTGGATGACACCTTGGCCAACGTCCGGGCGATAGTCGCGTCGACCGATTTGCCGGTGGCGGTGGATCTGGAAAACGGTTTTGCCGACGACCCGGCCGAGTGCGCGAAGAGCTTGTTGCGTGCAGCAGAGGCGGGCGCGGTGGGCGGTTCGATCGAGGACGCCACGGGCCGCGCAGACGCGCCGATCTATTGCTTCGAACACGCTGTGGCGCGCATCGAAGCCGCTGTCGCCGCTGTGCGCACGCTGCCGTTTCCCTTTCTCCTGACAGCGCGGGCGGAAAACTATCTGCACGGCAATCCCGACATCAACGACACCATCCGCCGCTTGCGGGCCTTTGCCGAGGCCGGCGCCGACGTGCTTTATGCGCCGGGTTTGCGCACCGCCGAAGAAGTGATTGCAGTAGTGCGCGCGGTGGCGCCGAAACCGGTCAACGTATTGATGTCCGGCGGCTTGAAGCTCACCGTGCGGCAACTCGAAGAAATGGGCGTGCGCCGGATCAGCACCGGTTCGGCGCTGGCATTGGCGGCGTTTGGCGAGTTCTTCCGCGCGGCTGAAGAAATTCAGCAGTCCGGCACCTTCGGCTTCACTTCGCAGTCGATGCCGTACGCCAAAGCCAACCAGTTTTTCAAAGGCTGAATATGGGGCGTTGGTTTGCGCTGTTTATTCTGCTGAGCATCGGCGGCGCTGCGATCAGTGTCTGGCGTGGTTGGCTAGAGGTGCCCGCGCAATTCAATCCGTGGGCGCCGCTGGACGTCAAAGCCACGCCTAACTGGCTGACCGGCTACAAGCTGATGCGCTTGCGCGGCGATCCCGAACTCTGCGCCCAGGCACTGCGCAGTTCTGCACTGCGCGTCACGCCGCAGTCCGACAGCCCCGGTGCCAAGTGCCCGCTGATCGGCGCTTTGCGCGTGCAGGGCGGCGAGGTGGCGCTGAGCAGCAGTTTCCTCGCCAGTTGTCCGCTGGCAGTCGCGTACGCGATGTTCGAACGGCACTCGCTGCAACCCGCTGCACAGGCCATTTACGGCCAGAACGTCGCGCGTCTCGATCATCTCGGCAGCTTTGCCTGTCGCAATATCTATAACCGCGAGAGTGGCGCGCTCAGCCGCCATGCCAGTGCCGATGCGCTGGATATCGCCGGTTTTCGGCTGGCCGATGGCCGCACCGTCAGCGTGCTCAGAGATTGGCCCAAGCAAAATCAGGACGCGCAGTTTCTGCGTCAGGTGCGCGACGGCGCCTGTGAGGCGTTCAGTGTGGTGTTGAGCCCTGATTACAACGCCGCCCATCGCAATCACTTTCATGTCGATGTCGGGCGCTGGAGCGTGTGTCGCTGAGGTTCAAGCGGCGATGCGCAGATTCTGCAGAACAATCGGGCGTGCCCAACCGTTATCGAAGTCCAGGGCTTTCTGCTGCTCGACGATTTCTTCCGGCGGGAATGGCGGGTAAGGCTTTTGCAGCAGGTCCAGGTCGAACTCGGCAATCGGCAAATACAGCGGACGCTTCTGCGGCGCGGCACCCGGTTCCGGAATCGGTTGACCGTTGTTGATCACGATCGGGCGAACCCAACTGCTGTCGAAGTCCTGCTGCCCTTGTTGAGCCTTGATTTCTTCTGGCGGGAACGGTGGGAACGGCTTGTCCAGCAGCTCCATTTCGAACTCGGCGATCGGCAGGAACAGCGGCTCTGGCGGACGCACCTGGGTTTCAACTACATCGCATTCGCGCTGGCTGATGATGTGTGCGTGCAGTTCGCTGCCGACGGTCGGTTCTTCCGGGCTGGTCAGATCAACCGGGGGAAACGTGCCGCAGGCCGGCACCACATCACTCGTCTGTTCGGCCATCGCCTGGGCAAAGAAATCCTGCCACAGGTGGCTGACGCCGCTCAGTGCTTGAGTGTTATGACGGCTGAAATCGCCATGGGGCGAGATGTAGCCAATCGATGTGGGAAGAATGCCTGACATTTTTTTCGGTTGACGCTCAGCTCTGGCAAAATGCGCGTTGAATGAGTTATCGGCGGTTTTTGCCGATCCTTAAATTTTTGAGCGTGTTTTCCAATGATTGAGCAACCCGCGGCCTGCCGCATCCATGTCGAAGCCCTCGCCCCGACGTTCGCTGTGCAAGCCGAGCAGTGGGCCGAGCGCCTGGGCCTGCCGCTTGAAGTGGTCGACGGCGAGTTTGCCTTGCAGGTCGGCGAGCAGGGTTTGCAACTGCAACAACTCGGGCCGGACGCGCCGGGGCCGGTGCGCGTGGACTTCGTCGAGGGTGGCGCGGCGCATCGTCGGTTATACGGCGGCGGCAGCGGGCAGATGATCGCCAAGGCTGTCGGCGTCGCTCAAGGCGTGCGCCCGCGGGTGCTGGATGCGACGGCGGGGCTGGGCAAGGATGCTTTCGTGCTGGCGAGTC
This sequence comes from Pseudomonas sp. P116, assembly GCF_020149425.1. NCBI lineage: Bacteria > Pseudomonadati > Pseudomonadota > Gammaproteobacteria > Pseudomonadales > Pseudomonadaceae > Pseudomonas > Pseudomonas sp. P116. The sequence continues at coordinate 1,283,713 of NZ_JACVHB010000001.1, read as the reverse complement.
TGGGTTGCGAGATGAGCCTGATCGAGCGTCAGCCGCTGATCGGTGCATTGCTGGAGGATGGTCTGGCGCGGGCGGCGGAAGATTTCGACGTGGCGCCGATCGTGGCGCGGATGAAGTTGCTCAAGGGCAACTCCATCGAGGTCATGCGCAACTGGGAAGGCGAGCCGCCGCAGGTGATCTACCTCGACCCGATGTTTCCGCATCGCGAGAAAACCGCGCTGGTGAAGAAGGAAATGCGCCTGTTCCGGCCACTGGTCGGCGATGATCCGGATGCGCCGGCGTTGCTCGAAGCGGCGCTGGCGCTGGCGACGCACCGGGTGGTGGTCAAACGCCCGCGCAAGGCACCTTGCATTGAGGGGCCCAAACCGAGTCATGCGCTGGATGGCAAGTCTAGCCGGTATGACATCTACCCCAAGAAAGCGCTCAAACCTTAATACCGAGTCGCTGCCAATCGCTGGCAAGCCAGCTCCCACAGGTTTTCGTGGTGTGCACACAATTTGTGATCACACTCCAATCCCTGTGGGAGCTGGCTTGCCAGCGATAGCGGCAGTGCAGACAACGCAGAAGCTAGGGTCTGTAAGCCCGCATAAACAATCCCACCACTTCCCGCACATGGCTCTCTGAAGCCTCTTCGCCCAACGGCTCACCACAGCCATACAACAAGCGGAAATTCCCCGCGCCCTTGATCAGGCAGAAAAAATGCTCCGCCGCATTGCGTGGCAGATCAATGCTCAGCGCGCCGCTGTCATGGATCTGCGTCAACAACCGCTCCATGCCCTGCACCATGCGTTGCGGACCTGCCTCGAAGAAGATCAGCGACAGCTTGGGATCCTGACTGCCCAGCGCCATGATCAGGCGATGCAGATTCACCGATTCATCGCTGTTGATCAGTTGATGAAAGCCTCGGGCAATGTTCAGCAACACCTTTTCCACAGCGATGCCTGCCGGTAATTCGAAGAACAGCGGCGGCAATTGCTCCTCGCATTTGGCCATCACGGCGGCAGAGAACAGCGTCTCCTTGTCGTTGAAATGGCTGTAGACCGTCAGTTTAGACACCCCCGCCTCGGCCGCGACTGCGTCCATGCTGGTGTTGGCATAGCCATGACTCAGAAACAGAATTTTCGCCGCATCGAGGATGGCCTGGCGCTTGGCCAGATCCTTGGGGCGGCCCGGGCCGTTTGGAGCTGAAAGATTGTTCGACATTCTTCGCTTTTATTACTGGACTGGTGAGTTTGCTATTAATAACATACCCGCCAGTATAATTATTCCAAGCACCATTAGCGAAAGGTCCGTCATCATGTTCCGCCATGCACTGCACCTCACGTGGCCATTTGCATTGCCAGTCAGTCTGGTTTTTTTATTGTCCGCGTGCGGCCAGGAAGAGGTGACACAAGTCACCGTACGACCGGCCATGGTGGTGCAGCCAGAGCCTTCGGCGCAGGCGATGGAAAGTTATCCGGGCGAGGTGCGTGCCCGTTACGAACCCGAGCTGGCGTTCCGCATTGGGGGCAAAGTGAGCCGACGACTGGTCGATGAAGGTCAGCGCGTGAAGGCAGACCAACCCCTCGCCGAACTCGATCCGCAGGACGTGCGCCTGCAACTGGAAGCCACCCGCGCTCAGGTTTCCGCCGCTGAAGCCAATCTCAACCTCGTCCGTGCCGAGCGCGACCGCTACAAAACCCTGATGGATCGGCAGATGGTCAGCCGCTCCGCGTACGACAACGCCGAAAACCTCTACCGCTCCGGCGAAGCCCGCCTCAAGCAGATCAAAGCCGAATTCAACGTCTCGACCAACCAGGCCAGTTACGCCGTGCTGCGCGCGCCACAGGATGGCGTGGTGGCCAAGCGTTCGGTCGAAGTCGGGCAAGTGGTCGCCGCCGGGCAAACCGTGTTCACCCTCGCCACCGATGGCGAACGTGAAGTGCTGATCGGCCTGCCGGAGCAGAGTTTCGGCCGTTTCAAGGTCGGGCAACCGGTGACGGTCGAACTCTGGACCCAGCAGAACCAGCGCTTCGCCGGGCAGATTCGTGAGCTGTCGCCGTCTGCCGATCCGAAATCCCGTACCTTCGCCGCGCGAATTTCTTTTACCAGCGGCAAGGTCCCGGCCGAACTGGGCCAGAGTGCCCGGGTGTTCGTGCAATCGGCCGATGCCGTGTCGCTGTCGGTGCCGCTCTCGGCGCTGACCGCTGAAAATGGCGCGACCTACGTCTGGGTCGTTGGCGCCAACAACACATTGAAGAAAACTCCGGTGCGTGTCGGCCCGTTTGGCGAGAAAGTCGTGCCGGTGCTCGAAGGCTTGAACGCCAGTGATTGGGTGGTCGCCGCAGGCGTGCATGTCCTGCTCGAAGGGCAGCAGGTGCGCCCCGTGGATCGCTCCAACCGTGTGGTCAATCTGGCGGACAAGGAGTAAGCCCCGATGCGCTTCAACCTTTCCGAATGGGCGCTGCGTAATCGCCAGATCGTACTGTTCCTGATGCTTTTGCTGGCCATCGTTGGTGCGTTGTCCTACACCAAGCTCGGCCAGAGCGAAGACCCGCCTTTCACCTTCAAAGCCATGGTCATCCAGACCCGCTGGCCGGGCGCGACGGCAGAGGAAGTTTCGCGTCAGGTGACCGAGCGCATCGAAAAGAAACTGATGGAAACCGGCGAGTACGAACGCATCGTTTCCTTCTCGCGTCCCGGCGAATCTCAGGTCACGTTCATTGCTCGCGATTCGATGCATTCCAAAGACATTCCCGATCTCTGGTATCAGGTGCGCAAAAAGGTCAGCGACATTCGCCAGACCTTGCCGCCGGGGATTCAGGGGCCGTTCTTCAACGATGAATTTGGCACCACCTTCGGCAATATCTACGCACTGACCGGCGACGGTTTCGACTACGCCGTGCTCAAGGATTACGCCGACCGCATTCAGATTCAACTGCAACGGGTCAAGGATGTCGGCAAGGTCGACTTGCTTGGTTTGCAGGACGAGAAGATCTGGGTCGAGCTGTCCAACGTCAAACTCGCCACTCTCGGTTTACCGCTGGCGGCGGTGCAACAGGCGCTGGAAGAGCAGAACGCGGTGTCCACAGCTGGCTTCTTCGAGACGGGCAGCGAGCGCTTGCAGCTACGGGTTACGGGGAATTTTCAGACAGTCGAGGAGATCAAGAACTTCCCGATCCGCGTCGGTGACCGGACGTTCCGTATCTCCGATGTCGCTGACGTGCGTCGCGGTTTCAACGATCCGCCGGCGCCACGCATGCGCTTCATGGCTGAAGACGCGATTGGTCTGGCCGTGGCGATGAAGGACGGCGGCGACATTCTGGTGCTCGGCAAGGCACTGGAAGGCGAGTTCTCGCGGATCCAGAAAAACCTTCCGGCCGGCATGCAATTGCGCAAAGTCTCCGACCAGCCAGCAGCGGTGAAAACCGGGGTCGGCGAGTTTGTTCAAGTGTTGGTCGAGGCGCTGGCGATCGTGTTGCTGGTGAGTTTCTTCTCCCTTGGCGTGCGCACCGGCATGGTCGTGGCGCTGACCATTCCGCTGGTGCTGGCGATGACCTTCGCCTGCATGTATTACCTCGGCATCGGCCTGCACAAAATCTCCCTCGGTGCGCTGGTGCTGGCGTTGGGGCTGCTGGTGGATGACGCGATCATTGCAGTGGAAATGATGGCGATCAAAATGGAGCAGGGCTTCGATCGGATTCGCGCGGCCAGCTACGCCTGGACCAGCACCGCGTTCCCGATGCTCACCGGTACGCTGATCACCGCTGCAGGCTTCCTGCCGATTGCCACTGCGCAGTCCGGCACGGGTGAATACACCCGCTCGATCTTTCAGGTCGTGACGATTGCGTTGCTCGCTTCATGGGTGGCGGCGGTGGTGTTCGTGCCGTATCTGGGAGAAAAACTCCTGCCGGATCTGGCGAAAATTCATGCAGCCAAACACGGTACTGCCGATGGTCAGGCGGACCCATATGGCACACCGTTTTATCAGAGGGTTCGGCGTTTGGTGGAGTGGTGCGTGTCGCATCGCAAAACCGTGATCGTGTTGACGGTCGGGCTGTTTATCGCCTCGGTGGTGCTGTTCCGTTTCGTGCCGCAGCAGTTCTTCCCGGCCTCCAATCGGCTGGAATTGATGGTCGATCTGAAACTGGCCGAGGGTGCGTCGCTGGCCAATACCACCGGCGAAGTCAAACGCCTGGAAGCGATGCTCAAGGAGCACGCCGGTATCGACAACTATGTGGCATATGTCGGCACCGGATCACCGCGTTTCTACTTGCCACTGGATCAGCAACTGCCGGCGGCGAGCTTCGCCCAGTTTGTCGTGTTGGCAAAAAATATCGAGGAGCGTGAAGCGCTGCGGGGCTGGCTGATCAGCACGCTCAACGAGCAATTCCCGGCACTGCGTTCGCGAGTCACGCGTCTGGAAAACGGCCCGCCGGTTGGCTATCCGGTGCAGTTCCGCATCACCGGTGAACACATCGAAGAAGTCCGCGCACTGGCGCGCAAAGTGGCGGCCAAGGTTCGCGAAAACCCGCATGTGGCCAATGTGCATCTGGATTGGGAAGAGCCGAGCAAGGTTGTGTACCTGAATATCGATCAGGATCGCGCTCGGGCACTTGGGGTGAGCACCGCCAATCTGGCGAAATTCCTGCAGAGTTCGTTAACCGGATCGAGTGTCAGTCAGTATCGCGAAGACAACGAATTGATCGAGATTCTGCTGCGCGGCACGGTGCATGAGCGCACTGAGTTGTCGTTGTTGCCGAGCCTGGCGGTGCCGACTGATAACGGTCGCAGCGTGGCGTTGTCGCAGGTCGCCACGCTCGAATATGGTTTTGAAGAAGGCATCATCTGGCACCGTAATCGTCTGCCGAACGTGACCGTGCGTGCGGACATTTATGGCAAGGAGCAGCCGGCGACGCTGGTGAAGCAGATCATGCCGACGCTTGATCCGATTCGCGCTGAATTGCCGGACGGTTATCTGTTGGATGTTGGCGGTACGGTGGAGGATTCGGAGCGTGGGCAGAAGTCGGTGAACGCCGGGGTGCCGATGTTTATTGTCGTGGTGCTGACCTTGCTGATGGTGCAACTGCGTAGCTTCTCGCGCACGGCGATGGTGTTTTTGACGGCGCCGTTGGGGTTGATCGGGGTGGTGCTGTTTCTGATGGTGTTCCGTCAGCCGTTCGGGTTTGTGGCGATGCTGGGGACGATTGCGCTGTCGGGGATGATCATGCGCAACTCGGTGATTCTGGTGGATCAGATCGAGCAGGATATCGCCTCGGGGCTGAGGCCTTGGCAGGCGATTATCGAGGCGACGGTGCGGCGTTTTCGGCCGATTGTGCTGACGGCGTTGGCGGCGGTGCTGGCGATGATTCCGTTGTCGCGCAGTGTGTTTTTTGGGCCGATGGCGGTGGCGATCATGGGCGGGTTGATTGTGGCTACGGCGTTGACGCTTTTGTTTTTGCCTGCTTTGTATGCGGCTTGGTTCAGGGTTCGTCGGGAGGGGTGATCTTCTTGGGGCTTGGCGGCCTTTGGGCCGACCATGCTCTGGGGGTTTTGGGTGAATATCCGTTTCTGCGGGTGTTGCCGCTGGCGGTTTCGCTCTTACAGCGAGTCCCTTTGGCAAACGCCCCAAAGGAACCAAAGGTCTGGGCCCCGGCGTTCGGCCCGCTCGCTGGGGCTCGGGGTTCCTTCGCTCCGGAATTGATCCGGGGGCATCGCTTCCGGTTTGCTTCGCTGCACCTCCTTTCGATGTATTCGACTTCGTCGAACGGCGCTACGCGCCCACCCCCCGGATCAATCCCTCCACTCAGCCTGCCGAAGGGGCCAGCAGATCAAAAGCCGCAGCCGAGCTAACGCTCATCCTGTTGAGTGGTGAGAAGCGAAGCGGGTGCTTTTTTGCTTTTGCTTTCCTGTGGGAGTGAGCCTGCTCGCGAAGGCGGCCAGACTGCGGACGTGTTTCTTTCAGACGTACGCGATCCAACTGTAGGAGTGAGCCTGCTCGCGAAGGCGGCCTGCCTGCCGACGTGTTTCTTTCAGACGTACGCGATCCAACTGTAGGAGTGAGCCTGCTCGCGAAGGCGGCCTGACTGCGGACGTGTTTCTTTCAGACGTACGCGATCCAACTGTAGGAGTGAGCCTGCTCGCGATGACACCCTCACAGCCACCCAATCTCTGCCTGAGTGCACGCGCCGAAATTGTGGGAGCTGGCTTGCCAGCGATGGCGTCCGCCAGCCGCTCAATCTCCACGTGATGTACTCAATCCACTGTGGGAGCGAGCCTGCTCGCGAAGGCGGTTTCGCAGCGTTCGCTACATTGCGATCAGTCTGTTATTGCGAAATACGCCGGTGAAGGATGGGCGTTGTTATCTGCATACCGAGGACTTCGAGCGTTGGCATCCTCGCAGTGGCGGTTTGCCAGGTAACCAAACTATCGCGGATGTATTGACTCCTCTGTAGGAGCTGCCGAAGGCTGCGATCTTTTGACTTTGAGTTTCTGAAAGTTAAAACCCAGATCAAAAGATCGCAGCCTTCGGCAGCTCCTACATGGGTGCGATATCAACCATAAAAAAGCCCGCTGGACCTGTGAAGGTCAGCGGGCTTTTTGTTGGGAGGGGAGTTTAGAGCGTCCCGAACACCTTCTTCGCCAGCCCCGTCGCCGCAGCAGCCGGGTTCTTGCGAATAGTTTCTTCCTGCTTGCCGATCATTTCGAACAAGCCGTTGAGCGCTTGCTCGGTGACGTAGTTTTCGACGTTGGCACTTTTCGCGTCGACAACGCCGAAAGTCGCGGCCTGGCCGGCGAAGGCGTTGTATTTCTGTGCCACGCCAACTTTGTCGGTGGCTTGTTTGACGATGGGCAGGAATTTGGCGCGGATCTGTTCGCGGCTGGATTTGTCCAGGTATTGGGTGGCCGAGTCGGTGCCGCCGCTGAGGATGCCTTTGGCGTCGGAGACGCTCATTTTCTTCACGGCGTCGACGAGGATCGGCTGGGCCTGGGTTACGGCAGTTTCCGCGGCTTTGTTCATGGCGGTTTCCAGCTCTTCGACCTGGGCGCCCATGCCGAAGGCTTTCATCTTGCTGGCGGCTTTGCCGAGTTTGCCCGGTAGTTCGATTTTCACGTCAGGGTTGTTGGAGAAACCGCCCGGGGTACCGAGTTGTTTGACGGCCAGTTGCGCGCCTTGGGTCAGGGCGTCCTTGAGGCCGCCGGTGGCGTCTTGCTGCGACAGGTCGGCGAGCGACAGCGCCAGTACGTTGGCGGAGATCATCAGGCCCGCGCACAGGCCGGCGAAGCGAAGGGTAGGGCGGAACATGGCAGCTTCCTTGGTAGGCAATTAGCGAATGGCGTCGACGCGGATTTTCAGCGGCTGCGGATCGTTGCCGTCGAGTTGCACGGCGTGGTTTTCGGTGGTGATGAACATCAGTTCACCGTTGACCTCGATGCGTGCGCTGACCGAATAGCGGTGGCCGGGTTTGACTTGCGCCGGATCGTAGGTCAAGTGAAAAGGCAGAGGCACCTGACCCTTGACCAGGCCTTTCTGTTCATCGAGCACCACGGCCGGTGCGTCGGCCAGCGATACGTCTTGCAGGCTCACGCTCAGGGTCGCGCTCGGTGGCAGGGCGATGCGTTGCAGGTAGAACACCTCACCGTCGAGGCTGGCCTTGCCGGCGGGCGTGGTCGATTGGCAGGCGCTGAGCAGCGTGGCGGCTGCGAGAATGGTCAGTTTTTTCATGGTGTTCTCCTTTCAATTGTAGGAGCGAGCCTGCTCGCGATAGCGGTGTGTCAGACGACAGTGACGGCGACTGACACGACGCCTTCGCGAGCAGGCTCACTCCTACAGGCTTTCATCAGGCTTCGGGCTGAGTGGTGGTCTGGTCGGCCGCATCTTCACTGCGATGCAGCGCCACCTGACGGATCGACAAGCGAATCTCCGCCGGCAACACGCGTTTGGCCGCGCCTTCGGCCAGTTCGCCGAGCAGTTCGTGGTAGCTCAGTTTGCCGGCTTCGTCGCGACGCAAAACGTCGAGGTCGAGCAGGGTCTGGATGAAATGGCGGAACAGGCTCTTGTCGAAGAATTCCGGGGCGTTGAGGCCGTGCAGGATCGACAGGCGCTGGGCCATGACGGTGCACAGGTCTTCCAGTTCTTCGGCGCTGATGGTGTTCTGCCCGGCGTTGAGCAGCAGCGACACGGTCATGTAGAAGCGCTGCAAGGTCTGCGCGATGCTTTTCGACAGCAGGGTCAGCAACACAAAGTGCCGCGAACTTGGCGCCGGGCGCATGTACACCTCTTTCTCGAAGCGCAGCAGACCTTGTTCGACAAACGCTTCCAGCCACTGATCGACCACGGCGTCGAGTTCGTCCAGCGTCCAGCGGATGAACAACTCCGATTGCAGGTACGGATACAGGGCACGGGTGTAGCGCAGGATCTGTTCGCGGCTCATGCGCGAGGTGCTCTGGAAGAAGCTCGCCAGCAGCGACGGCAGCGCGAAGATGTGCAGCACGTTGTTGCGGTAGTAGGTCATCAGGACGGCATTTTGCTCGTCGAGATAGAGAATCTTGCCCAGCGCATCGTTCTGCTCGGACAGCAGGTCCATGTCCTTCACATGTTCGATCAGCGCGCGGCCATCGCCTTCGGGCAACGTGGTGTGCGGCGAGTAGGGAACCTTGCGCAGCAGCGCCAGATACAGATCCAGCACGCGCGCCATGGCCCGATCGTCCAGCGCCAGGCGTGTGGTCGACAGAAGGGCGAGCGCGACCAGATTTACCGGGTTGATCGCCGCCGCTTCGTTCAGATGCTGCGCGACTTTTTCGCCGAGGCGATTGGTGGTTTCGTTGAGCCACGCCGGTTTGAATTGCGGACCGAGTTCCTGCTGGCGCCAGTCCGGCTGCTCGCTGTCGAGGAATTCCGCCAGTTTGATCGGTTCGCCGAAGTTGACGGCGACCTGACCGAAGCGCTGCTTGAGTGCGCCGATGACTTTGAAGATGTCGAAAATCGACTCTTTCTTCTTGCTCGCGCCACGCAGTTCGCCGAGGTAGGTGCGACCTTCCAGCACCCGCTCGTAACCGATGTACACCGGCACGAACACAATTGGCATGCGCGATGAGCGCAGGAAACTGCGCATCGTGATCGCGAGCATCCCGGTTTTCGGTTGCAGCATGCGCCCCGTGCGCGAGCGGCCGCCCTCGACGAAGTACTCGACCGGGAAACCCTTGGTGAACAGCGTGTGCAGGTATTCGTTGAACACCGAGGTGTACAGCGGATTGCCCTTGAATGTGCGGCGCATGAAGAACGCGCCGCCACGACGCAGCAGGCTGCCGATCACCGGCATGTTCAGGTTGATCCCGGCGGCGATGTGCGGCGGGGTCAGGCCGTTGCGGAACAGCAAGTACGACAGCAGCAAGTAGTCGATGTGGCTGCGGTGGCACGGCACGTAGATCACTTCGTGACCCTGCGCGACTTTCTGCACGCCTTCGATGTGGTTGACCTTGATGCCGTCGTAGATTTTGTTCCAGAACCAGCTCAGCACCACTTCGAGAAAGCGGATCGCGGTGTAGGTGTAGTCCGAGGCGATCTCGTTGCCATAGCGCAGGGCCTGGGCCTTGGCTTTTTCCGGCGAGATGTTTTCGCGTTCGGCTTCGTCGAGGATCGCTTGCTTGACCAATGGCTGGTTGAGCAGGCCTTTGACGAGGTTACGGCGGTGGGAAATGTCCGGGCCGATGACCGCGGCTTTTAGATTGCGGAAGTGCACGCGCAGGATTCGCTGGGCCATGCGCACGGTGCGCTCGTGGCCCTTGTTGTGATCGATCAGTTCGCGCAGATGGATTGGCGCGGAGAATTGCACGCGGGTCTTGCGCCCGAGAATCATGATGCTCAGCAGGCGACGCAAGCGCCCGGTGACTGCCCAACTGTCGGCAAACAGCAGTTTCCACGGGCTCGATTCGCTATCCGGCGACTGACCCCAGAACACGCTGACCGGAATGATCTGCGCGTCTTCGGCGGCGTTCTGGCTCAGCGCGCTGACGAGTCGCGTCAGCGTCGGCGGCGCGCCGCGTTTGTCCTGACGGCCGAGCCAGTCCGGTTCCGGCGTCAGATAGAAGAACGCCGCCGGTTCCAGCAAATTACCCACCGACACTGGCAGCACCGGACGCGGCAGACCGGCCTTGGTGCACTCGGTGTCGAGCACGGCCAGATCGGTCAGCGAAGGGTTTTGCAGGACGTAGAACACCGGACGACTGCGGTCGAGGTTGAGAGTGAACGACGACTGGTTGATCGTCTCGGAGCGAACCCAGAGGTACAACAGTCGGCGCAGGGTGCCAAACACAAGACGGCGGAACGGGGAACGGGTCATACGGCTTCTGCATGAGTGAATAAAACCGAGCGATTGCTCGGGCGGTCGATAGTGTGCCGGATTAGGCGAAAATCGGCAAAAAAGCGGCGAAGTAATCTCCTGTTGAGAGTTTTCGCGCCTGTCATATACTCGGCGGTCTGTCGCCGGGGCCCTTTAATGGTCGTCGGACGCAGGCTGACGTTCCTCAAAGGCTTTCCTGCGAAAAGCCTGTCCAATAATAAAAAAGGAGTATGAACAGATGGCAACACGTGAAACCGGCAACGTGAAGTGGTTCAACGACGCCAAGGGCTACGGCTTCATTCAGCGCGACGACGGGGTGGACGTATTCGTGCACTACCGCGCGATTCGCGGCGAAGGACACCGCTCGCTGGCGGAAGGTCAGCAGGTCGAGTACGCGGTGGTGACGGGGGAGAAGGGTTTGCAGGCTGAGGATGTTGTGGGTCTGTAAAAACCAGGATCAAAAGATCGCAGCCTTCGGCAGCTCCTACAGTTTGGAATGCATTCCCCTGTAGGAGCTGCCGAAGGCTGCGATCTTTTGCTGGTTAAGCGGTTTTCCAGGTGATCTCTTCTTCACCGTCTTCGCTGATGCGCATCCAGCGATCCGCCGTCTCCTCACCTTCTTCCTCGACCCACGTGCCCGGCGCGCAACGCACTTCGACGTTCAGCGCGGCAAATGCTGCGCGGGCGCAGGCGATGTCGTCGTCCCATGGGGTCTGGTCGCTTTCCAGGTACAGGCTGTTCCATTTGCCCACGGCTTTCGGCAGCCAGGTGACCGGGACGTTGCCGGCCTTGCACTTGTAGGTCTGGCCTTTCTGTACCCAGTCGCTGCACGGGCCCAGCGCGGCGCCGAGCCAGGCGGCGATGGCCTTGTGGTCGACGTCGGCGTCTTTCAGGTAAATCTCGATATCCGGTTGGCGCATGGATGTCCTCACTGCGGGTCTGAAAAATCCATTCGCGGATTTAGCCGGCCCCGGGCATTTGCCCGAGACCAATAGTTATTGAAGAACGAAATAATCGTAGCGCATCGACACGGTGGTCTCGAACGGCTCGGCCTGCTCGATCACTGCCGCGCGACGCTCGGCACTGGCGCGCCAGCCGTGGGGTGTCATCGCCAGGAGGTTGGCGCGATCCTGCGGCTTGTCCAGCGTCAGCTTGAATTCCAGGGTTTCACTGTGCGCCAGCGCCATGCCTTGCGGCACCAGGGCCAGATGCTTGTCGTCGGTGTATTCGCGCACTTCGTCGTACAGGCTTTCGCGCAGTTCCATCAAATGGCCGCTGGTCGGGCCGACTTTCATCAATCCGCCGCCGACGCTCAGCAGGCGTTTGGCCTCTTCCCAATCCAATGGACTGAAGACGCTGGCGAGAAACTGGCAGCTGCCCGACGCCAATGGCACGCGGGCCATGCTGGCGATCAACCAGGTCAGTTGCGGATTGCGTTTGCAGGCGCGTTTGACGGCTTCCCGCGAGATATCCAGTGCGTAGCCATCGGCATCCGGCAGGGCAGCGGCGATCTGCGCGGTGTAGTAACCCTCACCACAACCAATGTCGACCCAGCGTGCCGGCGCGTAACTCGCCGCCAGCTCGGCCAGACGCTTGGCCACCGGCGCGTAATGGCCGGCGTTCAAGAAATCACGGCGGGCCTCGACCATCGCCTGATTGTCGCCAGGATCGCGGCTGTTTTTGTGCTGCACCGGCAGCAGGTTCAGGTAACCCTGCCGCGCACGGTCAAAACGATGCCCGGCGGGGCAGGCCACGCCGTTGTCCACCGCATTCAGCGGCTCACTGCAGATCGGGCACGCGAGCATCAGGCGAGCAACTTGATCATGGTCTGGTAGTAAATCTCGGTCAGTACATCGAGATCGGCTGCCAGCACGCGCTCGTTGACCTGGTGAATGGTCGCGTTGACCGGGCCCAGTTCAACCACTTGCGTGCCCATGGTCGCGATGAAACGACCGTCGGAGGTGCCGCCGCTGGTAGACGCCTTGGTCTCGCGGCCGGTGATGTCCTTGATGCTCGCCGACACCGCGTCGAGCAGCGCGCCCGGCTCGGTGAGGAACGGCAGGCCGGACAGCGCCCAGTCGATGTGCCAGTCCAGGTCATGCTTGTCGAGGATGTCGGCCACGCGTTTCTGCAGGCCTTCGACGGTCGACTCGGTGGAGAAACGGAAGTTGAACACTGCCACCAGATCACCCGGGATCACGTTGGTCGCGCCGGTGCCGGAATTGACGTTGGAAATCTGGAAGCTGGTCGGCGGGAAGAAATCGTTGCCGTGATCCCAGTGCTCGGCGGCCAGCTCGGACAGCGCAGGCGCGGCGAGGTGGATCGGGTTCTTGGCCAGATGCGGATAGGCCACGTGGCCCTGAATGCCTTTGACGGTGAGCTTGGCGCCCAGCGAGCCGCGACGGCCGTTTTTCACCACGTCGCCGACCAGCGTGGTGCTCGACGGTTCGCCGACGATGCACCAGTCCAGACGCTCGTTACGCGCGGCCAAACGCTCAACCACAGCCTTGGTGCCGTGGTGCGCCGGGCCTTCTTCGTCGCTGGTGATCAGGAACGCGACCTTGCCTTTGTGGTTCGGGAAGTCGGTCACAAAGCGCTCGGCGGCGACGGTCATCGACGCCAGGCTGCCTTTCATGTCCGCCGCGCCACGTCCGCAGAGCATGCCGTGTTCATCGATCAGCGCGTTGAACGGGTCGATCTGCCAGGCAGTCACCGGACCGGTCGGCACCACGTCGGTATGACCGGCGAAACACAGCACCGGGCCATCGTTGTCGCCGTGGGTAGCCCAGAAGTTATCCACATCTTCGATGCGCATCGGCTCCAGTTTGAAACCGGCATCGCCCAGGCGCTGCATCATCTGCTTCTGGCAATCGGCGTCGACCGGCGTCACGGACGGACGGCGGATCAGGTCGATGGCGAGTTGAAGGGTCGGCGAAAGGTCGGCGTGGGCCGTCATGTAATAACTCCGGGGTGCGCACGGTAAACCTGTAGACGCTACCGCAGGCTGCGATCTGTTGATCTTGCTGTTGATTTAAAAAACAAAATCAAAAGATCGCAGCTTGCGGCAGCTCCTACAGGATGTGTTGGCATTGAAAAAGGCGACCATTCTAAAGCAAAACGGCGACCCGAAGGCCGCCGTTTGACGTTATCCAATAACCGATTACGCGGTTGCCGGCTCAGGCGCCGCCGCAGGTTTTGGCAGCGACGACAGGAACGCCATGATCAACGCCGCCAGATACGGCAGCGACTGCACCAGCAACATGACCACCCAGAAGCGCATGTCGTTGCTCGGCATGCCGTTGACCAGATAGATCCCCAGCGCTGCGCCCCACAACAGCAGCATGATGAACAGCTCTTCGCGCGCTTCGGAGATCGCCACCCAGAAACCGTGGTTGTCAGCGTTTTTCGGCGTGCGGAAGAACGGAATGCTGCTGGTGAAGAAACCGTACAGCACCGCTTTGGCAATGGTGTGCGACAACGCCAGCCCGGCCAGTGCCGCGCAGAACGCATCTTTCAGGTTCACGCCAACGGCGCGACGGTACAGGAAGATGATCTTGCCGACCTTGAACACGAACAGCGCCAACGGCGGGATCGCGAAAATCAGCAGCGGCGGATCGACCCGCTGCGGCACGATGATCATCGCCGCCGACCACAACAGCGCGCCGACGGTGAAGAAGATGTTCATGCCGTCCGCGACCCATGGCAACCAGCCCGCGAGGAAGTGGTAGCGCTGGCCGCGAGTCAATTCGGTGTCCTTGCCGCGCAGCAGGCTGCCGGTGTGACGCTTGATGATCTGAATCGCACCGTAGGCCCAGCGGAAGCGCTGCTTCTTGAAGTCGATAAACGTATCCGGCATCAGGCCCTTGCCGTAGCTGTCGTGGTAATACGCCGCCGACAGGCCTTTTTCGAATACACGCAGACCGAGTTCGGCATCCTCGCAGATACACCAGTCAGCCCAGCCCAATTCTTCCAGAACCGAACGGCGAGTCATGGTCATGGTGCCGTGCTGGATGATCGCGTCGCGGTCGTTACGGGTGACCATGCCGATATGGAAGAAGCCCTTGTATTCGGCGTAGCAGAGCTTCTTGAAGGTGCTTTCGTTCTGGTCGCGGTAATCCTGCGGCGACTGCACCACGGCGATTTTCGGGTCGGCGAAGTGCGGCACCATGTGCTTGAGCCAGTTCGGCGACACGCAGTAGTCCGAATCGATGACCGCGATCACTTCGGCATCCTTGGCGGTGTGCGGAAGCAGGTAGTTCAGCGCGCCGCCCTTGAAGCCGGCCAATGGCGAAACATGGAAGAACTTGAAGCGCGGGCCGAGGGTTTCGCAGTAGTCGCGCACCGGCTCCCACACCGCCGGGTCCTTGGTGTTGTTGTCGATGATCAGGACTTCATAGTCCGGGTAATCGAGGGCGGCCAAGGCGTCGAGGGTCTGTTTGACCATCTCCGGCGGCTCGTTGTAGCACGGCACATGGATCGACACTTTCGGCCGGTAGTCCGAATCACCCACCACCGGCAGGAATTCGCGTCGACGTTTGTGAATCCACACCGCTTCAGCCAGTTCATGGGCCTCGGTGAGTAACACGATGAACACCCCGAACGCACCGAGCGCCAGCAGGAAACCCACCGTCAGACTGAACCACGTGCTGTATTGCAGGCTGTAGTCGTAACCGATCCACACCAGCACCGACCCGCAAAGGAAGGCGATAAAGGTCAGGAACACGCGTCCGCGCTGACGCAGCGCCGAGCCGTCGATCATCAGCAACGTCAGCGACAACAGCGCCAGCACCACCGAACCGACTGCCAGCACGCGCCATTGCGGGATCGCGACCACCGGGCCTTCGAAATTGAATTTCTGCTGACGCGCGGCGTTGAACACGCCCCAATACGCGCCGACCGAACCTTCATCGCTGGCCTTCCACGGCTGGTCGAACGCTTCGATCACGAAGTAGTTGAAGCCCTGACGGTTGAGTTTGTTCACCAGCGTACGCAGGTAGATCGCCTGATCCGCCGGCGACGCATCAGCGCCACCGCGCATGCGGCCGTTGCTTGGCCAGCCGATTTCGGACAGCAACAACGGTTTTTTCGGGAACATCTTTTTCAGGTCGCGGGCGCGGTCGAAGACGAACTGGCCGGCCTTGTCGACCGGGATGAATTCCCAGTACGGCAGAACGTGAGCGGCGATCAGGTCAACGTGCTTGGCCAGCTCCGGGTGTTCTTCCCAGACGTGCCACTGTTCGGACGTGGTGACGGGTACTTTCACCGCAGCGCGCACCCGGTCGAGCAGTACGCTGAGTTGTTCAGCGGTGATTTCCTTACGGAAGATTGCCTCGTTACCGACCACCACGCGAACCACACTGCGCGACGTGTTGGCCAGTTCGATGGCACGAGTGATTTCGCGCTCGTTGCGCTCCTGATCGGGGCTGATCCAGATCCCCAGGGTCACGCGCAGACCGAACTCTTCAGCCAGTTTTGGAATGTCTTGCAGGGAACCGTCGACCGAGTAGATACGGATGTTATCCGTCAACTTGCTCATGATCTCGAGGTCGCGGCGCATCTCGTCGTCAGACGGATACTGATCCTTCTGTGGGTACTGTCCCTGCTGGAACGGCGAATAAGAGAAACCGGAGATCTGTTCCGGCCAATTGGGCGCGGAGACCGGGCGATTGATCAGCGCCCAGAAACCAGTGAACAGGGCGGCGATTGCCAGAACCACCACCAGGTTGAGACCAAATTTACGCGATGACATAGCTGTTTCGGGTTCCAAAGGCTGTGGAACGAAGGATCGGTAGGCTGTACCCCACAGGGGCGCGCATCCTACACCGACAGTTCGCCGGTCGTACATCAGACAGGGAAATGGCTCACATTGGGCAAGCCTCTTTGACTTAAGTTCTTACACTTGTAGATCGAAGGTTAAAACTTGTCGCTGCGTAGCCCTATAATGCGCGCCGGTTTTTGGGGTAATGGTCATGAGTACAGAAGATCCGCGGTTTGCAGGCATCGCCCGTTTGTATGGCATCGAAGGCATGGAGCGCTTGCGCGCGGCCCACGTGGCGATCGTCGGCGTCGGTGGCGTCGGTTCCTGGGCGGCGGAAGCCATTGCCCGTTGTGGCGTCGGCGAGATTTCGCTGTTCGACCTCGACGACGTCTGTGTCAGCAATGCCAACCGCCAGTTGCACGCGCTGGACAGCACCGTCGGCAAACCCAAGGTCGAGGTGATGGCCGAGCGTCTGCGCGGGATCAACCCGGACTGCACGGTGCACGCCGTGGCGGATTTCGTCACCCGCGAGACCATGGCCGAATACATCACGCCGAATATCGACTGCGTGATCGACTGCATCGACGCGGTCAACGCCAAAGCTGCGCTGATCGCCTGGTGCAAGCGCCGCAAGATTCAGATCATCACCACCGGTGGCGCGGGTGGGCAGATTGATCCGACGCTGATTCAGGTCTGCGATCTCAACCGCACGTTCAACGATCCGCTGGCCTCGAAAGTGCGCTCGACATTGCGCCGCGATTACGGCTTCTCGCGCACCGTGACCCGCCATTACAGCGTGCCGTGCGTGTTCTCCACCGAGCAGCTGCGCTATCCGAAACCGGATGGCAGCATTTGTTTGCAGAAGAGTTTTGTCGGCGACGGCGTAAAGCTCGACTGCGCGGGCGGGTTTGGCGCGGTGATGATGGTCACGGCGACGTTCGGCATGGTTGCGGCGACCAAGGCTGTGGACAAGATTGTGGCGGGTGTTCGGCGCCCGGCAGAGCGGGTCAAACCTGAAGTGCAGTGAAAGCAGTTTTTGTGGCGAGGGGATTTATCCCCGATGGGGGGCGAAGCCGCCCCAAAGCCTATGGATGCGGTGTGACTATGAAAAAATGGGGCCGCTTCGCGACCCATCGGGGATAAATCCCCTCGCCACAGGGGAGTTCCACTACAGGATTAACCTGCGAGCTCATTCATTCGCTGAAGCACAGCATTCAGGCCATTGCTGCGCGACGGTGACAACTGTCGCGACAGCCCCAACTGACTGAACCAGTCCGGTAAATCCACTTGCTGCAACTCATTAGCAGTCAGGCCATTGACCCGCAACAGCAGCAACGCCACCAACCCACGAATCATCCGCGCATCGCTACTCGCGGCGAACTGCCAGTGGCCATCCTGTAACGCACCGACCAGCCACACCTGGCTTTCACAGCCGTGCACGCGGTTGGCGTCGCACTTGTCTGCGTCATTCAACGGCGCCAGGCGATCACCAAACTGCATCAGCAATCGCGCCCGCTGTTCCCAACCTGCCGCATTCTGAAAGGTTTGCAGCGCCTCGGCAGCCTCGACCGGCAAGCTCATCGCAATAACTCCAGCGCCTGATCCAGCGCTTCAAAGAAGCGTTCCAGATCCTCCGAATCGTTGTACAGCGCCAGCGACACCCGAATCGCCCCAGCCAGCTCAAAGCTTTTCAGTAACGGCATCGCGCAATGGTGCCCGGCGCGCACGGCAATGCCTTGCTCGGTCAGCAGGTGCGCCAGATCCGCGTTGTGCACGCCTTCAACGACAAAACTGGCCAGCGCCAGTTGCGGTTTGCCC
Source organism: Pseudomonas sp. P116 (assembly GCF_020149425.1). Lineage (NCBI taxonomy): Bacteria > Pseudomonadati > Pseudomonadota > Gammaproteobacteria > Pseudomonadales > Pseudomonadaceae > Pseudomonas > Pseudomonas sp. P116. The sequence continues at coordinate 1,265,815 of NZ_JACVHB010000001.1, read as the reverse complement.
AGCAGGCGAACGCCGTTACGTGCCGCGAGGCCACGCAACAGATAGTCATGCAATGCCGCTTCGTGCGCCGACACCGCGTCCTGATCAAGACCTGCCAGATAGTCGAGGGTCGCGCCGAGGCCGATTACGCTGGCAATCGGCGGCGTGCCCGCCTCGAAACCCAGTGGAGCAGGGCGGAAACGTGCGTCGTGATAGTTGGCTTCCAGGACCATTTCGCCACCGAACTGCCACGGTTTCAGCTGTTCAAGCGCAGTGTTGCGCCCAAATAGCACGCCGAGGCCATCGGGGCCGTACAGCTTGTGGCTGGAAAACACATAAAAGTCGCAACCCAGTGCCTGCACGTCATGCCGACCGTGAACCACACCTTGCGCGCCGTCGACCACGGTCAGCGCGTTGTGCGCCTTGGCCATGCCCAGCAGCGCCGGCAATGGTTGCCAGGCGCCGAGCACGTTGGACAACTGACTGACCGCCAGCAGGCGCGTGCGCGGGCCGATCAGGTGCACAGCGGCGGCGAGGTCGATCAAACCGTCGACATCCAGTGGCAGGATCACCAGTTTCAGTTGACGACGTTGTGCCAGTTGCTGCCACGGCAGCAGGTTGGCGTGATGCTCCAGGGCGCTGATGACAATTTCATCGCCCGGCTGGAAAAGATGTTCCAGGCCATAAGCCAGGAGATTCAGCGCGCTGGTGGCGCCGTGGGTAAAGATGATCTGCCCGCTGTCACTAGCATTCAGCCATTGCCCGACTTTCAGCCGACTGTCTTCAAATGCCTGCGTGGCATGGGCGCCGGGCAAGTGTTGTGCACGGTGCACATTGGCCGCGCCGTTGGCGTAGTAATGCGCCAGCGCGTCGAGCAGGGCTTGAGGTTTTTGCGTGGTGGCGGCGTTGTCCAGATAGGTCTGGTCTTGCCGTTGCAGAGCGGCGATGGCCGGAAAATCGGCACGCCAGGGGGAGGCAATCATCACAGTTTTTAGCCCTGGTGAAGAGGGGCGGGATGTACGCCAGACCCTGTAGGAGTGAGCCTGCTCGCGGTGGCGTCTGTGAGGGCGCTAAAAGCATCGCGAGCAGGCTCACACCTACAATGATCGTCTAACGCTTAGTTGTGAGCGTGCAGCGCTTCGTTCAGCTCGATCGCCGATTTGTGGGTTTTGCATTCCACGGCACCGGTTTCCGAATTGCGACGGAACAGCAGGTCGGTCTGGCCGGCCAGTTCACGCGCCTTCACAACTTTAACCAGATTGTTGTGCTCATCCAGCAGCGCGACTTTGGTGCCGGCGGTCACGTACAGGCCCGACTCGACGGTGTTGCGGTCGCCCAACGGAATACCGATACCGGCGTTGGCGCCGATCAGGCAGCCTTCGCCAACCTTGATCACGATGTTGCCGCCGCCCGACAGGGTGCCCATGGTCGAGCAACCGCCGCCCAGGTCCGAACCCTTGCCGACGAAGACGCCAGCCGACACGCGGCCTTCGATCATGCCCGGGCCTTCGGTGCCGGCGTTGAAGTTGATGAAACCTTCGTGCATCACGGTGGTGCCTTCGCCCACGTAAGCGCCCAGACGCAGACGCGCGGCGTCAGCGATACGCACGCCGGCCGGTACGACGTAGTCGGTCATTTTCGGGAACTTGTCCACCGAGAACACTTCCAGCAGCTCGCCACGCAGACGCGCTTCGAGTTGCATTTCGGCCAGTTCGCTCAGGTCGACAGCGCCTTGGCTGGTCCACGCTACGTTCGGCAGCAGCGGGAAGATCCCGGCCAGGCTCACGCCGTGCGGCTTGACCAGACGGTGGGACAACAGGTGCAGCTTCAGGTACGCCTCAGGCGTGGAAGTCAGTTGCGCGTCTTCGGCCAGCAAAGTGGCGACCAGCGGCTTGTGGCTCTCGGCCAGACGGGTCAGCAGTTTGCCCTGAATCGCGTCGATGCCTTTGACCGCTTCAGCCAGTTGCGCAGCCTGTGCGGTGGTGAAGGTGATGGCCTGATTGCCTTCGGTGTAACCGAGGATCGGTGCAACAGCAGCGACCAGTTCGGCCGAAGGATTAAGCAGTGGCTGCGCGTAAAACACTTCGAGCCAGGCGCCCTGGCGGTTTTGCGTGCCGACACCGAAGGCGATGCTGAACAGAGAGTTGGACATGTGAATACCTCTACAAAGAGTGACGGGCTGCTTACTTCAGAGCGGCCGCGTAGATATCTGGCTTGAAGCCAATCAGGGTTCGGTCACCGAGATCGAGCACCGGGCGCTTGATCATCGAGGGTTGGGCGAGCATCAGTTCGATGGCTTTTGCTTGGTCGAGATCGGCTTTACGTTCGTCGTCGAGTTTGCGAAAGGTCGTGCCTGCGCGGTTCAACACCGTTTGCCAGCCGTGCTCGTCACACCATTGGGTCAGGTGTTCGCGGTCGATACCGGCGGTCTTGTAATCGTGAAAGTCATAGGCGACAGCGTGTTCATCAAGCCAGGTGCGCGCCTTTTTCATGGTGTCGCAGGCTTTGATGCCGAAAAGGTGCAACGTTTTACTTGAAACGGTCAAGGAATTGCCCCCTTTACAGGTGCTGGAAAAAAATGGTGTCGGATTATGCCATGACCAAACGGTTTCGCGGCGCCGAGGTTTATCTGCCACCACAAAACCCTGTAGGAGCTGTCGAGTGAAACGAGGCTGCGATCTTTTGATTCTGTTTTTAAACATCAAAAGATCGCAGCGTGGCGCAGCTCCTACACGGGGATCAGTGTCGGCGTGCGACATAGGTGCAACGGTCAGGCGCAGCCTAAACGGCTAATATGGCAGTTCAACGCTGTCGATTGTCCGAGATTCTGATTTATGCAAACCGCTTACACCGTCCTGATCCTGCTGATGCTCGTCAGCGTCTCGCGTCTGGTCGGACGGGTCATCCCGCTGCCGCTGCCTCTTGTGCAAATTGCCGCTGGCGCCTTGCTGGCCTGGCCGACCCTCGGTTTGCACGTGGCGCTGGATCCCGAACTATTCCTGTTTCTGTTCCTGCCGCCGCTGCTGTTCTCCGACGGTTGGCGCATGCCCAAACGCGAACTCTGGCACCTGCGTGGCCCGATCCTGACATTGGCCGTCGGGCTGGTGCTGTTTACGGTGGTTGGAGCCGGGTACTTCATTCATTGGTTATTGCCGACAATTCCGCTGCCGGTGGCATTCGCGTTGGCTGCCGTGTTGTCGCCAACGGACGCGGTGGCTGTTTCGGCGATTTCGCAAAATCGCCTGCCGACGCCGCTGATGCACATGCTTCAGGGCGAAGCACTGATGAACGATGCGTCGGGTCTGGTGACGTTCAAGTTTGCTTTGGCCGCTGCGGTGACGGGCGTGTTCTCGCTGGCCACCGCCAGTTTGACATTCGTATTGGTGGCGGTCGGCGGCCTGGCCGTCGGTGTGGCGCTGAGTTGGCTGGTCGGGCGTTTGCGGTCGTGGATGATCACTCGCGGGTGGGATGATCCCGCGACCCACGTCGTCTTCATGTTGCTGCTGCCGTTTGCGGCTTATGTGTTGGCCGAACGCCTTGGCGCCTCGGGCATTCTCTCCGCGGTGGCGGCGGGGATGATGCAGAGCTGGCTCGACCTGCTGCCGCGCCAGACCAGCACTCGACTGCTCAATCGCAGCGTCTGGTCGCTGCTGGAGTTTGCCTTTAACGGTCTGATCTTCCTGCTTCTGGGCCTGCAACTGCCCGACATCATCAAGGCCGTGGTCAGCCATGAATCGACACTCTGGCCGACGCTGTTTTACCGCTGCCTCGACGTGGTGGCGATATTCCTCGCGCTGGTGGTGCTGCGGTTCATCTGGGTGCAGAGCATTTGGCGCCTGTCGGTGTTGTTGCGGCGTCTGCGCGGCAAAGGTGCTCTGACGCAAGTGCCAACTGCGCGATCCTGCTGGCTGCTGACCGTCGGCGGCGTTCGCGGTGCGGTGACGCTGGCGGGTGTGATGTCGGTGCCGATGCTGATGGGAGCGGATGCGTTCCCCGAGCGTGATCTGCTGATCTTCATCGCCGCCGGGGTGATTTTGCTGTCGCTGATCTCGGCGTGTATTGCGCTGCCACTGTTGCTGCGCGGCATCCAGAAGAGCCCGGACGACAAGCGCCGGCAGGAAGTTCGTGATGCCTGGCGCAAGACCGCCGAGGCGGCCATTCACTCGCTGGAAACCGAAGAGCTTGCCCCGCAGGACGCCGCGCAGGCAGCACTGGCGGCGGAACTCAAGGCGCGCATCATGTCCGAGTACCGCCATCAGCTCGATGTTTTCAACGACTCCGCCGAAGCCCAGGCGCTGGCATTCCAGATGGATCTGCTGGAGCGCCGTTTACGTCTCAAGGCGCTGCGCGCGCAACGCCTGGAGTTGTATAGCCTCAGCCGACAACATCAGATTGGTGATGATGTGCTCAGGGAAGTGCTGGGGGAGCTCGACCTGAGTGAGGCCAACCTCGGACAAGTCAAATAGACAGGTCACCGTAATCGATAGGTGGATAAATCGCTCTGGCGAAGGCCTTGTCGCCTTCGCTGAGCGTCTGGTTGATCCCTGTTTCCCAATTGTTTCGAGTCATGAAACTGGCGATCTGGTAATGCATGATCGAATCTTTATCGTAGGTGCCATAAATAATCATCCATTCGTTGATATAAAACAGATTGCGATCAACGTCCTTGTTACTCCATCCATGGCTCTCGGTGAAATACTTGTAGATCGCGGGTTTGTTCCATTGAATATTGGCTTCGGGATGCAAGTGGGCATGCTGGAAACCTAATGCATGGCCAAACTCATGAAGCATTGTTCGATCAAAGTCTGAATCGTCCGGCTTGACAGCGATTTTCAGAGTCGCTGTTTTTTTATCCGCGCGGAGTGCGTCGGTACCAACCATTGACTCGCTTTGTTTACTGCCGACTGCAATGCGAATGTCACCTTCGCCATCATCCACGAGTTCTATCGCAAGGCTGATAAAAGGCTCCCATTGCCGAATGACACGCTCTATACGATATCTGAGTTCATTGGGCACCTCTGGCATAAACGATATTTTCAGGGTGCTGGCGTTTTCCCATAACTTGCTGGATGCCACTGAGCGTTTGGGCCGTCCTTCGGATATCGCGGCGGTATTCTGTTCCTGAGTCGATGGCGTCGTTAATTGTTTTACATAGTGCATGATCAACATCCGTGTTGGGTCTGAGTGTTTGCGGCAGTGTGGCAGGGCAATGAAGTTAATGTATTTGAAAGGTATCAGGGGGCGGATGTTGTAACTTTATGCTGTGAACATTCGTTTTGACTGGATTTGTGGCGGTGGGGTGTTTGAAGGGAGTCGTGATGTATTGGCAGGCAAGTTATAGGCGTGTTCGTCGTAGGTGGCTGTAGCACGCTGGATCAATGTCCGCGCCAGGTTGCCTGGCGCGGACCTTCATGCTTACTGTTGACGAGTAATAAAGGCGCGAATCCGTTCGGCGGCTTCAACACACTCCGCCAAAGGCGCTACCAGCGCCATTCGAACGCGGCCGGCGCCCGGATTGACGCCATCGACATCGCGCGACAGATACGAGCCCGGCACTACGGTCACATGTTCTTCGGCAAACAGATCCCGGCAGAACGCCGCGTCGTCACCTTTCACGTTTGGCCACAAATAAAAGCTGCCATCTGGACGCTGCACATCCATCACCGGACTGAGGATTTCCAGTACCGCGTCGAACTTCTCGCGGTACAAGGTGCGGTTGGCGCGTACATGCTCTTCGTCATTCCACGCGGCAACGCTGGCCAGTTGGGTCTGAACCGGCATCGCGCAGCCGTGATAGGTGCGATACAGCAGGAAGCCCTTGAGGATCTCGGCATCGCCGGCGACGAAGCCGGAACGCAAGCCGGGCAGGTTCGAGCGCTTGGACAGGCTATGGAACACCACGCAACGTTTGAAATCCTTGCGACCCAGTTCCACGCACGCGCTGAGCAGGCCTGGCGGCGGGGTCTGCTCGTCGAAGTACAGTTCGCTGTAGCACTCGTCGGCGGCGATCACGAAGTCGTGTTCATCCGCCAGGGCGATGAGTTTTTTCAGGGTGTCGACCGGAATCAGCGCACCGGTCGGGTTGCCCGGCGAGCACAGGAACAGAATCTGGCAACGCTTCCAGATGTCCGCTGAAACAGCGTCGAAATCCGGATTGAAACCGTTATCGTCCAGGCACGGCAGGTAATGCGGTTTGGCGCCGGCCAGGAACGCCGCGCCTTCGTAGATCTGATAGAACGGGTTCGGGCTGACTACAAGCGCGTCGTCGCCACGGTTGACCACGGTCTGGGTGAAGGCGAACAACGCTTCACGGGTGCCATTGACCGGTAGCACGTTGCGCGCCGGGTCGATCCAGCCGCTCGGGACGCCGAAGCGGCGTTCGCACCAGCCGGCGATGGCTTCGCGCAGGGCCGGGATGCCGAGCGTGGTTGGATACACCGCCATCTGATCCAGGCTGTTGGCCAGCGTTTCGGCGACGAAGCCTGGCGAACGGTGTTTCGGCTCACCGATGGACAGCGCGATCGGGCGCTTGTCCGGGTTCGGGGTCACGGTGCCGAGCAGGGCGCGGAGCTTCTCGAACGGGTAGGGCTGGAGCTGGTTCAGAGCGTTGTTCATGCGGGCCTCGTTCAATGTGGGGAGAGGTCTGTAATTAGAGATCTGTGGTGAGGGGATCTATCCCCGATCGGCTGCGCAGCAGTCGCAAATCATTGAATGCGGAGTACTTGGTACACCGTGATGGCTGATTTGGGGACGCTTCGCGACCCATCGGGGATAAATCCCCTCGCCACAGAAAAACCGTCACATACGTCTGTGTCCACCGGGGAAATGGTTAATTCAAATCAAATACTGATACGCGAAAGATTGATATCGGGTTCGTGGCTGACGCTCAACTGCTCGACAATCGCATCCTGCAAACGGCTGCACAGCAGCGGATCGGACAAAGGCTGATTTTTCGCATCAGTAATAAAGAACACGTCCTCCACTCGTTCGCCCAATGTTGCAATCTTGGCGTTTTGCAGCGACAGGTCGAACTCCAGAAAGATTCCGCCGATTCGCGCCAGCAGACCCGGTCGGTCAGGTGCGGTCAATTCCAGCACGGTGACCGGGCGTTGCGCGTCGTTGTGGATAGTGACCTGCGGCGCGAACGCGAAATGCTTGAGCTGGCGCGGCACCCGGCGCTGAATGATCGTCGGGTAGTCGTCCGGATTGCGCAGGGCGTCGGTCAAACCGTCGCGGATCTGCTTGATCCGCACAGGGTTGTCGCCGATGGATTCGCCATCGTTGTCGAGCACGATGTAGGTGTCGAGGGTGAACTGGCTGCTCGAGGTGATAACCCGGGCGTCGTGAATGTTCAGGTTGAGCTGATCCATTGCCGCCACGGTCACCGCGAAGAAGTCGTGCTGATCCGGTGCATAAATGAAGATTTGTGTGCCGCCCTCGAACTCGCGCTGGGTGGTTTCCTTGATCAACACCAACGGCCCGCCATCGACGGGTTGCTGGAGGATCGCATCGCTGTGCCAGGCCACGTCGCCGGCGGTGTGGCGCAGAAAATAGTCGTCGCCCAGTTGCGCCCACAATTGTTCGACGTCGTCCGGATCGGTGCCGCCGCGCACGAGGATGTCGAGTGCCGCGCTTTGGGTCTGACGGATCTGCTCTTCGCGATCCACTGGGTTCTCCAGACCGCGACGCAATGCCCGCTTGGTTTCGGTGTAGAGCTGGCGCAACAGACTGGCGCGCCACGAGTTCCACAGCGTCGGGTTGGTCGCATTGATGTCGGCCACGGTCAGCACGTACAGATAGTCGAGACGGGTTTCATCGCCGACCGCCTGCGCGAAATCGTGGATTACCTGCGGGTCGGACAAATCCTTGCGCTGAGCGGTGGTCGACATCACCAGGTGGTTCTGCACCAGCCAGACGATCAGGCGGCTATCCCACACCGGCAACTGATGGCGCTGGCAGAACGCCTCGGCATCGATCGCGCCGATCTCCGAGTGATCGCCATGACGGCCCTTGCCGATGTCGTGATACAGGCCGGCGAGATAAATCAGCTCGGGTTTCGGCAGCTTGGCCATGAGCTTGCTGGCCAACGGGAATTTTTCCGACACCTGGGTGTACTGAAGCTTACGCAGGTGTTTGATCAGGTTCAGCGTGTGCGCATCGACCGTATAAATGTGGAACAGGTCGTGCTGCATCTGCCCGACGATAAAACCGAACTCCGGCAGGTAGCGCCCGAGAATGCCGTAACGGTTCATCCGTCGCAGATTGCGATGGATGCCGATCTTGCATTTGAACAGCTCGATAAACAGGCTGGTGTTGCGGATGTCGTTGCGGAAATCGTCGTCGATCAGGTGACGATGCTCGCGCAGCAGGCGGATGGTGTCGGCGCGCACGCCTTTGATTTCCGGCTGCTGGGCCATCAGCACGAATATCTCGAGCATGGCGAACGGGGTGCGGCGGAACACATTGTCGTTGCGCGCTTCGATGTAGCCGTCATGTAGCTGGAAACGCGAATTGATCGGTTGCGGCGGCGCTTCGTCTTCCGGCGCGAGGATGACTTCCTCGAAGTGCTGGATGATCAGGTCGCTGAGCTGGGCGATGCTCATGACCACCCGGTAATACTGCTGCATGAAGTTTTCGATGCTGTGCTTGGCGTCATCGCCTTCGAACCCCAGCAGCGTCGCAATCGAACGCTGATGATCGAACAGCAGACGGTCTTCGGAGCGTCCGGCGAGCATGTGCAGGGCGTAGCGCACCTTCCAGAGAAATTCCTGAGAGGACGCGAGCAACGCGTTTTCGCTCTCCACCAGAAAACCTTCGCCAGCGAGTGCACGTAAATTCAGCGTGCCGTACTGACGACGGGCGACCCACAGAATCGTCTGAATATCCCGTAGTCCACCGGGCGAGCCTTTGACGTTGGGTTCCAGGTTGTATTCGGTATCGTTGTACTTGTGGTGACGAGCCTTCTGCTCGGCGCGTTTGGCCAGGAAAAATTCCTTGGCCGGCCACATGTGCGCAGTGCTGGTGACGTCGAGCATGCGTTGGCGCAAACGTTCGGGGCCGCTGATGGTGCGGCTTTCCATGAGGTTGGTGACCACGGTAAGGTCGGCGCGCGCCTCTTGCGCGCACTCGTCCACCGAGCGAACGCTCTGACCGACTTCCAGGCCGATGTCCCACAGCAAGGTGAGAAAACGCTCGATGGAATCGCGGAAAACTTCGTGATCGGCGCTGTCCAGCAGGATCAGCAAATCGATGTCGGAATAGGGGTGCAATTCACCTCGGCCGTAGCCGCCGACTGCGACCAGCGCGATGTCCGCGTCTTCGCTCCAGTTGAACTGCTCCCAGGCCTTTTGCAGGATATTGTCGACGAACCAGGCACGGTCCTCGATCAGCCGCCGAATATCACGACCACTGCGAAAACGTGCGTCGAGCACGTCGCGGGCCTGGCGAATCGCCTTCTTGAAGGCGGCGATGGGGCTCGCTTTCAGGGCCAGCTCAGCCTGGAACTGGCCACGGTCGAAGAGTTCGGGATCCACCTGCGGCATCGATTGGCTTTCCTTCTATAAGGCTGGGAGCGTTTTTGGATCAGGCCGAGATGCGTGGGATGGTGTCATCGGCACGCAGGGTGAAGATCTCGTAGCCGGTGTCGGTGACCAACAGGGTGTGTTCCCACTGGGCCGAGAGCTTGCGGTCCTTGGTGATCGCGGTCCAGCCGTCGCCCAATACCTTGGTGTCGGCCTTGCCCTGATTGATCATCGGTTCGATGGTGAAGGTCATGCCGGCCTTCAGTTCCATGCCAGTACCGGCGCGGCCGTAGTGCAGGATCTGCGGCTCTTCGTGGAACACCTTGCCGATGCCGTGGCCACAGAACTCGCGAACCACCGAGAAGCCGTTCTTTTCTGCGTGCTTCTGGATGACTTCACCGATGTCGCCGAGGCGGCAGCCAGGTTTGACGATCTCGATCGCCTTGTACATGCATTCCTGGGTGATTTGCGACAGGCGCTCAGCCCATACCGGGACTTCGCCGACATGGAACATGCGGCTGGTATCGCCGTGGTAACCGTCCTTGATCACGGTGACGTCGATGTTCAGGGTGTCGCCGTTTTTCAGCGGCTTGTCGTTCGGGATGCCGTGGCAGACGACGTGGTTGATCGAGGTGCAGATCGACTTCGGATAGCCCTTGTAGTTGAGCGGGGCAGGGATGGCCTGCTGCACGTCGACGATGTAGTCGTGGCAGATCTGGTTCAGTTGATCGGTGGTAACGCCCGGTTTGACGTGTTCGGCAATCATTTCCAGCACATCGGCGGCCAGTTTGCCGGCGACACGCATGCCAGCGATGTCCTCGGGAGTTTTGAGGTTGACGGTCATACAGGCTCTCTTTGCGCTCGGCGGCGCTTGCTGATACGGATAGGGTGGCAGGTGTACATTTTGCGACCCTGAAAAACGCGATTCTAACAGACGAGAGGAGCAAATCCGCGCCTGCGTGCATCGCTTCTGTCTATACAATGGTGCCCGCGGCGCCGATTCCAAGGGGGCTGAGCCCATGTCCTTGGTGTGATTGCAGATTTCGAGTTCCGTTTCTGCCTTCCTTGTGATATAAAATGCGCCGCTTTCCGGGGATACCCCGAAAGGCTTAAATCCACACACGTGTCGACACGATGACCTGGGTGCTTTTGGCTTTATGCCACTGGTTGGTCATTGGGATACGTGGAGGCCAAACCCGACTTATTAAGGAACTATCATGTCCCAAGTCAATATGCGCGATATGCTGAAGGCCGGTGTGCACTTCGGTCACCAAACCCGTTACTGGAACCCGAAAATGGGTAAGTACATTTTCGGCGCGCGTAACAAGATTCACATCATCAACCTTGAAAAAACCCTGCCTATGTTCAACGAAGCTCTGACTTTCGTAGAGCGTCTGGCCCAGGGCAAAAACAAGATTCTGTTCGTCGGCACCAAGCGTTCCGCTGGCAAGATCGTTGCTGAAGAAGCAGCACGTTGCGGTTCGCCGTACGTCGATCACCGCTGGTTGGGCGGCATGCTGACCAACTTCAAAACCATTCGTGCTTCCATCAAGCGTCTGCGTGACCTTGAAGTTCAAGCCGAAGACGGTACTTTCGCCAAGCTGACCAAGAAAGAAGCGCTGATGCGCACTCGTGATCTTGAGAAGCTGGATCGTTCGCTGGGCGGCATCAAGGACATGGGCGGTCTGCCAGACGCACTGTTCGTGATCGACGTTGACCACGAGCGCATCGCGATCACCGAAGCCAACAAGCTGGGCATCCCGGTAATCGGCGTTGTCGATACCAACAGCAGCCCGGAAGGCGTTGACTACATCATCCCAGGCAACGATGACGCAATCCGCGCTATCCAGCTGTACATGGGTTCGATGGCTGACGCTGTTATCCGTGGTCGCAGCAATGTTGGCGGCGGCACTGTAGAGTTCGCAGCTGAAGAAGCTCCGGCAGCTGCAGCTGAGTAATTGACGCCCTGGCGTTGACTCAGTAAGCAAAAAGGGGGCTTGGCCCCCTTTTTGCCACCTCGAAAACCATTTGTTAACAGCGCAGCTACAGCATCTGTAACGTGCAGCGGCTAACAAGGGTGATTCGGGAAGAATTGAACGCCCGTTCGATCGGGTGGAATGGTTGAAAACCTATCCAAGAGGAATTTGAAAATGGCAGAGATTACTGCAGCGTTGGTTAAAGAACTGCGTGAGCGTACCGGCGAAGGCATGATGGATTGCAAAAAGGCCTTGACCAAGGCCGGCGGCGACATCGAAAAAGCCATCGACGACATGCGTGCTTCGGGCGCCATCAAGGCCGCCAAGAAAGCCGGCAACGTAGCTGCTGAAGGCGCGATCGCTCTGGTAGAAGACGGCAAGTCCGCCGTTCTGCTGGAAGTGAACTCGCAGACCGACTTCCTTGCTCTGCAAGACGACTTCAAGGCATTCGTTGCTGCCAGCGTCAAAAAAGCATTCGACGAGAAGCTGACCACTGTTGAGCCTCTGATCGAATCGCAAGAAGCTGATCGCCTGGTACTGGTCGGCAAGGTTGGCGAGAACGTCAACATCCGTCGTCTGGTTCGCGTTGAAGGTGATGTTGTTGGTGGTTACCTGCACGGCAACAAGATCGGTGTTGCAGTTGTTCTGAAAGGCGGCGACGTTGAGCTGGCCAAGGACATCGCTATGCACGTAGCGGCGACCAACCCAGAATTCCTGCTGCCATCGGAAGTTTCCGCTGAAGCGGTTGAGCGTGAGAAGGGCGTTTTCCTGAGCCTGAACGCTGACAAGATCGCTGGCAAGCCAGAAAACATCGTTGAAAACATGATCAAAGGCCGTATCAGCAAGTTCCTGGCTGAAGCGAGCCTGGTTGAGCAGGCGTTCGTCAAGAACCCTGAAATCAAAGTCGGCGACCTGGCCAAGAAAGCCGGTGCTGAAATCGTTTCCTTCACCTACTTCAAAGTAGGCGAAGGCATCGAGAAGCCGGTCGACAACTTCGCTGAAGAAGTTGCTGCCCAGCTGGCTGCCGCCAAGCAGTAAGACGGTTTTCAACTGTCGCCCGAAAGAGGCTGCCCGCTCACGCGCGCAGCCTCTTTTCAGATGGGGTAACCAATTATTTATTGGTTTCCACTTGGAACTGACTTACAAAGCCATGTTCCGATGGCGCTGAAGCAGCGCCAAGCTAGAGTGAACGCCAGCTGAAAACAGCTCGCAAAGAATTTTAAATACGCCGCAGGAGAGATTCGCAATGGCTCAGCAGGGCAGTGGTTATCAGGCTCGCTATAAACGCATTCTACTCAAGCTTAGCGGCGAGGCCCTGATGGGCTCGGAAGAGTTCGGGATCGATCCAAAAGTGCTGGATCGGATGGCGCTGGAAGTCGGCCAACTGGTCGGCATCGGCGTACAGGTCGGTCTGGTGATCGGCGGTGGCAACCTGTTCCGCGGCGAAGCCTTGAGCAAAGCCGGTATGGATCGGGTGACAGGCGACCACATGGGCATGCTGGCCACTGTGATGAACGCCCTGGCCATGCGCGACGCGCTGGAACGTGCGAATATCTCGGCAATCGTCATGTCGGCCATTTCGATGGTGGGCGTGACCGATCACTATGATCGCCGCAAAGCCATGCGTCACCTGAACTCCAAAGACGTCGTGATTTTCGCAGCCGGTACCGGCAATCCGTTCTTTACCACGGATTCGGCAGCCTGCCTGCGTGCAATCGAAATCGATGCCGATGTCGTGCTCAAGGCGACCAAGGTGGATGGCGTCTACACCGCAGATCCGTTCAAAGACCCGCATGCCGAGAAGTTCGATCATCTGACTTATGATGAAGTACTGGATCGCAAGCTGGGTGTAATGGACCTGACAGCTATTTGCCTGTGCCGCGACCACAAGATGCCGCTGCGCGTATTCAACATGAACAAGCCCGGCGCCCTGCTGAACATCGTGCATGGCGGCGCTGAAGGCACCCTGATCGAGGAAGGTCAACAATGATCAACGAAATCAAGAAAGACGCTCAAGAGCGTATGCAGAAATCCCTGGACTCTCTGGCCCATGCATTTGGTCAGATTCGTACCGGCAAGGCTCACCCAAGCATTCTGGGTAGCGTAATGGTCCCGTACTACGGCGCTGATACGTCCATTACCCAAGTGGCCAACATCACCGTTAAAGATTCGCGCACCCTGCAAGTCGTGGCTTTCGAGCGCAACATGCTTGCGGCTGTCGACAAGGCAATCCAGAGCGCTGGTCTGAACCTCAACCCGACCAACCTGGGCGAGTTGTTGCTGATCTCCATGCCTGCCCTGACCGAAGAAACCCGCAAGGGCTTCACCAAGCAGGCACGCAGTGCCGCAGAAGACGCTCGTGTTGCCGTGCGCAACATCCGTCGCGATGCGCTGGGTGATTTGAAGAAACTGGTTAAAGACAAAGAAATCAGCGAAGACGAAGAGCGTCGCGCTGCTGCCGATATCCAGAAGCTCACCGACAAGGCTGAGGCTGATATCGACGCGGCTACCAAGCAGAAAGAAGCGGATTTGATGGCCGTATAAGGGTCGAGTTTTTAATGGACAAGACCAAGCAGACTGCGCCGTCCGCGGTGCCGCGCCATGTCGCGATCATCATGGATGGCAACAATCGCTGGGCGAAAAAACGCTTTATGCCGGGTGTCGCCGGGCATAAGGCGGGCGTGGATGCGGTTCGTGCGGTAATCGAGGTGTGTGCCGAGGCCAAGGTCGAGGTGCTCACCCTGTTCGCTTTCTCCAGTGAAAACTGGCAGCGCCCGGCCGATGAGGTCAGCGCTTTGATGGACCTGTTCTTCAAGGCGCTGCGTCGTGAGGCCAAGCGCCTCAACGACAACAACATCAGCTTGCGCATCATTGGCGATCGCTCGCGCTTTCATCCGGAGCTTCAGGTCGCGATGCGCGAAGCCGAGGCCATGACCGCGGGTGCCAACCGTTTTATCCTGCAGATTGCCGCCAATTACGGCGGTCAGTGGGATATCGCACAAGCTGCACAGCGTCTTGCACGTGAAGTTCAGGCCGGGCATCTGCGTCCGGAGGACATCACTCCGGATCTGCTGCAAACCTGTCTGGCAACCGGTGATCTGCCGTTGCCGGATTTGTGCATCCGCACCGGTGGCGAGCACCGCATCAGCAACTTCCTGTTGTGGCAACTGGCTTACGCCGAGTTGTACTTCTCCGACCTATTCTGGCCGGACTTCAAACACGATGCCATGCGCAACGCGCTGGCCGATTTCGCTTCGCGCCAACGTCGCTTCGGTAAAACGAGCGAACAAGTCGAAGCTGGAGCCCGGGTTTAATGCTTAAACAACGAATCATCACCGCGCTGATCCTGCTGCCGATCGCCTTGTGCGGGTTTTTCCTGCTTGAAGGTTCCGGTTTTGCGCTGTTCATCGGGCTGGTCGTGAGCCTGGGCGCCTGGGAATGGGCGCGGCTGGCGGGCTTCACCGCACAATCGTTCCGCGTCGGTTTTGCCGCCGTCGTCGCATTGATGCTGTTCGTCATGTATGTGCTGCCCGGTCTCGCACCTTGGGTGCTCGGTGCTTCGGTGCTGTGGTGGGCGGTCGCGACGTATCTGGTGCTGACCTATCCACGTTCCAGCGAGCATTGGTCCAGTGCAGCCACCAAACTGGTGATCGGTTTGCTGATTCTGCTGCCGGCCTGGCAAGGTCTGGTACAGATCAAGCAATACCCGCTGGGTAACTGGCTGATCATGGCGGTCATGGTGTTGGTCTGGGGCGCAGATATCGGTGCCTATTTCTCTGGCCGTAAATTCGGCAAGCGCAAGTTGGCTCCTCAAGTCAGCCCCGGCAAGAGCTGGGAAGGCGTTTACGGCGGTCTGGCGCTGAGCCTGGTGATCACCGCGATTGTCGGTCTGGTGCGTGACTGGACGGTGGCCGAGTTGCTCAAGGGCCTGATTGGCGCTGCGCTGATCGTGTTTATTTCGGTTGTGGGAGACCTGACCGAAAGCATGTTCAAGCGTCAGTCCGGCATCAAGGACAGCAGTAATCTGCTGCCCGGTCACGGCGGCGTGCTTGATCGCATCGACAGCCTGACCGCGGCCATTCCGATCTTCGCCGTGTTGCTGTGGATGGCTGCGCCGTGAGTCGCCCGCAACTGATTACCGTTCTGGGCGCGACCGGCTCGATTGGTCTAAGCACCCTTGATGTGATTGCGCGTCATCCTGAGCGTTATCAGGTGTTCGCGTTGACCGGTTTTACGCGCCTCAGCGAATTGCTGGCCTTGTGCATACGTCACGCGCCGCAATTTGCCGTGGTGCCGGAAGTCACAGCAGCTCGCGGTTTGCAGGACGATTTGCGTGCAGCCGGTCTGGCGACCCGTGTGCTGGTGGGTGAGGCAGGTTTGTGTCAAGTCGCTTCTGCGCCGGAAGTCGATGCGGTCATGGCGGCGATTGTGGGTGCCGCTGGCCTACGTCCGACGCTGGCTGCTGTCGAAGCAGGCAAGAAGATTCTCCTGGCTAATAAAGAGGCGCTGGTAATGTCCGGCGCCTTGTTCATGCAGGCCGTACGCAAGAGCGGTTCGGTGCTACTGCCGATCGACAGCGAACACAATGCGATTTTCCAGTGCATGCCACAGGATTTCGCCACCGGATTAAGCAAGGTCGGTGTCCGTCGGATTTTACTCACAGCCTCTGGTGGACCGTTCCGGCAGACGCCCATGAGTGAATTGGCACATGTTTCGCCTGAGCAGGCGTGTGCGCATCCGAACTGGTCGATGGGCCGCAAGATCTCCGTGGATTCGGCCAGCATGATGAACAAAGGTCTTGAGTTGATCGAGGCCTGCTGGTTGTTTGATGCAAAACCGGCGCAGGTCGAGGTGGTCATTCATCCGCAAAGCGTGATTCACTCGCTGGTCGATTATGTCGACGGTTCGGTCCTGGCGCAGTTGGGCAATCCTGACATGCGCACGCCGATCGCCAGCGCGCTGGCCTGGCCGGAGCGTATCGACTCCGGCGTCGCGCCGCTGGATCTGTTTGCGATTGCGCGTCTGGACTTCGAGGCGCCGGATGAAGAGCGCTTCCCGTGCCTGCGTCTGGCGCGGCAAGCGGCCGAGGTGGGCGACAGTGCACCGGCGATGCTCAATGCGGCCAACGAAGTAGCGGTGGCCGCGTTTCTCGACGGACGGGTTCGTTACCTGGAAATCGCGAGTATCATCGAGGACGTCTTGAGTCTTGAGCCGGTCGTAGCGCTGGATGATCTCGATGCTGTGTTCACGGCGGACGCGAAGGCCCGAGTTCTGGCCGAGCAATGGTTGGCTCGTCACGATCGATAGGTTTTGCAACACAATGGTTTCAAGCAGCACTGAACGGGATTGCGGAGAAAGTAGATGAGCGCGCTCTATATGATTGCCGGCACCCTGATCGCCTTGGGTGTGCTGGTCACCTTTCACGAATTCGGCCACTTCTGGGTCGCGCGTCGCTGTGGCGTCAAGGTTCTGCGCTTTTCCGTAGGCTTTGGCATGCCGCTGCTGCGCTGGCACGACAAGCAAGGCACCGAGTTCGTCATCGCTGCGATTCCGCTGGGTGGCTACGTCAAGATGCTCGACGAGCGCGAAGGCGAAGTGCCGGTTGATCAGCTCGATCAGTCGTTCAATCGCAAGTCCGTTCGCCAGCGTATTGCTATTGTCGCGGCCGGCCCTATCGCCAACTTTCTACTGGCCCTGGTGTTTTTCTGGGTATTGGCGATGCTCGGTAGTGAGCAGGTGCGTCCGGTTATCGGTGCGGTCGAATCCGGCAGTATCGCCGCGAAGGCCGGTTTGGGTGCAGGTCAGGAGATCGTTGCGATCGATGGCGAGCCGACTTCCGGCTGGGCTGCCGTCAATTTGCAGCTGGTTCGCCGGCTCGGCGAAAGCGGCTCGTTGCAGGTGCTGGTGCGCGAGCAGGGCTCTACGGCGGATTTGCCCCGTGAACTGACGCTGGATGAGTGGCTCAAGGGTGCTGATGAGCCGGATCCGATCCGTTCTCTGGGGATTCGTCCATGGCGTCCAGCCTTGCCGCCTGTACTTGCCGAACTTGATCCAAAAGGCCCGGCCCAGGCCGCTGGCCTGAAAACCGGTGATCGCCTGGTGTCTCTTGACGGTCAGGCGCTCAATGACTGGCAACAAGTGGTCGATACCGTTCGTACGCGTCCTGATACCAAAATCTTGCTGCGAGTCGAGCGCGATGGTGCTCAAATCGACGTCCCTGTGACCTTGGCGGCGCGCGGTGAGAGCAAGGCGCCCAGCGGTTATCTGGGTGCAGGCGTAAAAGCTATCGACTGGCCGCCGGAGATGATCCGCGAAGTCAGTTATGGGCCGTTGGCCGCGATTGGCGAGGGTGCT
The DNA here is from genome assembly GCF_020149425.1 of Pseudomonas sp. P116. Lineage (NCBI taxonomy): Bacteria > Pseudomonadati > Pseudomonadota > Gammaproteobacteria > Pseudomonadales > Pseudomonadaceae > Pseudomonas > Pseudomonas sp. P116. Next base: position 1,247,985 of record NZ_JACVHB010000001.1, on the reverse strand, counting down.
CGTCGCACTTGGACCATGAGCATCCTCACGCTGGATTCGCTCAAGAAAATGCTGTTCGGCGAGCTCTCGGTAAAAAACTTGAGTGGACCGATAACCATTGCTAAAGTGGCGGGCGCTTCTGCCCAGTCGGGCGTCGCTGATTTCCTGAATTTCCTTGCTTATCTGAGTATTAGCCTGGGTGTTCTGAATTTGCTGCCCATTCCTGTACTGGATGGGGGGCATTTGTTGTTTTATCTGATCGAGTGGGCGCGTGGTCGTCCCTTGTCGGATCGGGTGCAAGGTTGGGGGATACAGATCGGTATCAGTTTGGTGGTCGGGGTGATGTTGCTTGCTCTGGTCAACGATCTGGGTCGACTGTAACGCTTCGCTGAATTGCGAATCTGCCGCATTTTGCGGCAGTTTGTTTATTGCCAGTTGGAATAAGAAAGGACTTCATGAAACGTCTGCTGCTAACTGCGGTTCTCACCGTATTGATGATCGCCGAAGTTCACGCCGAGTCCTTCACCATCTCTGATATTCGCGTCAATGGCCTCCAGCGGGTCTCCGCGGGTAGTGTCTTTGGTGCCTTGCCGTTGAACGTCGGCGAGCAGGCGGATGATCGTCGCCTGGTGGAATCCACTCGTGCGTTGTTCAAAACCGGTTTCTTTCAAGATATCCAGCTGGGCCGCGAAGGCAACGTTCTGGTGATCACGGTCGTCGAACGTCCGTCGGTTGCCAGTATCGAGATCGAGGGCAACAAGGCGATCTCCACTGAAGACTTGATGAAAGGCCTCAAGCAGTCCGGTCTGGCCGAAGGCGAGATCTTCCAGCGTGCCACCCTCGAAGGCGTGCGTAACGAACTGCAGCGCCAGTACGTCGCGCAAGGTCGCTATTCGGCTACGGTCGATACCGAAGTGGTATCCCAGCCGCGTAACCGCGTCGGCCTGAAAGTGAAGATCAACGAAGGCACCGTTGCGGCCATTCAGCACATCAACGTGGTGGGTAACACGGTTTTCCCTGAGGAAGACCTGACCGACCTGTTCGAGCTGAAGACCACCAACTGGCTGTCGTTCTTCAAGAACGATGACAAATATGCCCGTGAAAAACTATCCGGTGACCTGGAGCGTCTGCGTTCCTACTATCTGGATCGCGGCTATATCAACATGGATATCGCTTCGACCCAGGTGTCCATCACCCCGGACAAGAAGCACGTCTACATCACTGTCAACGTGACCGAAGGCGAGAAGTACACCGTTCGCGACGTCAAACTCAGCGGTGACCTCAAAGTCCCTGAAGACCAGGTCAAGTCCCTGTTGCTGGTGCAGAAAGGCCAGGTGTTCTCGCGCAAGCTGATGACTACCACCTCTGAACTGATCACCCGTCGTCTGGGTAACGAGGGTTACACCTTCGCCAACGTCAACGGCGTGCCTCAGCCGCACGATGATGACCACACTGTGGACATCCTCTTTGCCGTCGATCCGGGCAAGCGTGCCTACGTCAACCGCATCAACTTCCGTGGTAACACCAAGTCGGAAGACGAAGTGTTGCGTCGTGAAATGCGTCAGATGGAAGGTGGCTGGGCTTCGACTTACCTGATCGACCAGTCCAAGACCCGTCTTGAGCGTCTGGGCTTCTTTAAAGAAGTCAACGTCGAAACCCCGGCCGTTCCGGGGGTCGATGACCAGGTTGATGTGAACTACAGCGTTGAAGAGCAGGCTTCGGGTTCGATTACCGCCAGTGTCGGTTTCGCCCAGAGTGCCGGTCTGATCCTCGGTGGTTCGATCACCCAGAACAACTTCCTCGGTAGCGGTAACCGCGTCAGCATCGGTCTGACCCGAAGCGAATACCAGAGCCGCTACAACTTCGGCTATGTTGACCCGTACTGGACCGCCGATGGTGTGAGCCTGGGTTACAACGCGTTCTACCGCACCACTGACTACGATGAACTCGATGCCGATATCTCGAGCTACTCCGTAGACAGCCTGGGCGCCGGTGTCAACGTTGGCTACCCGATCAGCGAGACTTCGCGACTGACCTTCGGTCTGTCTGCTCAGCAAGACACGATCAATACAGGTAAATACACCGTTGACGAGATTTTTGACTTCGTCAAACAGGAAGGCGACAGCTATCTGAACTTCAAGGCGTCGGCCGGCTGGTCCGAGTCGACCCTTAACAAAGGTGTACTGCCGACCCGTGGCCGTTCCCAGAGCCTGACCCTGGAGAGCACCATTCCGGGCAGCGACCTGTCGTTCTTCAAACTTGATTACCGTGGTCAGTTGTTCCAGCCACTGAGCGAAAACTACACCATGCGTCTGCACACCGAACTCGGTTATGGCGACGGTTACGGTTCGACTGACGGCTTGCCGTTCTATGAAAACTACTATGCTGGTGGTTTCAACTCGGTTCGTGGTTTCAAGGACAGTACGCTTGGCCCGCGAAGCACGCCAAGCCGTGGCGCAGGTGTGACCGGTAACACCGGTACGCTGGCCGACCCGGATCAGGATCCGCTGCCGTTCGGCGGTAACGTGTTGATCCAGGGTGGTGTCGAACTGCTGTTCCCGCTGCCGTTTGTCAAAGATCAGCGTTCCCTGCGTACTTCGGTATTCTGGGATGTGGGTAACGTATTTGACTCCAAGTGCGAGAAGACTACCAACGCTACCGTCGGTTCGACTTCCTCCACTCAGTGCAACGACATCAGCCTGAGCAACATGGCAAGTTCCGTCGGTGTAGGCGTGACTTGGGTTACCGCGCTGGGTCCTCTGAGCTTCGCGTTGGCCATGCCGATCAAGAAACCGGATGACGCTGAAACTCAAGTGTTCCAATTCTCCCTCGGCCAGACGTTCTAAGCGTCTGACCCAAGATAACGACAATGGATTTTGTAGGAGTGCATCGTGCGTAAGTTGACTCAATTGGTTCTCCTGGCCTCCGTACTGGTGGCAGGCCCGGCGTTCGCCGACATGAAAATCGCCGTCCTGAACTATCAGATGGCTCTGCTGGAATCCGATGCGGCGAAGAAGTACGCCGTGGATGCCGAGAAGAAGTTCGGTCCTCAACTGACCAAACTGAAGACTCTGGAAAGCAGCGCCAAAGGCATTCAGGATCGTCTGATGGCCGGTGGTGACAAGATGCAGCAAGGCGAGCGCGAGCGTCTGGAGCTTGAATTCAAGCAAAAGGCCCGTGATTTCCAGTTCCAGTCCAAGGAGCTGAACGAAGCCAAAGCCGTTGCCGACCGCGAAATGCTCAAGCAACTGAAGCCAAAACTGGATGGCGCCGTGGAAGAAGTCATCAAGAAAGGTGGTTTTGACCTGGTGTTCGAGCGTGGCGCAGTCATCGATGTCAAACCTCAGTACGACATCACGCGCCAGGTTATCGAGCGCATGAATCAGCTGAAGTAACCCATGACCGTGACTATCAAGCTCGGCCAGTTGGCCGAGTTCCTCGGCGCCACCCTGCGTGGCGACCCGGAGAAGCAAATTACTGGGCTAGCCACTTTGCAAGAGGCTGGCCCAGCTCAGTTGAGCTTTCTGGCAAATCCGCAATACCGCAAATTCCTGGCAGGCTCGCAGGCGGCAGCGCTGTTGCTCAAAGAAGCTGATGCCGAAGGTTTTGCCGGCAATGCGCTGGTGGTGCCGGATCCTTATCTGGCCTATGCACGCATCTCTCACTTGTTCGATCCCAAGCCAAAAGCCACTGCGGGTATTCATCCTTCGGCGGTGATAGCAGCTGATGCGGTGGTTGATCCAACCGCCAGCATCGGTGCGTTTGTGGTGATCGAGGCAGGTGCGCGGATTGGTGCGCAGGTCGCTCTGGGTGCCCATTGTGTTATCGGTGCGCGCAGTGAAATTGGTGAAGGCGGCTGGCTCGCGCCGCGCGTGACCCTGTATCACGACGTTCGCATCGGCAAGCGTGTGGTTATCCAGTCGGGTGCCGTAATCGGTGGTGAAGGCTTCGGCTTTGCCAACGAGAAGGGTATCTGGCAGAAAATCGCCCAGATTGGTGGTGTGACCATCGGTGACGATGTGGAGATCGGCGTGAATACCGCCATCGACCGCGGTGCGTTGGCCGATACAGTGATCGGCAATGGTGTAAAGCTCGACAACCAGATCCAGATTGCTCACAACGTCCAGGTCGGTGATCACACCGCGATGGCTGCGTGCGTGGGTATTTCCGGCAGCACCAAAATCGGCAAGCACTGCATGCTGGCCGGTGGTGTCGGTCTGGTCGGGCACATTGATATTTGCGACAACGTTTTCCTGACCGGGATGACCATGGTGACCCACTCGATTACCGAGCCGGGTGCCTATTCTTCCGGCACAGCCATGCAACCGGCTGCCGAATGGCGCAAAAGCGCGGCACGCATCCGTCAGCTCGATGACATCGCGCGACGTTTGAAACAGCTGGAAAAGCGCGTAGGGGAAGTGACCCCTGACGGCAATGCTTCATCTGATGGCTGATACCATTTCCATATCAAGTGTGCACAGCCGCTAGACTGCCTCCTTGATTTGCTAGAGGAGTGCGCGTCAGTCGCGCTCCCAATCTTTACATAGGCTTCCCCCCGAAATGATGGACATCAACGAGATTCGCGAATACCTGCCTCACCGTTACCCGTTCCTGCTGGTGGACCGGGTGGTGGAACTGGACACTGAAGGCAAGCGAATTCGCGCCTACAAGAATGTCAGCATCAATGAGCCGTTCTTCAATGGTCACTTCCCTGCGCACCCAATCATGCCGGGCGTGCTGATCATCGAAGCGATGGCTCAGGCTGCCGGGATCCTCGGTTTCAAAATGCTCGACGTCAAACCGGCCGACGGCACCCTGTATTACTTCGTTGGTTCGGACAAATTGCGCTTCCGCCAGCCAGTCAAGCCGGGCGACCAGTTGATTCTTGAAGCCACGTTCATCAGCTGCAAGCGCAAGATCTGGAAATTCGAATGCCAGGCTTCGGTTGATGGCAAGCCGGTCTGCTCGGCCGAGATCATCTGCGCGGAACAAAAAGTATGAGTTTGATTGACCCTCGCGCAATCATCGATCCGTCTGCCGTTCTGGCTGACGGCGTCGAGGTCGGCCCGTGGTCGATCATCGGCGCAGGTGTGGAAATCGGCGAGGGTACCGTGATCGGGCCGCATGTGATTCTCAAAGGCCCGACCCGCATTGGTAAACACAATCGCATCTACCAGTTTTCTTCGGTAGGCGAAGACACACCCGATTTGAAGTACAAGGGTGAAGAAACCCGTCTGGTGATCGGTGACCACAACGTCATCCGTGAAGGCGTGACGATTCACCGGGGTACCGTTCAGGACCGTTCGGAAACCACGCTGGGCGATCACAACCTGATTATGGCTTATGCTCACATCGGTCACGACAGTGTCATCGGCAATAACTGCATTCTGGTCAACAACACCGCGTTGGCTGGCCACGTGCACGTCGATGACTGGGCGATCCTCTCCGGGTTCACCCTGGTTCACCAGTATTGCCACATCGGCGCCCACAGCTTTTCCGGTATGGGCACGGCAATTGGCAAAGACGTTCCGGCGTTCGTCACCGTGTTCGGCAACCCGGCCGAAGCGCGCAGCATGAACTTCGAGGGCATGCGCCGTCGCGGGTTCAGCGAAGACGCTATCCACGCGCTGCGCCGTGCTTATAAAACCGTTTATCGCCGAGGGCTGACAGTTGATCAGGCCTTGGCCGACCTGGCAGAGCCTGCTGCTCAGTTCCCGGAAGTCGCTGTGTTCCGCGACTCCATCGAGTCATCGACTCGCGGCATCACCCGCTGATCATGGCCAGTCTGCGTATTGCGCTGGTGGCGGGGGAGGCTTCCGGTGACATTCTCGGTGCCGGTCTCATGCGTGCCCTCAAGGCACAACATCCGTCAGTCGAGTTCATCGGTGTCGGCGGTCCGTTGATGGAGGCCGAAGGCCTGACTTCCTACTTCCCCATGGAGCGCTTGTCGGTCATGGGGTTGGTTGAGGTGCTCGGCCGGCTGCGCGAGTTGCTCAAACGTCGCAAAAAGCTGATTGCCACGCTGATTGCCGAGAAGCCTGACGCGTTCATTGGCATCGATGCCCCGGACTTCAACCTCAATATCGAACTCAAGCTGCGTCAGGCCGGGATCAAAACCGTGCATTACGTCAGCCCGTCGGTGTGGGCATGGCGGCAGAAGCGCGTGCTGAAGATTCGCGAAGGTTGCGATCTGATGCTCACGCTGTTCCCGTTTGAAGCCAAATTCTACGAAGAGAAAGGCGTGCCGGTGCGGTTCGTCGGTCACTCGCTGGCCGATGCCATACCGCTGCAAGCCGATCGCGCCGCAGCGCGTGCCGAGTTGGGTTTGCCCGACGGACCGCTGGTCGCGTTGATGCCCGGCAGTCGTGGCGGTGAAGTCGGTCGTCTCGGCGCGTTGTTTCTCGATACGGCGCAACGCCTGCGAGCCCTGCGCCCCGGTGTGCGTTTTGTCATGCCGTGCGCCAGTCCGGAGCGCCGTGTGCAGCTTGAAGAGCTGCTCGCCGGCCGCGACTTGCCGGTGACCTTGCTTGATGGCAAGTCCCATCTGGCCCTGGCTGCGTGCAATGCTGTGCTGATCGCTTCCGGCACGGCGACCCTTGAAGCGCTGTTGTACAAGCGGCCGATGGTGGTTGCGTATCGCCTGGCACCGCTGACGTTCTGGATTCTCAAGCGGATGGTCAAGAGCCCGTACGTGTCTCTGCCGAACCTGCTGGCCCAGCGCCTGTTGGTGCCGGAATTATTGCAGGATGATGCGACAGTCGAGGCGCTGGCGCAGACCCTGTCGCCATTGATCGAGGGCGGCGAAGAGCAGACCCGTGGTTTCGACGAGATCCATCGCACACTGCGGCTGGATGCTTCCAACCAAGCGGCGGATGCCGTGCTGAACCTGATCGGTCAAACACGATGAGCAAGAAAGTTATGCAGATGGGCCTGGATTTCACTCTGGTTGCCGAAGTTGAAGAACTGGTCGCTGGCGTCGATGAAGTCGGTCGTGGCCCGTTGTGCGGTGCGGTGGTGACGGCGGCGGTGATCCTCGATCCGAACCGGCCGATTCTCGGTCTCAATGACTCGAAGAAACTCACCGAAGCCAAGCGTGAAAAGCTTTACGACGAGATCATCGAGAAGTCCCTGAGCTGGTGCATCGCCCGCGCCGAAGTCGAAGAAATCGACGAGCTGAACATTCTGCACGCGACCATGCTGGCCATGCAGCGCGCGGTGGCCGGGCTGCACATTCAGCCGAAACTGGCGATGATCGACGGCAATCGCTGCCCGCAATTGCCCATGCGCGCCGAAGCGGTGGTGCAGGGCGATGGCAAGGTTCCAGCCATTGCGGCGGCATCGATTCTGGCCAAGGTCAGTCGTGACCGCGAAATGGCGGCATTCGAGTTGATCTATCCGGGTTACGGTATCGGCGGCCATAAAGGCTACCCGACGCCCGTTCATCTGGAAGCGTTGGTTCGCTTGGGCCCGACGCCGATCCACCGGCGCTCGTTCGCCCCGGTGCGTCAGGCTTATGAGGCACTGGAAGGTCTGACTCAGGTTTAGTCGCAAGGCTGATGTTTTGTTCGAGGCCCGGTACAATCCGGGCCTTGTTGTCTCTCTGTAACTGGACAGGATCACTATGCCGGCTTCATTCGTTCATCTACGCCTGCACACTGAATACTCCCTGGTCGACGGGCTGGTGCGGATCAAGCCGCTGGTCAAGGCACTGACCGCCATGAACATGCCGGCGGTTGCGGTCACTGATCAGAACAACATGTGTTCCCTGGTCAAATTCTATAAAAACACCATGGGCGCAGGCATCAAGCCGATCTGCGGCGCCGACCTGTGGCTGTCGAACAAGGATCCGGACGCGCCCCTGAGCCGGCTCAGCCTGTTGGTGATGAACGCCAAGGGCTATCGCAACCTCACCGAGTTGATCTCGCGCGGCTTCATCGAAGGCCAGCGCAACGGCATGATCATCATCGAGCGTGAGTGGGTTGCCGAGGCGAATGAAGGCCTGATCATGCTCTCCGCCGCCAAAGAGGGCGAGATCGGCATGGCGCTGATCAGTGGCAACCCGGCCGAAGCCGAGGCCCTGACGCGTGAGTGGATGTCGGTGTTCCCGGACCGCTTCTACCTGGAAATCCAGCGCACCAGTCGCCCTAACGATGAAGAACAGTTGCACGGTGCCGTGGCCCTGGCCGACAAGCTCGGCGCGCCGCTGGTGGCGAGCAACGATGTGCGTTTCATCAAGCAGGAAGACTTTGCTGCCCACGAAACACGAGTGTGCATCGGTGAGGGCCGTGCACTCGACGATCCGCGGCGCTCGAAGAATTACAGCGATCAGCAATACCTCAAAAGCGCCGAGGAAATGGCCGAGCTGTTCAGCGACATTCCCGACGCAATCGAAAACACCGTCGAGATCGCCAAGCGCTGCAACATCGATGTAAAACTGGGCACGCACTTTTTGCCCAACTTCCCGATTCCCGATGGCATGACCATCGACGAGTATTTCCGCAAGGTGTCCTTCGATGGTCTGGAGGAACGGCTGGCGGTTTTGTTGCCAAAAGACACCACCGAAGATTACGAAACCAAGCGTCAGGTCTACGTCGACCGGTTGAATTTCGAGCTGGATATCATCATCCAGATGGGCTTTCCCGGTTACTTCCTGATCGTTATGGACTTTATCCAGTGGGCCAAGAGCAACGGTGTCCCGGTAGGCCCGGGCCGTGGATCGGGTGCCGGCTCGCTGGTGGCCTATGTGCAGAAGATCACCGATCTCGATCCGCTGGAATATGACCTGCTGTTCGAACGTTTCCTTAACCCGGAACGGGTTTCCATGCCCGACTTTGACGTCGACTTCTGCATGGACGGGCGTGACCGGGTCATTGACTACGTGGCTGAGAAATACGGCCGCAACGCGGTAAGCCAGATCATCACGTTCGGTTCCATGGCCGCCAAGGCTGTTGTGCGTGACGTGGCGCGGGTGCAGGGCAAGTCGTATGGCCTGGCGGATCGTCTGTCGAAGATGATTCCGTTCGAAGTCGGCATGACCCTGGAAAAAGCCTACGAACAGGAAGAGATCCTGCGCGATTTCATCAAGGTCGATGAAGAAGCCGCGGAAATCTGGGAGATGGCGCGCAAGCTCGAAGGCGTTGTGCGTAACGTCGGTAAACACGCCGGTGGTGTAGTGATCGCGCCGACCAAGCTGACTGACTTCTCGCCTATCTATTGCGACGAGGCCGGCGACGGTCTGGTAACCCAGTTCGACAAGGACGACGTCGAGGCTGCCGGTCTGGTGAAGTTCGACTTCCTCGGCCTGCGAACCCTGACGGTCATCGACTGGGCGTTGAAGACCATCAACCGCGACCGCGCCAAGGTCGATCAGCCGCCGCTGGACATTGCGTTCATCCCGCTTGACGACAAGCCGACCTATCAGCTACTGCAAAAAGCCGAAACGACGGCGGTGTTCCAGCTCGAGTCGCGCGGCATGAAAGAGCTGATCAAAAAGCTCAAGCCCGACTGCCTGGAAGACTTGATTGCACTGGTGGCCCTGTTCCGTCCGGGCCCGCTGCAGTCAGGCATGGTTGACGACTTCATCAACCGTAAGCACGGTCGCGCCGAACTCGCGTACCCGCACTCGGACTACCAGTACGAAGGCCTCAAACCGGTATTGGCGCCGACTTACGGCATCATCCTGTATCAGGAACAGGTGATGCAGATTGCCCAGGTCATGGCCGGTTACACCCTCGGTGGTGCGGACATGCTGCGTCGGGCCATGGGTAAGAAAAAACCCGAAGAAATGGCCAAGCAGCGCGGCGGTTTCATTGAGGGTTGCAAGACCAACAATATCGATGCGGATCTGGCCGGTAACATTTTCGACCTGGTGGAAAAATTCGCCGGTTACGGCTTCAACAAGTCTCACTCCGCCGCTTACGGCCTGGTCTCGTACCAGACCGCTTGGCTGAAGACGCATTACCCGGCGCCGTTCATGGCGGCGGTGTTGTCGGCGGATATGCACAACACCGACAAGGTCGTGACCTTGATCGAAGAAATTCGCACCATGAAGCTGCGTCTCGACGCGCCGGATGTGAACACTTCGGAATTCAAGTTTACGGTGAACGACGACGGCCGCATCGTCTATGGTCTCGGCGCAATCAAAGGCGTCGGCGAAGGCCCGGTAGAGGCAATTACCGAGGCGCGTCAGGCGGGGCCGTTCAAGGATCTGTTCGACTTCTGCGCCCGCGTCGACCTCAAACGCATCAACAAGCGCACCCTTGATGGCTTGATCCGCAGCGGTGCGCTAGATCGTCTCGGTCCGTATTTCCACGACGAACAAAAGGCTTATCAAGCCAACATCGACCGTAACCGCGCCGTGCTGCTGGCGGCGATGGAAGAGGCAATCAAGTCAGCCGAACAGACTGCCCGTACCCGCGACAGTGGCCACGCCGATCTGTTTGGCGGGCTGTTCGTCGAGGAAGACGCCGATGTGTATGCGGTGCATCGCAAGGCCAAGGAGCTGACCCTCAAGGAACGTCTCAAGGGTGAGAAAGACACCTTGGGCCTGTACCTGACCGGCCACCCGATTGACGAATACGAAGGCGAAATTCGTCGTTTCGCCCGTCAGCGCATCATCGACCTGAAACCGGCGCGCGATACGCAAACCGTGGCGGGGATGATCATTGCCCTGCGGGTGATGAAGAACAAGAAGGGCGACAAGATGGGTTTCATCACCCTCGACGACCGCTCCGGGCGGATCGAGGCGTCGCTGTTTGCCGAGGCGTTCCACTCGGCGCAGTCACTGCTGCAGACCGACGCGATGGTGGTGGTCGAAGGCGAAGTCAGTAACGACGACTTCTCCGGTGGCCTGCGCCTGCGGGTCAAGCGGGTGATGAGCATGGAAGATGCGCGCACCAACCTCGCCGAGAGCCTGCGTCTGAAGTTGCAGACGCAGGATCTCAAAGGCGATCAGCTACGCTGGTTGGGTGATCTGCTCAAGCGTCATCGCGGGGCGTGCCCGATCACCATGGAGTACACCAGCCCTGATGCGAAGACCTTGCTGCAGTTCGGCGAGACCTGGCGAATCGATCCAGCGGATGCCTTGATTCAAGCCCTGCGTGACCAGTTCGGGCGAGACAACGTCTTCCTCCAATACCGTTGACCGGCAGGTGCCATCATTGCACTTGCCCGCAACCTGAATTTTTAATCTCGACCTCAGCGCGCCTCTCCCTTAAGGTAGGGCGCGAATAGACAACCGGCCGGCCCAAGCTCATTTGGGACACGACCCAAGACGGACGCCTATGAACCCGAATTTTCTAGATTTCGAACAGCCGATCGCCGACCTGCAAGCCAAGATCGAAGAGTTGCGCTTGGTCGGTAATGACAATTCGCTGAATATCGGCGATGAGATCTCCCGCCTGCAGGACAAGAGCAAAACGCTGACCGAAGACATCTTCGGCAAGCTGACCAGCTGGCAGATCGCGCGTCTGGCGCGTCACCCGAAGCGTCCGTACACCCTGGACTACATCGAACACATCTTCACCGAGTTCGACGAACTGCACGGCGACCGTCATTTCTCCGACGACGCTGCAATCGTTGGCGGTATTGCCCGTCTGGACGACCAGCCAGTGATGATCATCGGACACCAGAAGGGCCGCGAAGTACGCGAGAAGGTTCGCCGCAACTTCGGCATGCCGCGTCCGGAAGGCTACCGTAAGGCTTGCCGTTTGATGGAAATGGCCGAGCGTTTCAAAATGCCGATCCTGACCTTCATCGACACCCCGGGTGCCTACCCTGGCATCGACGCTGAAGAGCGCAACCAGAGCGAAGCGATCGCCTGGAACCTGCGTGTCATGTCGCGTCTGAAAACTCCGATCATCGCCACCGTCATCGGTGAGGGTGGTTCCGGGGGCGCATTGGCGATCGGCGTTTGCGATCAGTTGAACATGTTGCAGTATTCGACCTACGCGGTAATTTCGCCGGAAGGTTGCGCCTCGATTCTGTGGAAAACCGCTGAAAAAGCGCCGGATGCCGCTGAAGCGATGGGCATCACCGCCGAGCGTCTGAAAGGCCTGGGCATTGTCGACAAGGTGATTGGCGAGCCATTGGGCGGCGCGCATCGTGACCCGGCAGCCGCTGCGGCGTCGATCCGTGCCGAGCTGAGCTCGCAACTGGCGATGCTGAAGAAGTTCGACAACGAAGCGCTGCTCAAGCGCCGTTATGATCGACTGATGAGCTACGGTCTCTAACCGAACTCGTTGCCTGTGTAGGAGCTGCCGCAGGCTGCGATCTTTTGATCTGGTTTTTTCAAGATCAAAAGATCGCAGCCTGCGGCAGCTCCTACAGGAATCTTTGAGAAGTGATCGATCTTTATGAATCCTTCGAAAAGTGATTTGCCATCCCTGCTACTGCTCAATCTTGCAGCCTGGCGCAATGCTAGGAACTGGCGCGTCGCTTTCTCCGGCGGCCTCGACTCAACTGTCCTCCTGCATCTACTGGCCAATCTCGCCAAAACCGATTCCCTCCCAACGCTAAGCGCCATCCACATCCATCACGGCCTCCAGGCTGCGGCCGATGCCTGGCCGGAACATTGCCAGTCGGTCTGCGATGCGTTGGGTATTGCGTTGCAAGTGGAGCGGGTAAAGGTGCAACCGGGCGCGAGTCTGGAGCGGGCGGCGCGGGATGCGCGTTATTCGGTGTTCGGTGCGGTAACCCAGGCCAATGACGTTTTGCTGACCGGGCAACACCGCGACGATCAGGCGGAAACCCTGTTGTTTCGTCTGTTGCGCGGTGCCGGCGTGCGCGGGCTTTCGGCAATGCCGGCGCAACGTCCGTTGGGGCAGGGCACGTTGGTTCGGCCTTTGCTCGACGTCACTCGCGCAGAGCTTGAAGCCTACGCCGCGGCGCACCAGTTGCAATGGATCGAAGACCCGTCAAACGAAGATCGGCAGTTTTCGCGCAATTACCTGCGTCATCAGATCGTGCCGCTGCTGACCGGGCGCTGGCCGCAAGCGCAAGCCAGCATGGCCCGTAGCGCCGCGCATTTGCGTGAAGCGCAAGGCTTGCTGGATGAGCTGGCGCAGATCGATCTGGCGCACGCCAAAGCCTCAACTAATTTCGACTGGCTGGGCGTACCCTCGCTGGAATTGGCACCTTTGGCGGAGCTGTCTCCCGCCCGTCAGCGAAATGCACTGGGCCACTGGCTCCAACCACTGACTCGGTTGCCTGATACTGACCATTGGTCGGGTTGGGCGAATCTGTGCGAAGCCGCCCACGATGCATCGCCGGTCTGGCGTCTGGCCGATGGCGAGTTGCACCGCAGCGCCGGTCGACTCTGGTGGCTGAGTGGCGACTGGCTGCGTGCGCCAGTGATCGGCAGCGAGTGGCACGCCCCGACATCACCGCTACGCTTGTCCGATAACGGCTGCGTCGTGCTCAGTGGCCAGACGCCTTGTGGGCCGCTGCGCATTGCTTACCGTCGGGGCGGCGAAGTGATGCATCTGGCCGATCGTGGCCATCGTGATCTCAAACGCTTACTCAACGAGCGCGCGGTGCCGGCCTTCGTGCGTGGCAGATTGCCGCTGCTGTTTCGCGGTGAAGAATTGCTCGCGGTGGCGAACCTGCCGGGCCTTGATGGCAATGTGCAGGACGGCTGGAAATTGCATTGGCAGCCAACGGACGAAGATCTAGGTTTGAGATGAAAGGGGCATTCCGGTAGACTACGCTCCCTTCTTGATACAACTTCTGTGGATTCGCCTGAATTGCAGGAGTTGCCGATTACCAAGCAGTCTTTGCTGGGCGATTCCAAAAAATGTGTAGCGAGCAACGTACCGGTGTTTCATCTGCCGGTCTGTCCCAACGCGGCGGTTTTTTTGAAAGGTGCACTGTGATTAATGCAGGTGATCGGGGGCTTCGGCCTTCCTTCGCTTTCCCCGGCGGCTCGTACCGCTTTAACGCAGACTTCTAGGGTTTTTCATGACGCGCTACATATTCGTCACGGGCGGTGTTGTTTCTTCATTGGGGAAAGGCATTGCCTCGGCTTCATTGGCGGCTATCCTGGAGGCGCGGGGGCTTAAGGTCACCATGCTTAAGCTGGATCCGTACATCAACGTCGACCCGGGCACCATGAGCCCGTTCCAGCATGGTGAAGTGTTCGTCACCCACGACGGCGCCGAAACCGACCTGGACCTGGGCCACTACGAGCGGTTCATCCGCACGACCATGACCCAGAACAACAACTTCACCACCGGCCGTGTTTACGAGCACGTGTTGCGCAAAGAGCGCCGTGGTGACTACCTGGGTGCAACCATCCAGGTGATTCCGCACATCACCGACGAAATCAAGCGCCGCATCATCAAGGGTGCAGGCGATGCCGACGTGGCGATGGTCGAAATCGGTGGCACCGTGGGTGACATCGAGTCGCAACCGTTCCTCGAAGCCATCCGTCAGCTGCGATTCGAAGTCGGCGCCAAGCGCGCGATGCTGATGCACCTGACGCTGGTGCCGTACATCGCCACCGCTGGCGAAACCAAAACCAAGCCAACCCAGCACTCGGTCAAGGAACTGCGTTCCATCGGCCTGCAGCCTGACGTGCTGGTTTGCCGCTCCGATCACCCGATCGACATCTCGTCGCGTCGCAAGATCGCGCAGTTCACCAACGTTGAAGAGCGTGCGGTTATCGCTCTGGAAGACGCCGACACCATCTACAAGATCCCGGGCATTCTGCATTCGCAGGGTCTGGACGATTTCGTCGTCGAGCGTTTCGGTCTGCAATGCGGCGGTGCCGATCTGTCCGAGTGGGAAGCTGTGGTTGACGCCAAGCTGAACCCGGAACACGAAGTCACCATCGCCATGGTCGGCAAGTACATGGAGCTGCTGGACGCCTACAAGTCGCTGATCGAAGCGATGAGCCATGCGGGCATCAGCAACCGTACCAAGGTCAACCTGCGCTACATCGATTCCGAAGACATCGAAAACCAGGGCACTGCGCTGCTTGAAGGCGTTGACGCCATCCTCGTACCGGGCGGCTTCGGTCTGCGCGGCGTGGAAGGCAAGATCACTGCCGTTCAGTACGCTCGCGAAAACAAGGTTCCGTACCTGGGTATCTGCCTGGGCATGCAAGTGGCGGTCATCGAGTTCGCTCGTAACGTCATGGGCTGGAAAGACGCCAACTCCACCGAGTTCGATCGCGCCAGCGGCCACCCGGTTGTCGGCCTGATCACCGAGTGGGAAGACGCCACCGGTGCCGTGGAAGTGCGTACTGAAACCTCCGATCTGGGCGGCACCATGCGCCTCGGCGCTCAGGAATGCCTGCTCGAAACCGGCTCCAAAGTGCACGATTGCTACGGCAAGGACGTGATCGTCGAGCGTCACCGTCACCGTTACGAAGTGAACAACAACCTGCTGCCGCAAATCATCGAGGCCGGCCTGAAGATTTCCGGTCGCTCCGCCGATGCTGCACTGGTTGAAGTGGTTGAAGCACCGGATCATCCATGGTTCGTCGCTTGCCAGTTCCACCCTGAGTTCACCTCGACACCACGTGATGGCCATCCGCTGTTCAGCGGCTTCGTCAAAGCAGCGTTGGCTCAACACCAGAAGAAGGCGTAACCCCGATGGCACAGAAGATCATCCGCGTCGGCGACATCGAAATTGCCAACGACAAACCCATGGTGCTGTTCGGCGGCATGAACGTGCTGGAAAGCCGTGACATGGCCATGCAGGTTTGCGAAGAGTATGTGAAGGTCACCGAAAAACTCGGTATCCCTTACGTGTTCAAGGCCAGTTTCGACAAGGCCAACCGTTCTTCTGTGACCTCGTATCGCGGTCCTGGCCTGGAAGAGGGCATGCGCATCTTCCAGGACATCAAGCAGGCTTTTGGCGTGCCGATCATCACCGACGTCCACGAGCCTGAACAGGCCGCGGTCGTCGCCGAGATCTGCGACATCATCCAGTTGCCGGCCTTCCTGTCGCGCCAGACCGATCTGGTCGTGGCGATGGCCAAGACCAACGCGATCATCAACATCAAGAAAGCCCAGTTCCTCGCCCCTCAGGAAATGAAACACATCCTGAACAAGTGCGTTGAAGCGGGTAATGATCAACTGATCCTCTGCGAGCGTGGTTCGAGCTTCGGCTATAACAACCTCGTGGTCGACATGCTCGGCTTCGGCATCATGAAGCAGTTCGAGTACCCGGTATTCTTCGACGTGACCCATTCGCTGCAAATGCCTGGCGGTCGTTCCGACTCCGCCGGCGGTCGCCGTGCGCAGGTTCTGGACTTGGCCAAGGCTGGCATGAGTCAAGGTCTGGCAGGTCTGTTCCTCGAAGCTCACCCGGATCCGGACAACGCCAAATGCGATGGCCCTTGCGCCTTGCGTCTGGACAAACTGGAGCCATTCCTGGCCCAGCTCAAAGCCCTGGACGAACTGGTTAAGAGTTTTCCGACGGTAGAAACCGCGTAAACCTCAATTCTCCGGTAAAGTACCGCACGATTTGTCGCTCATGCCCTCGGGCATGAGCGTTATCGTCTGCAAATCTGCCCGCTGCACCCCCTTGCCGACGGTAAAAAGATTTCCTCTAGCTGCGTCGTTTTCGTCAACTTTGGAGTGTTTACAACAATGGCAAAAATCGTCGACATCAAAGGTCGTGAAGTTCTCGACTCCCGTGGCAATCCCACCGTGGAAGCGGACGTGCTTCTCGACAACGGCATCATCGGCAGCGCATGCGCGCCGTCCGGTGCATCCACTGGCTCGCGTGAAGCACTCGAGCTGCGTGATGGCGACAAGAGCCGTTACCTGGGCAAGGGCGTGCTTAAAGCGGTAGCCAACATCAACGGTCCGATCCGCGATCTGCTGCTGGGCACCGACCCAATCGACCAGAAAGCCCTCGATCACGCGATGATCAAGCTCGACGGTACTGAAAACAAAGCGACCCTGGGCGCCAACGCCATTCTCGCCGTGTCCCTGGCTGCGGCCAAGGCTGCTGCGCAGGATCAGGACCTGCCGCTGTACGCTCACATCGCCAACCTGAACGGCACTCCGGGTGTGTACTCGATGCCGGTTCCGATGATGAACATCATCAACGGTGGCG
Source organism: Pseudomonas sp. P116 (assembly GCF_020149425.1). Classification (NCBI taxonomy): domain Bacteria; kingdom Pseudomonadati; phylum Pseudomonadota; class Gammaproteobacteria; order Pseudomonadales; family Pseudomonadaceae; genus Pseudomonas; species Pseudomonas sp. P116. The sequence continues at coordinate 1,230,939 of NZ_JACVHB010000001.1, read as the reverse complement.
AGCACGCCGATAACAACGTCGACATCCAGGAATTCATGGTTCAGCCGGTTGGCGCCAAGTCTTTCTCGGAAGGTCTGCGCATGGGCACCGAGATTTTCCATCATCTCAAAGCTGTGCTGAAGGCTCGTGGTCTGAGCACTGCTGTCGGCGACGAAGGTGGTTTCGCGCCTAACCTGGCTTCCAACGAAGACGCGCTGAAAGTGATTTCCGAGGCCGTTGCCAACGCCGGTTACAAGCTGGGCACCGACGTGACCCTGGCTCTGGACTGCGCGGCCAGCGAATTCTACGAAGACGGCAAGTACAATCTGTCCGGCGAAGGCCAGGTGTTCACTGCTGAAGGTTTCGCCGACTACCTCAAAGGTTTGACCGAGCGTTACCCGATCATCTCCATCGAAGACGGTCTGGACGAGTCCGACTGGGCTGGCTGGAAAATTCTCACCGACAAAATCGGCGAGAAAGTGCAGCTGGTGGGCGACGATCTGTTCGTGACCAACACCAAGATCCTGAAAGAAGGCATCGATAAAAAGATCGCCAACTCGATCCTGATCAAGTTCAACCAGATCGGCACCCTGACCGAAACCCTGGAAGCCATCCAGATGGCCAAGGCTGCCGGTTACACCGCAGTGATCTCGCACCGTTCCGGCGAAACCGAAGATTCGACCATTGCCGACCTGGCTGTGGGCACCTCGGCTGGCCAGATCAAGACCGGTTCACTGTGCCGTTCCGACCGCGTTTCCAAGTACAACCAACTGCTGCGTATCGAAGAGCAGTTGAATGGCAAAGCCAAGTACAACGGTCGTAGCGAGTTTCGCGGTTAAGCTGAAACTGATAAAAGGACACCGGATTGTGTCGAAAAAGTCGTGACAGCGATGGATTTGCCACTAATCTGATGCCTTAACAGCACAAGCCTGGATTTTCCAGGCTTCGTGCTATCAGACGCTGCAAAGTTTTGGCGTGGCTGTCTTTTTTCACTGGATACCTGATATTCGATGCGCAGTCCTTACTGGTTGTTTCTCGTCTTGCTCCTGCTGCTGGCCGGTCTGCAGTACCGCCTGTGGGTGGGCAATGGCAGTCTGGCGCAAGTCGCCGAGCTGAATCAGCAGATTGCTGATCAACATGCCGAGAACGAAGGTTTGCTGGAGCGCAACCGGGTGATGGACGCTGAGGTCAGCGAGTTGAAGAAAGGCATGGAGACCGTTGAAGAGCGGGCTCGTCACGAGTTGGGCATGGTCAAGGACGGCGAAACCCTTTACCAGTTGGCCCAATGATCAATTCCCTGCCGGCCTTCTGGGCCGTGATTCCTGCCGCGGGCGTCGGTGCCCGAATGGCCGCGGACCGTCCCAAGCAATATCTGCAACTGGGCGGGCGCACAATTCTCGAACACAGCCTCGGCTGTTTCCTCGATCACCCGAGCCTCAAGGGCCTGGTGGTCAGTCTCGCTGTCGATGATCCTTACTGGCCGAACCTGGCATGCGTCAACGATCCGCGTATTCAGCGCGTTGACGGCGGTGCCGAGCGTTCCGGTTCGGTGCTCAATGCCTTGCTGCATCTGCACGCGCAAGGTGCGGACGATGAGGACTGGGTGCTGGTGCACGATGCGGCACGGCCCAATCTGAGTCGTGATGATCTCGACAAATTACTCGATGCGCTGGCGGACGACCCTGTGGGCGGGTTGCTGGCGGTTCCTGCGCGCGACACCCTGAAGCGCATCGACAAGCACGGTCGTGTGGTTGAAACCGTTGACCGCAGTGTGATCTGGCAGGCTTATACGCCGCAGATGTTCCGCCTCGGTGCACTGCATCGCGCGTTGGCGGACAGCCTGGTGGCAGATGCGGTGATTACCGATGAGGCATCGGCGATGGAGTGGGCGGGGCAGGCACCCCGTCTGATCGAAGGGCGTGCGGATAACCTCAAGGTGACCCGGCCGGAAGATCTGGAGTGGTTGCGTCAGCGTTGGGCTAACCGCCGCTAAAAGATTGCGGCCTGCTGCACTCCTACAGTGGTTTTTGTCGCGGTAAATCCCCCTGTAGGAGCTGCCGCAGGCTGCGATCTTTTGATCTTAAATCCGATACTCCGGCCGTTCGGCCAACCCCTCCTTAAGAAAGTCCACCAACTTGCGCACCTTCGGCGACAAATGCCGCTGCTGCGGATACAGCGCCCACACCGCGGTATTCGGCGGCTGATGCGCCTCCAGCAACGAAATCAATGCGCCGCTGTGCAAATGCTTCAGCACGTAATAGTCCGGCAACTGACACAACCCGACCCCTTGCAAAGCAGCATCCAGTACCGCTTGCCCACTGTTGCAACGCCAGTTTCCTTGCACTCTCTGGGAAAATTCCCTCCCGTTTTGCTCAAGCTGCCAGATGTCTGTGCTGCCGATCAGGCAATTATGCCGGCTCAGTTCCGACAAGCTGTGTGGGCGGCCGTACCTTTCCACGTAGGAAGGGGACGCGCAAAGATACATACGCCGTGGCGCCAGGCGCGTCGCGACCAGTCGTGAGTCTTGCAAGCGTCCCAGTCGAATCGCCAGATCCAGCCCCTCATGCACCAGATCGAGTTGCCGATTGCTCAGCTCTATATCGATGCGCAGTTGCGGGTAGAGCCCCATGAACCGTGTCACCAGCGGCACGATAAATCGCTCGCCATAGGCAACAGCGCACGTCATGCGCAGCATGCCTTTGGGTTCGCTGGTCAGATCGCCCACCGCGCGCAGAGCTTCTTCGCGTCCGTCCTGCAAGCGCTGGCAGTGTTGCAGGAATGTCTGCCCGGCTTCGGTCAGCGTCACCCTGCGGGTACTGCGATAGAGCAGGCGTGTTTGCAAACGCTCTTCCAGTCGTACGATTTGTCGACTGATATGCGAGGAAGAAACCCCAAGACGTTCGGCTGCAGCGGTGAATTGGCTGCATTCGGCTACGGCGACAAACTCGTCGATGCCTTCCCAGCGGTTTTCGGACATCAGGATTATCCCTGTATGGCAATAATGTTTTGCTTTTGGCCTGATTATTCATCGTCAGGCCATGTATTACACTCCTTGTCTGCTTTTTTTATTTAATGGATTCACTGGAGAGTCAGCATGATCAAGTCGCGCGCAGCCGTTGCCTTTGAGGCCAAGAAGCCGCTGGAAATCGTAGAAGTTGATGTCGCCATGCCCAAGGCCGGTGAAGTGCTGTTGCGCGTAGTCGCTTCCGGTGTTTGCCATACCGACGCCTACACCTTGTCCGGCGCTGACCCGGAAGGGATTTTCCCTTCGATCCTCGGCCACGAAGGTGGCGCCATCGTTGAGGCGATCGGCGAAGGCGTGACTTCGGTTGCTGTAGGCGATCATGTCATCCCGCTCTACACCCCGGAGTGTGGCCAGTGCAAATTCTGTAAGTCGGGTAAGACCAACCTGTGTCAGGCCATTCGTGCGACCCAGGGCAAAGGCTTGATGCCGGATGGCACTTCGCGTTTTTCCTACAAGGGCGAAACGATTTTCCACTACATGGGTACTTCGACCTTCTCGGAATACACCGTGTTGCCGGAAATCTCCGTGGCCAAAATCGCTAAAGACGCACCGCTGGAAAAGGTCTGCCTGCTCGGTTGCGGCGTCACCACCGGTATCGGTGCAGTGCTCAACACCGCCAAGGTCAAACCGGGCGACACCGTGGCCATTTTTGGTTTGGGCGGCATCGGTCTGTCGGCAGTCATCGGTGCAGTGAAGGCCAAGGCCGCGCGCATCATCGCCATCGACATCAACCCGGCCAAGTTCGAAATCGCCAAGCAGCTGGGTGCGACTGATTGCGTAAACCCTAAAGACTTCGACCGTCCGATTCAGGAAGTCATCGTCGACATGACCGATGGCGGCGTCGACTTTTCCTTCGAGTGCATCGGCAACGTGCAACTGATGCGCGCCGCCCTCGAGTGCTGCCACAAAGGCTGGGGCGAGTCGGTCATCATCGGCGTTGCCGGTGCCGGTCAGGAAATCGCTACCCGCCCGTTCCAGTTGGTCACCGGTCGCGTCTGGCGCGGTTCGGCATTCGGCGGCGTACGTGGCCGCAGCGAATTGCCAAGCTACGTCGACATGGCCCAGAGCGGTGAAATCCCGCTGGATACTTTCATCACCCACACCATGGGCCTGGAAGATATCAACAAGGCGTTCGACCTGATGCACGAAGGCAAGAGCATTCGTACCGTCATCCATTTCTGATCAATCGTGATGTCATGGCTACAAGTCTTGAAGGCTTGTGGCTGTGACCGCGTAGGAGTTTTTACATGAGCCTGGAAAACATCTCCTGTCAGAAGAGTTTTGGCGGTTGGCACAAGCGCTATCGTCACCGTTCCGACGTGCTGGGCTGCGACATGGTGTTTGCCGTGTACCTGCCGCCGCAGGCGGAGCAGGGCGGCAAGCTGCCGGTGTTGTACTGGCTGTCGGGGCTGACCTGTACCGACGAGAACTTCATGCACAAGGCCGGCGCGTTGCGCATGGCTGCTGAACTCGGTCTGATCATCGTCGCGCCGGACACCAGCCCGCGCGGTGCCGATGTGCCGGGCGATCCGGATGGCGCGTGGGACTTTGGTCTCGGTGCCGGGTTTTATCTGAATGCCACGCAGGAGCCTTGGTCGCGGCACTATCGGATGCATGACTATGTCGTGCAGGAATTGCCTTCACTGGTTGAAGCGCATTTCCCTGCGTCCGATAAACGCAGCATCAGCGGCCACTCCATGGGTGGCCACGGTGCGTTGGTGTGTGCCTTGCGCAATCCGGGACGTTATCAATCGGTGTCGGCGTTTTCTCCGATCAACAACCCGATGGATTGCCCTTGGGGGCAGAAGGCATTCTCGCGTTATCTGGGTGAAGACCGTTCGAAGTGGAAAGAGTGGGATGCCTGCGCGCTGATCGCCGAGGCTGACGAGAAGCTCCCGCTGCTGGTCGATCAAGGTGATCGCGATGATTTCCTCGCGACTCAGCTCAAACCCGAAGCCTTGCAACAAGCGGCAAAACAAGCGGGTCATCCGCTGACGCTGCGCTTGCAACCGGGCTACGACCACAGCTATTTCTTCATCTCAAGCTTTATAGACGACCACTTGCAGCATCACGCACAAGCCCTTCGGGGCTAATGCAGGTAGAATCACGCCCTGACAAAAATCGGGGCGTTTTTTTTATGCGTATTGGCCACGGCTATGATGTGCACCGTTTCGCTGAAGGCGATTTCATTACTCTGGGCGGCGTGCGCATTGCACACAGCTTCGGGCTGCTCGCTCATTCCGACGGTGACGTCCTGCTGCACGCCTTGAGCGATGCCTTGCTCGGCGCGGCTGCGCTGGGCGATATCGGCAAACACTTCCCGGATACCGACCCACAATTCAAGGGCGCCGACAGCCGTGCGTTGTTGCGTCATGTGGTCGGTCTGATCCACGCCAAGGGCTGGAAAGTCGGCAACGTCGATAACACCATCGTTGCCCAGGCGCCGAAAATGGCCCCGCATATCGAATCGATGCGCGCACTGATCGCCGCGGATCTTCAAGTTGAGTTGGATCAAGTGAACGTGAAAGCTACCACCACCGAAAAGCTTGGCTTTGTCGGTCGCGAAGAAGGCATCGCCGTACACTCCGTTGCCTTGTTGCTGCGCGCATGAATGAACTGCAATTGCTCGGCCCGCGCGCCTACGGCGAACCCCTCGGCACCGCGCTACTGAAAGCCATCGCTGAAGATTTTCAGGTGGATGAAGTTCTGGATATTCCGTTCAGCGGCGACGGCGAACACCTGTGGATCTGGGTGGAAAAACGTGGTCTGAACACCGAAGAAGCCGCACGGCGTATCGCCAAGGCTGCCGGTGTGCCGCTGCGCACTGTCAGCTACGCCGGTCTCAAGGATCGTCAGGCGCTGACCCGCCAGTGGTTCAGCGTGCAACTGCCGGGCAAGGCAGATCCTGATCTGTCGGCGGCGGAAAACGACACGTTGAAAATCCTCAAAACCACTCGCCACAAGCGCAAGCTGCAACGCGGCGCGCATTCGGCGAATGGTTTCACGTTGCGCCTGACGCAATTCGCCGGCGACAAAGCCGCGATTGAAGAGCGCCTGCAACTGATCGTCAAACAAGGTATTCCCAATTATTTCGGCGCCCAGCGTTTCGGCCATGACGGCGGCAACGTCGTCGACGCCCGTTCGTGGGCGGCGCGCAAGGCCCTGCCGGAGCAGCGCAATGTGCGCTCACGCCTGCTGTCGACGGCGCGCAGTTTTCTGTTTAACCAGGTGTTGGCTGCACGTGTGGCAGATGGCACCTGGCAACGTGCGCTGGTTGGCGATCTGCTGGCTTTCACCGATAGCCGCAGCTTCTTCCCGGCCGGTGAAGCTGAATTGAGCGACCCGCGTCTGGCGATTCTCGATTTGCATCCGACCGGCCCGCAGTGGGGTGAAGGTGACTCCCCGGCCGCTGGCGCTGTCCATGATCTGGAGCAGGGGATTGGCGCGCGTGAAGCGGATCTGCGCGATTGGTTGATCAACGCCGGCATGAGTCACGAACGTCGCATCCTGCGGCTGCCCATTGGCGGGTTGACGTGGCATTATCCCCAGCCTGACATTCTGCAACTGGAATTCGTCCTCCCGGCCGGATGCTTCGCCACTGTATTAGTGCGCGAGCTCGTTGATCTGGTGCCGGTGGGGCAGACGGACAGCCCATGCGTATTCTGATTTCTAACGATGATGGGGTAACCGCACCCGGTCTTGCCGCGCTTTATGCTGCGCTGGCGGATTACACCGAGTGCGTGGTTATCGCCCCTGAGCAGGACAAAAGCGGCGCCAGCAGTTCGCTGACGCTCGACCGTCCGTTGCACCCGCAATACCTGGCCAACGGCTTCATCAGCCTCAACGGCACGCCAACCGACTGCGTACATCTGGGCCTGAATGGCTTGCTGGAACGCCAGCCGGACATGGTGGTTTCCGGGATCAACCTCGGCGCCAACCTTGGCGATGACGTGTTGTATTCCGGTACGGTGGCGGCGGCCCTTGAAGGACGTTTCCTCGAGCGACCGTCGTTCGCCTTCTCGCTGGTCTCACGCCAGGTCGATAATCTTCCTACGGCAGCCTACTTTGCGCGCAAACTGGTCGAAGCCCACGCCGGGCTCGATCTGCCGCCGCGCACGGTGCTCAACGTGAACATTCCCAATCTGCCTATCGACCACATTCGCGGCATCCAGCTGACCCGACTGGGGCACCGTGCCCGGGCGGCGGCGCCGATGAAAGTGGTCGACCCGCGTGGCAAGGCCGGTTACTGGATTGCGGCCGCCGGCGATGCCGAAGATGGCGGCCCGGGCACCGACTTTCATGCGGTGATGCAGGGCTATGTTTCGATCACGCCGCTGCAACTCGATCGCACCTTCAATGATGCCTTCAGAAGTCTCGATGGCTGGCTGGAGGGACTGCGCTGATGGCTCGCGAACACGAAGACAGAATGCGCAGCGGCATCGGCATGACGTCCCAGCGCACGCGGGAACGTTTGATCCAGCGTCTGTATGAAGAAGGTCTGTCCAACGCCAAGGTGCTGGAAGTCATCCGGCGCACGCCGCGTCACCTGTTCGTCGACGAAGCGTTGGCGCACCGCGCTTATGAAGATACAGCGCTGCCGATCGGCCATAACCAGACCATCTCCCAGCCTTATATGGTGGCGCGCATGAGCGAGCTGCTGTTGGAGGCCGGTCCGTTGGACAAGGTGCTGGAGATCGGCACCGGTTCCGGTTACCAGACTGCCGTGTTGTCGCAACTGGTTGAGCGGGTGTTCTCGGTCGAGCGCATCAAGGTCTTGCAGGATCGGGCCAAGGAACGTCTGGTCGAACTCAATCTGCGCAACGTGGTGTTCCGTTGGGGCGACGGTTGGGAAGGCTGGCCGGCGCTGGCACCGTACAACGGCATTATTGTCACCGCCGTGGCCACCGATGTGCCGCAAGCGTTGCTTGATCAACTGGCACCGGGCGGGCGCCTGGTGATCCCGGTCGGTTCCGGAGAAGTGCAGCAATTGATGCTGATCGTGCGTGAAGAAAATGGCTTTTCTCGACACGTTTTAGGCGCCGTGCGTTTTGTGCCTTTGCTTAATGGCCCACTGGCCTGAGCATTTATTCAACGGCGCTGAATTCCTTTCGTTGGCCTTGGTCTTACACCGGCAGCGATCGTTTAAACGCAGCAGATTGTCAGCTTGCAAACGTGTGCGTGAAGTGATTTCGCTTCATTAAAGGTAAAGCCGATTCGGCCCGTTATACTTGCGACACCTCATGCCGGAGTTCGGCATTCGAATTTTTCAGCCACCACAAAGGGAGCGGCGGGTGAGTCTCACTGTCATTGCGCAGCGTATGGGTAACACGAGCTTTCAGCGCCTGGTGACTGGCCTTGTCTTGAGCACCTTGCTGGTGGGTTGCTCCAGCACCAAATCGAGCAATGTCCGGGTGGTCGATCGCAACGGCGCGGTCGCACAGCGTCCTACCGTGACGACCGGCCAATATGTAGTCCGTCCGGGCGATACGATGTTTTCCATCGCGTTTCGCTACGGCTGGGACTACAAAGCCCTCGCGGCACGGAACAATATTCCTACGCCGTATACGATCCATCCGGGTCAGACAATTCGCTTCGACGGGCGTACCGGTTCTACGCCGACTGCCGTGGTGAGCAGCGCCAGTTCTTCGCCATCATCGTCCAGCAAAACCACCGTAATCCGGCGCCAGGCAAATGGCACGACGACCACCACAACCCGCGGTTCTACGAGCGCTGTACCGTCCGTCGCCAACAAGCAAACCCCGGCTCCAATGCCTCCAGCCGGTCCGGCCCCGACCGGCTGGGGATGGCCATCTAATGGCATTCTGATTGGTAAATTCTCTTCAAACGGTAGTTTGAATAAAGGAATTGATATCGCCGGAGATTTGGGACAGCCTGTTTTAGCTGCGTCTGATGGGACGGTGGTTTACGCCGGGAGTGGCTTAAGGGGCTACGGCGAATTAGTCATCATCAAACACAGCGAAACCTACGTCAGTGCTTACGGACATAACCGCAGGCTGTTGGTTCGGGAGGGACAGCAGGTCAAAGTCGGACAGACAATTGCCGAAATGGGGTCAACGGGTACAGACCGGGTGAAACTGCATTTTGAGATTCGCCGACAAGGTAAACCAGTAGATCCGCTGCAGTTCCTGCCAAGGCGTTGATTTGCAATCCAGCCTGTTCCGTCGCGTAGAGGGGACAGGCTCCAGCGTTGCCAAGGATAGAGGCGTCGCTTGAGCTTGGGGTCGAACTCACCAAAGGACTATAACAATGGCTCTCAGTAAAGAAGTGCCGGAGTTTGACATCGACGATGAGGTTCTCCTTATGGAGACCGGCATCGATTCGGAATCTTCGATGTCGAATGATGAAGGGGCTGCTCCACCTTCCGTTCGTTCCAAATCCAAACAATCCGCCACACTTAAACAACATAAATACATCGATTACACTCGGGCACTTGATGCCACGCAGCTGTATCTCAACGAAATCGGCTTTTCCCCGTTGCTCTCCCCCGAGGAAGAAGTTCATTTTGCGCGCTTGTCGCAAAGTGGCGATCCGGCGGGGCGCAAGCGCATGATTGAAAGTAACCTGCGGCTGGTGGTGAAAATCGCCCGGCGTTACGTCAATCGGGGGCTGTCGCTGCTGGATCTGATCGAAGAGGGCAACCTCGGCTTGATCCGCGCGGTAGAAAAGTTCGACCCCGAGCGCGGCTTCCGCTTCTCGACCTACGCGACCTGGTGGATTCGTCAAACCATCGAGCGCGCGATCATGAATCAGACCCGGACCATCCGGTTGCCGATCCATGTGGTCAAGGAGCTCAATGTGTACCTGCGGGCTGCACGGGAGCTGACGCAGAAACTCGACCACGAACCTTCACCCGAAGAAATCGCCAACCTGCTGGAAAAACCGGTGGGTGAGGTCAAGCGCATGCTGGGCCTGAACGAGCGTGTTTCTTCGGTCGACGTCTCGCTGGGTCCGGATTCGGATAAAACCCTGCTGGACACACTTACCGATGATCGTCCGACCGATCCATGCGAACTGCTGCAGGACGATGACCTGTCGCAGAGCATCGATCAATGGCTGTCGGAGCTGACCGACAAGCAGCGCGAGGTGGTCATCCGCCGCTTCGGCCTGCGCGGCCACGAGAGCAGTACGCTGGAAGATGTAGGCCTGGAGATCGGCCTGACCCGGGAGCGGGTAAGACAGATCCAGGTAGAAGGCCTCAAGCGCCTTCGCGAAATCCTTGAGAAGAATGGCCTGTCGAGCGAGTCGCTGTTCCAGTAAGCGCTTCAAACGACCGCCCGCAAAATGCCCCGACTGGTTCGGGGTTTTTTGTTGCCTGAAATCCACGTCGAATCTTGGCTCTGTGTAGGAGCTGCCGAGCCTTCGGCAGCTCCTGCAAAAGATATCGGTCGAGATTTGTAGTCTCACTCTGTAAGCCTTTGCTTACTGTTTCGTAAGTGTTCGTTATTTTTACACGGCAGTAGACGTCGATATTTCCAATGGTCAGTTTTTAACTTATTGATTCGTATACTTATTTTCTAATATGAAACGCTTGTGACAGACCGTTTAAGCGTCCAGGACCTGTTGCTCTTACCTAAGAATTCTCTAGTATCCGGGTTGTGTCGACGGACAGGCACGCCCTTCAAGGAAGAGGGGAAAGGACATCGCAGGATGCGATTCATCAGGACGATGAAAGGGAACACAGGGAATAGGGAAAAAATGTGGGCGGGTCAAACCGCCCCTTTTTTTGTCTGCAAAAAAGTAAAACCCGCAAAAGCAAAAAGGCCCGCAAGGGGCCTTTTTTTCGAGCGCGTGACAGATCAGCGTTCGAGGTCTTTGATCTTGCCTTTGACGCCATCCCACTCTTCGGCATCCGGCAGCGATTCTTTCTTCTCGGTGATGTTCGGCCAGATTTCCGCCAACTCAACGTTCAGCTGGATGAATTCCTGCATCTCTTCCGGAACTTCGTCCTCGGAGAAAATGGCTACGGCCGGGCATTCTGGTTCGCACAGGGCGCAGTCGATGCACTCATCCGGGTGAATCACCAGGAAGTTCGGGCCTTCGTAAAAGCAGTCCACCGGACAGACTTCTACGCAGTCGGTGTACTTGCACTTGATGCAGTTGTCGGTGACGACGAAGGTCATTTCTAGTTCTCTCCTCAGGCGGCGGCAGCGTTTCCCCTTCACGGTTGGGGTCGCCAGGTTCGGGAGCGATGTCTGCTGGCCAGGCTATTAGCCAGTAGCATCCCAAACCGCGCGAGATTCTAACAGCTTGAAGCCGTTTGCGTTATATCCGCTTCTTCAGTGCTTATATCCGGTTCTTCAGCGCATAGAGCATTTCCAGAGCACGACGAGGAGTCATATCGTCGATATCCAGTTTGGCCAGCTCATCCAGTACCGGGTGCGGCAGGCTGGCGAACATATCGCTCTGTTGCGGCGCTGCGGGTTTTCCCTTGACCGGTTTCGGCGCTTCATGGGGCAGCGCGGTCTCTTCCAGTCGACTCAGATGTTCCCGCGCCCGCACGATGACTTCGCTCGGTACGCCCGCCAGTTGCGCGACCGCCAGGCCGTAGCTCTGACTTGCAGGCCCTGGCAGCACATGGTGCAGGAACACAATGCGCTCGTTATGTTCGGTAGCGTTGAGGTGGACGTTGGCCACCAACGGCTCGGCTTCCGGCAACACGGTCAGTTCGAAATAGTGCGTGGCGAACAGCGTGTAGGCACGCAGATGCGCCAAGCGCTCGGCCGCAGCCCAGGCCAGCGACAGGCCATCGAAGGTGCTCGTGCCGCGTCCGACTTCGTCCATCAGCACCAGACTGCGTTCTGTGGCGTTGTGCAGGATGTTGGCGGTTTCGCTCATTTCCACCATGAAGGTCGAGCGGCCACCGGCCAGGTCATCACTGGAACCGATCCGGGTGAAGATCCGATCAACCAACGACAGTTCGCAACTGGCCGCCGGCACGAAGCTGCCGATGTGTGCCAGCAGCACGATCAAAGCGGTTTGCCGCATGTAGGTGGATTTACCGCCCATGTTCGGGCCGGTGATCACCAGCATTCGCGTGTTGTCATCCAGACTCAGGTCATTGGCCACGAACGGCGTGGTCAGGACTTGCTCGACCACCGGGTGACGACCCTGGGTGATGCGCATGCACGGCTCGCTGACGAAACGCGGGCAGTTCAGATCCAGATTCAGTGCGCGTTCGGCTAGGTTGCTCAGCACGTCAAGCTCGGCCAATGCGCCGGCAGTGTCCTGCAGCGGTGGCAACTGGCTGATCAGATCTTCGAGCAGCGCCTCATAGAGCATCTTTTCACGAGCAAGGGCGCGGCTCTTGGCCGACAGCGCCTTGTCTTCGAACTCTTTCAGTTCTGGCGTGATGAACCGCTCGGCACCTTTCAAGGTCTGGCGACGGATGTAATCCGCCGGTGCCGATTCGGCTTGCTTGCTCGGCAGCTCGATGAAGTAGCCGTGAATACGGTTGTAGCCGACTTTCAGGTGGGACAGCCCGGTGCGAGCCTTTTCCCGGGCTTCCAGATCGATCAGGAACTGGCCGGCGTTTTCGCTCAGCGATTGCAACTCGTCGAGTTCGCTGTCGTAACCGGTCTTCAACACGCCGCCGTCACGTATCACCGCAGGCGGGTTGTCGATAATGGCTTTTTCCAGCAGTGCCGCCAGTTCAGGGTAAGTGCTGGTGGTTGTCGCCAGACTTTGCAGGTGCGGCGCTTCCAGATCGGTCATCGCTACTTGCAGTTCCGGCAGCGCGCCAAGGGCATCGCGCAGGCGCGCAAGGTCACGCGGACGCGCATTGCGCAGGCCGATTCGCGCGAGAATCCGCTCGATATCGCCGATTTCCGTGAGCTGCGGTTGCAATTTTTCGAAACGATAGCGATCGAGCAGGCAGGTGATCGATGTCTGACGCGCCAGCAGCACGGTCAGATCACGCAGCGGGCGGTTCAGCCAACGGGTCAGCAGACGGCTGCCCATGGCGGTCTGGCAGCGATCGACCACCGATTGCAGCGTGTTGTCGCGGCCCCCGGCCAGGTTGGTGTCGAGCTCCAGATTGCGTCGGCTCGCGCCGTCGAGCACAACCGTGTCATCTAGACGTTCGTGGCGCAGGCTGCGCAGGTGGGGCAGGGCGGTGCGCTGGGTTTCCTTGGCGTAGGCCAGCAGGCAACCGGCAGCGCCGATGGCCAGGGTCAGGTTTTCGCAACCGAAGCCCTTCAGGTCCTGGGTGGAAAACTGCTGACAGAGACTTTTCAGCGCCGAATCACGCTCGAAATCCCACGGCGCACGACGCCGCACGCCACGGCGTTTTTCCGCCGGCAGATCCCTCGGCCAGTCATCCGGGATCATCAGTTCCACCGGGTTGACCCGCTCAAGCTCTGCCAGCAGGTTTTCCCAGCCCTTGATTTCCAGCACGGTGAAGTTGCCGCTGGTGATGTCCAGCACCGCCAGACCAAACAGGCGCTCGTCGCCCAGCACGGCGGCGATCAGGTTGTCGCGGCGCTCATCGAGCAGCGCCTCGTCACTGACCGTGCCTGGCGTGATGATCCGCACCACCTGACGATCAACCGGCCCTTTACTGGTGGCCGGATCGCCAACCTGCTCGCAGATCACCACCGACTCGCCAAGCTTGACCAGTTTCGCCAGGTAACCTTCTGCCGCGTGGTAAGGAATCCCACACATCGGAATCGCCTGTCCCGCCGATTGCCCGCGCGCAGTCAGAGTGATGTCGAGCAGCTTGGCGGCCTTCTTCGCGTCTTCATAGAAGATCTCGTAGAAGTCACCCATGCGGTAGAACATCAGCTGATCCGGGTGCTGATTCTTCAGGCGCCAGTATTGCTGCATCATCGGGGTGTGGGAGGACAGATCGGAGACGGCTTTATTCATCGGATTGTCAGGCAACTCGTTAAAAGATGTAGGGCAAAAGCGGGGACAACGGCCGGGCTTTTCCGCGATGGGCGCAAGGTTAACATGGGGAGTCTGCTCGACGCAGGCATCGCGAGTCGCTGTGCATTTGCTTCGTCGAAAAGACGCTATATGCATTGATTATGCAAATCAGCATTTGTCTTCGCGAATAACTTCAAGCAATATGCGCGTTATGCAAAAACGCAACGTATCCTCCGTCTTAAGAGCACTGCTCGATCAGCACGGGATCTCCCCCACGGAGCTCCACCGTCGCACCGGCGTGCCTCAATCCACTCTCTCGCGGATTCTCAGCGGGAAGATCGTCGATCCTTCGGATAAACATATTTCGAAGATCGCCGAGTACTTCGCCGTGAGCACCGATCAGTTGCGCGGGCGCGCGGATGTCGCGCCGTCGGCGGGTGCCGGTCGCGGTGAAGTACACGCAGAACTCAAGGACATAATGCTGTGGGACGACGACACACCTGTCGATGACGACGAGGTGTCGGTGCCGTTTCTTCGCGAGGTTGAATTGGCAGCAGGATCAGGAAGATTCGTCATCGAAGAGAGCGAGCGCTCTAGCCTGCGCTTCGGCAAGCGTAGCCTGCGCCATAACGGTGTGCAGTTCGACCAGGCCAAATGCGTGACCGTGCGTGGCAACAGCATGTTGCCGGTGTTGCGTGACGGCGCCACCGTGGGTGTCAACGCGGGCAAGTGCGGCATCGGCGACATCATTGATGGTGATCTGTACGCGATCAACCACAACGGCCAGTTGCGGGTGAAGCAGCTCTATCGCTTGCCTACCGGCATTCGACTGCGCAGCTTCAATCGTGACGAGCATCCGGACGAGGACTACAGCTTCCAGGAAATCCAGGAGGAGCAGATCGTCATCCTTGGGCACGTCTTCTGGTGGGGCATGTACGCCCGGTAATCACACCGCTTTCAGATGAAACCCGCCATCGGCGGGTTTTTTTTCGCCCGTTAAAAACCCTCGGAGCCTTGATCTATGCGGCGTTCATGCGTGCGTGCATTTATTGCGCATAAATAAATGCATCAATGCATTGACTGTATATGCATCCATGCATATTATTGCCACCAAGCCGCTCGACAAAGCGGCTGGAAACGAAAGCTCTTTAGTTCCACAAGAACAGGCAGCGATGAACCGGCCTTAACGGTTCAGAGGGTTGGCAACTGACCCGGGTGTGCAGCGTAAAGCACCAGAAGCAGTTATCCGGCGGGCAGGGACCGCGGTCGGAAAAACAATCTTAATGGACTCGTACCGCGCCAGTAGCGCCGAAAAGTCAGCTTCCTTTTTTGAACACAGGAATTAAAGGAAGGCGAAGGAGCGCATTACTGAAAAGCCCGGCCAATGGCCGGGCTTTTTGGAATGCCTACCTGTCGAAATTGGCGTTTGTCCCAATCGCGGTTAACGCAAGGTTGGCAGAAATGAAAACAACATTTATTGAAACTTCGTAGTAAGGAAACATGATGAATCGATACGTATTTATTGACGCGTACAGCCCGCCCTTTACCCGCGCGGTACAAATTGTGGATGCAGAGGAGTCGCCACAGTTTACGCCTCCAGGGCCGTCTGGTTATTGGGTAGAGGTCTCTATCGACACTCCGGTTCAAGTGGGCTGGAAGGGTAATTACGTTGGCAATGGCTGGGTGTTCACTGAGCTGACCTACCAAGATAACGTCGTCGTCCTTGATATTCGAGTACGCCAGCTACTGACTCAGGCCGCTAGCTGGCTGACGGTCAATCCTCTTCAATACAAACTCGACCTGGGTGTTGCCAGCACTTCCGAGACCGAACTGCTGCTTGCATATAAGCAGTATTGCATCGCAGTCAGTGAGATTAAAAACCAACCTGGCTATCCCTATACAATCAACTGGCCAGTTGCTCCCTTCTAATCCACCCCCTTGGGAAAATCCAACATCGAGATTGCATCATGCAATGGCGCGACTTTTTTAGTCGCGTCTGCAAAATTGTGTTCAGTCAGATGATCGAAGATCGAGCAAGTACTAAAGCTATCTTTGCTTTCAGCGACAATATCGGTGTGGTCACAACTTAACTTGTACTTCGGCGGGCATTCTTGGAATGCCCGCTTTCAGAGATATCGTTTGAACGGACATAAAAAGCGAATAAATCACTCCCAGGAGGCGTGACATGACAAGCGAGCAACAAGCGTTGGCGGAAATGCCGATCTGGCTGGTCATCCTCCTTGCCGTAGTGGGCGGGGTGTCCGGCGAAATGTGGCGCGCCGACAAAGAGGGCGCCCGTGGCTGGTCACTGCTGCGGCGCCTGGCCCTGCGCTCCGGCGCCTGCATGATCTGCGGCGTGTCGGCGATCATGCTGCTGTATGCCGCAGGGTTGTCGATCTGGGCCGCCGGCGCGTTCGGTTGCCTGACCGCCATGGCCGGCGCCGACGTGGCCATCGGTCTATACGAGCGCTGGGCCGCCAAGCGCATCGGCGTCTGCGAAGTTCCGCCGCGCGACCAGCCTTAACCTGAGTGTTTCTCCGTGCCGCCATTTTGGCGGCAGGGCTGCGCGTGGACGATTGAAAAGGAGGTCATGCATGCCCACACCGATCCAGCAGCCGTCGCAACTGTTTACAGCCATCGCGACGACGCTGCGCAACACCGCCGCGCTCAATATCAATGTCGGCAATCACGACGATTTCACTGCACCCGGCGAACAAGCCTGGGTACTGATCGACATCGAACGTAATGCACCGGGAGAGCGCGCAGCCAACGGGCGTATTGCCCATGTGTTGACGTTGTCACTGCAAGTCATCCCGGCGCTTTCCGCGAGTGCTTTTGCAGCCTGCGATCTGATTGCCGTGTTGAAAAACCTGATCACCGACAACCGCTGGAACCTGCCCGGCGATCAATGCGATCTGCCGATGAACATCGATGGCTTGCCGTCATTGCTCATCCGCACAGAGCAGCCATACAAAGCCTGGACGTTGTCATTCAACCAGACTCTTTACCTCGGTCCGACCTTGCTCGACGACCCGCTCGGCATCCCGAAATTCGCCCGCACCTGGGAGGTCAGCAACATCGACGACCCCGACCAATACACCACGCTGGAGGCCTGACCGATGTTCGACGCATTACTGCGCATGCAGCTGGGCCCGATCATCGAACGGCTGGCCGAGATGGAAGCGGAGATCGAAGACCTGCACCGACGTGCCGAAAGTTTCTGCCGCATCGGCGTCTGTCAGGAAGTCGACGCCGCGAGCAACACCTGCAAGGTCAGCCACGGTGGATTGCTTACGCCATCGATCAAGTTCTTCAACCCCAGCGCTGGCGCTCAAAGCGAATCGCGGATACCGACGGTGGGTGAGCAGTGCCTGCTGTTCAATTACGGCAGCGGTGAAAGCGGCGCGCAGAGCGTGGCGTTGTTCGGCTTGAACAGTGATCGTTTTCCGCCCACCTCGACCATACCGACGCTGACGCGCCGCGTGCATCAGGACGGCAGCGAAAGCGCTTACGACGACGCCACGCACACGCTGAATTGGCTTAACGGCCCGGCGGCTTTCAACGGGTCTCGTGAATCGCTTGAACTGAGCATCGGCCCGGCGCGACTGACGCTGACCCCGCAGGTGATCAACCTGCAACTGGGCGCCGTCGGCCTGACCATCGACGCTTCGGGCGTTCACTTCAGCGGCCCATTGGTGGATCACCAGGGCCGTGTCATAAGCCCCTGATCTAAGAGCCTCCCATGATCGGAATCGATAGAGACAGCGGGGCCACGGTCGACGACTGGCTGCAGTTTGTGCAGCGCGCGACCCGGGCCCTGACCACGCCGCTGGGCACTCGGCAAAAAAGGCCCCTCTATGGCTCGCTGATCCCCACGCTGCTGGGGCAGAACCTCGGTGACGACGTCCTGCTTCTGGCCCAGAGCCACGCGGCGCAGGCGTTCTACAACAAGCAAAACGGCATCGATGATTTTCAGCCGCAAGTGATTGTCGCCAGCCGTCAGGGCGCCGGCCTGTTGCTGCGTTTCGCCGGCACCTGGAAAAACCGTCAACAGACTTTCGAGGTAGTGACATGAGCATGTTGATCCCCGGCCAGAACCAATTGGCCGAACCTTCGCTGATCACCGTCGAAGCCTTCGAAGACCTGCTCGCCGAGTTCAAGACCTTTGTCGTCGAATACGTCGGCGCCCGAGCACCGGACAGCGCAGCAAAACTCAAGAGCAGCCTGGAAAACGAAAGCGAATTGCTGACGCTTGCGCTTGAAGCGTTTTGCGTCCGGCTGCAAACCCACGAACGCAAATACAACGCCCGCATCAAGCAGATGCTGGCGTGGTGGGCGACCGGCAGCAATCTCGATGCACGGCTGGCCGACATGGGCCTGGAGCGGCAGTTGCTCGATCCGGGCGATCCGGCAGCCTTCCCGGCGGTGCCGGCGATTTATGAAAGCGACGACGATGCGCGGCTGCGTTATTACCTCGCGCCCCATGCCCCGGCGGCGGGTTCGCGGATGCAGTATCGCCGCGAAGTGTTCACCCTCGGCGAGCGGCCGACAGTGAAAGTCGAGTCGTCCGATGCCGGCGTGGTGAACGTTACCTACACGTTCAACCCCGACGGCCTCGCCGCGAAGGTCAAGGATGGCAACGGCCGCCGCACAGCGCCCGGCGAAGTGCAGGTCACTGTGCTTTCCCGCGACGGTGACGGCACGCCTTCCGAGGCATTGCTCAATGGCGTTCGCCAACACTTTGCCCGGCCCGATGTCCGCCCGGAAACAGATCGGGTCACGGTCAAGGCTGCCGACATTCAGCGCTACAAAATCCGTGTCGTCGCCAAGATCAACTCTGGCCCCGATTCGGGCCTGACCCAAGTCGCTGCGCAACAACAATTGCAGGCCTACGCCGACAGTTGTCATCGCCTTGAAGGGCGGGTCGATCCGAGCTGGATCGACTACACGTTGCACAGTGCCGGCGCCGTGCAACTGCAAATTCTTGAGCCGGTGGATTCGATCATCACCAGCGCGTTTGAAGCGCCGTACTGCACGGCGGTCGAAGTCGAGGTGCTGACTATATGAGCGATCAGACTCAGCGCCCGACGTTGCTGCCGGCGAACAGTTCGGCACTGGAGCGAGGGCTGGATCTTGGCTTCGGCGCACTGCTTGATCGCATCGCGCCGCCGTTTCCCGAATTGATGAATCCGAGCGAAACGCCTGTCGCATTCCTGCCGTATCTGGCAGCCGATCGTGGCGTCGCTGAATGGAGCACGACTGCACCGGAAGCGGAAAAGCGCCTGACCGTCGAACTCGCCTGGCCCACCGCGCGCCAGGCCGGCACACGCAAAGCGCTGGAGAACGCCGCCAAGGGTTTGCAACTGCGCCCGGAAATTCGCGCCTGGTACGAACAGACACCGCCCGGCGCGCCGTACAGTTTTTCCGTGCGCGCCTTCAGCGACCAACCCTACAGCGCAGCAATCGACGCTCGTCTCGACCGCCGTCTGGCGGATGCCAAGAGCGAACGGGACATTCTGTCGGTGTCGGTCGGGTTGAGCGCATTCGGCAGCCATTACATCGGCGCCGCGACCTTCTGCGGCGAACTGACCACGGTTTATCCGGTGTTCATCGAAGGGCTCGAAACCTCGGGAGAGGCGTTCATGGCTGCCGGCATGTACACCGTCGAAACATCCACTATTTATCCTCAGGGGGCCTGAATGGCTGACTATTACACCCTGCTCACCAACGCAGGGATTGCCTACGAAACGGCGTGCAAGGCCGCGGGCACGCCGATCAAGTTGACACAGATTTCCGTCGGTGACGGCGGCGAGGGCGGGGTCTACAACCCGGCCGCAACCGCCACCTCGCTGAAACGCGAAGTCTGGCGCGGGCCGCTCAATGCGCTGTTCCAGGACGAGAAAAATCCTAGCTGGCTGCTCGCTGAAGTGACCATTCCGCCGGATGTTGGCGGTTGGTATGTGCGGGAAGCGGGGCTGTGGACGGACACTGGCGTTCTCTACGCCATCGTCAAATATCCGGAGTCGTTCAAACCGGTTCTGGCCAACTCGGGGTCGGGTAAAGAGTTCTACATCCGCTCGATTTTCGAGACCAGTAACGCGTCGCTGGTGACATTGTTGATTGATGACACGGTGGTGAAGGCGACGCGTGCGTGGGTCATGAGTTATCTGGCCGAAGAACTCGGCAAACTTGATGGCAAGCAATCGGTACGCATCGCTGCAACTGGCAACGTGGTGATGAAAGGCGCGCAGCAGATTGACGGTGTGGCGGTAATTGCCGGTGATCGCGTGTTGCTGGCGAACCAGACTTTGGCCAAGGACAACGGCCTATGGATTGCTGCCAACGGTGACTGGGTTCGAGCGAACGATGCCAGCACCAGTGCCAAAGTCACGCCGGGCCTGACGGTGATGGTGGAGGAGGGCACGGCGAACGGTGATTCGCTTTGGCACTTGACCACTAACGCACCGATCACACTCGGCACCACTGCACTGACCTTCAAGATGCTGGCCGGGCGCACCGGAATTGCTGCCGGCACTTACAAGAGTCTGACCGTTGACGAATACGGCCGGGCGACGGCTGGTGCCAATCCCGAAACGCTGGCCGGGTTCGGTATTAAGGATTCGTACACCAAGGCTGAAGTTGAAGCGTTGATTGCCAAGGCGTCGGCGTTGCCGGTGGGTTCGATAGTTGCGTTCCCGGTTGATGCACCACCGCCGGGTTTTCTGGAGCTGGATAACAGCGTCAAGAGCAGTGCGACTTACCCAGACTTGAGCGCTTATTTGGGCGGCAAGTTTAATAAGGGGGATGAGGGTGTTGGGAATTTCCGCTTGCCTGAGACGCGTGGGGAGTTCTTGCGTGGTTGGGATCATGGGCGGGGTGTCGACAGTAACCGCGCGGTCGGCAGTTACCAAATTGACACTTTGCAAAATATAACCGGTGTCTTTGACGGCTATCTTGACATCACGTCGGCAAGTGGTGCGTTTGAAAAAAGTAATCTGAACACTGCGCCGAATCCCGTTAGCCAAAAAAACGCTTATCACGCCGTTACGTTTGATGCCTCCAAGGTAGCGCGTACCTCTTCTGAAACACGTCCACGCAACATTGCTGTCGTTTGGTGCATCAAAGCCTGGAACGCGTCTGTCAATCAGGGAAACATCGACCTGGCTGCGTTGGCTGTAATGGCGCAGCAAGCGACTGAACTGAATCAGGGCACAGCAAAAATCGCCACCCAAGCCCAGGCAGACGCGGGCACTGATGACAAAGCCGTAGTCACTCCCAAAAAAATGCGTTGGGGATTTTCAATTGGCATTTCTGAGAACTTGGGCAGTAGCTACGTTGTATTTCCGACGTGGCTCGGAGGTTTGATCATTCAGTGGGGTATGACGAACGCAATCGCATCCGGCGCAAATTACCTCCAGGCCTTTCCGGTAGCGTTCCCGTTGTTTGTGCCAGCAGTGTTTACGACTTATCCCAATGCTGCAGTGGATGCGCCGACGAGCTCGACCTATATCGGTCAGGTTCGAGCTCAGAGTAAGGCAAACGTGACCATTCGCAACATTGGCCCCACCCCGGCACAATTTTATTTTCTGGCTATCGGCCGTTGAGGCAGAGAACCAGTCGAGGGTTAGCTATGAAGTTCGCAACATTTAGTGAAACCGGTGAGTTGACCGGACGTTATGACTCGGCCCTTCACTCAGTCATTCCTGAACAAGCGGTCGAACTGAGCGATGAAGTTTTTCTCGCCACCAGAACCGATCAAACGGGTGAGTGGAGGCTGTTAGATGGACAGGTCGTAAAAGTACCCTTCGCAATAGCGGAGCCGAATTACCCCGAACTGTTCGCGCAAACGCGGTTCTTGCATGAAACACACGGTATCGCTGTAGAGGGATTGAATATAGAAACAACTCGCGACAGTCAGGCACTTATTGCCAGTACCGGACTGTCAGCGATTCTCGACCCGGAGTACCGATGCAACTTTAAAACGCTGGATGGGTTTGTCCAGCTCGACGCAGCGCAAATTCTGAACATTGCCAGATCTGTCCGGGCTCACGTCCAAGCCTGTTTTGACAGAGAGCTGGACCTGTTGAGTGCATTTGAGTCCGGTACTTACACAGACCAAATGCTCGTGGACGGCTGGCCCGATTCTTCCACGGACACGCCGGTCTCCGCGCATCCATAAACGCCCCGAACCCCGGGGCGTTTTCTTATCCGCCAAAAAAAACCAACACCCGCCAAAGCCCCTCCCCGAGGGGCTTTCCCGTTCATGGAGAAACGAAAAATGGCAACCCGCCAAACCTACACCGTGCTCGTCCCATTCCCCACCGGGGGTGGTCACTGGTCGAGCATCGGTCAAGACCTTGATCTGCTCGACGTCGAGGCGAGTGCGTTGCACATCGCTGGTCGACTTGAACTGAAAACACCCTCCACTCAGGCCATAAAGGCCGCTGCCAAGAAGGCTGACTAAACATGGCTGAGGTTCTGAACTTCGAGCACAACGGCATTACCGTCAATGCCACTGAATCCCCCGAGGCCATGGGTGGCCTGGGTGACAACGTCATCGGTCTAGTCGGCACCGCGCCGAAGGCTGATCCGCTGATTCCGCGTAACGCACCGTTCCGCATCAACAGCTTCACCACCCATGCACTGCTTGATCCGACCGGTTCGGAAGAGGGCACGCTGTATCACGCGGTCTACCAGATCCTCAAAGTGGTCAAGGTGCCGGTGTATGTCGTGATCGTCGAAGCGGGTGCGACCCCGCCCGATACCGTTAACGCAGTGATCGGCGGCGTCGAGCCGGCGACCGGCCGCAAGCTCGGTCTGGCGGCGCTGGGCAGTGTCCCGGAAGACCTGACCATCATCGGCGCGCCGGGCTTCACCGGCACCAAAGCGGTGGCCAGCGAGTTCGCCTCGTTCGGCAAGCGCATCAAGGCCCGTGTGGTGCTGGACGGCAAAGACGCTTCGGTCGCTGACCAGGTTCTGTACAGCCAGGAACTCGGCGGCGCCGACCTCGGTTTCGACCGTTGCCTGGTGGTGCACAACATGCCCGCCGTTTACTCCAAAGCGGCGAAGAAAAACGTCTTCCTGTCGCCTTCCAGCCTGGCGATCGCCGCGCTGGCCAAGGTCAAGCAGTGGGAGAGCCCGGGCAACCAGGTGACCTACGCCGAAGACGTCTCGCGAGTCGTCGAATACAACATCCTCGACACCTCCACCGAAGGCGATCTGCTCAACCGCTACGGCGTCAGCTACTACGCCCGCACCGTGCTCGGCGGCTTCTCGCTGCTGGGTAACCGTTCGATCACCGGCAAGTTCATCAGCTACGTCGGGCTTGAAGATGCAATCAGCCGCAAGTTGGTGAAGGCTGGCCAGAAAGCCATGGCCAAGAACCTGACCAAGTCCTTCATGGATCAAGAGGTCAAGCGCATCAACGACTGGCTGCAAACCCTGGTCGCCGACGAAACCATTCCAGGCGGCAGCGTGTATCTGCACCCGGAACTCAACAGCGTCGAGAAGTACAAGAACGGCACCTGGTACGTGGTCATCGACTACGGCCGCTACGCGCCGAACGAACACATGGTT
The DNA here is from genome assembly GCF_020149425.1 of Pseudomonas sp. P116. NCBI lineage: Bacteria > Pseudomonadati > Pseudomonadota > Gammaproteobacteria > Pseudomonadales > Pseudomonadaceae > Pseudomonas > Pseudomonas sp. P116. The sequence continues at coordinate 1,207,475 of NZ_JACVHB010000001.1, read as the reverse complement.
TATCAACTCAACGCCCGCGATGAAATCATCGAGCAGTTCCTGGAGGACGTTCTCTAATGTTTACCAACCGTAATCGCCAGGCCATCGCGGCCACTCTGCAAGGCCTCCCGCTGTCGGCGACCGTGGAAGAATTTACTCCGCCGAAGATCGAATTCGACGTGGAAGAAATGCGCGGCGGCCGCTTCATTGTTGAAGAAATGGTCAAGGGTGGCAAAGCCCTCAACGCCAAGCTGACCCTGCAAGGCATGGGTACAGAGGTGATGCTGGCGCTGGGTGTGAACCTTGGCGACGACATTCTGCTGAACGTGCGTGAAGCCGGTCAGGATCAGGATGGCAACACCTGGTTCACCTACCACACCGTCGGCGGCAAGCTGAAATCCCTTGAGGAAACTGCGGTGAAAATGGGCGAAAAACCCAAGACCAACCTGGAGTTGTCCTGCCGCACCTACAACCGTCTGGAAAACGGCGTACCGGTGATCGACATCGACGTGCGCACGCAGAAGTTTGTGCTCAACGGCGTCGACATCCTCGGTGATGCGCGGCGTGCGGTGTTGATGCCGTAACCCCTCCCGACACCGCAAAAACCTGTAGGAGTGAGCCTGCTCGCGATGAGGCCAGCACATGCAATATCGATGTGACTGAAACACCGCTATCGCGAGCAGGCTCACTCCTACAAGGGAATGGTTACACCCCCCAAGAATCACCAAGGAATTCATTCATGTCGTGGATGCCACCCAAGCATGACCTGTTGTCGCCGATTACCGGTGACGACGGCTCGCAGATCGAGACGATCCAGCTCAAGCCGCTGTTCTACGCCGCGCAGAAAGACGCGCTGGAACGTGCCGGCGATGACGAAGACGATCAGTTCTTCGAACTGGCGCTGCTGGCCACCGGGCTCTCGGTCAAGGAACTCGACCAGCTCAAGCGCCCGGACTTTGTGAGCATCGCTCAGTACGTGCACGAAATGTCGACCCGTCCGGCGTCGCACTTTCTCGACCAGGTCGAAGACGCGGAAAAATCCGCCGATCCCGACCAGGTGCAGTTGCTGCAACCGCTCGCCATCACCGGTCGCACAGTCACCTCGCTGAGCCTGGAAATGCCAGTACTGCGCGCCACCAAAGTGATGAAGAAACTGAAAACGGCCAAGGAACGCGCCGAATTCATCACCGCCCATTGCACCGGCCTGATGATCCCCGATCTGGCCCAGTTGACCGTCCCTGACTGGACTCAGTTGCAGGTGCGCATAGACGATTTTTTAAACCAGCCGGCGGCCTACTTTCGGAACGCGACATCGAAGTAATCCTCGATATCGTCCCGCTCATTTACCCGGTAAGTGAGGCGGAAATTCTGGAATGGGACGCCGAAAAGGCGTTGCGCCGCTACGACATAGCGATCACTCGCCTTGGCGTGAAACAGGAGTAGAGCGGCATGGCAGAGAGCAAATATGCGCTCGTGCTGACCACCATGAATGGCGGCGCAGGGTATAACGCCACGGGCCCGGCAAGTGGGCAGTTGGTAATCGATGCGCTGGCCAGACCTCTGGCGGAACTGAAGTTGGCGGTCTTGACGGCGAGCCAGGATATTCGGCTGCTGATCAAGGAACAGGTCAGACTGCGGGATGTTATGGCCGCGCTGCAATCGCTTGCGAAGTTCAATTTAGCGGCTCCAGCAGCCGTTGCGGCGAGTGAGCCGAAGTCAAAACTCACGGCTGCAATCGAGCAGCGTCCACCCCGCGCATCTATGCAGCCAGCCATGGCACTTCAGACGGCCATGGCCAGACTCAAGCAAGTGCCAGGGATGAGCAGCGACCTCAAGAGCATGGAGAATGCCAACCGTGAACTGGCCAGCGAAAAGTCGATGGCCGGCAGTGGCGCTACCGCTGTAAGCCTGGCCGAGGTTGAGTATGCAGCCGGCAAGTCTGGTGTTGGCGCCAATCTCACAGGCGACGCGAAGGAAAAGGAACTGCTTGATTTCGGTCGCGATGCCGCGACGAATGCGACAGCGTTTGGCATTGAACTCAAGGCTGCAGGGGAAATGCTGGCCGCATGGCGAACCTCGCTCAAACTGGATCGTGCACAAAGTCAGAATCTGGCCGATGCCACCAGTCATCTCGGGAAACACTCGCTGAAAGCAACGGCAGCCGATATCGGCTCAGTGGTGCAGAGTTCCGGCGAAGCGGGCGTTGCAGCGGGTATTGCGCCTGAGCAATTGGCCGCACTGGCAGCCTCTCTGCTCAATGCTGATGTGGACAAGGCAACTGCCAGCGCCTCGGTGAAAAGTATTAGCGCGGCGCTGGCGAAGGGCGCCAAAGGCTCCGCTGAGGAGCGCGCGGCCTGGGCAACACTTGGACTTCAGCCAGACAAACTGACCGATGATGTGCCGCAAACCCTTTTCAGGACTTTGGAGGCGCTGAAGAAACAGCCGGCCAGCCAACAGGCCGCACTGCTCAAAACGCTGTTCAACGGCGATGAAGGCGTAAGCAAACTGCTGGAAAAACCGCAGGACGTCGGCCAGACGTTTGCACTGCTGACGGCTAAAAAACCGCTCGATCCACAGACCGAGTTGCTGAAGAAGTTATCCGGCGGTAGTGAGGGCTTACATCAGTTGATGGCACTACCATCGGCTGACGGAAAGGCGTTCTCACCGCTTCCTCTCCAAGGACCGACGCAAAGCCTTGAGCCGCAATACAAGGGTGCGGTGCAAAGGTCAGCTGATGCGGCAGGGGGCAGCGTACAACAAAGCCCGGACGCATATGAAGCCAGCAAAATTCGGCTGACGAAAGCCGTGGCCCCGAATGTGCAAATGCCGGATTGGCTCACCGCCAGCATGAACTTGATGGCGGACAAAGCCGAAGCGAATCCGAAAGTAGCGACGGCCCTGGCACTTGCGGCGGCGGGCATTACGTCGATGGTGGGGGCATTGCTGGCCAAGGCGTTTGACAACTTTACGGGAAAGCTTGTGAAGTCCGCGGCGGCCAGATTACCCTCGGGGCTTGGCAAGTGGATCGCCGATGTCGATGTTGCCGATATCAAGCCTGACACCTCCCCCGACACCTCCCCTGACACATCCAAAGCCCCCAAGGACAAACGTTCAACGGATAAGCCGGGCTCCACAGGGACCTCCGGCAGACGGGGTGGACTGAGACCTCGCCGGGTCCGCATCAACTCCAGGATTCAAGGCAAGGACGCCAATCGGCCCTTGCTGAGCCCCGGCGATTTTGTTGCTCCCAGACCTGTGATCAGCGCACCCGGACCCTGGCCCGGCAGCATGACGGCATTCGCCGGTTCATCGAGCGCCAGTTCAATGCGCGCAGCACCGTTGTCAGGGTCCTACGCCAAGGCAGGCAGGTTAGTCGCCAAAAAAGCACCACCACTGCGCCTGCTCAGCGCCGGTTATGAAATGGTCACTGGCGTGATGAAAGGGGACACCCGCTCGGTGGTGTCGTCCGGCGCCTCGTTGGCCGGGGCTTCTGCCGGCGCAGCCATCGGAGCGGCGATCGGCACTTTGATTCTGCCGGGTGTGGGCACCATGGTCGGCGGTTGGCTCGGAAGCATGGCCGGCGCTGAGATCGGTGCTTCGCTGGGCGACAAGCTAGGGGCTCAAGTCGATCGGCTTGATTCACCTGCGCAGGTCAGTAAAGAACTGACCGCAGTCGCGGCGACGCCTGCGGCCACCGTCGCGAATCAGCCTGTCACGCTCAACTCGACCATTCACATCAATGGGCAGGATCAGGCCAGCGCTCAGACACTGGCCAATCTGGTGGTGCAAACGACGATGAGCCAGTTGGGCCAGATCATGCCGACCAACCCCCTCGCCACCCGCCGTGACGCAGCCCTCACCGATGGAGTCGCCTGATGAAACAACAAATGGCACTGGGCAGTTTCATCTTCGGCCTGTCGCGAAACTTCGCCTACAGCACGCTGGCGCGAAAATCCGATGGCGGCTGGACGGAACTGCCAATCCTCACCAGTAAACCCAAGTCCAGCCAGACCGGGCAAAAGCCGGAAACCCTGACCATCAGCGGCACCTCGATGTACGCCGTCGCCATGGAGCGGCTCGATGAGTTGCGTGCGCTTCAGGCCCTGCGGGTGCCGCTGCCGTTGATTGACGGTATCGGTCGTAACTGGGGCCTGTGGCGGATCAACAGCATCGATGAAAACCAGAGCGAGGTCATCGATGACGGCACCGCGATGGTGATCAAGTGGACCCTCGGATTATCGGAGTTCAACAATGCGTAAGGTTCGAAGCGTGGCCGGTGATTCGGTGAATCTGCTGCTCTACCGCGAAACCGGTCGCAGCGATGACGCCGCCGAAGAGGCGCTGTGGAAACTCAACCCGACCCTGGCCGAGCACGGTCCGGTCCTGCCCGCGGGCATCTGGATCGTGCTGCCTGAACTCGACAGCAAACCCGTCGCGATCAAAGCGCTTACGGCCTGGGATTAAGGAGGTTGTATGGCACTGGGTTTTACCCCGGTCGTTCAGATTTATGGCGCAAACGCGGATCTGCTCAACCAGCGTCTGATCAGTTGGGAACACATCGATGCGGCCGGTATCGAGTCGGATCAACTGACCCTGACCATTGATCTGGAAGGCCTCGAAGGGCTGCCGAACCTCGGCGGGAAAATCGGCCTGCTGGTGGGTTACCTGGAAATGGAGGAAATGGTCGACAAGGGCCAGTTCAAAGTCACTCGCCTGACGCCGACGCTGTTTCCGTTTCGCCTGACCCTGGTGGCCACGGCAGCGCCGTTCAGCAAGGATGATGAAACTGGCTTCAAGCAGCGCCGCACCGCCAGTCATGGACCGACGACGCTCGGTCAACTGTTTAGCAAACTGGTGTCGCAACACGGTTTTTCATCGCGTGTTGCAGGGGATGTCTCGTTGATCAAGATCGCCCACGTTGACCAGTCCAATGAAACCGACATGGGCTTTCTGACGCGGCTGGCGAAGAAGTACAACCTGGTCGCCAAACCGTACGGTGATGCATATGTGCTGGCGCGACCCGGTCAGATCAAATCAATCTCGGGGCAGAAACTGCAGGATGTGACGTTGTCGGTCACCCACGACAATCGTCCCGGCGATCATGCCTTCATCAGCGCCACGCTGGAGGAATCCGCCCGCGAACAGGCCAAGGGCTGCAAAACCTGTTTTGTGGATGCGGCTACAGGCGTATTGCGCTGGATCGAAACGGGGCTTGCACCGTTCAAGACTATCCGCCAGAAGCAATCCAATGAAGCGGATGCCATCGCCGTCGGCGAAGGCGAAGTGCGCAAGATGTTGCGGCACAAGTACAAGGTGAAAATCACCTGCCCGGGTGATCCAAGGCTGGCTGCCGAAGGCCTTGTGCTGCTCGACGACACATGGCCGGACTTCATGCGTGGGCGCTGGTCGATCGACAAGGTCACTGCCAGCGGCAATCGCGAGAACAGCTATCGCTGTTTGATTGATGCGACTTGCCTCGATCCCAAAGCTGAAGACAAGGACTGATTAACACCTTTCTCGCAGAGATGGAGATTTCTGTGGGAGCGGGCTTGCCCGCGAAGAGGCCGGCACATTCGAAAGAGATGCTGGCTGACACACCGCCATCGCGGGCAAGCCCGCTCCCACAGGTTCTTGCAGTGTTCTGCAGACCGCATTTCACTCGACTCTGGACACCCTCATGAAGATCACCCCGATCCTCACGCAGTTGCGTGCGCAATGCCCCAGCCTGGCCAGTCACATTGCGGTAGGCGTCGATCTGGCATTGCTGCAAGGCAATCCCGATCTGCCGACACCTTCGGCCCACGTGCTGCCACTGGCCGATGTGGCCAGTAGCAGCACCGCACAAAACCTCATCACTCAACCGATCCGCGACTGCTTTGAAATCGTCCTCGTGCTTGATGCCACCGACGCTACAAAAGCGCTGGATCTGTTGCACGACCTGCGCGGCGAACTGTGGCGCGCGCTGGTGGGGTTCAAGCCTGACAACGACTACAACGCCATCGTTTATGACGGCGGCGAAATGGTCTCGATCAACAGCAGCCGCGCGTTTTACCGGTTGCGCTTTTTTGCCGAGTTCCAGCTCGGTCGCAACCTGCCCGGTCAACCTGCGCAGAGCTGGCACGAACGTGAACTGGACGGTTTGTCGTCCTTTACCGGGGCCACCGTGCGAGTCGATGCGATCGACCCCGCCGACCCCAACCTGAAACGCCCGGGCCCCGATGGGCGCGTGGAACTGACTTTCTCTTCTGAGGTAACCCCATGAGCAATCGCATCATCGTGCTGCCGGCCGCTGGCCGCGCCGTACCTGACCCGGAGGCGGGCGATCTGCTGCCCCTCGAAGGCCGTGAAGTGCTGGACAGCGCCTGGTGGCGCCGGCGTCTGGCCGACGGCGATATCACACTCAAAACCGCAAAAGCGGCTAAACCACAGGGAGCCAAATAATGGCGATCGGATTCAGCAACATCCCCGCGGACATTCGTGTACCGCTGTTCTATGCCGAAATGGACAACTCGGCCGCCAATAGCGCGAGCTCGACCATGCGCCGTTTGATCGTCGCTCAGGTCAACGATAACGTCGCCCCGAGCGAGGTCGGCAAACTGGTGCTGGTCTCCAGCATTGCACTGGCGAAAAGCATTGGTGGTCAGGGCTCGATGCTCGCCTCGATGTACGAGACCTTCCGCAAGGCTGACCCGATCGGCGAGATCTGGTGCCTGCCGCTGCACAACGCTGAAGGCGCCGTCGCCAAAGGCGTGCTGACCCTGACCGGCACCGCGACTCAGGCGGGTCTGCTCAACTTGTATGTCGGCGGCGTGCGTGTGCAAGCCACCGTGGTCAACGGTGCAACCGCTGCTCAGGCAGCCACTGCGCTGGCGCAGAAAATCAACGCCAGTGCCGATCTCCCGGTGAGTGCTGCAGCGGCCGAAGGTGTGGTCACCCTGTCTGCCAAATGGACTGGCGACAGCGGCAATGACATCAGCCTGCAATTCAATCGCCTGGGCAAGAGCAACGGCGAAGAAACCCCGGCCGGCCTGACCAGCACAATCACCGCCATGACCGGCGGCGCCGGCGTGCCCGATCAGATCGCTGCTGTCGCGGCACTGGGCGACGAGCCATTCGAGTTCATCGCACTGCCGTGGTCGGATCTGGCCACCCTCAACACCTGGCAAGCCGTCATGGATGACAGCACCGGTCGCTGGTCGTGGGCCAAGCAACTGTTCGGTCACGTCTACAGCGCCAAACGCGGCACCGTCGGCACTCTGGTCGCTGCAGGTCAGGCGCGCAACGATCAGCACATGACCATTCAGGCGCTGGAACCGGGCGTTCCGCAACCGGTCTGGGTACAAGCCGCCGCACTGGCTGCACGCACCTCGGTGTTCATCTCCGCCGACGCCAGCCGTCCGACGCAAAGCGGCAGCCTGCCGGGTGTCGATCCGGCGCCGGCGAGCGAGCGCTTCACCCTGACCGAGCGTCAGTCGCTGCTCAACTACGGCATCGCCACCGCGTACTACGAAGGCGGCTACGTGCGCATTCAGCGCTCGATCACCACCTACCAGAAAAACGCTTACGGCCAGGCTGACAACTCCTACCTGGACAGCGAAACCATGCACCAGTCGGCGTTCATCGTGCGTCGTCTGCAAAGCGTGATCACCAGCAAGTACGGCCGGCACAAACTGGCTTCCGACGGCACCCGTTTCGGCGCCGGCCAGCCAATCGTCACCCCGAGCACCATCCGCGGTGAGTTGATCGCCCAGTACGCCAAGCTCGAACTCGAAGGCCACGTGGAGAACGCCGAACTGTTCGCCGAGCACCTGATCGTCGAGCGCGACGTGCAGGACCCGAGCCGCGTGAACGTGCTGTTCCCGCCGGATTACATCAACGGTCTGCGCGTGTTCGCACTGCTCAACCAATTCCGCCTGCAATACGACGACGCGGCTTGATCGCAGCGTTCGACGTCAAGCATTCAGCCCACCTTGCGTGGGCTTTTTTATTGAAGGGAGTAACACCATGGGTCAACTGATTGCAGGCACTTGCTACGTCAAGGTCGACGGCGCACAACTGACTATCAATGGCGGCTGTGAAGCCCCGTTGATGGCGGTCAAACGCGAAACCGTCGTACCCGGTTTCTACAAGGAAACCGACATCGCACCGTCGTTCAAAGTGACCGCGCTGCACACCGCCGACTTCCCGCTGAAGAAGCTGATCGAAGGCACCGATATCACCGTCACCTGCGAATTCAGCAACGGCAAAGTCTATGTGCTGGCCGGAGCTTACCTGGTCGAAGAACCAGTCTCCAAAGGCGATGACGCCACCATCGAACTGAAATTCGAAGGCATCAAGGGGACCTGGCAATGAGCGGCGCCGTGAAGCTTCAAGTTGCGATCGAAGCTCACGGCGAGCCCCTGACCGAACTCGTCCTGCGCCGTCCGACGGTGCAGGAAGTGCGAGCGATCAAGGCGTTGCCGTACAAGATCGACAAGAGCGAAGAGGTCAGCCTCGACATGGATGTCGCGGCCAAATACATCGCCGTGTGCGCCGGCATTCCGCCGTCGTCGGTCAACCAGTTGGATCTGGCTGACCTCAATGCGCTGAGCTGGGCTGTTGCGAGTTTTTTCATGAGTGCGGCGTCGGCGCCATCACCGACCTGATCGCAGTCGCCTATGACCTGGCCTGGTTCTGGAAGGTTGACCCCGAACAGATGATGGCCAGGCCACTGGATGTGCTCCGCGAATCGCTGGAGCACGCGCAACGGATCAATGCGATGCAGCAGGTGCAGTGATGGCAGACGAAGAAAAGAAAGTGAAAACTCCGGTGCTGATCACGGGCATCGATGAACTATCGCCCAAACTCGGCGCCCTTCGGGCCAATGTCGAGAGCTTCAAGAAAAACCTCGAGCAGACCGGCCTCGGCAAACTGGACGTCAGTGGTCTGTTCAAGGGCGGCAGCGTGATTACGCCGTTCGTGGACGGGATCAAGTCGGCGGTGGCGTTTCAGGGAAAGTTGACCGAGGTCAGCGCGACGGCAAAAACCGTCGACCTGCCCGCCGCACCGAAAGTCGCTGCGCAGAACATGAACGTGTTCAGTGCGTCGATGGAAAAGGTCACGGGCGCAATCGATGCCGCGCTGGTGCCCGCTGTCGGTGCATTGGTCGTCGGACTTGAGCCGATGCTCACCCAGGTCAGCGGTATCCTCGCCGACAACCCGCAACTGGTCGAAGGACTGGCGGCGGGGGCTATCGCGTTCTCGGCGATGCAAACCGCTGTGACCGGTGCGACCCAGGTGTTCGACGTGATGAGCATGGTGATGAAGGCTAACCCGATCATGCTGATTGCCGCTGGCATTGCCTTGGCTGCCGGTTTGATCGTGGCCAACTGGAAACCGGTCTCGACGTTTTTCATCGGGCTCTGGCAGAAAATTGCGCCGGTTGTCATTCCGATGGCCGAGTTTTTCAAGACGATGTTCGGTTACACCCCGTTGGGGCAATTGATCAGTAACTGGGGACCGGTCACAGCGTTTTTCGCGGCGTTGTGGGAGGGCGTCAAGGCTGTCGCGGCGCCGGTGATGGAGTTCTTCAAGACCTGGTTCAACTATTCGCCTCATGGGCTGATCGTGAATAACTGGGGGCCATTGGTCGGGCTGTTCTCTTCGATCTGGGATTTGCTCAGAGCGGTCTCGGTGCCTGTGCAGACTTTCCTGCAAGGCTTCTTTGATTGGTCGCCGCTGGAAGTGATCCAGGCAGTCTGGGGCGGGGTGGTCGGTGTGTTCACCGCGATCTGGGATTACATCAAGCTGCCGTTTGTGGCGATGTACGCGGTAATTCGCGAGCAACTGGGCTGGTCACCGCTGGAAAAAATCATCGAGAACTGGGCACCCGTTACCGCCTGGATCGAAAAGTGGGCGCAGAAGTTTCAGGACGCCATCGCACCGATCAAGGCGTTTTTCAACGGCGGTTTCGGCGAGCTGATCGCTGATGCCAAGGCCAGGGTGGATGTTTTCACTCAAGCCCAGTTGAAGACCAACGCTGAAGGTAAAGGCGAACTGGCGCCGGTGTTTTTCAAAGGCACCGTGGAGTCGTCACCGAGCCCGTTGGCGGCACCCGACACTACGCCGGAAAAACCGGCCATGCAGGCCGGCTCACTGTCGCAAACCTCCAACACGCTGATCCAGCAAAGCGCCGCCAACAACCGCACGCAACTCGAGGGCGGCCTCACCGTGCGTTTCGAAAACGCGCCGGCCGGGCTGCGCACCGATCAACCGCAAACCAATCAACCGGGCCTGGCGCTGTCGTCGCGCATCGGCTATCGCTCACTGTCGGCAGGAGGTTCCAATGAACTGGCGTGACCGCTTGTTGCCGGCATCCTTTCGCGGTGTCGGGTTCTGGATCGATCAGGCGAAAACCCCGGTCGGTCGCAAAGGTCAGTTGCACGAGTATCCGCAGCGTGACCTGCCGTTTTTCGAGGACCTCGGCCAGCAGGCCAAGACCCACGATCTGACGGCATTTATCGTCGGTGCCGATTGCCTGGAGCAGCGCGACAAGCTGCTCAAGGCGCTGGAGGCGGGCAGCGGTGAGCTGGTGCATCCATGGCTCGGACGCGTGCAAGTCAAGGTTGGCGAGTGCGACATGACCCACACCCGCCAGGACGGTGGGTTGGTTACGTTCGCGCTGAAGTTCTATCCCGATCAGCCGTTGCCGTTTCCGACGGCAACCGTCAGTACGCAGAAAGTCTTGCTGGCCAAGGCCGACACTTTGCTCGGTTCTGCGGTGGCACGCTTCGAACAGGCGATGACCTTGATCAAGGCTGCGCGGATCGGTATCGCCAATCTGCGCAACAGCCTGACCGGGGTTTATGAGGTGATCAAGGAACAGCTCAAACCGCTGATCGAGCAATACAAACAGATCACCGAACTGGTCAAAGCCGTCAAGGAACTGCCCAAGGAAGTGGCCGCGGAGTTCAAGGGTTTGCTCGGCGATATCAAGGAGCTGAAGGCGTTCGCGAAGGAGGGCTACCGTGGCGTGATTGCCGACGTGTCGCAACAACTCGAAGCCATCCGCAAGGCCGATGCACCGAAGATCACCACCGGCAAGGACACCACCGCGGCGGCGCAAGCCATGGCGGATCTGGTGCAGGACACAATGCTGGTCAAAGTTGCGCAATGGGTGGCATCGATGCCGGTAGCGACCACCCCGGTCAAGCTGCAATCGACGCCATCGGTAGGCCAACAGGCGACGAGCCCGGTGGCCCGGCAGGAAGTCCCGGTCAGTGACGACATGCAGGCTCTGCGTGACGCCGTGGCCGTGGCGATCAATCCAATGCTGGACAAGGCCGACCCCGCGCACTTCCAGGCCATCAGCGATGTGAAAGAGGCGCTGATTGCGCATCTCAAGGCTGTGGCGTCGTCCGGTGTGCGGCAAGTCAACAAATCCTTTCAGGAGAGCTTTCCGGCGGTGGTCGTGGCCTACAAGCAATTTGGCGATGCAACTCGGGTGACCGAAGTGACTCAGCGTAACGGGATATCTCATCCGGGCTTCTCGCCCAACGACGTGAAAGTCTCCGGGGAGTGAACCATGAGCGAGATGGACAACCGCGTTACGTTGATAGTCAACGACATGGAGTACGGCGGCTGGAAAAGCGTGCAAATCACGGCTGATCTGGAGCGCCAGTTTCGCACCTTCAAACTCGACATCACCTGGCAATGGCCGGGGCAGGTGGTTGATCAGCGGATCAAGCCCGGCGACCCGTGCGAAGTGAAGATCGGCAAGGATCTGGTCCTCACCGGTTACGTGTTCAAGGCGCCCATTACCTACGATGGTCGGCAGATCAGCCTGAGTGTCGAGGGCAGTTCCAAGACTCAGGACCTGGTCGATTGCGCCGCCACCAATCGGCCCAATCAATGGCAGGAGCAACCGTTGCTGAGCATCGTCCAGGCGTTGGCGATGGAGTATTCGCTGACGGTGGTCAACGAAATTCCCGAGACCTCGCGGCTGGCCAAGCACACGATTGTGCCGGGTGAAACGGTGTTCCAGTCGATCGACCGTTTGCTCTCGTTGTTCCGGGTGTTTTCCACCGATGACGAGCAAGGCCGGCTGGTACTGGCCAAGCCCGGCAGTGGCGGGCGCGCCAGCGATGCGCTGGAGTTGGGCAAGAACATCTTGTCGGCCAACGCGGCGATGGATTACAGCCAGGTGTTCTCCGAATACCGGGTGATCGGTCAGCAAAAAGGCTCTGACAAGAAGAGCGGGGCGGCCGTCAGCGAAGTTGAATCGACGGCGGCCGACCTGAGCTTCAAACGTCGACGCACTACGATCATCAACGAAGGCACCGCGCTGACGTTTGAGCTGGCGCAACAACGTGCCCAATGGGAAAGCGCCACCCGCATGGGGCGGGCGCAAACCACCACCTATCAGGTGCAGGGCTGGCGGCAGGCCAACGGCGATCTGTGGCGTCACAACACGCTGGTGAAGGTCAAGGATCCGGTGCTCGGTTTCGATGGCGACATGCTGATCTCCAAAGTGACGTACGCGTTGTCGGCACAGGGCTCGGTGACAACCCTGCAGGTTGCGCCGCCGCATACCTTCGATCCTGATCCTTCGCCCCCCCAAAAGACCTCATAGCCCCTCAAAAGATCGCAGCCTTCGGCAGCTCCTACAGGGGCCCGATATACAGCTGTAGGAGCTGCCGAAGGCTGCGATCTTTTGGCGTCGGCCCCGTTCTCACAGGAACCCAAAATGAGCCTACTGACACGCCTCCTGGCGCGCGGCACTGTCGTGCTCGCCAATTCGGCAACCAAGCTGCAATCGCTGCAAATGCGCCTCACCGCCGGCGAAGTCAACGATGACCTCGAACACTTCGAACCTTACGGCTTCACCAGCAACCCGCTGGTGGGCGCCGAAGGTGTCGTCACATTTCTGGGCGGTGACCGTTCCCACGCTATCGCCCTGGTGGTCGCCGATCGCCGCTATCGCTTGCAATCGCTGGCCAGCGGCGAGGTGGCGATCTACACCGACGAGGGCGACAAAATCCATTTCAAGCGTGGGCGGATCATCGACATCGAAACCGCCACGCTGAACATCCGCGCCAGTACCGCTGTGAACTTCGATACGCCGGTGATCAACCAGACCGGCAAGATCGTGTCCACCGGCGATCAGCTTGCCGGCGGCATCAGCCAGATCAAACACGTGCACGTAGGCGTGCAGGCCGGCAACGGCCAGACCGGCGCACCGGCAGGAGGCCAGTGATGTTTATCAGCCAGAACCTCCACGCCGCGCTGACCCGCGCCGTGCTCATCAGCCTGTTTAGCTGGCGCCGCGCCGCCGATGACGACGCCCTCGACGACGAAGAGCGCTACGGCTGGTGGGGCGACACTTTTCCTACCGTTGCCGACGATCGCATCGGCTCACGCCTGTGGCAGTTGCGCCGGGTCAAATTGACCCGACAGACCCAGATGGACGCCGAGTTTTATGCCCGCGAAGCCTTGCAATGGCTTATCGACGACGGCCATTGCAGCGCCATCGACATCATCAGCGAACGCCTCGACGCCCAGCGCCTGAACCTGCGCACGGTCCTGACCCTGGCCGACGGTGAGCGTCTGGACATCAACCCCGATAACAGTTGGCAGGTGATCTATGCCGTTTGAAACCCCTTCGCTGCCGGTGCTGATCAAGCGCACCCAAAGCGACCTGGCCGGCGATTCGCTGCGCCAGTCCGATGCGCAAGTGCTGGCCCGCACTTTGGGCGGTGCCGCTTATGGCCTGTACGGTTATCTAGACTGGATCGCCGAGCAGATCCTTCCGGACAAGGCCGACGAGTCGACCCTGGAACGCATCGCCGCCCTGCGTCTGAACCAGCCGCGCAAACCCGCGCAAGTGGCCAGCGGCAGCGTCAGTTTTACAGCAACGGCCGGCGCAGTGCTGGACGTGGACACGCTGCTGCAAACGAACGACGGTCGCACCTACAAAGTGACCACGGCGCGCACCACCGCCAATGGCATCAACACCACGACCATTGCCGCGCTGGATGCCGGCAGTTTGGGTAACGCCGATGCCGGTCTGGCATTGACCCCGGTGCAGCCGATTGCCGGCATCGTTGGCAACAGTTTTGTGGTCCTGACGCCGGGACTCAGCGGTGGCGTGGCGCGGGAAAGTCTCGAGTCGCTGCGCTCGCGGGTGATCCGTTCCTATCGCGTCATCCCGCACGGCGGCTCGGCCAATGACTACGAGACCTGGGCGCTGGAAGTGCCCGGCGTAACCCGCGCCTGGTGCCGTGGCGGTTTGCTCGGTCCGGGTACGGTGACGGTGTTCATCATGCGTGATGAAGATCCGCAACCGGTGCCCAACGACGAGCAACTGGCAGAGGTTCAGGACTACATCGAACCGCTGCGCCCGGTCACCGCCGAAGTGCATGTGCAGAAGCCGATTCAGGTGCCTGTGATCTATCGCTTCAAAAGCGTCAATCCCGACACCACCGCCGTACGTGCCGCCGTCGAAGCGCAGTTGCGCGACTTGCACAACCGTGAAGCCGATCTCGGCGTGCCGTTGCTGATCAGCCACATCCGCGAAGCGATCAGCAGTGCTGGCGGCGAATTCGATCACACGCTCACCGCACCGGCCGCCGATGTGCCCGCCGCCCAGAGTGAACTGCTGACGTTTGGAGGTTGCGTATGGGGGGCATAAGAACCGCCGCGCAATATCAGGCGCAACTTCGCGCATTGCTGCCATCAGGTCCCGCATGGGACCCGGAGCGGGTTCCGGAGCTTGAAGAAGTGCTGCAAGGCGTCGCCGTCGAACTGGCGCGCCTCGACGCCCGCGCCGCCGACCTGCTCAACGAAATGGACCCGGCCGGCGTCAGTGAATTGGTGCCGGACTGGGAGCGGGTGATGAACTTGCCCGACCCTTGCCTTGGCGCGGAGCCGCTGTTCGACGACCGCCGTCTCGCCGTTCGCCGGCGCTTGCTCGCGGTCGGCAGTCAGGCCGTCGGTTACTACCTCGAAATCGCCAAAAGCCAGGGCTACCCCAACGCCAGCATCACCGAACACGAGGCCCCACGCATGGGCCGTGCGCGTTTCGGTTCGGCACATTTCGGCACCTGGGAAGCGCAGTTCATGTGGACGCTCAACACCGGCGGTCGGCTGCTGCTGGGTCGACGTTTCGGGGCGAGTTACTGGGGCGAACGCTTCGGCGTAAACCCGGGCTCGGCGCTGGAATGCCTGATCCACCGCAGTGCGCCAGCGCACACCAAAGTGCACATCAACTATGACTAGGGAGTGATGGGATGGATTATCCGAACAGTGTGCCCAGCGCCGGGTTGGTGAACGGGAAGTTTGTCGATGAGAACCCGCTGATGGGAACGCCGGGCTCGTTGATTCCGGCGGAGTGGGGCAACAGTGTCACGCAGGAAATCATTAACGTGATCAGGGCCGGGGATCTGGCGCCGGATGAAAACAAATACGATCAGTTGTTGCAGGCGATTCAGTCCGTAACATCCAAGGGCTGGAATCAGGATCTGGCTTTGCCTTTAGTGGCATTGCCGCTGCCGACGGTCGCCACCTCCGATGGTCGTTTGCCAGTCAGTCCGGCTGCGGCATCCACCAGCGGTGGCAGAGTTTCGATTTCTGCCGGTACGTTTATCAGCCTTGGCCAGGAAGTGGTGAGCGGCCAATTGGGGCGTTCACGCACTTTCGTGACTTCGTCCTGGAGCAGTGCGGATCTTCTGCCCAGCAGCCATTACTTTCTGCGTGCGCAGGTCATCGGTGGTGTGCTGACGTTCTACATGCAAAGGGGTGGCATCCACGACGTGGTGCCGGAGTCACTGAAAGGGGCACTCAACGGTGCTACCGGTGGCGGATTCCAATCCACGGCGCTGGACATGTGCCTGGCGTGGGTGGTGACCGGTGCGCCGGGTTCCGTGCCTACGGTGCGCACCATTTACAACAGGGCACGCTTGACCTGGACACAGACCGTCAACGGCACTGGGGCAATATTCCTTCCGCTTGATCCTCATGCACGTTCTGCTCGTCTGGTTGCTGGTAACCCGACTCCGTCGTCGACGGCAGTGACAACGGTTGCCTTTCCGTCAACTGGTTGGGCCGGAGGCAACTATTGCTTTCTGTCGCCCATTATCGCCGGCAGCTCCAATAACCCGGGTGGCTGGAACCCGGCCACGGTTGCACCGTGCGTGTTGTTCAGTAACAACATCGTCAATGACGTTACGGTTTCCAGTCTGACTGCGAGTTTCGATCACGCCAATTTGCGCTCGCTCTGGCAGTGCTATCAGGCTGAGCACAACCTTGGACAATCGGTTGCCGACAGTGACGAATTATTGCTGAGCATGGGCATCAAGAGCCATCCAGTCACCGACTACAGCGTTGGTATCGCGATCAACTTTTCTGACGCCGTGAACGTCCAGCTTTCGTGGGAGCTTATTCGATGATCGTTATTCAAGAACTTCACCAGTTCGATGGCGAGTTACGTGTTCCCCAGCCTTCAACTGCCCACGACTGGGATGGCGAACAGTGGGTACTGAGCGCTGATAAAAAACGTGTTCTGGACGAGCAGGAAACTGAACACCTGTGCACCAAAGTCGATGCAGCCGCCGACAACGCTCGCACGGCACTGGCCGGCGACCCGCTCAAAGCCATGGAATACGCCCAGGCTGCCGCCGACGCCCAGGTTTATCAGGACGCTGGTTACCCGAAAAAAGAAGTACCGCTGTCGATCGCTGCGTGGGTAGTCAAAGGTCGCACGGCGAAACAGGCTGCGGAGCAGATCCTCGGTAAAGCCGAGCAACTTACCGATCACCTGCTGGCTCTGCGCACCTTGCGCCTGAAGGCCAAAACGCAGATCCGCGCGCAAGCGACCAAGGGCAACATCGATCTGGCGCGCAGCGCCGCCGATGAAGCGATTGCGTCGATCCGCGAACTGGTCAGCGCACAGGCCACCTGAGACACCAATCTGCCTCACGCAAGCCCACTTCACCGTGGGCTTTTTGTTTTCAGTAAAAGACCGCGGACGAGGTTGCAGCGGCAGCGCTCGGGACGCGGCTCATTTGTTATTTCAGAGGAACGAACAGTTATGGATTACCCAAAAAGCATCCCCAGCGTCGGCCTTGTCGATGGCCGCTTCGTCGATGAAAACCCGGTGGCGGGAACGCCGGGTTCGTTGATTCCGGCGGTGTGGGGCAACAGCGTGACTCAGGAGATCCTGAGTGTGATCAGCGGCAGTGGGTTGGTGGCTTCGGAAGCGGATAACAGCCAGTTGTTCAAGGCGATTCAGTTGATAGTCGGTAATGCCAGCCCGATGCGTTCGGTCATCACTCGACTTGCTGTTTCCAAAACGCTGACCGAGCAAGAACTCGGTCTCGTGCTGATCGACGCGAGCCCGACTCCGCTGACCGTGCTGTTGCCGCCGGCTGACGTCTCACTCGGTGTGCGCGATGTGATTGTTCGTCGTGTGGACAACAGCGGTAATCGCTTGGTGATCCAGGCATCCGGCACTGACCGCGTCCGTTTTCACACACATCTTTCACCGAGTGGCTATCCATTTTTCGCACTGATGGGCGGTGGTGACTGGTGGCATTTACGCAGTGATGGTGCGGGAGGCTGGTGGCCGGTCGGTCGCTTTGACAGCACTGCCTTGGGGAGGCCGTTTTTTGAAACCACCACGGTGCTTAACCCCGGAGGTTATGGCGTTCCCAATGGCGATCTGTTCAAACGTGCTGAGTGGCCTTGGCTGTGGGATTTTGCCCAGTCATCCGGTGCGTTGACCACTGAGGCCGGGAGAACGGGAAGGGAAGGAGGTTGGACCAGTGGAGATGGTTCCTCGAACTTTCGAATTCCCGAAATTCGCGGCGAGTTTTTGCGGGTACTGAGTGAAACCAGAAACGTTGATGCCGGGCGGTTGGCCGGCAGTCTGCAAACACATGCCTTGCAAAGTCATAACCACTATCTACCGACTGGCACAGGCGCTTCTTTCAAGCCTGCCCCGGCGATTCCGGATCCGGTGTGGGACGTTGGCACCAACGTCAACTTTTCACCGACTACCACGACAGTCGCAACTACCTATCCTAACCCTGCATTCGACTCGGACACCTACATTGGCAATATCGGCAATTTCGCGGGTGAAACCCGCCCGCGAAATATTGCCTACCCCGCTCGTATCAAACTGATTTGAGGTAAATATGTTCAATTATTTGATAGACGACAGCGGCGCACTGACCGGGCCTGTCGAGTTCCCCCTTGTGCCGGGTATCGGTGTGCAATTGCCGAGTAACGCTGTGACATTGAGTATCGAACTGTCGCCGGCCCCGAGCGGATATGCGTGGGCATATGACAACGGGTCTCTGCAACAAAAGCTCGATTTACGCGGTGACGTTTATCGCACCAATACGGGCATTCGAGAAGTCTGGACAGCGTTGGGCGATATACCCGAAGGCTTCACCAAGCTGCCATGGCCGGGCGGATTTCATGCGTGGGTCGATAATGCGTGGCAGATCGATCAAGCCGCGCAATTGGCCGATCTCAAACGTGTCGTTCTCGTCAAGCGCGACACGCTGCTACGCGAAGCAGTCCTGCGCATCGCGCCTCTGCAATACGCCGAAGACATTGGCGACGCCAGTCATGACGAACAGCTGCTCCTGCTCGAGTGGAAGCTCTACAGCGTCGAGCTCAATCGCATCGAAAAGCAGCCCGGTTTTCCGCAAGAAGTGAGTTGGCCGGTGATCCCCGGCGCCTCCGTCGTCAACTGATTAGTACATAAGGAAATGTACAGTGGACTATCCAAAAAGTATCCCCGGCGTTGGCCTGGTCAACGGCGGTTTTGTCGATGAAAACCCCGTGACTGGAACACCTGGGTCATTAATTCCGGCAACTTGGGGCAACAGCGTCACGCAGGAAATTCTTGAAGTCATCAAAAGCTCGGGGGCGGTCGCGGACGAAGCTGATAACACTCAGCTAAGAGCAGCAATCAATACGCTAATCTCGAAAAAATACAGTGACAGCCTGGCTGGACAGGAGGACGCGGAGTCTGGTGCCAGTGCTACCAAATTGATGACCCCGTTGCGCGTATTCCAATCCATTGCGAAAAAGATCCAGCAGGCAACAGAGTCCATCGTTGGCACAGCAAAAGTCGCCTCTCAGGCAGAGGTTAATGCTGGCGTAAGTGACACGACTATTGTGACGCCGAAAAAACTCAGACTTGGCTTCATGGTGAGGCTGGGGATTTCAGGCTACATCGTTTTTCCTTCCTGGATGGGTGGATTGATCATCCAGTGGATTAACGGCAGTGCCAGTCAGTCGGGCAACAACAATTGTGGCGATCTGAATATGTGGCCGCTGGCATTTCCCAATGCGTTGTTTCTTGCAGTTGCCACACATGAAGGTACATCAACAGCAACGTTTTTGACGTGGAACGGTGTTTCAACGGTGAATCCGCGCGTGGGCATCAACGTACGCTGTCCTGATTATCCGGGTGTCTCCATTTCCGCGCGCACCATCGGGATAGGGTATTGACTATGTATTATTTTTCTCCCGCAACTTCTGGCTTCTACCACTCGGATTTACATGGGCCGAATATCCCGGCCGATGCGTTTCAGCTAAGTGAAGGTGAGTACTGCGCGCTGGTGTCGAACGCCCCTAAAGGCACGGTTCTTTCTCTGAACATTGACGGCCGCCCGGAAAGGGTTTTACTCGCCGTACAAACCGACGATGGTTTAGAACGCGCCTGGCGAAACAAGGCGCTGGAGTCGACTCAATGGCTGGTACTTCGCGACGTTGAAGAAATGGAAGCCGGCGAGGGTACGACACTGCGCACGGAGGAGTTCAAAGAACTTCTCGCTTACCGGCAGGCACTGCGCGATTGGCCAAACGATCCTGAATTTCCGGATACACGCTCTCGGCCGGTCGAACCCGACTGGCTGGAAGTGTTGCTGCGTACAAATGGCTGAGCAGTCTGCCCTTTGGCAGCGGAGACGCAGCCCGAACTAACAAGGAAAATTAACGTGGATTATCCAAGAAGTGTGCCCAGCTCCGGCTTGGTCGACGGCAAATTTGTTGATGAAGATGCGATAGCCGGAACACCGGGATCGCTGATTCCGGCGATCTGGGGCAACAGTGTTACTCAGGAAATACTCAGCGCGATTACCGCGGCGGGTTTGAAGCCAGACGAGCAGCAGACTGATCAGTTGGCTCAGGCGATTCGGCAATTGTCCAAGCCCGACCCGCTGCAACAGTTTCCGGTTCAGGTGTATCGCAGAAATCTGTTGATCAATGGCGGGTTCGATATCTGGCAGCGAGGTGCAATCAACCAAGGGCCAAACATTGGCGGCTATGTGGCCGATCGTTTCCGTTGCGATTGGAATGGCAATGCCGCCGTGACCATCTCTCGCCAGGACTTCGCGCCGGGCCAGCCAGAAGTGTCCGGTGAGCCGAGTTATTTTTTACGCTGGCAACAAACCACCGCTGGCGTCGGTGCAACCGAGCACAAGGTTTCCCAGAGCATTGAATCGGTCCGGACACTGGCCGGGAAAACGGCCACCCTAACCTTCTGGGCGCGATCTGATGCTGCTCGACCGTTAAAAGTGGCGATAGGTCAGTACTTTGGGACCGGTGGTTCGGAGGCGGTCGTAAAAGTCGTCGATATTTTTCAATTAAGCACTGCCTGGGCCAAGTACAGCGCAACATTCCAGGTCCCGGCTATTGCGGGAAAGATGCTCGGTGCCAATGATTACCTGCGGCTGGCTTTCGATCTTCCGCTCAATGTTTTACAGACGGTCGACTTCGCAAGAGTCCAGTTGGAGGAGGGACCGATCTCCACGCCATTCGAATATCGTCCAGCCGCTGAAGAGATGATGCTTTGTCAGCGTTACTTCGAGAAGTCTTTTGCCAACCGTTTAGCGATTCGTGCAAACAATGGCGTTGGTACATGCATTGTCACGTTTACTCAGGCAGCGGCTGCAAATAACGGTCAATACGGAATGGTCGTAGACATGCAGGTGCAGAAGAGAGTGCAGCCTACTGTTGTCCTGTATTGCCCCGGAAATGAAAGTAATCAGGTTTGGAATTACTCGGCGGGAGTGGCCTGCACGGGAACAACTGTACAAAGTGTGACACAGCGCAGTTTTGCGATCGGCACTGTGACGCCTGTAAACAGCCAGCCAGGTAACGGATTGCAGATTGAATGGACAGCAGACGCTGAAATCTAGGAGTGAACCCGATGACCTACCAACTGACCGCTTACGGAGTACTGCGCATGGAGGATTCAGCATTTATCCCGCAGGACCTGACCAACCGGGACTGGCTTGAGTATCAAGAGTGGTTGCTGTCTGGTGGCCTGGTTTTGCCATTGAATGAAACACTCGAAAAGACTGCCTCGGATAGCTCCGTGAAAACTCTGGCAAAAAAATGGCTGGCAGGTATCAGTCGCCAACCATGATTCAATCCCGGCATCCAGGGAGGATTACGCATTATGCAAATCACTGAAAAAAACCTTTTAAACATCATGCCAAACGCCCGCAGCCAAGCGGGCGTTTTTGTTTCTGCGCTCAATAGCGCCATGGCTAACCGTCGCATCGAAACGCCCAAGCGTATTGCTGCATTCCTCGCGCAAATCGGTCATGAATCGGGGCAGTTGCAATACGTGCGGGAACTGGGCAACAACCAGTATCTGAGCAAATACGACACCGGCACGCTGGCGTTACGTCTGGGCAACACGCCCGAGGCCGATGGCGACGGGCAGAAGTACCGCGGTCGCGGGCTGATCCAGATCACCGGCCGTAGCAACTATCGTCAATGCAGCGTCGGGCTGTTCGGCGATGAGCGTCTGCTGTCCTTGCCGGAACTGTTGGAGCAGCCGCAATGGGCCGCTGAATCCGCCGCGTGGTTCTGGGAAAAGAATGGCTTGAACGAGCTCGCCGATCGCGATCAGTTCAACACCATCACCCGGCGTATCAACGGCGGGTTGAATGGCCTGCAGGATCGGCTCGACATCTGGGCGCGGGCGAGGGCGGTGTTATGCCAATTCCCTGGCGAGTGATCGGCATCTTGTCGCTGGCCGCTGGTGCGTTTGCCGCGGCTTGGCAGTTTCAGGAGTGGCGCTACGAACGGCAACTGGCCGAACAGGCTCGGTTAAACGCAGAAGTCCTCAATCAACTGACCCTGACCGCAGCCACCGCGCAACAAGCCGAGCAGGATAAACGCCTGGCACTGGAGCAGCGGCTCGCGGCCAGTGAACGAACCCACTATCGAGCGCTGAGCGATGCCCAACGTGATCAGGATCGCCTGCGCGATCGTCTTGCCACTGCTGATGTGCGCCTGTCAGTCCTCCTCGACGCAGGCGACGTTGCCGCAGGCTGTGCAGTGCCAGCCGCCTCCGGCACCGGCGGCGTGGATCATGCAACCGTACGCGCCCGACTTGACCCGGCGCATGCTCAACGAATTGTCGCCATCACCGACGAAGGCGATCGCGGACTGATTGCCTTGCAGGCTTGTCAGGCCTATGTCAGAGCGTTGGCGCCCGAACATTTTGAATAAGCTTGTGTATTGAAAGCGCAACCGGCTCGTGTACGGTGGTACGCATTCCACACGATCCGGAGAGCACCGTGAAAGAGATCACTCAACTGGCAGCCGAGCTTGGCCGACGTCTGCAAGTGCTCAATGCCCACGTCACCACCGCCGAGTCCTGCACCGGCGGCGGGATTGCCGAAGCCATCACGCGGATTCCGGGCAGCTCGGCGTGGTTCGAGGCCGGTTACGTGACGTACTCCAACCGGCAGAAAACCCAGCAACTGAATGTGCCGGCCGAGTTGTTCGACTCGGTGGGCGCAGTCAGTCGCGAGGTGGTCGAGGCGATGGTGCGGGGTGCGCAGGCACAGAGCCTGGCGCGGTTCGCCGTAGCGGTCAGCGGTGTGGCCGGGCCCGACGGTGGCACGCCAAACAAACCGGTGGGCACCGTGTGGCTGGCTTGGGGCGTTGGCGATGCGGTTTCCAGTGAAGTGCAGCACTTCGCGGGCAATCGCGATGATGTCCGCCGACAAACGGTGAAGGCCGCGCTAGAAGGGCTCATGCGACTAGCGGCACGAGAAATCGAAAATCAGGGGTAGGCGATCCGCGAACGCTGTGGAATAATACTGGCTACTTATACAGGTGTTGGCCGTCAGGCCTTATTGATTACGTGAGGACTTTAATGGACGACAACAAGAAGAAAGCCTTGGCTGCGGCCCTGGGTCAGATCGAACGTCAATTCGGCAAGGGTGCCGTAATGCGTATGGGCGATCAGGACCGTCAGGCCATCCCGGCTATCTCCACTGGCTCTCTGGGTCTGGACATTGCACTCGGCATTGGCGGCCTGCCAAAAGGCCGTATCGTTGAAATCTACGGTCCAGAATCTTCCGGTAAAACCACACTGACACTGTCCGTGATCGCCCAGGCTCAAAAAGCTGGCGCGACCTGCGCATTCGTCGACGCCGAACACGCCCTCGACCCTGAGTACGCCGGCAAACTGGGCGTCAACGTCGATGACCTGCTGGTTTCCCAGCCGGACACCGGTGAACAGGCTCTGGAAATCACCGACATGCTGGTGCGCTCCAACGCCGTTGACGTGATCATCGTCGACTCCGTGGCTGCACTGGTGCCGAAGGCTGAAATCGAAGGCGAAATGGGTGACATGCACGTGGGCCTGCAAGCCCGTCTGATGTCCCAGGCGCTGCGTAAAATCACCGGTAACATCAAGAACGCCAACTGCCTGGTTATCTTCATCAACCAGATTCGTATGAAGATCGGCGTGATGTTCGGTAGCCCGGAAACCACCACCGGTGGTAACGCGCTGAAGTTCTATGCCTCGGTTCGTCTCGACATCCGCCGTACTGGCGCGGTGAAAGAAGGCGACGAAGTGGTCGGCAGCGAAACCCGCGTCAAGGTTGTGAAGAACAAGGTCGCTTCGCCGTTCCGTCAGGCCGAGTTCCAGATTCTTTACGGCAAAGGCATCTACCTCAACGGTGAGATGATTGATCTGGGCGTGCTGCACGGTTTCGTCGAGAAGTCCGGCGCCTGGTATGCCTATGAAGGCACCAAGATCGGTCAGGGCAAGGCCAACTCGGCCAAGTTCCTGGCAGACAATCCGGAAATCGCCAAGAAGCTCGAGAAGCAACTGCGTGACAAGCTGCTGGCCCCGGCAGCAGACGTCAAGGCTTCGCTGGCCAAGGACAAAGTCGACGATATGGCTGAGGCCGATGTCGACGTTTGAAGTCTTTGAATGACACTTGTACTCGATACCCTCGTCGCGGTGCGGCGAACCGCCATGGACCTGCTCGCACGTCGCGAGCACGGTCGAGTCGAGCTGACGCGTAAACTGCGTCAGCGCGGCGCTGAGGCGGAAATGATCGAAACAGCCCTCGACCGTTTGACGGAAGAAGGGCTGCTTTCCGAAGCCCGTTATCTTGAAAGCTTTGTTTCCTACCGAGCCCGTTCCGGTTATGGCCCTCTGCGAATTCGTGAGGAGCTGAGCCAGCGTGGATTGCAACGTGCCGATATCGAACTCGCCCTGCGCGAAAGCGGTATCAGTTGGCAGGAGCAACTTCAGGAAACCTGGCAACGGAAATTCTCCGGGCATTTGCCGATTGATGCCAGGGAACGGGCCAAACAAGGCCGGTTCCTGGCGTATCGGGGCTTCTCGATGGAGATGATCAACCGCTTGTTCAGCGGTAGAGGGATGGACGATTAGAACGGTTGCAACGAAACGGCCCGCTATGAAAATAGCGGGCCGTTTTTTTTTGCCTTCAAATTACCTTCGAGGGTTCTCTGCTGCGTTGCGCGGCTTGCGGTTGGGAGTGGGCCCAGTTTTCCGGCAAGTTGATGTAGTCGACCAGTTCCCTCAAGCGCCCTTGATTGCGGGCGGTGAAGGCAAAAGCCAATCGCGCCAGATGGCTGAACTGGGCGTCGTCGTGTTCTTCGCCGCTGTAAACATGCTGATGGAAATGGCCGCTCAAACACAGATCGGCAAAGGCTTCCTGCATATGCTCCAACGCCTGATCGCTGAGCTTGTGATTCATGCGAATCACGAATTGCCCCTTGAGCCAGCGACTGGAGTGGAAGTTGCTGTAAAACTGGGTGATCTGTTCCACCGCTTCCTCGACGGTGTAGACCAATCGCATCAGCTTCATGTCGGTTGGCAGGATGTAGCGGTTTTCCTCCAGTTGCTGGCGGATGAAATCCATCGCGCCTTGCCAGAACGTACCGCCCGGTGAGTCGAGCAATACCACCGGAACCAGTGGGCTTTTGCCGGTCTGGATCAGGGTCAGCACTTCCAGTGCTTCATCCAGCGTGCCGAAGCCGCCCGGGCACAGCACCAATGCGTCGGCCTCCTTGACGAAGAACAGCTTGCGGGTGAAGAAGAAGTGGAACGGAAGCAGGTTGCCGGTACCGTCCACGGTCGGATTGGCATGCTGTTCGAAGGGCAGGGTAATGTTGAACCCGAGGCTGTGATCACGCCCTGCGCCTTCGTGGGCGGCGGCCATGATGCCGCCACCGGCACCGGTGATGACCATCATGTCCGAACTCGCCAGTTTCGCGCCGAGCTCCCGGGCCAGTGCATACAGCGGGTGCTCAACCGGCGTGCGCGCCGAGCCGAACACGGTGACCTTGCGCCGGCCCTTGAATTTTTCCAGAACCCGAAACGCCTGCTCCAGCTCGCGCAGGGCTTGCAACGTGATCTTGGCGTTCCAGCGGTTGTGGTCTTCCTGGGCCATGCGCAGCACCGTCAGGATCATGTCTCGGTAGATGGGAATATTTGGGCTGTTGGGAGAAACACGGCTGAGTTGTTCTTCGACCTGGCTGATGAGGTCGGGGCCGCTTTCCTGAAAATGACGGTTTAGGAGGTCATTCGGTTGGTAAGGCATTCAACGTCTCCTTCTGCACGGAGCGGGCCGCCCTGACGCGCGGCGTCAGGGCTGCGCTGCGAAAACACACAATCGACAGTTCCTTTTCCTGCCGCTGAAAATTGATTGTGAATACTCTGAATCTAGACCCTTGCGGGTGATTTCGCTGATTTGATCATTGCGCTGCAGCGTTGCGGATGGCAATCGCTTGTTGATTGTTCGGTCGATGGCTTCACCGCTCGTCCGAACGTGCGCCGAACGGCGAACCCTCTGATTAACTAACCTACAGGCACCTTGCTACAACTTGGCATTACTGACCGTACGCAAGGAGCACGCTATTCAAGGATTTGTGGGTAGCAAGGAGGCGGGATACATGGCCAGAGTGGTTCTGGAAATCGATACGCAGCTGTATCGGATGTTGAAAGCAGCAGCCGAGACGAACCAAGTGAGTCTCGAAGAGGAGTGCTGCCGAAGGCTGGCAGGCGGGGAGCGTCGTTCGCGTTATTTACAGGCCCTGGTGGCCGAATTGCGCGCCGAGGATGAACAGCGGCGCGCCAATTCGCGATGATTACTTCTTTTTCGCCGGAGCGGCTTTCGGGCAATCTGAATCCTGGTAGCTGGCAGCGCCAACAGCCTTGTTGGTTTTCACTTCGGTAAATTCGTAACGCATGATCGCGCCTTTGGCCATCAGCTTGCGGAACGATGGGTTGTTGCAAACCGAAGCACCCAACTGGAAATACACGGCTTTGGGGTCTGCGCGCATTTTGTCGGCGTGGCTCTTTTGTACGCTCAGGTGATTGATCAACTGAGTGCCTTCAACGGTGTAGCCCTGATCAAGAATGTCTTCGTTGATTGCCCGTGGCGTGCCGACGCTGCTTTGGGCGGCGACGTTGCGCAGCTCTCTGTTCAGATTCTGCTCACTCAAGGATGCAGCTTGAGCGGTGAAGGACGACGCCAGCAGAATGGCAGCGGTGGGAACGATAAGGCGCAGCATGAAACTCTCCTGGTTCAGTGACTGGTGTTTCGACCAGCCACGTGACTGTGCGTTCAGTGGCGGCGAATTATAGGGGAGCCAGTCTGGACGGTACAGGTTTGTCCCTGTCGCTCTGGTAAACTTGCGGTCTTTATTGCCCTGCCGAGTGTTGTTCGTGTCGAGTTTCCCTGCTGTGTGGCGCCGCCCGTGATCAATCATGCCCCCAACGCCGTAGCCCGCCTGCGCGATCAGCGCGAGGACGAGGGCATCAAGCCGATTCAGGCCCGAGGCTTTCGCTCCGAGCGCTGCCGCGACTGTCGGGTGATCATCAGCCATTGCCTGTGCGCCTGGCGGCCAAGCGTCGACTCCCGCTCGGGTGTGTGCCTGATCATGACCGGCAAGGAAGTATTCAAACCGAGCAACACCGGTTGGCTGATTGCTGATGTGGTACGGGATAACCACGCATTCATCTGGTCACGTACCGAGCCTGACCCGCAGATGCTGGCGCTGCTCAATGACCCACAGTGGCAGCCGTACCTGGTGTTTCCCGGGGAATATGTCGAGCCGTCGCGGGTGACCAACACCGTCGAACTCGATAGCAGCAAGCGCCCGCTGTTTATTCTGCTGGACGCGACCTGGACCGAGGCGCGCAAGATTTTCCGCAAGAGCCCGTACTTCGAGCGCTTGCCGATTCTCAGCCTGCTGCCCGACAAACTGTCGCGCTACCGTTTGCGCCGCTCGACCCGCAGCGAGCATCTGTGCACCGCCGAAGTCGCAGCACTGTGTCTGGAACTGGCAGGTGACAGCGACGCCGCATCGGCACTGGACGCTTATTTCGATGTGTTCAGCCAGCATTATCTGGGTGCCAAACAGCAATTGGATATGAATGAAGCAACGCCGGCCCACGCCGAGTTGCAAGCCTTTATACGAAAGCCGCAGGCGGACTTGGCCCAATAGTGGCCCATACTGCACATTGCTGCGGCCGTGTTGCTTGACCACCCTGTCTTCGCTGGGCATGCTTGGCGCCGATTAGGGTGCGGCCAAGGTTTGAAACGCCGTGTTTGCTGGTTATTGGCGTTGAACGTGCCCCTATGGATGCCGCTGCAAGCGGCATCTTGAGTTGCTTTGGCCAGAGCCGAATAGACCGGGTCTGCCATCAAAAAACAGGATCATTTGAAAAATGGCCACATACGACATCCTGATTGCCGATGATCACCCCCTGTTTCGTAGCGCCCTGCATCAAGCGGTGACGCTGGGCCTTGGCCCGGATGTACGGCTGGTGGAAGTGGCGAGCATCGCCGAGCTGGAAACGCGACTGACAGAAAAGGCTGACTGGGATCTGGTCCTGCTGGATCTGAACATGCCCGGCGCTTTCGGGTTTTCCGGGTTGGTGATGTTGCGCGGCCAATACCCGCAAATTCCGGTGGTGATGGTCTCGGCGCAGGAAGAAGCCTCGGTGATGGTCAAATCCCGCGAGTTCGGCGCCAGTGGCTTTATTCCCAAGTCCAGCGACCTCAGCGTGATTCAGGAAGCCGTGCGCAAAGTGCTCGATGGCGATGTGTTCTGGCCACCGCAAGCTTTTGAAGCGGTCAGCGTTTCTGCCGAAGCCAAAGCCGCCAGCGATGGCCTGGCCAGCCTGACACCCCAGCAGTTCCGAGTATTGACCATGGTCTGCGAAGGCCTTTTGAACAAGCAGATTGCCTATGAGTTGAGCGTGTCGGAAGCGACCATCAAGGCTCATGTCACGGCGATCTTTCGCAAGCTGAATGTGCGTACACGAACGCAGGCGGCATTGCTTCTGCAACAACTTGAGTCAATTGCGAGCCAGTAATGGCTGGCGCGTTCACGCTTTTTTGACTTTGGTTGATCTAGCTTTCCCACTCCTTTTTGGTTGGTTTCTACTTTATGTCACCTTTCAAGGGCCAGACCGGCCTGAAACGCATCCTCAACGCCTCCGGTTACTCGCTGGACGGTCTGCGCGCAGCCTTTACCGGCGAAGCGGCATTCCGCCAACTGGTGCTGCTTAATGTGGTGCTGGTACCACTGACGTTCTTTCTGAATGTCAGCCGTGTTGAACAGGCGCTGTTGATCGCCGTGTGTCTGCTGGCGCTGATCGTCGAACTGCTGAACTCGGCAGTGGAAGCGGCCATCGACCGCATCTCGCTGGAGCTGCACCCACTGTCCAAGAACGCCAAGGACATGGGCAGCGCCGCGCAATTTGTCGCGCTGAGCATGATTGCGCTGGTGTGGGCCGTGATTCTGCTTTAAGCGATAGTCGGCAAGACGATCTCGTCGCTGCGCTGAACCCCGGCGGTGAAAGCGCGGCACAGTTCGAGAAACTCGCGCATGGCCGAGGTCTGGTACTTCTGTTTGTGCCAGATGAAGTAGAACTGCCGCGCCAGATCCATATCTGGCGTTTCCACCGCCACCAGGCTCCCGCGCCGGAATGCATCACGCAGCGCCAGCCGCGAAATGCAGCCAATCCCCAGCCCCGATTCCACTGCGCGTTTGATCGCTTCGGTGTGCTCCAGCTCAAGCCGGATATTGAGTGCGCTGCGATGGTGACGCATGGCCTGATCAAACGTCAGGCGCGTGCCGGAGCCTTGTTCGCGCAGAATCCACGCCTCGTGCGTCAACTCTTCCATGCTCGCGCTGCCGCGTTTGGCCAGTGGATGCTGCGGCGCGCAGAACACCACCAGTTCATCCTCGACCCAGCTCTGCACTTCGATGTCCGGATGGCTGCAATCGCCTTCGATTAGACCCAGATCAATTTCATAGTGAGCGACCTGTTGCACGATGTTAGCGGTGTTCTGAACGTGCAGCTTCACCTGGCTTTCCGGATGGCGCTGCATGAAGCTGCCGATCAGCAGGGTCGCCAGGTAATTGCCGATGGTCAGCGTCGCGCCGACGGCCAGCGAGCCGAAACCGGACTTGCCGTTGAGCAGGTCTTCGATCTCTTTGGCCTGATCGAGCAGGGCCACCGCTTGCGGCAACAGCTGTTTGCCGAGGGCGTTGAGGCTCAGCCGTTTGCCGGCGCGGTCGAACAGCTGGCAGCTGGACTGGCGCTCCAATTCGGTGATCGAGGTGCTCGCGGCCGATTGTGAAAGGTTGAGCAGACCCGCAGCACGGGACACGCTTTCCTGCTGGGCGACGGCGACGAAGACTTGCAGTTGACGGAGAGTAAATCGCATATCGATATAACCGATAACCCTTATCTTAATAATCCAGTTAACAGATATTGTCGTCGCTATTAGAATGCGATGCAATTGCGCACCGTCGGCCTGCCATCATTGGCTTCAAGAGACGCGCAGACCCAATATCCAGGAGTCAAACGTACATGAGCAACATGAACCACGAGCGTGTCCTCAGTGTTCATCACTGGAACGATACCCTGTTCAGCTTCAAGTGCACCCGCGACCCGGGCCTGCGCTTCGAGAACGGGCAGTTCGTGATGATCGGCCTGCAACAACCAAATGGCCGCCCGCTTATGCGCGCTTACTCGATCGCCAGCCCGAACTGGGAAGAGCATCTGGAGTTCTTCAGCATCAAGGTGCCTGATGGCCCGCTGACTTCGCAGTTGCAGCACCTGAAGGAAGGCGACGAGATCATCATCAGCAAAAAGCCTACGGGCACGCTGGTACTGGATGACCTGAAACCTGGCAAACACCTTTACCTGCTCAGCACCGGCACCGGTCTGGCGCCGTTCATGAGCGTGATCCAGGACCCTGAAACCTACGAGCGTTTCGAAAAAGTGATCCTGTGCCACGGCGTTCGCTATGTGAATGAAGTCGCCTACCGCGAATTCATCACCGAGCACCTGCCGCAGAACGAGTTCTTCGGCGAAGCGCTGCGCGACAAGCTGATCTACTACCCAACCGTGACCCGCGAACCGTTCGAGAACGAAGGCCGCCTGACCGACCTGATGCGCAGCGGCAAGCTGTTCAGCGACATCGGCCTGCCGCCGATCAACCCGCAGGACGACCGCGCCATGCTGTGCGGTAGCCCGAGCATGCTCGACGAGACCAGTGAAGTGTTGAACAGCTTCGGCCTTAAAGTCTCGCCGCGCATGCGCGAGCCGGGTGATTACCTGATCGAGCGTGCGTTCGTCGAGAAGTAAGCACCACTGAAAAGCCCCCATTGCCTGCACAGGTAATGGGGGCTTTTTCATGCCTGAAACATTTCCTTGTAGGAGCTGCCGAAGGCTGCGATCTGTTGATCTTGATCCATTAAAAACAAGATCAAAAGATCGCAGCCTTCGGCAGCTCCTACACAAAGCAAAAGCCCGCGTTGCCCGAAAAGGCAGCGCGGGCTTTTTGGTTTTCGGGGCTTACGCGTTGGCGGGGATGACTTCGAGGACGCGAATCTGCTCCGGCACCGGGTAATGCCAGCGCACGTCCAGATCCCAGAATTGTGCGCCGTATTCACGTTCCGGCGCTGGCGTCTGATACGCCGGGCGCGGATCCTGCGCCAGACACTGCTCGATCAACTCAACCAACGGCTCGGCCAGGCGCTGTGCGTGTGTGTGCGCTTGTTGCAGCGCGGTGTCCGTCCACTGCACGTCAATCAGTCGCGGCGCAGCGCTGGCGATGCTGTTGGAGGCGTCGGGGATGATGTCGGCGTAAGGCACGTAAGGTTTGATGTCGAGAACCGGCGTGCCGTCGAGCAGATCGATACCGGAGATGAACAGGCGATTGGCTTCGACCTTGTCCAGTTTCACCACGGATTGGCCAATGCCATTCGGACGATGGGTGGCGCGAGTGGCGAACACGCCCATGGATTTGTTGCCGCCGAGCCGGGGAGGGCGCACTTTCAAGCGCGGTTTTTCTTCCAGAGCCTGATGGAACAGGAACAGCAGCCAGACGTGACTGACCTGTTCCAGACCCTGCACGGCGTCACCCTGATCGAACGGCGGCACCAGTTCCAGCACGCCACGGGCGGCGGGCGCCAATTGCGGTTGGCGCGGGATGGCGAACTTCTCCTTGAAGCAGGAGCGGACAAAGCCGATGGGGGAGACGCTGTAAGTCATGGTTTGAGGTCGAGACGGGGTAGGGTGGGAATGATGCCCTAAAGATCAAAAGATCGCAGCCTTCGGCAGCTCCTACAGGATGTTCGCCGATCCTGTGTAGGAGCTGCCGAAGGCTGCGATCTTTTCCAATCGGCTACGCCGATTTCAGAGGCTGAACCCACCATCCAGCGGAATGATATTCCCGGTCATGTACGCCCCGGCCGTGCTCGCCAGACTGATCGCCAGCGCTGCCATTTCTTCTTCGCGCCCCCAACGTTTCATCGGAATCAGCGCCGTGTCTTCGGCCAATGCTTGCTGATCATTGCCAATATGCTGGGTCATCTTGCTCGGGAATCGGCCCGGTGCGATCACGTTGACGTTGATGTGCTGGCTCACCAGTTCGCGGGCCAGAATCCGTGACAACTGATGCAAGGCAGCCTTGCTTGGCCCATAGGCATAGGCCTGCTCGCCGAAGGAAGAAATCCCCGCCACCGATCCGATATTGATGATCCGCGCCGGATTCGCCGCTGAGCCGGCCTGGCGCAATAGCGGCAGAAACTGCTGGATGCAACTGAACACCGACGTCACGTTGAGCTGCATGACTTTCTCCCAGCCCTTGACCGGGTAGCTCTCCAGCGGCGCGCCCCAGGTGGTGCCGGCGTTGTTCACCAGAATATCCAGGTGAGTGATCTGCTCGGCCAATCGAGCGGCCAACTCCTGAACGCCTTCTTCAGTCGCCAGATTCGCTGCCACGCCGTGGCATATGCCCAACGCGCCGAGTTCTTCGGCCGTTTGATGACAGGCCTCGGCATCCCGGGCGCAGACGAAAACCCGGGCGCCGGCCTCGACAAAGGCCTTGGCGATCATTTTGCCGATACCACGAGTGCCGCCGGTCACCAGAGCGGTGCGGCCTTGCAGGGAAAAGTATGGGTGCATGGCGAATCCTGAATGCTAGGGATCAATACACCCTAGTCGTCAGCCACGAAAAGCGGAGCCACTATTTTTGCGAGGAATGGGGATTCATACAGCCGAGCCTCAAGCCGCCGCCCGGGCGGCTCAAGGCTGGCGGGGCTTACTGCGGGCGAACGCGCAGAGTCAGGCCCTTGAGGAAGTTGCGCAGCAGTTGATCGCCACATGGGCGATAGTTGGTGTGGCCAACCTTGCGGAACAGTGCGCTCAGCTCAGGCTTGGACACCGGGAACTCGGCAGCCTTGAGGATTGCGTGCATGTCGTCTTCTTTCAGTTCGAAGGCCACGCGCAGCTTTTTCAGAATGATGTTGTTGGTCACCGGCACTTCGATCGGCTGTGGCGGACGGCTTTCGTCCTTGCCACGTTTGAAGATCACCAGACCGTCGAGGAAGTGCGCGATGACTTCGTCCGGGCAGCGCACGAAGCCTTCTTCGTCTTCTTCTTTCTTGTCGAGGTATTTCACCAGGTCTTCTAGGGCGATTTCCATGCCGCCGGTCTTGGTGATTTCAATGACTTTCTTGTCGCTGATGTCGAGCATGTAGCGCACGCTGCGCAATACGTCGTTATGAATCATGTGGGCAATCCTGATCTTTCGCTGTGGGCATCGCGCGGGGCGCTGCCGAAAATGTGGGGCGGCAAAACAGAGTCGTCAGAACTTCTCTTTGCCGGACATGTAGCGCCATTGGCCGACTGGCACCTTGCCGATGGACACACCGCCAATGCGGATGCGGCGCACGCTGATAACCTTCAAGCCAACGGCCTGGCAGAGCTGGGCGATGATCCCCGGCTGCGGGTTTTTCATGGCGAAGCGCAGGCGGTTTTCGTTCTGCCAGCTGGCTTTGACCGCCGGCAACTCCTTGCCCTTGTGGGTGAGGCCGTGGGTCAGGCGGTTGAGGCCGTGAGCGACCATCTCGCCCTCTACTTCAACCACGTATTCCTGCTCGATCTTGGCGGAGTCGGCGGTGAGCTTGCGCAGGATTTTCCAATCCTGGGTGAATACCAGCAGACCGCTGGCATTGGCCTGCAGGTCGGCGCTGGTGCTCAGGCGCAGGAAGTGTCCGCGCAACGGGCGTTTGCCGTAGCGGTGTTCTTCGCTCAGGGTTTCGGCGCTGATCAGCTGCATTGCGCTGTCGGTATCCATGCCGGCAGGGACGTTGAGCAGAATAGTGACTGGCTCAGGCGCGGTGGCCTTGGCGTCTTTGTCGAGCTCGACCTTTTGGCCTTCGACCTTGAATTGCGGCTCGTCGATGACTTCGCCGTCCACGGTGACCCAGCCGCCCTCAATGAACAGCTCGGCCTCCCGGCGGGAGCAACCGACCAGTTCGATGAGGCGTTTGGAGAGGCGAATCGGGTCAGTCATGACAGGGCCGTAACAAAAAAGGGGTGGGCATTGTACCTGTGTGGCGCCGGTTAAGCCCGGTTCCATTTCGGTGCGTTCGCATTACTTGTGGGAGTTGGCTTGCCAGCGATGGCATCACCTCGATGTATTTGCCAGACCGCGGCGTCTGCATCGCTGGCAAGCCAGCTCCCACAAGGATCTATATTGTGTCAGCCGTTACCTGAGCGTTGCTCGGTCTGGCGCAAGCGCATATGCAGCAACGGATACGGCTGGCCCATGCCATCGACCTCCGAACGTCCGATCACTTCGAAACCCTGCTTGAAGTAAAACCCCAGCGCCTGCGGGTTCTGTTCGTTGACGTCCAGTTCATCGGCGTTCAGGTGCTCCATGGCGTAACGCAATAATCGCTTGCCCAGGCCTTGACCGCGATGCGCGGGGTCAATAAACAGCATTTCTATCTTGCCCGCTGCAACGCCGGCGAACCCGGTGATGTGCTGGTGGCTGTCCTTGGTGCAGATAAGCATTACCGCGTCGAGGTAGCGGGTGAGCACCAGATTGCGCAGCAGCTCTATATAGCTGTCCGGCAGAAAATCATGGGTCGCGCGGACCGAGGCCTCCCAGACCCGGGTCAGTTCCTGATAATCGCTGAGTTTCGGCGTGTGGATGACCGAATGGTGACGCATGCGCGTTTGCCTCTTGTCCGTTTCAAGGGAGTCCGTCCCCCGGTAAACGATAGCCGTAAAAAAGCCCCGCATCTTCAAGAAAAGAGCGGGGCTTTCTGACGCGGCGAAAAAATCCTGTAGGAGCTGCCGAAGGCTGCGATCTTTTGATTTTAAAAAACAAGATCAATAGATCGCAGCCTGCGGCAGCTCCTACAGTGGTGTGCGGGGTTAGATCTGCTCAGCCCACAAGTCGTATTCGTCAGCGTCAGTCACTTTGCACCAGACCTTGTCGCCCGGCTTGAGGTTGCTGCCGTTATCGATAAACACGTTGCCATCGATTTCCGGGGCATCGAAGAAGCAGCGGCCAACCGCGCCTTGCTCGTCGACTTCGTCCACCAGCACTTCGATTTCGCGGCCAATGCGCAGTTGCAGGCGCGCCGAGCTGATGGCTTGTTGGTGCGCCATGAAGCGATCCCAGCGATCCTGCTTGACGTCGTCCGGCACGATGTCCAGATCGAGGTCATTGGCCGGTGCGCCTTCAACCGGCGAGTACTGGAAGCAGCCGACGCGATCGAGCTGGGCTTCGGTCAGCCAGTTCAGCAGGTACTGGAAGTCTTCTTCGGTTTCGCCCGGGAAGCCAACAATGAAGGTCGAACGGATGATCAGGTCCGGGCAGATTTCGCGCCAGTTCTTGATCCGCGCCAGGGTCTTGTCTTCGAACGCCGGGCGTTTCATCGACTTCAAC
Organism: Pseudomonas sp. P116; assembly: GCF_020149425.1. Lineage (NCBI taxonomy): Bacteria > Pseudomonadati > Pseudomonadota > Gammaproteobacteria > Pseudomonadales > Pseudomonadaceae > Pseudomonas > Pseudomonas sp. P116. The sequence continues at coordinate 1,171,944 of NZ_JACVHB010000001.1, read as the reverse complement.
ACTTTCGGGCTGGCGTGCTGGAACGGGATGTCCAGGTACGGCAGGATCTTGCCGGCGGCCATCAATGGGATCAGCTCGTCGACGTGCGGGTATGGGTAAACGTAGTGCAGACGCACCCAGACGCCCAGCGTGCTCAGCGCTTCGCAGAGTTCGGTCATGCGGGTTTTCACCGGCGCGCCGTTCCAGAAGCCGGTGCGGTATTTCACGTCGACACCATAAGCGCTGGTGTCCTGCGAGATCACTAGCAGCTCTTTGACGCCGGATTTGACCAGACGCTGGGCTTCGTCGAGCACGTCACCTACTGGACGGCTGACCAGTTTGCCGCGCATCGACGGGATGATGCAGAAACTGCAGCTGTGGTTGCAGCCTTCGGAAATCTTCAGGTAGGCGTAGTGGCGCGGGGTCAGTTTGATGCCTTGCGGTGGCACCAGATCGATCAGCGGGTTGTGGTCTTTGCGCGGCGGCACGACGTCGTGCACAGCGTTGACTACCTGCTCGTACTGCTGCGGACCGGTCACGGCCAGCACGCTCGGGTGCACGTTGCGGATGTTGCCTTCTTCCACGCCCATGCAGCCGGTGACGATGACCTTGCCGTTCTCCTTGATCGCTTCGCCGATCACTTCCAGAGATTCAGCCTTGGCCGAGTCGATAAAGCCGCAAGTGTTGACCACCACGACGTCGGCGTCCTGGTAAGTGGACACCACGTCATAGCCTTCCATGCGCAGCTGGGTCAGGATCCGTTCGGAGTCGACCAGAGCTTTCGGGCACCCTAACGATATCATTCCTACACGCGGGGCTTTTACTGTCATCATAGGATGATCCTCATCAGGGTCTTTTTTCTAATGGCTAAAAACGGTGCGCGAGTATACAGCTATTTGCGCTTCTCAGACCCTCGACAGTCCACCGGTGGTAGCGCCGATCGTCAGTTGCAGTACGCCCAGAAGTGGGCCGCTGAAAAAGGCCTGGTGCTCGACGAATCGCTATCCATGCGTGACGAAGGTCTATCCGCATATCACCAACGCCACGTTACCCAGGGAGCCCTCGGGGTTTTCCTGGTGGCGATCGAGGAAGGCCGAATCGCGTCCGGCTCAGTCCTGGTCGTGGAAGGGCTGGATCGTTTGAGCCGTGCTGAGCCGATCCAGGCTCAAGCCCAACTTGCGCAAATTATCAATGCCGGCATTACCGTAGTGACCGCCAGTGATGGCCGGGAGTACAACCGCGCCGGGTTGAAGGCCCAGCCGATGGACCTTGTTTACTCGCTCCTGGTCATGATCCGCGCTCACGAAGAGTCGGACACTAAGAGCAAGCGAGTGAAGGCCTCGATCCGGCGACTATGCGAGGCTTGGCAAGCTGGCACCTATCGGGGCCAGATCCGCAACGGCAAAGATCCTCAGTGGCTCAAGTGGACTGGTACCGAATGGGAATTTATTCCTGAGCGAGTTGCTACCGTACGTCGAGCTCTGCAACTGTATCTGGAGGGGATGGGGGCGGCTCGCGCAGTTCGTATCTTGCACGACGAGGGGCTTAGTTACAGCGACGTTGGAATTACCACTCTGCAGATCTACCGGATGATCAAGCTCAAGGCACTGCGAGGAGCTAAGAGCCTGACAGTTGAGGGTGAGGAGTTTGTCCTTGAGGACTACTACCCACGGCTATTGTCGGAAACGGAATGGGCCGAGTTGCAGCACATGGGTGGCCAAAGATTACGGCGCAGGATGAAAGGCGAGATTCCAGGGATTATCACTGGCATCGGCCTGACTTACTGCGGCTATTGCGGTACCGCCGTCATCGGACAGAACTATATGAGCCGCGCCCGTGCTGACGGCACGCTCGCAGACGGCCATCGCCGCCTGCATTGTGTGTCATACAGCCGAAACGACGGCTGCGGCTCCGGTGGTTCGTGCAGCGTGGTCCCGATTGAGAAAGCATTGCTGAACTTCTGCTCTGACCGACTCAACTTGCAGCGATTGATGCAACTTGGTGACGATGGTCAAGGCCTTCGCCATCAACTGGTGGGTGCGCGGGCTGCGGTACAAAAAATTTCGAACCAACTCGAAAAAGTCACCGCAGCTCTGCTTGCAGATGATGACGGCCCCGCGCCGGTTTCTTTCGTTCGTAAAGCTCGCGAGCTGGAGGCGCAGCAGCTTGATGCAGAAAGGAATGTGGCGAGCATTGAATACGAACTAGCGGTAGCGGCGGGTTCTGGTAAGCCAGCGCAGCATGAGCAATGGACAGAACTGGCTGCCCTGGTAGCTGTGGGTGACTACGCAGCCAGGGAAAAGGTGCGCCAGTTGGTGATGGATACCTTCCAGCGGATCGTGGTTTATATGAGAGGGATGGGCGACGAGGATCGCAAGAGCAAGTTTATTGATGTGCAGCTGCTTTCCCGTACCGGTCAGCACAGGCTCTTGCAGATTAGCCGGAAGACGGGTGAGTGGGTGGCCAGCGAAGACTGGGACTGATGTTGTAGGCTGGCGAGGAGCTATCATATACTGGTTGTACGTACAGTATAGGCAAGGAGCGTTTAATGTCCAACAGCGTCAATCCCGGTGGTCTTGAGCTATCGCATACCCCATTCGAACAGCTTTCCCGCCGCATTCATCGGCAGGTCAATAGCTCGGCGGCGCAGACGCGAAGACGGACGATCATTGCGAAACTAGCAAGTGAAAAGCTGGATGACTGGGAGTGCTTGCTTGATCAACTGGACGTTGAGGACTGCGTGCGGGTTACACGTTTGGAATGTGGTGCTGTTGGTCTGACGTGGACGAATCAGCATTTGGGCTGATCGGAAACGCATACCTCAGGTTTTATATACCTGAGGTATTGATTTAAAAAGATACCTGCGGTTAATCTATGTCCGTCAACTCAGGAACCCAAAGGGGTGTCCTGATTTCAACGGAGGTCAACCGCATGATTCGCCCTACATTTAGCCTTTCTCTTGATGCCAGAGCGCAGCTGGCAGAGCACGTCAAACAGAACGGCGTATTCCCCCTTCCTCTCGTCTGCAACTACGCACCGAGTTTTCTCCTAGCCAATTTGACGATCGAGCAATGTGGTTCCGACGTTGCTGTGCAGGTCCGGTTGGGTGAGACGGTAAACACGCTTACCGTTGGCCTTCAGGGCGATACGGCTCATAGGGTCGAGCAGTTCGTAGAAGAGCTGGCCAACGTACATTACGAGCGTATGGCCCAGCCTATCCTCGATCGAGATCTGGAGTTCTTGTTGCGCAATGCTGCAACAAGCCGCCGTGGACTCTATCTGTTGCCGCAGTCGGGAATGCATGACCTCAGGTTGCTACTGACAGCAGCCGCTGAGAATCCAGAACAGACGTATTTCAGATTTTTATTAGGTGGTGCCGGTATTTCTGCTCCGGCGCTGATGCCCGCAGATCCTGATAAAGCCTACGACCTGCTCTCCAATTTCGTCCGCGAAATCAAGGAGTGGCAATGACCAACTCTCAGCTCCTATTGATATTGGCGAGCTTGTCTGTTTGCCAGGTGATTGCCATGGCTCTGCCTTACTGGATGGGCTGGAGGTCTGGTCAAACAATTGCCGCCGCATCACTCCAAAACGAAAACCAACGATTGCGTGCGGAGTTATCTTCGGCCCTTGCCCAGATACGGCAAATCAAACAGGGGGTGAGCTATGCCTAAGCATCTCATCTGCCAGCGTGTTCGATGGCTGTTGCTGGCCATCGCTGTGGCCCTTTCCAGCGTCACTGCTCTCTCTGTTGGCATGGCCATGTCAACGCTGATTGCTGACCCGATGCTGGCTGCTGTATTCGCCGCGGCGGCGGTACTGCTGGATCTATACAAGTACCTAGCCTGGCCGATTGCTTTGGGAATGCTGGCAGCCGGCAAGCGTGCCTATGCCGTCCTGATGATCACCTCGGCTCTGTTGTTGGCAGCAGTATCAGCGTGGGCTACCTACGATCGCCTACTGACATCCATCGTTTCGGGCCAGGCGCGGCACGCAGCTGTAACCGAACAACGCATGGTTGACCTGCAGGCGGTCAGGTCTGATGGGCTGCGGCAGCTCGAATTCCTGGACAAAGACGCTCGCTCGATCGGAGATCAGGCACGGCAACTGCGCGAGCGCGGCATTGTAAGCAAGGCGCAAGAGTTGGAAGCGTCTGCCCTGGGACGAATCGATGAGCAGCGTGAGCAGGTGCTGCAGCGGCTAGATCGTGCCTCGGTCGAACTCACAGAGCTGCGCGCCAGGCCGATGGCATCCGTGGGGCTGCCGGAGCTGTTGGCGATATTGCTGTGTGCCGGGTTTGCGATTGCCTTGGAGGCGGTGCCCGCGTTGATTGGATCTGCACTGCGAGTTGGCAGTCTGTCCGAGCCCTCGTTGCAAGAGACGATGGCCTCGACAACACCGGCAACGGTCACGGCAACAGTGACAACAGTCCCAGAACATCCAGCATCTGGCGAGCAGCAGGATCTATTCGGATCACCGGACGGAGCCTTGATGAAGACATTGCTCGACATCACGCGAACAGTTGCGCCAGGCACGCCGATATCGCTTCGTGACTTCACTGCTGCAGCTCGTGTCGGGAACCGACGAGCTATGAAGCTATTTCGTGCAGCGCTCGACTTGGGCGAACTACGAAAAACCACCGCCGGCTACGTGACCGCTTGAGGAGGCATGACTATGACTTTCGAATTTTCAGAGCAAGACAGGCAGATCCTCTCGCATAGCGTGTCGGGTTGGAGGAGCGCGAACTTGGATATCGATTCCGCTATCGAGTCCGAGAATTGGCCGGCTATCGACAGTGCCCAGATTGATCGGGCATCGCACGCAAACACCATCGCGTTGATCGTAAATAAGTACACAGATCAAATTGAACAAGGAGCACGGCCATGATCGGCATCCCAGAGACAGGAACCCTGGAAAATGGCCGTATCGCTGCCAACGTCACCAGCGGCTACAAGTTCACCACAGCGGATGGCCGACCTGCGCGTCTGGCGATCATCGATGACCAGGGCAACGTGGTTGAATCTGGCGAAGCAGTGGCGCGTGAGGCGTGGAACGTGTGCATCGCGGTGATTAAAAATTTCAAGATCGGGCAGGGTCATATCGTCGTTCACAGTGCGCCACCGGGCGTGGCTCAGGCCGATGCGAAGAAGAATGTAAAGGGATGCCGTAAATGAATGGAGCCAGCATGTTTACCCACAAGGAACAACTGCTGCACCAGCTGGAAGGGGCAATCAGTGATCTTGCCCGTCAGAACACCAACGAATACCGCGCTCGCTATTATGGCGAGGCGCACGCCTTGCTCAAGTCGCTGGTGATCCTGGAGTCGATTGAGGCTACGGAGGCCCAGCAGTGGCGCGCTGATATTCACGCAACCCACCAGCAGGCTGTTGCGCAATGCCAGGCGGCAGGGGAGTTCGTTGACCTCCAGGTGATCGAGCAGTCCGCGTTTCGCCTGATGCACCTTGCCAAGGATGGCATTTATCCCCGCCGGGAGGTGTTGGCGCCAGTGGCCGGTGTCGGGCGATCAGCACTATATGGAGTATCGCAGGGCTGAACGTCGCCCTGCCGACTCAGCCATTACATTCCGGTGATTTTGGCGTCGATCGCCCGGCCGATGATTTCCCAGTTGCCGTCCAGCACAACCGGTTGATAGCTGGGATTGAGTGGCACCAGGTAACCGACACCCGCGTCCATCGTGTACTGCTTGAATGTCGTCTCTCCACTGACAGTGTTTCGAGCAACATAAAATTTCCCGTTGATGACATCAAAGCCCTCAGGACGGATCAGGATGGGTGTGCCTTCTGGAAAGGTGGGGTGGCTGTCACAGGTCATGGACTTGCCCTTGACCCTCAACCAGTAGCCCTTTGGACCAGCATTCTCCGTAGAGCTAAGCCACTCGTCAGAGATGCCCGACGGGTAACTGGCTAATGACTCGATCCCTTGGCCAGCGTCTACCCAAGTTATTAACGGGTATTCCCTGGCGTCTCTATATGGCTGCAGCATTGGGCTGACATTGGCATGCCCAGTGGTTGCCGCAAGCCCCGATATTTCCGCAGCGAGACGCGGGCTGAACTTCTCAACTGGCTCGCCCAAAAGCTTTGCTAAGGCGGACGCAAACTTGATGTTCAGTGCGTTGATGCCGTTCAGGTAGTGAGCCACTGCAGCAGGACTCACGCCTATTTCATCGGCAATCTTTCGCTTGTTTAAGTTGAGTTCTTTTTTCTTCGAGAGGTATAGCTCGTTGGCAGCTTTGCACTCATCGAAAAGCTCGGGGGGAAGGGGTGGCTTCTTATTCATGGGGGCAATGATAAACCGGAGGTAAATTAAAATAATTTACCTGCGGCATCGTTAATGGCCGTTCTTGAAATACCCAAGGTTTCTTATTAAAGAGATCGTAAGAATACCGTAGGTATCTTTTTTGTTGCGGCTGACGATACCTCAGGTTAATATTGTGGCGTCTACCCAGAGATGCCCTGTTATGAATCAAATCTCATTGTCTGAATTAGCCGCCAAAATTGGTCAGGCAGCGGTTGCGGAAGCCTTCGGGGTCACTCCCGCTGCCGTACATAAGGCAATCAGGTTGGGTCGGAAAATCATCGTGTCTGTGCATGATGATGGCTCCTACACAGCTGAAGAACTGCGCCCATTTCCATCAAACAAAGTTCTTCCTGCCCCCCAGTTAGGGGGCGGGACCGCTGGTGGTGACTCGCAGGTTATTGGGCAGAAGCTCGTATGAACACGTCCAATCTAGGACAGATGTCCACGTCCCGTGATCAGGTGCTGGTGGCCCATGCCGTTGAAATGATCGCGCGCACCGGTTTCAGCCAGGACGACTTTGCCCAGTTACTGAGCAGCAGCCTGCATCGCATCGTTCCAGACAAGGCTGCTAGCAAGGACGTGCCCGATTTCGACGAGCTGGCCAAGGGCAACGACGCGTCGGCGTTTCTGAGAGCATCAGGGGCCTGGCTGCGTCGTGTTGGCCGCTGGCTCAACGGTGAGGTAGATTTGCCGTGCTGGCTTGAAGAGGCTTGGGTAGAAGCTCTTGACGGCGAATTCAAAGACGATTGCATCAATGAACTTGCTAGTCGTCACGGTCTGACTGGCGCACGCGAGCAGGAAGGTGACGGTAATCCGCTGTGTGCGTTCGGCCTGCTCGTGGCCAGACTGGGCGATACAGTTGCCTTGGGCAGCGAGATCCTTGCAGACGGTCATATCGACCTCCAAGACATCGACAAGCTACCTAGCTTTGTCGATAGGCTCCGGTCAGTCGAAGCGCGGTGCGGTGAGCTTCGCTCGCGTGCCGAAGACGTGCTGCTCGAGCAGCACCAGAAACCTATCCTGCAACAGGTGAACACCCGCCTGTGACTCCGCCGGATAAGGACATCAAATCGCGAACGAGCGACCGCAAGGCCGGCCCCAGAAAGGGCCGACCTACTGCTGTGCATCGCGACAAGAAAGATCCCCACGCGGCTCTGCGAGCGCCTGCTCGCGCACCCCGGTATTCCGCTCCCCGCCGGTTGACTGGCCAGCAGCTCAAAAACCCCCTTCTGCGGATGGCGTTCAAGCGCCTGAGCCAAATCGGCGACCTGCGCGGTATGTACCTACGCGATCTGGACACCATTCATGGTGGCCGCCGTACACGCTCTGAGAAATTCGATGCGCTGGCTAAGGTTGCCGAGCAGATGCTTCTACGCCTGGATCTGGCGACAGGCGTTATGGGATGGCTCGACGTCGAGCGGGGGCAGTTTTTCCTCAACACCCAGTGCGGTGTCGCAGAGGATAGCGGCGTCTCTGCTGCGTCCTTCAATCGCCTGCTGCACAGCATGGAACTGGCCGACTATGTTTACCGGCGCGTCGAGAAAATTCGCTTGGATGAAAAGGACGAAGCTGGACTTAACCTGGTGCGAACTCGTGTCCTGGTGCGATTCACTGAAAAGTTCTTTGCTGACCTCGGTGTACGGTACCTCTGGCACCGGGCGAAAAAGGCCGCACTGAAGAAGCGTGAAAAGGAGCTGCGTGACATCAGCGGGCTTCGCCTAGCGCGTCAGGAGAAGGCGTCTCTGGAAGCCTTACGGCGCGAGAAGTCACGTACCAACTGGGAACGTAGTGAGGCACGCAAGGTGGCTCACAGCCAGGGGGAGATGCCAGAGCAGGTCAATTCACCCGGTCGTGTTAGGGCTTCCCAGGCACCCGACAGTAGGTCAGGTGGCGTGGACGAATCTCTGGCGCGTCTGATGCGCAGCATCCAGGTCAAGACAGACACCTAGCCCCCCGAAACGATCGCATCCCCTGCGAGGCCAGGCTACGTCTGGCAGTCGATAAAACACCTTATCTCTGCACCCAACCTTCCGCCGTGCATCGCCATGGCGGCAATCGGCCATGCGTGCGTCTCCTTTACAGCGCAATTTAGCCGCGCCGCCGGCGCGCAAACGGGGCAACCAGAAAGCCTTTGAATTAAATGGAATTTTATACCCCCCTCAGCACCCCCGTTGGGTATAAAAAGAGGCTTTCGAGGTGTCCACAGGGTCAGTGTGTTGGGTACAAGATGATGCCTTCGCCCAAGGGCTCAGTTCGCTGCGCTCAGCTTTTTATGAGGATCGCGGGCTGCGCGCCCGCCCAGCGGCAGGGCAGTGCCCTGCACCCGGTGCTGGATACCCGGCACTCAGTGCCGTGGATCCAGCGGGCGTCAAAAGCGGTAATTGGGCGCGCCGAGGTGCAATCGAAATTTGCGAGCGGCGGTCGCGGGCACGATCGGGCGGCGCGGCTGAAATTTTTGGGGCGAAATTGTCAGACCACCGGCCGCTACGCGGGTTCCGCCGCGCCAGAATTGTGGGTATCAGCTCAGATCGTGTAGGCGGCTTATATGCCTGCGATGCAGGCATTACGGTGTAGATGTTGAGAGATGTGCAGTGGGGCCACGAGAACGGGGAGGCTGGGTCGCGTCGGGGAGGTTGCGAACAGGGTACTTGGGTCAGCCTGGTTGCGAAGAGCCGACCTGCAGGAATAGTTCTTGCTGCTGATCCGGCGGCAAACTTCTGATTCTCTCTAGAAGAAGTGTGTCGAGGTGTTGGGCTGGAAGTCTCAAGGAATGCTTGAATGTAAGTTCGGATACCCAAGTGTGCCCGCACTTCGCGTCCAGGCATTGGCAGTAGAGCTTCACATAGCCACGAGTAATTTCCTCCCGTGAACTGATACGTCCTTTGTAGTCGCAGGCAGTGCAGTAAATTCGCATGGTTCCCTCCCCAGGGTTTCAGAGCCATCATTATGCCGTCACCTATAGTGATAATCACCTACTACTGTCTATTTATTCAGTGGTTTTTGCTTCTTGATTTGGCGTTCTCCAGCTGATTCTCCTGTCTTCGCGCAACGTGTCATTCAACTGGTCGAACAGCTGGCAGATCGGGCGGATCTCATTGCTGGTGTACACACGATCAATCTTCTCGATGTCGCCGAAGCCACCACTGTTTTCCGGAATGATGCCCGCCAGGGCTGGGTTCATCCGCCACGCGGCGATCACGTCGTTACGCGTGATGTTCTTGACCTTCTCCAGCTCGTCTTTGGCTTGGAAGTCGCCAACCGGGATGATTTGGATCGCCTTCTCGCTGCCGCCCGGGATGTTTACGAACATCGAGCGGAAGTTACCCACACCCTTGCTCGCACTGATCTGGTCGCGCAGAGACTCTTCGTCCTCCTCGGTCAGGTTCGGATCGTTGGTGTAGAAGATGTAACCGGCGTGCGCGCCGTTGCTGTAGTAGCGGCGGCGGAAGAGGGTAGCGGCCTCATTGAGCAGCAGCGCCTGCATGCCGCCCAGGTAGTCGGGCACGCCATAGACGTTCTGTTCCACGTCGTAATTCATGACGTGCTCGACTTCAACTTCCTCGAACTCCACTTGCTTGCCGTCCGGCAGCAGCATTACAAATCCGCCACCCACCTTGACCCGCATGTTGATCGTCGGCAGATGCTCCATTTGCAGCACCTGGCCAAAGGCATTGCGGTTGCGCAGAAAGTACGCCTCGCCGAACACCATGAAATCCAAGCCCGCACGGCTCATGGTTTGAACCGAACAACCCTCAGACGCGATGAACTCGCGCAGAAGCAGGTTGCGCTTGAACCCGGGAATGGCGCCGTGATGAGCGTTGGCGCGCAGCAGCTTGGCCAGGCCTTGGCGGGACACCGGCGGCGTGTAGGTCTTTCCGTCGTGGCTGGCGAACACGCCAAGGTAATGGCCGATGTTCTCGGTCAGAACCTGCTCCGGTGCACCGAATGAAAACGCCCGCATCGGACCTGGTGCTGGTTTTTGCGGCTGGTTTTTTACTGGTTTGCCCATTGGTGCTTGATCCGCTGAGTGTGTAGCGGCTGCGCCGCTGCTTGTTGGTGTTGAGGGGTTCATGGGCCAGGGCATGCATGATTGCCCAAGCAATGTCGGCGTGGCCGGATGCGTCGGTACGCGATGCGCTGTACGTCACTTGCCCGCCGCCGGTGGTGCCGCGCTTAATCGTCAGGAACGCCTGAGCGATGTCATTCCAGCCAGCGTCCCACTCGATGCGGCTGCCCTGAATCGTGTCCTGTGCCTTCAGCACCAGAGTGTTTTTCGTCTCAAGGCTGTAGTGAATTGAAGTCGCACGTGGATAGAAGTCGCGCACCAGGTCGAACACGCCGTAGCCGATGCCGGTGGTATCGATACCGATGTGCTGGACGTTGAAGCGCTCGGTGAGTTTTTTGACCTGCTCGGCCTGGTACTTGAACGACTGGCCACGCCAGCTGTGCTTTTCCAGAATCCGGAACTTGGCGCCGTCCTCGAGCGGCGGGGCGATGACCACACAGCTGGCATCGTCGCGGGTGCGGCTTGGGTCGTAGCCAATCCACACGGGGCTGTTGCCGAACGGTCGCGGATCGTCGGGGTCGTAGTCGGCCCACAACGACAGATCGGAATAGCAGCGCTCCAGGTCGACCAAGGAAAAGGCGCTCTGCGTGCTGTCGATGAACTTGCACATGAACAGCTGCTGAAATTTGTCTTCGTCGTACTCCAGCTGCAGCTGCTCGAGGTCGAACAGATCACAGCCGCCGGCGATGGCGTCGAGGATGGTGATGACCTTGCGCCACTGCCCGTCCGGACACAGCGAGCCAGCTGCGGCTTGTGCTTCGCTGGGCCACGGATCCTTGGCGTTCTTGCGTTTGCTGTTGCGGAATTTCTCGCCGGTCCAGAACGGGTAGGCCTGATGCGACACTGCGCTGGGCGTGGAAAAGTAAGTCTTACGCCATTTCTTGTGGGTGGCCATGGCACTGGCGACGGTGTTCAGTTTTTCGAAGTCGCGAATCCAGAAATATTCGTCGACGTACACATGGCCATGGTGACCCTGGGCGGTACTGCTGTTGGTGCTCAGAAAGCGCAGCTCGGCCCACGGCTTGCCGTCTTTGCTCAACACAATCGGGTTGCCGGTCAGTTCCAGGCCGAACCACTCCTGGGCAAACGACACGATGTAACTGCGGAAAATCTCGGACTGGGCGCGACTGGCCGACAGGAAAATCTGGTTGTCACCGGTGAGCACAGCGTCCATGAACGCTTCGCCGGCGAAGTAGTAGGTCAGACCCACCTGGCGGCTTTTGAGGATGTTCCGGATCCGGCTCGTCAGCGGGTTCTGCTTCGCCGCGAACAGTTCTTTCTGATAGCCGTACATCTTGCTGATGAACTTGTCGAGGAAGTCCACTTCCGTTAGATCGCCGACTTCGTTCTTGGCTTTCTTCTCGCGCTTTTTCCCGCCTTTGTCGCTGCGATCGCCGCGCTCTCGACGGTCACTGCGTTGATTTTCTCGACGCTGGCCATCATCCGCCGGCGGATCTCCAACCGAAACCGGCGCCGGTTTTGTCGTCTGCTTTAACAGTCGTTCGCGGACGGTGGTTAGACGGTCGAGTTCGTCCAGATCGCCTTTGGACAGCGATGTGGATTTGTCCAGGAGGAGGGTGATTCGCCGGCCAACGGCTGTCAGCGGCTCTTCATCCGACAACATATCGTCCCACTCACCCTGGCGGATCCAGTAGTAAACGATCCGGATGTTGGGCAGGGACAATTGCGCCTGAATTTCACGCGGCTTACAGCGGCGTAAATAGAGACGTTTGGCAGCTTCTTTAAGTTCGGGGGCGTATGGCATGGCCGCAGTCTATGCGGCGAAAACGCTTGAAACGCGAGGTTAAATTCCGCCATCCACCTATATCGGCGATATAGGACCAAAGCAAAAGTTAACCGTTTGTTTGGTGGTCTGTCGGTGAATATCGTGGCGGCTCAAATCACCGATTGAGCGCAGTTATCGCCCATGCCCCGTTCCCTTGTTTCGTTCTGGAAACGTGTCGCCACCAGCGGCCCGACCGTAGATGGCCGCGAGATCCTTCCCCAGGAACTGCGTGATATCGCTGAGACCTACAAGCCGTCTTTGTACACGGCTGTGATCTGGTGCGACCACGAACGGTGGCCGGGCTCCCATGGCACTGTCTTCGCGGTGCGCCTGGTGGAAGAAGGCGACGATCTGGCCCCGGGGCAAATTGCCCTCGAGGCGCAGTTGAAGCCTAACAACAAATTGCTGTGGCTCAACGACCAGGGCGAGAAGCTGTTCACCAGCATCGAAATCACGCCCAACTTCGCGAACACCGGTAAAGCCTATCTGACTGGCCTGGGTGTCACCGATGAGCCGGCCAGCCTGGGCACTCAAGAACTCTACTTTTCGAACAAGACCAGCAAGGCCGCGTACTTCGCCGCCTCTCACGAGCTTGGTCCCCTACGCGACGATCCACCGCAAGGCGAACTGAACAAGTTTGTCGCGTTGTTCGCGGGGCTGCTCAAGCGCTTCGGCGTCGAAGAAACCCCCGCATCCCCGCAAACCCCAACCGAGAGCAAACCCCCAATGGATGAAGCTACAGCCAAGGCGCTGAAGGCACTGCTGGAGCAACTGTTGCTTGTTGCTGCAGGCATTCAGACCGTGATCGAACCCGTCACAGAAGACGTCGTAGATCCTATCGTTGACGAAGTCGACGATGTTGAATCCGCTGTTAAGGACATCGTCGACCAGGCCGCAACCGACCGTGAGTTCGCCCGTAAAGGCGGCGATACCGACAAGCGCCTGGCCAGCATCGAGAAGCTGCTGAACAAGGCGTTCAACACCGTCAGCCCTCGCACCGTTCCTCGCGTCACCGGCCCTGCCGACAAATCTAAAGCGCGGGTGCTCTGACATGGCCCAGTCTCTTAGCACTTATGGCGCGAAAATGTTCGCGCAGATGCAGCTCGATATCGCCGAGAACTACGGCGTTGAGCTGGCGAGCAAAATGTTCAGCGTTGAACCGACAGTCGCTCAAGAGCTGAACGAGGCGATCACTGCCAAATCGGACTTCCTGCAGCGCATCAACGTCATTGGCGTGAGCGAGATCAAAGGTCAGAAAGTGTTCCTGGGCGTTTCCGGTCCTGTGACCGGACGCACCAACACCAAGACCACCGATCGTGAAGCCAAGGACGGCTCGGCGCTCGACGAAAACACTTACGAGCTGTTTTCCACCGAGTCCGACGTCAGCTTGCCATACGCGAAAATCGACGCCTGGGCGAAATTCCCGGACTTCCATCAGAAGTACTCTGCTGCTGTGCAGAAACAGATCGCGCTCGATCGCATCATGATCGGCTTCCACGGCACCAGCGCTGCTGCGCAGACCGATATCGTCGCCCACCCGATGCTGCAGGACGTCAACAAAGGCTGGCTGCAGATCGCTCGCGAGCAGATCCCGCAGCAGGTCATGTCCCAAGGTCTTACTGCCGGCAAAGTCACGCTGGGCGAGGGCGGTGATTACCCAAACCTTGACGCCCTCGTGCACGACACCAAGCAGATGGTCGACGAGCGTCTGCGTGACGGCGGTGATCTGATCGCCATCATCGGTAGCGATCTGCTGGCCGCCGACAAGGCGAAGCTTTACGCCAAGCAAGGCGATGTTCCGACCGAAAAAGAACGCATCGAAGACGCTCAGGTCATCGCGACCTATGGCGGTCTGCCGAGCTTTAGCGTGCCTTTCTTCCCGGTCAACGGCGTCATGGTCACCAGCTTCGACAACCTGTCGATCTACTTCCAGGACTCCAGCTGGCGCAAGCAAACCATCGACAACCCCAAACGCTCTCGCGTCGAGGATTACAACAGCCGTAACGAAGGCTATGTGATCGAGCAGCTTGAAAAGTTCGCGATGACTGAAAACGTGGAGCTGGTCTGATGAGTCTGGCACTGGCGCACAAGCGCCGAACTCTGGCCGAAGGTCCAGTCGCTGCGCGCGCCGGTGCCGAAGCAGTGGCGTATTCATCCGCCACCGCGCTGTCCAGCCCAGCCAACGCGAAGAAACACCTGAGGCTGATGGAAGACGCATTGGCGCAGGACCTGGAACGCGTCAGCGCGATTAACAGCCGCGAACTGCGACAGCAGCTCAAGCGTGACGAGCTGCTGCCCAAGTACCAGGACTACGTGCAGCGCTACCGCGATTCCGGATTGAGTTTCCCGAACTCGGTAGTGATGCAGGTCCTGGTCTGGCTGTTCGACACGGTGCAATTCGAGGCGGGTCTTGATCTGGCGAACTTCGCGATGGAGCAAAACCAGCCGATGCCTGAGCGCTTCAGTCGTGACGTGCAGACGTTTGTCGCGGATGCGGTGCTCGAGTGGGCCGAGGCCGAGCAGAAAGCCGGGCGCAGTCCAGAGCCGTATGTGTCCGACCTGTTGCCGCGTGTCGATGGCGAATGGCAACTGACCGAGCAGATTCCGGCGAAGTACCACAAGTTGCTTGGGATCCGCGCCTTGGCCGCCAGGGAATGGACGAAGGCCATCACCCACTTCGAACGCGCCACCGAGTTGCACGCCGCTGTTGGTGTGGGCACCCGCCTTGAGGGCGCACGCAAGGCCCTGGCAAAAGAACTGGCTAACAAAGCCTCCGAATAACCCGACTACCCCCCCCGGCGAGAAACTGTGGATGTGAGCCAACCATTTATGGCCCTGACCCACTGAAACAGTTTTCCCGCCCCTATTCGAGTGCCCAGCAATGAGCTTTTCCGGGAAACCCACGACCCTTGTGGAACAGGTGATCGAGAACGACGGCTTTTGGCCGAACCTCTCCGTGACCGAGTTCCAGAAGGGTTACCGCCTGCCGGCGGAGTACCTGGTGGACATGCTGGTCACTGATTTGACTACAGCAATGTGCGAGGTCAATAGCGACTTGGCCAAGCGCAAAGGCCAATGGCAGAAAATGGGCATCGCCTGCGTGGAATGTGCTGACCCTATGGTGCTGCCAAAGCACACATTTCACACAGCGACATACAAGCGCGCCGTGTACTGCCGGGCCAAGGCCAGTTTGCTGACCCAGTTCGCCACCGTAAATCGTCGCGAAAGCGCGGAAAACATTGGCAAAGAATTGCCCGAGCGCGGCGAAACTTTTCTGGAGTTCAGCCAGCAAGCCGTCCGATCACTGCAGGGCCGAGGGCGCATCACGGCGGTGCTGCTGTGATCAAGCTGAAGGCATTGACCCAGTACCTGCTGGAGCGCCAGTTGGTCGCCTCGGAACAGCTCGACAGCTGGACCGACCAGGTACAAGTCGAACTGGTATGGAAGCCCGATACCCAGGGTATGCACATGGGTGACATGAACTACGGCGCGACAATTTCCATCGAGCGCTTCGCGGATCACCCGGCCCGCTTGTTTGCCTTGGTGGGCAGTTGGCTGGAAACCCACGACCAGGACCGTGACGGTCTGCCCAATGTCGTCTTCGACGTGGTCATGCTCGACAACGACCTGGCCGACGTCGACATCAAACTTCAATTCACCGAAGCCCAGTACCTGGCCGAGGATCTGGAAGGCGAGATCGAGGCCTTCGGTAAGACCTGGTCATTCGTGCCATTCGAACTGTGGGTTGCGGAAACCGGCGAGGTGACCGGCCATGGCCTTTGATCTGGACATTCGCGGCATGCTCGAAGCCCAGGATCTGCTGGCTTTGATGGAGTTGCCGACGCCCAAGCGCAAGCGCCTGCTGAACAACGTGGCCAAGCGCGTGCGCAGCCTCAGTCGCCAGCGCATCCGCAACCAGCAGAACCTGGACGGCACACCGTTTGTAGCCCGCAAGGACACGTCAAAGGGCAAGAAAAAGATGGAGGCGGGACTGGGCAAGCTGCTCGATGTCACCCGCCTGAGCGGAAACGAGGCCGAACTGGGCTGGCGTAACACCCTGACCCGCTGGGTTGCCTCGCAGCAACACAACGGCGTGTCCGAACGGCGCACCGCCGCGCAGATGCGAGAGTGGAACAAGGTCCCTCCGGGTACCGCTGCCACTGAAAAGCAGGCCAAGAGCCTGCGCCGGTTGGGCTTTAAAACCCGCCAGACCGGCAAAAAGACCCTGACACGCCCATCCGTGGCGTGGATTCAGCAACACCTGAACTACGCCCGGGCGGGATTGTTGATCCGCGTCCTGGACGACCAACGAGCCGAATCTGCCGGCGCGCAAAGCTGGGACATCCGGCTACCTGCACGTCAGTTCCTCGGTGCCAGCGACAGTGAAACCAGCCAACTGGTGAATCTGGTGCTGCAACAAATCCTTAATTCTCCCCGCTAACGAGGCACCGCTTTATGGCACTCGGCAAAGTCAGCGTTAACAATCTCAACCTCGGCCAGGGTGCCGTGACCGAGATCGAACGCTATTTCCTGTTCATCGGTCCCGCCGCCAAGAATGTCGGCAAGCTGGTCCCCCTCGATACCCAGAGCGATCTGGATGTCCAGTTGGGCGTTCCGGACAGCGACCTGAAAACCCAAATCTTGGCGGCGCGCAGCAACGGCGGCGATCGCTGGGCTTGCGTGGCCGCTCCGATCGCAGATGACATCACGTGGCAACAGGCGCTGGAGAGCGCGACCAGCACCTATTCCTTTGAAGCGGTGGTGGTGGTCAAGCCGTCGACCACCCAAGCCGAGCTGTCAGCGATGCACGTTGCGGCCACTGACCTGAGCAACAAGCTGGGCCGCCGCATCTTTGTGATGGCCGCCACTGCTGGCATCGCACCGCAGCTGACCTGGAGCGCCTACGTCGTCGAACAGAAAGCCATCGTCGACGGCCTGGCTGCGCCTCGGGTCCTGCCGGTACCTCAACTGCACGGCAACAACCTGGGCGTTCTTGCCGGTCGTCTGGCCAACGCTTCCGTGAGCGTGGCAGACACGCCGATGCGCGTTGCGACCGGCGCAGTAGTGGGCCTGGGCGCTGAGCCGAAGGATCTGGACGGCGTAGCACTGACGTCGGCCGTACTGACACAACTGGACGCAGCGCGCCTGTCGGTGCCACAGACCTACCCGGACTATCCCGGCACCTACTGGGGTGACGGCAATCTGCTGGATGCCCCGGGCAGTGACTTTCAGGTGATCGAAAACCTGCGTGTCGTCGACAAGGCTGCCCGCCGCGTCCGAATCCTGCTGATTCGCTATGTGGGCGATCGGAGCCTGAACAGTTCGGCCAACAGCATGGCGACCACCACTTCCAAGCTCATGGCCCCACTGCGTGCGATGGCCAAGTCCACCAAGTTCGCCGGTCAGGTGTTCCCTGGCGAGATCGAGCAGCCCAAGGACGGCGACATCGTGCTGACCTGGACAAGCAAAACCTCTGTCGTGGCCTACCTAAAGCTGCGCCCCCTCAACTGCCCGAAAGACCTGACCGCCAACATCGCGCTCGATCTTTCCGTAACGGATTCGGAGTAATACATGGCCGCAAAAATTGGCGGTAAGAACTTCGACGTGAACTTGGGCGATCTGCTCGTTCACGTTGAGGCCGGCACCCTGGACATCACGGACAACAGCACCGTGGCCCAGACCAAGGGCGTGCCAAACGGCCACGTTGATGGCGATGTCGCTGCAGCGGGCGAACTGGAGCTGGACACCACCAACTTCAATCTGTTGGTCGAGCAGGCGAAAACATCCGGAAGTTTCCGTGAGCTGGAACCGTTCGACATCGTGTTCTTCGCCAAGGCCGGCGAAGAGGAACTGCGCATCGAGGCGTTCGGTTGCAAGGTTCGCGTATCCAGCCTGCTGAGCATCGATCCCAAGGGCGGCGCGAAGAACACCCACAAGGTGCCTTTCGACGTCACCAGTCCGGACTTCATCAAGATCAACGGTGTGCCGTACCTGGCTGCTGCTGAAATCGAAGGCCTGACGTAATGGTCTGCCCGTTCGATCGTGCGCAGGCTCTGGAGCAGCGACAACGCGACCAAGCCATTGCGGCCCAGTTGGCCAAATCGCGAGCGAGCGGGCCAAGCCTCACCCATTGCGAGGATTGCGATAAGGAGATCCCGCCAGCGCGCCAGGCACTGGGCGGCATGACTCGTTGCGTCCCTTGCCAAACCCTCACCGAAAAAGGACTTCGCCGATGAGTACGAATCAGGCTGCTCAGGACACCGCCATTGCCCTGGTAAAAGCTTCGCCCGCCATCGGCGTCGCCGCCACTGGTGTGACAGGTGCTGTCGACTGGTCGGCAGTGGCTTACATGCTGACCGCTTTCTACATGGTGCTGCAGATCCTGCTGCTGGTCCCCAAGTACCGCCAAATGCTGCGTGACTGGAAGGTGAAGGGATGAGCCTGCGCAACAAGATATTCGCCGGCGTTCTGGTGCTCTGCAGCGGCACGTTGACCGCGTTCCTGGGCGACTGGGAAGGCAACGGCCAGAACGTCGTCTATGCCGACAAGCTGGCCGGTGGATTGCCGACTGTCTGCAAAGGCATCACCCGCCATACCAGCCCGGAACCGGTCGTAGTCGGTGACTACTGGTCCGATGCGCGCTGCGCCGAAGTTGAAGGCCTGGTCATCGCGAAGGGGCAACTGAGCCTGGCGGACTGCCTGACCAATCAGGCGATTGGGCAGAACACTTTTGACGCCTTGAGCAGCCATGGCCACAACTTCGGCATGCCCACGACGTGCGCGAGCCGCGCCGTCGGCCTGATTAACGCGGGACGTATTGCCGAGGGCTGCAAAGCACTGGCCTGGGCCTCTGACGGCACGACGCCGGTGTGGGCATATGTGACCGGTGCCGATGGTCGCAAGACCTTTATCCGTGGCCTGCACAACCGCCGGCTGGCCGAGATGGAGCTTTGCCTGAAATGACTCTTTCGCCGTTCCGACTCGCCCTCATCGTGATGCTGATCACCGCATTGGTGCCGTTGTATTGGTTCATGCGCGTGGTGGACCAGCGCGATGACGCGCTGAAAGACCTGGGCAGCGTGCAATCGGAAGTGAAAGGCCTGCGCGAAGCGGCGCGCCTCAGTGGCGAAATGCTCGCCGAGCGAGACGCGATCGATCAACGAAACACCACGGAATTGAGCAATGCACTCACTGAAAACGACCGCCTGCGCCGCTCTGTTGGCGATGGTACTGGCCGGCTGCGGATCCGCGCCACCTGTCCTGCCTCCGGATCTGTGTCCGCCACCGCCGAAGCCTCCGGCCTGGCTGATGCAGGCAGCGCCGAACTCGCAGCAGACGCTCGATCGGATTATTTCACCCTCCGCGATCAACTCGCCTTAAGCCGGCAAATGATCCTCGGCCTGCAGGATTACATCCGCCAGGTCGTGCAACGCACGCCGGCACAACCCTGACCCTTTGCAACTCAACCTTACGGAAATACAGACATGAGCGAAGTAAACCGCAACATCACTTTGGAACGTGGCGACAAGGAATTCACGTTCTCCCTGACCCCTCAGGTCATCACCAAATACTTCAACGCCACCACCCAGGCCAACAAGGTCGCCCCGGCCCATAACCTGCTGATGGGCACGGTGAAGGATGAAGACAAGGCTGCACTGAAAGTGCTGCTGGAAAACCCGATCACCACCATGACCCTCGCAGGTGCGTTGCTGGAAGAGTATTCGCCGGACGTTGAAGTGATCGTAAAAAAGCCCTCGGCCATGCCGAAGGCCTGACCGAAGACGGGCTTGGCCAACTGTTGGCCCTGACCCAACGCTGGCTACCTGGCGCTGAACCCACGATCGAGAGCATGGGCACCGCCAAGTGGCTAGAAGATGAACATTGGAGACGCATGGAAATTGCCGTCGCCAACGGTATTTCTACTGCCTTTAACGGATAACCCTGATGGCTGACCGATCCGCCCGCCTGGCTTTCATCCTCAATCTGACCGACAAAGTCAGCGCCCCACTGGGCAAGGTGAAAACCAGCTTTAGCGACCTTGCCGCCCAGAGTCAGCAGAACATCATTCAGATGGGTGCAGGCTTGGCCGGCATGGTGGGCGCAGGTGTGGCCATTACCGAATCCCTCGAGCCGGCGCTGGAAGTCAATCGGGCACTGGGCGACATGCGCGCCCTCGGTACTGCTGAGGACGCGCTGTCGTCCCTGAACCGGACCGCCCTGGAATTCTCGATCGACTACGCGGCTAGCGCCGCCGAATTTGTGGCCTCGTCACGCGTCATCGATGGGGCCATCAAGGGGCTGGTCGGCGGTCAGTTGGCCGCTATCACCAGCTCCAGCAACCTGCTGGCCAAGGTCACAAAGGCCGACGCGGAAACCACCGGCGCCTACCTGGGCACCATGTACAACTTGTTCAAGACCGAAGCCGACAAGATGGGCAAAGTCGAGTGGGTCGAGCAGTTGACCGGGCAAACTGCGCTTGCGGTGAAGCTCTTCCGCACTGACGGGGCCCAGCTCAAGGACGCGTTCAAGGAAGTAGGCGCGATTGCCACTCAGGCCGGTGTGAGCGTGGCCGAGCAGATGGCAGTGATCGGTACGCTGTCCAGCACCATGGAAGGCGGAGACGCCGGCGGGCGCTACAAGGCGTTCTTCGAAAATATGGGCGCTGCCGCTGAGAAAACCGGCCTCACGTTCACCGATGCCGCTGGCAATGCGCTGCCGATGATCCAGATCCTGGACAAGCTGACCGCCAAGTATGGCGACCTGACCACTGCTGCCGCCGGTACCAAGCTGACGGAAGTGTTCGGCGGTGAAGGTGCCCAGGTGATCGGTGCGCTTGCCAAGGACACCGACCGGCTGCGCAACGGTATCAGCGAGCTGGGCAAGGTCCGAGGTTTGGAGAACGCCGAAAAGATGGCCAAGGCGATGGTCGATCCGTGGCAGCAGTTCGGCAAAGCCGTCGAAGCGCTACGCATCGCGTTCGGCCAATCCCTGATTCCGACCCTGACCCCGTTGATGGAGCGCCTGGTGGGCATCGCCAGTACCTTGACCCGCTGGACGCAGCTATTCCCGAACATCACGCGGATCATCGGCATCACGACGCTGATCGTCTTTGGATTCATCGCCGCAATGTCGTTGCTGACCCTTGTTGTCGGGGCCAGCAAGATGGTCTGGCTGGGCATGCTCACGGTGTGGAAGCTGCTCAACTGGCAGGGCTTCAAGTCCATCGCCATGTTCCTGTTCCACACCGTTCTGGTCGCGGCCTTCGCTGCCGGTCTGGTGGTGCTTTACACCTGGATGGGTCTGGTGCGGGTCGGCATGTTGCTCTGGCAGGGCGCGATCTGGCTGGTCAACGCCGCCATGCTGGCCAACCCTGTGCTGCTGATCGTGGCCGGTATCGTTCTGCTGGCCGCCGCCGTGGTCGCGGCTGTCGTGTACTGGGATGAGCTTTGCGCGGCGGTGATGAACACCGCTGCGTTTCAGTGGATCAGCGAACAGCTGACCTCCCTGTCTGACTGGTTCGGTTCTATGGGCGGCTGGTCCGGCATGGCCAAGGCCGCGTGGGACGGCATCATCAACATCTTTAAACAGGCCATCAATGGCTTGATTGAAATGCTGAACAAGATTCCAGGTGTGCAGATCGACGCGGCCTTTGGTGACATGCCGGTGGCGCCGGAACTGCCCTCTATCACGGCTCCGCTGGTCGATGCGCCGCTGCTGCCGCAATTGGTGAGTTCGCCCCAGTCGCCGATTCAGGCGCCGCCGCTGGTGATGGCTGCGGTACCGCAGGCATCGGCGCCGGTCACGCCAATGCTGAACGCCATGGCGCCCCAGGCGCAGCTGCCGCAAACCAACGTGTTGCCCTTCAAGCCGTTGCAGATGCCAGCCCCTCAGATCAACCAGGCCGAGCCGATCTTGCTGCCGCCGGCATCCGCTGACCTGGCGTCTTCAATGCAGCCCAAAAGTGTACTGCCGGCGCGCGTCGAAAAGGTCATCGAGCTGCCCGCCAAGTCGGACAAAGGCATCGAAGCCCGCAAGGCGATCAACGCCAATACGTCCATCAGCCCCACTAAACCCGAGGCCGTCCCGAGAGGAGGACTGATGCAAAGCTTCCAGAACCAGAGCAACGCCATGAACCCTAACCAGCGCCCTGGCACCCACGTCGAGACATTGAATATCAATACCTCCAAGCCTATGACCCCGCTGGAGCTGGAAAACATGATGGCCATGGCGGTGGGCGGCTGATGAGCGAGTACATCGATCTGCTGATCATCAACAACGACCTGGTGCTCGATCCAGCCCACCAGCCACTGCTGGTAACTGACCGCGCCTCGATCGCCCAGGACATCGCGCATCTGATCCGTGAAAGCGGTTTGCTGATCACGTTGGTGGCCGAGCGTGACCGGCTACGTCAGCGCGACTGCATTCAGCAAATGGAGCTGCTGGTGGAAGCGGACGAACGTCTGGTACCGGGCACGGCGCAGATCGTTCAGAGCAGTCCCGGCGTGTACCTGGTCACCGCCACCACCGTGAAATTCGGCCTGCTGGAGATCACCCTGTGACCGTCGACTTCAAAAAGGCACTCAGTGATTCAGGCGTGCCAACCACTGAGGCGCAGCTCAAGCAGGCTTGGGAAAAGCTGGCCGTCGAGCACGGCAGCACGCTGAGCAACACCAGCGCTTACAGCCCGTTCTGGCGGATCATCACGGCTCTGGTCACCAAGCCGGTGTTGTGGCTGCTGGAGTTCGTCAGCGGCACGGTGCTGCCGAACTTCTTCGTCAAGACTGCCGGCAAACAGTGGCTCGACATGCTTGCCTGGGCGGTGAATATCGAACGCAAGGCCGCCACGGTGGCCACGGGTGAACTGCTCTTTACCCGTGCCAACACCGGTGGCGAACTGGAAGTCCCGATCGGCACGGTCGTCCAGTCACCGACCCTCAACGGTCATATCTACCAGTTGATCACAACCGAACCGCGCAGCTTTGAAGAGGGCCAGAGCCAACTGGTGGTGCCGGTCAAGGCCGTCGGCGCCGGCAGCGGCTACAACCTGGCACCAGGTTATTACGCAGTGTTGCCCCAGTCAGTACCGGGCATCGTCCAGGTGGTGAACAACACCGACTGGCTGCAGACGCCCGGTGCGGATTCCGAGCATGACGATCAGTTGCGCCTGCGTGTGCGCAACCAGTTCTCCGCGGTGAACCAATGGCATACCGATGCCGTTTACCGGGCAATCATCACCGGGTTTCCGGGAGTTGCAGCGGACGGCGTGTACTTTGAACACGGCGCGCCGCGTGGGCCAGGCAGTGCCAATGCTTTCGTGCTGTTCGATGCCGGCGTGCCAGCCGATACGTTTCTGGAGCAGATCAACACGCACATACGTGACGGCGGAAACCACGGCCACGGCGACGATCTGCTGGCGATGGCCATGCCCGAGACGCAGCACGCAATCAGCCTCATGGTCTGGCCGGAATCCAACCTGACCGTGCTGCAGCTGCAGACGCTGCAGGCTGAGATCGGGCTGTTCATCCGCGCTGCGTTCCGGGAAAGCACACAGAGTGACTACGCACCGACTCGCACGTTTCCTCAGTCGCGTTTCAGTTTCAGCCGGCTGACCGAAGAACTGCACGCCCAGTTTCCGAATATCAGCTCGTTGCGGTTCGCCAATAGCGACATCGTGTCGGGCTTGGACATTCCTCGGATCAGCTCCCTGGCGGTGGCCCTGCAATGATCAGGCTCAAGCTACCGTTCTGGCTCGAAGGACTGGAGCTGACCAAGCTGGCGACCACCGCCCAGCTCTGGTGGGAGCAGGCCACCGAGTGGCTGCGCTGGCCCTACCTGCAGTTCGACGCCGACACCTGCCATCTGTCCATTCTGGAACTGTGGGCCTGGCAGCGAGACGTCACGCGCTTCAACGGCGAGCCCGAGAGCTTATTTCGCCTGCGGGTGAAACACGCCTTTATCAACTCGGTGGACGCAGGCAGCACCGCCGGCCTGAGACGCATCCTGATGCGTCTGGGCGTTGGCTATATCGAGATCAGCGAGCGCATGCCCGATCGGGACTGGGACGTCGTCCTGTTGACCCTCAGTGACTCGCAGCTCTCCGAAAACCCTGACCTGTTGCGCGTGCTGATCCGTCAGTACGGCCGCACCTGCAGACGTTACGACTTCGTCACCATCACCCCAGTGCAACTACGTGTCGCCCTGGTCGATTTCAACGACGACCAGCAAACGCTGGTTGCCAGCCTGTAGGAGCATTCATGGCTGCAAGTATCACACTGGCCGGCGAAAGCCTTATTGCCCAAAAGCAGGCAGCAAGCCAACCGCTGAAGATCGCCAATTTTGTGTTGGCCAACGTCCCCGGCCTGAACCCGAACGGGCCAGTCGATCGTGCAGCAGGCAAACCGACCGCTGCTCAAGTCAAGTACACGTGGCCGGTCACCCAGAGCGGGTTCGTCAACCCGAATCAGGTGGTTTACAGCCTGATGATGGGGACCGACGTCGGCGATTTCGATTGGAACTGGATCGGCCTAGAGAGCAGCGAAGGTGTGCTGTTGTCGGTGGCTTACGTGCCGGTCCAGCAGAAGCGCAAAAACATCCTGCCCGAGCAGATCGGCAACAACGTCACCCGCAACTTTTTGGTGGTGTTCGATGGGGCGCAACAGCTGACGGGTATCACCGTCGATGCCAGCACTTGGCAGCATGACTTCACCGCTCGCCTGAAAGGCATCGACGAGCGTCAACGCCTGAGCAACCGCGACCTATTCGGGCGCGCCTGTTTCTTCAGTAGCGGCCTGGCACTGGAAAAGGTCGGCAGCAACTATCAGCTCAAACCCGGGATCGCCTACGTCGAGGGCATTCGCCTCGAGCGCAAGACCGCGCAGCCTGTGACGGTGCCGTCCGTGCCGAACAAGGCATGGCTCGATGTCGTGCTGCAGCGCGAACTGAGCGACGTGGTGGGTACGTTCGAAGTTGTGTTCGGTACCGGAAAGGTGGATTACACCGACGGCGCCGGTGCGCGCCATTACCTGGTACCGCTGGCGGATCTGCCGGCGACGACAGTCATCACGGATTTGCGCCCGATCGAGCCCGTCACCGGTGAGCTAATCAAGCATTGGGCCGCGCAGAACGGCGACTACCAAAACCTGCGTGCTCGTGCGACCACGAAGGCAGACGTCGAACTCGACCAGATTCCCAACGCGATCAGTGACAGCGAGGCGAGCGACAGCAGCTCGGTATTGGCCACGACCAAAATGGTCACCGCCGTGCGTGCGCTGTTGTGGAGCTCGATCTACGCACTGATGCAAGGCACCGCGATAGCGGGTAAAGCCGCGCGTTTAGCGACTGCGCGTACTTTCAGGTTCAAAGGCGCGGCCACCGGCAGCGCCTCCTTTGACGGTTCTGCCGACGCGGATATCACCCTGACCCTGGCAGACAGCGGCGCCGCTGCCGGCACCTACACAAAAGTCAGCATCAACCAAAAAGGCATCGTCACGGGCGGCGACAACCCGACAACGCTAGCGGGCTACGGCATCACCGATGGTTATACAAAGCCTGCCGCGAACGCCGCTTTTGTTAAGCAAGGTGGTGGTGCCAATCAGCTCACCAACAGTGTCCACCTCGGTTGGTCGAATCGAGGCCTTCTTGCCACTGTCGACTCTACGGATCTTGGCCTGATCTGGTGTGAGCAAAATTTCAATCCCGGCAGCAAAGCGAATTGGGCAAGCAGCCTTGCGGGCTACGGCATTACTGACGCTTTCACAAAAGCCGAAGCGAACGTTGCGTTTATCAAACAAGGCGGAGCGCCGAATCAAGGAGGCAACCGGATAAACATCGGCTGGTCTGGTACCGCCGTAAGGGTGGCGGTTGATGGCAATGACCTCGGCGTGATCTGGACCCAGAACAACTTTGATCCAAACGGCAAAGCCAACAAGGCCAGCACCATTGCCGGCTATGGCATTGGTGACTGTTACAACATGGCTCAAGTGAACAGTCTTCTGGACGCTCGCGTGATGGGTGACTCGTTGACGCACGCGGGATTTGCCAGTGACGACCCTGAGTACCCGTACTTCCGACGCAGGACTGACAGCGGGATTTACTACCTACAGCGTCGACTGGGCTTCACCCCGGTGCAGCAGGGTGGCGGTGATAGACAAGGCGGCAGCACTATTCGGCTCGGTTGGTCTACAGATGGCGCTGGGGTCCGCGCTCAGGTTGATTCCACTGATATGGGCGTGCTGTGGAGCGAAAGCACCTTTTATCGCCCCGACTCCAACAATTTTCTGGCTGTAAGCATGACTGGTACCTCTGTCCAGCTTCCGGCTGGCGGCACCTGGTGCTATTCGCTGATGCACTACTTTGCTGGGGGAAACGGTGCTGTCGGTAAAAGTGGGCAGGCAGCAGGTGGCACCGTGATCACCTTCGGTGGCGGGGCAACTATTTACGGTTTTGCGTGGAGATATGCACCTTGAACGAACTAACAGAAATGCCAGTAGCAGCCATTCCTGAGCATGAAGACGAGTCAATGGTTGAGGGGTCGTCTGCTTTCCTCACCCCATTCAGTGATGTGGCCGTCAAAACCGACGGTTCCTACGTCGTGACCGTGGCGGGCAATCGTTGTCACGTAACGCAAGATTACAACTCCGCGCTTTTCCATGCGATCGGCGAATACCTGCGCGACGGTGGCGATTTTCTCGAATATGCAGAAGACATCTTTGTCGAATCAGACCCGGCGCTTGTGGCAAGAGTGTGGATCGATACCACGTTAAAGGCATCCGAGAACGTCGTTTCGGAATATCGGGATGCCCGCGACCTCGACGAGTCCCCGCCAATCACATCGGAACAGTTCACCGAGTTGCTGAAGTGGCGCCGAGCCGTGCGCGAGTGGCCGCAAGTCGAGGGGTATCCATTGGAATCGACCCGGCCTGAAATGCCGGCCTGGATTGACGCGGTGCTTTCTGATGAATGACTGGGCACCAATTAAACTGCGCTGGCCAGCGCAAGCCACGCAGTGGATGGATCAGATGGGCGCGGCGCGAGATCTGATCCAGGGCGAAATGCTCAGCACTGGGGAGCGCGTCGCGAAGCTTGCCGATATCGCCACCACCAGCCCGGGGCCGATCGGCGGCGCCGCACAAGCGGCAATCAGCGCCGGCCGCAACGCGTTAGCCGACCAGTTCCAGAATGTGCCGGCGTGCATCGTCGTGACGCCGTTCCAGCACGGGGTTGGCCAAGGCAGCGGCGGCAATCAGCGTTTTCTGTCGGCACCGAACCTGCTGCAGCTGCTGGCTGACAAACTGACCGACACCACCGACGCTGTCCGCCCTCAAGGTCAGCAAAGCGCCTTGGTACTGATCTTCCTCGCCACGCGTCTGGATCAGCTCGCAGCGACGTTGGGTCGGTTTAACGTTGTATTGCCTATGCCGGACCTGGTACGCGCCGAACGCCGAGCGGAACACTTGGCCAAGCTTGAGGTGGAAAAGTGGATCATGCCGATCGCGGGCCAAATGCCGCTATGGAGTCAGTTGCCGTTGCAACGCTGCCCGATCACCAAGCTGGCCAGTCAATCGATGGCGGGGCAACTGGCGGTACTTGAGGGCTATGCCGCTGACAGTTCGCCGATGGCGGACCTTGCAGATCTGCAGGCGCGAAAGAAGGCCCAAGCTCAGGAACGCGATCGACAGCTGGCCGATCTGAAGGCCCAGTTCACCAACAGTGCAGACGACGCATCGATACAGTCCCGAATGTTGGGACCGGGTGACGCAGGACAACTGCGTCGCGAGCTGCTCGAAGGCGAAGCGCCGGGTCACGAATGGCCTCTGTGTGCCGGCGCACTGCTGGTCGGATCGGCAAAAAGCTTGAGCTTTGTCCGGGAGTTGGTGGGCCTATGACATTGCTACTAAATGGCGAGCAGGTTATCGGTCATCGCATGAAGCTGACGGCCAACCTCAAGATCGAGGCCGACGATATGGGTGGCCAGACTTCGGGCACCGACAAATCACACAAGGGATTTAAGCCCAAGACGCTGACCGTAGCGCTAACCATTCCGTACAAGGCGCTCGACAACCTGCGCACCATCATGCGTCTGGCCGAGGCGACTGCAGGCGGTGGCCAGCTCCAGACCTACCGTATCGTCAACGACACGGCCAAGGCCTTTGGCATCCGCCAAGTGACGTTCTCTGATGGCGTCAGCGCCCGGGAAGACGACACTCTGGCCCAGTGGATCGTCCAGTTCACCTTGAGCGAAAAGCTGTCCAATCCGGAGAAGGTCGAGAACCGCCGCGCTGGCAATGGGGTGACGACTCAGTCAGCGCCTGGTGATGGCGTGGCCGGTAACGGATCAGCGGGATCGACGGGGGCGCCTGAAGAGTTGACCGGCTTTGAAGCGGTGCTCAAGAAGGTGGACACCTACCTGGGCGGGACGTCATGAGCATGAAGCTGCACAAGGTGCTGACCATCGGCGGCGTGAACATGCCGCTGGTCAATGACGATGTCCGCCTCGACCTTAAAAGTCCGGGCCGCGCCACGTTCACGGTCAAGGCCGGAGTTACTGTCAAAGGTTTGGTCACGTTCGATATCGGCTACAACGAAGCGGTGCTACAGCGTCACTTCATCGGTTACGTGGAGCGTTGCACCGCCACCAACGGCATCGAGCAAGTGGTGCTGTGTCGTGAGTTAGCCGCGGTGCTGGCCAACCCGCTGCCCATGAACCTGCGTCATGTGGACCTGCGCGCCGTGCTGGCCGACATCAGCAGCAAGACCGGCCTTCGCTTTCGGGTTCCGGATCAGGCTTATACCCGTGTCAAGACGCCGTTTTTCTACAACCTGGCCGCTGGTTACCAGGCGCTGGACAGCGTGGCGCGGGTGTTCGGCATCAAAGATTTTATCTGGCAGCAACAGGGTGACGGCGAGATCTATGTCGGTGCCTGGGCTGACAGCTTCTTCGGCGCTCGATCGCCGCTACAACTGCCAGTCAACCTCTTCGACGGTTACCAGGGTAGCCAGAGCGCAATGATCGCCGCCTTGCCAGGCCTGCGACCAGGCGTATCAATCAACCAGGGCGAGCGGATCACGAACGTGACGTTGGCCGGCACACAGATGGCCATCAAATGGACGACGCAATAAAGCGCAGTGTAGAACGCCAATTTCCTGAACTCACCGGCGGCTATCACTTGCCGCGCTTCGCCAAGGTGATGGCCGTGGCCGACGCACCAGCCAATGCTGGGTTGTGTGACGACTTCCGACCGCGCTTCTCAGTTGACCTGCAGGTGATGGGGCCGGACGGCGAGATCGATACGACACTCCCGGTGTTGTCTGGCGTTCCGCTACCCATGCCGGTGGGTGGTGATGAAATGGGTTTCTTTGCGTTTCCGGAGGAAGGCACCAGCGTGGTGGTGTGTTTCGCTTATGGCTTACCGCACAAGCCATATATCCAGACCATCTTGCCGCACGGATTGACGTTGCCGAAGGTGCCGAAAGGTGACCAGGTATGGCAGCACAGTGACGCCGTGCAACAACGCGTCGACGCGGCCGGCAATTGGTTGCGTAAGACTGACGGCAAGATCCAGGATCAGGCGATCGAGCGCGAAGTGGAAGCAATGGACAACCGCGAGCAGTTTCAGAGCCACACCCAGACGATCGATGACCACTCAACCGAGACAGTGGGTGGTGTGAAAAAGATCGAGGCGCTGGGCGCGCTCAAGTTGCTGTCGGGCGGATCGGCAAGCCTGGCGGCGGTTGATGATCTGCACCAGGCAACTGGCCGGGATTTGAACCTGGTGGTGGGGCAGAAGCACAACGCCACGGTGGGTGGCGATATGCAGGAGAAGATTCAAGGACTGCGCAAAAGCGTGGCTGGGATCAGCCAGCATATGCAGGCACCCAAGACCTGGTTAGGGTCGCAATCGGTGAACGTGCTCCAGGTGCTATGCGATCTGATCGATCTGGTGGATCAAATGAACATTCAGGTCGCCAGTCACGTCCACGCGTCGAGCCCGCCGCCGAACAATGCTGCGGCATTCACGGCAGGATCCGCCGGCGCCAAACAGCAAGCTTTGAAACTGAAACCCATCACCCTTTGATTGTTCAAATGAAAAGCCCGCCTGAATAGGCGGGCTTTTTTGCGTGTAGGTGAACTGCCCGGGTTATTCGTGGGCTTTGTTGACCAGTTTTTTACCCCGGCCCACGCGCAGGACCTTCGACACTGTGTTGCGCAGTTGATTGTCCACGATGCCCAGCAAGCGCCGTCCAGGTTCTTCAGGCCGCCCGCTGAATGACGTCACATGAAAGTAATCATGATCGTCTGGGGACGTTGCCGAAAAGTAGTAGTTGGATACGCAGCAGCGCGGTGTTTCAGCGCGAACACCGCTCACCGAATGCCACGAGTATTTGTTCGTATCCATCACCACCAGCCGGTTGAATTGGGAAACGATGGTTTTCTGTTTCTTGACCTTCGAATCCCACAACTCAAAATTCCCGCCGTTTTCAAGTGGCCAGTTCGGCGACACGTAGTAGAGCAGGTTCAGGCGGCGATACAGATTGCGTGCACCGTCGTGGCTATTGTCGATATGCGGGTTTAGGAAGTCGTCTTTAAACATCATCGACAGGCCACCAGCGTAAAGGCTCGGGTCTGGCACGATGTCTTCCATTCCAACCAGCTGCGCTACCTTGGCCACGACCGATTCGTGCTGCATCGCATAAGTGATGGCGCTGAGGATCTGCGGATAGTCGGCCAGATCCGTGAGTGTTTTTTTCTTCTCACGGAACGATTGCCGGTCGAAGAACCCGTCTGCATTGCGTGGAAACGCATCGTAAATGTTCTGGGCCATCTCTGCTGTGAGTAGGCCGTCTACGACGAAGTGGCGTGTGTGGGTGCCCTCGGGGTTATTCCATTGTTGTTGAATATCGGCGCCGAGCTCGTCAAGTCGGTTGACAATCAGCGCTGCTATTTGGGTGACTTCCATTTGAGATCCTTGGCCTGATGGCATTTCGCGACCAGCATTCTCCCCGAATCGAATCGTTGTATCAAAGTCGAATCATTTACTTACTCTTCACGGCACCACCAAGATTGCGCGTAGGCGCAGCCATCGATGTACTCGATTCCACTCAGGACAAAACCTGTTACCGCCATCCCTGCAAGTGTGGCATCGAGCAAAGGCGGCAAAGGATCGGGATCGAGCGGCATACCTACTTCAACGCGAGCCATGTTGGTGGCCCGGCCCAGTTGGGCGCAAACGGTTGAATTCACCATCACATTGCCGCGAATAGCCGGGTAACGACGCCGCTCTTTGGCATCGAGCGCAACACCGCGCAACCGCATGGGTGTGACAAGTACGTGCATGCGTGGCCCCTTATTCGTCGGTCTTGATGTCGAGCATTGATTCCACAGCGAAGGCCAGCGCTGCATCCGCGAATTCCAGCAAGTCGCTGAGACCATCGGAATCAATCACCTGATCCAGGTGCAGCGCGTGGGCTTGTCTGAGCAGCGCTTTGTGGTGCGCTCCTGGCATAGCCAGCAATGCAACTTCATCGCGCAGCATTGTTTGCCAACGCATCAACGCCGAAGACTTCGCCGCTTCCATTCCAACGTAACTGCTGTTCATGCGTCACCCCAGCAAGATCAAAATAACTGTATGCATAAACAGTATATCGATTCGGTTTATGGTCCGCACCGGAAGGCCGACTGATGGCAAGAACGCAAGCGATTTGAAAAATCCCATCGCCAATAAAAAAACTCAGGAAAAAGCACTTATCCCCCTCCCGCCGACGGGCTTTGTGTCCTTTTTTTGTGCAAATCCGGATGTAGTGCAAACGAACCTGCAGCCCAGGCGGGCCGTGGGGCTTTGCAGGCGATCGCCAATTGCACAGAGTGCGAACTTTTGAGGGGAAATGCAGTGAGGCTGCACAGCGGTGCACGAGCTAGCCGTGGAGGAGGTATCGCTGAAGTGCCCGGTTTCATTGAGGTGAAAAATACAAAACAGTGATTTAAGCGTGTTTTCAAATTTGAGCATGGTCAAATTTCAGCGTGTTATTCGACGAGCGTTGGCGGGGCATTGTTATGCCTGAGGTCTTATAGGTCGCGGCCTGGAGCCATTTTTACCGCCTCCGAAACTTTGCACTAAGGCGCATCGCCATTATTGGAAAAGAGGTATCATTGATACTGTTTATTCATACAGTGTTAGGGTCTATTTTTTATGTCTTCTCCAATCATTCCATGGATGGGCGGTAAGCGGCGGTTGGCCGATCGCCTCATACCGCTGTTCCCGCCTCATGAGTGCTACGTCGAAGTGTTCGCAGGTGGGGCAGCCTTGTATTTCCTCCGGCCGCAGGGTGCGCCCGTTGAGGTTCTCAACGACATCAACGGCGACCTGGTTACTCTTTATCGCGTAGTCCAAAACCATCTTGAAGAGTTCGTGCGGCAGTTCAAATGGGCTCTGAGTTCACGCCAGATATTCGAGTGGCAGAAGATGACCCGAACGGAAACCCTTACCGATATCCAGCGTGCTGCACGATTTTTCTACCTGCAGCACCATGCCTTTGCAGGCAAGGTAAGCGGGCAGAGCTTCGGTACCGCTACAACTGCCCCAGCAATCAACTTGCTTCGCATTGAAGAGAATCTATCAGCCGCATGGCAGCGGCTGTCAGGCACCTATGTCGAGAATCTCCCTTGGCTCGACTGCGCTGAGCGCTACGACCGTGCACACACATTCCATTACATGGATCCACCATATTGGGAGACCGCAGGCTATGGCGTGGATTTTCCGTTTGAGAATTACGAGCGCATGGCCGAATTCATGCGACGGTGCAAAGGTAAGGTGATGGTAAGCATCAACGACCACCCGGACATAAGGGAGGTGTTTAAGGGGTTTCATTTCGAGGAGGTGAACATTCGTTACAGCGTAGGTAATCCGCGAGGAGGAGCGGCAGAGGCGAGTGGTGAGCTGGTGATAACGAGCTGGGAGCCGGCGTCCCTGGGGCAGTTGTTCTGACTTAGATCGCGAGTGAAAAGCTTTGTATATTTTGGGTATCGTTAGGGCAACCCAGGGATACGAAGCCAACCTTTGGATTGGCTGGCGCAGGAGTGGTGGACATGTCTAACCTCGGTATTTTGTGACATCGATTGCCTGACGCGGGAATCGACGGATGGGCGCTTAGGGCGCGCCTCTGATCAAAAAGTGCGCAATTCTATCGACGAGCAGCTCTCTTGACCAGCTTTATGCAGGGAAATACGACGAGTGCTGCGCTATGCTTCGCGCCGTTGAGCTTTACCAATTTTTTACAGTCAACAAATCGTCTGTAACAACAGGTAAAACAGCGCATGCTGCACCACAAAGCATAGTGCTTCATTCGAAGAAGCCGGTCTGGAATCAGGAGTTGTTGGATGGGTCAGGCAAGTAGTCACGCGGCAGGCGCCGAGGGTTCGGCCTCTAAACCGCTGAGCATGCTGGTCGCGGCGGTCGGGGTGGTTTATGGCGACATCGGCACGAGCCCGCTGTACACCCTTAAAGAAGTGTTTTCCGGCGGCTATGGTGTTGCCGTCAATCACGACGGGGTGCTGGGCATTTTGTCGTTGATCTTCTGGTCGCTGATCTGGGTCGTGTCGATCAAATACATGATGTTCGTGTTGCGCGCCGACAACCAGGGCGAGGGCGGGATCATGGCGCTCACCGCGTTGGCACGGCGAGCGGCGGGGGAGCGCAAGAAGCTGCGTTCGCTGTTGGTGGTCTGCGGATTGATCGGTGCGGCGCTGTTTTACGGCGACAGCATGATCACCCCGGCGATTTCCGTCCTGTCGGCGATTGAAGGTTTGGGCCTGGCGTTCGATGGTATCGATCACTGGGTGGTGCCGCTGTCACTGGTCGTGCTGGTTGCGTTGTTTCTGATTCAGAAGCACGGTACGGCACGCATCGGCATTCTCTTCGGGCCGATCATGGTCACTTGGTTCCTCGTGCTCGGCGCCCTCGGTGTCTACGGCATCAGCCACTCGCCTGAAGTGCTGCACGCGATGAACCCGATGTGGGCGGTGAATTTCTTCGTCGTCCATCCTGGTATGGGCGTGGCTATTCTCGGCGCTGTGGTGCTGGCGCTGACCGGTGCCGAAGCGCTGTATGCCGACATGGGACACTTCGGCCGCAAGCCGATTGCCCGCGCGTGGTTTCTGCTGGTGCTGCCAGCGCTGATGCTCAACTACTTCGGTCAGGGCGCCTTGCTGCTGGAAAACCCGGAAGCGGCGCGTAACCCGTTCTATCTGCTGGCGCCGAGCTGGGCGTTGATTCCGCTGGTCGGGCTGTCGACGCTAGCCACAGTGATTGCCTCGCAAGCGGTGATTTCCGGCGCGTTCTCCCTGACCCGTCAGGCGATCCAGCTCGGTTACATTCCGCGCATGTACATTCAGCACACCTCCAGTGACGAGCAGGGCCAGATCTACATCGGTGCGGTGAACTGGGCGTTGATGGTTGGCGTGGTGCTGCTGGTGCTGGGCTTCGAGTCGTCCGGCGCGCTGGCCTCGGCCTATGGCGTGGCGGTGACGGGCACCATGTTGATGACCACCATTCTGGTGTCGGCAGTCATGCTGCTGCTGTGGAAATGGCCACCGATCCTCGCGGTGCCGGTGTTGCTCGGCTTCCTGCTGGTGGACGGTCTGTACTTCGCCGCCAACGTGCCGAAGATCGTGCAGGGCGGTGCGTTCCCGGTGATCGCCGGTATCGCGCTGTTCGTGCTGATGACCACCTGGAAGCGCGGCAAGCAATTGCTGGTCGAGCGTCTGGACGAAGGTGCGCTGCCGCTGCCGATCTTCATCAGCAGCATCCGCGTGCAACCGCCGCATCGCGTGCAGGGCACCGCGGTGTTCCTCACTGCGCGTTCCGACGCCGTCCCACACGCTTTGTTGCACAACCTGTTGCATAACCAGGTATTGCACGAGCAAGTGGTGCTGCTGACAGTGGTTTATGAAGACATCCCGCGCGTACCCCCATCCCGGCGTTTCGAGGTGGATGCCTACGGCGACGGGTTCTTCCGGGTCATCCTGCACTTCGGCTTCACCGACGAGCCGGACGTGCCTCTGGCGTTGAAGCTGTGTCATCTCGATGAACTCGATTTCAGCCCGATGCGCACGACGTACTTCCTCAGCCGTGAAACGGTGATTGCCT
Source organism: Pseudomonas sp. P116 (assembly GCF_020149425.1). Lineage (NCBI taxonomy): Bacteria > Pseudomonadati > Pseudomonadota > Gammaproteobacteria > Pseudomonadales > Pseudomonadaceae > Pseudomonas > Pseudomonas sp. P116. Next base: position 1,136,654 of record NZ_JACVHB010000001.1, on the reverse strand, counting down.
CGAAACTCGAAGGCATGGCGCGTTGGCGTGAGGCGTTGTTTGCGTTCATGTTGAAGAATGCCAATGGCAATTTACGCTTCTTCAATCTGCCGCTGAACCGGGTGATTGAGTTGGGGACGCAGGTGGAGATGTAATCCCGTCCCATTGAAAAGCCCCCGTTGGCCTAGTGGCTGGCGGGGGCTTTTTTATTTCTGGCTTAATCCACAAATCCAGATCAAAAGATCGCAGCCTTCGGCAGCTCCTACAGGTTTCGCATTCCATGTAGGAGCTGCCGAAGGCTGCGATCTTTTGATCTTTTTGCCGCTACAGGCTTTCAGGCATCTCTGCTTCAGACTCGGTCTTCGTGCGTGCTGGTCGTGGCAGCAGCGCCTGTATCACGTCGTCAATCAGAGTTGTAGAGGAAGGGGGGTGAAGCCGATGGTTTTAAGATCAGATTGATTGCTCATGTTCAATTCCCTTGATTTCGAGAGCTGCCGCATTCGATCCCTACAAGGTCTGTCGGCGTCATCCGATATTGCGAGACTGGAAGTAAACGAAACTACACGCCATTGGTGATTTACGGGGTTGACGATTCAATGTGACTTGCCGTTTTTCGCTTCATCGAGAGTCAAGATATTTACGAGTGCATGTATAAGGTTTCTGAATCCAGCGCAATTTCATTGTAGGAGTGAGCCTGCTCGCGATAGCTGTGTATCAGTTGGCAAATAGGTGGCGACACTCCGCTATCGCGAGCAGGCTCACTCCTGCAGGGGAATGGGGTCATCGTCCGAGATGTAAAAAGCCCCCGAAACTGCGAAGTTGCGGGGGCTTTTTGTGGGTGTGGCTCTGATCACTCTTCAGCGACCGAGTCCTTGCTCTGACGCTTCTGGATCAAGTCCACCAGACGCTTGGCCAGCGCCGGGTAGTTCTCATCGAAGTGATGACCACCCGGCAGTTTCACCGCCTCGCCGACAGCAGTCTTGTCCGTGCAGCCACTCTCATCCGTCTCTTCTTCACCATAGATGCACACAACCTTGGTCGGTGGCAGTTTGGCCATTTCCGGGCCGGTGGCGGCTTCTTTGCCGGCGTTGCCGAGCCAGCCTTCGACTTCGATTTCGAAGCTGCCGGTGCGGGCGAAGGCCAGCAGGATGATGGCGTCGACGCGTTGCTGTTCGGTGTCCGGCAGACGGTTGTAGATCGCTGGCAGAACGTCGGCACCGAACGAGTATCCGGTGAGAATGAAGCGCTTGGTGCCCCATTTCTGCCGGTAGTGCTGCATCAGTTCGGTCAGGTCCAGTGCGCTTTGTTCAGGGCTTTTGTGCTGCCAGTAGTAGCGCAGGGTGTCGATGCCGACGACTGGGTAGCCGATCTTGGCCATCTCGCCCGCCACGTCGCGGTCGAGGTCACGCCAGCCGCCGTCGCCGGAGAGGAACAGGGTCACGGTGTCCTTGGCCTGACCGGCCGGCACTTCAACCACCGGGATCGCCAGACCACCGTTGGCCTTGTCGCCACCGACGAGGATCTTGCGCAGTTCGTTGTTCAGCACTTGCGGCAGGTTGATGTCGTAGTCACTGATGCTCGTTTCAGCGTTCGGTTGATCGCGCACGAAACCCGCGCTGGCGTCGTCCGGGTTGTCGTTCCATGCCACCAGCCAGTGGCCGTGGGCGGCGGCTTTTGGCAGCAGGTGAGTGCAGCCGGGTTTTTCCAGCGCGAGGTCGACGGAGATGGCCTGAGCCTTGTCGTCCTTTTGCTCGGACAACCAGCGCCAGGCCAGCACGGCGCCTGGGCCGATGCCGCTAACGAGTGTCGCCGGGCCGTTCAGTTCGCGCAGACCGGTTTGCAGGGCGCGGCTTTGCAGCAGGCAGTCCTTGGGCAGAATCACCTGAACGATCTGCGCCGAGGCGCTGCGGCTCAGGGTGCTCAGCTGTTTGTCGCTGAGTTTCTGCTCTTCGGTGACGGCCACCAGCACCTGCGCCTTGGGTTGGGTGCCAGGGATGACGCGGGTGATGGCAGTGCCATCGGCTGGTTTGAGCTGTTCGAGGGTCGGTTCCGGTGCGGGGCGTTTGAGGTACCAGAAACCGCCGCCGGCAATCACGGCCAGCACGATCAGTGCAGCCAGGATGTACTTCAGGGAGCGTTGAATCATCAGCGTTTCACCAATCCAGTCAAGCCGCCCGCGATCAGGGCAGCAGTGTCGGCCAGCGCCACTAGCGGATCGAGTCCGGCGGGCACGGCCATATAACGGGGTTCCCAGTCAGGCTGGAACTTGTCTTTGAAGCGGCGCAAGCCTTGGAAGTTGTACAGCTGCTCACCACGGCGGAAAACCATCGAGCCCAGACGCTGGGTCAGCGGTGCACCACGCCGGGGTTGCAACCCCGACAGCGGCACCATGCCCAGGCTGAAGCGCGCGTATCCGTGACTCTTATAGTGTTGAATCAGGCCGACCATCATGAATTCCATGGTCAGTTTTGGCGCGTCCGGGTGCGCGCGCATCAGGTCGAGACTGGCCAGGTCATGGCTGTAGGTCTCGAGCAGGTTGGCGAACGCTACCGGGCGGCCTTCGAAGCGAATCACCGCGATGCGGAAATGCTTCAGGTAATCGTCGCTGAAACGGCCGAGGGAGAAGCCTTTCTCGCGCACGTTCTTGCCGGTCAGCCAGGCATCGGAGATCACCTTGAGCTCATCCATCGGCGCCTGACCCGGTTCATGGATCTCCAGCGACAGGCCGTCACGGGTGCCACGGTTCCAGGTGTAACGCAGATCCTTCATCTCCTTGCCCTTGGCTTCGAGGTCAAAGCGGATGAGGTCGACCCGCGCTTCTTCGCCAAGCTTGATCGCAGTCAGTCCAATGTCCATGTAGTACGGCAGGTTTTCCGCACGCACTTGATAGAACACCGGGCGGGCGTGATGGATGTCGCAGAGGTCGCGGAATTGCCAGATCATCTCGGCCCGTTGCTGGCCGGGGCCGATCGGGTCGTACAGGGCTACCAGGCTGCGGCCACGGCGGGCGTACATCAGGAACGCTTCGTCGTTAGGGTGGAACAGCAGCGCCTTGTCACCGGTCAGCGCGAGGCCGCCATCGGGTTGCGCCGAGGCCATCAGAATTTTCGAGGCGCGTTCCAGTTCGTCGGGGGTCGGCAAATGGATCACCGGGCGCGCAGTGCGCAGCAGCCAGGTCAGGGCGATCACGATCAGCAACACCGCAGCGCCGAGCAGAGAACGCAGACCACGCGGGGCATCAGCGTCGAGGGTGAACTGCCACCACAATTGATGGCTGTACGGCACGTCTTGATAGGCGAACAGCAGCAACCACGCTGAAGCACCCAGCACACACAGGCTGGCTACCAGATACAGCGGCGAGAACGGCAGTTCGGTCAAGCGGCTCGGGCGATAGAACGAGCGGCGGAACACCGCCAGCAGACTTGCCGTCAGGGTCATCAACAAGGCTTCTTCCCAGTCGAAACCCTTGAGCAGCGAGAGCAGGGCGCCGACCAGCAACAGAATGGTGGTCAGCATCCACGCCGCCGACAACCGGCGTCGCAAGCCTTGGGCCAGCAACAGACAGAGCACGCCGATCAGGCTGGCGCCGAAGTGCGAAGCGTCGACCAGTCGATGCGGGATCAGAAAACCGATGTGTTCCAGGCGCGTATCGATCTCTGGAGTGGCGCCGGAGAACAGCAGCACCACGCCGGACAGAAATACCAGCACCGCCAGAATCGGCGCAGCCAGACCGGATGCGGCGCGCATGGTCTGGGTCTGAAACAGCCGTTGGCCTTCGTTGATCAGCAGCAATACGCAAGCCACCAGCAGCGGCGCCACCACGTAGATCAGGCGGTACAGCAGCAATGCAGCAGCAAGTGGCGCGGCACCGAGTTGGTTGGCGAAGGCGGCCAGCAGAATCGCCTCGAACACACCGACGCCGCCCGGCACATGGCTGAGTACACCAGCGGCCAGGGCCAACAGATACACCAGCAGAAACGCGCCAAACGGCGGGGCTTCCGGCAGCAACAGATAAAGCACGGTGGCGGCAGCGGCAACGTCGAGGGCGGTGATCACCAGTTGCAGGAACGTCAGGCGTCGACCCGGCAGGCGCAAGGTGCGGCGGCCGGCCTTGACCAGCAGATTGTGCGCGAATGGCTGTTCCGGCAGGCGCCGACGATAGATGCCGATCGCCAGAATCGCACCCAGCAGGAGTACGGCGCCAGCAACAGTGCCGAGCAATCCTTCAGATAACCCCAAGGCCTGGGATGCGCCGGGCAGATCGCTGAGGGTCGCGAGTGCGGCCAGTGGTGGCAAAGCGCAGCCCAGCGACAGGCTGGCGAACAAGGTCATGTGCGCAACTTCCGATGCGCTCACACCAAGCCGTGCATATAAACGGTAGCGCACCGAACCGCCGGACAGCAGCGACAGGCCGATCGCATTGCCAATCGCAAACGCGGTGAAGCCGCCGAGGGCCAGCGTGCGCGGTGGCAATGTCACGCCAGCGTAGCGGGCGGCCGACCATTCATAGCCCAGCAGAATAATGAAGCCGACCACGGTCGCACCGAAAGCGCCGAGCAGGGCAGGTTTCGGCACGTCGAGAATCGAGTCGTGCAAGGCATCGAGATCGAGTTCGGCGAGCAGGTGGCGACAGGCAATCAGCGCAATGGCAAACAACAGCAGAGTGACCGCCAGACCGATGGGCTGACGGTATTTGCTTAACCGATCCAGCAAGCGCAAACGCTCGGGTTTGATCGGGTGTTCCGCTGTGACATTGCCTTGTGGATCAGACGAGTTGGCGCGCATCAATCACCTCTTGGATTGTGCGCGACAGGATGGAGGTATCCAGCCAAGTTACCAATCCCTGTAGAAAAAAATAATCACAAAATATTACGCCTCTCACCGAGGATCGGCGAGGGCAGTCATGGATTGCAGGCGTCTGCGCCGCGACTCAAGCATAGTCGCAACTCGACGTGTCTGATGATCCTGGACGGTTCACTGCACGATGACAGCTCATTGTTGCGAAAGGACTTTTTCAACAGATACAAAAAAGGCCACTCTTTCGAGTAGCCTTTTTTGATGTTTGGTTGCGGGAGCCGGATTTGAACCGACGACCTTCGGGTTATGAGCCCGACGAGCTACCAGACTGCTCCATCCCGCGTCTGTGTGGCGGCATTCTACAGGCGAACGGCGGAGTGTCAACCGCTAATCCTGAAAAGGGTCAAATAAGCGTGATATCGCGTCAAACGGTCGCAGGTTATGGGTAACCATTGGAAATGCAACGAATTCCCGTCTGGGGGAGGGCGCTGCTTACAGTCTTGTTTTGTGCAAAACAAGCGCGCACAAAAAAGGCCACTCTTTCGAGTAGCCTTTTTTGATGTTTGGTTGCGGGAGCCGGATTTGAACCGACGACCTTCGGGTTATGAGCCCGACGAGCTACCAGACTGCTCCATCCCGCGTCTGTGTGTCGGCATTCTACAGAGGATCGCTGGGGTGTCAACCTTCAATCTGGATAAAATTCGTTGAGGTTCAATCGGTTAGCGCTTTTATTGAACGCTTGAACAGGCCGCAGGGCAGGTGGAGCAAGGCTTTCAGCTCTATTGGCGGTCGTTCTTTGATTGAGAAAATAAATTCACTGGAGCTTTCCTACAGAAGGAAAAGAACATTCTGACCACTGGTGCTATATACAGTTGTGAGTGAGATACTGCCGATCCGGTTCGCCACGTTTCCTTTTCTGACATGACTCAGCGAAAAATCATCCACGTCGACTGTGACTGTTTCTACGCCGCCATCGAGATGCGCGATGACCCGCGTCTGGCCGGCAAGCCGTTGGCGGTGGGCGGGTCGGCGGATCGGCGGGGGGTGATTGCCACCTGTAATTACGAGGCGCGGGCGTATGGCGTGCGCTCGGCCATGTCCTCCGGCCACGCTCTAAAGCTGTGCCCCGACCTGACCATCGTCAAGCCGCGCATGGATGCTTACCGTGAAGCGTCAAAGGAAATTCACACGATCTTTGCCGATTACACTGACTTGATCGAGCCTTTATCGCTGGATGAAGCCTACCTCGACGTGTCGGACAGCGCGCATTTCGGCGGCAGTGCCACGCGCATTGCCCAGGACATCCGCCGCCGCGTTTCCAATCAGTTGCATATCACTGTCTCCGCAGGCGTGGCGCCGAACAAGTTTCTGGCGAAGATTGCCAGCGACTGGAAGAAGCCCAACGGTTTGTTTGTGATAACCCCGGATCAGGTCGAAGACTTTGTTAGCGGCCTGCCCGTCAGCAAGCTGCACGGTGTGGGCAAAGTCACCGCTGACAAACTGGGCCGACTCGGCATCGTCGACTGTCAACACCTGCGCGAGTGGGACAAGCTGGCGCTGGTGCGCGAATTCGGCAGTTTCGGTGAACGAATGTGGAGTCTGGCCCGTGGGATCGATGACAGGCTGGTGCACAACGACAGTCGTCGTCAGTCGATCAGCGTGGAAAATACCTACGACACGGATCTGCCGGATCTGCGCAGTTGCCTGGACAAGTTGCCCGAGCTGCTCGAAACCCTGAAAACCCGCATGGCCCGTATCGACAGCAGCTATCGGCCGGGCAAGCCGTTCGTCAAAGTGAAGTTTCATGACTTTACCCAAACGACACTGGAACAGGCCGGGGCAGGGCGGGATCTGGGCAGTTATCAGTTAATGCTGACGCAGGCGTTCAATCGCGGGGGCAAACCGGTGCGGTTGCTTGGGGTCGGGGTGAGGCTGGAGGACTTGCGCGGCGGGTTTGAGCAGATGGAATTGTTTGAGCGTTGACCTGTAAAAGCAAAAGATCGCAGCCTTCGGCAGCTCCTACGTTGGAATGCATTTTCCTGTAGGAGCTGCCGAAGGCTGCGATCTTTTAATAACGCTTAATTCGGTCCCGGATCCGCGACCAGTCGCCCGGCATCCTTGGTCAGCGACTTGAGAAACTCAGCCTGCAACTCAGGATCGTTACGCGTCAACTCGATCAGGCTCTGTTCCAGTTCGCTGGCTTCTTCTTCCAGCCCCAGTTCCGAGAGACGTTTGACCCGATGGACCCACTCGCTGACCTCGTCATCTTCCAGATCGTCGTAGATCAGCCCGTGCGCCTCCAGCAATTTTCCGCGCAGGTGGCTGCTGATCATCAGGGATGAGTCAGAGTGCACGTCATCCTTGGCATCCTCGACGCTGATCTGCAATTTGCCGACATGATTGAGATCATTCTCGGCAAACGGACTGTCGAGCAGGTTCAGACGCAACACGCCGTTACGGTCGGTGGTCATCTCGAAGGTCTGCTTGCCAGCCTTGACCTGCACGGGACGCTCGCTCCACGGCAGGCTCGAATACTCCGTGCGCTTGTCACGCTGGATTTCATCGATGCCGGCCAAGTTCTGTTGCGCACGACCGTTGGATTGCACGTTCATGAACGGGTTGAGCCCGGCAAAACCGTAGCTGAGCCAGTCCCGGGTCACGCTGTCCGGCAGGTTGCCGAGCGCGAAGACGTTGACCACGTTCGCGCCGACGCCACCGACCACCGCTACCGCACCCAGCGGAATCTCGTAGACCTCGCGCCAGGGTTGGTAAGGCGTGTAACGATCGTAACGGCGGGTGACTTCGAACTCGGTGACTTCGAAAGTCTTCTGCTCGTTGATCTTCACGCGTCGCTGCGGCAGCTCAAGCACCTTGGGCTCACCGACATCAATCTGCAGGCGGTGATCGAGCAGTTTTCGCTCGACCCGCTCTTCGTGCTCGCTGCGTTGTGACATGTGATTGGCACAGCCGCTGACCAGCAGGGCACCGCACAAGGCGGTGCCTCCGAGGCCCAAGGTGTTTCGCTTGAACATGACGTCTCTATCTGGTTTCAGCGGCGGATACGGGCCTGAAGGAAGGACAATACGTCAGCCACCGGCAGCGCTTGCGCCTCGCCCTCGGTACGGCTCTTGTATTCCAGGTTACCTTCGGCGAGGCCGCGGTCACTGACCACGATCCGGTGTGGAATGCCGATCAGTTCCATGTCTGCGAACTTGATGCCCGGGCTGGTTTTCTTGTCGCGATCATCCAGCAGCACTTCGAAACCGGCCGCAGTCAGTTCTGCGTACAGCTTGTCGGTGGCTTCGCGCACCTGCTCGGTTTCATAGCGCAGCGGTACCAGAGCGATCTGGAACGGTGCCAGTGTGTCGCTCCAGATGATGCCGTTGGCGTCGTTGTTCTGCTCGATGGCCGCAGCCACCACGCGGGACACGCCAATACCGTAGCAACCCATTTCCAGGGTGACAGGCTTGCCGTTCTCGCCCAGCACTTCGCACTTCATCGCTTTGCTGTACTTGTTGCCCAGCTGGAAGATGTGCCCGACTTCGATGCCGCGCGCGATTGCCAGGGTGCCTTTGCCGTCCGGGCTTGGGTCGCCTGCAACCACGTTGCGCAGGTCGGCAACGGTTGGAACCGGCAGATCGCGCTCCCAGTTCACGCCGAAGTAGTGCTTGTCGTCGATATTGGCACCGATACCGAAGTCGCTCATCAGTTCGACCGAGCGGTCGATGATGATCGGCAGTGGCAGGTTCAGCGGGCCGAGCGAACCGGCGCCGGCGCCAATCGCGTCACGCAGTTCGGCGTCGGTGGCCATGACCAGCGGGCTGGCAACGCCAGGTTGCTGGGCAGCCTTGATCTCGTTGAGTTCGTGGTCGCCACGAATCACCAGAGCGATCAGCTTGCCTTCTTCTTCGGCGCGCACGATCAGCGTCTTGATGGTCTTCTCAATCGGCAGATTGAATTTTTCCACCAGCGCGGCAATGGTCTTGGTGTCTGGCGTATCGACCAGGCGCAGCTCTTCGCTCGCAGCCGGGCGCGAAGTTTCGCGTGGCACTGCCTCGGCCTTCTCGATGTTCGCCGCGTAGTCGGAACCGTTACTGAAAGCGATATCGTCTTCGCCAGACTCGGCCAGTACGTGGAACTCGTGGGAACCGGCGCCACCGATCGAGCCGTTGTCGGCCTCAACCGGGCGGAATTTCAGGCCCAGGCGAGTGAAGATGTTGCAATACGCCTGGTGCATGCGGTCATAAGTGACCTGCAGCGACGGCTGATCGGCGTGGAAGGAATACGCGTCCTTCATGATGAATTCACGGCCGCGCATCAAACCGAAGCGTGGGCGGATTTCGTCACGGAATTTGGTCTGGATCTGGTACAGGTTGATTGGCAGCTGCTTATAGCTGCTCAACTCGTTGCGCATCAGATCGGTGATCACTTCTTCGTGGGTCGGGCCCGCGCAGAAGTCACGACCGTGGCGGTCTTTGAAGCGCAGCAACTCAGGGCCGTATTCTTCCCAGCGCCCCGATTCCTGCCACAGCTCGGCCGGTTGGGTGCTCGGCATCAACACTTCCAGAGAGCCGGCGGCGTTCATTTCTTCGCGAACGATGGCTTCAACCTTGCGCATTACCCGCAAGCCCATGGGCAGCCAGGTGTACAGGCCCGAGGCGAGTTTGCGGATCATGCCTGCACGCAGCATCAGCTGGTGGCTGATGACGACCGCATCGGAAGGCGTTTCTTTCTGTGTGGCGAGCAAAAATTGACTGGTGCGCATGGTTGGCCGTTGTCGGTTGCTATGACTGGAAATGACGGAGCAGTGTACCGGCGAGTTTTGCTGACGTACAGAAGTGCGGCCGGCAGTGAGGTTCAACGGCGGGATTCCTCCCGCCGTTGGCGAAACGTCTTACGATTCTTCCGCAAGCGGCGTCGGCGCAGGCTCGGGCGTTGGCGTCGGGCCTTCGCGGCGGCTTTCCTGGAACCAGTGTACCGCGATCAGCACCAGGGTCGGCACGCCGAGCAGTGCGGTGATCAGGAAGAAGTTGTGGTAACCGAATTTCTCGACCATTACCCCGGAATAGCCGCCGATCAGGCGCGGCAGCAGGAGCATGATCGAACTGAGCAGCGCGTATTGCGTCGCGGAGAACTTCAGGTTGGTCAGGCTCGACAGATAAGCGACAAATGCAGACGTCGCCAAGCCGGAGCTGAAGTTGTCCAGGGAAATGGTCACCATCAGCATCTGCAGGTTCGGGCCCATGTCGGCGAGCATCAGGAACAGCAGGTTGGTGCCCGCCGACGCTGCGCCGCCGATGAGCAGGATCGGCAGAATGCCGAAACGCACAATCAGCAATCCGCCCATGCCGGCGCCGACGAGGGTCATGATCAAGCCGAATATCTTGCTGACACTGGCAATCTGATCCTTGGTGAACCCCTGGTCGATATAGAACACGTTGGCCATCACGCCCATCACCGTGTCTGACATTCGATAGGTGGCAATCAGCCCGAGCAGCAGCAGCGCTTGCCAGCGGTAGCGCAGGATGAAGTCGTTGACCGGCGTCAGCACCGGTGCCAGCCCGCGACGGCCCATGGCCGACAGGCACAATGCGGTGAGCAGCGTATAGAGGATGGCGCGCAGGAAGGCACGGTCTTCCAGCAGCAGGTCAAGCAGGCTGGCGCCTTCGAACAGCACGCTGGCGAAATCGGTGTTGTAGAGCTGGGTGAACATCGCTGGCACGGACACCAGCAAGACGATCAACACGAACACGGACATCAGTTGATGCATGAAGGTGTAGCGCCCGGCCTGCAACTGCGTGCGCAACGGTACAGGCGGTTCGCGCATGAACAGCGTTGTCAGCAGGGCAGGGACCATTAGCGCGCCAAACAGCAAGTAGGTGCCGGCCCAGGCCGAGTGCTGATAGTTGAAGCCGGTTGAGCCAAAACCTTCAGCGAAAAACAGCGCGCCGGCAGTCGCCAGCAGCGCTGCTATGCGATAGCCGGACATATAACTGGCAGCGAGTGCGGCTTGCCGGCTGTCATCGGCAATTTCCAGGCGATAGGCGTCGACCGCAATGTCTTGGGTAGCGGAAGCGAAGGCAACGATCACAGCAATGGCGATCAGCCAGGACAGGTGCTTCTGCGGATCGCAGAAACCCATGCCGATCAGGCCCAGGATCACCAGTGACTGCGAAAGCACCAGCCACGAACGTCGACGGCCAAGCTTGCCCAGCAACGGCAAACGCCATTGGTCGAGCAGCGGTGACCAGACCCATTTGAATGCGTAGGCCAGACCGATCAGGCTGGCATAGCCGATGGTTTCACGGGCCACGCCGGCTTCACGCAGCCAGACCGACAGCGTTGAGAACACCAGCATGTACGGCAGGCCGGCGGCGAAACCCAGCAACAACAGCACGAGCGTCGAAGGACTGGCATAGGCGGCGAGCGCGGCGCGCCAGGTTTTACGGGGCATGGGCTGAAGTCTGCCTCAAGATTGCGGGAACAAAGCGCGCACTCTAACCGCTGTGCTCTACCGGACGCCAGCCATGGCGTTGAATATCCACACGATTGTTCAGGACGGTGATGCCCTCCATGCGCAATCGCGCGCGTTGTTCATCGCCCGATGGACTGCCCACCGGCAGGCTGATCCGACCGCCGGCACCGAGAACGCGGTGCCAGGGCAGTTTGGTATCGCCGGGCAATTGGCTGAGCGTGCGGCCGACCCAGCGGGCGGCGCGCCCCAACCCGGCGAGGTCAGCCAATTGACCATAGCTGACGACTTTGCCGGCGGGCACTTGCGCAAGGGTCGAGTAGAGCGCCGTGCGTCGGATTTGCGCCTCGCTGTCGCCTTCGTGGATCGGGTCTGTCACGTACGCAGTTCCTGAACAGGATCGAATTAATGCATGAAGCGTAAACCCTGATCGGCCAGTTGAGAAATGAACTCAATGGAAATAGTCCGGTCAGTCCTTGTCAGGGTCTTATTCCTCCGGATAATGCCGATCCTTTTACGCAAACTTGAGCCCTCGATTCGCTTATGTTTTCCAGAACCTTGCTGTGCCTTGCTGTTTGTAGCGCATCCACGCCCTTGCTTGCCGACACCGTCTGGATGAAGAACGGTGACAAGCTGACCGGCACTATCACTGTGTTCGACGGCGGCAAGCTGTTGATCCAGACCAAATATGCCGGGGCGGTCACGATTGACTGGAAAGAGGTCAAGACCCTGGACAGTGATCAGCATCTGCTGGTCAAGCAGGACGCCTACACGGGTGAAGTCTCGAAGTCGCTGACCGCGGCTGAAGACGGCAAGGTCACCCTGGCCAATGGCGAAGCACCCAAAACCGTGGAACTGGCGAGCATTCAGCAGATTCTCAAGCCGAAGCCGGTGGTCGAGGATCTGGTGTGGAAGGGTAATGTTGATCTGGCGCTGGACTATCAGCGTGCGGAAAAGGACACCGACGATTACGACGTCGGCTTCAAGACCTCGGCGCGTCATGGTCGCTGGCGGCACATCGCCGAAGGCGAATACAACCGTGAAGTGCAGGATGACGTGACCACCACTGACAACTGGCGCGCCGAGTACTCCCTCGACCGCTTCCTGACCGATCAGTGGTTCTGGCAGGGACGTCTGAACTATAAGCGCGATCACATTGAAGAGCTGGCGCGCCAGCGTGTTGTCGGTACCGGTCCGGGCTACCAGTTCTGGGATGATGAATTGGGTGCGTTCTCGCTGGGCTCGCTGCTTAACCGCACTGATTACGAATACAAGGATGGCAGCAAGGACAACTTCTATTCCGTTGCCATGAAATGGGACTACAACCGCTACCTGATCGGCAAGAAGGTCGAGTTCTTCACCAACGGCGAAGTTGGCAAGCCGTTGTCCAACGTGGCCAATTATGCGCTGGATGCCGAGATGGGCTTGCGCTACAAGGTCACCGAGTGGGCCTCGCTGAACCTGAAGGCCGAGCGTGACATCATTAGCGGCACCAATGATGCAGATTTGAACAAGACCCGTTATACCGCTGGGTTTGGCGTGGCCTGGTAACGTAAAGCAAAAGATCGCAGTCTTCGGCAACTCCTGAAGCAGGAGGAGTTGCTGAAGGCTGCGATCTTTTTTTGCGCCTGCAAAACAGACGCCCACAAAAAAGCCCCGCTTTTAAGGGCGGGGCTCTTTTCTAAAAAAGCTACAAGTTAGATAACTTGTACTTCCTCAGCTTGCATGCCTTTCTGACCGCGGGTAGCGATGAAAGAAACCTGTTGGCCTTCTTTCAGGCTTTTGAAGCCGTCGGATTGGATAGCTTTGAAGTGAACGAACAGGTCGTCACCGGATTGTGGAGTGATGAAGCCGAAGCCTTTTTCATCGTTGAACCACTTAACGGTACCGGTTTGGCGATTAGACATGGTGTAACTCCTTGAACAAAGATAACTGCGACGCAGGAATTGCCCTGGCCGAGACTGAGTGCAAAGAGCAGGAAAAATTCTTGTAGATGGTTGGATCGAAATTCAACATATCGTGTAGAGATTCTCAGTGACACAAGCAACACAGTGACGCCACCTTAACCGGTTTTTCGGAACGTGCCAATGTTTCTTGCAAAGGTTTCTGTGATTTCAGGATCAGCGGTTCTGCGGATCGTCGCCACGCCCCGTATTTCCGGGGAGTTCGGCGAGAATTGCTCGACGGACTTTGAACGCGGCGGCGCGCCCGGTAAGATGCCGGACAGAATTTTTCCACCTCGCTATTCAGGACACCCGCCATGAGCATCAAATCGGACAAGTGGATTCGCCGCATGGCGCAGGAACACGGCATGATCGAACCGTTCGTCGAGCGCCAGGTGCGCGGCAACGATGACAACCGTGTGATTTCCTACGGTGTGTCGAGCTACGGTTACGACGTGCGTTGCACCAACCACTTCAAGGTGTTCACCAACATCAACTCGGCCATCGTCGATCCGAAAAACTTCGACGCCGGCAGCTTCGTCGACATCCACAGTGACGTTTGCATCATTCCGCCGAACTCCTTCGCCTTGGCCAGCACCGTCGAATACTTCCGTATTCCACGCAATGTACTGACCATCTGCCTGGGTAAAAGCACCTACGCGCGTTGCGGCATTATCGTCAACGTCACCCCGCTCGAGCCTGAGTGGGAAGGCCACGTGACTCTGGAATTCTCCAACACCACCAATCTGCCGGCAAAAATCTACGCCAACGAAGGCGTGGCGCAGATGCTCTTTCTTGAGTCCGACGAGGAATGTGAAGTTTCCTACAAGGATCGCGGCGGCAAGTATCAGGGCCAGCGTGGCGTGACTCTGCCGCGGACCTGATTCGTCCATCCGGCGGATGTCGGGAATTCTTTGGCGGGCAGACACTCTATGGGGTGTACTGCCCGTTTTTGTTTCTGGCAAAACGGGCCTTCGCCGAGGAGTGCCCCATGAAGATCGATCCGCATATCAGTGCCGAACTGGCAAGGCTTGAGCCCAATCAGATTGGCGTTTTGGCCTGGTCCTTGTTGGCACATCCGCCCATCAGCATGGCCGGCGGGATTCCTGGTCAGCCTGATCCTGATACCCCCAACGAACAACCGACCGAGCCGGGCGAACCGACCCTTCCGGATGAGCCGCCACCCGCACCTGTCGCCTGACTTGCATTAAAAAACGCGCTAAATGACGCGCTGAATGAATGGTCAGTCAGTAGGGGTCTATCAAGACTTCAACTGACTGGCCATATTTCGTTGTCACCAATGACAAAGATCCTGCAGCTCTCGTCGCGTTCGACCCGATAACCACCGGTAAACGCACCGAACGCTGGCATCAGGCTGATGCGTTCGCCCAGTTTGAAACAGGCCAGGCGCAAGCTCTGCCGGCCTTTGCCGTGTAGCCGATAGACCGGGTGCACGTGTCCGGCCAGCACATGTCTTTCGGCGTGGGGATCGGGTTCGTGTTGTAAGGCGAACGGGCCGAGCAACAGTGGCTCCGGCACGACGCGAATGTTCAACGATGCGGGCGGGTCACCTGCGCGTTTGTCGTGATTGCCACGAATCAGCGTCATCGGCAGATCAGCGTGGCGCGCCCGCCAATCGGCCAGCGCAGCTAAAGTGCCCACCGCGTGAGAGCCGGGCCCATGCAAAAAATCGCCAAGAAAGATCAGTTGTCGGCAGGGCAGTTTCGCCAACAGTCGATCAATCACGGCGATGTTGCTCGCCGTCGTGCCCTGCGGGACCGGCTGGCCAAGGCTGCGATAGGCGGCAGCCTTGCCGAAATGCACGTCGGCGATCAACAGCGCTTGTTGCTCCGGCCAATACAGAGCCTTTTCCGGTAACAACCAGAGTTCCTCACCAGCCAGACGAACCGGGTAGGGCGCATTCATTAGGCCTTGCCCTTGTCGGCTGATTGCTCCAGATCACCGACCATCCGTCTGATTCGGTCAGCGAGTTTTTCCGAACTCATGCTCTCGCGCATGCGCTCCACCAGCAGCGGAAACCCCAAGGGTGTAGGACGTTTGATCAGGTGTACGTCGAGTTTCATGCGATTGATGTGCTCCAGCGTCTGTTCAAGCCTGTGAATATCCAGTTCCTCTCGTAGGACTTCTTCCCCGGCCTGCGCCAGCAGCAGGTTGTCGGCGTCATATTGTTTGAAGACCTCGAAAAACAAACCGCTGGAGGCCTGCACCTGGCGAGTACTTTTTGGCGCGCCGGGGTAGCCGGCGAACACCAGCCCGGCAATTCGGGCGATTTCGCGAAAGCGCCGCAGAGCCAATTCGCCGGCGTTGAGGCTGGCCAGAACATCGCGCAGCAGATGTTCGGGGCTGAACAGTTCGGCATCGAGTTGCTGCGACCAATCAACCGGTGTGGCGCTGAGCAACTCCAGACCGTAATCGTTGACCGCAATCGAAAACGTCACCGGCTGGCGCTGACTGGCACGCCACGCGAGCAGGCTGGCAAGCCCCAAATGCACTTGGCGACCGGCAAACGGATAGAGGAAAAGGTGCCAGCCTTCGCGGGATTTCAGCACCTCGACCAGTAAGTTGTTCGTCGTGGGCAGGCCAGACCAGCGCGCCTGGGTTTCCAGCAAAGGGCGCAGGGCCTGCATTTCCGGCCCGACAAAATCACCCTGTGCAGCGGCGGTGAAGCGTGTCACTACTGCCTCGGCCAATTCATTGGAAAGCGGCATGCGCCCGCCATTCCAGCGTGGTACAGCGGCTTTTTTCGCGGTGCTGCGTTTGACGTAAGCGGTCATGTTCTCCACGCGTACCAGCTCCAGCAAACGTCCGGCAAACAGAAAGCCATCGCCTGGCTTGAGCCGCGCAATAAAACCTTCTTCGACGCTGCCCAACTGCTTGCCACCGCCACCCTTGCTCCAGAACTTCAGCTGAATGCTCGCGTCGCTGACGATGGTGCCAATGCTCATGCGGTGCCGCCGCGCCAGCCGCGCATCTGGCACGCGCCAGACGCCGTGCTCATCCGGTTCGACTCGTCGGTAATCCGGATACGCCGTCAGAGACATTCCGCCATGGCGTACGAAAGCCAGCGCCCACGCCCAATCCGCTAGTGTCAGGTCGCGATAAGCCCAGGCGCCGCGGACTTCTTCGTACAGCGCCTCGGGTATAAATCCGCCCCCCAGCGCCATGCTGACCAAATGTTGTACCAGCACATCCAGCGGTTTGTGCGGTGAATGTCGCGGTTCGATACGCCGTTGCGCCACGGCATCGCGGGCAGCGACGGCTTCGATCAGCTCAAGGCTGTGGGTCGGCACCAGCGTCACCCGCGAGGTGCGTCCCGGTGCATGGCCGGAGCGTCCGGCGCGCTGCATCAGACGTGCGACTCCCTTGGCCGAACCTATTTGCAGCACACGCTCTACCGGCAAAAAGTCCACGCCCAGGTCCAGACTGGACGTGCAGACCACTGCCTTCAAATGGCCGTCCTTCAACGCCTGTTCCACCCAGTCGCGGGTGTCGCGAGACAGCGAGCTGTGATGCAAGGCGATCAATCCAGCCCAGTCTGGTCGCGCTTCAAGCAGCGCCTGGTACCAGATTTCCGACTGCGCCCGGGTGTTGGTGAACACCAGGCTGCTGGCGCAGGCGTCGAGTTCGGCGACTACTTGCGGCAGCATCTTCAGACCGATGTGTCCGGCCCAGGGAAAACGCTCAATGGTCGGTGGGAGGAGGGTGTCGACCTTGAGGGATTTTTCACTCTGGCCCTGAATGCTGACGCCACCGCCCTGTGGGATCAGCACCTGCTCGGCGTGGGATTGATTACCGAGCGTGGCGGAGACGCCCCAGACGATCAGGTCTGGCTGCCAGTAACGCAGGCGGGCGAGGGCCAGTTGCAGTTGCACGCCGCGTTTGTTGCCGAGCAATTCGTGCCATTCGTCCACGACGATCATGCGCAGGGTCGAGAGGGCCGTGTGGGCGTCGGCGCGGGCGAGTAGCAGCGTCAGGCTTTCCGGGGTGGTAATCAGCGTGGTCGGCAGACGTCGGCTCTGGCGCGCACGTTCGCTGCTGCTGGTATCGCCGGTGCGCAGGCCGATGGTCCACGGGATCTGCAGATCGGTCACCGGCGTTTGCAAAGCGCGGGCGGTGTCGGCAGCGAGGGCGCGCATCGGCGTGATCCACAGCACGGTCAGTGGTTCGGCAACGGGTTTGCGTTTGCGCACAGTTTCAACAATAGGCGCGGATCGAGCGAAAAGGTTGAGCGCGGCAAACCACACCGCATAGGTTTTACCGGCGCCGGTGCTGGCGTGGAGCAGTCCGGATTGGCCGTTTTTTACCGCGGCCCAGACCTGTTTCTGAAAGACGAAGGGCTTCCAGGCGCGGTTGCTGAACCAGATTTTTGCAAGGTCGGGGGATTTCGCCATGCCGGCTGCGCGCGCTCTGGAGGTGTTCTTCCAGTGACCGCGCGGACATGGCAAAGGTTTAATAACAGCGCAAATCCCCTGTAGGAGCTGCCGAAGGCTCGGGCCGCGATCGGACGATTTTTTGATCTTAAAAAACAAGGTCAAAAGATCGCAGCCTTCGGCAGCTCCTACAGGGGGGGATACCGTAGGTACGGGCGTTATTTGAGGTTTCCGCTTAGGAATTGCTTCAGGCGTTCGCTTTTTGGATTGCCGAGTACGTCTTCCGGGGCGCCTTCCTCTTCCACCAATCCCTGATGCAGAAACAACACCTGGCTGGACACCTTGCGCGCAAAACTCATCTCGTGCGTCACCATGATCATCGTCCGGCCTTCTTCCGCGAGGCCCTGAATCACCTTGAGTACTTCACCCACCAACTCCGGATCGAGCGCCGAGGTCGGTTCGTCGAACAGCATGACTTCCGGCTCCATCGCCAACGCTCGGGCAATTGCCACGCGTTGTTGCTGGCCACCGGAAAGAAACGCCGGGTACTGATCCGCCACGCGCGCCGGCAAGCCGACCTTGTCCAGATAGCGCCGCGCGCGATCCTCGGCTTCCTGTTTGCTGCAACCCAGCACCCGGCGCGGGGCCATGGTGATGTTTTCCAGCACGGTCATGTGGCTCCACAGATTGAAGTGCTGAAACACCATCGCCAGTCGCGTGCGCAGGCGTTGCAGCTCATTTGCGTCAGCGACGTGCATGCCGTGATGGTCGGTGACCATGCGGATGGCCTGGTCATCAAGGCTCATGGCGCCGGCGTTGGGTTGTTCAAGAAAGTTGATGCAACGCAAGAACGTGCTTTTGCCCGAGCCGCTGGCGCCGATCAGGCTGATCACGTCGCCGGTCCTGGCCTTGAGCGACACGCCTTTGAGCACCTGATGGTCGCCATAGCTTTTGTGCAGGCCTTCAACGGTCAGTTTGTACATGGGACAGACATCCTCAAGGCGAAAGTAGGTAGCCGCTGCGATAGGCTTCGGCGCCCGCGACGTGGGCGATCACCATGCCGGCCGTGGCCATGCGCCGTAGCGAACGGGCGTACATCAGGCCGGCAGTGGTGCAGTGAACGGGGGTGATGCGATCGTGGATCGGGTCGATGATTTCGGCAATCTGTTGGCCCGCCTCCAGGTATTGCCCCGCCGTGGCGGTGTACACCAGCAGGCCGCCGACCGGCGTGGTCACTGGTTCCACCCCGGCCAGTGGCGTGGCGGGGTACGGCAATGGTGGCTGCGGTTTTGTCTCACCGACGATGGCATCGGACTGGATCAGGTAATCGATCAGTGCCTGACAGTCGCGGCTGGCCATGGGGTGATTGACATCGCCCTGACCGCGCAACTCGACGGTCACTGAAAAACTGCCCAGCGGAATCTCGAACTGTTCGCCGAAACGTTCCCGCAGTTGCCACCACAGCAGGGTGAAACATTCATCGAACGACTGTCCGCCGGAGTCAGTGGCCAACAGACTGGCCTGCGACCCCATGTAACGCGCCAGCGGCTCTACCTGCGGCCACGCTTCGGGCGTGGTGTAGAGGTGAACCACCGATTCGAAATCGCAGTGCAAGTCCAGCACCATGTCGGCATCGCAGGCCAGCCGTTGCAGGGTCAGGCGCTGTGATTGCAGTTGTGTGCTGGCGGTCTGGCGGGCGAGGGCGTGGCGCAGGCTGGTGCGGATCAGTTCGAGGTTCCGTTGCGGGTCATCGCCCAGCTTGCCCTCGATGGCGTTGCCGATTTCTTCGCTGAGGTCGACGAACCAACGGTTGAAGTTTTGCCCGCTCTCCAGTTCGTAGCGGCCCAGTGGCACGTCCATCAGTACTTGTTCGAGGCCGATCGGGTTGGCCACCGGTACTAGCACGATCTCGCTGCGCAGACGGCCGGCCGCCTCCAGCTCCGCCAGGCGCTGCTTGAGATGCCAGGCCACAAGCATGCCGGGCAATTCATCGGCATGCAGCGAGGACTGGATGTAGACCTTGCCTCTGGCCTGTTCCGGGCCAAAGTGGAAACTGTGAATCTGTCGTGCGGTCCCCGGCAGCGGGGCCAGCAGGTCATGTATCTGGTGTCGCATGTTCTTTCTCTTTAATCCTGAAAGCGGGGGCTTAGTGAGTCGGCCCGAGGAAGGCCAGCCATCGGCGTTCGGCGAGGCGAAACAGACCGACCAGCGCAAAAGTAATGGTCAGGTAAATCAGCGCGGCGATACCGAACGATTGAAAAGTCAGGAAGGTCGCCGAGTTGGCGTCCCGGGCGACTTTCAGGATGTCGGGGATGGTCGCGGTGAAGGCCACGGTGGTCGAGTGCAGCATCAGGATCACTTCGTTGCTGTAGTAAGGCAACGAACGACGTAGGGCCGAGGGCATGATCACGTAGGCATACAGCTTCCACCCCGTCAGACCGTAGGCCTTGGCCGCTTCGACTTCGCCGTGGTTCATGCTGCGGATCGACCCGGCGAAAATCTCCGTGGTGTAGGCGCAGGTGTTCAGGGCAAACGCGAGAATCGTGCAGTTCATCGCATCGCGAAAGAAGCTGTCGAGAATCGGCTGCTCGCGCACGGCGGCGAGGCTGTAGATGCCGGTGTAGCAAATCAGCAGTTGAATGTAGAGCGGCGTGCCACGAAACAGGTAGGTGTAGAACTGCACTGGCCAGCGGATATAGAAGTGCGGAGAAACCCGAGCGATCGACAGCGGAATCGACACAATGAAACCGATGAAGATCGAAGCGCTGAGCAGCCACATCGTCATCGCCAGCCCGGTGATGTTCTGGCCGTCGGTATAAAGGAAGGCTTTCCAGTATTCCTGCAGGAGTTCGATCATCGTACGGCCTCCCGGGAACCGGCGGCATAACGGCGTTCGAGCCAGCGCAGGATGAAATTCGAGGCACTGGTGATCAGCAGATAGATCAACGCGGCGAGGACCAGAAAGTAGAACAGTTGATAGGTGCTTTTACCGGCGTCCTGCGCGGCCTTGACCAGATCGGCCAGACCGATGATCGACACCAGCGCCGTGGCCTTGAGCATCACCATCCAGTTGTTGCCGATGCCCGGCAGGGCAAAACGCATCATTTGTGGGAACACCACGAAGCGAAAGCGCTGGCCGCGTTTGAGGCCATACGCAGTGGCGGCTTCAACCTGCCCGCGTGGTACGGCGAGGATCGCGCCACGAAAGGTTTCGGTGAAATACGCGCCATAAATGAAGCCCAGGGTCAGCACGCCGGCGCTGAACGGGTCGATCTCGATGTATTCCCATTCCATGTAATCGGTCAGCGACGTCAGCCAGGTTTGCAGGCTGTAGAAGATTAGCAGCATCAGCACCAGGTCCGGCACCCCGCGGATCAACGTGGTGTAGAGCTGGGCGGGCAGACGCACCAGTTTGACTTTTGACAGCTTGGCACTGGCGCCGAGCAGGCCGAGCAACACGGCCACCAGCAGCGACATCGCCGATAATTTGATGGTCATCCAGGTGCCTTGCAACAGCAACGGGCCGAAACCCTGAAGGCTGAACGCGGAGAGCCCCAGATTTTGTAAGAGGTTTTCGAACATAAATCAGCAACCTGAGCGGATGGAAAAGGCGCCCATCGAGGATGGGCGCCGGGGCATTATTTGCCGCTGTACAGATTCAGATCGCCAAAGTGTTTCTTTTGAATCTCGGCGTATTTGCCGTCGTCGTGTAACGCTTTGATACCTTTATCCAAAAGCGCTTTCAGCTCAGTGTTACCTTTCTTAATACCGACAGCAGTTTTGGCCGGCAGCAATTCGCTGTCGACTGGCTTGCTGACTTCGTAGCCTTCACCTTTTGGCGACTTCAGGAAGCCCAGTTCGGCTTGCAGCATGTCCTGAATGGCGGCATCGAGACGACCGGAAGTCAGGTCGGAGTAAACCTGGTCCTGGTTCTGATAGGCCTGAGTCTTCACGCCAGCCTTGTCCAGCACGGCTTTGGCGTAGGCTTCCTGAATGGTGCCTTGCTCGTAGCCGACGGTTTTGCCCTTGAGGGACGCAACGTCTTCGCTCAGGCCGGAACCTTTCTTGAATACGTAAGCGGTCGGGCCGGAGAACAGTTCGCTAGAGAAATCGATGACTTTTTCGCGGGCCGGGGTCACGGTCATCGACGAGATCACACCGTCGAATTTGTTGGCCTTGAGGCCCGGAATCATGCCGTCGAAGTCACTTTCGACCCACTTGCACTTGACCTTCAGTTCGGCGCAGATCGCGTTGCCCAGATCAATGTCGAAGCCCACCAGGCTGCCGTCGGCCGCTTTCGACTCAAACGGTGCGTACGAAGGGTCAACGCCAAAGCGCAGCTCTTTGTATTCCTTGGCCAGCGCGGAGCCAGCGGCCATGCACAACGCCAGTGCAGAAAGGGTCAGCAATGCTTTTTTCATTATTCAATCCCTAAGAACCAATATGAGCGCTTGTGGCGCAGAATTATTGTTACTGGAACGCGTACGACCTATAGAAAGTAGCAATTTCCGAACCAGAGTCCCGAACAAGTGTTTTAAAAGGTTGGGATTGATCGAAGAGGCGGGGATTGGTGCACGGAAATGGGCGGCGTAAAAACCCTGCACCATTTCAGTTCGTGACTAGAGATTGAGGGCACTTGTGGTGAGGGGATTTATCCCCGATGGGCAGCGAAGCTGCCCCAGCATTCCCTCAAGCGGACCGCATACTCGGATTTTGCGACTGCTGCGCAGCCGATCGGGGATAAATCCCCTCGCCACAAATGGCTGTCACTCCAGATAAAGCAATGGATAGTAGGCTTTAACTGTCGTTGAATATGGGGTCAGGCCAACAAGTCCTGCAACGTCGCCAAGCTATCCGCCTCGTCCACAGTCTTGTCCTGCCGCCAGCGCAGCATCCGTGGGAAGCGCACGGCGATTCCGCTCTTGTGCCGGCGCGAGAGGGCGATGCCTTCGAACCCCAGCTCAAATACCAGGCTCGGTTTCACACTGCTGACCGGGCCGAATTTTTCCACAGTGGTCTTGCGCACGATGCTGTCGACCTGACGCATTTCCGCATCCGTCAGCCCTGAATAGGCCTTGGCGAACGGCACCAATGCGCGCTGACTGGACTCGGGCGGGCCGTCCCACACGGCGAAGGTGTAATCGCTGTACAGGCTGGCACGGCGGCCATGACCGCGTTGTGCATAAATCAAAACCGCGTCGACGCTGAAGGGGTCGACCTTCCATTTCCACCACACACCCATGTCCTTGGTGCGACCGACGCCGTACATCGCATCGCGCGCCTTCAGCATCATGCCTTCGACGCCCAGGCGCCGGGAGGCTTCGCGCTGACGGGCGAGGTCGAACCAGTCCGTGCCGGTCAAAACTGGTGAGGGCAGCAGCACCGGGCTGTTGCAGCGGGCGATGACATCTTCCAGTTGCGCGCGGCGCCGGGCTTGCGGCTGATTGCGCCAGTCTTCGCCTTGCCATTCCAGCAAGTCGTAAGCGAGCACCACCACCGGTATGTCTTCGAGGATTTTCTTGTCGAGGGTCTTGCGCCCGATTCGCTGTTGCAGCTGGGCGAACGGTTGCACCGCGGGCGGCTCGGTCGATTGCGGATCAAAGGCATCTTCGGTGTGCGGGCGGGTGCTTTTCCACACCACGATTTCGCCGTCGATCACCGTGCCATCGGGCAAACCGTGCACCAGCACATCCAGTTCGGGGAAGCGCTCGGTCACCAGTTCTTCGCCGCGCGACCACACCCACAAGCGGCCGTCACGCTTGACCACTTGCGCGCGAATGCCATCCCACTTCCATTCCACCTGCCAGTTGCTCGCCGGGCCGATCAGCGCTTCAAACTCTTCAACGGGTTGCGCCAAGGCATGCGCGAGGAAAAACGGGTACGGCTGGCCGCCGCGCTGGGAATGCTCGTCGGCAGATTCCGCGGCGATCAATTTGAGATAACTGGCGGCGTTCGGCCGATTGGACAGATCGGTGTAACCCACCAGACGCTGCGCCACGCGTTTGCTGTCGAGCCCGGCCATCGACGCCAGTGCGCGGGTCACCAGCAGTTTCGACACGCCGACACGGAAACTGCCGGTGATCAGCTTGATGCAGAGCATCAGGCTCGCCCGATCCAGTTGCGCCCACAGCGCAGGCAACTGCCGGGACAGGAACTCCGGGGTTTCACCGCGCAGGGGTAATAATTTGTCCTCGATCCATTCGGCGAGGCCGGCGTCGGAGCTGTGCGGGTTTTCCGGCAGCACCAGCGAAATGGTTTCCGCAAGGTCACCGACCGATTGGTAGCTCTCCTCGAACAGCCATGGCGTCAGCCCGGAGACCGCGACCGCCAGCTCGCGCAGGATCCGCACCGGCACCAATTGCCGCGGCCGGCCGCCGGACAAGAAGTACACCGCCCACGCCGCATCCTGCGGTTCGGCCTGGGCGAAATAGGCCTGCATGGCTGCCAGTTTGGCGTTGCTGGACGTGGTGGCGTCGAGTTCTGCGTACAACTCGGCGAAGGCTTTCATGCGGGTATCTCGGCAATGGTCGGTGTGGCAGCGCTTTCTTCTTCGTCATCGCCGTATTCGGTGTTGAAGCCTTGGGCATCGAGGCCTTGCTCGCGCAGATGGCGCACGAGTACGCCAATCGAGCCGTGGGTGACCATCACCCGTTCGGCGCCGGTCTGGTTGATCGCCCACAGCAGGCCGGGCCAGTCGGCGTGGTCGGACAGCACGAAACCGCGGTCGACCCCGCGCCGCCGACGCGTGCCGCGCAGGCGCATCCAGCCACTGGCAAAGGCGTCGCTGAAGTCACCGAAGCGCCTCATCCAGGTGCTGCCACCGGCTGAAGGCGGGGCGATGACCAGGGCCTGGCGCATGATCGGATCGCTTTTTTTCACATCACCGGCGTAGATCGTCGGCGGCAGGTACACGCCGGCGTCGCGGTAAACCCGGTTCAACGGTTCGACGGCGCCGTGGCTGAGGATCGGCCCGAGGCTTTCGTCGATGCCGTGGAGGATTCGCTGGGCTTTGCCGAAGGAATAGCAGAACAACACGCTGGCCTTGCCGGCGGCGATATTGGCTTTCCACCATTCGTTTATTTCGCTGAACACCTGCGCCTGCGGCTGCCAGCGATAGATCGGCAGGCCAAAGGTCGATTCGGTGATGAAGGTGTGGCAGCGCACCGGTTCGAACGGCGTGCAGGTGCCGTCCGGCTCGATCTTGTAATCCCCTGAGGCGACCCAGACTTCACCGCCGTATTCCAGACGCACTTGCGCCGAGCCGAGCACGTGACCGGCCGGGTGAAAGCTCAAGGTGACGCCGTGGTGTGTCAGGCGTTGGCCGTACGCGAGGGTTTGCAGGTTGATGTCCTGTCCCAGGCGCGCGCGCAGAATCCCTTCGCTGGCGCTGCTGGCCAGATAACGCTGGTTGCCGGTGCGGGCGTGATCGCCGTGGGCATGGGTGATCACCGAACGCTCGACGGGGCGCCAGGGGTCGATATAGAAATCCCCGGCGGGACAGTACAAACCTTCCGGGCGCGCGATAACAAGGTCCATGTCGTTACCAGAATGGGGGGCTTGTTAGCTATGAGGTTGGTGCGAGGGTGGAAGTTCTATTGGATTTTCAGGGGTGAAAATCAAAAGATCGCAGCCTTCGGCAGCTCCTACACAGACAAATGTAGGAGCTGCCGAAGGCTGCGATCTCTTGATCTTTCCGTTACTTGCCCGGGGTCAGGGTCAGACGCGCCTTCCCATAAACCCGATCAAAGTTCTGCGGCTGCATCGGCAATCCGATGTACTGCCCCTTCAACCACTGATCGATGCCATTGAGGTAGTTCGGGCTAAGCGGATTCCCCGACTGCCCGGTGCCGTTCTGCCCCATCAATGGTTCGGCCTGACCGAAGTCGACGATAAAACGCATCGACGGCGCACGGGTAGTAGCAAAGTCTTGGCCCCACGCAAATGCCGAAGTATTCAAAGTCGTGTGATCACCACCCGCGGCCAGCGACCCGCGAACGGTCTGGCCATTGGCATTCTTCCACGCATAGCTGTGCAATTTGCCCCACTGCCAGGCTTTGTGATCGCCGCCCAACTGACTGTCGCCAGCGGTAATCGCCGCCGCGAAGCTGCGGGCGAGTATCACGGCTTTGTCTTCTTTTTGCGGCGTGCGCAGGTCATCCCAGAACGGACTGTCCTCACGCTCCAGCAAATGATCGGCCTGCGCCGCGTAGGACAAGTCACCGTTGGCGATAAACGCTTTCCACGCCGGACTCGACTCGGGGCCGAGTTCGTCGAGGAAGATCTGTTTCATGCTTTCTTGCAGGAACAGTTCATAGATCGCCGCATCAGCCGAAGTCGGGCTGAGCTTGCCGTCGAACGCCATCAACCGCGTGAACGCCTCACGCGCCTTGCTGCGATCGGCTTCCGGCAGGGCATCAATCGCCTGTTTCAGCGGCTGTTTCATGCCTGGCGCTTCGAAGACTTTCTTCAGTTTGGCGGCGAATGTTGTGCTCTGGTCGTATTGCATGGCGATCACGCTGCGACTGTCGTGCTTGCCGCTGCCGGCCAGTTCTGCCAGACGCTCGCCGCGTTCCGGCGCAGCCCAGGAGTTGGACAGTTGCATGCCGTAACCATCCGGGATCACGCGCTGGTTGGCGGTGCCGAGCCAGCCTTGCGCCGGGTCCTGATCGTAGGGGTGCAGCATCGGGTCGGCGTAACCGTCCCAGTCGTAGCGACCTTCCCAACCCGGCGATGGCAGCAAGCCTTCGCCTTCACGGCGATTGGGGAAACGCCCGGTGACTTGCCAGCCGATGTTGCTGGCGTCGGCGAACACCAGATTCAACGCGATGGCGCGGATTTCCCGGCTGGCGTCCGAGGCGCGTTCAACGTTCTGCGCACGGCTCAGATCAAAAAAAGCATCCAGCGATTTGTCGTCAGTGAAACTTGGTGTCTGCAAGGCCAGACCGTAGCCGTTGCCTTGCGCCGCAGCCTGAGCACTGTTGAGCAGTGCGCCGTGACGGGTTTCGTACACCGCTTCGCGAATCGGCCGCTGGCCTTTGACGAAGTAGGTTTCGTTGCGCACGCCCAGTGGCTGCCATTTGCCATTGACCTCGTAGGTCAGGCTGCTGCCCTGGCGACGGATTTTTTCCAGGAACAGATCCTGGTTGTCGCCGAGCACGCTGCTCATGCTCCACGCCACTTTGCCGTTGAAACCACCGAGCACCATCGGCAGACCGGCTACGGTCACGCCGGCAGCCTGATATTTCGGCGCGCGGATCTGCACGAAACTCCACAGCGACGGCGCGGCCAATGGGCCATGACTGTCACTGGCCAAAAGACTTTTGCCGCTGCGGCTGCGTTGCGGCGCGATGGCCCAGTTGTTCGAAGACGTGGCGCCCAGCAGGTTCAACGTCGACAGCTGTTGGCTGGCGCTGCTCAATTCGCTCAGGCCGGGGATCTGCCCGTTGAGCTTGAGGCCTTGCAGCTTGTCGGCTTCGCCCAGCGGCAGGTTTTCGTCGGGCGCCGAAGGGGTCAGCCACGCGAGTTTGTCGGTGGTGACGGTCTGTGCCAGCACCAGCGAAGCGATTTCTTCCGGCAGGTTGGCCGACTGGCTGAAGTTCAGCAGGGCGAAAATCAGCGCTGAATCTTCCGGTTTCCAGTATTCAGGCTTATAGCCGCTGGAGGCGAGGTCGCCCGGCAGCTTGTCGGCGTAGCGGAACAGGTAGGCGTTGACGCCCCGCGCATAGACTTCGAAGAAGCGCTTGAGCCGCGGTGACGAGGCTTTGTACAGCTCACCGGCGCTCTTCTTCAGATTGACCGCGCGCATGTAGCGGTCGGCGTCGAGCATCGACGCGCCGGACATCTCCGCGAGACGGCCCTGAGCCAACAGACGCAGGGTGACCATCTGATTGATGCGGTCGCTGGCGTGGACATAGCCGAGGGCGAACAGCGCGTCGTGGAAGCTGTTGCTTTCGATCAACGGCATGCCCATGGCATTGCGGCGCACTGAAACGTTCTGCGCCAGACCCTTGAGCGGTTGCACGCCGGAGGTGGGCGGGAGGGTGTCCTGAGCGTTCCAGGTCTGACAACCGGTCAGGCTCAAAACACCGGCCACTGCTGCGGCAACGCCGAACCGGGGAAGAAAATGTGTGAGGGCTGGCGAGGCCATGGCAAAGCTCCTGCGGGGGGTAGCGTCAGTAAAGGCGCTACGTTAGTGAGCAGGAGGATGCCGCGCAAGCGGGGCGAGTGGTTATTTCTTGCCACTGATCGATGATCGTTTCATGGCTTGCCTGGTTGAAGGCAGGGATGTTGAAGTACGGGAACTCAAATGACGCTTATGAGAAGACCACCATGGAGCTTCAGGCCAACGCGGCACTGATCATCATCGACCAGCAAAAAGGCATCCTGCATCCGCGTCTTGGGCGCCGGAATAATCCGCAGGCCGAAGAACGCATCCTTGATCTGCTTGGGTTCTGGCGGGTTAGCGCGAGGCCAGTGATTCATGTGCAACACCTGTCGCGCTCGCCGGATTCAGTGTTCTGGCCCGAGCAGGAAGGGGTGGAGTTTCAGCAAAGATTTTTGCCCGGTGACGGCGAATGGCTGATTCAAAAGCAAGTGCCGGACGCCTTTTGCGCCACTGGACTGCAAGCGCGGTTGCGTGAGGCGGGGATCGGGCAGTTGATCATCGTGGGCGTTGCGACCAACAACTCGGTGGAATCCACGGCGCGCACGGCGGGCAACCTGGGGTTTGAGGCGTGGGTGGCGGAGGATGCGTGCTTCACCTTCGACAAGGCCGATTATTTCGGCACACCGCGTTCAGCTGAAGAGGTGCATGGGATGTCGCTGGGGAACCTGCATGGGGAATATGCGACGGTGATTAGCGTTGAGCAGATTCTGGCGGCCGGCTGACGCCTTCATCGCGAGCAGGCTGCTGCGGTTTACTCGACACGCAACCCTGTAGGAGCATTCGAGTGCAACGAGGCTGCGATCTTTTGATCCGGTTTTTTTACCATCAAGGTCAAAAGATCGCAGCGTGCCGCAGCTCCTACAGTTGATCGCATGCCATCTGGATAAATTCGATCAACTGTGGGAGCTAGCCTGCTAGCGATGGCGGTTGATCAGGCGAAGAAGCTCTTCGCCCAGATCATCACGCCCCGTGGCACTTCTTGAATTTCTTGCCGTTGCCGCATGGGCAAGGGTCGTTGCGGCCGACGTCTTTCAGGGCGTTGCGCACCGGTTCCTGGTGGGCGTGGCCGCAGTTCGGACCGTGGACATGGCCGTGATCGTGGTCGTGATGATGGTCATGATCATGATCGTGGTTGCAATCAGGGCCATGGACATGAGGTTGTTGGGTCATCGGTGTTGCTCCGGAATTAAATCGGCGGGGATTATCACGCCATTGCGCTCAAGGTGCACGTAGTGAGCGATGAATAAACCGGTTTCCATTTCCCCCTGCAATCGATAGGGAATCTGCTGCTTCGAGTTTTTCAGCATTTTCACTACGTCCTTTACCTTCGGCCACAGGTTGGTTCGGATCGGCACTTTGAAGTACGCGCTGTGTTTGGGGCCGACGGTAAACCAGTGCTCGTGCTCGCCTTCAGTCAGCAACATGTCAGCCAGATGAATACGGTATTCCAGACCGCGCACGGTCAGGTCGCTGTCGTTGGGATTGTCGACGCGAAAGTGCAGGATGAACTTTTGCTCGAGAAGTTTGGCGCGCACCACTTCTACTTTCACCAGATGCACGGCAGGGTCGCGGGTATCGTCGGCGAACCACGAGACGCAGCCGCCGAGCCCGAGAAACAGGAAAAAGGCGAGGGATTGCAACGCGCGTCGTTGAGCAAACATGGAGTAGCTCCTTTTGTTGCTCAGTCTAGCCCTAAAAGATCGCAGCCTGCGGCAGCTCCTACATGGGATTGCATTTCACCCTGTAGGAGCTGCCGCAGGCTGCGATCTTTTGATCTTTCAAATCAAGCGCCAAAATACCCCGCACAGCATTTCTTGAATTTCTGCCACAAATACCTACCAACTCATTCAAGCTCCTCTGATCGAATCATAGTAGGTGCGTGCAGTTCTGGAGCCGCGACAACATCGTGCCATCACGCCAAGGTGAATGCTTGTGAAGAAGCAGAGGGTGTGTCTGCATTAGGTTGGTGGCGTGAAACTGCGGCTACAGTACAACTGATGAACCCATGCAGTCGGTTAGCGGAGTAGACAATTCGGGAAGGGGGTGGGCGTGGCACATTTGGGGAAAAGCTGGGCAGGCAGGGCATTTGGCACAAACACGGGGAATCTTGCTATCTCCTTCACGAAGGATGAGGAAGAGCTTGAAGGGGTGATTCGGTTTCAAGATGAGCAGTACGGAATCGTCATATACAACGTGACAGGCTCGTTCAAAGATGGAATCCATCTAACGGGGAAGACCGAAACCGTAATTGAGGATGTGGTTTTTGGTGATTTGACTGTTGATGCCGTGCTTACTACGGAAGGCAGCCTAAAAGGTGAATGGACTACTACTCTGGGCTCTGGTGGGCCATTTATCGCACATCCTCACGGCGGTACTAAGACCTTGAACGCCCCTACCTCTGATGTGGAAATTGAGCAGTTTTATACGAGAACCCACATTCTTGGTGCGTTGAATTTAGACAGAACGGCTGTGCAATCGCTTATCGAAATGGTGAAGCGAGATTTCAACGCAGGCGGGCGCCTTATCATAACGTATCGCAATGGCGGTGCAGAGGTTACAAAGTTTGGGTCTGACTTTGAAGCTGCAATTGATGGCTTGGGAGAGTTGAGTTACCTGAAGCTTTTCATACAAGAGCCAGACGAGTTCGGTGTCAATAAGATGGTGATGGTTGAGCTGGTTGAGCACGGCCTAAACAAGATTGTCGTTCAAGGTGTGCGTGAGGTTTGGGTAGAAGGTAAGGCGAGGGTGTTGCTGGATGAGCTTGATAAGAGGAAGAGAAATCTAGTCACCAATTTCAAGAAGCACGGTGTAACCATTACGCAATTGGCATTCTTCGCGATGTTGGTTGTGATAGTGGATATCCAGTCATTCTGGAGCAGAGCCGGTTTCATAGCAGTGTTTCTCATCACCATCAGGATCATTGATTGGCTTCATTCTTCGTACATTCCAAATGCAACAATCCGGATGAATCCGGGTAAACAATCACTTTTTTCAAAGTACGGTGTGTCAGTAGTTTCATGGTTGGCAACGATTCTTGGTGCTTTGATAAACAGTTATCTTGCTTACCTGCTGATTCCATCGTGATCAGACGGCACGATGAGGCTGATTGTGAAAACCTGAGTCAGTAATATGAACGAACAAAGCCCGCTGTATGGCGGGCTTATCACTAGTACGGGCAAACTCAGGCTGTGACTTCTTCCAGCTCCTTCTCAGCCGCTGCCAATTCCTGTTGCAGCTTCTCAATATCGCTTTTCAGACGGTCAACCTTGGAAAGCAAGCTCGCTTTGTAAGCACCTTGCAAGCGTGCAATCTCAGCTTTAATACCTTCTGGGGTGGTGGGAGCAGAGGCGGCAGGTGCAGGGTTTTTGGCAGGTGCTGCCTGATCAACTGTATCAAGCCAGCCTTTCAGAGTTTGGTAGGCTGGTTTGTGACCGCGATTCTTGCAAAATACCGTGATTGGGTCGCCGGACTGCTTATACTCAGCAAGGATGGCTTCAATCTGTTCGTTGGTGTAGGTCTTGCTTTTGAAGTCTGTCATTTCATTTTTCTCCGTATCTGTTGTGTTCTGTATGTTTCGATGGAGGTGATGCTACAGCAGGTTCTAGAATGTTGCTAGAATATATTCAGCAGGGTGATGGCAGTGAAGCTCTTTTTCTACACGAAACCCCATCCCCCGCGCCGCGAGGGTCAAGCACCTTGGGCTTGTTCTTGATTTCAGGCTGGAAAATATGAGCTGTACGTTTGGAAACTGGAAAACAGGGTTTTGTGCGAGGGGGGCTTAACGCTTTGCGACCTGCCTAAGCAGAAGCTGCCGAAATCTGAAAGTAACTCGATGCCCGTCTTGGATGTTCCTGCTGTAGTTACCTGAGAGAGCGGCAGGCAGATGATCTGTCCGCACTGGCAGGATCATCCTACGGACAGTTTGCAAACGGGTGTAGGCTGGAGCCCCGTAAGACGTGGCTTACAGGTGAGTTATGCTCTCAACTCGGAGTAGATTCACACCCTCCTAGAAGGGTATTTCAGAATGTCTGAATGTCTCAGGCTGCCTTGTTCCAGTGGCGTTTGATCGTGGCCAAGCTGGTCCCCAGCTTCTGTGCTGTCTGACTTTGGCTTAGACCGTCAGTCTTGCACTTCTGCACAGCCTTGGTGGTGTCCACAGCTTCGGGACGTCCCAACTTCTTGCCTTCGGCCTTTGCACGGTTGATGCCTGCATGGGTACGTTCAATCAGTAGGTCACGCTCAAACTCAGCCACTGCACTCAGCACTTGCATGGTCATCTTGCCTGCTGCACTGGTTAGGTCTACGCCGCCAAGTGCGAGACAGTGAACGCGAATGCCATTAGTAGCCAAGTGTTCAACGGTCTGACGCACATCCATAGCGTTACGGCCAAGACGGTCAAGCTTGGTGACGATCAGCACGTCTCCAGACTCCATCCGTTCTAACAGCTTCTGGAATCCCGGGCGGTCGCTTGCCTGTGTGCTACCGCTAATTGTCTCAGCAATGACGCGCTGTGGCTCTACGTGGAAGCCTGCCCCCTTCACCTCTAACAGTTGGTTATCTGTGGTTTGGTCAGTTGTGGAAACACGGGCGTAAACGAAGGTGCGGGACATGGGGCTGTGCTCACGGGTGTCATTTAGTGTGGTGCCATCATAGCGGTGGTGTCAGGAAAGATAAAGCACATTTGTTGACACTAGTTGAGCCCGTTTTCAGCTGGTGTCTTAAAACGTCCGTTTAATGAGCCAGAAGGGCCGCGCCGTCCGGCGTCAACGTGACAGCTATATAAACGTCCTCATCCGCACTTGATCTACACAGCACAAATTTCACACATCATCACTTGACACATTGAGCCATATATCAGCAATCGCACCGTTAATCACAGCAACATCACAGGCACTCGACACCGCGATACTTGTCTTAGACACCTCACTCATCAGGTGCAGCATAAACCCGACTACCGTCTGCTTCGCCTGTGGATAGGGATGGGAACTAAGAGAGGACGTGACAACTTCCTGAAACTGAGCCTGCACATCTCGAGTCTGCTCACGGCTGAATCCAGCAGGGAAACACATCACGCTGCCCTCAGGCACAACAGCAAATGTCTCAGTGCTGAGTGACGGGTGAAAGAACACAGCCCTTGTGACGTTTTGTCCGTTAGTGGTCGATGGGTAGGTGAACAGCCATCCAGTTTTAGCTAGATCGGATGCTAGCCGTGGGTTGGTGGCGTTAGCCTTCGCATAGGTCTTGCGTGTCTGCTGGATCAGCTCTAGCACTTCATTAGTGGTGGCGAATCCCTGTGCACTAAGATGATCCTTCACAGGATTCAACATTTCGACCATGCCACAGCCGGTCACTATTCCTGCAGGGGTTCTGATAATCTTCTGTGCATCGTCTCCATGCACTGTGAGTGAGCCGTCAGCCTCGTATCGGGTGGCACGTTTGTCAGCAGCTACCACCACTTCACTACCCAGATGAGCAACGAGAATACACGTCATCATTTCTTCTCTTGAGGGCTTTGCACCAGTAGCCAGCGACTCTACCACGGAGCTGCCACCAGAGAGCCCCCCAGCGGGATGCAGCTTGACTGCACGTAAGCCTAGATTGACCATAAGGCCATCTGCAAGCATGGATGGCTGAAATGTCCCCAAGAATCCGGTATGTCGAAACAAGTGATGAGTACAGAGTTAGGTATGTTGAATACGAACTCTTTGAGGGAACACAATGCTTTGAGCTGCTAGACAGCGATCGTCAGAAGGCAAAGCAGAAGATTGCTGAACTCTCCCAACACTTGAAGAACTCCACCTATCTCAATTTGTCCGTAAAGTGGGGCTTTTGCTGGGCAGAGTACGAGAACAACTCAGGCTACATGACTCATGAGCCTTTGAAGTTTGAAGATTTCCTAGCCGACACTTGCAAGACATTCATGCCGACATTAGACACAGGTTTGAATGGTGGCATGATGCGAGAAGACCATAGGCTTAGGAAGCACATCTATTACGACCACCATGTGCCTGAGCTTAAAGGCACCATGAGAGAGATTGATATTAGGTTTGGTCCTAAAGTGCCTCAAGACTATTATGGTAACTACGATTACAGCAAGTATCCCGGTGGCTACAGTCCATCCGTTTCCTACAGTGGAGAAGGTGATTACTGAATGATGGGTAGTCCGATTGAAATGCCTTTTGAAACAGCACGGGAACTACTGGAATATGTCTCCCCTCTCAACTCGGTTTGGGACAAAGCCCGGTACATTTTCAGGGGGCAGCCTAGTGCCGATTACAAGCTGATACCATCCGTTTGCCGGACTGGTGAGGGCTCGTTTGCACACGGAGCACCTAGGCGTATGTTTGATAAGTCCAGTGCAAATCAGATTGGGTTTGAATTGGAGATACTGAGAAAATTCCTAGATGGTTGTGATAGGTCTGGCCTGCCAGTACCGGGCTACTCTGAGCAACTGAAAAGGAAGTTTTCAGAGTTTCCGTTTTTGTTCCCTGAATCTTTTCTGCCTTGGCCACCTGAACAGCTCTTTGAAATCATGGCTGTTGCTCAACACTACGATGTGCCTACACGCCTCCTAGATTGGACTGAGCGAAGCTATGTGGCCTGTTACTTCGCAGCATCATCAGCCAATTTTGAGTTGGATAGTTATACTCATTTGCCCAAGATTGCAGTATGGGCGTTAGATACTACATACCATGACGGCTGGGAAACAGTAAAGATCATTAGGACACCCGGAGGCACTAGCAGGAATCAGGCAGCACAGTCGGGATTATTCACAACACACAATGTGACAAGATATGGCATCAATGATGAGTATCAGTCAGAAGCCCTAGATGATGTTAAGGAAATCTATTGCAGGGGCAGAAGTTCCCGACCACTGATAAAAACGACACTGCCAGTCACTGAGGGGCCAGAGCTATTAGAGTTGCTGTCAAAGCTTGGCGTTGACGGATCAACTCTGTTCCCCGGCTATCATGGAGTAGCTAAGATGGTGCGTGATTGGGCTAACGTTGAGGTTGGTGTTAGGTTGTCTCAAGATGCTATTGATCAAGCCAATGCTGACAACTACGACCATGACCCGGACTTTCATTGAGCATAGAAAAGCCAGCTCTAATGGCGAGCAATCCGTCACTCAACACAGGCTATACGCCCCGTGATTGCTGGTGCTGGGGCGTATCGGTCTCGGTAGAATCTCTACTACATATCCGGGTAGGCTTCTTTGTATGGAATGGCCTTTGGAGCAACTTCAAGACAAACCCTTTCCAAGTGCTTTGCCACTTCTAGCACTTCCATACTGAGCACGCCAATTGCCTTGGCCTCATAGCCGTAGCGAGCATTGTAGAAGTACCCTGAAAACTCTTTCAGCTTCTGCTCAAGCGGCAACTCAGGTGCAAGCTCCTTTGAGGTATCTAAGATGAGTTGGCGGTAATTGGCTGGAATCTTCCTGAACAGCTTGTCTAAGAAGTGGCCTCTGTCTGATTCCACAGCACTTTGATACATCGTCAAGCCACCGGGCAAAGCAATATCAATGGGCGTGCTATCGTCTTTGGCAAGGAATGACTTCAAGAAAAGTTCCATAGAGAAGCCAGCCAGAACACATGCAGGCCGCCATTGACCTACATCCCCATGCTTCACAATCAATGAAGCGGCTTTGAGATATGAACTTCCCTCTTCTATAACTTCCCAGCTTGGCAATGGCAAGAATGGCATTACAACTCCGTCTGTGATTCCTCGTTGGTAGCGTAGAAGATTACCACAAAAGGAAAGCCGCACATAGATGAACTGTAGAAGACTCAGGAGATGGTTTAAGGGCGCTGGGTATCTAGACATATTGCTCATGCACGAAACACGCTTAAAACGCCTTGCGGGACTCTGTACCGGTGTGATGGTGAGTGCTTGAACGAGTCACTAGATGCAACAACATATATCAAAAAATTTTTCATCGCCTGCCATTGAAAAGCCATCATGCAGTCCCAATATAGGCATAACTCCGCACTTCGCGGTTAACGACGCACAATGAAAGGAAGCTGCAAATGATTAGAGTGCTACTGTCCTTGGACTTGAAAAAGTCAGAGGATCAACGGGAAGCTTTCTATGTCTTCTTGAAAGATAAGGGTTGGAAGAAAACCCATGATGTAGATACTGTTTGGACTCTCGAATATGAGAATGCAAACCCTGATGATGATACATATCGAAAAATCAAAAACCACATCAAATCGACACTGATTGAAGCTTCTGAAGAGTTCAATATCTACAGAGTCGAATATGTAGCTCAGATTGGGAACGCTGAATACATTGCGAAAGCGATTAGGAAAGATGAAGGCGTGTACCAGCAATTCAACCGCCCTCTGCACGAAGAATGATAGGTGACAGAGTCCGGTGACTAAACACCACCGGATTTTAACCAGCAGCAGGACCGGAATTTCCAGTACCCGGCGTGACGCCTGTGTGTTTGTGCGTACTGAATGGAATTCCATTAACTGTCCATTCGCCAACAACGTAGCCTTGGCCTGTCCTGTTGGTTTGAGACACGTTGACATTCATTTGTTGTGCATTGAGGGTGATGGAGTTGGAAGCGTTTGGCTCAATGTCCATCACAATACAGTGCCACACCACCTACCTTCACAGAAAAGAAGATGATCTTGCCGCTCTTGATTATACGGTGCAGAGAGAATCAACGGAGTTGAAGGGGTAGTCCCGTGTCGCATCGACACAGGATGATTCCTTTCATTTTCTGGGGAATTGATTTTCATCAATTATTATTCCCCAGTAACCCTTGGAAGGTAGTGGCTTTGACCTACGGTCGAAGTGTATCAAGTTTAGACCTGTCGGTTTGAGAGTTACCTTCATAGTGCGAATGCTTCACTTCTATATCCGAGCGTAATTCACCCATCAAGTGTGTCCTCTCTTACAGGTCGTTCGCTTCTCTCTCTTATCCGAGCGTAATTAAATCACGCCAGTCCTTGCAGTAGCCCGGTGTTGTCTTGGTGGTACGAGTCGGCAAAGTCCACTTCAAACTGTATCTGCTGACGTACAGTCGGATTGCGTTCAAGGTAGAACTCCATTCCTTCGATAGCGAAACGGGCACACTGGCAGATTCTCCGTGCTTGTTGGTCGCTCATCGTGCGTAAACCCTCAAGACGAATCACGCTCTTTACGTTCTCAGTGCTGATCTCATCAAGCATACAAGCCCGCAGTACATGGGAGGGACTTACGTTCATTTTCCCATTGCTGTCCTTGCCTACTGTTATGCAGGCGCCATAAACGTAATCATCAATCCAGCCAAGGCGTTCAGCATGGGCCACCTTGAAATGGCTAGCGTGCGGGTTGGGCGTTACCTTGGGCTTAGGTCCACGTTTACTGCGTTGTGCGTCAAGATCAACAACCCCATCCGGCAGGCACTCCATTTCTTTCTCGATGATGCTCGGCCTTGGAGCAGGGTCAATCTCATAGCGAGAATGTACGACTGGTGCCTTGCCGGCTTGAGGCAGAGAGTAATCGTAGGGAGCAGGGGAAAGGTCGTGAGTGGTGTAGCAGCCCAATACCTCACCAGTGCTCTTGTCGACGACAAAACTGTCAACGGTAGTGGTACGGAGCTTGGTTAGTGCGGGACGAATGTCGGTAGCTGGTGTGGCGGCGGGAAGTACATTGTTGCGGACGAGCGTGGTCATCGTTTATCTCCTGTGTCAGTTCATTTCGATAGGCAGTTCCTCTCGGGTTGTGCCGGTTGGTTTTGTGAGTCCCAGACACGACGAAGCCTCCTTACAAGGGCACCAATTCGGTGGTTGTAGTGGAGGCTTCCAAGTTGTCTGTCTACCTACTGGGTAGGCGGCGGATTGTACACGTTTTGCGACGTTCGGTCAAGGCGTAGCTTGACAAACCAGATCTCATCAGAAATTGGTTTTCATAGTGAGGAACGCGCTTCGCTTAGTCCAGACCACCCATACGCCCCGTAAACACTGAGTTTGGCGTGAGAGCTGGCTGGATATCATCGATTTGAAGGCAAAGTTTAACCAAGGTTTTTGGTAGGTTATTCGGGGTTATTCGATATGCCTCAATGTCTAATCCATCGCCTTGATTGGTGTCCTACTGCCGTAGATACCGAAGGTGATAGAGCTGTCTTCATCTCCGACCATCTGACTGATCAGCGAGTGCTACACACCATGGCGCGCTTTCCATAATGCAAGAAGCTCTGGCGGTAGCTCGTCCCAAGATTCAGTTTTGGCGAAGATGGCTTCCACTTCGCTTAGCTCGTCTTGGGCCACTTGCAGGTCAACATACTCGTCATACATTGCTTCAAATCGAATCTTCTTACCTCGGTGCATCAGGTAGAAGAGCAGGTTTGGCGTCTCTGCACTGAATGGGAGTGGAATGGCGTTGTTCTTGCTGACCCAGTACGTCTCATCTGTTCTGCCGTTCTTGTTGACGAAGATGTAGAGGCCAAGCCTCTTTATGAGATTGTTAGCGGCTACCCGGCCTTCAAAAGAAACGAGGTCCAGCTTCTTAAAGAAGTCGTCTTTGTTCATCACCTTGTCAGATGCCAACTGCTCACTGATGGCTGCACGCTCCGATTCAAGAGCACCAATTTCGGCTTCCAGTTCGTGTAACAGCTTCGCAGTGATGCGGGATGGGAACTCAGCGTGTGACGCTTCTGCATCGTTCTGACGTGCCTTTAGAGAGGCGATGCGGCCTTCTACCAACTGCAAAGATTTCTGCAATCGGCCTGAACTGTCCTGCACAAGCGACAGGCTGTCTACCTTAGGCAGCATCTCTTTAAACACTTCCTCGGTGCGTGGGGCGCTGATGATCCCGGCGTCACACAACCCCCTAGTAGCCTTGGAGCATTTGTAATACTTGCGGCCACGTTGGCCTTGGAGGTGCATGGCGGCCCCGCATTTGTAGCAATTGAGGATGCCTGTCAGCACGTTGAAATTGGTGGTGGTCTTGGTGACGGTGTAGGTTTTACGAGACGATCTAGCGGCGTGGGCTAGGTAGAATTCATCCTCCGTCACCACGGCAGGGAAGTAGCCCTTGATAGGCTCTCCATCGGGAGTTCTTTTCCCATCTATGAAGATGTGGGGCTGATATTCCCCGAGGGTCGTCCGGCTGTCGAGGATATGACGCACGGTTGAGAAGCCCCACAGGCCGGAGAAGTTTTTCCTTCCTGCACTGAAAGCGGGGATTCCTTCCTGATTCAATGTGGCTGCGATGATACGGGAGCCGTGACCCTTGGTGGAAAGGTCGAAGATGCGGCGGACAATGGCAGCTTTGTCAGGGTTGAGCACGTATCTATCTGGTGTCACATCGAGCCATAACGGACGAAGCTTGCCCAAAGGCTTGCCAGTGGTGCGAGCGTCTTTCTGTTTCGCACGCCATGCAGAAGATACCCTGCCACCCTTGGTTGCCGATTCCTCATGAGCACGCGACATCGTGATGATCGAGATGATCAAGTCGAGTTCGTTGTAATCCTTCGTGTACAGGCGTTTGTCCACACTGGTGTAGACGTTGATGCCTTTTGCCAAAAGATCAAGAAAACGGGGAAGGGCGTCTCTCACTCGTTCACGTGAAAGACGGTCCAAAGACTCCACTACTAAGTAGCTGCCCGGTGGGATGGTTCCGTCTTCAACGAAGCTCAAAAATCGGGCTAGCTCGCCAGTGTCGTCTAGGTGTTTACCCTTGAACGCTGAGCGGCCTGCATCGAAGAAAAGGTATTCACGAGGGTCAGCTAGCTCTAAGTCATTCTCATCGCAGAACGCCTTGGCTGCTCTCACTTGCCTTGCGTAGCTGTCACCAGCTGACTGTTTTGCACTACTGAATCGGATGTAACTGAAGACCTTCCCCACGACGCAAACCTACCCAAATCTCTATGGTAGGTAATTGTAACAACACTTCTTGAACTTCTGCCCGCTGGCGCACGGGCAACTGTCGTTGCGCCCCAGTTTCAACTGCACCGTGGGGTCGATGAAATACCAACGCCCGGCATTTTGCACAAATGAAGAGCGTTCGCGGTGGCTGTGTTCGCCCTGGCTGTCGTGCCAGCGCGCGGTGAAGGTGACAAAAGCATGTTCCGGCTGGCCGCCGAAGACTTCCGAGCTTTCGACGTCAAGGCCCAACCAGGTGCTTTGCGCGCTCCAGGCGCTGATCGATTGTCGATCCAGCCCCGCCTGCTGGGCGGGAAGGGTGGTGGCCACCAGATAGTCGATCAGCCCCAGCACGTAGGCGCTGTAGCGCGAGCGCATCAAGGCTTCGGCGCACGGGGCCGGGAGGCCTTCGTGATAATGACCGCAGCAGGCATCCAGCAGGTTGCCGCTGCCGCAAGGGCAAATGGCTGTACTCATCGCATTACCACCAGTATTTCCCGAAGTTTTCCGGATTGGCCCAGAACCGTGAGTTGAGCCAGTCGGGGACTTGTTTGTAGTCAAGCAGGTCATAGGTGAACAGGGTCAGAACCTGCTCATCGCGGGCAAAACGTTCGCTGGCTTGCAGCGCCAGCGAATAGAAATCAGTTTCCTGCCAGCCACTGGCCGACAGATCCGCCAGCACCGCAATGCGACTGGCGTTGAGATTACGAATGCCACCCAACAGATTCAGGCCGTCGCGCTTGGGCAAATGTTCCAGACAATCAACGACAAGGGCCAGATCGAAACGCCGCGCCGCCAGTTCAGCAGGCAAGGCGCCGGGGGCGGCATGGGCCACGCAGGTGTCCGGATGGGCTGCTTTAAAAGCGGCCAATGCCGGGAACTCACTGGCGCCGATCAGCAGCAGACGCGCCGGGGCATAGCGATCCAGCAAAGCGGCTAACGCCTGTTGGGGCGTGCGGGAAGAAATGACGGCGTTCATCGAAGCTCCTCAATCAGACCGCCAAGACTAGCCTGCCTGACTGCGGCGGCAAAGAGCCCTGTCTCGCAAGGTTTCCAGCAAAAGCGCCAAAGTCCTGTGAACACTATCGCAAACAGCAGTGGCCTATCGCTGGCGGAGATTAAAACTCCGGTCTTTACTCCCTGAATCGGTTTTAAGCCGATCCCTCAGGAGAAAACTAGATGAGCATAGTTCGGACAGCATTACCCTTGGTTCTGCTAACCAGTGTGTTGACTGGTTGCGCAGGTTTGCAGAAAACCGACTGGCCGACCTGTGCGGGGGTCGGAGGTGTCATCGGTGCCGGCCTCGGCGCGACCGAGAGTTCGGCGTGGGCGGGCTACGGCGCGCTGATTGTTGGTGGTACGGCGGCGGCGTATTGCTGGGTTCATGGAGATGGCGACGAAGATGGCGATGGCGTGCCAGACAGCCGCGACAAGTGCCCGGGCACCCCGAAAGGCGTGCAGGTCGATGCTAACGGTTGCCCTCCACCCGTCCCTGAGCCGGTGGTTGAAGAAGCGGTAGTGGTCAAGGAAGAAACCATCGTCATCCGCGATGTTCACTTCCAGTTCGACAAAGCCACGCTGACCGGCGCTGACAAAATGGTGCTCGACAAGGTCGCCACGCGCCTGAAACAGGAATCCTCGACCGCTCAACTGACCGTCACCGGTCACACCGACAGCGTGGGCAGCGATGCCTATAACCAGAAACTGTCGGACCGTCGCGCGCATTCAGTGGTC
The DNA here is from genome assembly GCF_020149425.1 of Pseudomonas sp. P116. Classification (NCBI taxonomy): domain Bacteria; kingdom Pseudomonadati; phylum Pseudomonadota; class Gammaproteobacteria; order Pseudomonadales; family Pseudomonadaceae; genus Pseudomonas; species Pseudomonas sp. P116. Next base: position 1,095,315 of record NZ_JACVHB010000001.1, on the reverse strand, counting down.
AAGTACCTGGTCGAGAGCGGCATACCGCAAGGCAGCTTCGTTTCGGTGACCGGTGCCGGTGAAAGCCAGCCAGTTGCGGATAACAAAACCGCTGACGGTCGTGCACAGAACCGTCGTACTGAAATCAAAATCAACCGCTAGTCCTCTTGCATCCGCGGCTTGTGCAGTCGCGGATGCGGGTCTTTACTCCTGTGTAACCGGTATGGGCCGGTGACACAGGAGCTTTCACAATGACTGTTTTCTCAAGGTCCGTCTTGCCGGTGCTGCTGCTTGGCAGTTTGCTTACCGGTTGCGCCACGCACAGCGATGGCACTGCACCCCTCAATCAACGTACGTGGCCGATCTGCAGCCTTCTTGGCGGGCTAGTCGGTGGCGGACTCGGCGCTATTGAAAGCGCTGGCTGGGCCGGTGGCGGCGCAGCACTGGGGATTTTAACCGGCGGACTGATCTGTTATGCCCAGGACGGCGATGAAGACGACGACGGCGTGTTCGACCGCCGCGACCGTTGCCCGGATACCCCGGCCGACACACCGGTCGATCACCGTGGTTGCCCGCTGCCGCAATATCCGGTCGTTGAAAAACCGGTCGAACCGGCGCCGCAAACCGAAGTCGTCACCTTGAGCGATGCTGGCGACGTGTTGTTCGCATTCGACAAGTCCGACCTGACCCCGGCGGCGACAGCCCAGCTCGATACGCTGATGGACAAACTGCGCAATGCCGACGTGGTGAGCATCAAGGTGATCGGACATACCGACAGTAAAGGCTCCGATGCCTATAACCAGGCATTGTCGGAACGGCGCGCCAGCAGTGTGGCGGCTTACCTGCTGAGTCAGGGGCTTTCACCGAACAAACTCACCAGTGAAGGGCGTGGCGAGGGTGAGCCAGTGGCTGACAATGCAACGGATGAAGGGCGCGCGCAAAACCGTCGCGTGGAGTTACATATCAATCGTTAGGATGGGTCTGTAGTCCGCAAGCTAGAGCTGCCGGACGGCGATCAGCGTCGATCCGGCAGCCATTTGGCGGCTGCGTAATGATTTTTCATTTTTGCCTCTGGCTTATCCCCCGCAGAAGCCGTTACTGTGCGCCCAAAGAATAATTCGCAACACGGGGGAGCGTATGAAAGTGTTCTGGGGGCTGGGGCGATTATTGACCCTGCTGTTCTGCTGCGTGGTGCTGGCCAATCAACTGGTACCGTTCGTACATCCGCTGCACCTGTTGGTCAATCTGGCCGGCGGTCTGCTGTTGCTGATCCATGTGCTCGAAATGCTGCTGTGCAATCGCAGTCTCAAGGGGCGCCCGCACCCTTGGCGTGATCGTGGCCGCATTCTGTTGTTCGGCGTATTCCACCTGCAAACCATCCCGGCCCCGGCCGCTCCGGAGGCTTCTTCCCATGCGTAAACTTTGTCTGCTCGCTGCATTTATCAGCCCCTTGGCCTGTGCCCAGGTGGTCAGTGTCGAAACCAATTCCCTGATGCGCCTGCCCAACACCGCCGGCACCTTGCAACTGGAAAAACTGGAAGTGGCCGATTACGGCACCTTGCTGATTCCCGCCAATGTGACTGAACTGAGTGTCGGTGAGTTGCGCCTCGGCCATGAAGCGCGGATCGCTATCGTGCCGGGTGAGCAGGCGCTGGACATGAAAGTCAATCGCGCAGAACTGAGCGAAGGCAGCCGGATCACCGCTCGCGGTGCCCCGGGCACTTATGAAAAAGCCGCCCGCGCAGGGCGCAATCTGAACCTGCAATTCAAGGCATTGAACGCACCGCAGCTGCAAGTCGATGCGCGCGGTGGCACGGGCGCGCCGGGGTTTGTCGGGCTCGATGGCGGCAACGGTGAAGATCCGGGCTGCACCTATGGCTCGGCCGGGCACGGTGCCGATGGCAGTGACGGCAGCGATGGTCAGCCAGGTGCTCCGGGTGCGCTGGTGCGTCTTGAAGTGCCGCGCGAGTTTCCGGTCGAGCTGATCAAGGTCAATGTGGCTGGCGGCGCCGGTGGCCCGGCGGGTGTTGGCGGCAAGGCGGGGAAGGGTGGCAAGTCCAAGGGCTGTGTCGTGTACCGCGCCGATGGCGGCAAGAGCGGCAAGGCTGGGGCTGATGGTCAGCCGGGGCCTGTGGGGGCGGCGGGTGCTGTGACTGTGCAACGCCTCTAAAGAACACCGAGATTCAATTTGTGGTGAGGGGATTTATACCCGATGGGCCGCGAAGCGGCCCCTGCTTTTCAATCTAAAAGCGGGACTGCTGCGCAGTCCATCGGGGATAAATCCCCTCGCCACAACAGTGTTCACAGTGCAAAAAAAGTGTGGAGCAGGTCACATCATCGGCCGAGCCGCCGCAATCGCCACCAGCACCAGCCCGACAATCAGATTAAGTCCCACCACCCGCCGAATCCGCCCCAGCACCGCCGCACCCGCCGGCCAGTCCTTCGCCTCGACCGCTTTGCGCAACTCCGGCAGCATCAACCCCTGAATGCGGATAAACAGCGCGGTCATCACCACGTACAACCCGATCATCACCTGCACGTATTTCGGCGCGGTCTCGAACCCGACTTGCTGCAGATGCAGCATACCCACGCCGCTGATCGGCAGAACGATCACCGCAACCCAGACCCAGCGGAAAAAACCTTGAAACACTTCCACCCACAGGGTCAGTCGGTTGGGTCCGTCCAGAGCCTTCCCAGCCGCGGGGCGCAAGACCATCCAGGCGAAAAACATGCCGCCGACCCAGACTAAAGCGGCCAGTACATGCAGGGGATAAACGAGGCTAAAAGGTGTCATTGGGGCACTCCGTTCTGCGCGGGATTAATTAGCGGGGTATGATAGCCGCCATCCGAAACCACTGAAAATTTATCCAGCGTTTTTTGCGCCCGACAATTCATGATCAGCACTGAACTCAAAACCACGATCCAGGGCGCCTACTCGCGTTTTCTAGAGGCCAAGAGCCTCAAGCCGCGTTACGGCCAGCGCCTGATGATCGCTGAAATCGCCAAAGTCCTCGGGGATATCGACACCGACGACGAAGGCCGGCGCAGTGGCGACCCCGCGATTGTCGCGGTGGAAGCCGGCACCGGTACCGGCAAAACCGTGGCCTACAGCCTGGCGGCGATTCCGACGGCGAAAGCTGCCGGCAAACGCCTGGTGATCGCCACCGCGACCGTGGCCCTGCAAGAGCAGATCGTCTACAAGGACTTGCCTGACCTGATGCGCAACAGCGGGCTGAATTTCAGCTTCGCGCTGGCCAAGGGCCGGGGCCGCTATATGTGCCTGTCCAAACTCGACATGCTGTTGCAGGAAGGCCACGCGCAAACTGCCACCGCGCAGCTGTTCGAAGAGGAAGGTTTCAAGATCGAGGTCGATGAGGCCAGTCAGAAGCTGTTCACCAGCATGATCGAGAAACTCGCCGGCAATAAATGGGACGGCGACCGCGACAGCTGGTCGACCGCCCTCGAAGACGCCGATTGGGCGCGACTGACCACCGATCACAGCCAATGCACCAACCGCCATTGCCCGAATTTCGGCCAGTGCGCCTTTTACAAGGCGCGCGAAGGTATGGGCAAAGTCGATGTCATCGTCACCAACCACGACATGGTCCTTGCTGACCTGGCATTGGGCGGCGGCGCCGTGCTGCCGGACCCCCGCGACACCATCTACGTATTCGACGAAGGCCATCACCTGCCGGACAAGGCTATCGGCCATTTCGCCCATTACACGCGCCTGCGTTCCACCGCCGACTGGCTGGAAACCACCGCCAAGAACCTCACCAAACTGTTGGCCCAACACCCACTGCCGGGCGATCTTGGCAAGCTGATCGAGCAAGTGCCGGAGCTGGCGCGTGAGATCAAGGCCCAGCAGCAGTTCATGTTCAGCGCCTGCGAGCAAGTTGCCGATTTCAAACCCGGCGAAGACGTCGAAGGCCGTGAGCGGCCGCGCCATCGCTTTGTCGCCGGGGTCATTCCCGAGCACATGCGTGAAATGGGCATCGAGCTGAAAAAAGGCTTCTCCCGTCTCAATGACCTGTTCACGCGCCTGACCGACCTGCTCAAGGAAGGCATGGATGGCGAGGTCAACATCGGCATCGCCAGCAATCAGGCCGAAGAATGGTATCCACTGTTCGGCAGCCTGTTGTCGCGGGCGTCCGGCAATTGGGAACTGTGGACCGCGTTCACCGCCGAAGACCCGGAAGACAGCCCGCCCATGGCGCGTTGGCTGACCTTGGCCGAAAGCGGTTCGCTGTTTGATATCGAGGTCAACGCCAGCCCGATTCTCGCCGCTGAAACCTTGCGCCGCAGTCTGTGGAATGTCGCCTATGGTTGCCTGGTCACCTCGGCAACCCTGACCGCACTCGGCACGTTCGACCGCTTCCGCATGCGCGCCGGTCTGCCGAAGAAAGCCGTCACCGCCGTGGTGCCGAGCCCGTTCCATCACGCCGATGCCGGCGTATTGCGCGTGCCGGACCTGAAGGCCGATCCACGCGACGCTCCCGCCCACACAGCGGCGATCATCCGTGATTTGCCGGACCTGGTCGAAGGCTCACGGGGCACGCTGGTGCTGTTTTCTTCGCGCAAACAGATGCAGGACGTGTTCGACGGTCTCGACCGTGACTGGCGCAAGCAAGTGTTCATTCAAGGCAACCTGTCGAAACAGGAAACCCTGAACAAGCACAAGGCGCGGGTCGATGGCGGCGATTCCAGCGTGCTGTTCGGTCTGGCCAGTTTTGCCGAGGGCGTCGACTTGCCCGGTGCCTATTGCGAGCACGTGGTGATCGCCAAGATCCCGTTCTCGGTGCCGGACGATCCGGTCGAGGCGGCACTGGCGGAGTGGATCGAAGCCCGGGGCGGCAATCCGTTCATGGAAATCTCGGTGCCCGATGCCTCGCTGAAACTGGTTCAGGCCTGCGGTCGTCTGCTGCGTACCGAAGAAGACCGCGGCACCATCACCTTGCTCGATCGGCGGCTGGTCACCCAGCGCTACGGCAAGGCGATCCTCAATGCGTTGCCTCCTTTCCGTCGTGAAATATCCTGAGACATCGGTGGGCAGTTTTGCCCGCCGCGTTGTCTATCTCTCTGCCATCGCTTTTCCATTGGCCATTTGGTCGTTAGGGAGAACTTCGTTCTTATGATCCGCCGTTCGTTGCCTGCCGTATTTGCCTTGATCTTTGCTGCTCCGTTGCTGGCGGCGCCTGCTGGCCAGCAGACGTTGTTCAACTTTGTCCGTCCCGCCGACGTGGTGAAGATCGCCACGGAAAACGCCGACCTGCCGCAAGCCAACGCCGAGCAAACCGCTGAAGGTGAAGTGCTGCGCCGGGTGACGTTCAACGCCGCGGCGCGTCCGACGTTGCGTCTGACCCCGCAAACCGGCGCCTGGGACTGGTCGCAGTCCGGGATGATGAGCCTGCGCATTCAGAGCGCGATGAACTGGGCCGTGACGGTCTACGTGCAGATTCAAAGCAACAACGGCCAGACGCTGACCAGTCGCGTCGATCTGCCGGCGGGCCCGGCGCAAACCTTGCTGGTGCCGTTGGTGGCAAGTTCGCCACTGAGCCAGGGCATGAAGGCCGGCCCACCGATGCCGACGACCATAGATGGCCAGCGCATTCTGCTGGCCAGCAGCAGCGGTGAGATTGATCGCAGCCAAGTGGTATCGGTGAGCCTGTCGATGGATCAGCCGAAAGTTGCCCAGAGCCTGCTGCTCGAGCGCTTTGGCGTGCAGGACGGCGAGGGGATCACGCAAGCGGTGTACGGCAATCTGGTCGACGCTTACGGTCAATCGACCCGCAGCAAATGGCCAGAAAAAGTCACCAGCGACGAACAACTCAAATCCGCCGCCGCCAAGGAACAGCAACAGCTGAAAACCTGGCTCGCCGAGCGTGAAAAGTCCTCACTGGACAAGTTCGGTGGCTGGAGCAAAGGTCCTGCGTTCAAGGCCAGCGGTTTCTTCCGCACCGAAAAACGTGACGGCCGCTGGTACCTGGTGACGCCTGAAGGGCATCCGTTCTACTCCCTCGGCGTCAACACCGTCAGCCCCGAGGTCAATCAGACCTACGTGGCCGGTCGCGAGTGGATGTTCGAATCCCTGCCCAAACCCGGCGAACCCCTCGCCATCCATTTCGGCGAAGGCGATAACCGTGGCGGCAACGGCGCCGATCAGGGCCGAGGTTATGGCAGCGGGCGCTGGTACGATTTCTACGGCGCCAACCTGCAACGCTTGAATGGCGAACCGTGCAAACCCGACAGCGACGCCAAGGCCGGTGTGGCCGAAGCGGCCAAGGCTGGCGCGGTTGAGGAAACCGCCGTCAATGCCGCAGAGCCGATTGCCACGTCTGAGCAACCCAAGGCTGGCGTCGCTGAGGCGGCCAAAGCGGAATCGGTTGCGCCAACTGCCCAACCGCCCGCTAACGCGCCGTGCACTGCCACGATCGACGAGCAGAAGTGGGCCAGTCATACCCTCGATCGTCTGCAAGCCTGGGGTTTCAACACCCTCGGCAACTGGAGTGCAGATGCTGTGGTCGATGCCGAGCGCGTGCCGTACACATTGCCGCTGTCGATTGTCGGCGATTACACCAGCATCAGCACTGGCAACGACTGGTGGGGCGCGATGCCCGATCCGTTCGACCCGCGTTTTGCCATGGCGACCGAGCGTGCCGTGGCCATCGCTGCCCGCGATCATCGCGACGATCCGTGGCTGATCGGCTACTTCGCCGACAACGAACTGGCGTGGGCCGGTCCCGGCGACGATGCGCAATCGCGTTACGCGCTGGCTTACGGCACGTTGAAAATGACCACCGACGTACCGGCCAAACGCGCGTTCCTCAAGCAGTTGCGCGACAAGTACCGCAATCAGGCAGGGCTGTCGAAGGCATGGGGCATCGATCTGCCGGCGTGGGAATTGATGGAAGATCCGGGTTTCGTGCCGCCCGTGCCGAACCCTGAGCATCCGGAAATCGAAGCCGATTTCAAATACTTCCAGAAAGTCTTCGCTGACACTTATTTCAAGACCATCTCCGACTCGCTGAAATGGCACGCCCCGAATCAATTGCTGCTCGGCGGCCGTTTCGCAGTCACTACCCCGGAAGCAGTGGCGTCGTGCGCGCAGTATTGCGATGTGTTGAGTTTCAACATGTACACCCTCAAGCCGCAGGACGGTTATGACTTTGCCGCGCTGGGCGCTTTGGACAAGCCGGTATTGATCACCGAATTCAACTTTGGCTCGACCGATCGCGGCCCGTTCTGGGGCGGCGTGACGCAACTGGCCAAGGAAGAGGATCGCGGCGCGGCGTATGCCAATTTCCTGAAACAGGCGCTGAACGAGCCGTCGATTGTCGGCGTTCACTGGTTCCAGTTTCTCGATCAACCGGTGACCGGGCGTCTGCTGGATGGCGAGAATGGGCACTTTGGTCTGGTCGGTGTGACGGATCTGCCGTATCAGGGATTTGTCGACGCGGTGCGCAAGGGCAATTTGCAGGCTGTCGATCAGATGGGCAAAGAGGCCGGGAAACCGGCGGCTGGGGCGGTTCATGAGGCTGAAGGCGGTCGCAAGGGTGAGGCGGGTAAAGGGCCGGGGGCTGGACACTCGGGCGGGCATTCTGGGAATGGCCACTGAGTTTTAGATAGCGAGGATCGCAGCTGCATGGGATTACGTTCCCTGTAGGAGCTGCCGTAGGCTGCGATCTTTTGATCTCGCCTGGAAATGACCACCCAGCCCACAGCTGTTCCCAAATCCCTCAAGGGCTGGAACAATGCGGGCCACTTTGTAGAGCGTTTTCGCGGGGGAGTTGCGGGTGCAGATTCAGAGACATTACGAGCTTCAATTCGAAGCGGTGCGCGAGGCTTTCGCCGCACTGTTCGACGATCCCCAGGAACGCGGCGCAGCCTTGTGTATTCAGGTCGGCGGAGAAACCGTCGTCGATCTCTGGGCCGGTACGTCCGATAAGGATGGCGCCGAGGCCTGGCACAGCGACACCATCGCCAACCTGTTCTCCTGCACCAAAACCTTCACTGCCGTCACCGCGTTGCAACTGGTTGCCGAAGGCAAACTGCAACTGGATGTGCCGGTCGCGCGCTACTGGCCGGAATTCGCCGCCGCCGGCAAAGAATCCGTCACGCTGCGTCAATTGCTTTGTCATCAGGCGGGTCTGCCGGCCCTGCGCGAACTGCTCGCGCCCGAAGCGCTTTATGAATGGCAAACCATGGTTGACGCCCTTGCGGCTGAAGCGCCGTGGTGGACGCCGGGCACCGGTCACGGTTACGCCGCGATCACGTACGGTTGGCTGGTCGGCGAATTGCTCCGCCGCGCCGACGGTCGTGGGCCGGGTGAATCGATCGTCGCTCGTGTCGCCAAGCCATTGGGTCTGGATTTCCATGTCGGTCTGGCGAATGAAGAGTTTTATCGTGTGGCCCATATCGCTCGCGGTAAGGGTAACGCTGGCGACGCCGCTGCTCAGCGTCTGCTGCAAACGACGATGCGTGAACCCACCGCGATGACCACTCGCGCTTTCACCAATCCGCCGTCGGTACTCACCAGCACCAACAAACCGGAATGGCGTCGGATGCAGCAACCGGCGGCTAATGGCCACGGCAATGCGCGCAGTCTGGCCGGGTTCTACGCGGGGCTGCTTGATGGCAGCCTGCTCGAAAGCGACATGCTGCAAGAGCTGACCCGCGAACACAGCTTGGGCGAAGACAAGACCCTGTTGACCCGCACCCGTTTTGGTCTGGGCTGCATGCTTGATCAACCGGACGTGCCCAACGCCACCTACGGCCTCGGCCCACGGGCTTTTGGTCATCCGGGGGCGGGTGGCTCGATCGGTTTTGCTGACCCGGAGCACGATGTCGCGTTTGGTTTTGTGACAAATACTCTTGGACCGTACGTCTTGATGGATCCGCGTGCGCAGAAGCTCGCGCGGGTGCTTGCCACTTGTCTGTAAAGTATCACCCGGGGTTCCAGGGCCGGAACCTCGAAAGGTTTTTCGATTCAAAGCGTCTGTTTATCCGGGCGAAAGTGCTCTGATTTTTCATTACTTCATTTTGTGGATTTTCAATGTCAGCTAAAACGACTCTCGCCCTGGCCCTGTGTGTTGCGATCACCGGTTGTGCACAGACTCCTAAAAACGACGCGGACGGCGGCACCTGGTGGCCGTTCGGTTCTTCCGACAAAGTGGCGGCCAATGAGCCTGCACCGACTCCAGCTGCAGCTCCGGCGCCGCTGAAACCTGCCGCCACCGCGCCGGTTGCCAAGGCTGAAAGCAGCAATCCCTGGTACTGGCCGTTCGGCTCTGATGATGCAGCTGTCAAAGCTGACATGAAGGCCGAAGTAGCACCTGAAGCGAAAAAACCGGTCACCGTAGCCAAGGCTGAAGCTGACGCAGGTGGAAAATGGTGGTGGCCGTTCGGCGGCAAGGATCAGCCTGTGGCCAAAGCGGTGCCGATGCCGGATCCGAAAGTCACCCAGGCCTGGCTCGACGACTACGAGCCGCGTCTGCGCACCGCCATCAAGGACAGCAATCTGCAACTCGAGCGCCGTGAAAACGTGCTGGTGGTCACCGCGCCGGTCGAAGGTTCGTTCAACCCGGATCGCCCGGCAATGTTGCTGCCAGTCACCCTCGGCCCGTTCACCCGTGTGGCGAAAATCCTCGAAGCCGACCCGAAAACTGCGGTGCTTGTACTGGGCCACAGCGACACCAGCGGTGCAGCCCCGGCTAACACCAAACTGAGTCAGGAACGTGCCCAGGCCATTGCGGCGATTTTCCGCCTCAGCGGCTTGCAGCGTGATCGCCTGATGCTGCGCGGCATGGGCTCTGAGGCGCCACGTGCCGCCAACGACAGCGTTGAAGGGCGAGCCTTGAACCGTCGTGTTGAACTGCTGGTCACCCCGCAAAACACCATGGTTGCGTTGCTCAGCAAATACAACATGCCGGCGCCGAAGCCAGTGACTATGGTTGCTGCGCAAGAGGTCAAGCCAGTGGCTAAACCAGTAACACCAGCCCCGGCCGCGAAGAAAGCTGCTGTACCAGCCGCCAAAAAGGCCCCAGCCAAGAAAGCTGCCGCCAAGGCACCGGCGAAAAAGGCTCCAGCCAAAGCTCCAGCGAAGAAGACCGCGCCAGCCAAAGCCGCCGCGACCGACAAGAAAGTCGCCGCCACCGATGCCGCCAAGAAGTGATCCGCTAACGAAAAGGAATGCGCCATGACCCAGGCTCTGGCAGATATGCGTCGTGATTACACCCGTGATGGCCTGACCGAGGCGCAAGCCCCGGCCGAGCCGTTTGCGCTGTTTCACCAGTGGTTTGCCGATGCGGTGAAAACCGAGCAGGCGCCGGTGGAAGCCAACGCCATGACCGTGGCCACAGTAGATGCCGACGGGCGTCCGCATTGCCGCATTCTGTTGCTCAAGGGCCTGGACGAGCAGGGTTTCACCTTCTTCACCAACTACGAAAGTGCCAAGGGGCAGCATCTGGCGGCGAATCCGTTTGCGGCCATGACCTTCTTCTGGCCGACCCTTGAGCGCCAGGTGCGCATCGAAGGTCGGGTGGTGAAGGTCACGCCTGCAGAGTCCGATGCGTATTACCAAGTGCGTCCATTGGGCAGCCGTCTCGGTGCCTGGGCGTCGCCGCAGAGCCGGGTGATCGGCGGGCGAGGGGAGCTGGAAGATTTGCTCAAGGCCACCGAGCAGCGCTTCAGCGATACCCAGCCGGATTGCCCGGAACACTGGGGCGGTTATCGCTTGCTGCCCGAGCGCATCGAGTTCTGGCAGGGCCGTCCGAGCCGACTGCACGATCGCCTCAACTACCGTTTGCAAGGCGCCGACTGGATTCTTGAACGTCTGGCACCTTAAGCAGTCTACCGAGCGAGATAGCCTGCCGCTGCGGCCTCCAGCCACATCGGCAGGTCTCTACGTTTGATCTTCAGCGCTTGAGCGCGGGCCAACTGATCGAGCATGAAGGCACGTTTGCCTTCATCTTTGCCGGCCAGTGACAGCGCCAGGTCGCGGTCCATCCAGCGTTTGATCCGCAAGTACAACCACCCGTGGAAGTACAGACCGGCAACGGTGGTAACGACGATGATGAAGTAATCCATGAAAATCCTCGGGGCGGTGGCGCAGGATCGGCCATTTGGCGCTAAGGTAGGGCTTCTGACAGAAGCGCACAGGCGTCTGTACCTCGCCTGAATGAAAGCCAATTTATCCGCACTGCGTCGTGACAGACGTCAAGCTGCAGAGTTTAATGAATAGATGTTCTTTTGGAGTTGATGCTATGCGTAAGTCTGTTCTGCTGATTGCTTCCTTTTCCACGATGGCGATGTTGCTTACCGGCTGCCAATCGAGCCTGACCGGCGACTCCTACTCCCGTGACGAAGCGCGTCGCGTGCAGACGATTCGCATGGGCACCATCGAATCCCTGCGTCCGGTCAAAATCGAAGGCACCAAGACCCCGATCGGCGGCGCAGCAGGCGCTGTGGTCGGCGGTGTTGGTGGCAGCGCTATCGGCGGCGGCAAGGGCAGTATCGTTGCTGCTGTCATCGGTGCGGTGGCGGGTGGTCTGCTCGGTTCCGCAACCGAAGAAGGCCTTACCCGTACTCAAGGCGTGGAAATCACCGTTCGTGAAGACGACGGCAGCATGCGCGCCTACGTGCAGCAGGTTCAGGAGAATGAAGTGTTCCGTGTTGGTGAGCGAGTACGGATTTCGACTGTTGACGGGACTAGCCGCGTTTCGCACTAAGCGGAATTTAGGGTAAAGAAAACCCCGATCAGGTGACTGGTCGGGGTTTTTATATATTTACCGGGTGTTCACGTTACACGTCAGCTGGAAAAAGCACTGATGGTCATGAACTTTTTTGGCGAGTAATTTTTCCAACGCCTCAAGCTGATGCACTTCAAGATCGTAGCCTTCCCAGCCCCATTGTTCTTCCGTCCAACCCATGATGAGTTTTATTTTTTCATCATGTCCGCACGGAAGTTTTTCCTCGAATACGAGAAGGTCAGTCGTTTTGTCGAAGGCCTCAATGATGTAGATCATGTGCAGTACTACCAGTTGTCGCTGTACTCAAAAGCAATTTGATAGTCGTATATGTCCATGGCGATAGGGTGCTGAAAAAAAGGCTGAATAATGTCGACCCAGTGTCCTAGGACATTGAATCCTCCATTGTTGATATTGTTTTCCACTGGGATCCCCAATGCATTTAGTACGGACTCATCGTCGCCTAAATCCTTGGACAATTCCTCGCCTTGCCCAATGGCGGTTCTCTTGTCGTACCACTCCAAAACTATTTTCAGTCCCATCATTACCTCACAAGTATTTTTTTCGGATGCTTCTTTCAGGCTTGGGATCTTCTCGTCGTTCCCCTGTCGCAGGGTCAAACGCTCCCAAATGGGCTCCATCACTTGCACGATATTCTTCCAGTTCACCGTGCATTGAGTCCCATTCGTAAATTCTCTTGCCCTTGGCATCTGTCCATCGTTTTCGAAGTCCTCCACCACCTTGTACCGGATTCATTTTTTTGGCGGTCTTCAGACCGGGGAACGCGGTGATTTCTTCTGTTTTCGGAGGTTGATGATAGCTATGTCCCGCGGTCGCTAAACCTTTACGCGCCTCGTTGATTACGATGTAGAGCGGTTTGACACCCGAACCCACCGGAAACACCAGAATGAAATCCTCGTACTCCGGCGGATAAACCGGATTTACCAGAATCCCATCCGCCGCTTTCGTCGGTGGAAAAACCCAGATATGCGGTGCCTGCGGGGCGGCCTCCAGCGCCGGAATACCGAGGATGTCTGAGCCATCCACGGCCGGGGTCCAGATCAGTTCGACACCTCTATCTTTGTCCAGAACCGCGACGAACTGGCCGTCGCGCACGATGAATTGCACGACATCCACCATTTCCCAATCGCGATTCTTACCGGTATAGAAGGCGTATCCCTTGAGGCGACCGTCGGCCTGCTGTTCGATTCGCAGGCGTACGCGGGTGCGGGCCTGTTTGAGGGCGCGCAGTTGATCGTCGGTGTAGAGAGCGCTGTCGCCAAGGCTTGACGGCATGAATAGCGCGACCAATCCCACCAGGGTGGCCGCTGCGGTACTGGCGGCGACGGCAGGTAACGCTTCGAAGGCAGAGCCGGCCAGAGTAAAACCACCGATCCCCGTTGGGGTGGCGGTCGCGCTGATTTTCTTCAGCGCAACAGCGCCGTTCGCATCAGCCTCACGGGCGCCCAGCAGAATCAGCTCGCCGTAATCCTTCAGGCTATCGGTCGGCACCATCCCGGAAGGGTTGGAGTAATCAATGATCGCGTCTGGCAACTTGCAGGACTTGGCGAATACGCAGCCGGCGCGGATGGGTTCGGGCTTTTTGGCGGCAACTTCAAGGGCTCGCTCAAACGCGTCCTGTCGCGCCAACATGGCGTCATAAGCGTTTTGTCGGGCGTCGCGTTCAGCGAGTTCGCTGGACGTCATATAGCGGTAAGTGACGTGATGGCCGTCACCCGCGGGTGGGTTGGAAACCCGGGGAATGTCCTTGTTGCGAGCCACTGATCGTCCTTGCGTTCATCCATCGACAGTCCCTTGGAAAGGGCTGCACGACGTTAACGAAGCACGGGAGTTGTGGCTGTAGGACGAGTCGCTAATGAGGTGGGGATTGTTCGCTACTTATGTGAAGAGCGCGTAACTTATGGCGAGGGAGCAAGCTCCCTCGCCACAAAAGCCCTTCACAAACGTTTTATGTATTCGGCAAAGCAGTGCTCTTGCGGCTCGCCGCCGCCGTCACTGCATAACCAATCAACGCGGCGAACAGCGAGCCGGTCAGAATGCCCATTCGGTCCATGCCCGCGTACTCACTGGCACCCGGAACGAAGGCTAGCGAACCGACAAACAGGCTCATGGTGAAGCCGATTCCGCAAAGAATCGCGACCCCCAGCACCTGACCCCAATTGGCGCCCTGAGGCAGGGCGGCGATGCCCATCTTCACGGCCAGCCAGGTCAGGCCGAACACACCGACGGTCTTGCCCAGCAACAGGCCCACTGCAATGCCCATGGGTACGTGATGGGTGAAGCTTTCGACGGTGACGCCACTCAGCGACAGGCCAGCGTTGGCGAACGCGAACAGTGGCAAGATGCCGTAGGCGACCCATGGATGCAGCGCGTGTTCGAGGGTCAGCAGCGGCGAAGGCTCGGCGTTTTTCGTGCGCAGCGGAATGCAGAAGGCCAGGGTTACGCCGGCCAACGTCGCGTGCACACCGCTCTTGAGTACGCACACCCACAGGATCAGGCCGATGATCATGTACGGGCCAATCTTGACCACGCCGAGGCGGTTCAGCGCCACCAATGCGGCAATGCACGCCGCTGCCAGACCCAGCGACAGGGTCGAGAGATCGCCGGAGTAGAAGATCGCAATGATCACGATGGCGCCGAGGTCATCGATGATCGCCAGCGTCATCAGGAACAGCTTCAACGACACCGGTACGCGTTTGCCAAGCAGGGCCAGTACGCCGAGGGCGAAGGCGATGTCGGTGGCGGTCGGGATCGCCCAACCGTCGAGGGCAGCAGGGTTGTCGCGGTTGAGGAACCAGTAGATCAACGCCGGCACCAGCATGCCGCCAATAGCGGCCGCACCGGGCAGGACGAGCTGCGATGGCCTGGACAACTGACCGTCAAGCACCTCGCGCTTCACTTCCAGGCCGATCAGCAGGAAGAACAGCGCCATCAAGCCGTCGTTGATCCACAGCAGCAGGGGTTTAGCGATTTTCAACGCACCGATCTGCGCCACCACCGGGGTGTCGAGCAGGCCCGTGTACAGCCACGACAGCTGTGAGTTGTTGATAATCAAAGCGAGGATGGCCGCAGCGATCAGTAATAGACCGCTGGCAGCTTCCAACTGAAAGAAACGCGTGAAAGTGCTACGCAGAGGCAAGGTCGCTCTCCATCGATAAGTCAAAAAGGTGGAACACCCTAACCCGTACCGTTAGTTGTTAAAACAAAAGTTATATTCTTTTTTGTTATATGTCGTTACAACGCGTCTGCTGCAAAAGCCAAGGTCAGCCTAGCAGTTGCCTGACACATTGAGACTCAGCTGTATCTGTGCGCGATGCAGGAATTTTCCTAAGCTTGCGAGAGAGCCTTCGAGGAGGCTGAACTCCCGCCCGATTCGACCGAGAACCCTGACCATGAGCGACAACCGACAGTGGGCCCGCGAAGCCATCCGCATCATTGAAGCGGATTTCCAGCGCAGCGCCGACACCCACCTGATCCCCTTGCCGCTGCCGGGTTTTGCGGGCATCGAGTTGTATTTCAAGGACGAATCCAGTCATCCGACCGGCAGCCTCAAGCATCGTCTGGCCCGCTCATTGTTCCTCTATGCACTGTGTAACGGCTGGCTCAAACCCGGTGCGCCGGTGATTGAGGCGTCCAGCGGTTCGACGGCGATTTCCGAAGCGTATTTCGCGCGCATGCTGGGTCTGCCGTTTATTGCGGTGATGCCGGCGACCACGTCCAAAGAGAAAATTGCCCAGATCGCTTTCTACGGTGGGCAAAGCCACCTGGTGAAAGATCCGACGCAGATCTACGCCGAATCCGAACGCCTGGCTCGCGAGCACGGCGGCCACTTCATCGACCAGTTCACCTATGCCGAGCGCGCCACCGACTGGCGGGCGAACAACAATATCGCCGAATCGATCTTCCAGCAGATGCGCTACGAGCAGCATCCCGAGCCGAGCTGGCTGATTTCCAGCCCCGGCACCGGCGGCACCACCGCTACCCTCGGCCGTTACGTACGCTATCGTCAGCACTGCACCCGCGTGTTGTGTGCGGACGCCGAACGGTCGGTGTTTTTCGATTACTACCAGACTGGCGACGCCAGCCTGCGCCTGGATTGCGGTTCGCGGATCGAAGGCATCGGTCGGCCACGGGTGGAGGCGTCCTTCCTGCCCAAGGTGATCGATGCGATGGTCAAGGTGCCGGACGCCTTGTCACTGGCGGCCATGCATTATCTGGCGCAGCGGCTGGGACGGCACGTCGGTGGGTCGAGCGGGACCAATCTGATTGGCGCACTGATGGCGGCGCAGCAGATGAAAGCGGCGGGGGAATCGGGTTCTATCGTGGCGATTCTGTGCGATGGCGGCGAGCGTTATGCCGACACCTACTACGATCAGCAATGGCTCGAGGCTCAGGGGTATGAGCTGGACGGGTTGATCGAGGCAGTGGCGGCGAGTGCCGAGCGTGGTGAGGCGCTGCCGACCTCTGTCCTGCGCGCCAACATTTAAAAGCAAAAAGATCGCAGCCTTCGGCAGCTCCTACAAGAGAATACATTCCTGTAGGAGCTGCCGAAGGCTGCGATCTTTTGATCTTGAGATTTACGCTTTGAGGCCCAGAATATCCCGAGCCACAGCCTCGGCAATCCGAATCCCGTCGACACCCGCCGACAGAATCCCGCCCGCATAACCCGCGCCTTCACCGGCCGGGAACAAGCCCTTCACGTTCATGCTCTGCAGCGTTTCGTTGCGCGTGATGCGCAGTGGCGACGATGTGCGCGTCTCGATCCCGGTCAACACCGCATCGTGCAGCGAGTAACCGCGAATCTGCTTCTCGAACGCCGGCAAGGCTTCGCGAATCGCTTCAATAGCGAAGTCCGGCAGCGCCAGCGACAGATCACCCAACGCGACTCCCGGCTTGTACGACGGCTCGACTTCCCCCAGTTCGGTGGAAGGAATGTCGTTGATGAAGTCGCCGACCAGTTGCGCCGGCGCCTTGTAATCGCTGCCGCCGAGGATGAACGCGTGGGATTCGAGGCGTTCCTGCAACTCGATCCCGGCCAGCGGGCCGCCCGGATAATCGACTTCCGGGGTGATGCCGACAACGATGCCGGAGTTGGCATTGCGCTCGTTACGCGAGTATTGGCTCATGCCATTGGTGACCACCCGGTTCGGCTCGGAAGTCGCCGCCACCACGGTGCCGCCCGGGCACATGCAGAAGCTGTAGACCGAACGGCCGTTCTTGGCGTGGTGCACCAGTTTGTAGTCGGCGGCTCCCAACTTGGGGTGGCCGGCGTACTTGCCCAGACGCGCACGGTCGATCAGCGATTGCGGGTGTTCAATACGGAAACCCACCGAGAACGGCTTGGCTTCCATGAACACGCCACGGCTGTGGAGCATGCGGAACGTGTCGCGGGCGCTGTGGCCGAGGGCCAGAACCACATGTCTGGAGTGCAGGGTTTCGCCGCTGGCCAGTTGCACGCCGACCAATTGGCCGTCTTCGATGAGCACGTCGCTGACGCGCTCCTGGAAGCGTACTTCGCCACCCAGCTCGCGGATCTGCTCGCGCATGTTTTCAACCATGCCGGTCAGACGGAACGTACCGATGTGCGGCTTGCTGACGTAAAGGATTTCTTCCGGTGCGCCGGCCTTGACGAACTCGTGCAGAACCTTGCGGCCCAGGAACTTCGGATCCTTGATCTGGCTGTACAGCTTGCCGTCGGAGAATGTGCCCGCGCCGCCTTCGCCGAACTGCACGTTGGACTCAGGGTTAAGCACACTTTTACGCCACAGGCCCCAGGTGTCCTTCGTGCGCTGACGGACTTCGGTGCCGCGTTCCAGAACGATCGGCTTGAAGCCCATTTGCGCCAGCAGCAGGCCGGCAAAGATTCCGCACGGACCGAAACCGACCACGATCGGGCGCTGGTTCAGGTCACTCGGCGCCTGGCCGACGAATTTGTAGCTGACATCCGGCGCCACGTTGACGTTACGGTCGTCGGCGAACTTGCCCAACACCTTGGCCTCGTCGCGCACGTTGAGGTCGATGGTGTAGATGAAGCACAGTTCGGAGGACTTTTTGCGCGCGTCGTAGCTGCGCTTGAACAAGGTGAAATCGAGCAGGTCATCGCTGGCGATGCCCAGACGCTGCACGATGGCAACGCGCAGGTCTTCTTCGGGATGGTCGATTGGCAGCTTGAGTTCAGTGATTCGTAACATGGCGAGGATCCGGGTTCGCGGGGCGCACAACTGCGCCAGGGCGTTTGAAGGCCGGGATTATAAGCCGCAAAGGCCGGATCCGGTGAGGCTAAAACACTCAGTCGTTACGCGATCCGCCGAAATACCCGCAGCCGCGCTGCACCTGGCCATCGATACGCAGCTCGGCGCTCATGTGCTGCACGCTGCCAGTGCTGCTGTCGACGCAGCGCTGCGGTGCGACCCACAATTCGATGCGCTGATTGTTGGCTTCACTGCTCAGATTGAAGCGGCCATCGCCCAGTTGTTCTTCAACATAAGGCACGGCGAGTGGTGGCTGACCGTCGCGGTCGATGACCATGCCTTTGCCGCTGACCTTGACGTTCCATTCCGGGCCATGGCCGGCAGCACGCAGGATCAATAGCTTGAAATTGGGGTCATCGCAGGCTGTGCCGGAGCGCTCGACGCGATACAACTGAGTCAGATCGAGTCGGTCGCCGGCGACCTTGCCGCGCACGTCGGCGAACAGCTTGCCTTGTTCATCGGCGAGGGTGGCGGCCTCTTGCAGGACGCTGGTGCCGCCGATGTCGTTGACCACGTATTGACGTTGATCCTGACACGGCTGGAACACCAGTTTGCCGTCGGCTGCGGTCAGTTGCCCCTGCATCCGCGTCTGCCCCACATGCGAGGCACTTTCACGCTGGCCATCGAACAACTGGCACGCGGCGAATAACGGCAACAGGGCAACAAGGACTAACGAACGGGCAACACGCATCTTCGACTCTCCAGACAAGTGCCGCCACGTTACGCAGCCTGTCAGGCAAATGCAAAAAGCGCCTACAGGGAAACGCATAATCTCCTGTAGGAGCTGCCGAAGGCTGCGCTCCTTTGATCTTAACCTACGTGAAACGTCTGACCGGTTTGCAGGCCTTCGACACTCTTGGCGTAGGCCAACGCCACATCTGCCGCAGGAACCGGCTTGTAGCCACGGAAATACGGGGCGTAACTGCCCATCGCTTCCAGCACAACGGTCGGGCTGATCGAGTTCACCCGCAGGCCTCGCGGCAGCTCGATGGCGGCAGCACGGACGAAGCTGTCGAGGGCGCCGTTGACCAGCGCAGCCGAGGCGCCGCTGCGGATCGGATCGTGGCTGAGTACGCCAGTGGTGAAAGTGAACGAGGCGCCGTCGTTGGCGAACTCTCGGCCGATCAGCAGTAGGTTGACCTGGCCCATCAGTTTGTCTTTGAGACCCAGTGCAAAGCTGTCCTCACTCATCTCACCTAGCGGGGCGAATGTCACGTTGCCGGCGGCGCAGACCAGTGCATCGAACTTGCCGGTCTGCTCGAAGAGCTTGCGAATCGACGCACTGTCGCTGATATCGACGTGGAAATCACCGCTGTTGCGGCCGATTCGGATGACTTCGTGACGTTGCGACAGTTCTTTGTCCACGGCCGAACCGATGGTGCCGCCAGCGCCTATCAACAGAATTTTCATCGTGCTGTGCCTCAAGTGATTGAACGAGGTTTCAATTTAGAGTGGTTTTTCCTGTGGATAAACGCGCTAATGGGCAACCTTTGGTTTTCAAATGGAAACAATCCATGAGCGAAATGGATGATCTGGCCGCGTTTGCCGTGTTGATCGAGGCTGGCAGTTTCACCTTGGCAGCGCAGCAACTGGGTTGCAGCAAAGGCCAGTTGTCCAAGCGCATCAGTCAGCTGGAAGCGCGGTTTTCCGTCGTCCTGCTACAGCGTACGACCCGACGTTTAAGCCTGACCGCCGCCGGTGCGGCATTGTTGCCCCAAGCGCAGGCACTTGTAGTCCAGGTGGAAAGGGCACGTCAGGCATTGGCGCGGTTGAAGGACGACATGGCCGGGCCGGTGCGTATGACGGTTCCGGTTTCGCTGGGAGAAACCTTCTTCGACGGTCTGCTGCTGGATTTTTCGCAGCAATACCCCGAGGTGCAGATCGAGCTGGAACTGAACAACAGCTACCGCGATCTTTCGCGGGATGGTTTTGACCTGGCGATTCGCAGCGAGGTCGCCAATGACGAACGACTGGTGGCCAAACCGCTGCTGGCCTGGCAGGAAATGACGTGTGCCAGTCCTGACTATCTCGAGCGCTTCGGCGAGCCAATGACGCCCCAGGCACTGGCCGAACACCGCTGTTTGCTCAACAGTCACTACAGCGGTCGCGAGGAATGGTTGTACCACCAGCAACACGAATTGCTGCGGGTGCGGGTGTCGGGGCCGTTCGCCAGCAACCATTACAATCTGCTCAAAAAAGCCGCGCTCACCGGCGCCGGCATCGCCCGCTTGCCTTCGTACCTGCTGCAAGCGGAACTGGCTGACGGGCGATTGCGCTGGCTCCTGCGCGACTACCAGACCCGGCGCATGCCGATGTATCTGGTGCATCCGTATCAGGGCGGGTTGCCGAAACGCACGCAGGTATTGGCGGACTATTTGATTGGCTGGTTCAAACGTAGCGGCGAGGCGTTGGATCGCCTGTCTCAATAACATCGACTCCCCCGTGTAGGAGCTGCCGAAGGCTGCGATCTTTTGACTTTTAAGATCAAAAGATCGCAGCCTTCGGCAGCTCCTACAGGGATCTCAGCGATTCGACGATTTCGGTCGTTTCAGGGATTCAGCGGTTGTAGTGTCGGGCAATCAGATGATCAATCGACAGCCTGCCCGGGCCACGGGCCATCAGGAACAGCAACACCGCCGCCCAGGTGCCGTGAGTCGGATAGGCATCCGGATATACAAACAACTGAATGGTCAGGGTCATGCCCAGCAGCGCCAACGCCGAAAAGCGTGTAGCGAAGCCAATCAGGATCAGAAGAGGGAAGAAGTGCTCAGCAAACGCTGCCATGTGCGCCGCAATCTCGGGGGAAAGCAGCGGCACGTGGTACTCGCTTTCGAACAGCGGAATCGTCGAATCAGCCAGGCGCGGCCAGCCCAACTGAAAGGTGCCGTCGACCAGATCGATGGCCAGGCCTTCGACCTTGGTCTGGCCTGATTTCCAGAACACCGCTGCAATCGAGAAGCGCGCCAGAAAGGCGATCAGGCTGTGGGGGATTTTTTCCAGCAGCGCGATGGCGCGGATGATCAGGTTATTCATGGCTGTTCCTTGAATTTCAGATGAGTGATGGCGTTGTGCGCGATCAGCAGACCGAGGGTTTGGGCCAGATCGAATGCCGGACTGTTTTCCGCTGCCGCCAGCAGTGGCTGGCCTTCGATCAGATGGCGAATGAATGTGCTGGCGCCGGGTTCAAGCGCAAACACTTCAACCTCCAGACCGTTGCGCAGTACCAGTGCGTGCTGTTCGCAGGTGAGGTCGATGCCGGCAAGTGTTGCCTCCTGCTGATGCGCCGCCCAGATCGCAACCACTGCATGGGCTGAATCCAGCAGGTGCAGGGACGGATGCAGTTCGAAACGCAGGTCGCTCAACACCTGCGGATCGTTCAGTGCCTCTGCGATCTGTTCCGGGCGCACGGGCTCGGCATCGGCGGCGTGGTAGGCGCAGGTGCGCAGGTGTTCCAAGCGCGCGATGTCGGCCAGATAGGGCACGCTGGAGGCCGGCTCAAACGCGACTATGAAATCCGCAAAATCTTCGCCGTAACGGCTCATCAACGGACTTCGCGGCGGCTGGCCCCGGACGAAAATGGCCGCCATGGCACGAAAGAATTCCTCGCCAACCAATTGCATGACCACCGGGTAACTGTCCGCCAGCGCATTGATCAACGAACTCTGCACGTTGTTGCGATACACCGCGAAACGGCCCTCAGGATCGGCGCCGTTGGCACTGCACAAGCCTTCGGGGCAAGGCAATTCAGCGTTGAGCAGCGCGGCGCAGAAGGCGGCGTGAGTGCTCATGACGTACGCCTCGCACGCAGCAACAACTCATCGGCGTGCTGCGCCTCGGCCAGCAACACGTTGAACGGTGGCACCTGATTGTCACGCTCGATCAGCGTCGCCACCGGGCCAATGCGTTCCAGCACTTGGCGGTACAAATCCCAGACCGCTTGATCAATGGGCGCGCCGTGATCGTCGATCAGCAAGCGGTCGCCGAGGCTGTCGGAATCTTCGGCAAAACCGGCCAGATGAATTTCGCCGACCGCGTGCAACGGCAACGCATCGAGATAAGCCAAGGGATCGCGCTGATGATTGACGCACGACACGTAGACATTGTTGACGTCGAGCAGCAAACCGCAGCCGCTGCGCCGGATCACTTCAGCAATGAAATCCGCTTCGTCGATGGTCGAGCGTTGGAAGGCCAGATAAGACGCCGGATTCTCCAGCAGCATGGGGCGTTTGAGGGTGTTCTGCACTTGGTCGATATGCTCGCAAACACGGTTCAGCGTCGGCTCGTCATACGCCAGCGGCAACAGATCATTGAGGAACACCGGGCCATGGCTGGACCATGCCAGATGTTCGGAAAAGGATTGCGGTTGATAGCGCTCGATCAACTCACCGAGACGCTGCAAATGCTGAACGTCCAGTGGTCCTTCAGCACCGATGGACAGTCCGACACCGTGCAACGACAACGGATATTGCTCGCGAATCAAACCCAGGAAATGGTGAAACGGGCCGCCAGCGACCATGTAGTTTTCGGCGTGGACTTCGAAAAAACCGATGTCCGGCTGCGAACCGAGCACTTCACGAAAGTGCCCGGTCTTGAGCCCCAACCCGGCGCGGGGCGGGAGCGCTGCGCAGGCTGCCTGAGTGCGGGGGAGGGCATGGTCGTGGGTTGTGAACATGATCGTCACTCAGGCAGGCGGCAAGTCAGGATTTGGCTTTGAAGGCGTCCATCTGACCGAAGCCGGTCGGCGAGGTTTTGCTCTCAGTGGTGGCGCAGGTGCCTTCCGGAACGAGTTTCCAGGCGTTGGCCTGGTAATCCATTTTCGAGGTGCCGGCACAGGTGGTGCCAGCGCCCGTCGCGCAATCGTTCTTGCCTTTCAATGCCACGCCGAAGCATTTTTCCATTTTGGTGTCAGCGGCCTGAGCGGTCGAAACGCTAGCGATGCTCAGCGCAGAACCAAGGGCCAGAACCAGGGCGGTGGCGGACAGGGTGCGGGTAGTAGCAGTCATGGTGTTTCTCCAGATTCAGCTTGGGTTGTACAAGCGAAGTGCGCTTGCTTGTCCCTCTAGAGAAACGACACGGCGATGCGTTACAGCCCGTACAAATCTTTTTCAAAAAATACGCTGCCCATGCGGTAGCTCCTGCATCGACCGAGGCGAGTTGTTGCGCGTGTTCTATAGTCAGTTCAACGGCCATTTCCACAGGCCGATTTACCAGGACGGTATCTCATGACAATGGATCGCTCAGACTCCGGTGTGCTATCGCGTTGGATTCCTTCTTTCGCCCTGGCCTGCACACTGCCTTTACTGTGCACTACGGTTGCCGCCCAGCCGCCGCTTGATCCGCAGGACACGCTCAGGCGAATCAACCACAACTACAACACCCTCAAGCAAGAGTGCCAGGAGCCGGATACCGGTGCCGCGCGTGGTCTCTACTATTGCAGTGGCGTGACCTTGCGCATGGTCAACGACGGGCCCTTCAACCCGTGGGACTACAGCCCTTATGCGGTCAAGATCGGCGCGACGTCCTACTCCTGGATCCGCAAGGATCTGAGCACCCGGATCCTCATTCATCCGGCCGGTTTGATCCTGCGTAACCCGACCGATGCTGCAGCGTTGAATCTGCCGGTCAAGGAGCAGGGCTTCACCTGCATCTACGCGTTCGATGGCGGTACCGGGCCGGAGCGCAAATGGTATGGCTGCGGCTTTTTCGACAGCCGTGAGCCTCCACGTGCGGCCCAAGGCGTGTTGAATAACCGCAATGCCGCTCTGGCCTACGGCACCTGCGCTGAAGCCGGCGTCAGCACCGCCGAGCAGTGGACGCAGAAGTACACCGGGCTGATGAAGGGCCCTATCCAGTACAGCCAGTGTTCCTGGAACGCGGAAAAGCCCAGTGACTGGAACGCCATGATCCGTGTGCACGAATCACGACCGAACACCACCAACAGAGACCCCTTCGCGTTCAGTGGCCAGGTCAACGAGTTCATGTTGAAAAATGCCACGGCGACCAACGACGGCAGCGAAAACATGAAGTACATCGATGCCTTTATCTACAACGTCAACAGCACGCAGAACTTCGCCACCCGTGGTGATCAGGCCGCGCCGAAACCGGAGAACGGTCTGAACAGTGCGCGCAGTTTCCAGAGAAAACTCCAGGCTCAAGGCTACAGCGTGCCGATTCTGCGACTGGACTTCACCAAACCTGCGGAGCAGCGTTTCAGCTATGTCGCGGCTGATCAGGCGATAGACCTGACGGCTTCTGGCGGTGAGCCGTCGACGCCGACGCCGGCTGTGTCTGCACCGAGCTATATCGCTTCGGCCAACTGGATCAAGCGTTACGACCCCGGCACCCGCAAGGATGAATGGAGCTTGAGCGTCGTCCCCACAGCAGCAGGTCGCGCGTTGCCAAACGAGCAGGTCGGCGCTTTGTACGACCAGTTGCTTGCTCGCAACGGCGCCGACAGCAATTGGCGTGACAATGAAAAATCGGCCGGCAGCATGCGTCAGCAATTGAGCTGTGTTCTGGGTAATTACCGCAACAAAACGCCGTGGAATCTCGAGCCATTCCGACCGGCGTTATCGGACAGCGAAACGCGGGCTGCGGGTTGCAATCCGCTCCAGCGTTGAAGGTGTGTGTTGGCTAATCAAGGAGATGCAAGCCATGAAAAAACGCTTGAACAGAATCGCTCCATTACTCATGTTCCCGCTGTTGGTGCAGGCGACATGGGCCAATGCCGAGTCATGCGACGAGACGCTGAAAAAGGTTGAGTCGTTGTACAACAAAACAGTCGACAGTTGCGGTCAGGATCCCGCCTCGGACTGTTCGGGATTGCTGGTCAGGGGCACGCACCGCGCCGACCCTGCCAAGGGGCAAAAATGGGACGTCTGGAATCCCAGTCCGAAAGCCGTGGAGATAGGCGCTTTTGCCGCCTCGTACATGCGGGCCGACGGCATCAGTTATGAAGACCCGGGGATGAGTACTCAGAATGGTTATCTCATTACGCCAAGGGATCTGATACGCGACCCCGAGACACCAGTGCATGTCTATTGCGCTTTTCCCAACGACGCCTGGACTGACTTTCGCAATGACCGCGGCTGTGGTGACAACAAAAACACCGCGCCAACCGAGGCTGTTTGCCAGTCCATGGCGCCGCCCATCCTGAGTCCGAATGCCTGGCTGGCGCACTTCAGCAAATTCAACAACAACCGCCAGCAAGACCAGTTGCAGTGTGGGTTCAACATGCGCAATCCGATGAGCAGCAAGGAACGGGTCGATGCCTTTCGCAACTTCCTGGGGGCGCGCAAAGTCATCAATAGTCGTGAGTTTCAAACCCAGACTGAATTGCGACTGGGCAATCCAAAGACCGATGAGCTACCCATTCTGGCGTTTTTCTACAGCGATCAACGTGGCTTGAACGACGCCATGGCCAATCAGCGCGATTACAAAGCCAAAACAGGCAAGGATCGCAACATCATCAAGATCGATTTTCCCAGAACGCCAGTCGCCAAGGCCTCTTTCTCATGCATTCAGACCTCGACGCCACCGGCACAGCAATTCTGTGGCAAGTACATCGAATCCAGCACCTGGGTACAACGTCCCGATCCGAAACTCGGGCCGAACACCTGGTCGCTTTCGGTGGTACCGACCGCTTGCGGCCGGGCAATCAAGGATGATCAGACCGATCGCATGTTTGCCGAGTTGTACAACAAGCATAAAGACGATCAGCAATGGCGCGAGTACAGCGTCAATGGCGGCTCCCTGCGTCGGCAGATGGTTTGTCATCTGGCAGCCACCTACGACGGCAAGCCTGTCAGGAACAAGCCTGAGTGGAACCTTGAACCGGCACGGCCTTACGTTGATCAGGCGACGGCGATAGCGCAACACTGCAATCCGTACTGAGGCGGATTATCTGACGGCCCGTTGCCCTGTAGGAGCTGCCGAAGGCTGCGATCTTTTGATTGTAAAAAACAGATCAAAAGATCGCAGCCTTCGGCAGCTCCTACAGGGGAATTTGACATGCATGAAAAAACGGCCCGAAGGCCGTTTTTTTATAGGGCGAAACCATCAACCGCCGAGGTACGCCTCGCGCACTTTCGGGTCGGTCAGCAGGGCTTCACCGGTGCCTTGCATGACCACGCGGCCGTTCTCCAGAACGTACGCGCGGTCGGCGATTTTCAGCGCCTGGTTGGCGTTCTGCTCGACCAGGAACACCGTTACACCGTCCTTGCGCAGCTGTTCGATGATGTCGAAGATCTGCTGGATGATGATCGGTGCCAGACCCAGCGACGGCTCGTCGAGCAGCAGCAGTTTCGGCTTGCTCATCAGCGCACGGCCGATGGCGAGCATTTGCTGTTCGCCACCGGACATGGTGCCGCCGCGTTGGGCAAAGCGTTCTTTCAGGCGTGGGAAAAGTCCGAGAACCTTGTCCATCTGTTCCTGATAGTCGCCCTTGTCGGTGAAGAATCCGCCCATGGCGAGGTTTTCTTCAACGGTCAGACGGGCAAACACCCGACGACCTTCCGGGACCACGGCAATGCTCTTGCGCATGATCTGCGACGAGTCCTGGCCGACCAGTTCCTCACCCATGTAACGGATGCTGCCGCTGTGCGCTTGCGGCGAACCGCACAGCGTCATCAGCAGCGTGGACTTGCCGGCACCGTTGGCGCCGATCAGGGTCACGATCTCGCCCTGACGGACTTCGACGTTGACGCTGTGCAGGGCCTGGATCTTGCCGTAGAAGGTGGAAACGTTTTCGAACTGCAGCATTTACGCTTCCCCCAGGTAGGCTTTGATCACTTCAGGATTGTCGCGGATCTGTTCCGGCGTGCCGTCGGCCAGAGGCGTGCCCTGGTTGATCACAACGATGTGGTCGGAAATGCTCATGACCAGTTTCATGTCGTGCTCGATCAGCAGCACGGTGACGTTGTGCTCTTCACGCAGCATGCTGATCAGCGCTTTGAGGTCTTCGGTTTCCTTCGGGTTCAAGCCCGCGGCTGGTTCGTCGAGCATGAGGATCCGCGGACGGGTCATCATGCAACGGGCGATTTCCAGACGACGTTGCTGACCGTACGCCAGGGTGCCGGCGGTACGGTTGGCGAACTCCTTGAGGTTGACCTTATCCAGCCAGTACTCGGCAAATTCCATCGCCTCGCGCTCGCTTTTGCGGAACGCCGGGGTCTTGAACAGGCCGGACAGGAAGTTGGTGTTCAGGTGACGGTGCTGGGCGATCAACAGGTTCTCGACCGCCGTCATGTCCTTGAACAACCGTACGTTCTGGAAGGTGCGCACCACGCCTTTGAGGGCGATCTTGTGGCCCGGCAGGCCCTGGATCGGCTCGCCGTCGAGCAGGATGCTGCCGCCCGATGGCTGGTAGAAACCGGTCAGGCAGTTGAACACGGTGGTCTTGCCCGCGCCGTTGGGCCCGATCAATGCAACCACCTGTTTTTCCTTCACGGTCAGGGCCACGCCGTTGACCGCCAGCAAGCCGCCGAAGCGCATGCTCAGGTTTTCGACTTTAAGGATCTCGCGGCTCATTTTCGCAACTCCATGTGTGGGCGTTGCATCGGCAGCAGACCTTGTGGACGCCAGATCATCATCAACACCATCAGGGCACCGAACATCAACATGCGGTACTCGCTGAACTCACGCATCATTTCCGGCAACAGGATCATCACCACGGCAGCGAGGATCACGCCCAGCTGCGAGCCCATGCCACCCAACACGACGATGGCGAGAATGATCGCCGACTCGATGAAGGTGAACGACTCAGGTGTCACCAGGCCTTGGCGCGCAGCGAAGAAACTGCCGGCAAAACCGGCGAATGCAGCACCGAGGGTGAACGCGGAAAGCTTGATCACGGTCGGGTTGAGACCCAGCGCGCGGCAAGCGATTTCGTCTTCACGCAGCGCTTCCCACGCACGGCCGATCGGCATGCGCAGCAGGCGGTTGATGACGAACAGTGCCGCCAGCGCCAGCAACAGGGCAACGAGGTAAAGGAAGATCACCTTGTTGATCGAGTTGTACTGCAGGCCGAAATACTCGTGGAAGGTTTGCATTCCTTCTGCGGCTTTGCGTTCGAAGGTCAGACCGAAGAACGTTGGCTTGTCGATGTTGCTGATGCCGTTCGGGCCACCGGTGATGTCGGTCAGGTTACGCAGGAACAGACGGATGATCTCGCCGAAGCCGAGGGTCACGATCGCCAGGTAGTCACCGCGCAAACGCAATACCGGGAAGCCCAGCAGGAAACCGAACGTCGCCGCCATCAGGCCGGCAATCGGCAGGCAGATCCAGAAGCTCAGGCCGTAGTAGTGCGACAGCAGCGCGTAGCTGTAGGCGCCGACGGCGTAGAAGCCGACGTAACCAAGGTCGAGCAGACCGGCCAGACCGACGACGATATTCAGGCCCAGGCCGAGCATCACGTAGATCAGGATCAGCGTGGCAATGTCCACCGCGCCACGGGAGCCGAAGAACGGCCACACCAGCGCCAGCAGGATCAGCGCAATGATGAAATAGCGCTGGGTGGTCGGCAGGGTCAGGAAGTTGCTGGCCTTGGCCGGGATCAGCGGCATGCCCGGCGAGGAACGCCAGGCCTTGCTGATCTGCTGGTTGAACAGCACGCGCAGGAACATCAGCACCGAGCAGATGGCGATAGTCGCCAGAACAGCCGTGCTGGTGTTGTGCACTTCCAGATTGATGCCGACGATGGTCAGTTTCAGACCGAGTACCGGGTAGGCCACGGCCCACACCAGCAAGGCACTGAACAGTGCCTGTTTAAGATTCCTAGTCATACTTTCTCAACCTCCGGACGGCCCAGAATGCCGGTCGGACGGAACAACAGCACCAGAACCAACAAGCCGAAAGCCACGACGTCCTTGTACTGGTCGCCGAAGATATCGGCACCGAAAGCTTCCGCCACCCCAAGCACCAACCCGCCGAGCATGGCGCCGGGGATGCTGCCGATGCCGCCCAGTACCGCGGCGGTGAAGGCTTTGAGGCCGACGAGGAAACCGGCGTTCGGGTTGATCACCCCGTATTGCATGCTCAGCAGCACAGCCGCGACGGCCGCCAGCGCAGCACCAATGACGAAGGTCAGGGCGATGATGTTGTTGGTGTTGATGCCGAGCAGGTTGGCCATCTTGATGTCTTCGGCACAGGCGCGGCAGGCGCGGCCCAGACGAGAGCGAGAGATGAACAGTGTCAGGCCGAGCATGGCGATCAACGTGACTACAAACACCACGATCTGCATGTAGGAAATCAGCACTTCTTGTGCGCCACCTGGCCCGAAGACAATGTTGCCCGGAATCAGGTTGGGGATAGCTTTGTCCTTGGAGTCTTGCGCCAGCAGAACGGTGTTCTGCAGGAAGATCGACATACCGATGGCGGAAATCAGCGGGATCAGACGGTTGCTGCCGCGCAGAGGGCGGTAGGCGATCCGTTCGATGCTGTAACCGTAGGAACTGGTCACGACGATGCTGGCGATGAACGCCGCCGTCATCAACAGCGGGACACTGTCGAGTCCCATCATGGTGAGCCCGGCGATGGCGATGAACGCCACGTAGGAGCCAATCATGTACACCTCGCCGTGGGCGAAGTTGATCATTCCAATGATGCCGTAAACCATCGTGTAGCCGATGGCGATCAGGGCATACATGCTGCCAACGTTCAGGCCGTTAACCAGCTGTTGGAAGAAGTGATAGATGTCAGGCATTACAGCGCTCCTAAAAACCTGATACGCATTTCACTGGTGGAGTCATTTTCCCGCCCGGCCCCGTGGATCTTTATCCACTTCGAATCCGGGTTTTGCCAGCGAACCGCTGATGACGGTTTTGAGATTTTCAGGTGGGGAGACTGGCGGATCACGCCAGCGCGGCCCTATACATTCGTAAAACAAAGCCCACGGCACGCCGTGGGCTTTATTGGCAGTCAGTTTGGCAATGCCTTACTGAGGCGAAACCTCGGTTTTAGGTTTGCCGTTGTGCCACTCGTAAACTACGAATTTGAAGTCCTTCAGGTCGCCCTTGGCGTCGTAGCTCAGGTCGCCAGTCGGGGTCTTGAAGGTGCCGGCGTGAATGGCTTCAGCCACTTTGGTCGGGTCTTCGGACTTGGCAGCCTTGATGCCTTCAGCGATCAGGGTCACGGCCGAGTAGGACGGGAACACGAACGGGCCGCTCGGGTCTTCTTTCTTCGCCTTGAATGCATCAGCCAGGGCGATGTTGGCAGGGTCCTGGTCGAAGGATTTCGGCAGGGTCACCAGCAGGCCTTCGGCAGCGTCTTTGGCGATCTGGGTGATCGAGTCGTTACCCACGCCTTCCGGACCCATGAACTTGGCTTTCAGGCCTTTTTCCTGAGCCTGGCGCAGGATCAGACCCAGCTCCGGGTGGTAGCCGCCGTAGTAAACGAAATCGACGTTGGCTTGCTTGAGTTTGGCAATGATGGCCGAGAAGTCTTTGTCGCCGGCGTTGACGCCTTCGAACACGGCAACTTTGGTGCCTTTCTTCTCAAGGGTGGATTTGACGGCAGTGGCGATGCCTTCACCGTACTGCTGCTTGTCGTGCAGCACGCCGACGATTTTCGGTTTGACGTGGTCGGCGATGTAGTTACCGGCGGCAGGGCCCTGGGCGCTGTCCAGACCGATAGTACGGAAGATCATTTTGTAACCACGGGCGGTGATGTCCGGGCTGGTGGCAGCCGGGGTGATCATGATCACGCCTTCGTCTTCGTAGATGTCCGAAGCCGGTTGAGTGGAGCTGGAGCACAGGTGACCGACCACGAACTTGACGCCGTCGTTGACGACCTTGTTCGCAACCGCTACCGCTTGTTTTGGATCGCAGGCATCGTCGTATTCAACAGCTTGAAGTTGCTTGCCGTCGACGCCGCCCTTGGCGTTGATCTGTTCGATGGCCATTTTCGCGCCACTGAACTGCATGTCGCCATATTGGGCTACTGGACCGGTTTTAGGACCGGCGATACCGATCTTGATGGTGTCAGCTGCGAACGAATGGCTGGCAACCCCGGCCAGAACCATAGCGGCAAACAGTTTGGAAATCTGCTTAGTAGCCTTAGTCATAGTGCTCCACTCTTACTGTTGTAATTTTTTTTTGAGTTCTGGCGCCGTAGCAGCAGAACCGGGTCAGATATCTTTGCGATACCCTCCGGAAATACCCTCGGCAACTGTACCGGTACAGTGTAGAGCGCCGGTTGTTGGCCTGGGAAGCAGGCGCCGAGGGACAAAACTTGAGGGTGTCGCATTTTTGAATGAAAAAGACAGAATTGCGGCGGGGCGTTCGAGGGCATATATCCCAATCAACAGCATTCCTTGGCCTTCCTGCTCTTTTCGTTCGGTTCAGCTTTTTGCAACCGGGTTTTTCTGGCGGACCACCGACGTTATTATTCGCGTCGATTTCTTTTCCGGACAGTTCCCATGAATCAAGAACCTAGCACCCTCTATGCCAAGCTGCTTGGTGAAACCGCATCTATTACCTGGAAAGAGCTGGAGCCGTTCTTCGCCAAGGGTGCCCTATTGTGGGTCGACCCGAGCCTGGATCTGATCGCCGCCGCCGAAGCCGTGGCCTCTGACGAAGGCGAGAAAGTCGCCGCCTGGCTGGCCGAAGACGAGCTCGCCAAGCTGTCTGAATCGCGGGCGCTGGATCTTTTCGAGCGTGATCCTGCGCTGTGGGCCGTGGTGGTCAGTCCGTGGATTTTGATCCAGGAAAGGGCGGGCGAATAATTGGTTGCACCTTGTTGGTGCGCGGCATCAGCCAAAGAAAGTGTGTAGCCGAGTAGCGTGATGGCATGTTGCCGTAGAGATTCGCCACAGGCAGGGGTGGCATAACGGTGACGTAAACGTAACGGGCACAGTTGAATGAGCAGCCTGACGGCTGCTTAATTGTTTCTGGATGTTGGAAAGGCTGAAGCCTTCAGTGAATTTGAAGGCCTCATCGCGAGCAGGCTCACTCCTACAGGGTACGCATTTCAAATGTAGGAGTGAGCCTGCTCGCGATTGGAGCGACTCGGTCCAGAGTCAGACCGTAAACGACTTCCCGGTATGGTTATTCAGCGAAATAACCTTGGTCTTGCCAATCCGGTGACGGTAGATCTCGCGCAGGTATTTGATCGACTTCTTCACGCAATCACGCGACAGACGAATGTCGTTGATCGAAACAAACTTCTCTTTATCGTTGATCAGTTCGCGGTACTTTTTCTCGTACATCGGTTTGATCGCGTACCAGTTGGTGTCGAGGATTTTCGCCGGGTTTTCGAATTCGTTGAGCAGTTCGTCGATGCGGTTTTCGTCGAATTCTTCATTGATGATGAAGTCGAGGATCGAGTTGTCCAGCGTCTCGTCGAAACGGTACGGGTTCTTCGCGAAGCAGCGCTTGATGAACGCGACGATCAAGGTCAGGAAGTCGTCCGACAGGCACGGGCTCTTGGCGATCAACGTGGTCAGCGACAGGTTGGCCGAGGCGCCGATCACCAGCGCGTAGCGCTTGAGCGTGGTGTTGGGGAACAGGCTGTTGAGGTGCGTCTTCAACCGGTTCAGATCCATGTACGACAGCTTGTAGTCCTTGGGCAGCGAAACGATCGAGACCACCGACGAGCAGTTCTTGAAGAAATGCAGGTCGTGCAGGGCAGCGGCGTCGTAGCCGGAATTCTTGTACTGCTCGAGCGAGGCGCGATAGCGCTTGGATTCGATCGGCAACAGGCTGATGCCTTCGATGGCCTGAGTGACCTTGTTGAAGTGCGGCAGGTCGATCGAACGGAAGAACAAGTCGTCGATGTTCAGACGCTGCGGTTCTTTATCGAACACCTTGAACTTGTCGCTGCTCGGTGGCGGGGTTTCCGGCACCACCGATTCGGCGTAGGCAATCGCCACCGGGCCGGCCAGGCTCATGAACAGGTCGTTGGCGTCGAGGCGAATGGTTTCGCCGATGTCGATGCCGGCGCGACGGAAGTAGTTCTGGTCGTAGTCGGTGGTGACGGCCTGCGCCGTCAGAATGTTGAAGATCTGTTGCGAGATGTATTGGTTGGCGTGCTTCTCCATGGCATTGACATCTATGTTCTGGATGTTGCCGTCATCGCTTTCTTCGGCGTAACGCATGATGTCGTTGGAGATCAGCATCATCGCGTTCCATGGGCGAATACGGCCCATGACGCTGGCTTCGCTGCTGTCTTCATTGTCGAAGTTGTAGGAGAAATCCCATTCTTCCGAAAGGTATTTGCACAGCAGGCGACCGGCGTTGATGTGCAGCGCCTCGGACATTTCGCTGCGGTGATCGGAAATGTTCGGCAGCACGCAGATGCCGCTGGTGAAGATCGGCTCGAACACGAATGAATGACCGCTTTTGCCGTCGTGCTCGTCCATCGGTTTGGTGTCGAACGTCTTGTTCATGTACGAGTGCTGCTGAGCCAGGCCAAACTCCGAAGCCATGCCCGAACCCGTACCGCCACCGGCACTGAAGATCGAGAAATACAGGCGCGACTGGTTGGCCTTGATGCCGCAGCTGTCGATCAGGTACGAGTGGATCATTTTCCAGTCAGGACTGGAGAAGCGCTGGGTGTCCTTGTTGAGGATGATCTTCGCCAGGTATTGGCCGAGGATCGGCGCGTTACCGGCGCCACCGGCGTGGACTTCGGACAAGTCCATGATCTTCATTTTGCTGTAGTCGCGCAGGAAGCCGCTTTTCTCGCCCTTGCGCGAGAAACGGATGCGCCCGGCAATGTCCTTGTCGAGGTCGCCGAGCATCACCAGCGGTTCCACCAGGAATACCGGTTTGCTGCTTTTGTTGGTGCCGAGTCGCAGGTTGTTCTTGATCCACTGCGCCGGGCTGTAGCCCTTATCGGCCGAACGCCGGTCGGCTGCACGGTCTTCGTTGTTGAATTCGTTGAGGTAGAACTTGCGCGCGTTGTACACCAGCTCCGCCACATCGAGGGCGATGTTGGAGCCGCAGCGACCGAGGCCGATCAGGCACACCGACGGGAATTCCTGATCGCTGTGCTGCTCGTTGTCGCCTTCCAGGTGCGGCGGGCGCGGGAACACCATGTCGCGCAAACCGTCGAGGTTGTCGAGGATGCGGTCAGTATTGGTTTCGGTGAAGTACAGGTATTGCTGAGTCGACAGCGGGCGCGAGGGAACCGATGGCTTGGACGATGACGGGCTGTTGGCAGCCGGGCTCAGGGTCAGATCGGCTACCGCTGTGGCGGGATTATTTTTAGAAGTCATTGTGCGCCATGTACCTGGACTGGGTTGGCCCGGTGACTGAATGTCAGCGAACCTCACGGAATAAGATCTCGCGTCTTTTTTGCGCGAATTTGGCCCGGGCGTCAGGGACTTGGCCTGACTGTCGCTCGGGGGAATCCTTTCCTGATCGTTGATGAATCGGCCATTATTCGGCGATCTTTAATCAAAAGGAGGCTAAATGATGTCATCGCTACCTTCGTTGGGATTTGCCGGAATCGGCCTGATGGGCCTGCCGATGTGCCGACGCCTGCTGGCGGCGGGTTATCCGCTAGCGGTGTGGAACCGCAACCCGGCCAAGTGCGCGCCACTGGTCGCGGCCGGGGCACGACTGGTCGCCAGCCCTTCGGAGCTGTGCGAACACGCCGACGTGGTGATGCTGTGCCTGGCGGATACCGCCGTGGTGCGCGAGGTGGTATTTGGCCCGGCCGGTGTCGCCGAGGGCGCGAAGGGTGGCCAGTTGCTGGTGGATTTTTCCAGTCTCGAACCCACGGCCACTCGTGAGATGGCCGCGCAATTATTGAGTCAAACCGGCATGGCCTGGCTCGACTCTCCGGTGTCGGGCGGGGTGGTTGGTGCCGAGGCTGGCAGTTTGGCGATCATGGTCGGTGGTGAGGCGGCAGATCTTGAGCGCGTACGCTCGGTGCTGCTCAATCTTGGTCAGCGCGTCACGCACATGGGCGGCGTGGGGGCCGGTCAAGTGACCAAGGCCTGCAATCAGATGATCGTCGCCTGCAATGCACTGGTGATCGCCGAAGTGGTGGCACTGGCCGAGCAGGCCGGGGTCGATGCGAGCTTGATCGCAGAAGCGTTGGCCGGTGGTTTTGCCGATTCGAAACCGTTGCAGATCCTCGCCCCGCAAATGGCCGAGAGTCGTTTCGAACCGGTGAAGTGGCACGTGCGCACGCTGCTCAAGGATCTCGACACCGCCGTGAAATTCTCCCGCGAGCAAGGTTCGGCCACACCGATCAGCGGATTGGCCGCACAACTGATGCGCCTGCATGGGGCGCAGGGTTTTTTGGCGAAGGATCCAGCGACACTGGTGCAAATGTACCGCGCGCCAGAATCAACGGATTGACCGTAAGTGAATGTTTGCGCTGATTGATTTCTTCCAGCACCGGGCGCAGCTCGTCCAGCGGCACCGGGCGGCTAAGCAGGTAACCCTGAATGAAATCGCAGCCCGAGCGTTCGAGGAATTCGTACTGCTCCAGGCTTTCGACGCCTTCGGTGACCACCTGCAAGTGCAGAGTGTGGGCCATGACGATGATCGCCTGGACGATCTCCATGTCTGCCGTCGCGGTGGGAATGTCGAGGATGAACGAACGGTCAATCTTCAGCGTGTTGAGTGGCAAGCGCTTGAGGTAAGCCAGTGACGAGTAGCCGGTGCCGAAGTCATCGATCGACAACGACACGCCGAGGGCGCGGATCTGCCGTAACAACACTAGGGTATTGGCGATATTGCCCATCAAGGCGTTTTCGGTGACTTCCAGTTCCAGCCGTTCCGGAGCGACGCCAGCGGTGCGCAGCGCATGTTCGATTTCGTCGGCCAGTTCTTCGCGAGCCAGATTCAACGGCGAGCAGTTCCAGGCGATTTTCAACTCTTCGCAACCATGTTTCGACAGCTCGCCCAGGTCCTTGCAGGCCCGGCGCAGCACCCAGTTGTCCAGTTCGGCAATCAGGCCGTTGCTTTCCGCGATGCTGATAAAAGCGTCAGGCGTCAGCAGACCACGAGTCGGATGCTGCCAGCGGATCAGCGCTTCAAGCTTGGTCACCCGACCGGTTTTCAGTTCGAAGATCGGCTGGTAGTACAGCATCAGGCCGTTTTCTTCGCGCAGTGCGTGGCGCAGTTCTTCTTCGAGTTGCAATTCGAGGGTCGCGCGGTTTTTCAGGCTGGAACTGAAAAAGTGCAGGCCATTGCGCCCGGCGCCCTTGGATTGATACAGCGCCAGATCGGCGTGCTTGAGCAGTTCTTCGCAGGTGCTGCCATCTTCAGGAAACAGACTGATGCCGATGCTGGTGGTCATCACCATGCGGCGTCCGGCCAGTTCTATGGGCTCCTTCATCTTGGTCATGATGCGCTGGGCCATGTTGCGCGCCTCTTCGCGGTCGCGCAGGCTGATCAGGATGCAGAACTCGTCACCGCCGAAACGTGCGACCACGTCTTCGTGGCTGCGCACCGAACCTTTGATGTGACTGGCGATGACCTTGAGCAGGGCATCGCCGGCGTCGTGGCCGAGACTGTCATTGATGCGTTTGAAGTGGTCGATGTCGAGAAACATCACCGCGAGCATGCCGCCTTCGGTGGTTTTCTGGCTGAGCTTCTCGGCAAAGATCTGATTGAAGCCGCGGCGGTTGATCAGGTTGGTCAGGGCGTCGTAGTTGGCCACTTGTTGCAGCGCCATGCGCGCCTGATCAAGTTGGCTGAGCAGGGCGTTGACGCGGCGCAGGTCGTTTTCCTTGTTCTGCAGTTTCTTGTCGGACAGCGCCGCGCTGATCGCGCTGCTCAGAATCAGCAGGATGATCAGCGCGACCGTCAGGCCCAGTTGCAGCTGGCTGGTATCGACCGGCGTCGCGGGCAGGCTGCCCTCGGGCAACACCAGTTGCAGTGCCGCCATCCCGGTGAAATGCATACTGAAAATGCCTGCGCCGAGAATCAGCGCCGCGCTGTATTTGAGCAGTTGATGAGCCATGCCACTGCCTTCGCGCAGGTAACCGGCTACCCACAGCGCGGCGAAACTGGCACCGATGGCGATCGCAATCGACAGCGCAAACAGGGACGGTTCGTAGTACGCAGTGGCGCGCGATTGCATGGCGGCCATACCGACGTAATGCATGCCGGCGATACCGAGGCCGATGAGCAGTGCGGTTTTCAGGTAGAGCATCAGACTTGGCTGCGCGTGGCTCAGCGTGTACATCGCCAGCCACGAGGCGAGCAGGGCGATCAACAGGGAAAACAGGGTGATCGGCAGGTCGTACTGGATTTCAATCGGCGCCTGAAAGGCAAGCATGCCGATGAAATGCATGGCCCAGATGCCGCCGGCCAGGCAGGTAGCGCCTATCCAGCGCCACAATCGCTGTGAACTCGGGTCGTCGGCGTGGGCAACCCGCTCGGCCATATCGAGGGTGGCAAAACTCGCTGCGCAGGCAACCAGATAGGCCACCAGCACCAGCAAGGGGTTGTGTGTGCAATCAAGAATGACCTGCCCGCTCTCTGGCAGCTCGGTAACAAACTGCAAACCAAGCCACTCCATAGCACGCCCCGTCTCTGAAGTCCTTACCGCGCGGTTAACGCTGGCTGAAGACAGAAGTATAGAGGCGGTTTTCGGAGAGCAAGCGATAGTGGCACATTGGCGCTAATGATTTCGGCATTAGCGTCATAGCGATTGGCGCTAAGGGTCAGGCGCTCTTCTCAAACGGAATTTCGGCCCAGTCCGGTTGCAAGGGGGGCAGCCCGAAACGGGCGCGTGCCTTGTCGCAATCGACATTTTGCTCGCCATTTTCCCAAGACGACTCGAATTCACGGCAGGCGCTGGAGCGTTTGTCATAAATCGAACAGCTGACGGTGCTGCCAACGTCACCCTCCAATGCGGTGCATCGCGGCGATTTGCAGTCGGTGCCGTTCATCGCCACCCGGCTGGGAGAGATTTGGGTCACCAGCTCATCGGGCACTGTGCCCCCGGACGAAGCACATTCACCCCAGAAAAAAGACACGCGAAAATGGGAACAGCAGGCACCGCAATTCAGACACGGACTGACTTCGGACATTGGGGAGGGTATCAAAGGGATTGATCGGGAGATCCGGACGGATCCGGCGGCCATTCTAGGCTTCGCAACGGCAATGGGAAGGGGGGCTTGAAACTATTTTTTTGTGGCAAGGTTTTGCCGCAAAAGCCCCGGATTCACGGGGATTTCAGACTTATCAAGGGCTTACGTTTCGTTACAGTGACATTGCCCTATATCAAGCAGACGAATGATCACAGACAGCCGCCACCGCGCTGACTAGATTGCAGGTTCCGGGCTCGGATGCGTTGGCAGTGAAGCCCCATAACAATAAAGAGACGGACCCATGCAGAACTCGACCCAAGCGGCGAATGCCTGGCGCATTCTGTTCCTGCTGTTCCTTGCCAACCTGTTCAACTTCTTCGACCGCACCATCCCGGCGATCATCATCGAGCCGATCCGCATGGAATGGCACCTCAGCGACTTTCAGCTGGGCATCGTCGGTACGGCGTTCACCATTGTCTACGCGATTGCCGGGTTGCCGCTTGGGCGCATGGCTGACACGGGTTCACGCAGCAAGCTGATGGGTTGGGGGCTGGCGACGTGGAGTGCGTTGACCGCCGTCAACGGGTTGGTCGGCAGTTTCTGGAGTTTCCTGATCGTGCGCATGGGCATCGGCATTGGTGAAGCCAGCTATGCGCCGGCCGCCAACTCGCTGATCGGCGATCTGTTCCCGGCCCATCGTCGGGCACGGGCCATGGGCATTTTCATGCTGGGGCTGCCGCTGGGATTGTTGCTGGCATTCTTCACCATCGGCTGGATGGTCAAGGCGTTCGACAGCTGGCGCGCGCCATTTTTTATCGCCGCCGTGCCGGGCTTGCTGCTGGCGGTATTCATGTTTTTCATCAAGGAGCCTAAGCGCGGCGCGGCGGAAAGCGTGCAGGTGTCGCAGGAGAAAGTCGACAAGCCGATACGCCGGATCCTCGCTGTGCCGACTTTCCTGTGGCTGGTGATGGCGGGGCTTTGCTTCAACTTTGCCACTTATGCCTGCAACTCGTTTCTGGTGCCGATGCTGCAGCGTTATTTCCTGATGCCGTTGCAGGAAGCGGCGGTGGCGACCGGTGTGATCGTTGGTGTGACTGGCCTGGTCGGCCTGACCCTCGGCGGCTGGATTGCCGACAAGATTCATCAGCGGGTGGCTAACGGTCGTCTGTTGTTTGCCGCATTCAGCCTGATTATCTCGACTGTGTGCACGGCTTGGGCACTGCATGCCGGGCGGATCGAGATTGGTCTGTTTGTTGCGGTGTTCAGCCTGGGTTGGCTGTTTGCGTACAACTTCTACACCTGCGTGTACACGGCGATTCAGGACGTGGTCGAACCGCGCCTGCGGGCCACGGCGATGGCGTTGTTCTTTGCCGGGCTGTATTTGCTGGGCGGGGGCTTGGGGCCAGTGGTGGTGGGTGCGTTGTCGGATCATTTCGCGCATACGGCGATGCTGGCGGCCGGAGCGCAGCAGATGACCGAAGCGTTCAAGGCTGTCGGGTTGCATGACGCGATGTACCTGATTCCGGTGGCGCTGTTGCTGACCATGGTGTTTCTGTTTTTGGCGGCGCGGTGTTTTGTGCGCGATGCGCAGCGGATGAAGGAGGGGTTGGTGGCTGTGGTTGAGCCAGAGGTTGTAGCGGCAACGGCTTAAGATCAAAAGATCGCAGCCTTCGGCAGCTCCTACAGGGTGCGCACATTCCAATGTAGGAGCTGCCGAAGGCTGCGATCTTTTGCTTTGCTTCTGAGATAAAAAAAGGCCCGCATCGCTGCGGGCCTTTTTGTTTTTCACCGGTGAAGGAGGGCGGTTTAACCCGCCACCAACACCCGGATCGCTTCCAGGCGCAACGCCGCCTTATCCAGCATCGCCAGGCCCTGCTCACGCTGCTCGCGCAACGCAACCAGTTCGCTGTCACGGACGGTCGGGTTGACCGCCTGCAGCGCGGTCAGGCGCGCCAGTTCTTCGTCGATGTCGGCCGCCAGACGGCGACGCGCCTCGGCCACGCGCTCGGCGTGACGCGGAGTGATCTTCTCTTCACCGGCGTTGATCCGCGGCGTCAGCTGATCGCGCTGGGCCTGGATGAACTTGTTGGCGCTGGCCCGTGGCACGCTTTCGAGCTGATCGTTCAGCGTCTCGAACGAGACGCGTGACGACAAGTCGTTGCCGTTGGCATCCAGCAGGCAGCGCAGGGCGGCCGGCGGCAGGTAACGGCCCAGTTGCAGCGAACGCGGGGCAACCACTTCGCTGACGTAGAGCAGTTCCAGCAACACGGTGCCCGGTTTCAGCGCCTTGTTCTTGATCAGCGCGACGGCGGTGTTGCCCATCGAACCGGACAACACCAGATCCATGCCGCCCTGCACCATCGGGTGTTCCCAGGTGATGAACTGCATGTCTTCGCGCGACAGCGCCTGGTTGCGATCGTAGGTGATGGTCACGCCTTCGTCGTCGCCCAGCGGGAAGCTGGCGTCGAGCATCTTCTCGCTCGGCTTGAGGATCAGGGCGTTTTCCGAATGGTCTTCGCTGTCGATACCAAACGCATCGAACAGTGTTTCCATGTAGATCGGCAGGGCGAACTGATCGTCTTGCTCAAGGATGTCCTCGACCAACTGATCGCCTTCGCCCGAACCGCCAGAGTTGAGTTCCAGCAGACGGTCACGACCGGTGTGCAGCTCCTGCTCCAGACGTTCGCGCTCGGTGCGCGCCTCGTCGATCAGTGCTTGCCACTCGCTGTCGTCGGCTTCTTCGAGCAGCGGCAGCAGGCGCGGGCCGAACTGATGCTGCAAGGCATTGCCGGTCGGGCACGTGTTGAGGAACGCATTCAGCGCTTCGTGATACCACTGGAACAGGCGCTCTTGCGGGCTGGTTTCCAGGTACGGCACGTGCAGTTCGATGATGTGCTTCTGACCGATCCGGTCGAGACGACCGATACGCTGTTCCAGCAAGTCCGGGTGTGCCGGCAGATCGAACAGCACCAAATGGTGAGCGAACTGGAAGTTGCGACCTTCACTGCCGATTTCCGAGCAGATCAGTACCTGCGCGCCAAATTCTTCGTCGGCGAAGTAGGCGGCAGCGCGGTCACGCTCGAGGATGTTCATGCCTTCATGGAACACCGTGGCCGGGATGCCGGAACGCACGCGCAGTGCGTCTTCCAGGTCCATCGCGGTTTCGGCGTGGGCGCAGATCACCAGCACTTTGGTGCGCTTGAGCATTTTCAGCTGATCGATCAGCCACTCGACGCGTGGGTCGAATTTCCACCAGCGCTCTTCTTCGCTCGCGTCCGGCTGCGCCTGGAAACTGACTTCCGGATACAGCTCGGCGTGGTCGCCCAGCGGCAGTTCGAGGTATTCGTCCGGGCACGGCAGCGGGTACGGGTGCAGATTGCGCTGCGGGAAACCCTGCACGGCGGCGCGGGTGTTACGGAACAGCACGCGGCCGGTGCCGTGGCGGTCGAGCAGTTCACGCACGAGACGGGCGCTGGCTTCGGTGTCGCCATCGTTGACCGCGGTCAGCAGGGCTTCGCCTTCGTTGCCGAGGAAACCGTGGATGGTCTTGTGTGCTTCAGGCGACAGGCGCCCTTTGTCCAGCAGCTCCTGAACGGCTTCGGCCACCGGGCGATAGTTTTCGCTCTCGGCGCGGAAAGCGGCCAGGTCATGGAAACGGTTTGGATCAAGCAGGCGCAGACGGGCGAAATGGCTGTCCTGACCCAGTTGTTCCGGGGTCGCGGTGAGCAGCAACACGCCGGGAATCACTTCGGCCAGTTGCTCGACCAGCGAATACTCGGAGCTGGCCTTTTCTTCGTGCCAGACCAGGTGGTGCGCTTCGTCGACCACCATTAAGTCCCAACCGGCGGCGAACAGTGCGTCCTGGGCTTTCTCGTCTTCGACCAGCCACTCCAGCGCAACCAGCGCCAGTTGGGTGTCTTCGAACGGGTTGGCGGCATCGCTTTCGATGAAGCGCTCTTCGTCGAACAGCGCAACTTGCAGGTTGAAGCGGCGGCGCATCTCCACCAGCCACTGGTGCTGAAGGTTTTCCGGCACCAGGATCAGCACGCGATTGGCACGGCCCGAGAGCAGTTGGCGATGGATCACCAGACCGGCTTCGATGGTTTTACCCAGGCCCACTTCGTCCGCCAGCAATACGCGCGGCGCGATGCGGTCGGCGACTTCACGGGCGATGTGCAACTGGTGCGCGATCGGTTGCGCACGCACGCCGCCCAGGCCCCAGAGCGAGGATTGCAACTGGCGGCTGGTGTGTTCGAGGGTGTTGTAGCGCAGCGAGAACCACGCCAGCGGGTCGATCTGCCCGGCGAACAGACGGTCGCTGGCCAGACGGAACTGAATGAAGTTCGACAGCTGGGTTTCCGGCAGGGTGACGGCTTCGTTCTGCGCGTTGAGGCCGTGATAGACCATCAGGCCATCGACGTCGTCGACTTGCTGGACGGTCATCTTCCAGCCTTCGAAGTGGGTAATGCTGTCACCGGGCGAAAACCGCACGCGGGTGAGGGGCGCATTCCGTAGCGCGTACTGGCGGGTTTCGCCAGTGGCCGGGTAAAGCACGGTCAACAAGCGGCCGTCCTGTGCCAGAACGGTGCCTAAACCAAGCTCTGCTTCGCTGTCACTGATCCAGCGTTGCCCCGGTTGATACTGCTGCGCCATGCTGCCTGACTCCCACCTTGAAAAAGCGGGCTATCTTAACGGAATGCGACCCTGAGGCCAAAGGAATACTGGGGTAGGAGCTGCCGAAGGCTGCGATCTTTTGATCTGGGGGAACACTTGGAATCCGTGTTGTCCCATTAAAAGATCGCAGCCTGCGGCAGCTCCTACAGGTGCCAAGTGCGTCACAGATTTTCGACCAGTGGCTCAAGGCGCCTGCGCCGCAGCCGATAGCCTGCTGACAGGAGACCCCTTATATGTTGCCACCGATGCTCCCCTTGAGCGTTGTGCCAGTTACTTCCCAGCAGGATCCGATCCGTCAGCGACCGGACATCCCTCCTGTAGTGCCGGTGCAGGAAAGCTCAAACGAAAGCACGATCGATCTGCAAAAGCGTGATCCTGAAGAGGACGGTTTGCTGCTGCGCGAAGAACAGCGTCGCCAGCAGGAACGTGATCGCCGTCGCCGCGAAGCCGATGAAGACCCCGAAGAACACCTCGCTGTGCCCGGCAACGAACTCAATGCCGACAACACCGTGCCCGTCGTGCCGCTGATGGAAGATCAGCCGCGTCAGGGTTTGTGGGTCGATATCGAGATCTGAGATTCGTCGTTTACATGAATTGATGTAGAGCGTTGGTGCTGGCGACTGGTCAGCGCTGGCGTCAGGCTGCATTATTGGCGCAGTCCTGCCGTTGTCGCGGCAGTTGTGATTATTTTTAGCGATGTGTGTTGCCATGAGCCAAGACGACAAACTGATCGACCTCAA
Organism: Pseudomonas sp. P116; assembly: GCF_020149425.1. Lineage (NCBI taxonomy): Bacteria > Pseudomonadati > Pseudomonadota > Gammaproteobacteria > Pseudomonadales > Pseudomonadaceae > Pseudomonas > Pseudomonas sp. P116. The sequence goes on along the minus strand of NZ_JACVHB010000001.1, from coordinate 1,051,913 downwards.
TGCTGAGCGTGCCAAGCGCGTACATGACATCAAAGAAAAGCGCTTGAACGAAGTGCGCAATGCCTTCGAGCAGGCAATGCCGTTGGGAAAAGCCAAGAAAAAGTCGAAAAACAAGCCGAAAAAGCGTTGATCTCCCCCTGCATCCTTTGATGCAGGTCAGTTATTTCCTCTCCTTTAGTTTTTGTGTTGGCCGGAGTTGATCCTGGTCAATGGTTGCGCCTGCGTGTTTGGTTAACTTAGTTCCATCGCAGCAGAGCAGGGCCGGGAGGCCAGTCATGTTTTTCGATAACGTGGTTTTTGCCGGAGTGCTGACCGTTGGCCTCATGGTTCTGTTTTTTGCAGGGTTTGGATTTTTTATCTGGAAGGATGCGAATAAGCGTAAGAAGTAGGTCGCGCTTTCTGGATTGATGAGCACGCAAGGCATTTTGGGCGACTTCGGTTGCCCTTTTTTTTTGCCTTGGCGGCTTGGGGGCCGACCAGGTTGTTGGGGTTTTGGGGGTATATCCGTTTTTTTGGTGATGGCGGGTTAGGGTTCCGCCCTTACGGCGGGTCACTTTTTCCAGACGCCGAAAAAGTAACCAAAAAGGCTTTGCCCTGACGTTCGGCCCACTCGCTGGGGCTCGGGGTTCCTTCGTTCCGCGATTGATCCGGGCGCATCGCCTCCGGTTTGCTTCGCTGCACCTCCTCTCGATGTGTTTGGCTTCGCCAAACGGTCGCTGCGCTCCCACCCCCGGATCAATCCCTCCACTCAGCCTGCCGACGGGCTCTGAGATCAAGAGCTGCACTCGAGCTAACGCTCATTGTGTTGATTGGTGGAAGAGCGATGCGGTCGGCTTTGGTTTTGTGGTGGATTTGCCCCTCATCGGAACGCCGCCCGCCCAGCCCTCTCCCGAGGGAGAGGGGGCCGATTTTTGGGCTTTTCAAAATCCGTGTTCGACTCGGTATTGCACGTCGGTGTACTTCTCCCAATCACCTCAATCATTCCCCTCTCCCTCTGGGAGAGGGCTAGGGTGAGGGGCTCTTGATCTGGCCTTTGCTCTTGATCTGGCTTTTGATTTGTTGCCCCTTCGGCAGGCCGAGCGAAGGTGTTCATCCGGGGGTTAGGCGCGTAGCGCCGTGCGGCGAAGCCGCACACATCGAGAGGAGGTGCAGCGCAGCAAACCGTAGGCGATGCCCCCGGATGGACGCCGTAGCGAGGGAACACTGAGCCTCAGCGAAGTGCCGTACGCCGGGGCAAAGCCTTTTGGGTTACCTTTTCGGCGTTTGGAAAAGGTGACTCGCTGTAAGAGCGAAACCGCCAGCGGCAACCCCCGCAGCAACGGATATACCCCCAATCCCCAAACCAAAAAAGGCGCGACTCTTTCGAATCGCGCCTTTTTCATTTCCAGCTATCTATCAGCTACCCAGCGCCTTGGACGCCAGCCAGAACAACCCGGCCGACAGTGCCACGGTCGCCGGCAAGGTCAGTACCCACGCCAGAAGAATGGTGCGAACCGTCCCGCCTTGCAGGCCGCTCTTGTTGGCAACCATGGTACCGGCCACGCCCGAGGAGAGGACGTGAGTGGTGGACACCGGCAGGCTGAAGATGTTGGCCATACCGATCAGGGTCGCGGTAGTGATCTGCGCCGACATGCCTTGCGAGTAAGTCATGCCTTGCTTGCCTATCTTCTCGCCGATGGTCAGTACTACGCGTTTCCAGCCGACCATGGTGCCCAGGCCCAGGGCCAGAGCGACCGCCAGAATCACCCAGAACGGGGCGTATTCGGTGGTGGTGGTCAGGTCTTTGCGCAGTTTGTCGAGGTCAGCCTTTTCGCGTGGTTCCAGGCCAGGCAACTTGCCGACTTTCTTCGCAGTGTCGTCCAGGCACAGCAGGTAGCGACGGACTTCAATACGGCTGTCCGAAGACAGCGAGTGATAGTCCGCAACACCTTTAAGGGTGTGCAGCAGGGCAGTGATGGTCGGTTCGGTCTGCTGCGGGTTGCAGCGGAATTTCTCCGGCAGGTCGCCTTCTACGCTCTTGCCCAGGGCCAGGAATTCACCGAGGGATTCGGAATTGCGCTGGTAGAACTGGCTCAGGTGCAGGGTTGCGTCGCGGGTACGTTCGATCTGGTAGGTGGTGCTGTTCAGGTCGAGGACGAACTGCGCAGGTACGATACCGATCAGCACCAGCATGATCAGGCCGATGCCTTTTTGACCATCGTTGGAGCCGTGCACGAAGCTTACGGCCATGGCCGAGATCACCAGAACCAGACGGTTCCAGAACGGTGGGTGCTTCTTGTCGTCGAGTTTACGGCGCTGTTCCGGCGTCTTGTGCATCTTCGACAGCGGGCGCCACCATTTCAGACCGATCAGCACCAGCGCCGCGATCAGGAAACCGGCCATTGGCGAGAACACCAGCGAGGCGCCGATGTCGATCGCCTTCTGCCAGTTCACACCATCGGCCAACGGAATGTCGTTGATCAGGGCGTTGGCCAGGCCGACACCGAGGATCGAACCGATCAGGGTGTGCGAGCTGGACGCCGGGATACCGAAGTACCAGGTGCCAAGGTTCCAGGCGATTGCCGCGGCGAGCAACGAGAACACCATCGCCAGGCCATGGCCGGTGTTCACATTGATCAGCAGCTCAACCGGCAGCAAATGGACAATGGCATACGCCACGCCAACGCCACCCAGCAGAACGCCGAGGAAGTTGAACACGCCGGAAAAGAACACCGCCAGGTGCGGCGGCATGGCTTTGGTGTAGATAACAGTGGCTACCGCGTTAGCGGTGTCATGAAATCCATTGATGAACTCGAAGGCGAGGACGAATGTCAGGGCGAGCAGGAGGCTCACAAGCACCCAAGCATCCAGTCCGCTGAATAAATCGATCATGAAGGTTTTCTGACCCGGTCGTAAGGGGGCGCGATTATGCCAGAAAAGTCTCGAAATCGATGCCCTACCTGCTCATCAGTAACACTCTTATTCGAATTAATTTGTTGCAGCGCATTAAAACCAAGCGGCGCGCAGGGTCTTTCAAGTTACTGATTTTATTGGGGAAGGCCAATGATGGCAGGGTTTTTTACCCATAAAACAAGGGCTCATACGCTTGTCTGAAATATAAATGAAACCTGTAAGAAGCTTCCTATCACCCTGTAGGACGGGCAATGGCTGCTGCCCGCGGATAGCGGGCGCACAGGGCATCATCGTCACACCGCGCTTGTAAACGGTGCGCACTGACCCTCGGATATCAAAACCGGTTGGCTCATGGCTCTTCGGCTTTGAGTTCCTTTTCGATCTTTTCGATTTCCTGCTTGAAGACCTGATCCTGAACGGTGGGGCGCTTACGCCACGCCTTGCGTTCGGGTTCGGGCTGAGCGGCGTAGGTGGTGACTTCCCCGCCGTAAACTTCCTTGTAACGTTGTTCCTGGCGCTCAAGTTCCGCGCGCAGTTCGTCTTTCGTCACAGTGCTACCTGTATGAGTTGAGATAAATGTCTGGTGAAACGCACTGCAACGAATCGATTGAGCGAATCTACCGAAGGCCAACACCTGAGCAGGCGTTGCTGGGATCGGCAAGACGATCAAGACTTGCTTGTAGCAGGCGGCTACGGCACCAGATTAAAACTGACGCAGCATCAGTTTCCAGTTTCAGCGAGCGTTGGCGTTACATTGACTATAAGTGCCAGGCGCTGGCCGGGGCCGACAGCGATGGACATCGCGTCAGCGGGTGGCGACCTCGGTATTGCAAAACGGGGTCCCACTGAGGTGCATTATAGCGGTCGATTCGGGAATGACTATCTTTGCCAAGTTAAAAACGGTTCTGGATGTGTGATTGTTTTGTTACTCGCAACTTTTATCGGTAGTTGAACTGCGCACAGACCGTTATTTACGAAGTGATCTGTTTTTGGCGTCATTTAGTCGGTCAACTAAGACGCTGACTCCGTGGTCCGTCGAAGTTCAGTAGACGTCGAGAGGGATAGGGTTATCCGCCGCGTGACCGATTGCGATAATCGGTCGGCGGTTCGATAATCGCCCAATCTTCGCGCCGCCACCCTTGTGCATACCGCCGCGAGCCGATTGTATAGCCATCGATCCGAGCCGGATAAGGACCTGAAATGAACGATCAAATGCGCAACTCCTTCACTTCCGTGGCACCGCCGATCGTCGCCTCGCCGGCCAAACGCATTCAGGCGCTGACGGGGGATCCGGATTTCATGACCTCGCTGGCCCGAGGCCTGGCGGTGGTTCAGGCATTTCAGGAGCGCAAACGGCACCTGACCATCGCCCAGATCAGCCACCGAACGGAAATTCCCCGCGCTGCCGTGCGGCGTTGCCTACACACCTTGATCAAACTCGGCTACGCCACCACGGACGGTCGCACCTACTCGTTGCTGCCCAAAGTGCTGACCCTCGGCCACGCTTATCTGTCGTCGACGCCGCTGGCCGTGTCCGCCCAGCCGTACCTCGACCGCATGAGCGAGCAACTGCACGAAGCCTGCAACATGGCCACGCTGGAGGGCGACGACATTCTTTACATCGCCCGTTCGGCGACCACCCAGCGTTTGATCTCGGTGGATCTGTCGGTAGGCGGGCGCCTGCCGGCGTATTGCACGTCGATGGGGCGGATTTTGCTGGCGGCGCTGGACGACACGTCGTTGGGTGAATATCTCGACCACGCTGAACTCGTTGCCAAGACCAGTCGCACGATTCACACCCCGGACGCCTTGCTCGAATGCTTGCAGCAAGTGCGGCAGCAGGGCTGGTGCATTGTCGATCAGGAACTGGAACAAGGCCTGCGCTCGATTGCCGTGCCGGTCTATGACGCCTCCGGCCAAGTGGTGGCAGCGCTCAACGTCAGCACCCACGCCGGTCGCGTCAGCCGCACCGAGCTGGAACAGCGCTTTCTGCCGGGCCTGCTCAGCGCCAGTCGCGACCTCAGCGCGCAACTGTTTGCCTGATGAAGCTGTTCGATAAACGCACAGTGTTGCGTTTATCGAATTGACGCTAAAACCCTTGGATCATTAATGTCGCGGCAGCGTCATCCGGCGCCGATGTGAATGAGCTCGCCGGACTGCCGACCCCCATAATAATGACAAGAGGCAACTCACCATGCGCATGCTCCCCGACTGTCTCCGCTCTGATCGCTGTTGCCGGATTCAACGCAACGCCTGATCCCGACCTTCTATTCTTGTGCCTGTGCCGCTCTCTGGCCGGCCGCCGTTCGACTGCGTTTTTTGCGTGGAATAAAAATAATGAACCAGCCTCAGTCCGCTGTGGGTAACTGCCTCGATGTGCAGACCTTCATCAATGCTCAACCAATCTCGCGCTATCAATGGCGAGTGGTAATCCTGTGTTTCCTGATTGTGTTCCTAGATGGCCTCGACACTGCGGCGATGGGCTTTATTGCCCCGGCGTTGTCGCAGGATTGGGGCATCGACCGCGCCAGCCTCGGCCCGGTGATGAGCGCCGCGTTGATCGGCATGGTCTTCGGCGCACTCGGTTCCGGGCCTTTGGCTGACCGCTTCGGGCGCAAAGTCGTGCTGGTCGGGGCGGTATTTCTGTTCGGCGCGTTTAGCCTGGCCTCGGCTTACGCCACCAACATCGAAGAGCTCCTAGTCCTGCGTTTCCTCACCGGGTTGGGTCTGGGCGCCGGTATGCCCAACGCCACTACGCTGCTCTCGGAGTACACCCCGGAGCGCAAGAAGTCGCTGTTGGTGACCAGCATGTTCTGCGGCTTCAACCTCGGCATGGCCGGTGGCGGGTTCATTTCGGCGAAGCTGATCCCGGCGTTCGGCTGGCATAGCCTGTTGCTGATCGGCGGGATTCTGCCGCTGATTCTCACCGTGGTGCTGGTGTTCTGGCTGCCGGAATCGGCGCGCTATCTGGTGGTGCGCAACCGTGGCACTGACAAGGTGCGCAAGACGCTGGCGCCGATTGATCCGGTTACCGTCGCCCAGGCCTCGAGCTTCAGCGTGCCGGAACAGAAAACCGTCAAGGCACGCAACGTGTTCGCGGTGATCTTCTCCGGCACCTACAGCACCGGCACCTTATTGTTGTGGCTGACCTATTTCATGGGCCTGGTGATCGTCTATCTGCTGACCAGTTGGCTGCCGACGCTGATGCGTGACAGCGGCGCGAGCATGGAGCAGGCAGCGTTCATCGGTGCGTTGTTCCAGTTTGGCGGGGTGTTGAGCGCGGTCGGCGTAGGCTGGGCGATGGATCGGTTCAATCCGCACAAGGTCATCGGCACTTTCTACCTGCTGGCCGGGGTGTTTGCCTACGCGGTGGGGCAGAGCCTGGGCAACATCACGCTGCTGGCGACGTTGGTGCTGGTGGCGGGGATGTGCGTCAACGGCGCGCAATCGGCAATGCCGTCACTGGCGGCGCGGTTTTATCCGACCCAGGGTCGGGCGACCGGTGTGTCGTGGATGCTCGGGATCGGCCGTTTTGGCGCGATTCTCGGGGCGTGGATGGGCGCGACGTTGCTGGGGCTGGGCTGGAATTTTGAGCAGGTGTTGACGGCGTTGGTAATTCCGGCGGCGTTGGCGACTGCTGCTGTCGTGATCAAGGGCGTGGTCAGTCATGCGGATGCCACCTGACAGGTTGGTGTGAAGCGAAAAGATCGCAGCTCCTGCATTGGGAATGCGTACCCCTGTAGGAGCTGCCGAAGGCTGCAATCTTTTGCAGGCAACACAGAACGATAGGCTGGCAACAATCTGTTCGATAAACGAACACTCAGTCGATTATCGGATTGTTTGGTGTTTTTCACAGGCTTAATCTTCAGTGACTCCGGCGCTGAACCTCGCGCCTTTTTATCACTGGCGATCCACTACAAAAACGGGAGCCCGCTCCATGGCTGAGATCCTTTCGCTGCACGACGCGGTGAAGCAGTTCGTCAACGACGGCGATACCGTCGCGCTCGAAGGCTTCACTCACCTGATCCCTACGGCGGCGGGTCATGAAATCATTCGTCAGGGCAAGAAAGATCTGACGCTGGTGCGGATGACGCCTGACTTGATCTATGACCAACTGATCGGCGCAGGTTGCGCGCGCAAACTGATTTTCTCCTGGGGCGGTAACCCGGGTGTGGGTTCGCTGCACCGTCTGCGCGACGCGGTCGAGAAGCAATGGCCGCAGCCGCTGGAAATCGAAGAACACAGCCACGCCGACCTGGCCAATGCCTACGTAGCTGGCGCTTCCGGCCTACCGTTCGCCGTGCTGCGCGCCTACGCCGGTTCCGACTTGCCGAAGGTCAATCCGCTGATCAAGTCCGTCACTTGCCCGTTCACCGGTGAAGTATTGGCGGCGGTGCCATCGGTGCGCCCGGACGTCACGGTGATCCACGCGCAGAAAGCCGACCGCAAAGGCAACGTGCTGCTGTGGGGCATTCTCGGTGTGCAGAAGGAAGCCGCGCTGGCCGCCAAGCGCTGCATTGTCACCGTCGAAGAAATTGTCGATGACCTTAATGCCCCGATGAATTCCTGTGTTCTGCCGACCTGGGCCCTGAGTGCGGTTTGCCACGTACCCGGTGGCGCGCATCCGTCCTACGCCCACGGTTACAACGAGCGCGACAATCGTTTCTATCAGGCGTGGGATCCGATCGCCCGCGACCGTGAGACGTTTACTGCGTGGATCAACGAATACATCCATGGCAGCGCTGATTTCAGCGAATTCCAGGCCAAGTTGGCCGCTGCGTCGGAGGCCAAGTAATGACTTACACCACCAATGAAATGATGACCGTCGCCGCGGCCCGTCGCCTGAAGAACGGCTCGGTGTGTTTCGTCGGCATCGGCCTGCCATCCAAAGCCGCCAACCTCGCACGCCTGACCTCGTCGCCAGACGTGGTGCTGATCTACGAATCGGGCCCGATTGGCGCCAAGCCAAGCGTGCTGCCGCTGTCCATCGGTGACGGCGAACTGGCGGAAACCGCTGACACCGTGGTGCCGACCGGTGAGATTTTTCGCTATTGGTTGCAGGGTGGACGCATCGACGTCGGTTTTCTTGGCGCGGCGCAGGTCGACCGTTTCGGCAACATCAACACCACCGTGGTCGGCGACTACCACGCGCCGAAAGTGAGGCTGCCGGGTGCCGGTGGCGCGCCGGAGATTGCCGGTTCGGCGAAGAGCGTACTGATCATCCTCAAACAGTCGGCGCGCTCGTTTGTCGACAAGCTCGATTTCATCACCTCGGTCGGTCATGGTGAGGGCGGTGATTCGCGCAAGCGCTTGGGCCTGCCGGGCGCTGGTCCGGTCGGCATCATCACCGACCTGTGCATCATGGAGCCGGAAGAGGGCACCCATGAGTTCGTGGTCACCGCGCTGCATCCCGGCGTGACCCGCGAGCAAGTGGTCGCCGCCACCGGTTGGGCCATCCGTTTTGCCGACAGCGTCGACACCACCGCCGAACCGAGCGAAGTCGAACTGACCGCGCTGCGCGATCTCGAAGCGCGCACCGCGGCGGCCCACGGTCAGGCACCAGGAGAAGCATGATGCGTGACGTTTATATCTGCGACGCGATTCGCACCCCCATTGGCCGTTTCGGTGGTGGTCTGGCCACCGTGCGCGCCGACGATCTGGCCGCCGTGCCGATCAAGGCGTTGATGGAACGCAATCCATCGGTGGACTGGACCGCAATCGACGAGGTGTTCCTCGGTTGCGCCAACCAGGCCGGCGAAGACAACCGCAACGTCGCGCGCATGGCGTTGCTGCTGGCGGGCCTGCCGGAAACCGTGCCGGGCGTGACCCTCAATCGCCTCTGCGCTTCGGGCATGGATGCAATTGGTACGGCGTTCCGTGCTATCGCCAGCGGCGAGATGGAACTGGCGATTGCCGGCGGCGTCGAGTCGATGTCCCGCGCGCCGTTTGTGATGGGCAAGGCTGACGCGGCGTTTTCGCGCAACATGAAACTGGAAGACACCACCATCGGCTGGCGTTTTATCAACCCGTTGATGAAGGCGCAGTACGGCGTCGATGCGATGCCGCAGACTGCCGACAACGTCGCCGATGACTATGAAATTTCCCGCGAGGATCAGGACGCTTTCGCCCTGCGCAGTCAGCAACGTACTGCGGCCGCGCAGGCTGCCGGCTACTTCGCCGAAGAAATCGTCGAGGTGCGGATTGCGCACAAGAAGGGCGAAACCGTGGTCAGCCAGGATGAACATCCGCGTGCCGACACCACGATTGAAGCCCTGAGCAAACTGAAACCGGTCAACGGCCCGGAAAAAACCGTCACCGCCGGCAATGCCTCCGGGGTTAACGACGGCGCGGCCGCGCTGATTCTGGCCTCGGCTGACGCGGTGAAAAAACACGGTTTGACTGCCCGCGCCAAAGTGCTCGGCATGGCCAGTGCCGGGGTAGCGCCCCGTGTAATGGGCATCGGTCCGGTGCCGGCGGTGCGCAAACTTATCGAGCGCCTTGGTGTGGCGGTCAGTGATTTTGATGTGATCGAACTCAATGAAGCCTTCGCCAGCCAAGGTCTGGCAGTGCTGCGTGAGTTAGGGCTGGCGGACGATGCCGCGCAGGTCAACCCGAACGGCGGCGCGATTGCCTTGGGGCACCCGTTGGGCATGAGCGGTGCACGGCTGGTGCTGACCGCCCTGCATCAGTTGGAAAAGACTGGTGGCAAGAAAGGTCTGGCGACCATGTGCGTCGGAGTCGGCCAAGGTCTGGCCCTGGCCATCGAACGCGTCTGACGCAGCCGTGACGAAGAAGAACAGAGGAAAGCGAAATGTCTGACAAGCCTGGTTACCGTCGCCCGCAGGAAGGCACCCAGCCTGAGTACCTGCACCCGGCGTATCAATCCACCAATCTGCGCTCGCCATCGAAGCCGTTGGTGTTTCTGCCGCATTCGCTGTCGGAAATCACCGGTCCGACCATCGGCGCCGAGCGAGTTGCCGAGAAGGACAACGACCTGACCGCCCAACATGAAGCTGAGCCGCAAGGTGAGCGCATCATCGTTCACGGCCGTGTGCTCGACGAAAACGGTTTGCCGGTGCCGGGGATTCTGGTGGAGATCTGGCAGGCCAACGCCGCCGGTCGCTACAACCACAAGCGCGATCTGCACGACGCGCCGCTGGACCCGAACTTCACCGGTACCGGCCGCACCGTGACCGATGCCGACGGCTGGTACCAGTTCCAGACCATCAAGCCCGGCGCCTACCCATGGGGCAACCACCACAATGCCTGGCGCCCGGCGCACATCCACTTTTCGCTGTTCGGGCCGAGCATCCTCACCCGGCTGGTGACGCAGATGTATTTCCCCGGCGATCCGCTGCTGGCCTACGACCCGATCTACAACTGCGTGCCAGACACGTCGGCCAAGGAACGCCTGATCGCCAGTTTCGATCTGGAAAAAACCATTCCGTCCTACGCCCTCGGTTATCGCTGGGACATCGTGCTGCGCGGGCGTGAAGCCACGCCGATGGAGAAATAAGATGACGCTGACTGCGACCACGTCCCACACCGTCGGGCCGTATTACCACATCGGCCTGACCTGGCTGAACCGCGAAAACCTCGCCAATGAACAAACCCTCGGCGAGCGCGTGGCGATCACCGGTCAAGTGGTGGACGGCAACGGCGATGTCGTCAACGACGCCATGCTTGAAGTGTGGCAGGCGAATGCCGCTGGCAAGTACGACCACCCGGAAGACGAGCAGGACAAACCCCTCGATCCGCATTTCGAAGGTTTTGGCCGAGTGCCGGTGGATGCCGAAGGGCGTTTCCGTTTCACCACGATCAAACCGGGTACGGTTGAGGGCCTGAAGGGCTCGACCCAGGCGCCGCATCTGGTGGTACTGGTGTTTGCCCGTGGGTTGGTGAAGCACTTGCTGACGCGGATCTACTTTGAGGGTGAGCCGGCCAACGTTGCTGATCCGCTGCTCGAATGCGTGCCGGCCGAACGTCGTGCGACGTTGCTGGCCAAGCCGGATGCGTCGGGGGTTTATCAGTGGAATGTGATTTTGCAGGGCACTGAGGCCGAGACTGTGTTCTTCGATTATTGAGATCAAGAGCAAAAGATCGCAGCCTTTGGCAGCTCCTACATTTGGAACGTGCTTTCTGTAGGAGCTGCCGAAGGCTGCGATCTTTTGATGTTCCAGCTTGTGGAACGGGACTGTTGCAAAGTGTGTCTAGACTCTCACTGTCCCTATTGAGTAAAAAATAATGACAACCCAGACCTCCCATTACACCGGCGAAGAGCGCAGCAAGCGCATTTTCGCGATTGTCGGCGCTTCGTCCGGCAACCTCGTCGAATGGTTCGACTTCTACGTCTACGCCTTCTGCGCGATCTACTTCGCCCCGGCGTTTTTCCCCTCCGACAATCCCACCGTACAGCTAGTCAACACCGCGGGTGTGTTCGCCGCAGGCTTCCTGATGCGCCCGATTGGCGGCTGGATTTTTGGCCGGGTGGCGGACAAGCACGGCCGCAAGAACTCGATGCTGATCTCGATTCTGATGATGTGCTTCGGTTCGTTGCTCATCGCCTGCCTGCCGACTTACAAGGACATCGGCGTCTGGGCGCCGGTGCTGCTGCTGTTCGCACGTTTGCTGCAGGGCCTGTCGGTTGGCGGCGAGTACGGCACCACCGCGACCTACATGAGCGAAGTTGCGCTCAAGGGCCAGCGCGGGTTTTTTGCCTCGTTCCAGTACGTGACGCTGATCGGCGGACAATTGCTGGCGGTGTCGCTGGTGGTGGTGCTGCAACAGTTCCTCACTGAAGAAGACCTGCGTGCCTACGGCTGGCGGATTCCGTTTGTGGTCGGTGCGGTGGCGGCGCTGATTTCGCTGTTCCTGCGCCGTTCGCTGAAAGAAACCACCAGCAAGGAAATGCGCGAGAACAAGGACGCCGGCAGCATCCGCGCGCTGTTCCGCGATCACAAAGCCGCGTTCATCACCGTGCTCGGTTACACCGCTGGCGGTTCGCTGATTTTCTACACCTTCACCACGTACATGCAGAAATACCTGGTGAACACCGCCGGCATGCACGCCAAGACCGCGAGCTACATCATGACCGGTGCGCTCTTCCTTTATATGTGCATGCAGCCGCTGTTCGGCATGCTCGCCGACAAGATCGGCCGACGCAGTTCGATGCTCTGGTTCGGCGCCCTCGGTACATTGTTCACCGTGCCGATCCTGCTCAGCCTGAAAAGTGTCAGCAGTCCGTTCCTGGCGTTCCTGCTGATAACCGTGGCGCTGGCCATCGTCAGTTTCTACACCTCGATCAGTGGTCTGGTGAAAGCCGAAATGTTCCCGCCGGAAGTCCGCGCCCTCGGCGTCGGCCTGGCGTATGCGGTGGCGAACGCGATCTTCGGTGGTTCGGCGGAATTCGTCGCGCTAAGCCTCAAGGCTGGCGGTATGGAAAACGTCTTCTACTGGTACGTTACGGCGATGATGGCAGTGGCTTTCCTGTTCAGTCTGCGCTTGCCGAAGCAGGCGAAATATTTGCACCACGATCTGTAAACCCATTTGCGCGGGCCGCGATGGCCCGCGCCGGCAAGGACTGTTTATGACTCAGCGACCGGGCAATCAACTGTTCGATGCCTACTTCACCGCCCGCGATATGCGCGAAGTGTTCTGTGATCAGGGCCGTGTGCAGGCGATGCTCGACGTCGAAGCGGCGCTGGCCCGGGCCGAGGCGCGGGTGGGGTTGATTCCGGCAAGCGCTGTGGCGCCCATTGAAAGCGCCTGTCGCGCCGATTTGTATGACTTCGCAGCGCTGGGCGAGGCGATTGCCACGGCGGGCAATTCGGCGATTCCACTGGTCAAGGCGTTGGGCAAGCAGATTGCCGCAACCGACGCCGAGGCCGAGCGTTATGTGCATTTGGGCGCGACCAGTCAGGATGTGATGGATACCGGACTGGTCCTGCAATTGCGCCAGGCGCTGGATCTTATCGAAAGCGATCTGGCGCAACTGGCCGATGCTCTTGCTGCGCAGGCTCAGCGCCACTCGGCAACGCCGATGGCCGGGCGCACCTGGTTGCAACACGCGACACCGGTGACTCTGGGCATGAAAATCGCCGGATGGCTCGGCGCCGTGACCCGCAGCCGCCAGCGTTTGCGCGAGCTGAAACCCCGTTTGCTGGTGCTGCAATTCGGCGGAGCCTCGGGCACCCTCGCGGCATTGGGCGAGCAGGCATTGCCGATTGCCCAGGCGTTGGCCGAAGAACTGCAACTGACCTTGCCGGAACAGCCGTGGCACACCCAGCGTGATCGCGTGGTGGAGTTTGGCGCGGTACTTGGTTTGATCGCCGGCAGCCTCGGCAAACTTGGCCGGGACATCAGTCTGTTGATGCAGACCGAGGCGGCGGAGGTTTTCGAGCCGTCGGCACCGGGCAAGGGCGGCTCTTCGACCATGCCGCACAAGCGCAATCCGGTCGGCGCCGCCGTGTTGATCGGCGCGGCGACGCGTGTGCCGGGGCTGGTGTCGACGCTGTTTAGCGCGATGCCGCAGGAGCACGAGCGGAGTCTGGGTCTGTGGCATGCCGAATGGGAAACCTTGCCGGAAATCTGCTGCCTCGTCTCGGGCTCACTGCAACAGGCGCGCCTGTTGGCGGATGGCCTGGAGGTAGACGCTGCACGCATGGCGCGCAACCTCGACCTGACCCAAGGGCTGGTGCTGGCCGAAGCGGTGAGCATCGTGCTCGCACAACGGGTTGGCCGCGACACCGCGCATCACTTGCTCGAACAATGCTGCAAACGTGCCGTGGCCGAACAGCGTCACTTGCGCGCGGTGCTCGGTGACGAGCCACAGGTCACTGCGCAATTGAGCAGCGCTGAACTGGATCATCTTTTGAACCCCGCCCATTACCTCGGTCAGGCTCAGGTCTGGGTCGAGCGTGCGGTGGCCGAACACAACGCTTTGACTGTCTGAAGGAGAGGGCTGTGGCTTTCGTTCAACTCGCCGATGGCGAACTGCACTATCAAATTGAAGGCCCGGTCGATGCGCCGGTGCTGGTGCTGTCCAACTCGCTGGGCACCGACCTGCACATGTGGGACGTGCAGATGCCGGCATTTACCGAGCACTTTCGCGTGCTGCGTTTCGACACCCGCGGGCACGGCAAGTCGTTGGTGACGCCGGGGCCGTACAGCATCGAGCAACTGGGTCACGACGTGCTCGGGCTGCTGGATGCGCTGCACATCGAGCGCGCGTATTTCTGCGGACTGTCGATGGGCGGGTTGATCGGTCAGTGGCTGGGGATCAATGCCGGGCATCGGCTGCACAAACTGATCGTGTGCAACACGGCAGCGAAAATCGGCGATCCGTCGGTGTGGAATCCGCGCATTGAAACCGTCCTGCGTGACGGTGCGGCAGCAATGGTTGCGCTGCGCGATGCGTCGATTGCCCGTTGGTTTACCCCAGACTTTTCCCAAGCCCATCCGGCGGCGGCCAAGCAGATTACCGACATGCTCGCGGCGACTTCGCCAGAAGGTTATGCGGCCAATTGCGCGGCGGTGCGTGATGCCGATTTCCGGGAACAACTGGCCTCCATCAACGTGCCGCTGCTGGTGATCGCCGGCACTGAAGACGCTGTGACGCCACCGTCCGGTGGCCACTTCATCCAAGAGCATGTGCGCGGTGCCGAGTACGCCGAGTTCTACGCAGCGCACCTTTCAAACGTGCAGGCAGGTATAGCTTTCAGCGATCGCGTGTTGGCTTTTTTAAAGGCTCAGTGAGGAAGTTTTTGTGGACGAGAAACAACGTTACGACGAAGGCATGCAGGTCCGCCGCGCGGTGTTGGGCGACGCGCATGTCGATCGCAGCCTGACCACCCTGACCGAGTTCAATTCGGAATTTCAGGAGATGATCACCCGCCACGCCTGGGGCGACATCTGGACCCGCCCGGGCTTGCCTCGGCATACCCGCAGCCTGATCACCATCGCGATGCTGATCGGCATGAACCGCGAGGGCGAACTGAAACTGCACCTGCGCGCGGCGGCCAATAACGGCGTGAGCCGGAGCGAGATCAAGGAAGTGATCATGCAGAGCGCGATCTACTGCGGGATTCCGGCGGCGAACGCGACGTTTCATCTGGCCGAAGCGGTGTGGGATGAGCTGGGTGTTGAATCCCGGGAGTAATTGTCGGGTTTGAAAAGATCGCAGCCTTCGGCAGCTCCTACAGGGGATTGCATTGCAGATTGTAGGAGCTGCCGAAGGCTGCGATCTTTTGACTTTCAGACTGTGGCCACAATGAATATTCGCTTGAACGGAAACAACGTATGCCCATTCCGCTCCTGCGGATAATGCGCATGCACCCGCATCAGAAAGTGGTAAATGAAGCGCGCCTGTTCCGCTGAATCCAGCGACTGCATCACCGGCCGCAGCGCCGAAACTTTTATCCAGTCATACACCGGCGATTTGCCGTCCACCACTTGCAATTGCTCGGTCTCCCAGATGTCCAGCGACGTGGTCAGCGGTGCGAGCAAGCGGTAGTAATCCTCAAGTGACAACAACGGCCGCGCTGCCATGCGCTGGCGCAGTTGCGGTGTGCCCAGTGGCGTGTTGCCAGGGCCGGCATCGTCGAGGGTGTCTAGCATCAGTCGATACCACAATGCATCGCGCCAGTCCGGCATGTGCGCCGCCAGGCAACCTCCATAATTGAGCTGACCCAGCAGGTTCGGCAGTAACGTTTCATGGCCGTTGATGAAATGCAGAACCGCCGCTGCGAACAGCAGGTCAGCAGGTTGTTTGGGTCGCCAGTCGAGCAGATCGCAGTGCTGCCACGATGCGTTGATCGGCAAGCAACGCGCCTGTTCGAGCATTTGCGCGGAGCTGTCGACCCCGTGCAATCGGGCTTGCGGCCAACGCTCAGCCAACAACTGCGTGGCAATGCCCGTGCCGCAACCAAGGTCGTAAATATGCTGGGGTTTTGCCAGGTCGATTCGGTCGAGCAGTTCATTGACCGGCCGTTGCCTGAGACGGGAAAACTGCTGGTATGCCTTGGCGTTCCAGTCAGGTGCTGCGTTGAGTCGAGCGATCATGAGGTGGTCCTCCGGTGATCAGCAGTGTCTTCCGTGACAACCTGGCTCAAGTCTTGGGAGGACCAACTACAACAGCAACGGAAGCGGGGAGGGTTGTTTGCCTGAGTCCTTCAGGTTTTTCAACTCTACTCGCCAGCAAAAAAAGCTCCAGCCGGCCTGACGGGTGGCGTCCTGATACGGCCTTTTTTGTAGGAACTGCGGCACGCTGCGATCTTTTGATTCCATTTTTCAAGATCAAAAGATCGCAGTGCCTACAGAGGGGGAGGTTAGAGCAAACTGATCGGATAGCTGACGATCAAGCGGTTCTCATCAAACTCGTTGTTGCTGAAATCCCGGCGCATGGTCGAGTTGCGCCATCTGACGTTCAGATCCTTGAGCGTGCCGCTCTGCACGGTGTAGCCCAGTTCCGATTCGCGGCCCCACTCCTTGCCGTCGGTGATACTTCCGGTGTGTACGTTATCGCCGCTGATGTAGCGGTTCATCAGCGTCAGACCGGGGACGCCGAGGGCGGCGAAGTTGTAGTCGTGACGTACCTGCCAGGAGCGTTCTTGCGCATTGTCGTAGCTGGCGTTGTAGCTGTCGTTGGCCAGGGTGCCGCCGCTGGTGCCGTTGACGCGCATCCACGCGCTGTCACCGGTGAGTTTCTGCAGGCCTACGTAGAAAGTATTGCCGCCATATTTGGCTGAGAACATCCCGGACCAGGTCTTGTTGTCTAGCTCCCCGGCGCGCGCGCTGCCGTCGTCCTTGCCGTAGAAAAACCCGAGGTTGGCGCCCAGGGTCCAGTCGCCCAGTGGCTGGCTGTGGATCAGATTGATGTATTGCTGGCTGTAGATGTCCTTGAGCTCGGCATTCCACAGACCGATCTGCGTGCGTTTTTCGTTGAACGCATATTCACCCCCCTGGAAGTTGAAGCGATCAGAGGTGAACGCCGTTTTGCCGGTCATCGACATGTCGCTCATGCTGCTGTCGTCGCGCGGGCTGTTGGCGCGGAACTGGCCGCCGTAAAGCGTCAGGCCGTCGATTTCCTTCGAGGTGATCTGACCGCCACGGAAGGTTTGCGGCAGCGAGCGACCGTCGTCGGAACGCAGGATCGGCAGTACCGGCATCCATTCGCCGACCTTCACTTCGGTCTGCGACAGCTTCGCCTTGAACGCGACGTTGGTGCGGCCGAAGTTGTCCGCCGGGCGACCGTCATGATCCAGCGGCAACAGCTGGGTGCCGCCAGTGCCTTTGCCGCCATCGAGTTTCAGCGAGTACAGCCCGAGCACGTCCATGCCGAAGCCGACGGTGCCTTGGGTGAAGCCGGATTTGGCGTCGAGGATGAAGCTTTGCGTCCACTCTTCGGCCTTGCCCTGAGCCTTGGTCGGGTCGGTGAAGTTACGGTTGATGTAGAAGTTGCGCAGGTTCAGGTTGACCTTGGCGCCTTCGACAAAACCGGCTTCTTCAGCCGCAACGGGCAAAGCCGCGCAAGCCAGTGCCAGGGCGATCAGGCCGGGGAATGCGTACGGCGCAGTTGGGTAGGTCATTGCAGTTTCTCTTGTTATTTTTTTTGGGTCGAACGAGTTCCGGTGCCGGCGCTCTTCGCGGCGGGCATTGGATTGCAGATTTCGGAATAAGGCGGCGGTGATCAGCCGGACAGGGCAGGGCGCGGGGGCATGGTGTCGAACCTGATGTTTTTGATTTTGTGGGACGAATGGTGCGGGGCGCAGAGAGCGGGATTCAATCGGGGAAAGCGGGTTTTGGGCGATTACCGAACAAGATCAAAAGATCGCAGCCTTCGGCAGCTCCTACATTTTGGAATGCGTTCTCCTGTAGGAGCTGCCGAAGGCTGCGATCTTTTGATCTTCAAAAACAAAAAGCCCACCAAAAAGGTGGGCTCTCTGTATTTAGCAGATGATCAGAACAACTTCATCTTCGGTGCTTCTTCTTTCAGCGGTTCGTTCTGCGCAGTCTGTGCATTCCAGCCACCACCCAATGCCTTGTACAGGTTGACCGCACTGGTCAGCTGCGCGAGGCGGTCGGTGATCAGCGCTTGTTGGGCGCTGAACAGCTGACGCTGGGCATCGAGGAAGGTCAGGTTGCTGTCGACACCGATGCGGTAACGACGCTCGGCCAGGCGGTAGTAATCTTGGTTGGCCTGTACGAAATCACGCTGCGCCTGCAATTGCTCGGTGTAGGTCTGGCGTGCGGCCAGGCCATCGGCGACTTCCTGGAAGGCCGTTTGAATGGACTTCTCGTAGTTCGCCACGCCAATGTCCTTCTGGATCTTGGCGTAGTCGAGGCTGGCGCGCAGGCTGCCGGCGTTGAAGATCGGCAGGTTGATCTGCGGCTGGAACAGCCACGTCCCCGAACCACCTTTGAACAGACCGGACAGGTCCGGGCTCAGGGTGCCCGCGTTGGCGGTCAGACTGATGCTCGGGAAGAACGCTGCACGGGCGGCGCCGATGTTGGCGTTGGCGGCCTTCAGGTTGTATTCGGCCTGAAGGATGTCCGGACGACGTTGCAGCAGGTCCGATGGCAGGCCCGGCGGTACGTCGCTGAGCAGGTCATCGGCCAGCGGTTTGGCCGTTTGCAGATTGGCCGGGATGCCGGTGCCGAGCAGTAGGGTCAGGCTGTTTTCGTCCTGAGCCACCTGGCGGGTGTAACGCGCCAATTGCGCACGGGCGTTTTCCACCGAGGTGCGCGACTGCGCCAGATCCAGCGCCGAAGCCACACCGACTTCATTGCTGCGACTGGTCAGCTTGTAGCTTTCTTCAAAGGCACCGAGGGTGTCCTGAGTCAGCTTGAGCAGTTCCTTGTCGGCCTGCCAGGTCAGATAGGCGTTGGCGACGCTGGCGACCAGACTGATCTGGGTGCTGCGACGCGCTTCTTCAGTGGCGAAGTATTGTTGCAACGCTTGTTCACTCAGGCTGCGCACCCGACCGAACAGGTCGAGTTCGTAGGCGCTGATGCCGACGGTGGCGGAGTACGAACTGCTGATCATCGACTCGCCGGTCTGCGACGCACGCGCCGGCAGACGTTGACGGCTGCCGCTGCCATTGGCCGAAACCGCCGGGAACAGGTCGGCACGTTGAATGCGGTATTGAGCCGCATAAGCGTCGATGTTCAGTGCCGCGACGCGCAGGTCGCGGTTGTTTTCCAGCGAGACCTGGATCAGCTGTTGCAGGGCCGGGTCATGGAAAAACTGCTTCCAGCCCTGCTCGGCAGCGGCCTGCGCCGGTGCCTGGGCCGGCGAGTACGCCGGCCCCTGCGGGTACTGGCCTGCGACCGGAGCCTCAGGCTGCTGATAGTCAGGTATCAGCGAGCAACCGCTCAGCACGAAGGCGGCGACTGCGAGGGAGAGTAGCGACTTGCTCATTGGCCAGCCTCTTTAGGAGTTTCAGTAGTCTCATCCTGGTCGGCTTTTTTACGCTGACCGATGGACGACACAGTAACGAAGAACAGTGGGACCCAGAAGATCGCCAGGATCGTGGCCGTCAGCATACCGCCAATTACGCCAGTACCGATTGCATGCTGGCTGCCCGAACCGGCACCGGTCGAGATTGCCAACGGTACAACACCGAGGACGAAGGCCAGCGAAGTCATGATGATCGGTCGCAGACGCATGCGGCAGGCTTCAATCGCCGCTTCGCGCAGACTGCGCCCTTGCTCATGCAGCTCCTTGGCGAACTCGACAATCAGAATGGCGTTTTTCGCTGCCAGACCAATGGTTGTCAACAGACCCACCTGGAAGTACACGTCGTTGGACAGACCGCGCAGGCTGGTGGCCATCAACGCACCGATGATCCCCAGTGGCACCACGAGCATGACCGCGATCGGAATCGACCAGCTTTCATACAGGGCCGCCAGACACAGGAACACCATCAGCAGCGACAAGGCGTACAACGCTGGCGCTTGCGAACCGGACAGACGTTCTTCATAAGACAGACCGGTCCAGGAGATACCGACACCCGACGGAAGTTTCTTGGCAATCGCTTCGACTTCCGCCATGGCCTCACCGGTGGAGTAACCCGGCGCCGGAGCACCCAGCACTTCTACCGCTTCCACACCGTTGTAGCGTGCCAGCTTCGGCGAGCCGTAGATCCACTCGCCTTTGGCGAATGCGGAGAACGGAACCATGGTGCCGGACGCGTTGCGCACATACCACTTCTTCAAGTCTTCCGGGCTCATGCGCGAGTCCGGCTGGCCTTGCACGTACACCTTCTTCACGCGACCGCGGTCGATGAAGTCGTTGACGTAGCTACTACCCAACGCAATCGACAAGGTGTTGTTGATGTCGTTGATGGTAACGCCCAGGGCGCTGGCCTTCTCGTCATCGATTTCCAGCTGGAACTGCGGCTCGTCGTTCAAGCCGTTCGGACGCACCTGGGTCAGGACTTTGCTCTGTGCCGCCATGCCAAGGAACTGGTTGCGTGCTTCCATCAGTTTTTCGTGACCGATACCGGCACGGTCTTGCAGGAACACGTCGAAACCCGTGGCGTTACCCAGCTCCAGTACTGCGGGTGGTGCGAAGGCAAACACCATCGCATCGCGGAAACTGAAGAAGTGCTGTTGAGCGCGGGCGGCCAGTTTGAACACGCTGTTTTCGGCGTCTCGTTCGCCCCATGGCTTGAGCATGATGAACGCCATACCCGAGCTCTGACCACGACCGGCGAAGTTGAAGCCGGTTACGGTGAACACCGAAGCCACCGCGTCAGCCTCACCGCCATCCTTGTTCGGACGCAGCAGGTACTCACGCATTTCATCCACGACCACCTGCGTGCGCTGCGCACTGGAGCCGGCCGGTGTCTGCACCTGGGCGAACAGAACGCCTTGGTCTTCTTCCGGCAGGAACGCGGTCGGAATGCGAGTGAATAGCCAGATCATGCCGACGACGATCAGCAAGTAAGCCAGCAAGTACGGGGCCTTGCGGGTCAGCATGTTGCCGACACCGCGTTCGTAGCTCCGCACGCCGCGGTCGAAGTTGCGGTTGAACCAGCCAAAGAAACCTTTCTTCGGCGTACCGTGCTCGCCTTTCGGAATCGGCTTGAGCATGGTCGCGCAGAGCGCCGGGGTGAAGATCAGGGCAACCAGAACCGACAGGGCCATGGCCGAAACGATTGTGATCGAGAACTGTTTGTAGATCACACCCGTGGAACCGCTGAAGAACGCCATCGGCAGCAGTACCGCCGACAGTACGAGCGCGATACCGACCAGTGCGCCCTGGATCTGGCCCATGGACTTTTTGGTCGCTTCCTTAGGCGACAAGCCTTCCTCGCTCATCACCCGCTCGACGTTTTCCACCACAACGATGGCGTCGTCCACCAGCAAGCCGATGGCCAACACCATGCCGAACATGGTCAGGGTGTTGATGCTGAAACCGGCAGCGGCGAGGATGCCGAATGTACCGAGCAAGACCACTGGCACGGTCATCGTTGTGATGACTGTGGCGCGGAAGTTCTGCAGGAACAGGAACATCACCAGGAACACCAGCACCACTGCTTCGATCAGCGTGTGAACCACACCTTTGATCGACTCGGTGACCACTGGCGTGGTGTCGTAAGGGAACACCACTTCCATGCCTTGCGGGAAGAATGGCTTGAGGCTGTCGATAGTGGTACGCAGGGCCTTGGCCGTGTCGAGGGCATTGGCGCCGTTGGCCAGTTTTACCGCCAGGCCGGATGCCGGACTGCCGTTGAACTGGGCGCTGATTGCATAGTTCTCACCACCCAGGCCCACATTGGCGACGTCTTTGAGGCGGACCTGCGAGCCGTCCTTGTTGACCTTGAGCAAGATCTCCTTGAACTGCTCGGCGGTTTGCAGACGCGTCTTGCCGATGATTGTGGCGTTGAGTTGCTGGTCTTCAACGGCAGGCAAACCGCCGAGCTGACCGGACGAAACCTGAACGTTCTGCGCCGCGATGGCGGTTTTCACGTCGACCGGGGTCAGGTTGAAGTTGTTCAACTTGGCCGGGTCGAGCCAGATGCGCATCGCGTACTGGGCACCGAAGACCTGGAAGTCGCCGACACCCGCAGTACGGGAGATCGGGTCCTGCATGTTCGACACGATGTAGTTGGACAGGTCGTCCTTGCTCATGCTGCCGTCACGCGAAACCACACCGATCACCAGCAGGAAGTTCTTCACTGCCTTGGTCACGCGGATACCTTGTTGCTGCACTTCCTGCGGCAACAGCGGGGTAGCGAGGTTCAGCTTGTTCTGAACCTGCACCTGCGCGGTGTCGGAGTTGGTGCCTTGCTCGAAGGTTGCGGTGATGGTCATGCTGCCGTCGGAGTTACTTTCCGAGGACACATAACGCAAGTTGTCGATACCGTTGAGCTGTTGCTCGATCACCTGGACCACGGTGTCCTGCACGGTTTGCGCCGAGGCGCCCGGGTAGGTCACGGAGATCGCAATGGCCGGTGGCGCAATGCTCGGGTACTGGTTGATCGGCAATTTCAGGATCGAAAGTGCCCCGACCAACATGATCACCAGGGCAATTACCCAGGCGAAAATCGGACGGTCGATGAAGAATTTTGACATGGGTTACTCCCCTTTGCCGCCGGCGGCTTTATCAGCTGCCTGTGCGGGGGCCGGGTTCTTTGCGCCGACATTGGTCGCTTCGGTCGGTTTGACCTCGGCACCGGGTTTGACGTATTGCAGGCCTTCGGTGATCAGACGATCGCCAGCCTTCAGGCCGTCTTCGATCAGCCACTGGCTGCCGACGGTGCGGCTGGCTTTGAGCTGACGCAGTTCAACTTTGTTGTCCGGGCCGACGACCAGTGCAGTTGGGGTGCCTTTGAGGTCGCGGGTCACGCCTTGCTGTGGCGCGAGGATCGCGGCGCTGTTCACACCGGCCTGCAACTGAGCGTGGACGAACATGCCAGGCAGCAAAGTGTGATCAGGGTTCGGGAACACGGCACGCAGGGTCACGGAACCGGTAGTCGGGTCGACCGACACTTCGGAAAATTCCAGCTTGCCGTCGAGCTTGTACTGGCTGCCGTCTTCCAGGGTCAGTTTGACCGCTGCCGCGTTGTCACCGGACTTTTGCAGACGACCGCTTTCCAGCTCGCGGCGCAGCTCCAGCAATTCAACCGAAGACTGGGTCACGTCGACGTAGATCGGGTCCAGCTGCTGGATCGTCGCCATCGCGTCGGTCTGGCCGTTGCTGACCAGCGCACCTTCAGTGACCGAAGAGCGACCGATGCGACCGGAAATCGGCGCGTAAACCTTGGTGTAGCGCACGTTGATCTGTGCGGACTGCAAGGACGCTTCCGATTCCATGCGGTTGGCCACGGCAGTGTCGTATTCCTGACGGCTCACGGCTTGCTCATCGACCAATTGCTTGTAGCGGTCGGAGATCGACTTGGTCGAACGCAGGTTGGCTTCGGCGCTTTTCAGGGTCGCGTCATAAACCGACGGATCGATCTGATACAGCTGCTGGCCGGCTTTGACATCGCCGCCTTCCTTGAACAGACGTTTGAGAATGATGCCGTTGACCTGTGGTCGCACTTCAGCAATGCGGAACGCACTGGTGCGGCCCGGCAGTTCGGAGGTGAGGGTAAACGCTTGTGGCTGCAGGGTGACGACGCCGACCTGAGGAGGCGGAGCGGCCGGTGCCGCTTCTTCCTTTTTACATCCGCTGAGTAGCGATGCCAGGGCGACGGCAGTGACCAGAGCGGTAACAGCTGGCTTGAATTGCATGAAGATCCTCGGGTCAGGCGCGCAAAAAGCGCACAAGAAGTGTGGAAGGGTAAAAAAATGCTATCGAGTGGATAAGTAGCTTGCTAAGTAATATACTTACGTTCATGGTTGTTTGTAAACACCTTGACTGCGTACCCACCCTGTTACAAAAGTCGTTGCAAGGTTTGAAATTGTAGGCTGGGGAGCCGATTCAAGAGAGATCGACCCCCTCTTTGTTCAGCGGATATTCAATCCATCCCTGAATTATCCTGTTTGAGGTTTTACTGCCATGGTCCGTCGTACCAAAGAAGAAGCTCAGGAAACGCGAAGCCAGATTCTCGAAGCGGCAGAGAAAGCGTTCTATGAAAGGGGCGTGGCCCGCACGACTTTGGCGGATATCGCGACAATGGCCGGCGTCACGCGCGGCGCCATTTACTGGCATTTCAGCAACAAGGCCGATCTGGTGCAGGCCATGCTCGACAGCTTGCATGAGCCACTGGATGAACTGGCCAAAGCCAGTGAAAGCGAAGACGAACTCGACCCGTTGGGCTGCATGCGCAAATTGTTGATTCATTTGTTTCATCAAGTTGCGCTGGACCCGAAGACCCGTCGCATCAACGAAATTCTGTTTCATAAGTGCGAGTTCACCGATGAAATGTGCGATCTGCGCCAGCAGCGCCGGACGGCCAGCCTCGATTGCAATCTGCGTATCGGGTTGACCCTGCGTAATGCGGTGAATCGCGGCCAGTTGCCGGAAGATCTCGACACTGCCCGTGCGGCCATCAGCATTCATGCCTATATTGATGGCCTCCTCTATGGGTGGCTTTTGGCGCCGGACAGCTTCGAATTGCACGCCGAAGCCGAGCGCTGGGTCGATACAGGGCTGGACATGCTGCGCCTGAGCCCCAGCCTGCGCAAATGAACAATGTGTAATTGGCACAGCTTATGTCAATTGGCCTGCTTTTATATACGTTTGCGGCGCGAAGTTTATACGTAGTGAATTACGGATTTTGTAGGGTTTTTGTGTCGAGCGTGTGAACAAGTGTGAGGCGTTGGCCCTCACCCTAGCCCTCTCCCAAGGGAGAGGGAACTGACCGAGGTGATCTTTCAAGTTGCGCCGACTTGAAATACCGAGCCGAATTCAGGTTTGAAAGCCACACCAATCGGCTCCCTCTTCCTCGGGAGAGGGCTGGGGTGAGGGGCCAGGTATCACGCCGCGCAATCAATCTCCAGGCGAACACAAAAAAGCCCCCGACTCTCACAAGTCGGGGGCTTTTGCGTTTCTGCGTTAAGGCTTACAGGGTTGGATAGTCGATGTAGCCAACCGGGCCTTTAGCGTAGAAGGTTTCCGGGTGTGGCTCGTTCAGCGGCGCATCAGCTTTCAAGCGCGCTGGCAGATCCGGGTTGGCAATGAACGGTACACCAAACGCCACGGCGTCAGCCTTGCCGCTGGCCAGCCATGCGTTGGCGCTGTCCTTGGTGAAGCGCTCGTTGGCGATGTACGGGCCGCCGAAGGCTTCTTTGAGTTGCGGGCCGAGGCTGTCGGCGCCTTCTTTCTCGCGGGAGCAGATGAAGGCGATGCCACGCTTGCCCAGCTCACGAGCCACGTAGGTGAAGGTTTCAGCCAAATTATCGTCGCCCATGTCGTGGGAATCAGCACGTGGTGCCAGGTGCACGCCAACACGACCGGCGCCCCAGACTTCGATTGCCGCGTCAGTCACTTCCAGCAGCAAGCGGGCACGGTTTTCCAGGGAGCCGCCGTAGTTGTCGGTGCGCTGGTTGGTGCTGCTTTGCAGGAATTGGTCGAGCAGGTAACCGTTGGCGCCGTGGATTTCCACGCCATCAAAACCGGCCGCCTTGGCGTTCTCGGCACCGATGCGGTAAGCGTCGACGATCTCGGCGATTTCAGCGGTTTCCAGTGCGCGCGGGGTTGGGTAGTCGGCCATTGGACGCACCAGGCTGACGTGACCTTTGGGCTGGATAGCGCTCGGTGCGACTGGCGCTTCACCGTTCAGATACGAAGGGTGAGAGACCCGACCCACGTGCCACAGTTGCAGGAAGATCTTGCCGCCGGCACCGTGAATCGCTTTGGTCACGTTGGTCCAGCCGCGCACCTGATCGTTGGACCAGATGCCTGGGGTATCCGGGTAGCCGACGCCCATCGGGGTCACCGAAGTCGCTTCGCTGAGAATCAGGCCGGCGGAGGCGCGTTGTACGTAGTACTCGGCCATCAGCGCGTTCGGCACACGGCCTTCGTCAGCGCGGCAACGGGTCAGTGGGGCCATGATGATGCGGTTGGCCAGCTCGATGTCGCCCAGTTTGATCGGATCAAAAATAGTTGCCATGAAATACAACCCTCTTAAGTGAAGTGGTTAATCAGTGAGTCGCGGGGGCCAGCTCGGCATTGCCGTTCTGACGGAAAGTAATCAGGGTCACCAGCAGGGCAAGCACTGCCAGGGCAGCGGCGGCCAGAGGTACGCTGGTCAGGCCGAAACCGTGGGCGATGACGCTGCCGCCGACCCAGGCGCCGAGGGCGTTACCGACGTTGAACGCGCCGATGTTCAGGGTCGAGACCAGGTTCGGTGCAGCTTTGCCGAAGGTCACCACGTTGATTTGCAGTGCCGGTACGGCTGCGAATGAAGCAGTGGCCCAGAGGAACAGGGTGATTTCAGTCGGGATCAGCGCGACGCTGGTCCAGCTCAACACCGTGGAAATCACCGCCATCGCCACGAACACGCCAATCAGGGTGGCAGCGAGGCGTTTGTCTGCGAGCTTGCCGCCGATGATGTTGCCGACGGTCAGGCCGAGACCGATCAACAGCAGCGTCCAGGTCACGCCTTTTGGCGAGACGCCGGTGACATCGCCGAGCAGTGGGGCGACGTAGGTGAAGAGGGTGAACATCGAGGCGGCGAACAGAGCGGTCATGCTCAGCGACAGCCAGATACCGGCGCCTTTGAGGGCGGCGAGTTCGGCGCGCATGTCGAGCTTTTCTTCGTCACGTTTGGCCGGCAGGAAGCGGATCAGGCCGATCAGCGCGATCACACCGATCACGGTCACTGCCCAGAAGGTCGAACGCCAGCCGGCCTCCTGACCCAGCGCGGTGCCCAGCGGCACGCCGAGGACGTTGGCCAGGGTCAAACCGGTAAACATCAGGGCGACGGCCGAAGCGCGTTTGTTCGGCGCCACCAGACCTGCCGCCACCACCGAACCGATACCGAAGAACGCACCGTGGCACAGCGCGGTGACGACACGGGCGAACATCAGCACGTTGTAGTCACTGGCCAGCGCACAGAGCAAGTTGCCGACAATGAAGATGCCCATTAACGCAACCAGTGCAGCCTTGCGCGGCAGTTTTGCGGTGGCCAGTGCCATGAACGGCGCACCGATGGCCACGCCCAGGGCGTAACCGGTCACCAGCCAGCCGGCGCCGGGAATCGACACACCGAGGTCGGCCGCCACATCGGGCAGCAGGCCCATGATGACGAATTCGGTGGTGCCGATAGCGAAGGCGCTCAAGGCGAGTATGAGTAGCGAGAGGGGCATCGTTGTTTCCTTGTGGGCTGGCTGACGTTAAGGGTCAGAGCTCTTTACTGAGTGTGCTGAGGAACGCCTGAATCACGTCCTCGTTACGTTTGAAAAAGTGCCATTGACCGGCCTTCTGGCTGCTGATCAGTCCGGCGCGTTGCAGGGTTGCCAAATGGGCGGACACGGTTGATTGCGACAGGCCGCAGCGTTGATCGATCTGCCCGGCGCAGATGCCGTACTCGTGGTTGTGCAACTGTTCCGGGAATTCGCCTTTCGGGTCTTTCAGCCAGTTGAGGATGTCTCGCCGTACTGGGTGTGCCAGGGCTTTTATTATTTCGTCGAGGTCAAGGTTCATGGCAGGGTGCTCGGTGTGTAAAACGCTATATCGCGATGAGGCGAACTTTAAATCGCTAGTTCGCGATATACCAATATGATTTTGATCTGACGACCGTACAAATCGGTATATCGGGTTATAACGATACGTTGGGTGTATTGAAACGAGGGCGCGGTGCTAAGCTGCGCCCATGAACTATCTCGCACATTTGCACCTCGGTGGCCAGCGCCCCGATCAACTGCTCGGCAGTCTGTATGGCGATTTCGTCAAAGGCCGGCTGCAAGGGCAGTTTGCCCCGGAGGTCGAGGCGGGGATTCAACTGCATCGACGGATTGACGTGTTCACTGATCGCCATCCGCTGGTGGACATCGCGCTGGGGCGGTTTACCGATACCCGTCGGCGTTATGCCGGGATCGTCCTTGATGTCTTTTTCGACCATTGCCTGGCGCGGGACTGGCGGTTGTACGCTGATCAACCACTGGCGCAGTTCACCACTGACGTTTATCGGGTGTTGTCCCGCGAACCGCAATTGCCCGAGCGCCTGGCGAAGATTGCGCCGCACATGGTCGCCCATGACTGGTTGGGCTCGTATCAGGAATTTGAAGTGCTTGATCAGGTGCTGCGCGGGATTTCACGGCGGTTGAGCAGGCCGGAGGAGTTGGCGGGGGCGATGCAGGAATTGCGGCGGTTATATGAGCCGCTGAGTGAAGACTTTGCGTTGTTCTATCCGCAGCTTCAGGACTTTGCGGCGTCGCAGGGATAAGCAAGATCGAAAGATCGCAGCCTGCGGCAGCTCCTACAGGGGATCGGTGTAGGAGCTGCCGCAGGCTGCGATCTTTTGATTTTCAGGCGGCGATCAGCTCGCCTGCACGACGCGGTTCGGCGGGTTTCGCCACCTCGCCAAACAACACCTTCTGCACCGCCTGCTGCGCTTCAAACGCCAGTGCCGCACGCTCCCGTCCCTCGCAGGCGATCGGCTTGAGCAGGTGCACTTCGACATCGCCGCAATCATTGCTGAACAGACGCATCAGGTGCGACAACAAATCATCGTCACCAATGAACGGCGCCAACGTATCGACTTCGCCGTCACGCAGATAACGGATCGCCACCGGTTGCAGCATCACCTCTGAATCAATCGCCGCTGACAGCAAGCGACCGTGAAAGGTACGCAGTGATCGGCCATCGGTGGTGGTGCCTTCCGGGAACATCAGCAGTGAATGATCGGTTTGCAGGTGCCGGGTCATCTGTTTGCGGATCAACTGGCTATCGCCCGAGCCACGACGGATAAACAGGCTGCCAGCCTTGGCCGCGAGCCAACCCGCGACCGGCCAGGTACGCACTTCAGCCTTGGACAGAAACGACAGCGGTGTGAGCATGCCCAGCAGCGGAATATCGGTCCACGACACATGGTTGCTGACCCACAACATCGGCTGCTTTGGCAGTTCACCGTGGACGGTCATGCGAAAGGGCAGGGCATTGCTCAAACGCGCCATGAAAAACCGCGACCAGCGCTGACGACGTTCCATCGAGTGCGCCAGGCCAATCCTTTCAAATACACCGAACAGACTGGCCATGGTCAATCCCAGCGACACCACCAGCAGCACTCGCGCGATCCGCGCGTACACCCGCAACCGGCTCATCACACGGCCGCCTTGAAGTGCTTGGCGTAGCGCGGGCAGAGTTCGTCGCGCTTGAGCAGGATGAACACGTCGGCGACCTGGAAGTCTTCGTCCCAGCACGGCTCGCCGCAGATCTTCGCGCCAAGGCGCATATAAGCCTTGAGCAGCGGCGGCATTTCGGCGATCACGTTAGATGGAATGTCGAGGCTCGGCAGCGGTTTTTTTGGCTCGGCACGCAAGTTTTCGGTGCACAGATAACGTTCGCGCAGACGCTGCATGATCGCGTGGGCCTGCACGCCACCGTCCTGCATCGGGATGCTCGCGCAACCCATCAGATAGCTGTAGCCGCCCTCGTTCAATACTTCGGCCAACTCACCCCACAGCACTGCAATCGTCCCGCCGTTACGGTAGGCCGGGTCGACGCAGGTGCGGCCGATTTCCAGGATCGGGCCTTGCAGATGGGCGAGGCCATGCAGGCTGAATTCTTCCTCGCTGTAGAACTTGCCAAGGCTGCTGGCGGCGGTGTGATCGAGCAACCGCGTGGTCGCCACCAAGCGACCAGTGTTCAGGTCACGCACGCCGATGTGGCTGCAGTGAACATCATAATCATCCATGTCCAGACCCAGTTCAGCGCCTTTCAGCTTGGCGTTGAATTCGCCGCTGAAGACGCTGAATCGCAAGGCCTGGGCTTGCTGCAAAGCCTGCGCGCCGATCAGGCGTTCGGCTTGCAGGCGGCGTTCATTGCCGGTGTCGCTGATGCGGGCGATCTGAGTCATTTGAATCTCCGTACGGGCCTTGAACCCGTCGTGGGTTGCAGCCGATCGACTTTCTTTATGCAGCCGTGTTGTGCAAAGTCAGGCTATGTAGCCCCGGTGTCATCGCCATGAACCTTTGGTGATGCTTATATGACAGCCCACAAGGAGCCTCTTATGCCCTGGCCAGATCTGTTGCAAAGCCGTGAACGATTGCCCGCCGTTGCTGACCTGACCGAGGGTTTTGCGACGTTGTTGCAACAGTTGGGCAACGTCACGCCGTTCGAATTGGCGGTGGCGGGCGGGCGGCGGATGGCGACGCCAGGGCTGGCGTTTCTGGTCGGTTATCAAGCGGCATTGCGCATGTTGTGGCCGAGCGCACCGCTGAGCCTCGGCGCGTTGTGTGCGACCGAACAGCGCAGCTTGCGTCCGGCCGACATGCAGACGCGGCTGACGGATTTGCGCTTGAGTGGCGCCAAGGATTTCGTCACGGCCGGCGATGCGGCGGACTGGTTGCTGATCGCCGCACGCAGTGAAGAAGCCGGCGCAACGCCGCGCCTGAGTCTGGCGGTGGTGTATCCCGGCGAGCCCGGTGTGAGGGTGGAAAAACTGCCGGCTCTGCCGCTGATACCCGACATCAGCCATGGCCGGCTGCATCTCGATGGCGCTCTGTGCGAGTTGCTCGCAGGGGATGGCTGGGATGCTTACGTCAAACCGTTTCGCACGCTGGAAGATGTCTATGTGCTGAGCGCTATGACCGCCTGGTTGTACGGCGTCGGGCAGGACAGCGACTGGCCGCAGACGCTGCAACTGCGCTTGCTGGCGCTGCTGGCCGGGTGTGCGGAGATGAGCCGGCAGGCGCCGAACAATCCGGCGGGGCATGTATTGTTGGCTGGGTTGTTTGCGCAGCTTGATGCGCTCAAAACCGAGATTGACCAGGCGTTGAGCGAAGGTGATCCGGAATGGGCGCAGATGTGGCGGCGCGATCAGGCGGTGATGCAGTTGGCCTCCGGTGCCAGAGCAAAGCGCCTGGCCAAGGCTTTGGCGGTGATTTGACGGTCCCCATCGCTGGCAAGCCAGCTCCCACAGGTTTTTGTGATTGCCACAGATTGTCTGTTCACCATTGACCCTGTGGGAGCTGGCTTGCCAGCGATGACGGCCTGATGAACAGTCAAGATCTCCAATTTGTCATGAACTCCGACTACCCTCACCAGGTTCTCCCCAAGAGCCCTCACCATGTTCAAAGGCCTGTCGCTGTTTGTGCTGCTGATCAGCTTCACCGTTCAGGCCGAATCATGGCCCGGCGAACAATGGCCGGTTGGTCCGCAGATCACAGCGGTTGAAGATCTTCAGGCTTACGCCTTCCCACCCCGCGACGACACCACCCGCCAGGGCATTCGCACCGATGCCTTGTTGATCGTCCGCGACGGCCAGATCATCTACGAACGCTACGCCGGCCCGACTGACGCGCAAACCCCACACCTGACCTGGTCGATCAGCAAAAGCCTGATGGCCACGTTACTCGGCGTCGCCTACGGTGAAGGCCTGTTCAAGCTCGATGATCCAGCCGTGAAGTTCTACCCGGCGCTGGAAAAACACCCGGCGATCACTATTGCCGATCTGCTGCACTGGGCCTCGGGGATCGACTGGCAGGAAGACTATGAATACGCCCCGCTGAAATCCTCGGTGGTGGCGATGCTCTATACCCGTGGCCATCGTGACATGGCCGCGTTCACCGCCAATCACGACACTTACGCGCCGCCGGGACAGGCCTTCCGCTATTCCAGCGGCGACAGCAATCTGCTGGCAGCAGCGTTGAAATCCATCGTCGGCCCGCAGCGTTATCCCGACTATCCATGGACTGCTCTGTTCGAGCCTTTGGGCATTCGCAGCGCGGTGTGGGAGACGGATGCGAGCGGCACGTTTGTCGCGTCGTCTTACGCCTATCTCACCGCGCGGGATCTGGCGCGTGTCGGTTTGTTGATGGCCCGCGACGGACGCTGGAATGATCGGCAATTGCTGCCCAAGGAATGGCTCACCTTCAACCTGCAACCCTTCGCCGGTTACAAGGCCCATCAGGACGAAGCCGTGCCTGGCGGCCAGTGGTGGCTCAACCGCCCGGCGGATGGCGCGCCATCGCCCTGGCCCGACGCACCGCCCGATACCTTCGCCGCGCTGGGGCATTGGGGCCAGGCGCTGTACGTCATCCCCAGCGAAAAACTGGTGATCGTGCGCTACGCCGATGACCGCGATGGCAGTTACCGCCACAACGAACTGCTCAAGCGTGTGCTTGCGGCGGTGCGGCCTTGAAGCGGTTCTTGCTGGTATTGCTCGTCGTGCTGCTCGGCTGGATCGGCTATGAGCGCGAGAACCTCTGGGCCTTCCCGGACATCATCAGCGCCTACACAGCGAAGGAATATTGTTCGTGCCGCTACGTCATGAACAACAACGTCGAATATTGCCGCGGCTATGTGAAGCAGTGGCTGCCGACCAGCGGCTTCAGCGATGACGCCGCCAGCAAAACCATCACCGTCAGCGGCATGGGCCGCAGCAATAGCGCCCAGTGGCTGGGCGAACGCCAAGGCTGCCGCCTCAATCCCTGAAACACACCATTGCCCTGCAAACGGAAAACTCTGTAGGAGCTGCCGCAGGCTGCGATCTTTTGATCTTCGATTTGCAATCACGCCCCAGCCAGTTAATGTTCGGCTCAGGTTTATCGCCCCCACGAGTCCGCAATGTTCAACCGCTCCCTCTACAAAACCCTGTCCGGCCTGCTGCTGGCCGCCGCTGCGCTACCAGCGCAGGCCAATTGGTATCTGGACGGCGAGTCGTCACGGCTTTCGTTTGTCAGCACGAAAAACGCCCATATCTCCGAAGTGCAGCGCTTTCTGGTGCTGCATGGCAAGGTCGACCCCAACGGTCGCGCCGAGGTCGAGGTCGAGATGGATTCGATCAACAGCGGCATCCCGCTGCGTGACGAGCGCATGCGCAAGGAGCTGTTCCAGATCGAGCAGTTTCCCGACGCGACCATCACCACCCAGATCGACCTGCGCCCGATCAACGATCTGGCCCCCGGTGCGCAACTGGAATTGCGTCTGCCGCTGACCGTCAATCTGCATGGCAAGCAACACGAATACCCGGCCGAGCTGCTGGCGACGCGTCTGGATGATCGACGCTTTCAGGTGGTGACACTGGAGCCAGTGGTGATCAATGCCGAGGATTTCGATCTCGCCCCAGGGCTGGAAAGCCTGCGCAAGTTGGCCGATTTGTCGGCCATCAGCCTGTCGGTGCCGGTGGGTGCGGTGCTGATTTTCACGGCGCGCTGACATGCGCGGCGCGATCTTCCCTTGGCGTGACGGCAACCGTTTTGAACTGTTGATCGACGGCCCGCAATTCTTCCCGCGCATGCTTGAGCAGATTGCCAGCGCCCAGGAGCAGATCGAACTTGAGCTGTACCTGGTCGAGGCTGGCGCCTGTGCCGAGACCATCGTGCAAGCGCTGGTGCTGGCCGCCGAACGCGGTGTGCGTGTGCGTTGCCTATTCGATGATTACGGCAGCCTCGCGTTTACCCTGAACCTGCGTAAACGCTTGACCCACGCCGGGGTTGAGCTGCGCTTTTACAATCGCCTGCACTGGCGGCGTTGGGTCGGCAATTTCTATCGTGACCACCGCAAACTGCTGCTGGTTGATCAGCGGCTGGCGGTGGTTGGCGGCACGGGTGTCACCGATGAGTTCTGGACCCCGGGGCACGACACCAGCGAGTGGCACGAAGTGATGGTCGAAATCAGCGGCCCGCTGGTGCTCGACTGGCAGCTATTGTTCGACCGCCAGTGGATCGCCAACCGCCATCGCCGTGCCTGGAAGCCATCCGCGCATGTCGGCTTGCCGCGTCTGCCCAAGGTGCCGGACATGGGCGAGGGCATGGGCCGCGTGGCTTACGCCGACGCCCGCCAGCATCGCGACATTCTGCAATCACTGTTTCGCGCGCTGAACAGCGGGCAAAAACGTATCTGGATGGCCACGCCGTACTTCCTGCCGACCTGGAACATCCGCCGCTCGCTGCGCAAGGCCGCTGCCCGAGGTGTCGACGTGCGCCTGCTGTTGACCGGGCCGCGCACCGATCACCCGTCCGTGCGCTACGCCGGGCATCGCTACTACCCGCGACTGCTCAAGGCCGGCGTGCAGATCTACGAATACCAGCCGTGCTTCCTGCACCTGAAAATGGTGCTGGTGGACGATTGGGTGAGCATCGGTTCGTGCAACTTCGATCACTGGAATTTGCGCTTCAATCTGGAGGCGAATCTTGAGGCGCTCGATCCGTCGTTGACGGCAGCGGTGGTGGCGAGCTTCGAGAAGGATTTCGGCTTGAGTCAGCGCGTGAGTCTGGAGGAGTGGCAGAGGCGGCCGTTGTGGCGGCGGGTGAAACAGAGGATTTGGGGGTGGGTAGATCGGTTGGTGGTCAACATGCTCGACAGACGCGGCTAGCAGCCACCGCACAAAACCAATGTAGGAGTGAGCCTGCTCGCGATAGCGGTGTGTCATTCAGCTAAATCAACGCTGACTGACACACCGCTATCGCGAGCAGGCTCACTCCTACAAGGTATTGCGTTGTTTGTTACAGCAGTTCGAAGCTCTGCTGCTTCACATCCTGAGAATCCAGGCCGATCTGCACGTTGAACTTGCC
Organism: Pseudomonas sp. P116; assembly: GCF_020149425.1. NCBI lineage: Bacteria > Pseudomonadati > Pseudomonadota > Gammaproteobacteria > Pseudomonadales > Pseudomonadaceae > Pseudomonas > Pseudomonas sp. P116. The sequence continues at coordinate 1,017,389 of NZ_JACVHB010000001.1, read as the reverse complement.
GGGCTCGGCCGCGTATTTGAGTTGGGCGTTGTAGAACTTCAGCTCCTCCTCGGTGATGGTGAAGTGCACGACTTTCTGTTCGCCGGCCTTAAGCATGATTTTCTGGAAGTTCTTCAGTTCTTTCACCGGGCGAATCATCGAACCGGTGACGTCCTGAATGTACAGCTGCACCACGGTTTCACCGTCGCGCTTGCCGGTGTTCTTCACCATGACACTGGCGTCGAGCTTGCCGGTGGCGTTCAGGGTGGTCGAGGACAGGGCCATGTCGCTCAGGCTGAAATCGGTGTAGCTCAAACCGTAACCGAACGGGAACAGCGGGCCCGTCGTGTCATCGAAATACTGCGAGGTGTAGTTGCCCGGCTTGCCCGGTGTGAACGGCCGGCCAATGCTCAGGTGGTTGTAGTAGGTCGGAATCTGCCCAACGGAACGCGGGAAGGTCACCGGCAGTTTGCCCGACGGGTTGTAGTCGCCGAACAGCACGTCGGCGATGGCGTTGCCACCCTCGGTGCCGCTGAACCAGGTTTCCAGAATCGCGTCGGCCGACTGGTTCTCTTCGAGAATGGTCAGCGGACGGCCGTTCATCAACACCAGCACCAGCGGTTTGCCGGTCGCCTTCAGGGCGCGGATCAACTCGCGCTGTGTTTGCGGGATGTTCAGGTCGGTACGGCTGGACGATTCGTGGGACATGCCACGGGATTCGCCTACCGCTGCGACGATCACGTCAGCATCCTTGGCGGCTTTCACCGCTTCGTCGATCAGCACGTTGGCCGGGCGCGGATCATCAACCACTTCCGGCGCATCGAAGTTGAGGAAGTTCAGGTAATCGAGCACCTTCTTGTCGCTGGTGATGTTCGCGCCACGGGCGTAGATCAGGTTCGATTTGTCGCCTATAAGGGCGTTCATGCCGTCGAACAGGGTCACCGATTGCGTCGGACGACCGGCGGCAGCCCAACTGCCCATCATGTCGATCGGCGCCTTGGCCAGCGGGCCGACCAGGGCGATTTTTGCAGTCTTCTTCAGTGGCAGGGTTTCGTTCTGGTTCTTCAGCAGCACCAGGCTGCGACGCGCAACGTCGCGGGCCTCGGCGCGGTGCAGGCGGCTCTCGGCGTAAGTGTCGGCCGGATCATCTTCTGCCTTGCCGATGCGCAGGTACGGGTCCTTGAACAGGCCCATGTCGTACTTGGCCGCAAGGACTTCACGCACAGCGTTGTCGATGTGTTTCTGTTCGATCTCGCCGGATTTGAGCAGCCCTGGCAGCTCTTTGCCGTACAGGGTGTCGTTCATGCTCATGTCGATGCCGGCCTTGATCGCCAGTTTCGCCGCTTCACGACCGTCGCGCGCCACACCGTGCTTGATCAGTTCAAAGATCGCGCCATGGTCACTGACCGCCAGGCCCTTGAAGCCCCAATCCCTGCGCAACAGATCGTTCATCAGCCAGGTGTCGGCGGTGGCCGGAATGCCGTTGATCGAGTTCAACGCCACCATCACACCACCGGCGCCGGCATCGATCGCGGCGCGGTACGGCGGCAGGTAATCCTGGTACATCTTCACCGGGCTCATGTCGACGGTGTTGTAGTCGCGACCGCCCTCGACCGCGCCGTACAAGGCAAAGTGCTTGACGCTGGCCATGATGCTGTCGGCCGTTTTCGGGGCATCGCCCTGATAGGCCTTGACCATGACTTTGGCGATGCGCGAAGTGAGGTAGGTGTCTTCACCGAAACCTTCGGAGCTACGACCCCAGCGCGGGTCGCGGGAGATGTCGACCATCGGCGCGAAGGTGAGGTCGAGGCTGTCAGCAGCGGCCTCTTTGGCGGCAACGCGCCCGGAGCGACCGATGGCGTCCATGTCCCAGCTCGAAGCCAGGGCCAGCGGAATCGGGAAAATCGTACGGTGACCGTGGATCACGTCGTACGCGAAAAACATCGGAATCTTCAGGCGACTGCGCATGGCAGCGTCCTGCATCGGACGGTTTTCCGCGCGGGTGATCGAGTTGAACGTGCCGCCGATGTTGCCGGTGGCGATCTCCTTGCGGATCAGCTCGCGGGGCATTTCCGGGCCAATGCTGATCAGGCGCAACTGGCCGATCTTTTCGTCGAGGGTCATTTGCTTCATCAGGTTGCTGATGAAGGCGTCCTTGTTTTCCAGAGGTACCGAGGTCTCAGCGGCCAATACTTGATGACTGGCCAGACTGACGAACAGGCCCAGCAAACACAGCTTCTTCATGAATGTTTTTCTCAAGGGCACAAACGGCAATGCAATGCCGGCCAGCCAAAATTTAGGGAGCGACTATTGTTGTTCGGGTGCGGGCGCAAAAACGCCAAGCCAAAAAAACACCGTTGACCGCAGGCAGTTCGACCGCGCAGGCACTTTTTAGCCCATTGACCGGTCGCAATCCAGTGGCGCGGCCGATTATGCCCCAACCGCTGGCTGAGAAGGTTTCGCGCTCGGCTTTTTAATGAAATGTGTCAGGGAGCATCACTGCAATGAATGTAAGTCCAACCTATCGCTCGCGTTTGCAGGTCGCCACATTGTTGATGCTGGCGACGTTGCTGACCGCGTGTGGCATCAACAACATCCCGACCCTCGACGAACAGGCCAAGGCCGCGTGGGGGCAGGTGCAGAACCAGTACCAGCGTCGCGCCGACCTGATCCCCAATCTGGTGGAAACGGTGAAGGGCTATGCCGCCCACGAAAAGGAAACCCTGACCGCGGTGATCGAAGCCCGGGCGAAAGCCACGTCGATTCAGGTTGATGCCAGTACCCTCGACAATCCCGAGAAGCTCAAGCAGTACCAGCAGGCGCAGGATCAGTTGAGCGGCGCGTTGAGCCGTTTGATGGTGGTGTCCGAGCGTTATCCGGATCTGAAGGCCAATCAGAACTTCCTCGCCCTGCAATCGCAGCTCGAAGGCACGGAAAACCGCATCGCCGTGGCGCGACGCGATTTCATTCTGGCGGTGCAGAAGTACAACACCGAGATCCGCACTTTTCCCGGTCGGCTCTGGCATAGCGTGATGTACAGCGACCTGCCGATGCGCGAAACCTTCGAAGCCACCACGCCCGGTGCGGAAAAGGCTCCGGAAGTGAAGTTCTAAACAATCCTGTGTAGGAGCCGCCGCAGGCTGCGATCTTTTGATCTTGTTTTTAAAGATCAGGATCAAAGGATCGCAGCCTGCGGCAGCTCCTACAGGGAGATCGTTGGGGGGTATGCATGCGTGTGTTGAAAATAGGCCTGGTGCTGATGCTGTGGCTGTTCGCCGTCAGCGCCCGGGCCGAGTTGACGTTCCCGGCGCTGAGCGGGCGAGTGGTGGACCAGGCGCAGATGATCGAGCCATCGGTGCGCGCGCAATTGAGCCAACAGTTGCAGGCCCACGAACAGGCAACCGGCGAGCAATTGGTCGTGGTCACGTTGCCCGATCTGCAAGGCACCACCATCGAGGATTATGGCGTCCAGCTCGGTCGCCACTGGGGCATCGGGCAAAAGGACAAGAACAACGGCGCGCTGCTGATCGTCGCCCGTGACGAGCGCAAATTGCGCATCGAAGTCGGTTATGGCCTGGAAGACCGGCTGACCGATGCGCAAACCTCGGTGATCATCCATCAAGTCATCACGCCCGCGTTCAAGACCGGTAATTTCAGCAAAGGCATCAGCGATGGTGTGGCGGCGATGCTGGTTGTGCTGGGCGGCAATCCGCTGGACGAACCGTCGACGGTGTATGAGTCCAGCGGGGACCCGCAGAGCGATTTCATCTCGCGGCATCCGACGTTGTTCGTTTTTCTGGTGATGTTGTTCATCCTGACGGTGTTTGTCTGCCAGATGCTCGGTATCCTGCCCACCGGCCGTGGCGGCTCCGGTGGCGGGGGCGGTTTTGGCGGTGGCGGCGGATTTGGTGGCGGCGGTGGCGGTGGGGGCTTCAGCGGCGGCGGGGGCAGTTTCGGCGGCGGTGGTTCGTCCGGCGGCTGGTGACATTAAAAGAATAATGAGCAGGCACTTTTTGACATGGCATTACTGACTGAACACGAACAACGCAAAGTCGCCGAGGCGATTGCACGGGTCGAGCGCGACACCGATGCCGAACTGGTGACAGTGCTGGCGGCTCGCGCCGATGACTACGCGTACATCCCGCTGTTGTGGGCCAGCCTGCTGGCGCTGGTGGTGCCGGGCGTCGTGCATTACCTGACCGGCTGGCTGACCCTGCGCAGCCTGCTGCTGGTGCAGTGGGGCCTGTTCATTGTGCTGTGCCTGCTGTTTCGCCTGCCGAAGATCACCACACATCTGGTGCCACGCCGTGTACGCCACTGGCGCGCATCGAACCTGGCGCGGCGACAGTTTCTCGAACAGAACCTGCATCACACCGTGGGCAGCACCGGCATGCTTATTTTCGTCTGCGAGGCCGAGCGCTACGTGGAGATTCTGGTGGATGAGGGGATTTCGAAGCGGTTGGGCAATGAAAGCTGGGATGTGATTGTCGCGGCGTTTACCGAGCAGGTACGGCAGGGGCGCACGCTAGAGGGGTTTGTCACTTGTATCGAGGCATGTGGGGAGTTGTTGAAGGTGCATGTGCCGGTGACGCAGGTACGTAATGAATTGCCCAATCGGTTGGTCGTCCTAGGCTGATTTTCCCGGACTCAGCAACTCCTTGTGGCGAGGGGATAAATCCCCTCGCCACAGGGTTCGGTGTCATGGATTGTGCCGTTCGGTAAATAAGAGCGTGTCCCCAACCCCCCATCCCCCCTAAAATGCCCGCCATTCCCGATTCGCCCCGCCCGAGGCCGCTTGTTCATGTCCGTTACCACCCCTTCCGCGCCATCTGCCAAACCCGCGCCGGACCACCACGCCCAGTTCATCGAGTTGCTGCAAACCAGCCTCGAGCAGAACGGTTTCATCAAACTGGTGCTGGCCAAATACGTCGGTGAAGAAGCGGACTTGCAGCGCGTCATCATCAAACCGGTGACCGTCAAGGCTCAGCCCTGCCTGTCGTTCGTGTATCGCTACAAAACCCGCGACATTACCAAGAACCTGCCGCTCGAAGACGGCGTGCAGGCGATCGCAGCGCTACTGCCGGCCTCGTTCAAAAATGCGCATTTGCTGGCGCTGACTGACGAAGCACAGCTGGAATACAGCAAAAAGGGCAAGAGTTCGCTGTTCAAGAGCAAACCTCAGCAATTGCGTGAAGCGCCGTCGGCCGAGCACAACCGCGAGAAAAACCGGTTTCTGGACCTGAACCGGCCGTTTCTCAAGGATCTGGGCGTGACCAACGCGCAGCACGAGCTGATCCCGGCGATGTCACGCAAGTGGAAGCAGATCAACAAGTTCATCGAAGTCTTCAGCCATGCCCTGACATCGTCACCGCTGGCGCTGGCGCTGGACAAACCGGTGCGGGTCGCGGATTTCGGTTCGGGCAAGGGCTACCTGACGTTCGCCATTCATGACTACCTGCGCAATACCTTGAAGGCCGAGGGCGAAGTCACTGGCGTCGAGCTGCGTGAAGAAATGGTCAGCCTGTGCAACGCCGCGGCGGCAAAACTGGATCATCCGGGCCTGGAGTTCAAATGCGGTGACGTGCGAAGCGTGGCGCCGAGCGAACTGGACGTGATGATCGCCCTGCATGCCTGCGACATTGCTACTGACTACGCGATCCACACCGGCATCCGTTCGGGCGCGTCGATCATCATGTGCTCGCCGTGCTGCCACAAACAGATCCGCCTGCAGATCCAGAGCCCGGCGCTGCTCAAGCCGATGCTGCAATACGGTTTGCACCTCGGTCAGCAGGCGGAAATGATCACTGACAGCCTGCGCGCGCTGTTCCTTGAAGCCTGTGGTTACGAGACCAAAGTGTTCGAGTTCATCTCGCTGGATCACACCAACAAGAACAAGATGATTCTGGCAGTGAAACGCGCCGAGCCGGTGGACCCGGCTCAGCTGTTAGTGAAAATCCAGGAGTTGAAGGCGTTCTACAACATCAGCGAGCACTGCCTGGAAACCTTGCTGCGCGCTGACGGCTTTCTCTCCTGACCCACGACTGAACGCCTGTATCGACCTGCATCCCTATAGGAGCTGCGGCACGCTGCGATCTTTTGATCTTGTTTTTAAAAGACAAAGTCAAAAGATCGCAGCCTTCGGCAGCTCCTACAGGTGTCCGTGTACGAGTGCCTGGCGCGTCAGGCGTAGTAGCCGGTTGTTACCCGCCCCGACAGATAAGGTCTACCTTCAATACTCCCAAGCATTTCCCAGAGGAGTCCTCCCCATGGCCGCAAAAAAAATCCTGATGCTGGTCGGCGATTACGTCGAAGACTACGAAGTGATGGTGCCGTTCCAGGCCCTGCAAATGGTCGGGCACACTGTCCACGCGGTCTGCCCGGATAAAGCCGCTGGCCAGACCGTGCGCACCGCGATCCATGACTTCGAAGGCGACCAGACCTACAGCGAAAAACCCGGTCACCTGTTCGCGCTGAATTTCGATTTCGCCAAGGCCAGCGAGGCCGATTACGACGCGCTGGTGATCCCCGGCGGTCGTGCCCCGGAATACCTGCGTCTGAACGAAAAAGTCCTCGATCTGGTGCGTGCCTTCGACAAGTCCGGCAAACCGATTGCAGCGGTCTGCCATGGCGCGCAGTTGCTGGCAGCGGCGGGCATTCTTGAGGGGCGCGAGTGCAGCGCCTATCCGGCTTGCGCGCCTGAGGTCCGACTGGCGGGCGGTACGTACATCGACATTCCAGTGACCGACGGCCACGTGCAAGGCAATCTGGCGACTGCTCCGGCGTGGCCGGCGCATCCGAACTGGCTGGCCGGTTTCCTCGGTTTGCTGGGCACCCAAATCACCCTGTAACGAGGTTTCGTCCATGTGCGAGCTCTACGTCAAGGCCGACCCGATCCTCTATGAATCGCGCTCTCGCTCGCTGCGTATTTGCGGGGTGGTGACGACGTTGCGTCTGGAGAATCAGTTCTGGGACATCCTCGGCGAAATCGCCGAGATCGACGGCATGACCACCAATCAACTGATCGCCAAGCTGTATGAAGAGGTGATGGATTACCGCGGCGAGGTGGTCAATTTTGCTTCGTTCTTGCGGGTGAGTTGTACGCGGTATCTGAGTCAGCGGCGGGTGGCTGCTCCCGAATTGTCGGTGGTGCGGGCGGTGGTGAAATAACTCATACCGAGTCGCTGCTATCGCTGGCAAGCCAGCTCCCACAGGTTCTGTGTGCTGTACAAAGGTTTTGTGAACGACCCGGACTCTGTGGGAGCTGGCTTGCCAGCGATGGCGTCAGTACAGGCGACAGAAGTCTGAGGTTGGTCTTTACTCTGAAGCGCGAAACCTCTCAACCGCCAAGGAGAAACGAGCATGTCCGGATGGTACGAAGTGAGTAAAAGCAGCAACGGCCAGTTCAGGTTTGTGCTGAAAGCAGCCAACGCCGAAACCATTCTCACCAGCGAGCTCTACACCACCCGCGCGGCAGCCGACAGCGGCATTGCGTCCGTGCAGACCAACAGCCCGCTGGATGAGCGCTATGAGAAAAAGTCCACCAAGGATGGTCATCCGTACTTCAATCTCAAAGCTGCCAATCATCAGGTGATCGGCAGCAGCGAGGCCTACTCCTCGGATGCGGCGTGTGACAAAGGCATCGCCAGCGTCAAGGCCAACGGCCCGACGAAAACCATCAAGGACAAGACCCTGCCAGTCCTCTGAACAGCGTTGGTTTCAGTCGTCAAAGCAATGGCGACTGATTTCTGGCAATGTGCCACTATCTCGTTTATTCTCCGTGACCCATCCATGGAGGGCGGCGTTACTGACTCTTTCGTGGACTTCTGAATTTTTACGCGAGAGTTTGTTCTTCGATGATCCGTTTACTCGCTGTCTTGACAGCGCTGCTCTGCCTGAGCGGCTGCTACAGCATGTCCCCGACCCATATTGACGATGAACTGAGCCCGACCGCCGATTCCGGCGTGGCCTATGTAGTGGGCGTGGTCGGCATCTGGCCTGAGGCGAAATACGGCGCTCATGAACAAATGCTGATGATCCGCAAACGCGGCAGCGATGACTTCGCCACCGCGCGCCTTCACAACGAGTTTTACGCTCGTACCGCGCGGGACGTGCGCGAGACCGGTCACGGCATCGGCACGTTGTTTGTCATGCCGCTCAAACCCGGACGCTACGAGATTTACAACGTGCGCTTCGATCAGGGCCAGTCGGTGAGCTGGAGCCGTGAAGACTTCACCGTCGGTCTGCAACTGGAGGCTGGCAAGGCTTATTACATCGGCGACTTTCGCGCCGGCTGCCTGATCGGCCGAAGTACGTCGTGCCTGTTCCTGCACAGCGATCATCTGGAGCGCGACGCGGCGCTTGTTCGCGCCAAGTACCCGCAAGTGCCGGGTCTGCAACGTCTGGATATGCCTAATCTGTACACGGCCACGCCGTTCATTCGCGAAGAGAACGGCACCAGTGCCTCGGTCTATAAAGCAATGCTGTCAGGGAAACTCTAATGCGCATCAAGCTTCTGTTTCTGGGATTGCTCCTGTTGCTCGGCGGCTGCCAGGTAACCCATAGCCTCAAGACTCCCGAAGTTGACTACAACCAGCAACTGCCGGGAATCAACGTCGAAGTCGTCGGCATGCCGAGCTGGATGTTGCGCGACGATCTGCGTCGGCGCGGCACCTTTGACGAGGTCAAGGCCGGTCGCAGCGTGGATGGCTACAACCTGCTGGTGATCGCCAATAGTGATGTCGGCGGGATGCAGCCGCAGATGTTGCTGAGTGCCTTTACGATGTTTCTGGTTCCGGTGCCGGTGAGCTGGGACAGCACGGTGGTTTTCAGTCTCAGCCACGGCAAGGAAATTCTGGGTGTGTACACCGTGCACAACCACAGTGAATCCTGGCGCGGTGTCTTCAATGCCTCGGGCGGGCAGTTCGAACACCTGCAATTGGTCACTGACACGTTTATCGCGCAGATCCTCAAGGATCAGCCCTTCCAGCGCGAAGCGATGAAACACGCCGCCAGTTTGTAACCCGCGACCATGAAAAATCCCGCCCGGAGTGATCCTGGCGGGATTTTTATTTAGCGCAAAACGTGGAGCAAGCCGTTGAGTTGAGTCCTTGCGGTGTCACTCAGTGGAAATACCGGCAAGCGCGGATCGCCCACCTCAAGCCCTGTCTGACGCAGTCCGGCCTTGATCGTCGCTGGCAAACCACCTTTGAGAATGAAGTCCAGCAGTGGCAACTGGCGATAGAACAGCGCCCGCGCCTTTTCCAGATCACCCGCCAGTGCAGCCGCGTACAAGTCCAGGTTCAACTGCGGAATCAGGTTCGGCGCCGCTGTGCACCAGCCTTTCGCCCCGGCGGCGAAGGCTTCCAGCGCCAGCGGGTTGCAGCCGTTGTAGAACGGCACCTGACCCTCGCCGAGCAATTGCAGCTTATGCATGCGCTGGATGTCGCCGGTGCTCTCCTTGACCATGGTCACGTTTTCCACGGCATTGACGATGCGCAGAATCAAGTCGACCGACATGTCGGTGCCGCTGGTGGCCGGGTTGTTGTAGAGCATGATCGGCACGCCGATGCTGTCGCCAATGGCGCGGTAGTGCGCGAGGATTTCCGCTTCAGTGAGCTTCCAGTACGACGTCGGCAGCACCATCACCACATCGGCGCCGTGAGCCTCGGCAAAACGCGCCCGACGCACAGCTTTGGCGGTGGTCAGGTCGGACACGCTGACGATGGTCGGCACGCGTTTGGCCACGTGTTTGATGCTGAACTCGGCAACCTGATCCCACTCGGCATCGCTCAGGTAAGCGCCTTCGCCGGTGCTGCCCAGCGGGGCGATGGCGTGGACGCCACTGTCGATCAAGCGATCGATCGATTGACCCAGCGCCGGCAAATCCAGCCCTTCGCCGTTGGCGCCGAACGGGGTGATGGTGTAGCCGATGATGCCGTGAATATTGGACATGGGGGTGTCTCCGTAAAAAGGTTTCAGTTCAGGCAATCGGCGTGTTGGCGCAGGTTCTGCCGGGCGTAATAGTTGAAAGCGGCGGCGTGGCGCTTGGGTTTCGACACCCAGTCATGCGCCTCGCGACCCAGCGCCGGAGTGATCGGTTTGATCGTCCCGGCCGCCATCGCCAGCAGTTGCAGCTTTGCCGCGCGTTCGATCAGTTGCGCGATGACACACGCTTCTTCAATCGTGCTCCCGCTCGACAGCTGACCATGGTGCGAAAGCAGGATCGCGCGTTTGTCGCCCAGTGCGCCGGCAATCAGTTCGCCTTCTTCATTGCCCACCGGCACACCTGGCCAGCCTTCAAGAAACGCGCAGTCGTCGTACAGCGGGCACAGGTCCATGTGCGAAATCTCAAGCGGTACTTCCAGCATCGACAGCGCGGCAACGTGCGTCGGGTGGGTGTGGATGATGCAGTTCACATCGGGCCGGGCGCGATAAACCCAGCTGTGAAAACGGTTGGCCGGGTTGGCCATGCCGTGGCCTTCAAGGACTTCCAGGTCTTCGTTGACCAGCAGTAGGTTGCTCGCGGTGATTTCGTCGAAACCCAGGCCCAGTTGTTGAGTGTAATAGGTGCCCGGCTGCGGGCCACGGGCGGTGATTTGCCCGGCCAGGCCGGAGTCGTGACCGCTTTCAAACAGGATCCGGCAGGTCAGGGCCAGCTTTTGCCGGTCTGTCCACGTATTATCCGCCAGGGTGTTTTGCATCTGGGTCAGCGCTTGCTTGACCAGTTGCTCTTTGGGTAGTGCTAATGTCTTGGCCATGCCTGTGTCCTTTGGGTGATTGCAAATGACACGAAAGAGGCTATATGACACAAAGTGTCATATGCAAGCACAAATCGTCGCTTCCTTGATGGAATTACCGCAGCGCATGTCTATCCGTTTGAAATTATTGAGAAAAAAACTTGGCGTAACCCTTGAGGCGCTGGCCGAAAAATCCGGCATGACCAAGAGTTATCTGTCGAAAGTCGAGCGCGGGCTGAACACCCCGTCGATTGCTGCCGCGTTGAAACTGGCCAAGGCGCTGAATGTGAAAGTCGAGGAATTGTTCTCCGAAGACAACGTCAGCCTCGACAACTACAGCCTGGTACGCAGCCACGAGCGCCAGTCACTGGCGGCCAATGATCAGAGCCCGGGTTATGCGGTGCTGGCGCATCAGGTCAGCGAGCGCAACCTGCTGCCGTTCATCATCTACCCGCCGAGCGAGTTCACCGACAAGACCTTCAAAGAGCATTTGGGCGAAGAGTTTCTGTTCGTCCACGAAGGGCAGGTTGAAGTGGATTTCATGAACGAACGAGTGCTGCTGGAACGCGGGGATGCGTTGCACTTCAATGCGCAGAAACCGCATCGGATTCGCTCGGTAGGCGAGGTGCAGGCGCAGTTGCTGGTGGTGGTGCACAGCTCAGAAGAATGAACCGAAAATCAAAAGATCGCAGCCTGCGGCAGCTCCTAAACAGATCAATGTAGGAGCTGCCGCAGGCTGCGATCTTTTGATCTTGCTTCAAACCTCGACCGGCACCGACAACTTCGGACTGCCCAGCGCATGCGTCTTCGCATCGAAAAACCGCAACTGCGCCCCCGTCCCCTCAAACACCTTCGCGTAGTGGCGCTTCTGATGCTGAATGAACGCCGCGCTGCGCGGATAAATCGAGATCGCCACAACCGCAGGCTTCGCCAGGCGCAATGCCCGCACGATGTGGTTGTCCTGCTCGCCCAAGGCATGGCCGAAGATGCACAGGCTGTCGCTGTGGCCCAGTAACTGCTCGTAGCAGAACGACAGATAATCCGAGCTGCGAATGGTCTTGAGCTTGTCGGCGCTCGGTCCTTCGGTGACGAACAGCGGCACGTCATCCAGCGTCTTGATCGTGTTGTTGATCGCAAAGCTGCCGAGCAGGGTGCCCTCGGTCGAGGTCAGTTTGCGCGCGGTGCCATCCTGATTGCGTACCAGATGCAGGCCGCCGTGCAGGTACAGCACACGCGGTTTGGACGTAGCGGTTTCGCTGATATCGAAACTCGCGTTGGCGCCATTGAACAGATCGTCGATGGCCTCGCTGCGATGCTGGATCGCCCAATAGTTGAGCAAATCGTAATTGGTGGTGAACACCGTGCGATAGCGCGCCAGTTCTTCATTCAGCGTGGTCAGCGTTGAGGTTTGAACCAGCCGCCACGGAATGTGAATGGCGTGCACGGTGTTGATCAGCGCTTCCTTGATCGCGTAGTAGCGGTTACGCGGTGCGGCCGAGCTGACGGCCAACGCCTTGTTCACCCGGCTGGTGGTTTTCAGTGCGCTGAGGACCTGCTCGAAGCTGTGCGTCTGCATGGCGTCGAACACCGCCAGCTCCGACGCGCTCATGGGCTTTTCTTCCACGGTGCGGGCGTTTTCGAACAGCGAGTCGTAACCGAAGTCGTCCCAAACGGCCCGGCTGGCGCCGTTGCCCACCAGCAAACCGTTGAAGTCGGTTGCGGCGCGCAGGGTGTTCCAGTCTTCGAGGGTGGCGTCGACATCCAGAAAATCGCTCATTACTTGGCACATCTCAAAACATAGGGGCTGATGGACGGCGACTTTATCACGAGCGGACATTGAGCCAGATCAACATACGCCGTGACCGATCGGTCGATCCTGTGTGTATCCGTCGGATCGCAGTTGTCGATTCGGCCCAGTCAGGAGAAACACGATGAGCAGCACCTTCTTCATTCCGGCGGTCAACATCATGGGCAATGGATGCCTCGACGAAGCCATGGTCGCGATCCGCAACTACGGTTTTCGCAAGGCGCTGATCGTCACCGATGTGGGGCTGGCCAAGGCTGGCGTGGCGGCCATGGTGGCCGAGAAACTGGCGATGCAGGACATCGATTCAGTGATTTTCGACGGTGCCAAACCGAACCCGAGCATCGCCAATGTCGAGTGCGGTCTGGGCCTGCTCAAGGAAAGTCACTGTGATTTCGTGGTGTCGCTGGGCGGCGGGTCGCCCCACGACTGCGCCAAGGGTATCGCGCTGTGTGCGACCAATGGCGGGCAGATTCGCGATTACGAAGGCGTTGATCAATCGAGCAAGCCGCAACTGCCGCTGATCGCCATCAACACCACCGCCGGCACCGCCAGCGAGATGACCCGTTTCTGCATCATCACCGACGAATCGCGTCACGTGAAAATGGCCATCGTCGACCGCAACGTCACGCCGCTGTTGTCGGTCAACGATCCGGCGCTGATGGTCGCGATGCCGAAAAGCCTGACCGCCGCCACCGGCATGGATGCCCTGACCCACGCGATCGAAGCCTACGTCTCGACCGCCGCCAACCCGATCACTGATACCTGCGCGCTGAAGGCCATGACCCTGATCAGCAACAACCTGCGCCTGGCCGTGCGCGACGGCAGCGATCTCGCCGCACGGGAGAACATGGCCTACGCGCAGTTCCTCGCCGGCATGGCGTTCAACAATGCCTCGCTGGGCTACGTGCACGCGATGGCGCACCAGTTGGGCGGTTACTACGACTTGCCTCATGGTGTCTGCAACGCTGTGCTGCTTCCGCATGTGCAGACGTTCAATGCGCTGGTGTGTGCCGACCGGCTCACCGATGTCGCCCACGCCATGGGTGCCGATGTTCACGGTTTGAGCCCGGAAGAGGGCGCGCAGGCGGCGATTACTGCGATCCGTTGCCTGGCCAGAGACGTCGAAATTCCCGGCGGCTTGCGGGATCTGGGTGCGAAACTTTCCGACATTCCGATCCTCGCCACCAACGCTTTGAAAGACGCTTGCGGGCTGACCAATCCACGCGCGGCGGATCAGCGGCAGATCGAGGAGATTTTCCGCAACGCATTTTGAGTTCGGGCGAAGATCAACAGATCGCAGCCTTCGGCAGCTCCTACACCGGTCCCATGTAGGAGCTGCCGAAGGCTGCGATCTTTTGCTTTACTGCGGTGACAAAACCCTCACTGTCGAATCCCCCAACTGAATCAATACCACCCCCGCAATCAGCAGCACCGCGCCAAATACTCGCGGCATTGTCAGCTGTTTTTCCACCAACCCAAACAGCCCGAAGTGATCCAGCACCATCGAGGCAATGACCTGTCCGGCCAACGCCAGCGCGACAAATCCCGACGCACCGAGTCTGGGCAAAAGCATCACCGCCAGCGCCACAAAGCACACGCCGAACGCGCCACCGGCCCATATCCACAAGGGCGCCTTGCTGATGAACGCCACTGACGGCAACGGCAAGCGCAACGCCAGAATCACCGACAACAGCACCAACACACTCACCAGCAGCGAGGCCAATGTTGCCCACAACGGATGTCCCAGCCCTCGCGCCAGATTGCTATTGATCGCACTTTGAAACGGCACCACTGCGCCGGCGAAAGCGGCCAAGGCGAGCAAACCGGCCCACTGCAACGTACTCATGATCATCCTCCAACAGGTTTTGCTGGACTCTAGGCTATTCGCCGCGCAGATTTAAATTCCGTTTTGTCATCCAGAACATGCATCAGATGAATGATCTTCGTCGTATTGACCTCAATCTTTTGGTGATCCTCGACGCCTTGCTCAGCGAGCAACACGTCACCCGCGCCGCCGAGCGCCTGCACCTCAGCCAACCGGCGGTCAGCCATGCGCTGGCGCGGTTGCGTGACTTGCTTGGTGACCCATTGCTGGTGCGCGCAGGCTCTGGCCTTGTGCCCACCGCGCGGGCCCTGGAACTGATCGCGCCATTGGCCGAAGCGCTGGCCCAGGTGCAGTCGCTGCTGGCTCCCAATACCTTTGATCCGGCGAGTGCGCACCGCACCTTTCGCGTGGCGATGTCCGACTACGGGGCGGCGATAATCCTGCCCACGCTGATCCGCACCCTGCGCCGCGAAGCGCCGGGCATCGACTTGCAAATCAGCCACGCCAGTCGCGAAGGCATGCTGGAAGGGGTACTCAACGGCGATATCGACGTGGCCGCCGGCGTGTTCCCGGAAATGCCCAACGAATTGCGCAGCACGCTACTGTTTGAAGAGCGCTACGTGTGCCTGCTGGATCGCGCCAGCTTGCCTGCCGACGGCGTTCTGGATCTGCCGACCTACCTGTCCCGCCCGCATGTATTGCTGGAAATGCGTGGCAGCGGCACGCCGGAAATCGAACGCGCGTTAACGTCACTGCGTGAACGCCGTCGCGTAGCCATCAGCCTGCCGCACTGGAACGTCGCGCCACAGTTCATCAGCGGCACGGATCTGATTCTCACAGTGTCGTCGCGGGGGCTGCGGGATATTGACCAGCGCGAACTTGTCGTCGTGCCGCCGCCATTCGAGATTCCGCCATTCACGTTTGTGCTGGCGTGGCATAAGCGCCGGGGCGGCGATCAGGCGTTGAATTGGTTGAATCGCAGGATTGAGGAGGGGATAGTGCGCGGCTGAAACGATATCAAGGAGCGGGAAGTGACAGTGAAGTCTGGATTGATCGGGTGTGTGGTGTTGGGCGGGTGGTTGATGGCGGGGCAGGTGTTTGCGGCTTGCACGCCGCCAGCGGTTGCGGGGGAGGATGTCTCTGCCTGCAAGGATTGGCCGGCCTACCCGGGGCTGACCATCAGCGCCTCGACGCGGTTTGAGCCCGGCACTACCGAGGCGCTAGGTACCCACGATCTGGACGTGTCCGTGTTGCAGGATGGCCAACCGACTCCGGTGGCGACTTATCACCAGGCCGCCGCTTTCGTAATGGATGGCGTCCACTTGAAGGATCTGACGCTCGACACGGCGCGCTACAAACTCGCTCCCGAACTTCGAGCCTTTGGTGTCCGCGCAAAGCTCGCTAACGGCTCTCGTCTCAATCCCGTGGAGGAACATCAACTGTCGCTCTACGTGAAGGAGGGCGAGACGTTGCGTCCTGTCCTGCGTCAGTTGGTGGTTTATGAGTATGGTGGCGAGTGGGATGACAACTGCGCTGGACAGCGTTTTGAAATTTCAAGAACCGTAGATATCGCTAAAACGAGCTCCAACGGCTATGCAGATTTAATCGTCAAAACCCAGGAAAAAAGCACGACAAGTATGGTTGAAGGCGACGCTTGTGAAGACAAGACGACTGTACGCAAACCGGTTTTGACAACATTGCATTACGACGGAAAGACTTACGTCCTGCCGCCAGGTTTCAAGGGTCTTTGATTGACCCGCCACACACGACTCTTATCAAGGAAGAACCATGCTCACCCTCACCAGACTCCTTATCGCCCTCGGTATTCTGGCCATCACCGCCCAAGCCCAGGCCGCCTGCACCACCAAGGCCTTCGACGGTCAATCGATGTCACGCTGCATCGTCTGGCCGGCCTTTCCGACGCAGGCGATCGCGGTCAAGTCCACGTACCTGGCTGACGCTGGCGGCGACGATGCCGGGGTGTTCGATCTGGACCTGTCGATCGTCAATGCCAGCAATGCAAACCCCATCGCCACTTACCGCAAACCCGGCGCTTACAACTCCGATGCCGTGCGCTTCGATGACCTGCGCATTGACACCGGTCGCTACCGACTGGCGCCGAATGTTCGCGCGTTTGGTCTGCGCTCAAAGTTCGTGCACAGCTCCCATGCCATTCCCTACGAAAAAACCGATCTGGCGTTGTACGTCCGCGAAGGCAACAACCTGCGCCCGGTTCTGGAAGGTTTGGTGGTCTACAAAAACAACGGCGAATTCATGAGCGATTGCGAGGGCTATACCAATCAGGTCCGCAGGACTGTCGAGATCGGTCCATCGAGTCACCACGGTTTCGCCGATTTGATCATCACCACCAGCGCCAGCAAAATGAACGACGCCAAGTCGGGCAACGAGTGCGTTTCCAAAACCACTCACCTGAAGAAAACCCAGATCACGTTGACCTACGACGGCCAGCAATACGGCGTCCCTGAAGATCTCAGAGGTTACTGAACCAATGCTCACCGGACTCAACCACCTGACCCTCGCCGTCAGCGATCTCAATCGCAGCCTGGCGTTTTACCGCGATGTGCTGCAGTTGCGGGTCGAGGCGACGTGGGACACCGGCGCATATCTGTCGCTGCCGGGGTTGTGGTTGTGCCTTTCGCTTGATGCGAAGCGCAATGCCCAAGCGTGCGCCGATTACACCCATTACGCCTTCAGCCTCAGCGCGGCGAATTTCCCGGTTTTGGTACGGAGGCTAAAAGCGGAAAATGTTCAGGAATGGCGGGATAACCGCAGCGAAGGTGCTTCCTTCTACTTTCTCGATCCTGACGGCCATCAGCTCGAAGCCCACGTCGGCGATCTCGCTTCGCGGCTGGCGGCGTGTCGGCAAAAACCGTATGACGGCATGCGTTTTTACGACGCGTCGTGATCAGACTGTTTTCGCTGATATAGACTGGCCGCCACGTATTCTCGCGTTTGCAGGTTACCCATGACTCCATCGTTGCTAATGGCCGTGCTGGCCTCGGGTTTCATTTACGGCATCACGCCCGGGCCGGGCGTGCTGGCGGTGTTCGGCATTGGCGCGGCGCATGGGCGGCGTGCCGGCGCGGGGTTTCTCTGCGGGCATCTGCTGGGCGATGTGGTCTGGTGCAGCACCGCGCTGATCGCGATTGTCGGTGCACGGGAAATCGGCAGCACCGCGTTTGATGTGCTTGGCGTACTGAGTGGCTTGTACCTGTTCTGGCTCGGTTGGCGTGCAGTGCGTGCGCAACGGCGCAGCGATGATCAACCGCAGGGCGCGGCGCGCAATCCGTTCTGGCACGGCATTCTGTTCGGCCTGACCAATCCCAAGGCCTATCCAGTAGCCGTGGCGACGTTTACCGCGCTGCTGTCGAGCCGCGCCGAGCTGCTCAACTGGTCGATGTTGCCAGCGCTGATCGCCCTGAGTTTCCTTGGTGGACTGCTCGCCTACGCGATTCTGATAGGCGTGGTTGGCGCGCAGCGAGTGCGCACGGTGTACCAGCGTCACGAACTGCTCATCACTCGGTTGTGCGGCGTAATGTTCATCGGTTTCGCCATCAATGCCCTGCTGCATGCGTTGCCGGGATTGATGCCGAACAAGGCTTGATCTATGCAGCGCGGGGTTCACCGTTCGTCGCAGCGATGGCAATTTTTCTAAACCTTTGTCGGTAAGAAAATTCTCAATCTAGGCGGGCACCTGCTCGCTACGATCAATACCAAGAGGTAGAGAATCATGCCTAATTCAAGAAACTCGAACTCGGGAAACTTCGCCAACGATCGAACGAAGGCTTCTGAAGCTGGTCGCAAAGGTGGGAAAACCACCACAACGACGGTCGATAAAGAGCCTGCGAAAACAGAAACGGGCCGCAAACCTGCTCAGAAATCGAAGTAGTCGGTGAAGGTAGTTTTGATTGAGAGGCGGGGGCGCAAGCTCCCGCTTGAATTCAGCAAGAAGGAGGGCGCGACCATGAGCCGGATGGCCACCCAGTTACGACGTTTAAGTTTTTTCACACTGTTGGGATTGTTCACCAGCAGTGCTTTTGCCCAGTCGCCTGCCGAATTCATCAACGATGCTTCCGCCAAAGGCATGGCCGACATCGAAGCCAGCCGTCTGGCGCATCAGAAGACCGAATCCAAAGAGGTCAAGGATTTCACCATCGTCGTCATCAACGACCGCACCACGGCCAATCAACATCTGGCGAAGATTGCGAAAAAACTCGACCTGCCCGTCGCGCCGCGTGAAGAAATGGCCGACAAGGCCAAAGAATTGATTCCTGAAGTGAAAGATGGCGCAACCTTCGATCAGGCGTACGCCGCCAGTCAGGTGAAAGCCACTGAAGAGGCAATCCAGCAGATTCAGCAGGAGGCGCAAACCACCACCGTGCCTGAGATCAAGGCCTTCGCCGATGAGACCTTGCCTAAGTTGCAGAATCATCTGCAGATGGCTCGGTCGCTGCAGGCTAGCCGCTGACCTGAACAAAAGATCAAAAGATCAAAAGATCAAAAGATCAAAAGATCAAAAGATCAAAAGATTAAAAGATCGCAGCCTGCGGCAGCTCCTACAGAGGATTTGTGTAGGAGCTGCCGCAGGCTGCGATCTTTAGATTTTTGCATCAGCACTCATTCAAATCCTGCTTCGTCTTACCCTTGTCGCCCAACCCCTCAAGATTGAAAACCTCTCCCTCACCCAAACTGCGGTAGTGCTTGCGGAGCGCTTCCAACTGCTTCAGATCCAGCGCTTCGAGCCCCAACATCGCGTTTTGTGCTTCCTTGTTTACCCGCAGCAACTCATCAAGTTTCAAATGCAGAATGTCGGTGTCGCGGTTCTGGGTGTTCTGGATCAGGAACACCATCAGGAACGTGATGATCGTCGTCGAGGTATTGATGATCAGTTGCCAGGTGTCGTTGTAACCGAAAATCGGCCCACTCATTCCCCACAACCCAATCAGGATCAACGCCCCCATGAACGTCTTGGGACTGCCGGCCCACAGGGCAAGCTTCTGGGAAATCTTCGCGAATTTCATAGCCGTAATCCTTGTTGTTGGGTGACTGAAATTCAGACACTGACGGCTTGATGAAAATTCTACTTACAACTGCCCACTTTCGTTAAAGACGCCCAAGTCTCGAACTTTGATCACGAGTTCCAAGCGGCGAACTTTCATTGTGCTGGTTTGTGTCTAGTATCAAGTGGCAATCAAATCGCCAGTAGGTCAGCACAGGGATTGAAATCACGCGAGGGGCCGCTCATGGAGTTTTTCGAAAAGTTAGCCAGTTTAGCCGCGAAAGTCAGATTGCAGAGCGCTGCAATCCAAACCGAGGAAGCGACAAAGAACGCGTTCGTGATGCCATTTATCAGCACCGTTTTGGGGTACGACGTCTTTGACCCGACAGAGGTAACCCCCGAATTTGTCTGCGACATAGGTACGAAAAAGGGAGAGAAAATCGATTACGCCATTATGAAAGACGGCGAAGTACAAATTCTCATCGAGTGCAAGAAAATCGGTGAGCCGCTTCACATCAACCATGCATCTCAGCTATTTCGCTACTTTCATGTCACAAGCGCACGCATCTCTATCCTGACTAACGGGCAGGTATACAAATTTTTTACCGATCTGGATGCGCCGAACAAGATGGATGAAAAACCATTCTTGGAGCTGGATCTGCTGGATATCGATGAGTACTCGGTTCCCGAGTTGGTGAAGTTGACTAAATCCGCTTTTGACGTCGACTCGATCATCAGCGCTGCCGGCGAACTCAAGTATGTAAGCCAGATAAAAAAGGTGATTGCAGCCCAGGTAAGCAAACCGGACGATGATTTCGTCAAGGTTTTCGCCTCTCGTGTTTACGATGGTGTAATCACGCAAAAAGTACGTGAGCAGTTTCATGAACTGACACGAAAAGCCGTTGTGCAGTTTCTCAACGACCAAATCAATGACCGGCTCAAATCTGCAATGAGCGGAGCAATCCAGCCTGCGTTAGCGTCGTTACCCTCGTCTCCTGTCGGCACAGATCCAGTAGATCCACGTGACGAGTCGGATGACAAGGTTTTAACAACACTCGAAGAGTTGGAGGGGTATCACATTGTTCGAGCGTTGGTTCGATCAGTGGTCGATGCCAAGCGAATCGTTCAGCGTGATACGCAGAGCTACTTCGGCATCCTGCTGGATGACAACAATCGCAAGCCGATCTGTCGCTTGCATTTCAATCGCTCGCAGAAGTATCTCGGTATCTTCGATGAGGAAAAAAACGAAACACGTCATCCGATCAACACTGTCGATGACATCTATGAGTATTCGGATCATCTGAAAAAGACGGTTGGATTTTACGACTGACAAAAAACCGGCCTTATTGGCCGGTTCTTTTTTCATTTGATTAATCTGTGATTTCAATTACAACCGGCCAAACAAAAAATCCCTCCGCCTCACATTGCTGATTGACCAGCATGAAACTCAACTCGCACTGGGCGGTGCCGGAGGTCGTGGCTTTACAGACCCAGTAGTGATCGTCTGCCTTGTGGCTGCCAGGTTTCGTCGGGTTGGCTGGATCAGGGGCGGGGACGGTCAGGCCAGGGTGAACCTCAAGCGTCGGTGGCGTGATTACGGCGCTGTTGCCGACATTCATGCTGTAGACCGCAACGCTGTGCTCAGCGATGAGGCTGATGGACCGGGCGCGAAAATGAAGGTGACGGCCAATCTCGACGGGGATTTTAATATTACTGTCATTTACAACTATTTCCTGGGGGCTATGACCTGCTACAAAAAAGACCAGATCATTGGTAATGCTCGTCGGATTGCTGGCATCCATACTTGGCTTCGGATAGCGCGAAAGTACGGATTCGGCATCGATGATCAGTAACACGTTGTGTGCGTTATTGACGGCAGTAGAGGGTGAAGTGATCGGTTCGGAAGTCATCATGGATTCCTTTCATGATGTTGGCGCAAGGTGGCAGCCGCTTCGGTCAAGGCAAGACTTCCTGTTCCGGCCGGTGCGGCATCGGAGCGGTCGGGCCCCTCGTCGCCAAGGGACCCGACGCGTCATCAGTTGTGAATGGTAATGAACGGATCCCACGAGCAGCAGCCGATGATCTGGCAATTGCGGTCGACGATCAGGAAGTGGAAGTGGTAGGTCACGCGGCCGCAGGACAGGGTTTCCGAAGACCAGTAGTGGTTATCGACTTTCTGGCAGCTGGGGACGGATGGATTGCTCGTGTTTGGCACAGCAACACAGGCGGTGGCCTTGCGTGGCGAGGGTGGCGAGATCAGGTCAGCACCGGCATTACCGATGAATTTGTAGAAAATGACCGCCGTTTCAAAGCTCTGTGACAGGCTGGTTTCACGCCAGCGAATCAAGTCGCCGACCTGCGCCTTGAGGTCCAGTTCGCCACCCGCTTGGCCACTGACGACGTTGTCCTGATTGGTGACCATATACACGTGTTTCCAATCAATCAGGGTCGGCGAGGCGGGGTTCTTGCTGATGTTCGGGTACTTTTTCAGGATGGTTTCGGTGTCGATGGAAACAAGGATATCCGTAACGCGAGACATGGTGACGCTCCTTTTTTCATAGTGAACGTCGGACTGCGATGCAGGCACGACGACGCTTGCTTGCCGTAAGGCTTTTGCGAGCACACTACTGGAGGAACCCACCGGTCATGGGGATATGCGCAGGCCGTGCTCCTTGCACGAAATCGTTTAGATCGGGTTCCTTCCGACTGCCGCAACTTGACTATAGGTAGGTTTTTTTAGCTGTCAAAATTGCTTTTGTTTGGTTCGACGAACGGTCAGGTTCTGTATAAGAGCCGGTAAATTTGCGATAGCGGTAAACAAGCTGTCACTGTTTTCCAATTGTCAGTCTGGAACTGCCTGCCGGGCTGCCTGTATCGTGATGCACCGCTGAAATATCCCGATTGGAGAACGCAATGAGTTGGTCCGCCAAACAGTACGTCGCATTCGAAGATGAACGCACCCGCCCGGCACGCGATCTGCTGGCGGCGATTCCTACGGCTGAAGCACGATCGGTGGTCGATATCGGTTGCGGCCCGGGTAACTCGACCGAGTTGCTGGTGCAGCGTTTTCCTGCGGCGACAGTCTGCGGGCTGGACAGCTCGGCGGACATGGTCGCTGCCGCACGCAAGCGCTTGCCGCAGTTGCAGTTCGATGTCGCCGAGATTGATCGATGGGCCGATGAAGGCCCTTTCGATGTGATCTTTGCCAATGCGGTATTGCAATGGGTACCCGATCACGCGGCGTTGCTGCCGGCGCTGGCGGGCAAGCTGGCGCAGGGTGGCAGTCTGGCAATCCAGATGCCGGACAATCTCAATGAACCCTCCCACCGCTTGATGCGTGAAGTCGCGGCGAATGGCCCGTGGGCAAGCAAACTCGCTGACGCTGCCGGACAGCGTACGGACATGGCGAGCGCCAACGAGTACTTTTCGATGCTGCGACCGCACTGCGCGCGGGTCGATGTGTGGCGGACCACGTATCACCATCAGTTGTCGGATGGCGCTGCGGGGGTGGTTGAGTGGTTCAAGGGCAGTGGGCTGATTCCGTTTCTGAGTCCGTTGACTGAAAGCGAGCGGACGCAGTATCTGGAGCGGTATCTGGCTGAGGTTGAGAAGGCTTATCCGGCGTTGGCGGATGGCTCGGTGCTGTTGCCGTTTCCGCGGTTGTTTATGGTGGCCACGCGCTGAGGGCAGATACGATTTGTGGTGAGGGGATTTATCCCCGATGGGGTGCGCAGCAGCCCCCCGCTTTTCAGATAGAAGCTGGGGGCGCTGCGCACCCCATCGGGGATAAATCCCCTCGCCACAATTATTCCGTTTGCGCAGTCCTAGCGCTGCACCGCCACCAGCATCATCATCGGCCGCTCCCGCTCTTCCGCCAGCGCGGGTTGCGCCGCTACTTCTTCATCGCTCGGGCCCCATTCGTTAACGTGGCGAATGGTGAAACCGGCATCGATCAGCGAGTTGAGCAATGTGCCGACGGTGCGGTGCTGCTTGATCACACCTTCTGCCAGCCAATTCGTCACCCGTTCTCCTTCAATCTGATAACTGTCCAGCGGCCAGCGCTTGCGACCTTCACTGTCGATCAGCCAGCCGGGATTGCGCGGTGCCATGAATATCGGGTGTTCGATGGAAAACACAAAATGCGAACCCGGTTTCAGCGCTGTGTAGAGGTGGGCAAACAGTCCTGGCAGATCCTTGATGTAGTGCAACGCCAGCGAGCTGTAGGCCAGGTCGAAACTGCACGCGGGCAAGTCGAGCTGTTCCAGGTCGGCGCGTTCGTAGCGGATGTTTGCCACCGAAGTGGTGTCGCGTGCCCGCTGCAGCATTTTCTCCGAGACGTCCAGCCCCAGCACATTGTGCGCGCCTTGTTCGCTGGCCCAACGGCTGAACCAGCCATAACCGCAGCCCAGATCCACCACGTGCAAACCGTGCATGGAGGGCAGCAATGCCTTGAGCGCAGGCCATTCCGGCGCGGCATCGAGGCCGCCGATGGAGCGGTTCATCTGGCTGTAGCCCTGGAAGAACTCAGGGTCGTCGTAAATGTTTTGAGTCATGGCTCAAGTGCTCTTTTGAGTTAGGTTGTCAGCGGCAAACGGACCGCAGTGGGTTCCCTCGAAAGTGATGACGCGTATTCGTCGATGGCCGCGCAGGGGGAGGGTGGTGGTAAATCTGATGCTCCGCGGATATCAACCCTGCTGCAATACCTTCAAAGCCGCCGAAGCCAGAAACCCCGAACGACTCTTCTCCTCCGGGTGATGCAAAACATATTCATCAATGCGGTTGAGCAAATGTCCAGGCAGCGTGATGTTGAGTTTCTGGGCTTTACCCAAATACTTCACGACATCAATATCCACCACTGCCCACGCGCATCCGGCGAACTTCGGATTGGCCACATGGAGCCCCAACTTACTGGCAGCCGGAATCGGCGCACCGTCCTCGGCCAGAATCTCGAAATGCCCCTCGATGGCTTCGCGAGCCATGGCAACGGCATCATCCAGATCGTCGCCAGCCGAAAAGCAGCCGGGAATGTCCGGCACTTCCACGCCCCACGCGTGTTCTTCATCACCTATTGAAATCGCAATCGGATAGAGCATATTCGTTGATCTCCATGGTTGCTGACTGAGCCAATCAAAGCAGCGCTTGCTTCAAAATACTGATGGCCGTTTTCTTCAGCAGATCTTTCGTCGGATGCGGCACCGTGACCAGTCCAGGCTTGGTCGGATGCTTGAAGTGATGGTGACTGCCTCTGACTCTCACTAAATACCAACCGTCTGCGACAAGTTGACCTATTAAAAACGGCTATTCACAACACCTCCCTGTGGTGTGCGTGGTGGGTACTATACCTACCGATGATCCGCGGGCAACAATGTAATCACCGAGCGGTCATCCGTTGTTAATCAGCTCAGTGGTTTGAAGCAGTCTAGATAGGGAAGCAACGGAGGCATCGAGAGTGTGTTGCAGGCTTTTGCGTTGTTCCAAATGTCAGATGTAAACCTTTTTTCGGGCACAAAAAAACCGGCCATCAAGGCCGGTTTTTTCTGTTCCTGCATCCCCCGTCAAACCACAACGTGAGACCAAAATTGAGTGGAGCGGGTAGAGGGAATCGAACCCTCGTCGGAAGCTTGGGAAGCTACTGTTCTACCATTAAACTATACCCGCTCAGAGCGGCTGACTTTGTACCAGACTCGGCCACGGATTTGAAGTTTTTCTTTCTGCGCACGGCATTACAGCACTGAATCGGTCGATCGCGAGCAAGCACTGCGGGGTGGTAAACAAAACACTCAGCCCGGCAGTCTTGCTCGCGATGACGCGCTTTCAAATGGCCAATGCATGTTGATCCTGTACAAACGAGTAACGCGTTCGGCTCGCCTGCGGTGCCGGTTTCAAAAAGCCCAGCAAGGCGTTCTGGCTGTCGCGGCACGCAGCTTTGTGCTCCATGTCGAGAAAGTGCCCGGTGGCTTGCACGGTGCTGAAGGTGCTCTGTGCCACGTGGTTGCCGAACAGGCGCGCATCCTCGGCGGCGGTGTATTCGTCCCATTCGCCGTTGAGAAACAGCACCGGCACGTTGATTTTCTTCGCCGCGTCTAAATAGCACTGACGATCGCTGTGCAGCACGTCGCTGATGTGGAAGTGCATCTGCCCGTATTCGTGCTCCGCCAGGCTGCTGACGTGGCGATAGTTGAAGCGTTTGAACAGTGACGGCAGGTGTTTGCCGATAGTGCTGTTGACCAGATGCCCGACTCGATCACCGTCACGCTGGCCGAGGTAATCGACGCCGCGCTCCAGGTAATCAAGCATGTGCGCGTTGATCACCGGCGAAAACGAGCTGATCACCGCTTTTTCGATGCGCCGTGGCTGGTTTGCAAGGGCAACCAGAGTCGCGGCGCCGCCCCAGGAGAACGACAGCACGTGTTCGGCGGCGAAGTGGTCGATCAGCTCCAGCAGAATTTGCCCTTCAACGTCCTTTGTCAGATGTTTCTCGTGACGGTTGTGGGCTTTTGACCGGCCCGCGTAGGGCTGGTCGTAGCAGACCACGTTGAATTGCGGGTGCAGGTTTTTCACAGTCTGTGCAAACGACGCAGTCGTGGCCATCGAGCCGTTGACCAGAATGATGGTCTTTTCTGCGGCGTCTGCGCGATAGAACTCCGTGTAAACCCGATACTGACCCTGTATATCCAGCACAGCGATTTCTGGCCTCATGTCATAAGACTCCTGGCAAGCAAGCGGGTATGCGCGCAAATAGACATTGCACGAGCTTTGTGACAGGTAGGCATACGCCTGGAATTTGCTTGGCCCATGTCGATCCATGACTGCGGTCGACGGGTATTGTTATTGGCGGGCAGTCTGCCGGCTGAGGCGCAGCCCTGGGGGCTGACGACCGGCAAAAAGTTTCTTAGAAGTATGGTGTGACTCGTCGGTCACATTTCGTCCGACGTCCTGATTCAAGCAGGGGGAGCAGGATCGCGCAAGTGCCATTGGCAAATTGTTCGACAACTTCTGCTGAGCGGTCACAGGCTTAGAACAAATGAATCTCTTCGGTGCGCAAAGCGCGGTACTCGCCCGGTTTTAGCGCGTCATCGAGCCGCAGCGGGCCCATGGATTCACGGTGCAGACGCAGCACTTTGTTGTTGAAAAAGCCAAACATGCGCTTCACCTGATGGTAGCGGCCCTCGACGATGCTCAGGCGTGCCGAGTGTGATCCGAGGAGCTCCAGCTGCGCAGGTTGCGTGGTCAGGTCTTCGAAGGCGAAGTAGATGCCTTCGGCAAACTGGCTCGCATATTGCGCGCCGATTTCCTGCTCGGTCTCGACGTAATAGACCTTTGGCAATTTGGTTTGCGGCTGGGTCAGGCGCCGCGACCAGGCGCCGTCGTTGGTGATCAGCATCAGCCCGGTGGTGTTGAAGTCCAGGCGTCCGGCAATGTGCAGCTCGTCCTTGTCCGGTTCATTGATCAGGTCTAGCACGGTCGAATGTTGCGGATCGCGAGTGGCGCTGACGCAGCCCGGTGGCTTGTGCAGCATGAAGTAGCGCGCCGGTTTGCCGAGTTGCAGCACTTCGTCATCGACTTCGATGCGGCTGAATTCAAGAACTTCACTGTGCGGGTCGCTGACGACTTTTCCGTCAACGCGCACGCGCTTTTCCACCAGCAACAGGCGAACCTGCTGACGGTTGTAGCGGGGCAGATTGCTGAGGAAACGGTCGACGCGCATGTTCAGGTTTCAACGAATCAGGGGGCACGCATCTTACGGGATCGGCTGACCGGCCGCTTGCAGTTGCGCCTCGACCTGCGCGCATCGCGGGCACAGGCAGGATTTGTCGCGTAGTGCTGACGGCAAGGCCTGGAGCACCGCCGGATCAATGCTCACGCCGTAGCACCAGCAGGCGCGATCGGCGGTGCGCGGGTCAGCCAGGCTGCAATCGTTGCGGGCGCCGCAGGCCGGGCAGAGGTCGGGTTTAACGTCAGATTCAGGCATAGGTCGAGTGAGGCATTTCCACGCAGGTGCGGTTGCGGCCGTTTTGACTGGCCCGGTACAGCGCATGATCGACCCGCGACGGCAGACTGTGCAAGGTGCCATTACATAGAAATTGCGCCGATCCTTGTAGGAGTGAGCCTGCTCGCGATCGCGGTGTGACAGTCACCAGGATGTGACTGATAAACCGCCATCGCGAGCAGGCTCACTCCTACATGGGGAACGGTCAGGCCAGGGTTTTCAGGTACGCCCGCCAGCCACCCAAATGGCTGATATCCAAGGCACCTTCCAAGCCATACGGCTCACAGATAAAACCGCATTCCCAACGACCATCTGCCAGTTGCACTTTGCCCAACCCCAGCGGTGCGGGAATCCCGGTGAGGAACGAGCCCAGCTCGCTGCTCGGCAAGTCCCAGACTTCCACCGCGATCGCCACGCCGCCAGCCTTCACCCGAACCATGCCTGGACGCAACGGCGGGCCGCCGGCCAAGGCGTGCAGTTGATAGTTCGCAGAGCTGAATGTCGTCTCGAGCAACCGCCCGCCACGCTGAGTAAGTTGCCAGTTCAACGCCAACCCTTGCAGATGTGCGCCGCACACGACGATTCGCGCACGGTCATGGCGTGCGACATTGGTGGGCGTTGGCAACATTGAATCTTGCTGACGCTGCAATGCGTCCGCCACGCTCAGCAGATACTGATCGGTAAACGCCCGGCCAAAAAGGGTCACGCCCCACGGCAAACCGTTGCTCATGAATGCACTCGGCACGGCGACGGCAGCGTAATCGAGCAAGTTCATGAAGTTGGTGTAGTAACCCAGTTCGGAATTGCGCAGCACCGGTTCGGCGTCCAGTTCGGCCAGCGTCACGGCTCGGCCTATGGTCGGCGTCAGCACGCAGTCGAGGTTTTCGAGCGCGCGCTCACACAGGGCTTTAAGGGCTTGCAACCGGTATTGCGCGCGGAACGTCTGCACGCCAGTGACCGCCGGGGCTTTGGCCAGCACAGCGCGGATCACCGGCAGCACCGCTTCAGGCTGCTGCTCCATCAGTTCTCCGGCAACGCTGTAACGCTCGGCAACCCACGGCCCGTCATACAGCAGGCGCGCAGCTTCGAGGAACGGAGACAAATCCAGTTCGACTGCTTCTCCCCCCAACGCTTGCAGCCGTTCAATGGCGTCGCCGAACAGTCGCGGGCCTTCTTCGCAGCCGAAAAATTCCAGGTCCTGCGCGCGCGGTACGCCGAAACGAAACGGTCGTGGCGCACCGAATGCCGAGCCGTCATTCCACGACGGATTGCGGCGACTGTATTCATCGCGCGGATCAAGTCTGGCGGTCAACGCCAGCAACTGACTGGCCTCGCGTGCCGTCGCCGTAAACGTGGTGACGCAGTCCAGCGTGCGGCACGCCGGCAGCACACCGGCCGTGGAGATAAGTCCTTTGCTGGCCTTTAACCCGACCAGATTGTTGAGCGCCGCCGGTACCCGACCGGAGCCGGCCGTGTCGGTGCCCAAGGCAAAACTCGCCACGCCCAACGCCACCGCCAGTGACGACCCGGCGCTGGAACCGCCGGACGGATATTCCGGCAACACGCTGTTGGGGCATGCGCCGTAAGGTGAGCGGCTGCCGTTGAGGCCGGTGGCGAACTGGTCGAGGTTGGTCTTGCCCAGCGGAATCGCGCCCAACGCCAACAGTTGCTCGACGATGGTCGCCGAGCGTTCCGCCACGTAGGCGAACGCCGGGCACGCAGCGGTGGTGGCAATGCCCGCCAGATCGATGTTGTCCTTGATCGCAAACGGCACACCAAACAACGGCAAAGCTTCAAGATCGCGACCATCGAGGGCGGCCAGATAAGGCTCCAGCTCTTCGAGGCTGAGCAGGTGGATGAACAGGTGATAGTCGGGATTCAGCGCGGCGGCTTTTTCGCGCAGCAGCGGCAGCAGTTTGCGCGGCGTGGTGTCGCCATTGCGGTAGGCCTGGCGCAGAACATCGAGTTGCAGATTCATGAATTTATCCTTTTCGAAATAGGTTTCAGTCGAGTTCCAGCACCACGACCCGTTGTCCGGCGCGCACCGCCGAGCCGGGCTGCACACGAATCTCGCGCACCACGCCGGCCATCGGCGCGAGGACTGGGATTTCCATCTTCATCGACTCCAGAATCACCAGCACATCGCCCGCCTGCACGCGGCTGCCGGCTTCGACTTGCACCTGCCAGAGGTTGCCGGCGATGTGGCTGTCGACGCTTTGCTGACCGTTGGCCAGGGGCGCGTCTTCGGTAGATTCGGGTATGGCTTCTTCACTGTCGAAATGCGCCTGGCCGCTGGCGATCCAGCGTTCGCGCTCGGCGTTGAATGCGCCCTGTTGCTGGCGTCGAAACGCGCCAATGCTCTCGGCTTCGTGATTGAGAAAAGCCTGGTAGTCGGCGAGGTTGAGTTGGCTGTGTTCGATGTTCAGATCGAAGCGCCCGAGGGGAAAGTCGCGGCGGATGCGCAGCAGTTCTTCGGCGCTCACCGGGTAGAAGCGAATCTGGTCGAAAAAGCGCAACAGCCACGGTTTGCCATTGAATGCCGCGACCTCGCGATAGCGATTCCACATCTGCAAGGTGCGCCCGACGAACTGGTAACCGCCGGGGCCTTCCATGCCGTAGACGCACATGTAGGCGCCGCCGATGCCCACCGAGTTTTCGGCGGTCCAGGTGCGCGCCGGGTTGTATTTGGTGGTGACCAATCGGTGACGCGGATCTAGCGGCGTGGCCACGGGTGCACCGAGGTAAACGTCGCCAAGACCCATCACCAGATAGCTCGCATCGAACACCGTACGCTGCACTTCGTCGAGGTTGGGCAGGTCGTTGATGCGGCGAATGAACTCCAGATTGCTCGGGCACCACGGCGCGTCCTTGCGCACGGTGGTCATGTATTTTTCGATGGCCAACTGGCAGGCCGGATCATCCCAGGACAATGGCAGGTGCACGATGCGTGACGGCACTTGCAAGTCCTGGGCGGCGCACACCGCGTCCCACTCGCCAGCGACAATGCCGAGCAGATCGGCCAGCGGCAATTGCTCAGGCTGGTAGTGCACTTGCAGCGAGCGGATGCCGGGCGTGAGGTCGATCACGCCCGTCAGGGCTTTGCTTTCCAGCGCCTGCATGAGGGCGTGGGCACGAAAGCGCAGGACGAGATCGAGCTCGGGTGCGCCGATTTCCAGCAACAGATGCGTGTCGCCGGATACGCGCCCAACGAGACGCATATCGCCCTGACCCAACTCCAGAACCACAGGCGACAAAAGTCCTTGTAGGAGCTGGCTTGCCAGCGATGAAGTTGATGCGGTGTCTGGACGGCCCCCATCGCTGGCAAGCCAGCTCCCACAGGTATCCCATTGGCAGGCGAGATCGCGGGCGGTCTTGAGGTCGACCGGGATGAACTGGATTTTATCGCCAGCCTTGAGCTGTCCCAGTTGCCACAAATCCGCTTCGATGACCGTCACCGGGCACACAAACCCGCCGAGACTCGGGCCGTCGGGGCCGAGGATTACTGGCATGTCGCCGGTGAAATCCACCGCGCCGATGGCGTAGGGATTGTCGTGAATGTTCGACGGATGCAACCCGGCCTCGCCACCGTCGGCGCGCACCCATTCGGGCTTGGGGCCAATCAACCGCACGCCGGTACGGCTGGAGTTGAAATGCACTTCCCACTGGGTCGCAAAGAAGGTGCCGATGTAGTGTTCGGTGAAGTATTCCGGCGCCCCGTGCGGGCCATAGATCACGCGAATCTGCCGCACTGCCGGTAACTCGCTGACATGATGTTCGGCAAGTTGCTGCCCAGCGCTGCGATCAGCCAACGCGGGCACGTGTAACACGTCCCCGGCACGCAATGCTCGACCGGCATGCCCGCCGAACTGGCCGAGGGTGAAGGTGCTTTTGCTGCCCAGGTAATCCGGTACCTGCAAGCCGCCGCGC
This sequence comes from Pseudomonas sp. P116, assembly GCF_020149425.1. Classification (NCBI taxonomy): domain Bacteria; kingdom Pseudomonadati; phylum Pseudomonadota; class Gammaproteobacteria; order Pseudomonadales; family Pseudomonadaceae; genus Pseudomonas; species Pseudomonas sp. P116. The sequence goes on along the minus strand of NZ_JACVHB010000001.1, from coordinate 986,105 downwards.
AGACACAGATAACTGCGCGCCCCGGCGCCGCTGATGCTGCCGAGGTTCAACGTCGCGCCAGCCGGAATCAGCAATGCTGTGTTCATCGGCACCGTTTCACCATCGAGCGTCAGGGCAATCGGCGCGCCGGTCACCGCCACAACGGCATCGCAGTTGAAGCGCAGCAACGGCCCGCTCATGGTGATTTCCAGCGCCGCCGCACCGTCGGCATTGCCCAGCAGACGATTGCCCAGACGCAACGCGCGGCTGTCCATCGGCCCCGATGGCGGCACGCCGACCGCCCAGTAACCGAGACGGCCGGGGTAGTCCTGCACGCTGGTTTGCGTGCCGGCGCTGAGCACTTCGAAAGTGTTGGCGCGATACACCAGACCTTCGAGGCAACGGGTCCACGGCTCACCACTGGCGAACGGCGTGTCCATCAGAATTTGCCGCAAATAGTCGCGGTTGGTTTCCACGCCGTACAACACACTGGCGCCCAGCGCTTGATGCAGTTCGGTGCGCGCCTGTTCGCGGCTCGGTGCCCAGGTGATGACCTTGGCGATCATCGGATCGAAGTACGGCGGGATCTCGCATCCAGCCTCGACCCAAGTGTCGATGCGAAGTTGAATCCCGTTGGCCGGCGCGAATTCCACGGCGGTCAGCAAGCCCGGACTCGGCTGAAAATCACGCCCCGGATCTTCTGCATACAGGCGTGCCTGAATCGCGTGGCCCTCGGGTTTGAGCTCGCGAAACAACTCGGCCAACGGTGGAAGATCGCCCGCCGCCAGTTCGACCATCCAGCGCACCAGATCGACGCCCCACACCTGCTCGGTGACGCCGTGTTCCACCTGCAATCGCGTGTTCACTTCAAGAAAGTAAAAACGCTGCGCCTCGCTATCGAAGACAAATTCGACGGTGCCGGCGCTGCGGTAATTCACCGCTTTGGCCAGTTTGATTGCGGCGACGCACAGCTCATCCGCCATGCCGGCCGGCAGATTGGGCGCTGGGGTTTCTTCGAGAACTTTCTGGTTGCGCCGCTGCACCGAGCAGTCGCGCACGCCGAGGGCGATGACCTCACCGTGACCGTCACCGAAGACCTGCACTTCCAGATGTCGGGCGCGCTGAATGTATTTCTCGATGAACACGCCAGCGTCGCTGAAATTGTTCTGGCCGAGGCGTTTGACCGCTTCGAACGACTCACTCAGTTCGCTGGCGTTGCGGCACACGCGCATGCCGATACCGCCTCCGCCGGCGGTGCTTTTGAGCATCACCGGGTAACCGACCTGCTCACAGGCGATCAGTGCGGCGTCGAGGCTGTCGAGCAGTTCGCTGCCTTCGAGCATCGGCACGCCGTGCTGTTTGGCCAGAGCGCGGGCCGTGTGCTTGAGGCCGAACACCCGCAGTTGCTCCGGTGTCGGGCCGATGAAGGCGATGCCTTGTGCTGCGCAGGCTTCGGCGAACGCAGCGTTTTCCGAGAGGAAACCGTAGCCGGGATGAATCGCCGTGGCGCCGCTGGCTTTGGCAATTGCGAGGATTTTATCAACCGCCAGATAGGTGCCGGCCGCCGCACCTTCGCCGAGGCTGTGCGCTTCATCGGCCTGGAGGATATGCAGGCTGGCGGCATCGGCTTCGGAATACACGGCCACACCCTTGACCTGCAGTTGCGCGAGGGTACGCAGGATCCGGCAGACGATGGCGCCACGGTTGGCGATGAGGATTTTTTCGAACATGGCTTGTCCCCTGGAGCCGCCCGAATGCGCTGGCTCGACTGGGAGGCGGGCCGTCCCGCCGTTTGTAAAAGGTCCTCGGGCCGTCCCGAATGACTGAATTGCACCCGTCCCCTGTAAGCGCTGCCGAAGGCTGCGATCTTTTGATTTTGCAGATGAAGATCAAGATCAAAAGATCGCAGCCTGCGGCAGCTCCTACAGGGGCGCGGTTATTTGATGCACTGCCCGGATCGGGCCTGACACAAGGCAAACAACCACCGCCGCAAACGGCTCATTTTCAGTTCCATACCAGTAGCTCCGCAGGTGTCGGGTTGTAGGCGTTGCACGGGTTGTTCAGTTGCGGGCAGTTGGAGATCAGCACGATCACGTCCATCTCGGCGCGCAGGTCGACGTATTTGCCCGGTGCAGAAATCCCGTCTTCAAAGGTCAGCCCGCCGTCGGCCGTCACCGGCACATTCATGAAGAAATTGATGTTCGGGCCGATGTCGCTTTTGCCCAGCCGACCGTCGTGGACACAGGCGCGCAGGTAGTTGTCGCGGCAGCTGTGCATGTAGCGTTTTTCCAGGGCGTAGCGCACGGTGTTGCTCTCTTGCGCGCAGGCACCGCCGAGGGTGTCGTGACGCCCGCAGGTGTCGGCAACGATGGTCAGCATCGGCTTGCCGAGATTGGAAAACAGCACGCTGCCGGTGCTCAGGTAAACGCTGTTCTGCCGGCGCAAAGTGCGTTGCACGTCGTAGCGTTCCCTGGGATTGGCGACGCTGTAGAACAAGGTGTCGACGGCCTGATTGCCCTCAAGATCGAGGATGCGCAGGGTCTGGCCAGCCTTGACCTCCATCAACCACGGCTCACCGGCAGGGATGGTGGCCCGGTAGACGGCGCTGTCGGGATGTCGGTTTTGTGCAGCTGTAGCAGGGGCGATGGCAAGTGACATGGCAGCGATCCTCAGGCGAACAAACGGTCGGTGTTGATAAAGCCGCGCTCGTTCTCCGGGCGCGAGGTGCGGCAGTGTTCGGCGACGCTGGCGTCGGCGTTCATCCAGCTCAGCTTCAGCGGTTTTGGCGCGTATTCGGGCGAGGGATCCATCGGATGTTGCAGGGCGGTCAGCACCACCAGCGTGTCCATCGGCGCGTACAGCTCGATGTAATCGCCAGCCTTGGCGTTGCCCTCGACGAAGTGAAAACGCCCGGCCTCATCGACGTTGACCCGGCTGAACAGATTTAGGGTCATCAGCAGGTCGGACAGGCCCAAGCCCCACTTGCCGAGTTCCACCAGCAGGTTGTCGGTGCCGTTGCGGAAGAAGCCGTTGCGCAGCTCTTGATAACGGCCCTGACCGTACTTTTGCGCGACTTCTTCGGCGCAGAGCACACCACCGAGGCTGTCGCTCCAGCCGCAGGTGTCGGCGGTAATCGCCGCGAGCACGCGGCCCATGTCCGAGTACAGACAATGGCCGGCGGTGAGCTTGGCGGTGTGCTGGCATTTGAGGCTGTCGGGCAGGTTCAGCCGCTCGGTTTTTTCGTTGGCGTTGAGCAACGTCAGGCTGACGTTGGCGCCGCCGCGCAGGTCGGTCAGGCGCAGCAGTTGGCCGCGCTTGAGGACGAAGGAGCGGTGGCCGCCACCGGGCAGCATTTCCTCGGCGAAAGGTGGGAACAGTTGGGTCGAATCAGTCATCGGATCATTCACAGGATCAGTCCTCTCAAGCGGTTCGAAGTACGCCCGCCAGTGGCACCGGCAAGGCCTCGACGGCGGCGCGTTGGGCGCGGCGGTCGCTGTTCAAAGGGATGTCGTAGGTGATGCGCGCGCCATAGGCGCCTGGGGCGTGCGGGTCGACACGGACTTTGTCGAAGACCAGTAATCGCGTGCCGAGGCTGAAGCCCTCCGACAAGTCATGGGTGACCATGAACACCGTCAGTCGCGTCTCGCGCCACAGTTCCAGCAGCAGCGCGTGCATGTCTTTACGAATGCCCGGATCGAGCGCGCCGAAGGGTTCGTCGAGCAGCAACACGCGCGGTTTCATGATCAGCGCCTGCGCAATCGCCAGGCGCTGTTGCATGCCGCCGGACAACTGCGCCGGATATTTGTCCAGCGCATGGCCCAGACCGACCTTGTGCAACAGCGCCGAGGCCTGTTCGCGGGCGTCTTTTTTCGCGCTGCCGAACAACCGACCGAGCAGTGGCGCGCGGGGCAGTTCAAGGCCGAGGGCGACGTTGTCCAGCACGCTCAAATGCGGGAACACTGAATAGCGCTGGAACACCACGCCACGGCTGGCATCCGGTTCGCTGGCCAGCGGTTGACCGTCGAGCAGGATCTCGCCGCGACTGGCGGTTTCCTGGCCAAGCAGCAAGCGCAGGAAGGTTGATTTTCCGCAACCGGACGCACCCACCAACGTGCAGAACTCGCCTTCGTTGACGTGCAGGTTCAGGCCTTCGAGCACGACTTGATCGGCGTATTGCTGCCAGACGTTTTTCACCGTGATGAAGCTCATTTGGCCGCCCCCTCATACCAGGGAAATGCCCGCCGGGTCAGGGATTTGAGGCCCCAATCCATCAGCCAGGCGAGGAGGGTGATCCACACCACGTACGGCAGGATCACGTCCATCGCCAGATAACGGCGTACCAGAAAAATCCGGTAGCCGAGGCCGTCGGTGGAAGCGATCGCCTCAGCGGCAATCAGAAACAGCCACGCCGAGCCGAGCATAAGCCGCAGCGAGATCAGCAGGCGCGGCAACAGTTGTGGCAGCACCACGCGCAGTATCAGCGTCCAGGTCGAGGCGCCGAGGGTCTGCGCCTTGATCAGCAGTTCGACGGGAATGTCCCGGGCACGCTGCTCCAGATCGCGAGCCAGTGCCGGGGTAATGCCGATCACGATCAGCATCACTTTCGACAACTCGCCCAAGCCGAACACGATGAACAGAATCGGCAGGATCGCCAGCGGCGGCACCATCGACAGCACTGTCAGCAATGGCGACAGCGGAGCGCCGAACAGCGGCAGCGTGCCCGCGGCGATGCCCAGGCACAGCCCGGCCAGTGCCGCGATACCGAGGCCGATAGCCAGGCGCCGCACACTCGACAGCGTGTCCTGCCACAAAAGATAGTCGCCGGTGCGGCTGTCGGCATTGAAGGCCAGACGTTTCACCGCATCGGTCATCTGCACGGCACTGGGCAGCAGTTTGTCGTTGGGGTTTTCTGCCAGTCGTTCGGCCGAGCCCATGAAGTAGGCGAACAGCAGCAAAGCGAACGGCAGAATCACCAACAGCAAACGACTCGGGCGATCGGGGTGGCGATTGATCAGGCGCATGGCCAAATCCTCCGTGGCTTACAGCTTGGCGTCGGCGGCCATCTGCACGTAGGTCGGATCGAAACGCAGCTTGAGGTTGCCGGTGTCGCCGCTGGTCACGCCGTTGGCGAAGGCCATGCCCACCGCACTGGTGTCTTTGGCACCTTCACCGAGCAAACCGTGCTGGAACGAAAACTCGGCGACTTTGCGCATGGTTTCCGGTAGTTGCTTGCTGGTGGCGAAGCTCAGCGCTTCACTCGGTGTGGCGAACAGTTTGGTCGTGGCCAGTTGCGCCTGGAAGCCGGCCAGATCGGTGCCCGAGGCCTTGGCCATGTGTTCCAGCGCAGCGTTGCTCGCGGCGTTTTTCGCGTTCATCAATTCGACGACTTCGAACCAGGCGCCGGTCAGTGCTTTGCCCAGCGCCGGGTTGTCTTTGAGGGTGGCGCTGTTGACCACCATCATGTCCATGATCTCGCCGGGAATCTGGCTGGAGTTGAACACCTCGGTGACGCCGGGTTTGGCCTTGATGTCCGAGAGCATCGGGTTCCAGGTGGTCACCGCGTTGACCTGATCGGTATTGAAGGCGGCGGAGATGTCGGCATCGGAGGTGTTGACCACTTTCAGGTCTTTCTCGCTCAAGTCGACCGAGTCCAGCGCCCGTGCCAGCAGGTAGTGCGACACCGAGAGTTCGACCAGATTGACGTCCATGTCCTTGAGGTCGGCAACCTTCTTGCCGTCGCCCTTGAGGACGATGCCGTCGTTGCCGTTGGAGAAATCGCTGACGATCAGCGCGGTGCTGTCGACGCCACCCGCCGCTGGAATGGTCAGCGCATCCATGTTGGTCATGGTGCAGCCGTCAAACTGGCCAGCGGTGTACTGGTTGATCGATTCGACGTAATCGTTGAGTTGCACCACGTCGATCTTGATCCCGTACTTCTTCGCCCATTTGTCGACGATGCCCTGGCTGCCGGCGTATTCCCACGGCATCCAGCCGGCATAGATCGTCCAGCAGACACTGAAGTGGTCTTTCTGCGCGGCAAAGGATTGGGTGCTGAGCAGCGCGGCGAACGCGGCAGCGAGCAGGGCGGGGAAACGTAGTCGGGACATAGCGGATTCTCCAGTTGAAAAAGGGCGGACAGGAAGGCAACGCGGCACCGCGAACGGTGGCTTGTCTCCCGGGCTTTTGTCCCGCCGTGTAACCTCAACTGGAGGTCGCCAACTCTCGGACCAGTCACTCGCGATTGCGAGCCGGAACCCTAGTCAGCCATTGCAAATTGTGGTGCCGCGAACCTGTGATGACTCCTGCACGGGTTTTCTATAGCGAGAGGCGTGCCAAGTCGGCGCAAGCGCTCTGCCACGCGGCTATGACGTTGAAAGGCTATGCGCAGGTATCAGCAAGGTGCGTTGTGTTGGTGCGCGGCTGCACCGTGATGCAGCGTTCACGCCGCTGATCTGATGTTGGCCAGAATATGGCTTATCACGGCGGCGGATATCACGCTGACCACCATTAATCAGCAGATGAATGACCGCGTTCTGCGAGTGAACAGGGTTTCATAAATCACTTGTTTCAACTTGTTGCGGAATCGCACCAGATTCGGAAATCGGTGTCTGATCTTTCGTCAGTCACCGAATAAAAGACTGACGCCTGCCAGCGTCGCTGGTGTGGCTACCCGCGGTCCAGGAGGCCGCCATGTATCGACGAATTCTTCTGCTTGCTGCGTTGATGTTTTCCGTCACCGGTTGTGCCCCGTATTCGTACGCGGACACTTATTACAGGTCTGAGGTCTACACATCACCCGCACCGGCGTACTACAACACTGGCGGCACGTACTACTCGGCTCCGCGCTATTACCAGCCAGCGCCGCGTTACTATCAGCAACCGCGTTATTACCAGTCGGCGCCGCGCTACTATCAACCGTCGCCGCGTTACTACGAGAGCCGTCGCTGGCACGGTAATGATCGCGGACGCTGGGAAGGCCACCGTCGCGGCGGTTGGGACAATGACCACCGCGGTCGCGGCAACTATGATCGCCACAGCGGACGCGGCAATTACGACCGCCATAGCGGTCGCGGCGACCACAACGGACGTGGCAATCGCTGGTAACTGACCCGCAAATAAAAGCGGCGCATGATGCGCCGCTTTTTTGTGCCTGCGATTCAGTCAGTAAGCCGTCAGATCCGCCAACGGATGCCGACCTTCCCACGCTTTATGAAAATGCGCCTCAACCACCGCATCCGGCACGCTGCTGATGTCCGGCCAATGCCAGTGCGGCTTTTGATCCTTGTCGATCAACCGCGCCCGAACCCCTTCGCTGAACTCCGGATGCCGGCAGCAATTGAGGCTCAGGGTGTATTCCATCTGAAAGACTTCGGCTAGCGACATGTGCCGCGCGCGGATAATCTGTTGCCAGACCAGATGGGCGGTCAGCGGCGAGCCTTCGCTGAGGGTTTTTGCCGCGCGGGCGATGAGCGGGTCGCTGCTGTCGCGTTGCAGGCTGATGGCTTTCCAGGCGCAGGTGACGTCGCTGACATCGAGCAGTTCGTCGATCTGCCGACGACGCGGCAGCCACTGCGCCTCAGGCATCTGCTCTACGGCTTCCTGCTGCAAGGCCTTGAGCAAGCTGTTGAGTTGCATGTCGGTCTGTTCCTGCCAGTTGAGTTGCAGCAGGCCTTCAATCAGCTCCGGTTGTTGCTCGTCGAGCAGAAAGCGGTCGGCCAGATCGAGGTCGATCGCGTCACGGCCATTCATGTGCGCGCCGGTCAATCCGAGGAACAGACCGAGCTTGCCCGGCAACCGCGCCAGAAACCAACTGGCGCCGACATCCGGATACAGCCCAATGCTGATTTCCGGCATCGCCAGACGGCTGCTCGGCGTGACGATCCGCGTACTGGCGCCTTGCAACAGACCCATGCCGCCACCCAGCACATAACCGTGGCCCCAGCAGATCAGTGGTTTCGGATAGGTGTGCAGGCTGTAGTCCAAGCGGTATTCGGCCGCAAAAAACTGTGCTGCCAGCGGCGGGACTTCACCGGGATGTGCGCGACAGGCTTCCACCAGGCTGCGCACTTCACCGCCAGCGCAGAAGGCTTTGGCGCCGTTGCCGCGCAACAGCATGCAGACGATTTGCGGATCCTTGGCCCAGGCGTCCAGTTTGTCGCTAAGGGCGTTGATCATCGGCAGGGACAGCGCGTTGAGCGATTTTTCAGCATCCAGGCTGGCGATACCGATGCGGGCGCCGTTGGTGCCGCAGAGTTCTTCGAAGTGCAGATTCATCGTGACCTCGATCGGAAATTTGAACGATCAGTATGATCGCTGCGTGGGAAAGTGCCGGATCTGCATCAGATCAATTGACAAGCGTGGCCGGCTTTCCTAGGGTTCGCCCCATTGTTTTTGCCGGGTATGACCATGACTGCTGACGACCGTATCAAACTCGAACCGAGCTGGAAGGAGGCACTGCGTGCTGAATTCGACCAGCCTTACATGGCAGAGTTGCGCAACTTTCTGCAGCAGGAACAGGCGGCCGGCAAGGAAATCTATCCGCCACGGCCGCTGATTTTCAATGCGCTGAACTCCACTCCGCTGGATAAAGTGAAAGTGGTGATCCTCGGCCAGGACCCCTACCACGGCCCGGGCCAGGCCCACGGCTTGTGTTTCTCGGTGCAACCGGGCGTGCCAGCGCCGCCGTCACTGGTCAACATCTATAAAGAGTTGAAACGCGACCTGAACATCGACATCCCCAGCCACGGTTACTTGCAGAGCTGGGCGGATCAGGGCGTGTTGATGCTCAACACCACCATGACCGTCGAGCGCGCCAACGCCAATGCGCACAAGGACAAGGGCTGGCAGTTTTTTACTGACCGGATCATCGAACTGGTCAGCGAGCGGCAACCGCATCTGGTGTTCATGCTGTGGGGCGCCCATGCGCAGAGCAAGCAGAAGCTGATCGATGCGACCAAGCACCTGGTGCTTACTTCGGTGCATCCGTCGCCGCTGTCGGCTTATCGTGGCTTTCTGGGATGCGGGCACTTCGGCCGGACCAACAAGTTTCTTGAGCAGAATGGCGAGACGCCGATTGAGTGGCGGTTGCCGCCGGTTTGATGTTGGCCTGAAGGGCCCCATCGCTGGCAAGCCAGCTCCCACAGGGTTTTGCGGTGTGCACATAATCTGTGGGAGCTGGCTTGCCAGCGATGGGGGCAACTCGGTCTTACTCGGGATTACGATTCCAGTATTTGAACAACGGCTCCGCCAGAAACAGCACGAACAACAGCCGCATCACCTGCATCGCCGTCACCAGCGGCACCGACAGTTGCAGGGTCTCCGCCGTCAGGCTCATCTCGGCGATACCACCGGGCATCATGCCCAGCGTCAGCGAACGCAGATCCAGATGGGTTAAAGCGCTCAATCCCAACGCCGCCAGGGTCGCAATCAACATGGTCAGTGCCGTGCCGATCAACGTGCGGCCCATGAATGACGGCGCACGCCTGAAAAACTGTCGATTGAAGTGACAACCCAATCCGCTGCCGATCAACCACTGGCCAATCTGACTGCCGCCATCGGGCAAGCCGATGTGCAGATCCCAACCGATGCTCAGCGCCGCACTCACCAGCAACGGCCCGAACAGCCATGGATTGGGTTGACGCAGACGCTGCCAGATCCAGGCGAGCAGGGCGCCCGCCGGAAACAGAATCGCCAGCCAGCGCCAATCGACGCTGCCGGCATGAGAAATCGGCGTGCCGTCGCCAAGCAAATACTTGAACGCGGCCGGCACACATAAAACCACCACCAACACCCGCAAGCTTTGCCCCGCCGCGACATGGCTGAGCATCGCGCCATTGCGTGCGCCGAGGTTGACCATCTCCCCGGAGCCACCGGGCATGCTGGAGAAAAACGCCGTGGCGCGATCCTCACCGGTGCGGCGCATCAACCACACGCCAACCACCGCCGACAAACTGGTGACCAGCGCACCGAAGAAGATCAAACCGAAATGACTCAGCACCTGCTCCATCACCACCGGGGTGAAGTGCAGGCCAATGCCGATGCCGACGATCCACTGGCCGCATTTACGCCCGCCAGGGATTTCCGTCAGTTGCCACGGAGTCAGGCAGCGCACGAGGATGATCGCCAGCAACGAGCCGACCATCCATGGCAGCGGCCAGCCGATCTGGCTGGCGAGGTAACCGCCAAGCAGACCGACCAGCGGGGTTCCCCACCAGGATTTTAGCGACAGCCGATCAAACATCGGCAACAGCGCGCCGGGCGACCGAACGTTTGCGCCAGATGCGCAGCAGCGGCACTAGCAACATGATCGCGGTCAGTACCCAGACCCCGAAGGTGATCGGGCTCGACCAGAGGATTTCCAGTGCGCCGTTGGAGATCGACAGCGCGCGACGCAGGTTTTGCTCCATCAGACCACCGAGGATGAAACCCAGCAGAACCGGCGACAACGGGAAGTCGAGCTTGCGCAGGATGTAACCGAAGATGCCGATGCCGACCATCAGGAACAGATCGAAGGTGGTCGCGTGTACCGCATAGACGCCGATGCCGGTGATGATCGCGATGACTGGCACCAGTGCCCAGTTCGGCACGGCGAGGATGCGGGTGAAGATGCGGATCATTGGAATGTTGAGGATCACCAGCATGATGTTGGCGACGAACAACGACGCGATCAGGCCCCAGACGATGTCCGGTTGTTGCTGGAACAACAGCGGCCCCGGAGTGATGTTGTACAGCGACAGCGCGCCGATCATCACCGCCGTGGTACCCGAACCCGGCACGCCCAGCGTCAACATCGGCACCAGTGCGCCACAGGCCGAAGCACCGATGGCGGTTTCCGGTGCAGCGAGGCCACGGGCATCGCCCTGACCAAATTTGCCGCTGGTACCGGCGATGCGTTTTTCGGTCATGTAGGCCACGGCACTGGCCAGCGTCGCGCCGGCACCCGGCAACACGCCCATGATGAAGCCGAGCAGGCCGCAACGGATGTTCACGGTGAACACCGACGCCGCTTCCTTGAAGTTGAACATCATCCGGCCGGTAGCTTTTACCGCTTCTTGGCCGCGATGGGTTTTCTCCAGCAGCAACAGAATTTCGCTGATCGAGAACAGGCCCAGCACCAGTACGACGAATTGAATCCCGTCGGTCAGGTGAATGTTGTCGCCGGTGAAGCGGTACACGCCGCTGTTGGCGTCGATGCCGACCGTCGACAGGAACAAACCGATCAACGCCGCAATAAACGTCTTCAGTGGTCGATCACCGGCCATTCCGCCGAGACAGACAATCGCAAACACCATCAGCACGAAGTATTCCGCCGGGCCAAAAGCAATCGCCCATTTCGCCAGCAGCGGGGCGAACAGCACCATGCCGCACGTGGCGATGAAAGCGCCGATAAACGAGCTCCATGCCGACAACGACAGCGCCACACCGGCCATGCCTTTGCGCGCCATCGGGTAGCCGTCGAGGGTGGTCATTACGGTAGAGGCTTCGCCCGGAATGTTCAGCAGGATCGAGCTGATCCGGCCGCCGTATTCGCAGCCCAGATACACCGCCGCCAGCAGAATCAATGCCGATTCCGGCGGCAGGCCGAGGGCGAATGCGATCGGGATCAGCAGCGCCACGCCGTTGATTGGGCCCAGCCCCGGCAGCAGGCCGACGACGGTGCCGATCAGCGTGCCGCACAGCGCGGTCACCAGGTTGTAGGGGCTCAGCGCGACGCCGAAACCCTGACCCAAATAGCCAAGAGTATCCATATCAGTTCTCCAGAACGTCGAGCAGGCCGAGGGGCAGCGGAACGTCCATCACACGGTCGAACAGCAGGTAAAGACCGATGGCCATCAGGGTGGTCACCACGATGCTCGGCATCCAGCGACCGCCATACAGACGCGCCATCGGAATGCCGATCAGCATGCTGCTGAGAATGAAGCCCAGCGGTTCGAAGAGGCCGGCGAACACCAGCAACAGCACGACGCAGATGCTGATCTTGGTCAGCGTCTGGCGATCCAGTGGCGGCTCGTCTTCAGTGTGTTTGATCGGCGCCGGGCGGAACACCATGTACAACAGCGCTGCGCCCATCAGGCCGAGCATCAGCAGAGGGAAGGCGCGTGGGCCCACCGGTTCGTAGGAAAAAGCCGCTTGGTACGGCCACGCCATCAGTGCCAGGCCGACACAGGCCAGCAATAGCACCGAAGCGAAAATGCGTTGTAAGAGCATGGGAAACTCCTGTGCCGCCGCCCCGCGAACGGGGGCCGCAGCCGCTAGACAGAGACGATCACTGAATCAGGCCGAACTCTTTGGCCAGCACTTTGTAGTCCGCAACCTGCTTCTTCACGTAGGTGTCCAGTTCCGGGCCGGTCATGGCAAATGGGAACAATTCACGCTGATCGCGCAGCTTGGCGAACTCATCGGAGGCCAGCAGTTTGTCGAACGAATCCTTCCACCAGGCGTAGTCTTCATCGCTGACTTTTGGCCCCAGGTAGAAGCCGCGAACCACCGGCCAGACGATGTCGTAGCCCTGCTCGCGAGCGGTCGGGATGTCTTTCATTTCCGGTTCGTCGAGACGCTTGTCGGAGAAGACTGCGAGCAGGCGCATGTCCCCGCTCTGGATGTGCGGCATGGAGTCGGAAATATCGGTGCTGCCGACCTGAATGTGGCCGCCGAGCAGCGCGGTGGCGATTTCGCCGCCACCTTCGAGGGCGACGTAACGCAGTTCGCGCGGGTTGATCCCGGCAGCCTTGGCGATCAGTGCGGTTTGCATCCAGTCCTGGCTGCCGACGGTGCCGCCGGAACCGATGACCACGGAGCCGGGATCTTTCTTCAAGGCCTGAACGAGATCGTCGAGGGTCTTGTAGGGCGAATCGCTTTTCACTGCGATGGCACCGTAGCTGGTGCCGACTGCCGCGAGCCAGCGCACGTTGGTCTCATCGAAGCGTCCGAACTTGCCTTGCGCCAGGTTCAGCAGCGAACCGCTCGACCACGCCACCAGCGTGCCGGCATCGGCTGGCCGCTGCGCAACCACTGCGTTGTAAGCCACCGCGCCAACACCGCCGGGCATGTAGGTCACGCGCATCGGTTTGGACAGCAGTTTTTCGTTGACCAGCGCGCTCTGCACCAGTTTGCAGGTCAGGTCGAAACCACCGCCGGGCGACGCCGGAGCGATACATTCCGGACGCTTCGGTTCGGCCATGAGTTGGCCAGCGAACAGCACGCAACTGGCGGCGAGTGCAACTTTACGCAGTGACAGGTTCATTCGATTCTCCACGGTTTCTTGTTGTAAGGCTTTATGTAGGAGCTGCCGCAGGCTGCGATCTTTTGATCTTCCGATCACAGCACCCCGGCGTTTCAATCAATTACCAAAGGGCAACGCTATAGCTCACCAGCAGACGCACTTCATCGGCATCGCGAGCGGAGTAGTTGGAGCGGTAGGTGGCATTGCGCAGGCGCACAGCGACGTCCTTCAAGGCGCCGCTTTGTACTACATATTTGATCTCGGTGTTGCGCTCCCACTCTTTGCCTTCTTCGCCGCTTTTGAGCTTGATGTTGTCACCGCTCAAGTAACGGCTCATGAAGCTCAGGCCGGGAATGCCAAGTTTGCTGAAGTCAAAGTCGTAGCGCGCTTGCCACGAGCGTTCTTCGGCGCCGGCGAAGTCGTTGATCTGCACGAAGTTGACCAGATACGGGTCGCTGCCATCGACATAGGGGAAAGCGCTGTCGCCGGACATGTGCTGATAACCGGCGCTGAACTTGTGGCCGCTCAGGGCATAGCTGACCAGGCCGTTGAGCGAGCGGTTGTCGATCTCGCCGCCACGGGCCGCACCTTGATCGTCACTGACGGCAAAACGCAGGTCGGTGGCAAACGTGCCGGGACCCATCGGGCGCGAGGCAACCAGGCCGAAGAAGTGCTGGTTGTAAACTTCGTCGAGTTGCGCGAAGTGGTAACTGCCGGTGATCTTGTCGGTGAACTTGTAATCAACGCCGCCAAAATCGAAGTGCTTGCCGGCAGCGGTGCCAGCAAAGCGGCTGTTCTTGTTGTTGAGCGCAATGTCCTCGAAATCGGTGCTGTCGCGATCCTTGGCTTTCTCCAGACGCCCGCCCGTGAACGTCAGATTCTTGATCTCTTTGGAGGTCAGCAAGCCGCCTTCAAAGGTCTGCGGCAGGATGCGTCCGTCGTTGGGCTTGAGGATCGGCAGTTCGGGAATCAGGCTGCCGATTTTCAGTTCCGTGGCAGAGATTTTCACTTTGCCGGTCAGGCCGAGTTTCGAGTATTCGTCCGCCGCGCGCCCGTCGTCGTGGGTCGGCAACAGGCCGGTGCCGGTGCGGTCCGGACTCGAATCAAGTTTCACACCGAGCATGCCCAACGCATCGACACCGAACCCCACGGTGCCGTCGGTGTAGCCCGATTGCAGATTGAGCATGAAGCCCTGAGCCCATTCATCGCGTTTGGATTGCTGGGCGCTGGTGCCATCGCGAAAGTCTCGGTTGAAATACATGTTGCGGGTTTCGAAGGTGGCGCTGCTGTCTTCAATGAAGTCGGCAAAACTCAACGGCGAAAAACCCGCGAGGGCGGTTGCACTGGCGAGGGCGGTGTGGCGGAGACGGGAAGGGCGAACAGGCACAAGGACCTGGGACTGCATGGACGGCATGCGGGTGTACTCCGATTATTGTTCTTATTGGTCGAAAACGCTTCGTGGCGTTTTTCGTAGCGCTGTGTGGCAGCAGCGACGGCAGTCGAAACTGTCCGTAGGCCGACTCTAACGGCCTAACCTTTCGCTAACCTTTCAGCTGACTTTCAATGTTTTCGGGCTTCACAGTGGCGGTTGCGGCTGTAAACTCCGCGGCAAAGAGTGGCGTCGGCCATCCCTGAACGAGGTAAAAATCCATGCGTGTTCTGCTCGTCGAAGACCATCTGCAACTGGCCGAAAGCGTCGCCCAGGCGCTCAAGAGCACCGGTCTGACCGTGGATGTGTTGCACGATGGCGTGGCTGCCGATCTGGCGCTGGGCAGTGAGGAATACGCCGTGGCGATCCTCGATGTCGGCCTGCCGCGCATGGACGGCTTTGAAGTGTTGGCGCGGTTGCGGGCTCGCGGAAAAAATCTGCCGGTGCTGATGCTGACGGCGCGCAGCGATGTGAAAGATCGGGTGCATGGCCTCAATCTTGGCGCCGACGACTACCTCGCCAAGCCGTTCGAACTGACCGAACTGGAAGCCCGGGTCAAAGCGCTGTTGCGACGCAGTGTGTTGGGCGGTGAACGCCAGCAGCGCTGCGGGGTGCTGGCCTATGATCTCGACACCCGACGTTTCTCCCTCGGTGAGGAACTGCTCACGCTGACGTCCCGCGAGCAAGCCGTGCTTGAAGCGCTGATCGCCCGGCCGGGGCGAGTCATGAGCAAAGAGCAACTGGCCGCGCAAGTGTTCGGTCTGGACGAAGAGGCCAGCCCCGATGCCATCGAAATCTACGTGCATCGCTTGCGCAAGAAACTCGACGGTCAACCGGTAGCGATCGTGACCTTCCGCGGCCTCGGCTATCTGCTGGAAAGCCGCGATGCATAAGCCCAGCAGCCTGCGCTGGCGATTGCTGTGGAACCTTGCGTCGTTGCTGGTGGTGTTGATGCTCGCCAGCGGCTTGAGTGCTTACTGGAATGGTCGCGAGGCGGCCGACACCGCGTATGACCGCACATTGCTGGCTTCGGCGCGAACCATTGCCGCCGGCCTTTCGCAACGTGATGGCAGCCTGAGTGCCGACGTGCCTTACGTGGCCCTCGATACCTTCGCTTACGATAGCGCCGGACGCATTTACTACCAGGTCAACGACATCCATCAAAAGCTGATTTCCGGCTACGAAAATCTCCCCGGGCCACCACCCGGTACGCCAAGAACTGACAGCTATCCGGCGCTGGCGCGTTTTTACAATGCCACCTACAAGGGGCAGAACGTGCGCGTGGTCAGCCTGCTCAAGGCAGTGAGCGAGCCGAACATGAACGGCATGGCGGAAATCCGCGTGGCCGAAACCGACGAAGCCCGGGTCAGCATGGCGCGCAGTCTGGCGGCCGATACGTTGTTGCGATTGGGCATGTTGGCGATTGGCGCCTTGCTGTTGGTCTGGTTTGCCGTCAGCGCCGCACTGCGTCCGCTGGAGCGCCTGCGCACGGCAGTCGAGGAACGCCAACCCGATGACTTGCGGCCATTGCCACTGGTGGAAGTGCAGCATGAGCTCTGGCCGCTGGTGCGCGGGCTCAACCATTTCACCGAGCGCCTGCGTGGCCAGTTCGAGCGCCAGGCGCAGTTCATCGCCGACGCGGCGCATGAGTTGCGCACACCACTGGCGGCGTTGAAGGCGCGGCTGGAATTGGGGCTGCGTTCAAATGACCCGCAGCTCTGGCGGACGACGCTGGAATCTTCGGCGCAAGGCACCGATCGCCTGACCCATCTGGCCAATCAATTGCTGTCGCTGGCGCGCGTCGAAAATGGCGCCCGAGCGATTGCCGAGGGCGGTGCGCAGTTGCTCGATCTGAGTCAGTTGGCCCGCGAGTTGGGCATGGCCATGGCGCCACTGGCGCACAAACGCGGGGTGGCGCTGGCGCTGGAGGCCGATGAACCGGTGTGGCTGCGCGGCGAGCCGACGCTGCTGAATGAGTTGTTGAGCAATCTGGTGGATAACGCCTTGGCGCACACGCCGCCGGGCGGCAATGTGATCTTGCGCGTGCTGACCCCGGCAGTGCTTGAGGTTGAGGACGACGGGCCGGGGATTCCGCTGCAAGAGCGCGATCGCGTGTTCGAGCGCTTCTACCGACGTAATCAGCAGGTGGCGGGATCGGGATTGGGTCTGGCGATTGTCGGCGAGATCTGCCGGGCGCATCTGGCGCAGATCACGCTGCATGATGGTGAGCAGGCGGGGCTGAAGGTGCGGGTGAGTTTTATTGCCGGGTGAATTGTGTTGATTGCGTTGGCCTCATCGCCAGCAGGCTGGCTCCCACAGCGGATTTGTCTCAATCACAGATCCAGTGTGGGAGCTAGCCTGCTAGCGATGGCAGCACCAAGGTCTTGGATCAGTAAAACATCGAGCGCGATTCTTCCAGATCCGCACAAAGCGCCTTGTTATCCGGATCAATCCCAAGCTTCCTGAACGCCGGAACACTCAGCGGATCAATCCGCGCAAACGGATGGTCAGTGCCCTTGTGGCAATACAGGCTCGCCACCTGCACCAGATCGACGTAATCGATCTGCGCCGAGTCGCGTTTGAGATCCTGATACAGCCCCGGCAGCTCCACCAGTCGTTCCGGAAAGTCCCAGACGCGTAGCAGCTTGTCGCCCAGCAACGGATGAAGCTGGTCGATTACATGGTTGAGGCTGACCGGGTCCGACAGCAGTTCATAGTGGTCTTCGGCGTAGGTCAGAATCGGCAGCACGCCGATCTGATGCACCAGCCCGCCCAGCGCCGCCTGATCCGGCTTGAGCTGGGTGTAACGACGACACAACGCATAACTGACCCCGGCGATTTCCAGGCTCTTGCGCCAGACTTCGCGCATTTTCTGTTCCACCACCTCGGAACTGGCGTGGAAAATCTGCTCCATCACCAGACCGATCGCCAGGTTACTGCTGTAGTTGATGCCCAGGCGGGTGATGGCGGTGTGCAGGTCGGTGACTTCCTGCGCCGCGCGCAGCAGAGGGCTGTTGACCACTTTGATCAGGCGCGCGGACAGCGCCGTGTCACGGCCAATAACTTTGCTCAGCTCGCTGACGCTGATTTCCGGATCTTCCGCAGCCTTGCGAATTTGCAAGGCTACTTCCGGCAGTGTTGGCAGAACCAGGTCATCTTTATCGATGGCCTCAACCAAATCCTGTTGGATCTTATCCGCCAGTTCGTTCATTTAGGCTCTCTAGGGTGTTGCAACAAATGCTGCGATCAGCGCTGGATTTCGCGGTCGCGATCCAGTTCGTAGGGCAAATCGAGCAGATGCAGCGCAGGCCCTTCGAGGGTGCCCAGATGCAGATCACCCGCTTCTGCAGCTTCGGCCTGCAACACTGCCAGTAGTTCAATGTTTTGCCCGGCGTTGGCAGCCAGTACGACTTCGCCGATCGAGCTGTTGTGGCTCGGCGCGAACAATGGCGTGCCGGGTTCCGGCAATTGTGCGGCGTCGAGGCTCAAGCGATACAGGCGGCGCTTGAGTTTGCCCAGGTACTGCATGCGCGCGACGATTTCCTGGCCGGTGTAGCAACCCTTCTTGAAACTCACGCCGCCGACGGCTTGCAGGTTGAGCATCTGCGGGATGAACAGCTCGCGGGTGGTCGGCATGACCTGACCGATACCGGCGCGGATCTGGCCGAGCAACCACTGGTTCAGTTCACCTTCAGGCAGGGTGATCGACAACTTGCGGCGGATGGTTTCAGCTTGATCGGCGGGTACCCACAGTTCGGCACGATCCGGCGAGACGCGAATTGCAATCAGGCCGTCGTTGCGTACCACGCTGTCGGTCTCAATCGGCAGATCCAGGCCGAGACTGCTCAGCGCTGCATCGCCCGACCTCAGTCCGAAACGCACCCAGGCGGCGCTTTCGTCGGTCAGTTTCGACTTGGAGAACACCGCGTACTTTTTCAGGTCCGCCAGTTGCGGCTCGAGCAATTCGCTGGCCATCGCCAGCAGCACACCGTCACCTTCGAGCAGAATGCGGAAACTCGACTGCATCCGGCCTTTTTGCGTGCAGCGAGCACCCAGGCTGGACGCTGTTTCGCTCAGGTAATTGATATTGCAGGTCAACTGGCCTTGCAGGAATTTTCCGGCATCCGCGCCGCGGACCGCGAGAACGCCTTCATGAGACAGGGTGCAGAAAAAAGCAGAATCGGCCATGGGTCTTCGCAGGGTAAATAGACTGGGGCACATCATAAGGGCGCGTTGTTGAAATGGGTAGTTGATAAAGGATCGGTGGTGCCCGACCAAAGCCGACTGTGCGAGCGGCATCGGGGCTGTATACTTGCCGCCAAATTTGAGGAGGGCCCCATGGTCGAACAAGTTGAACTGAATCGCCTCTTTTGGCACAGCCGTCGCGGCATGCTTGAGCTTGACGTGTTGCTGGTGCCATTTGTGCAGGAGGTTTACGCAAACCTGAATCAAGTTGATCGCGATCTGTATGTCCGTCTGTTGACTTGCGAAGATCAGGACATGTTCGGCTGGTTCATGGAGCGCAACGAGTCCGAAGATCCGGAGCTGCAACGCATGGTTCGCATGATCCTGGATCGTGTTCAGCCCAAGTAATACGTTCGAATGCCGCTGGCATGCCTCACGGCAGTTGCTGGCGGCGTATCTGTTGGCCCAGGCATTCGCTCTGGGTGCCTTGTTTGTGCTTTCAATTCCCTTGTGGGCGAGCTTGCTCGGGGCTTTCGGTTGCCTGCTTCACGGGTTTTGGGTGTTGCCGCGGCAGATTCTGCTCAGTCATCCCAAGGCAATGCGCGGATTGCGTCGAGACGGCGACGGCTGGCAATTGTGGAATCAGGCGGATGGCTGGCAAGCGGTGCAGTTGCGGCCGGACAGCCTTGCACTGCCGCTGATCGTGGTGCTGCGTTTTCGTTTGCGCGGTGAGTGGCGCGTCAGATCGATCTGCGTGCCACGGGACTCGCAGGCGACGGATTTGCATCGACGCCTGCGAGTGCGGCTCAAGTTCAGCCGACGTAGGTGGGCGGCACCAGAATAGTGTCGAGCGCTTCGGGCAGCAGGTCCGGGTAGTCGAGGGTGTAATGCAGGCCGCGACTTTCCTTGCGTTCCATGGCGGAGCTGATCATCAGTTCCGCCACTTGCGCGAGATTTCGCAGCTCGATCAAATCGCGACTGACTTTATAGTTGCTGTAGAACTCGACCCAATGAGGCTAAACCCAATGGATACAGGGGTTTCAGCCGATGAGCGTCCTCAAGAGTCCCCAAAATGGGACAAACCTGTTACAAACCGCCCTTGCCAAGCCGTACCACTATCGTCGGTCTGGCCGCTATTACCTTCGCCTTCGCCCGCAAGGCGCCACTCAAGGCTTCTTTACGTTATCGCTTAGGACCACCGATAAGGCCACCGCAATGCAAATCTCGAAGGACATCCTCAAGACCCTCTCTCTTTTCCACTTGGATAACCCAAAGGCCTCCTGGAGGGAGCTTAAAGAGCGCCTGATTACCATCGCTGAGGAGTGCCTTACGATGGCCCACGGAGACGACTCCTTGGTGGCCTATGAGATGATCTATGACGAGCTTCGGTTGTCCTTACGTGAGGCCTCGGCTAAAGAACCGTTGACCGTTGACCAACAAAGGGCTGCCGGTAAGTACGTGGAGGTCCTTGAGGCTGCTCAGGAGCGTTTGAAGGGCAGACCTCAGAAGCTGGTAGAGATCATAAGAGAGCTGAAGGGTGAGTCTTGTGGCACGTCAATGGCCCCATATCTGCCCCTATCTGTATTGCCGTCCACACCAGTGGCGCTCAGCACACCGATGACCTTCAAGACCCTCTCGGGGCTCTACATGGACGAGCGCAAAGACAGCATTCAGGCCAGCACCATGAGGGACGTGAAGTCCTCGTGTGAGGCTATCGGTTCGATCCTTGGGGACCTGAACTTGAGGACCCACACAAGGGAGGACATGAGGAATCTGAGGGATAAACTCTTGGAGGACCGCAAAGCTTCGACGGTGAAGAAGCTGCTCACCAGATTCTCGACTGTAATGGACTGGGCTGTGAACAATGGCTATCTCGAAAAGAGCCTTGATAAGGGCTTGAAGCCAACTAAGGGAGCCGATAGCTCTCGTGAGCCGTTCTCTCGGGATCAGGTGAAAGCCCTGATGGATCACGCGAAGACCCTTCCAGTAGACGCATGGCAGCGCTGGGCGTTGTCCCTTGGGGTCATCACTGGGGCTCGCATCGAGGAAATCAGGCAGTTGACCAAGGCGGACATCAAGGAGGTCCCAGGTGTCAGTGGTGCGAACCGCACTTGGGTCATCGACATAAGCAGGAACGATGGGAAGTCAGTTAAGACCAATAGCTCAGTGAGGGTCATTCCGTTGACCGATGGGGCCTATGGGTTTGATCTTCAAGCGTTCCTTGAGTTTGTCGCAAAGGCCGACTCTCGGTTGTTCACGTTGGGCGCTGGGCAGTTCTCCGGGGTGCTCAATGGGACCCTTAGGGAAGTCCTGGGCCTCAAGACTGATAGAACACAAACCTTCCACTCACTGCGTCACTCTCTCGCGGGAGCCTTGAAGGCCGCTGAGGTCCCTGTGGGCACCGCCGAGTCGATCTTGGGGCATTCCTCGGGGTCGATCAGTTACGACCTTTATGGGGCCGGGAGTGCCGTAGAGGTGGGGCGGATGGCTGAGGCATTGAGGGCAGCCTTCAAGATGGAGGCCGCACAATGAGCAAAGTGACCATCACTAACAATCCACTGGTCGCGCTTCGCTTGGGTCTACCTTTCCGGCTATGCCGTCTGCCTGACAAAGGGCCTCAATTCGGCCACGGTGTTTATATACCGCCAGGGCACCTACAGCGATTCATGACAATGCACGCTATGTCTCTAATTGAGGACTTGGAGGCCTTGGCGATACGCGATGAGATGATGCAAGAAGAAGTTGATAGGCTTCGGCTCAGTATCGACACTCGACGGGCTACTTGTGGACTTTCTCCAAGGGCACTGGTGGGGCATACCGAGCAATCGGACATAGTGGGGCGCGTGGAGGTCGCACTGTAATGACGATGAAATTCGTTAAGCAGAACTTTATGGGCATCGAACTGGATGTCCTAATTGGGCATCCTGAACATAGACTTCTGTTTATCGCTACGCAGGTCGCTAAGGCTGCTGGGTTGAAGAACCCGGCTGTAGCTATCAACGTGGCACGCCGCAACCACGGTTCTGGCGGGGCTTTGGAGACACTAATACTGCCAGATAGTATTAGTCTCCCGGTGGACTCTAAGGGCGCAGTGAATAAGGCTCGGCGCTATCGGGGTGCGGGGATGCAGCTTCTTGAGGCACTGGTGGCGGAAAACGCCACTTGTGAACTACCACTCGACCAGGGAGGGAAGAAGTACCGCATCACCACCACGCTTTTCACTGAGGCTGAGACCTATCAGATGCTCCTTCGGGGTCACGCCCCAGCCTCTGAACCATTCCGCAAGTGGGTCACTGAGGAGGTTCTCCCTTCGATCCGCAAGACTGGCACCTACAACATCCACGAAAGCGAAACTAAGGAAGCCCAGCAGTTCGCGGGGGAGTTCGCACAGCTCCACTCGGCAATCTCTGAGCTGACCAGTGAGGTCCTCAGTCTCAAGGAGATCATCGCGGGCTTCCAAAAACCCTCACTATAAGGGGAACCCAAGGATGGGACCCCGAGTGTGTGCGTGTGAGGTGAGGCCTGAATTAAAAACCCTCACTATAAGGGGGACAGGAGGATAAGCCCGCTTGGTTAAACCAAGTGGCACCTTCTGCCCACCTACTGCCAGTCCTTTGGGCTGGTCACTGCTGACCCATTGCCTGTGTCTCTGGGTCGCCTTCTTGTCTATCGCCAGTCGCTGCCCCTCGGGGTCATGCCAAGGTGGGCAACGGGAGGACAATCGGGAGCTATGAGCCCGAGCCTAAGGCAGACAGGCGTATCGTGGTGTTCGCTCAATGTGACCTGGTGTTCACTTTGGGCCTTTTCGAGAACTGGGGGCGCTCGAACTGACCACGAGAACAGGGGGGGCTTAAAGAACTTAAAGATTAACTAAGAGGTTCTCTTGGAGATCATTAATTATCTTGTGTAAACAAGTAATTAAATCTTTAGGTTTATCTTTGGGTCTTAGTGATTAACTTTAAGTTTCTCTCTTGGTGTCTTAAGGTTAGGACGGGTCTTGTCAGACCACGAACCTGGGAACTTCGAGGTAGCTCAAAGAGCAAACAAAAGGAGCCTGTATACATGACCAAAAAGATAGTCCCGAGACCTGATGCCTCAGAGGAGCACTTGGCGATTATAGGGTCTCTCCGTGAGGCCATCGACGTGCCCGCTAAGTTGCACCTGCTAATTGACCTGAGGTCTTCCTATAAGCCCCACCGTGAGTGGAGCCGGGAGGAGCAGTACCTCATTGACCACCATAGGTCGCCACTGCTGCCCAAGCTGATAGCGTCCCTTGGAGCTGCTGGTGTCTCACTTCGGGACGCCCTGAGCGTGCCACTGTTATTCAAGATGAACGCGAAGTAATTACACCGGTTGTCCTCACAGCGTTAGCCGCACTAACCAAGGGCACTTAATAGAAATCAAGAATCCATAGAGCAACTTTCAGGGTAGGCGTATCGTCCGTCTTCTCCGTGTCTTGTCGTGCGCTCTACGTGCGGACTGAAAGTTGCTCTATGGGTAGGTCGGAGAAATATACCCAAATGAACATCAACATCACCGCTGTAACTCCCTCTAAGGCCACCGTGAACGGTCAGCCAATGGCCCGAGAGTATGTCGAGACTTTGTTGTTGCCCCTATTGGTGGCAGCACACGGCAAGAACTACTCGGGAATCCTTCAGGTTGCTCAAGTATTTGCCGCTGCTGGTCTGTCCCTGAGTGCATCCCCTGAGGCCGCTCGTAGTTATCGAGAGCATATGGCCGAGAAGGCAGCACTTGAAGCTCGTCAGATTGCTGAGGCTAAGGCCAACGCTGAGCGGTGCCGTGTGCCGACCCCACAGGAAATCGCAGAGAAGAAGGCCGAGCGTGCGCGTCAGGCTCAAGCCATCCGTGAGCGCGGTGAGCGTCTCCGTGCCCAGCTTGGCCGCTGATAGCAACCACACCCATTCATAACCTTTAGGAGTTACAAGCAATGAAGCCTTTTCAATACAAGACCCCTGAGCGGGTCTACACCCAATCCGTGAAGTCCCTCGGGCTTACCCAAGCGACATTCCACAGTTCGGACATTCGGGCCGAAGAGGTGGCTGCAAGCGACCCAGCAGTCTACGCCTTGGCAATGCAGGAAGCCGCCGATGAGCACCTGAATGGCGAAGAGTGGCGGGAGGACATGAACAATGCTTTCCCGTCCGAAGTGCGCCCTTATGGTTCAATCCCAACGTGCCCCCAAGTTGCCCTGATGGCTGATCGGTCAGTGACCTTCGATCCCCGGCAGACCTACGATGGTCGCACAGTGACCAAGGGTGTAGCTCTGGCAGGCTCGCTTGTGTCCATGGAGGCCCCTGAGGTCGGCGTGTTGGTGTCGGCTCGAATCTCTATCCTCGACCACACCGTCCAGTTTGGTTTCACTGAGCGGAGCATGGAGCAGACCGCCAATAAGGTCCTAAATGACCTTGAGCTGACCATGGCTGGTAAGATCGCTGAGAGCCTGGAGAGCCAACCCTCGGTCTCTAAGGTCTACGTTGGGCCACTCACTGGCACACCGGCTGCCCAGGCTGAGGACTTCCTTGACCTCATCGCCACCCACCTGGACACCTACTGGGGCCGTGACATCTCAGAGTTTGGCGTTCTGATTCCCGTGAGTCTTCGCCCTGTTCTTAATCGTGCCGCCCAAAGGGCAGGCTTGGAGGACATCGACGAATTGGTGGGCACTCGTGTGCAGGTCTACAGCGGACCAGATCGAGGCATCTTCTTGGCACCCAAAGCGTTCGCTCTGTTGTCCTTTCGTGAGAACCGTGAAGGCGACGTGTGGCGCATTGAGCTGAGCCGCAATAGTGCCTCGCTGAGCTGGGAGCTGGAGGTCAGCGCAGTGGTAGACGTAATGGCTACCGCTATGGTCGAGGTGAAGGTAAACGGTTCTGACTGGGAGACCACCCCAGTGGCCTTGCCTCTCATCAAGCAGATCGTCCTTTCGGATGCGCCTTGAGGGACCCGCAAGTAGGGCCTAAAGGGTCCCCTCAAGTCTGAGGGGGCCTCGCTGGATTCCATCAATCAACGAGTCCAAATCTGGACCGGTTAACGCCCGTCGCTGGGCATTCATCAAACACAGTCTTTCTGTTTGCTCTCTGTGCCATCGATCAGAGCCCGTCATGGGGCCTGTGTGCTGGTCTGTGGGAGCGAACTCAGAGAGCAAACAAAAGGAAAACATGAACATGATCGATATCAAACACAAGCACGCGGCCCACGTAATCATCATTGAGGGTAAACCTTTCAAGGCTAATGACTCGGGTATGTGGGACCTGACTGACATCTGGCGGACCCTGAAGCTACCCAAAGGCAAACAACCGGGTAAGTGGGTAGACACCAAGAAGGCCAAGACCTTGGAACAAACCGGAAATATCGGTTCGTTAAACAAGGGGCGAGCAGGCTCCGTGACTCAGGCCACCAAGCGGGCCACTCTGGCATATGCCGGATGGGTCTCAGATGAGTTCGAGGCAATGGTCTATGACGCCTTCGAGGCGATCCTTGAGATGCCTGAGGTCGCCTTACTGGTGGCCGACAAGATGCGCAACATGGGCAATGACCATAGTGCTGCAATCCTTGAGCGGTCCGCCTTCAATGATCGCTGTGACTGGAGGGCTCTCAAAGCTCCCCACAAGAACACCCAAAAGGGGCTGAGGGCTGCTGTAGCCAAGGGCAACCTGTCCCTTGAGCGAGCCATTGGTTTAGGCCTCAATAGGTCCCCGCTTAGAGCGTGAAGTTGCTATGCTCAGCCGCTAAACACTCCAACGTAAGGTCAGCCATGAGCTTCACGCTGTGTTTCACTTACAACAATAAACGAGTGGTCACGAAGGTGTCAGTCGATCATCTGACCCCATATGCGGCTGTTTGTTTTGCCCTGCTTCAGTCGGGAGCCACCAACGACTCAAGCCGTGGAGGCTGGCCTGACTCCTATGAGGGCATCCTTGAGGTTGCCAAGCATTACGGCCTTACAAACTTCAGCTTCCACCACTCCCTGAAATCATAGGTGACCTCATGGACCGCTTGCAGGCCCTTTACTGGGTCTGTGTGGCTGTGCATATGGCCTTATGGTGCGTCAACGCGTGCCGTTGGCTATACGGACACCTCAAAGACCCTTGATGAAAAACTGACAGAAAAATCTGAGACCCCATTCCACACAATGTCTTCCCAGGCTTTCCCCCGTATGCCCCTCCCTGGAGACCCCGGACGAATGAGCCGAGGACTGGGACAAAGGTGGAACAAAGGTGGGACAAAGGTGGGACAAACCTGTTGCAAAACGGGGTCTCTCCTCGCTAACCTGAAGGCTCCTAACGTGCCTCAAAAGGTCGGTGTGAGGATCGTATCCTTCGCCTCTGGCAGCATCTCCGGGTAGTCCAAAGTGTAGTGCAGGCCCCGAGATTCCTTGCGTTCCATGGCAGACCGGATCATCAGTTCCGCTACCTGAGCAAGGTTCCTCAATTCGATCAGGTCTCTGCTTACTCGGTAATTGCTGTAGAACTCGTCGATCTCGTCCAGCAGCAGATGCACCCGATGTTGAGCCCGTTGCAGGCGCTTGTTGGTCCGCACGATGCCAACGTAGTCCCACATGAATCGCCGCAGTTCATCCCAGTTGTGCGCGATGATTACGTCTTCATCAGAGTCGGTCACCTGGCTGGCATCCCAGACGGGTAGGGTGCTTGGCGCTGTGACGTCATCCAGTTGCGCCAGAATATCTGCCGCCGCCGACCGGGCGTAGACGAAACATTCCAGCAACGAGTTGCTGGCCATGCGGTTGGCACCGTGCAGGCCGGTGAAGCTGGTTTCGCCGATGGCGTACAAACACGGCACATCGGTGCGGCCATGCTGATCGACCATTACGCCGCCGCAGGTGTAGTGCGCCGCGGGTACGACTGGAATCGGTTGTTTGGTGATGTCGATGCCAAAACCCAGGCAGCGCTCATAAACAGTCGGGAAGTGAGTCTTGATGAACGCTTCGGGTTTGTGGCTGATGTCGAGATAGACGCAGTCGACGCCCAGACGCTTCATTTCATGGTCGATGGCCCGGGCGACGATGTCACGCGGTGCCAGTTCGGCGCGCTTGTCGAAGCGATACATGAAGCGTTCGCCGTTCGGCAGCTTCAAATGCGCGCCTTCACCACGCAGGGCTTCAGTGATCAGGAAACTCTTGGCCTGCGGGTGATACAGGCAGGTAGGGTGAAACTGATTGAATTCCAGGTTCGCCACCCGGCAGCCCGAGCGCCAGGCCATAGCGATGCCATCACCGCAGGCGCCGTCGGGATTGCTGGTATAGAGGTAAACCTTGGCCGCGCCACCTGAGGCCAGAATCACGAAGCGCGCACCGTAGGTGTCGACTTCACCGGTCGCGCGGTTGAGCACATAGGCGCCGAGGCAGCGATCGCCGTCCATGCCCAAACGTCGTTCGGTAATCAGATCGACCGCTACCCGCTGCTCCAGCAGTTCGATGTTCGAGCGCTCTTTGGCTTGGGCCAGCAAGGTTTTGAAGATCGCAGCGCCGGTAGCATCGGCTGCATGGATGATGCGCCGGTGACTGTGGCCGCCCTCGCGGGTCAGATGGAATTCGAAACCGCCGTCCTCAGTGCCGGACTGTTCGTCGCGGGTGAACGGCACGCCTTGGTCGATCAGCCACTGGATGGCTTCGCGGCTGTGCTCGACGGTGAAACGTACGGCGTCCTCATGACACAGGCCGCCGCCAGCATTCAGGGTGTCGTCGACGTGGGATTCGACAGTATCGGTGTCGTCCAGCACGGCAGCGACTCCGCCCTGGGCCCAGAAAGTCGAGCCGTTGGCGAGATCGCCCTTGCTCAATACGGCAATGCGCAAATGACCTGGCAGGGTCAGCGCAAGACTCAAACCGGCAGCACCGCTGCCAATGACCAGAACATCGTGTTGGAACTGTTGGCTCATTTCAGCATTCCGCTCAAAGCGACCCGGATCGGGGGTGGCGCATGACACCTGGATCGGCGAGTCAAGTCAGCCACACAGCCCACTAGTATATAGAGGGGTGGGGCGGCACAATAGCCGGGCTCAGATGGCATTGTGAAACTACTGTGACGGAAAAATCCGGGTGCTTCGTCGGAAGTTTTTTCCTGCGGTTTTGGGAAAAGACGACTGTATCGGCGTTGAAACAGTCTTTTTCCATCCAGAGTCGCCCAATGTCGGGTGGGTGCGGCTATAAATAATTGGAACTTTTGCCAAAAGTCCAAGATCAATAGACGGTGCCAGAAATAGGGACAGTGTCGGTTTCAGTGAGGAATCTGCGATCCGGGGTTCCTGCCGGCGAAACCGATGACAAGATTATTCGCGCAGCCGGTTTATCCCGCGCTGCGTTTTTCGTGCGTGCCAAATCAGAGCCCGCAGGAAACTTGCTTGGAGGGGGAGAACTTTTGCGAAAAGCCCGAGTCTATGTTTGCAAGTCTGGTCGTTTAGTTATGCAAGTCTCCTTCGGGCCTATCGAGGAGTGTTCATGCTAACCCAGGAAGAGGATCAGCAGCTGGTCGAGCGCGTTCAACGTGGCGACAAGCGAGCTTTCGATCTGCTGGTGCTGAAATATCAGCACAAAATTCTCGGGTTGATCGTGCGTTTTGTGCACGACACCCATGAAGCCCAGGACGTAGCTCAGGAAGCCTTTATCAAGGCGTATCGAGCACTTGGAAACTTTCGCGGTGACAGTGCGTTTTATACGTGGCTGTATCGTATTGCCATCAACACGGCAAAGAATTACCTCGTTTCCCGTGGCCGCCGGCCGCCGGATAGCGATGTAAGTTCTGAGGATGCGGAGTTCTACGACGGCGATCATGGCCTCAAGGATCTCGAGTCACCAGAACGAGCACTGTTGCGGGATGAGATCGAAGGCACCGTCCATCGAACCATTCAGCAACTTCCAGAGGATTTGCGTACGGCTTTAACTTTACGTGAATTCGATGGTCTGAGTTACGAGGACATTGCGAGCGTCATGCAGTGTCCGGTGGGTACCGTGCGCTCCCGGATTTTCCGCGCTCGGGAAGCCATCGATAAAGCCCTGCAGCCGTTGTTGCAGGAAAACTGAGACAGCGGCGACAGCCAAGAGAGGAACGCCATGAGTCGTGAAGCCCTGCAGGAATCGCTGTCCGCAGTGATGGATAACGAAGCGGACGAACTGGAATTGCGTCGAGTGATCAATGCACTGGACGACGTCGAAACCCGTGAAACCTGGGCTCGTTACCAGATCGCTCGGGCAGCCATGCACAAGGATCTGCTGCTGCCACGTCTGGATATCGCTGCGGCAGTGTCTGCTGCGCTGGAAGACGAAACGGCTCCGGCCAAAGTATCTCGCAGCCCATGGCGCAACCTTGGCCGTCTGGCCGTTGCAGCCTCGGTGACTGTTGCCGTTCTGGCCGGTGTTCGCCTGTACAACCAGGACGAAATCGCCGGTGTTGAACTGGCTCAGCAATCCAATCAGCCAACCCTGGCCACTCCACAGGTCAAAGGCCCGGCTGTGCTGGCAGGCTACAGTGAGAGTTCCGAAGCCACTGGTCCTATGGCCAACGGCGTTTTGCAAGGTCAACCGGGCTGGCATGATCAGCGTTTGCCAGGCTACCTGCGCCAGCATGCTCAAGAAGCTGCGCTCAAAGGTACTGAAAGCGCGTTGCCTTATGCACGTGCAGCAAGCCTGGAAAACCAATAAGGAGGATCATGCGCGCCATACCTCTACTTTCGCTTCTGCTCAGTGGCTGGTTTGTTGTTCCAGCCCACGCTGACGAGGCCCAGGACTGGTTGACCCGTCTGGGCCAGGCCGAGCAGCAGCAAAGCTTTCACGGTACTTTCGTTTACGAGCGTAACGGTAGTTTTTCTACCCATAACATCTGGCATCGTGTCCAGAATGGTCAGGTCCGCGAGCGTTTGCTTCAGCTCGACGGTTCGGCACAGGAAGTCGTGCGCATTGATGGACATACTCAATGCGTCAGCGGCACCCTGATTGCAGGGCTGGGAGATACTCCGAACACTGCCGCTCGTCCTCTCGATCCCAAAAAGCTGAAAAGCTGGTATGAGCTTGCCGTCGTTGGCAAGTCGCGCGTGGCTGGTCGAGACGCAGTGATCGTATCGCTGACGCCTCGTGACCAGCATCGTTACGGTTTTGAGTTGCACCTGGACAAGCAGACCGGTTTGCCGCTGAAGTCGTTGCTGTTGAACGACAAGGGGCAACTGCTCGAACGTTTCCAGTTCACCAGCCTTGATACTGACGATGTTCCGACGGATAAAGACTTGCTGGCAGATACCGACTGCAAGGTTGTTACCCTCGACAGTGATAAGGCCTCTGCCGCCAAGACCGCTCAGATGTGGCATTCGGACTGGCTGCCGCCGGGTTTCGAACTGACCAGCAGCACGTCCCACAAAGATCCGCAGACCAAGGCTCAGGTTAACAGCCTGATGTACGACGATGGTCTGGCGCGTTTTTCGGTTTTTCTCGAGCCTTTGAACGGCGCGACTGTTACCGACACCCGGACCCAGTTAGGTCCGACTGTAGCGGTTTCCCGACGCCTGACTACACCCGAAGGCGAGATAATGGTGACGGTTGTCGGAGAGATTCCGATGGGCACTGCCGAACGAATCGCGCTGTCGATGCGTAATCAAGATGTCTCTGCAACCAGCAAGCAGTGAGCTGATTTCATTCATTTCCACTTCGTCGTCGAGACCTGGAAATGTTTGCTGAGCATTTTCATTTGCAAATACCCCAAAAGTTTTTTATAGGTCAGAGCCTCACGGCTCTGGCCTTGTTTGTTGTTCCCGGAACAAAAATGCCGGACTGTGGTTTCCGGTGTTCCTTGCTCCATATCGCTTAACCCTGCTCGTCGTAACGGGAGCTGTATGTCGATACCTAGCTTGAAGTCTTATCTGTCCATTTTCGCCACCGTGCTGTTGCTCGGTCAGGCGATCCCTGCTGCGCAAGCGGCCGATCTGCCTGATTTCACCCAACTGGTCGAACAGGCTTCGCCGGCCGTGGTGAACATCAGTACCACGCAGAAACTGCCGGATCGCAAAGTTAACCAGCAGATGCCTGATCTTGAAGGCTTGCCGCCAATGCTGCGCGAGTTCTTCGAACGCGGCATGCCACCTCAGCAGCGTTCGCCGCGTGGCGATCGTCAGCGTGAAGCGCAGTCGCTGGGTTCGGGATTCATCATTTCTCCGGATGGCTACATCCTGACCAATAACCACGTGATTGCCGATGCCGATGAAATTCTCGTCCGTCTGGCTGATCGCAGCGAAATGAAAGCCAAACTGGTCGGCACCGATCCGCGTTCCGACGTGGCCCTGCTGAAAATCGAAGGGAAGGATCTGCCGGTACTCAAACTCGGCAAGTCTCAGGATTTGAAAGCTGGCCAGTGGGTGGTGGCAATCGGTTCGCCATTCGGCTTTGACCACACCGTTACTCAAGGCATCGTCAGCGCCGTTGGCCGCAGCCTGCCGAACGAAAACTACGTGCCGTTCATTCAGACCGACGTGCCGATCAACCCGGGCAACTCCGGTGGCCCGCTGTTCAACCTGAACGGTGAAGTGGTCGGGATCAACTCGCAGATCTACACCCGTTCCGGCGGCTTCATGGGTGTGTCGTTCGCGATCCCTATCGATGTGGCGATGGACGTTTCCAATCAACTGAAGAGCGGTGGCAAGGTCAGCCGCGGCTGGCTGGGTGTGGTCATCCAGGAAGTGAACAAGGATCTGGCCGAATCGTTCGGTCTGGATAAACCGGCCGGTGCGCTGGTTGCACAGATTCAGGATGACGGTCCGGCTGCCAAGGGCGGTCTGCAAGTGGGCGACGTGATCCTGAGCATGAACGGTCAACCGATCGTCATGTCTGCCGATTTGCCGCATCTGGTTGGCGCACTGAAGTCTGGCGCCAAAGCCAATCTGGAAGTGATTCGTGAAGGCAAGCGCAAAAACGTCGAGCTGACGGTAGGCGCGATCCCGGATGAAGAAAAAGAGCTGGATGCGCTGCCGAAGTCTGGTGC
This sequence comes from Pseudomonas sp. P116, assembly GCF_020149425.1. Classification (NCBI taxonomy): domain Bacteria; kingdom Pseudomonadati; phylum Pseudomonadota; class Gammaproteobacteria; order Pseudomonadales; family Pseudomonadaceae; genus Pseudomonas; species Pseudomonas sp. P116. Next base: position 954,289 of record NZ_JACVHB010000001.1, on the reverse strand, counting down.
TGAAACCAGCAGCAACCGTCTCGGCGTTGCCGTGGCCGAGCTGACTGCTGAACAGAAGAAAACCTACGACCTCAAAGGTGGTGTGGTGATCAAGGAAGTTCAGGACGGTCCTGCTGCCCTGATCGGTCTGCAACCAGGTGATGTCATCACTCACCTGAACAACCAGGCCATCGGCTCCAGCAAGGAGTTCGCCGAGATCGCCAAGGCGCTGCCGAAGAACCGTTCGGTGTCGATGCGCGTTCTGCGTCAAGGCCGTGCGAGCTTCATCACCTTCAAGCTGGCTGAATAATCCGGATTGAGCGGTAAATAAAAACCGCCTCGAAAGAGGCGGTTTTTTTATGCCTGAAACATTTCAATCGCGAAGAAGCGTCAGCCCATCATGTCCTTGACCATGCGCTCCTGCTCCATCAGTTCGCGCTGGCGGGCATCGATCCGCGAGGACAGCGGGAAGTTGCTGCCAGCCTTGCGCTTGGCGAAATCCAGTTGCTGGATCGCCTGACGGTAATCGCCGACCAAGGCAAAGTATTCGGCGCGCGCCTGGTGCAGGCCAATGATGTTGCCAGACAAGCCACGGGTTTCGGCAACCTGATACCAGACATCCGGATCATCCGGGCGAGTCTTGAGCAATCCCTCCAGCGCTTTTTCGGCATCGGCCGCGCGGTTCTGCTTGAGCAGAAGATCGACGCGAACCTGATTCAGTGGGTAGTTGCCGGGGTATTGCGTGAGCATTCGGTCGACACGCGACTGGGCATCGGGCAGGCGATTGTTGGTGATGTCCAGATCGACCTGAGCGAGGTTGTAGATGATCTCGTTCGGCGCTTTGGTCAGCAACTGTTTGAGGTTCTCCCGCGCCTCGTTCAACTGACCGCCCTTGATCTGCGCGATGGCCAGACCATAGCGGGCCACGTCGTTTTGAGGGTTCTCGTCCAGTTGCGCACGGAAACGCTTGGCGCCCAGTCCTGGTGTCTCTTCGTAGATCAACTGCACGCGGGCGCGGATCAACTGATAACGCTTGGTATCTTCGATGCCGCCGGGCCTGGCCTGTTCGGCGCGGTTGCGGGTGTCGGCGATACGCGATTCGGTCACCGGGTGAGTCAGCAGGAATTCCGGTGGTTTGGCATCGAAGCGATATTGACGCATCAAGCGCTCGAACATGGTTGGCATCGAACGTGGGTCGTATCCGGCCTTTTCCAGGTTGAGGATGCCGATACGGTCGGCCTCCTGCTCGTTCTGGCGGGAGAACCGCCGCTGCTCCTGAAGCGCCGCTGCCTGAGTACCGGCAATGGTCGCGATCCCGGCGTCACCGCCACCGGCCGCTGCAATCACAATACCGGCCAGCAGCGCCGCCATCATCGGCACCTGCATGCGTTGCGAAGCTTCGACGCCGCGCGCAAAGTGGCGCTGCGACAAGTGAGCCAATTCGTGAGCCAGCACCGAAGCGTATTCGCCCTCGGTCTGTGCGTTGAGGAACAAGCCACCGTTGATCCCGACCACGCCACCCGGTGCCGCGAAGGCGTTGAGCTGCGGGCTGTTGATCAGGATGAACTCCAGGCGTCGGTCGCTGACCTGGCTGGTCTCCACCAGCTTGTAAACGCTGGATTCGACGTAGTCTTTGAGTTGCGGATCATTGAGCTGTGAAACCTGGCTGCGCAACATGGCCAACCAGGCGCGACCGAGCTGGTATTCCTGTTGTGGCGAGACAATGGCAGAACTGGCGTCGCCGAGTGACGGCAGATCGTCGGCAAAGCCTGGTGAGGCGAGCAGGCAAGCGAGCGTCAGCAGGGTAGGGCGCAGAAAAGTCATGCACAAAGCCTTAGAAGACAAAGACCTTACTGTAGCCGGACACCGGGCTTGCGACCAGATATTCTAGGCTGCTCGACTGACCTGATCCGGAGTGACGCAATGACTGACGCTGTAGCCCATGACGCAGAGCTGGACGCCAGCGGCCTGAATTGTCCGTTGCCGTTGCTCAAGGCAAAAATGGAACTCAACAAGCTTGCAAGCGGCGCGGTGCTGAAGGTGATCGCCACCGATGCGGGCTCCCAGCGCGACTTTCGCACCTTTGCCAAGTTGGCCGGGCATACGCTGCTGCGCGAAGAAGACGAAGCAGGCGTCTACCGTTACTGGTTGAAAAAAGCCTGAAGGCAATAGCGTCGCGCAAGGAGCGGGTGGTGGCGCCGGTGCTTTAAAGCAAAAGATCGCAGCCTGCGGCAGCTCCTACAGTTCTCGGTGTCGCCGCAAAATATGCGATCTAACATCGAAAATGTAGGAGCTGCCGCAGGCTGCGATCTTTTGATCTTCAGGCCTTACTCAGCGCTTGAGCAGCAGCCAAAACAGCATCAACATGCCCCGGCACTTTCACGCCCCGCCATTCCTGGCGCAGCACGCCGTCCTTATCAATCAGGAAAGTGCTGCGATCAACGCCCAGGTATTCCTTGCCGTACAGCTTCTTGAGCTTGATCACGTCGAACAACTGACAGACAGCCTCGTCCTTGTCGCTGATCAGCTCGAACGGGAACTCCTGCTTGCCCTTGAAGTTCTCGTGGGACTTCAGGCTATCGCGGGAGATGCCGAAGATTTCCGTGTTGGCAGCCTTGAACGCCGCGTACTGGTCACGAAAGCCCTGGCCTTCGGTGGTGCAGCCCGGGGTGCTGTCCTTCGGATAGAAGTAGATCACCACTTGCTTGCCCTTCAGGGCAGACAGGCTGACGGTTTGCCCACTGGTGGCAGGTGCTTCGAAATCTGCAACCGGTTGGTCGATGACAACAGCCATGAAAACTTCCTTACATTGGGTTCTGTGGACGCCAAGGTTCGATCAGCGCATCCAGGTTCATCGCATCGGAGAAATCCAGGAACTGATCACGCAGCCAACTGATCTGGGTGCCGGCCGGCAGGGTCACGGTGAAGGTGGCGTTGAGCATGGTGCCGCCGGTCTGTGGTGCCTGATACGTGTCGCACGTCAGGTTTTCCAGTTCGACGTTGTGATCCATGAAGAACTGGCACAGCTCATTGATGATGTCCGGACGATACGCCGAGCTGACGTAAGCCACGTATGGCAGCGCCTGCGGACGGTTCTCCAGTGGTGCGCTGCGCACCACGTTGACGGTAAAGGCGTGCTTCTTGGCAAGACCTGACAGGCTGCCTTCCAGGCGCGCGAGGGCGTCCCAGCTGCCAGAGACTTCGAGAATCAGTGCGCTGCACTCGCCATGGCGGGTCAAACGGGATGTAACCACGGCGCAGCGATTTTCATGGCTGGCGCGGCACAGGACGTTAGTCAGCTCCATGGGGTTGGCGCCGAGGGCACTGATGACAAGGAATTGTTCGCGAACTGTGGGGGTGGACATGCAGCATTCCTAAAGCGATGAGCGGTCGGTAGGTTTACGGGCGTTGATCGCCGCAGAGTGCCCGTGTGCCCATTAAGGCTGTCCGTTCAGAAAGCCCCGGCAAGCGCTCGCGGCTCGCTCCACTCAACGGGAGCGCGTCGATGCGACGCTGGAACGGGGCCTGGGAGGCCGAAAAGGGAGGCTGAAACCCGGCGTACAAGCTGATCAGTACCGATCAAAGTCTGAAGGGTAGCGAAAAGCGACGCCAAGGGGAATGGCGGCAGCGCAGTACTTTGCTTGTGCAAGCATCTTGGCGCCAGTACCATTACCGCTCTCTTTTTCCGGCAGGAGCGGTTTCATGATTGCGGGCAGTATGGTGGCACTGGTCACTCCCATGGATGCACAAGGGCGTCTTGACTGGGACAGCCTCAGCAAACTCGTGGACTTCCACCTCAAGAACGGCACCCATGCCATTGTCGCGGTCGGTACTACCGGCGAGTCGGCAACCCTTGATGTAGAAGAACACATCGCCGTCATCAAAGCCGTGGTCAAACAGGTTGCAGGCCGTATTCCGGTCATCGCCGGCACTGGCGCCAACTCGACTCGCGAAGCCGTCGAGCTGACCCGCAACGCCAAAGAAGCCGGTGCCGATGCCTGCCTGCTGGTCGTTCCGTACTACAACAAGCCGACTCAGGAAGGCTTGTATCAGCATTTCAAACACATCGCCGAATCGGTCGACATCCCACAGATTCTCTACAACGTTCCTGGCCGCACGTCTTGCGACATGCAGGCCGAGACCGTGATTCGCCTGTCCACCGTGCCGAACATCATCGGCATCAAGGAAGCCACCGGCGACCTGGTTCGTGCCAAAGCGATCATCGATGGCGTGAGCAAGGACTTCATCGTGCTGTCCGGCGATGACCCGACCGCCGTCGAACTGATCCTGCTGGGCGGCAAGGGCAATATCTCGGTTACTGCCAACGTCGCTCCGCGCGAAATGGCTGATCTGTGCGAGGCCGCGCTCAAGGGCGACGCCGAGACCGCACGGGCCATCAACGAAAAACTGATGCCGCTGCACAAAGACCTGTTCATCGAAGCCAACCCGATTCCGGTGAAATGGGCTTTGGTTGAAATGGGCCTGATGCACGAAGGCATCCGCCTGCCACTCACCTGGCTGAGCACTCCTTGTCATGAAACGCTTCGCTCGGCCCTGCGCCAGTGCAGCGTCCTGGTTTAATTGAGGAAGTACAACGCATGAAGCGAATGGCCGGACTTTCCGCACTTGCCTTGATTATCTCCAGCACCAGCGGCTGCGGATGGGTCTGGGGGCCGGAAGGTTATTTCCGCGACCGTGGTAGCGATTACCTGCAAGCGCAACAGACTGCACCGATGCAACTGCCAGCGGATGTCAGCACATCCAAGCGTCTGGATCCGCTGTTGCCGATCCCGCGCAACGTCGCTGACGACACCGCCAAGGGCGAGTACGTGGTTCCGCGTCCTCAGCCGTTGTCGGCCGTTGCCGATGCCAGCGACTACTCGCTGCAGAAGAGTGGCGATACCCGTTGGGTCGTGGCCCAGCATCCACCGGCCGAAGTCTGGCCAGTGGCTGTGCAGTTCTTCCAGGACAACGGTTTCCGTCTGGATGAACAGCGTCCGCAAACCGGCGAATTCACCACCACCTGGCAGCATTCCGACGAGCTGTCGGCAGCAATGGCCAAGCGCCTGAGCGCAGCGGGCGTCAGCACCGACAGCGAAACCCGCGTTCGTGTGCGGATCGAGCCAGGCGTGCAGCGCAATACCAGTGAAATCTACGTGGTCAGCGCCGAGCGTCCTGCCGGCAGCAGCGCCGATGTGGCCTTCACCAACCGTTCGGTCAACACGGGGCTGGACGCCGCTCTGGTCGACGACATGCTCGCGAGCATGAGCCGTATCTCCGAGAAGGGCGGTTCGGTGTCGATGTTGGCGTCCCGTGATTTCGATACCCCGAGCCGCGTCAGTCTCAACGAAGACGGCAGCGGTAACCCGGTGTTGAACGTCGGTACCGACCTTGACCGTGCCTGGTCGAGCGTTGGTCGCGCACTGGAACAAGGCGAATGGCGCGTTGAAGACATCAACCGCAGCCTGGGCCTGTACTACATCAACCTGGCCGAAAAAGCCGAGAAGAAAGACGACAAGCCTGGTTTCTTCAGCAGCCTGTTCGGCAGCGCGCCGAGCAAGGAAGAAGTTGAAGCCCGTGCCGAGCGTTATCAGGTTCGCCTGAGCAAGGTTGGCGAGAACATTCAGGTCACCGTCGAGAAAAACATCAACACCGTTGCGCCTGCCGATGTGGCGCGCAAAGTGTTGAGCGTCATTCAGGACAACCTGGGCTGATCACATGCGTTTTGCCGTTCTCGGCAGCGGTAGCCAAGGGAACGGCACGCTGATCGCCAGTGCTGATACGTATGTGCTGGTGGATTGTGGTTTTTCCCTGCGGGAAACCGAAAAACGCCTGTTGCGCCTGGGTGTAAACCCGGCGCAACTGAGCGCGATACTCGTAACCCACGAACATGCCGACCACGTGCATGGCGTGGGTTTACTGTCTCGGCGTTACAATCTGCCGGTCTACCTCAGTCGCGGCACACTGCGCGGGATGCGCAAACCGATTGAACCCGCAGGCTTTCTGGCCGGCGGCGAGCAACTGCAGATCGGTGCACTGAACATCGGGGTCATTGCCGTGGCCCATGATGCGCAGGAACCGACCCAGTATGTATTCAGTGACATCGAGCAGCGGCGCTTCGGCCTGCTGACCGACCTGGGTTCCTACTGCGAGCGGGTGCTGGAGGGTTATCGGGATCTCGATGCGTTGATGATCGAATCCAACCATTGCCGTGACATGCTGGCCCGTGGTCATTACCCGTACTTTCTCAAGCAGCGGGTGGGCGGCGAGCTGGGACATTTGAACAACCATCAGGCGGCATTCCTGGTGTCCGAGCTGGGCTGGCAGGGGCTGCAACATCTGGTCCTGGCTCATCTGAGCAGCAAGAACAACTTGCCGCAGCTGGCCCGACAATGTTTTGTCGACACCCTTGGGTGCGACCCGGACTGGCTGCAACTGGCCGATCAAGATTCAGGGCTCGACTGGCGCCACATCGCCTAGCCCACCTACTTAGCAAGCGGAGCCCATCATGGAAAAACGTGAAGAACTCTACCGCGGCAAAGCCAAATCGGTTTACAAGACCGACGACGCTGACCGCTTGATCCTGCTGTTTCGCAACGACACTTCGGCGTTCGACGGCAAGCGTATCGAACAGCTCGACCGCAAAGGCATGGTGAACAACAAGTTCAACGCCTTCATCATGCAGAAGCTCGAAGCGGCCGGCATTCCGACCCAATTCGACAAACTGCTGGGCGCCAACGAGTGCCTGGTGAAGAAGCTGGACATGATCCCGGTCGAATGCGTCGTGCGTAACTACGCTGCGGGCAGCCTGGTCAAGCGCTTGGGTGTGGAGGAGGGCATCAAGCTCAATCCGTACACCTTCGAACTGTTCCTGAAGGACGACGCCAAGGGCGACCCGTTCATCAACGAATCCCACGTCGTGGCATTCGGCTGGGGCACCGCCGAGCAACTGGTTCGCATGAAAGAACTGTCGCTCAAGGTCAACGAAGTCCTGAGCAAACTGTTCGACGACGCCGGCCTGCTGCTGGTCGACTTCAAGCTTGAATTCGGCGTATTCAGCGACGGCTCCATCGTCCTAGGCGACGAGTTCAGCCCGGACGGCTGCCGTCTGTGGGACAAGGACACCAAGAAGAAGATGGACAAAGACCGCTTCCGCCAGGGCCTCGGTGACGTTATCGAAGCCTACGAAGAAGTCGCCAATCGTCTGGGCGTACCGCTTTAATCGACGCAAGCATCTGATAGCACGCAGATTTTTTCGAAAGAGGGTTTGCTTTCGGTAAAAGTGTTGTTATGATGCGCGCCGTTGGAGAGATGCCAGAGTGGCCGAATGGGACGGATTCGAAATCCGTTGTACCTTCACCGGTACCTAGGGTTCGAATCCCTATCTCTCCGCCATACATAGAAAAAGCCCCGTAGATGAAAATCTACGGGGCTTTTTCGTTTTTGGTACAGGCCATCAAGACCTGCTCCTGCATCTGCCGACGCCGTTTTATCAAACGCAGAAAAAGCCCCTCAGGACGAACCTGTGGGGCTTTGCATTTCAGCAGGGTCTACATCAGACCCTTCGGCGGTCCAATCACGGCTGCGAGTGCCCCAGCTTCAATTCGATCAGCTCATAAACTTCCTTATGCGTCGAGTTATGCAGCGACTTGTCCTTACACGCCGAGGCGAGGAGGTTTCTGACTTCCTCCTGGGCGTGTGGGTACAGGCCGGCGACGTAGTCGGTTTCATGTGGTTGGGTGCAGTTGAAGTGCTTGTCGTCTTTTGCTTTATCTCTAGCCATTGTGTAGCTCCTTTTGAGTTTGAATGATCAGGTGAAACAGGACCAAATTGCCCCATCCGCCGCAGAGCGTAGGAGAGGAAAGGAGGCCCGCCAGTCGTTCAAGCAAAAAAGGAAAGGGCTGTAGGACGGTGTCGCGCGGTGACTCTCGCGGTTAAATTTCCTTGACCGGTGTATCCCCCTGCGCACCCTTGATCAACTCGATCACGTGTAAACAATCCGCCTTGTTCACATACGACTCGCCGCTGGCGATGGTCTCGTGATTGCCTGCGCGCAGCCTCCAGCGCCATTGGCCTTTGCCTGTAGTGGGGGTGCCTCTGGATTGCCTGTAAATCTCGAAATACATTCAGTTCGCTCCATGCGATTAATACGTGCGACAGCCTGTGTGGCGCATCGACGCAAGCCTAGCGCAGGCGGTTTTTTTGGCCATCGGACATTTGTTTCCAATCGTTCACGGATGTTTCTGAAGGGCTTGAGCCAGAGCGTCTGGTGTGTTCGGTTGATCGGCTGTATGGCGTCGTTTTTCCACAGACTTTTCCGCGCACCCATGAGGTTTTTTCGTCAGTTGCTCGATCTTGAGTTGGTCATCTGGCCGGGTTTGAATCGCCTGCCGGTGGACCGACGCATCATGGCGATGGACGCCGCCCCCCAGGCCTTTCTACACTGCCTGCCAGTTTGGGGAGCAGGGGGCAATGGATGAACCGCAATGAACTACGCAAGGCCGACATCAACCTGATGGTGGTGTTCGAAACCTTGATGCTCGAACGCAACGTGACCCGCGCGGCGGAAAAGCTGTTTCTCGGCCAGCCGACCATCAGCTCGGCGCTCAATCGCTTGCGCACGATGCTCAACGATCCGTTGTTTATTCGCGTCGGCCACCGTATGGAGCCGACGGCCCGCGCCGAAGACATCTTTCGCCACCTCAAGCCTGCGCTGGATTCGCTGTCAGTGGCGCTGAGCCTGACCCGCGATTTCGATCCGGCGGTGAGCACCATGACCTTCCGCATCGGCCTGTCTGATGACGTCGAGTTCGGTCTGCTGCCGCCGCTGTTGCGCGCGCTGCGTCAGGAAGCGCCGAACGTGGTGTTCGTTGTGCAGCACGTCGATTACTGGCGGATTCCCGATTTGCTCGCTGCCGGCGACATCACCGTTGGCATCAGCCAGACCCGTGGCCTGCCGGCCAATGCCAAACGCAAACTGCTGCGGCACATTCAGCCGAGCATCCTGCGTGCCGACGCCTCCGATACACCGCTGACCCTCGATGAGTACTGCGCGCGCCCGCATGTGCTGGTGTCCCACACGGCCAACGTCAGCGGCTTCGCCGATGAGTGGCTGGCAGAACTTGGCCGTACCCGTCAGGTGGTGCTGTCGGTGCCGCAATACAGCGCGTTGCCGGCGCTGTTGGCCGGTACTGACCTGATCGCCAGCCTGCCGGATTACACCGCCGCAGCCATGGCGACCTCCGGGTTGCTGTTCAAGGAACCGTTCCCGTTCAAGACGCCGACACTGGACCTGTCGATGGTCTGGCTCAGCCACGTCGACAGCGACCCGGCCGAGCGCTGGTTGCGCTCGCGGCTTGAAGCGTTCATGAGTGAGCGCCCCCTGACCCCGGCGTGACAAAAAATCTCTGCCCTTCGTTATCGCGCGGTCACTGCGCGGTACCCCTGTAGGAGCTGCGGCACGCTGCGATCTTTTGATCTTGATATTTGAAAAGCAGAATCAAAAGATCGCAGCGTGCCGCAGCTCCTACAAGGATTTGCATTAAGCCGTCTGTGTTATATGTACGAACTTTCACCCCACTGACTGGAGCATCCCCATGCCACACCTGCACATGGAATACACCGCCAACCTGCCGCAGTTGAACGCCGACCTCGCGTTGATCCGGCTAAACAACACGTTGGTGGGTTCCGGTCAGTTCGCCGCGGAGTTCGATATCAAGAGCCGTGCGGTAAAGGTTGAAACCTTCAAGGTCGGCACGGCCATGGGCGAGCGGGCGTTTGTGCATGTGAAGCTGGCGCTGCTCAGCGGTCGTTCGGCCGAGACCAAGAAGCAGCTGTCGCAAAGTCTGCTGGCGGTGTTGCAGGAACTTTGCGAATGGCCGGCCGGCGTCGAGGTGCAGTTGTGTGTGGAGCTGTTGGATATCGACCGCGAGTCCTACAGTAAAACCGCCATCGGTGTTTAGTTAGCCTGCTTCCAGCTCGCTGCACACCTTGATCACTTGCTCGCGTAGCCACACGTTGGCGCTGTCCTGATCGGCGTTTTGGCTCCATTGCATATCGAGGGTGAATCCCGGCAGGCCATTGGGCGCCTCACAGTGATTAAACACCGCGTCGTTGGTGAGTAAACGCTGGATGCGCCGGGGCAGGGTGAGGATGAAGTCGGTGCCGGTGATCATCTTCAATGCGGCGCTGTAACTGTTGGAACGCGCGACGATCTGGCGTTTTTGTGCCTGCCGCGCCAGCCAGCCGTCGACCATATTGGTGGTGGACATCCAGGGTGTCGGGAACACATGCCGCCGCTCGGTGAACGCTTGCAGGCTCAGGCGCGGCTCCAGTGGCGTGGCGCGTTTGTCGAAGACGCAGACCAGGTCATCCTCCAGCAGCATTCGCGATTTCAGGTCAGTGTGGTGGCGGTGAAAGTTGGGGCCGAAACTGATCACCAGATCGAGGCTGCCGTCGCGCAATTCGTCGGCCGGGACGTCAGTTTCGAACTTGTGCATGTTGACCATTACCGGCAAGTCATCGAAGTCGAAACGTTTCAACAGGCGCGGCAGAATCAATTGCTCGAAGTATTCCGGGGCGCAGATGTTGAACGTGACCGCTTGCTGGGTCGGGTTGAACACCGGGGCGCCGGCGTGGCACAGGTTGATACTTTCAAGAATCTTCTGCACATGGCCGTACATGCTGCAGGCCTTGTAGGTGGGGCGCATGCCCGTGCGAGTGTTGATGAATAGCTCGTCTTCGAAACTGGTGCGCAGTTTTTTCAGGCAATAACTGACGGTGGACTGACTGACAAACAGCGTTTCCGAAACATTGGTGACGCTGCTCTGCTCGTACACGGCGACAAACACCATGAGATCCTGCATGTCGAGTTTTCGAAGCAAGTTACTGTTCAGCATCCGTACTGTCTCGCTGTGCTCCTTGCGCTGAATACGCGCAAACGTGTGCGAACGATCCTAACGGAACGATGGTGCCAGGACAAAGCCTTGTAGGACATTTCACGGACAGTTGTGGGACAGAAAGTTTTAGCAACACGACGTCATCAATCAAACCGCTGAAACATGGCCAGAAGCCTCTAGCCGATCAATGAAACTGTCGTGCGTAATGCCGGGGATCGAAACGCCGCACCATGACAAGCATGACCACCATCACTGCGGTCAGTGACCACCACGCCCATTCGAAGCTGCCCAGATGATCGCGGATCATCCCGGCCAGCAGTGGCGAGAGCCCGGCAATCAGATAGCCGATTCCCTGGACGAAGGCGGTCAGACCTCCGGCACGCTGCGGGTTGTCGAGATGGTCGAGCGAGACGATCAGACTCATCGGAAACAAACCGCCAATCCCCAGCCCCAGCAGGCACGGCCACAACAGGCTGAGGTATTGCGGGCTGAGGATCAGTCCATAGAAGCCGCCGATGATCAGCCCGAGAAGCGCCATCAGCACCACACGACGATCACGGCTGCGATTGGCGATGGCGGGCACTACCAGACCGGAAATCACCTCCATGGCGGTCAGAAAACCTAACAACAGCCCGGCGTTTTGTTCGCTCCAGCCTTTTTCGACGTAGTACGGCGCGAGCCAGGCGAGAACGCACGTGTAGGACGCTGTCCCCAGGCCGAAGAAGATCGCGAGTAACCAGGCGCGGGAATGTGTGACGAAGGATTGTTTTCTTACAAATGGCGCCGGGGCCCGAGGCGTATTCGCGCGCTGTGCCCACCAGAACAACAATGCCAGCAATGCCAGCCCTGCCCATATCGCCAGACCGACGCGCCAACTGCCCGTGCGTGACATGACCAGTGGTGCAAACGAGGCGGCGATGGCCGCGCCGCCCATGATCGAGGTCACATACAGGCCCATGCACAGCGCTACGTTGTTGGGAAAACGCGATTTGATGAACGCTGGCATCAAGGCCTGAATCAGTGCGATTCCGAACCCGGCGAGCACGGCACTGACAATCAGCTCGGCGGCCGAATCAACAAACAGGCGTGCCACGGTCGCCAGGCCAATGATGACCAGCGACATCAGTACCGTGCGTTGCTCGCCGAGGCGCTGGCTGATGCCCATTGCGAAAAACATCGCCAATCCCATGGCCATGACAGGGAGCATCGTCAGCAGCGAGGCGACGCTGAAACTCAACGCAATATCGCCACGTATCGCCGATAACAACGGACCGACTGCCGCCATCGATGGGCGCAGGTTAAGGCCGACCAAGACGATGCCGAGCATCAGCCAGGTTGCGGGGCGCGCGGTGATGCGGACGTTTTCCATTTTCAGACCTTAAAACCGAAGGCTGATGATTAGGCGCGCACTCACCTGACTGGGGCAAACCAGAAAATCCACGGCCCCACCTAAAAATCCAATAACCCCGCAATCCCCTGTAGGAGCTGCCGAAGGCTGCGATCTTTTGATCTTGATCTTGCAAAAAAAGATCAAAAGATCGCAGCCTTCGGCAGCCCCTACAGGAAGATCCTGCGATTCGCTGAACCAGACCTGAATCATTCCCAAATACTTCGCAAGTTTTGGCGTATAGCCATCAACCAACTATTCGTTGGCTTCTTTTTCACAAAAAATTGATGGTTGCCTGCTTAAAGTTTGTGCTGTCTGAGTCAATGAACTTTTCACAATTGGCGATGGCACTTCTCTTCAGGAATATCCCTAACCATGTTGAAGTTAAAAGCCGTGCGCCCGGAATGGGTGACGTTGTGTGCCAGTGCGTTTTTTTTAGCTGGATTCAACTTTGTGCTTTGGCAGCACCTGTTCGCGATTACCTCGGCGGATGGCAAGGGCATTGCCATGCGCGTTGCTTTCGGGGTGATGATCTTCGCGGCCTTCAACATTGTGCTGACCTTCCTGGCGTTTCGCCGAGTATTGAAACCCGTACTGACGTTGATGTTCCTGATCAGCGCAGGCGTGGCTTATTTCATGAGCCAATACGGTGTATTGATCGATGCAGGAATGTTACGTAACTTCGCTGAAACCAATGTCACCGAAGTTCGCGACCTGCTCTCTTTAAAGTTGCTCGCTTACATAGTCTTTTTGGGTGTGCTGCCGTCCTGGTTGTTGTGGAAAGTTCCGGTCGACTACCGCCGTTGGCACCGCGAGTTGTTCAGCAAGGTTATTGTGAGTTTCGCCTCAGTGGCGGTCATCGGTGGGGTGGCGCTGGCCAACTACCAGGGTTTGTCATCCTTGTTTCGCAATCACCACGAATTGCGCCTGATGCTGGTGCCGAGCAACTACATCGGCGCGGCGGCCGGCTATCTGCGTGAACAAGTCGCTTCTGCGCAGCAGCCATTCGTCAAGATCGGCGAGGACGCCCAGCGTGATGTTGCCTTGCAGAATCATCCGCGCAAATCCTTGACCGTATTGGTAGTGGGTGAAAGTGCGCGGGCGGAGAACTTTGGCATTCTGGGGTACGACCGCGACACCACGCCAACACTCGACAAGGAAGCAGGGCTGATTGCATTTACCGATGTGCATTCCTGCGGCACGGAAACGGCAGTCTCCGTGCCGTGCATGTTCTCCAACATGGGCCGCAAGAACTACGACGCCAGTAAGGCGAAGAATGAAGAAGGTTTGCTGGATGTACTCAAGCGCGCCGGGATCGACGTGATCTGGCGCGATAATCAGTCGGGCTGCAAAGACACCTGTAATCGCGTCACTGTGCAAGACGTCAGCAACTTGAAAGACCCGACGCTGTGCGCCAACAGCGAGTGCCGCGACGAGATTCTCCTGCAAGGCCTGCAAGGTTTTATCGATCATCTGGACAAGGACACCGTGCTGGTATTGCACCAGATGGGCAGCCACGGCCCGGAGTACTTCAAGCGTTACCCGAAGGAGTACGAGCACTTCACCCCGGTCTGTGAAAGTAATGCGCTGAACAATTGCAGTCGCGAAAGTATCGTCAACGGTTACGACAACACGCTGGTGTACACCGACCATGTGCTGTCGAGTCTGATAGATGTGTTGCGCAGCAATCAGGACAAGGTCGATACCGCCATGCTGTATCTGTCTGATCACGGTGAGTCGCTGGGCGAGTACAACCTGTTCCTTCACGGCACGCCTTACATGCTGGCGCCGGAGCAGCAGAAACATGTCGCCATGCTGGCGTGGTTCTCCGACAGCTATCAGAAGTCCTACTCGGTCGATACGCATTGCCTGCAAATGAGTCGCGACAAGCCATTGAGCCAGGACAATCTGTTTCATTCGATGCTGGGCCTGCTGGAAGTGCACAGCTCGGTGTATCAGCAGGATCTGGACATGTTCGCGGGCTGCCGTGGCGCGGTGATCGACGGGGTGTTGGCCAAAGAGTGAGCCAGCAGACTCACCCTGTAAGACTATTCTTCCTTCAGGCGGGAGATTTCATCAAGCTCTTGTCCAGTTGAGGCGCGGAAAACGCCAGTGGCGATATATACTGCGCGCCATTCTTCAAGGGAGAGCCGTGTGGCCATCGATATTCACTGGATTCGCGACAACGAAAGCCTCGCGCAATTTTGCGCCGAGTGGCAGCAGCTGCCTTTCGTGGCCATCGACACCGAATTCATGCGGGTCGACACCTTCTACCCGATTGCCGGCCTGTTACAGGTTGGCGACGGCAAACGCGCCTACCTGATTGACCCGCTGAGCATCAATGCCTGGCAACCACTGGCCGCACTGCTGGAAAACCCGGCGGTGCTCAAAGTCCTGCACGCCTGCAGTGAAGACCTCGAAGTCCTGTTACGCCTGACAGGCAGCCTGCCAGCGCCGATGTTCGACACGCAATTGGCCGCCGCTTATCTGAATCTCGGGTTCTCGATGGGTTATTCGCGGCTCGTGCAGTCAGTGCTCGGTATCGAACTGCCGAAGGGCGAGACTCGCTCCGACTGGTTGCAGCGTCCGTTGTCCGACACGCAAATCAGCTACGCCGCCGAAGATGCCGTGCATCTGGCGGAGGTTTTCGTACAGTTGCGCCCGAAACTGTCTGACGACAAGTTCGCCTGGGTACTGGAGGACGGCGCCGAACTGGTCGCCAACCTGCGTCGCGAAACCGATCCGTACGAGGTTTACCGTGACGCCAAACTGGCGTGGAAACTGTCCCGTGCGCAGTTGGCCGTGCTGCGCGAACTGTGCGCCTGGCGCGAACGCGAGGCCCGTGCCCGCGACCTGCCGCGCAACCGTATCGTGCGTGAGCATTCGCTATGGCCGCTGGCCCGCACGCAACCGGATTCCCTTGGTGCGCTGGGCAAGATCGAAGACATGCACCCGCGTACCGTGCGTCAGGACGGCGAATTTCTGCTTGATCTGATCAAGCGCTCTGGCAGTGTGGGCCCTGATCAGTGGCCTCCCGCTGTTCCGGAGCCGTTGCCGATCGAAGCGGCTGCGCTGATCAAGCAACTGCGCGCCCTCGGTCAGGCCGAGGCTGAGCGCCTGGATATCGCCCCGGAACTGATGCTGCGCAAGAAAACCCTCGAAGCCCTGGTCAAAAGCGGCTACCCCGAGGGTCCTTACCAATTGCCTGAGTCGCTGCGTGGCTGGCGCCGCGAACTCATGGGCCAGAAGCTGCTCGACAGCCTGGCCACCGCCGGAGAACAGCCTTGAAACGTATTTGCTCCATTTACCAAAGCTCGAAACGCAGCGGCATGTACCTTTATGTGCTCAAGAGCGATGAGCTTGAGCGTGTGCCGGAAGCCCTGATGCTGGCGTTCGGCAAGCCGAAACACTCGTTCAATCTGGTGCTGTCGCCCGAGCGCAAACTGGCCAGCGAAGACATCGTCGTGGTGCTGGAAAACCTCGACAAGCAGGGCTATCACCTGCAAATGCCACCCGCCGAGGACGAGTACATCGAGCACTTGCCCGAAGAGTTGTTGCGCCGCAACGACCCAATGTGATCGGCGAGGCCCTGTCCTGGGCCTCGTTAACCCTGGAACTGTTTTTAACGCGATGGCCGCGATGAATGTGGTGGCCGTCTGCACGATTTGCGAAAGGTTTGAAGATGCGCGTTCTGATTGCTGAACACGACCACGCGATATACGCCCGGCTGCTGCAACAGGCAGCGCCGGAGCTCGAAGTGCTGACCAGTGGCGACTCCGCTGAACTGGCTCAACTGGCTGCCGACTGCCCGGTGTGGCTGGGACAGCCGGATTTGCTCGCGACCTTGTTGCGCCAAGGGCATCAACCGCAATGGCTGCAATCGACCTGGGCCGGCATCACACCGCTGCTCGCCGACGGCCTCTGCCGGGATTATCGCTTGACCCGCGCGGTGGGGATTTTTGGCCAGGTGATGGCTGAATACGTGCTGACCTACATGCTCGGCCACGAACGCGAAGTGCTGGCAC
Source organism: Pseudomonas sp. P116 (assembly GCF_020149425.1). Lineage (NCBI taxonomy): Bacteria > Pseudomonadati > Pseudomonadota > Gammaproteobacteria > Pseudomonadales > Pseudomonadaceae > Pseudomonas > Pseudomonas sp. P116. The sequence goes on along the minus strand of NZ_JACVHB010000001.1, from coordinate 938,000 downwards.
GGCTGGTCAGCCAGGTCGAGCGTAAGTGGGACAACCGCACCGGTCAGAGTCTGGTCGGGCGCAAGGTGCTGATCGTCGGTACCGGCGACATCGGCCAGAGCGTGGCGCAGTTTCTGCTGCCGTTCGGCGTTGAGCTGTACGGCATCGCCAGCAGTGCCCGCGAGCAGGCGCCGTTTGTCGAGGTCGGCTCAATGGCGGATCTGCCGCGACTGGTGGGCGAAGTGGATTACGTGGTCAACCTGCTGCCCAATACTGAACACACCCACGATATCTACGACGCGGCGCTGTTCAAGCAATTCAAGCCGACCGGGTTGTTCATCAACGTCGGACGTGGCGTGGCAGTGGTCGATGCGGATCTGGTGGAAGCCCTGAAGGAAGGTCATCTGGCGGGCGCGGTGATCGACGTCTGCCGTCAGGAGCCACTGCCGCAACGTCACCCGTTCTGGACAGCGTGGGGCTTGCTGCTCACCGGCCACAGCTCGGCACCGACTTCGCCGGCGTTGATGGTGCAGTTGTTCGTCGACAATTTGAAGGCGTATCAGGCAGGTGAAGCGTTGCGTGGTGAAGTGGATTTCACCCGCGGCTACTGAGTTGACATCAAAAGATCGCAGCCTGCGGCAGCTCCTACAGGGGAATATGTACACCGTAGGAGCTGCCGCAGGCTGCGATCTTTTGCTTTTAGAGGGTGAAATCGCCTTCAGCCGCCAATTCACTCAGCGGGCGACGCGGGCTCGGCTCTTCGCGCGCTTGCAGGTAATCCGCGAGGGTTGCCTTGTCACCCAGTTTGCCAACGGCAACCGCCGCGTGCAGCGCGTAACCTTCAGGAATGTTCAGCTCCTTGCGGGTCAGCTCCTGATCGAAGCCAGCCATGCCGTGGGTGTGCCAGCCGCTGATGCTCGCTTGCAGCGCCAGATGGCCCCACGCCGAACCCGTGTCGAAGGTGTGCCACAGCGCCGGAGTTTCTTCAGTGGCGCCCGGAGCGGTGAAGGTGGTCTTCGAAATCACGATCACCAGTGCCGAGGCGTGCTGCGCCCAGCTACGGTTGAACTCATTCAGCAGGCCCAGATAACGTTCCCAGTTCGGCGTGTCGCGGCGCGCATAGAGAAAGCGCCACGGCTGCGAGTTGTAAGCCGAAGGCGCCCAGCGCGCGGCTTCGAAGAAACTCAGCAGGGTTTCTTTCGGGATCGCTTCGCCGGTGAAGGCGCGAGGCGACCAGCGATCGGTGAACTGTGGGTGAATGGCGTAATCGGCAACGCGAGTGTTGGCACTCATCAAGAGATTCCTTGCGACGTTTGAGTAAGAAATTCGAATGAAAACCCGGCGGGATCAGTTGCGCTGAACGATGGGGTTTCCCGAGCCATGGCAGTTCACCGGGATGCAACGCGGTCGAGCATTAATGGCTCCCGGGCAAGGTTCCTGCGACTGGCAAAGCTACGCGCTGCCACAAAAACTGACAAGTGCAGTGCAACCGGCAGTCGCCAGCGCTTGGCCCGCAGGGCCTTGGGCACTAGACTGGCGCCTTTTCACCACCTGATGTTGATGCTTGAGCCATGGCCGCCAAAGTCGAACCGTTCTGGATACGCAAAACCCTCGATCAACTGGATCCGGAGGAGTGGGAATCGCTGTGCGACGGCTGTGGTCTGTGCTGCCTGCAAAAACTCGAGGATGAGGAAGACAACAGCGTTTATTACACGCGCATTGCCTGCAAACTGCTGGACCTGAAAACCTGTCAGTGCAGCGATTATCCGAACCGCATCAAGTTTGTCCCGGACTGTATCCAGCTAACTCCCGGCCAGGCTGAAGAGTTCAAATGGCTGCCGCCGACCTGCGGTTATCGACTGGTCAGCGAAGGCAAGGATCTGCCGTTATGGCATCACCTGGTGTGCGGCGACCGAGATGCGGTGCACCACGAAAGGATTTCCCAGTCCGGGCGCATGCTCGCCGAAGGCAGCGTGGCGGAGGATGACTGGGAAGATCATCTGATTTTCCGCGCGGGTTGAGTTTTCACATTTCGAGACCGCTATCGCGAGCAGGCTCACTCCTACATGGGAACGCATTCCAATTGTAGGAGTGAGCCTGCTCGCGATAGGGCCATTTGCCTCACCGAAAATCCCGGATCAAACCCCGGCTTTCGGCGATTTTACCGAATCATTACCAGTAACAGTTGCAGTGCTGGTCGCGGCCTCGGCATTGGCCTTCAGCTTGCTCAGCTCTTCACCGGCGCGCTCGATCTTGGCCCGCACGTTGTTCATGTCCTGACGGCTTTTCTCGAACAGACTTTTCACTGAACTGTGCCCGGTAATGCCGCGGGCCATGGCCACACCGCCAATCGCCACCTGAATCAACCCGAACACACCGCCACGGCGCAAGCCCTTGCCGACCATCACTACGCCGCCGGCCAGTGAGCCAATGCGCTCCCAGCCCTGAACATTCTGGTCGGACGAGGACTGAAACGGTGTGGATTCGATACGCTCGACGCGTTTGAGCTCGGTCATGATCTTTCTCCAGGCAATGAATAATGGTTAAACAAGCTGACTGCCGGAGCGGTCAGCTTGTTCCATCGGATGTGCGACGCTTCAGCGGAATTTTGGCCCGGAGCGGGTGTTCAGGCCCTTGGCCATGCGGTCGTAGAGCACAACGTTGACTGTTGCGGCGAGGTTCATACAGCCGGTGGTCGGGATGTACACGACGTCTTCGCACCAGTCGCGAATCTCTTTGTCCAGCGAGCCGTCTTCCGGGCCGAAGATGTACAGCGCGCGGTCCGGGTGAGTGTATTCCGGCAGCGGGCGGGCGCCTTCGACCAGTTCAACGGCAACCGGCACGCAGTTGAGCGGGAGGATCTTTTTCAGATCGTCGATGCCGATCAGCGGGATGTCGTAATGCACGCGTTTGGTGTCGGTGACGAAATCGGCGGCGCGTTCATAACGCTTGCCGGTATAGAACACCGACGCCACGCCGTAACAGCCTGCGGCGCGCATCACCGAACCGACGTTCTCAGGTGATTTGGGGTTGTACAAACCAATGCAGCTGTAACGTTTGTCTGCCACGAGCGGGGAGCCTTCGGGAAAAAGAGGGCGATTATACGGGGATAAGATCTAAAGATCGCAGCCTTCGGCAGCTCCTACAGTTGGATGGCGTACACCCTGTAGGAGCTGCCGAAGGCTGCGATCTTTTGCTTTAATCTTCTTTCTTCATCAACCCGGCCAGCGCGGCAAACGGGTTATGCGTCGCCTTGGCGATTTTCGGCGTGCTCAGCGAGCCCTCGCTGAAGTATTGCTGGTCGGTATAACGCGAGTGCTCGTTGTCGTGGCAATACAAGCACAGCAACTCCCAGTTCGAGCCGTCCTGCGGGTTGTTGTCGTGGTTGTGGTCGCGGTGGTGCACGGTCAGTTCGCTCAGGCGCTTGCCGGAAAACTCACGGGTGCAGCGGCCACACACGTGCGGGTACATCTTCAGGGCCTTGTCGCGGTAGCCCATTTCCTTGTCGCGCTGGTTGTCGGCGAGGATGCGATCGAGCTTCGACGTGTTGGTGGGGGTGGACGAACTCATGGGTTCACCTTTGTAGAAGACTAAAGACGGTTATGTTCGCAGTTTAGCTCAGCCCTTGAGCTTCTCGGCAATCCAGATGGTGTGGCGCGTGCCTTTGTTGCCGTGGGCGAAGACCTGCACTTCTTCGGCCTTGAAACCGGCCTTCTTCAACTTGTCGGAAAACTGCCGATCGGCGCTGGCCGACCATACGGCAAGTACGCCTTTGGGGCGCAAGGCCTTCGCGCAGGCGTTCAACCCAGCGGCGGAGTACAACCAACTGTTGGCCTTCTGGGTCAGGCCTTCAGGGCCGTTGTCGACGTCGAGCATGATCGCGTCGAAACCGTTCGGCTCGCTTTGCAGCACATTGGCAACGTCTTCCTGGCGGATCACCGTGCGCGGATCGAGCAGCGGGCGGCCGGACTTTTCACCGAGCGGGCCACGGTTCCACTCGACCACGCCCGGGACCAGTTCAGCGACCACGACTTCGGCGGTTTTGCCCAGATGCTTGAGCGCAGAGGCGAGGGTGAAACCCATGCCCAGGCCACCGATCAGCACCCGCGAATCCGGACGCCCGGCGACCTTGCGGCAAGGGATCTCGGCCAAGGCATCTTCAGAGCCGTGCATGCGCGTGTTCATCAATTGCCCGCCGTCGCCGCCCTGGATCTTGATGACAAAATCCTCGCCATACTCGAACAGGCACAGGGCACCGCCGCTTTCAGGGATCGGGGTGGTGTCGAGCAGAACAAAACGTTTCATGGAAATCTCTACAAGGGGGAAGGCAAGCAGGCCCGTTGGGAGTAGCCTGAGCGCAGACTAAGGCCAAACGGAGCCCTTGATGAAGCGCACCATTCTAACGGTCATTGCCCTGGCCGCGCTCGCGATTACTGCGGCGCAGGCGCAGCAGGCCATTCCGATCAGCCCGGCGCCGCAACCCGGCTCGCCCGGCACCGCAACGCCAACGCCATACCCGCAGATCACACCGATCAACATTCCCAAATCGGGAGCCGGCAGTGGCAGCCCACCGCTGGTGCCGATTGAAATGCCCAGCCCGCCGATCAAGGATCAACCGGTGCCAGGCATCGAGCCGACCGGCACCAAAGCGAAAACCCCGGGCGGTTAAATCTGCTGCGCCGCCAGTTGGCCATCGGCCATGCGCAGGCGTTTGGACAGCGAGACGGCGAGGGCGCGGATGATCTTGGCGGCGATCTTCGGTGCGTCGTTGAGCATTTTTTCCAGCGAATCCTTGCCCAGGTTGAGCAACTGACAATTGCTCGCCGCGATGCACGTCGCCGAGCGTCGCTCGCCATCGAGCACGGCCATTTCACCGAATGCCCGGCCGCTGCGTAGCGTGGCCATGGTAATGACCTGGCCGTCGGGCCCGGTTTTTTGCACGGCGACCTGGCCGGTGTGAAGAATGCACATGAAGCTGCCGGCATCGCCTTCGCGGAAAATCGCCTCGCCCTCAGCCACGGTACTGATGCTGAAGTAGCCGGATGCTGCGGCAAAGTCCGCCAGCGCCAATTGATCGAACAGGCCGCAGTCCATCAGCCAGTCGCGGATTTCGTTGTTCAGTAAGGTTGGTTCTGACATGTCATTACTGTCTTTATTGTTTTCTCGGTTTCAGGCGCTATATAAACCCTGTAGGAGCTGCCGCAGGCTGCGATCTTTTGATCTTGCCTGTTAAAAAACAAGATCGAGAGATCGCAGCCTTCGGCAGCTCCTACATTGGATTTGTGGTGTATCGGCCCTTTGGGTCTTGAGTTAAGACCCAAGTGACCGATGGAGTTCCTCAGGCAAGCCCCAGAACCTTGAAAACAAATGCATATTCGAGGGCTACGTCACGTAATCCCTGATATCGCCCGCTCATCCCGCCATGCCCAGCGCCCAATTCGGTCTTGAGCAGGAGAACGTTGTCGTCGGTTTTTGTCGCCCGCAGCCTGGCCACCCACTTGGCCGCTTCCCAGTACTGCACGCGGCTGTCGTTGTAGCCGGCGATGACCAGCGTTGCGGGATAATCCTGCGCGCTGACGTTTTCGTACGGCGCATAGGCCTTGATCCGCTCATAGACGTCCGGGTCTTCGGGATTGCCCCACTCGTCGTATTCAGTGACGGTCAGCGGCAGCTCCGGGTCGAGCATTGTGTTGAGTACGTCGACGAAAGGCACTTCGGCAATCGCCACACCAAACAGATCCGGCCGCTGGTTAAGCACCGCGCCAATCAGCAAACCGCCGGCGCTGCCACCGCTGATCGCCAGCTGCGGCGCAGTGGTGATGCCGTTGAGGATCAAGAACTCGGCGCAGGCGATGAAGTCGCTGAAGGTGTTGTGTTTGTGTTCCTGCTTGCCGGCGCGATACCAGGCTTCGCCCAGCTCACCGCCGCCGCGCACGTGGGCGATGGCGAAGGCCATGCCGCGATCGAGCAGGCTCAAACGGGCATGGGAGAACCACGGGTCGAGGCTCGAACCGTAAGCGCCGTACCCGTAGAGGTACAGCGGCACCGGTTTGCCGACCATTTCACGCTTCATCACCAGACTGATCGGCACTTGCGTGCCGTCCGGCGCGGTCGCCCAAAGGCGTTGGCTGACATAGGCGTCGGCGTCGAACGGGCCGAGCACCGGGGTTTCCTTGAGGACGGTTTGCTCGCCCGTCGCCAGAGTCAGTTGGCGTACCTGAGCGGGGCGATTCAAGGCCTCGTAGCGCAGACGAATGCGATCGCTTTCAAATTCCAGACTGTTTTGCACGTAGAGGCTGTAGGCCGCGTCCGGCAATTGCACGCGATAAGGCGTCAGGCCATGTGGGTGAACTTCAATGATCGGCAAGCCACCTTCGCGCAGGCTCAGGGTCATGGCTTCGGTGTTGAGGGTCACGCCGTCGAGCATCACCGTGTCGCTGTGCGCGATCAGGTTCTGCCAGTCGGCCTCGCTCGGCGCAACACCCGTATCCGGCGCTTGATAGAGGGCGAAGTTGATGCCGTCGCGGTTTGTGCGGATGAACCACGTCCATGCGCCATCGAGCATGCCGTGATCGACATCGTATTCATGGTCTTCGACCCGCGGCGCCAGGCAAGTGAACGGCAGGTGCGGCTGATTGGCGTCCAGCGCCCAGACTTCGCTGGTGGTCTTGCTGCCCAGCGACAGCAGCAATTGCTGCTCGGAGCTTGAGCGGTAGCAGTGCAGGAAAAAGCGTCCGTCCGGTTCGTGGAACACTTCTTCGGCCGCGGTGCCGTCGAGGCGATAGCGGAACAGTTTGTACGGGCGATGAGTGTCGTCGAGGGCGCCGAAAAACAGCGTCAGGCTGTCGTTGGCCCACGTCATGCTGCCATCGCAGTCTTCGAATTCCAGTTCGCTGACCTTGTCGTTGGACAGTTCCTTGACGAACAGGGTGTAAATTTCATCGCCAGAGGCATCGACGCTGTAGGCCAGACGCTGGTGATCGGGGCTGATGCTGAACGCCCCCAGCGAAAAGAAACCGCCATTGGCCAGTGCGTTCGGGTCGAGCAGCAGCTGTTCGCGGCTTTCGTCGAGCGTCAGGCTGTCGTCCGCCGGGCGCGGGCAACGGTAATGCCGAGCGTATTCATCGCCCGCCGTGGTGCGCGTGTAATAAAGGTACGGCCCCCACGGCGAGGGCAGGGACAAATCGGTTTCCAGGATGCGGCCCTTGATCTCTTCGAACAGGGTTTCGCGCAGCTCGGCCTGATCGGCGGTTTGCGCTTCCTGATAGGCGTTTTCAGCCTTGAGGTAATCAAGCACCGCGTCGGTGTCGCGTTCCTGCAGCCAGGCATACGGGTCGGCACCGGCCGCCTTGCGGGCAATCGGGGCACTGATGACGTTGGCGGATTGGGGCATGGAAGGCTCTCGGACAATGTACGGAATTAGGGTTTTCGCCACTCTGGATCGCGCCGCTGACCTTGTGGGAGCCAGCCTGCTGGCGATGCCGGACTGCCAGACAACATCAATGTTGAATGTACCAGCCTCATCGCCAGCAGGCTGGCTCCCATAGGGGCTGCGGCTGGCCGTCTGGCATTGTGACAAGCCTGGCGGGCGAAAAGTCGTTACTATAAGCGCCTCTTTGCCTGCCTTGCCATGGACACCATGACCGAGAACGACTATCTGATCGCCTGGGGCCTCTACGGCTTTGCCGCTGTAGGCTGCCTGTTGGTATGGATGCGCCTGACCCGCTGGATGTGGCGCTGGTTGCGCGAGCCACTTCGTGTACTGATGGCAGTGTTGCTGTTCAGCCCTACTGTCGTTGATCCGGTGAAGGAAATGGTCGCCCCGGCCATCGCCATCACTGCGCTGGATCTGGCGTTCAAGGTGGGCAACAACGCCTGGCGGGCGGTCTCCGATCTGTTCATGTACGGCTTGATCGCCTTCGGCATCTACCTGATTTACGTGCTGATCCGCTTGCCGATCGAGCGCGCGTCCAGAGCTCGCCGCGAACAGGCTGAAGCTGCCAAAGCCGCAGCCCGCGCCGATGATCGTGACGATGATCAACCCTTCGGCGCCGCCGGAGACGACCGCTACGGCCGCCCGCCGGTACCGAACAATCCGCAGCGCATGCGGGTCGAGCCGCGTCTGTAATCCCGAGAGTCCGCACATGTGTGAATTACTGGGCATGAGTGCCAACGTGCCGACCGATATCGTCTTCAGCTTCACCGGGCTGATGCAGCGCGGCGGGCGCACCGGCCCGCACCGCGACGGTTGGGGCATTGCGTTCTATGAAGGCCGTGGCCTGCGGCTGTTCCAGGACCCGGCGGCGAGTTGCGAGTCGGAAGTTGCCAATCTGGTCCAGCGCTATCCGATCAAGAGCGAAGTGGTCATTGGCCACATCCGTCAGGCCAATGTCGGCAAGGTCTGCCTGTCCAACACTCACCCGTTCGTCCGCGAACTGTGGGGACGCAACTGGTGCTTCGCGCACAACGGCCAACTCGCCGACTTCACCCCGATCAAAAGTTTCTACCGCCCGGTTGGCGATACCGACAGCGAAGCGGCGTTCTGCGATTTGCTCAACCGCGTGCGTGCAGCATTTCCGGAACCGGTCGATATAGAAGTGCTGTTGCCGGATCTGGTCGCTGCGTGTGCTGAATACCGCAGCAAAGGCGTATTCAACTGCATGCTCAGCGACGGCGACTGGCTGTTCTGCTATTGCACGACCAAACTGGCACAGATCACCCGGCGTGCACCGTTCGGTCCGGCGCGGCTCAAGGATGTCGACGTGATCGTCGATTTTCAGGCCGAAACCACACCCAACGATGTGGTGACGGTCATTGCGACTGAACCGTTGACCGAAAACGAAACCTGGACCCGCTACGAACCGGGCCAATGGAGCCTGTGGCGACGCGGCGAATGCGTCAGCCAAGGCAAGACCGAATAAGGATTTGCACCCCATGTTGCTCAGTTATCTACGGCTGGTGTTGTTTGCGGCGGGCCTGTTGATCGGTGTCCAGGTGCCGGGATTCATCAACGATTACGCGAAACGCGTCGAGGCGCATCTGATCGAGGCGCAGACCGGTCTGCGCGGCTTTCAGGGCACTGCCGAGCAGTTTTTCAAAGGAGACATTCAGGCGCTGGTCGCGCATTACCGCGCCAGTGAAGACCCTGTGTTTCGCAGCGATGCCGACAGCCTGAGCACCATGCTCAACCGTCAGATTGCACTGGATAAGCAATTTCAGGCGATGCAGGGCCCTTGGTACATCCGCTTCCTGCAAGTGGTGCTGGCCGCCGATCCGGATATTCGCAAGGAAACCTGGAATGGCTACAGCTACCAGATTCTGCTGACGCCGGAAGCCATGATCTGGGGCATGAGCGGGGCGTTGCTGCTGTCGTTCGGCATCGAATGCCTGTTCCGTCTGATCGACTGGGTAGTGCTGGGCGGCAGACGCTTGCGCCAGAGCCGGCCGATCGAAGACCGCGACGTGCGCGGCCTCTAAGGCCCACGATCAAAAGATCGCAGCCTGCGACAGCTCCTACAGGGAAATGCATACCCTCATGTAGGAGCTGCCGAAGGCTGCGATCTTTTGCTTCTAAATATTCAGCTTGATGTAACCCGTGCCCACCTTGCGCGCATACCCCGCCAACACCTGCTGACACAACGTCACGATCTCCTCGACCCACTCAACCCCCACCCGCCACGACACCACCACCTGCAACGCCGGCGGCGTCTTGTCGATGCCGAGCAAAATCAATTCCCCGCGCGCCAGCTCCTCGGCCACCAACACCGGTGGCAGCGCACCAATGCCAAACCCGTCACGCAGCAACCGGGTAATCGCCGACACCGAATTCACGCAGTTCAAGCGCGGCGCCAACACGCCGCTGGCCTGCATCAGCGCCAGAATGTCTTGATGCGGTCGCGAGTTTTTCGAGTAGGTGATGATCCGCTCCTGCGCCAGTTCGGCGAGGTCGGCGTAGTCGCGGTTGTAGATCGAATTGCTGGCGACGATCCAGCCCAGCGGATGGCTGGCCAGTTCCAGACTGCGCACGCTTTCATGGCGTACCAGATCGGTTTGCAGGATCAGATCGAGAAAGCCTTTTTGCAGCTGATCGCAGAGATTGAGCGACGTATCCGCCACCAGCTCGATTTCAACTCGCGGATACAGCTCGGTCATCTGCGCCACCAACGGGCTCAGCCACGTGTGAATCACCGTGTCCATGACACCGATACGCACACGGCCAACTTTGCTCGAACGGGTCTCGATCGATTGCTTCAGTGCTTGCATGGTGTCGAGCATCTCCTCGGCATAGTCCAGCACTTTCAAGCCTTCGGGCGTCAGGCTCACGCCACGCGAATCACGCAAAAACAGCTTCACACCGAGTTCGCCTTCAAGCACTGCGATGCGGCTGGAAATCGACGCCTGGGTGGTGAACAGCTTGTCGGCGGTCAGACGAAAACTCTTCAGCCGGGCGACCCAGACAAAGGTCTCGAGAAACTTCAGGTTCATGGGCAAGGCTCGGGTGACAAATTTTTCTTATGCCTAAGGCGGGTTTTTATTCGTTGGACGCAGCAGGGCTACGGGACGAAAAATCGACGCATCCGGTTCCCACGATAGGCGTCGTCGGGGCTGCGAACAAGACCAATAAAAAACCTGCGGAGATTTGCCATGAGTGCTCCCGACACTATCGATCTACCCAAGCCATCGGCGCGTCCGGGGCCGTTCGACTGGTATCGCAACATCAACCAACAGGAGCGCCGCACGTTCTGGAGCTGCAAGATCGGCTACGGTCTGGACGGCATGGACACGCAGATGCTCAGTTTCGTCGTGCCGACCCTGATCGCGATGTGGGGCATCACGACCGGTGAAGCCGGGCTGATTCATACCAGCACCTTGATCGCCTCGGCCATTGGCGGTTGGGTCGCCGGCATTCTCTCCGACCGCATCGGTCGCGTGCGTACGCTGCAACTGACCGTGTTGTGGTTTGCCTTCTTCACCTTCCTCTGCGGCTTCGCGCAAAACTACGAACAACTGCTGATCGCCCGCACCTTGATGGGCTTCGGTTTCGGCGGTGAATGGACCGCAGGCGCGGTGCTGATCGGCGAGGTGATCCGCGCCAAGGATCGCGGTAAAGCCGTCGGCATGGTGCAATCCGGTTGGGCGCTGGGCTGGGGGCTGACAGCGATTCTGTATGCGCTGCTGTTTTCGGTATTGCCACCGGAAGATGCCTGGCGGGCGCTGTTCATCCTCGGCATAGTCCCGGCGATTTTCGTGATTTTCGTGCGGCGTCTGGTGAAAGATCCGGAGATCTATCGCGAGGCCAAAGCTGCGCAAACGCCGGAAAATCAGGCGAAGTTCTACGAGATATTCGCCCCCGGCATGCTCTTCACCACAATCCGTGCGTCGTTGCTGACCACCGGTGCGTTGGGCGGCTACTACGCGATCACATCCTGGCTGCCGACCTTCCTGAAGAACGAGCGTGGCTTGAGTGTGCTCGGCACGGGCGGTTATCTGGCGATGGTCATCGTCGGCTCTTATGTGGGCTATGTGATCAGCGCCTATCTGACTGACTTATTGGGCCGCAAAAAGAACTTCATCCTCTTCGCCGTCGGTTCGTTCACCATTGTTCTGCTGTACACGCAATTGCCGGTAAGCAACGGCGTGATGCTGTGGCTGGGCTTCCCGCTGGGGTTCTTTGCTTCGGGGATCTTCAGCGGCATGGGCGCGTTTCTCACTGAGCTGTTCCCCACGCGAATTCGTGGTTCAGGCCAAGGTTTCTGCTACAACATCGGCCGGGCGCTGGCGGCACTGTTTCCGCTGTTTATCGGTCTGCTCAGCCAGAAAGTGCCATTGAGCGTGGGCATTGGTGCCTTTGCCGCAGTGTCTTACGGCGTGGTGATTATTGCGGCGTTGAGCCTGCCGGAAACTCGCGGCAAGCAACTGGATGCGCAGTAACTGATAACCTGCGGGGCATTGCCCAACGGCTTTGTCCTACGGATAGAAAGACAAGAAGCTACAGGAGTGTTTACCGTGAGCCGCCTGTTATTGAACTGCGACATTGGCGAGAGCTTCGGCAGCTGGACCATGGGTCTGGATGACGAAGTCATGCCCTTCATCGATTGCGCCAACGTGGCCTGCGGTTTCCATGCCGGCGATCCGGGCATCATGCGTAAAACAGTCAGCCGTGCGCTCAGCCACGGCGTGCAGATTGGCGCGCACCCTGCGTATCAGGATCTGGTCGGATTCGGTCGCCGCTCCATGGCCTATTCCGCGCAAGAGTTGCAAGACATCCTGCATTACCAGATTGGCGCCCTCGACGGCATCTGCCGAGCCCAGGGCGCGCGGGTCAGTTACGTCAAACCCCATGGCGCGATGTACAACGACATGATGGCCAACCCGGCGCAGTTGCGTGCAGTGATTCAGGCCGTTGCCGCCTACGACCGCGCGTTGCCGCTGATGTTGATGGCGACCCGCGACAATACGGCAGCGCAGCAACTCGGTGACGAGTACGGCGTGACCCTGTGGTTTGAAGCCTTCGCCGACCGCGCCTACGACAGCGCCGGCCGACTGGTTTCACGGCACCAGCCGGGCGCTGTGCATCACGACCCGCAAAAAATCATCGAGCAAGCCTTGATCATCGCTCGTGGTGACGCGCTCACTGCCAGCGATGGCAGTGCATTGCATTTGCAGGCCAACACCCTGTGCGTGCACGGCGATAACGCCAGTTCGGTGGCTGCCGTGCAGCGCATCCGTGAGGCCTTGAATCAGCAGAGCGCGCCATGAATCCAAGGATTGAAGTGGTGGCGCTGGATTGCCTGATGCTGCGCCTGTTTGATGAAATCGCTGAAGCCAACATGCCGTGGATGCTCGCGGCCAGCGTGCGGTTGCGTGAGGTGTTCGGCGCGCAGTTGATTGACCTGGTACCGTCCTACACCACACTGATGGTGCATTACGATTTGACGTCGTTGAGTCCGAAGCAAGCGCGGGAATTGATCGCTGAGGCGTTGATCGATCTGTCGCCAGATGCGCGAACCGTCGGCCAGTGCCATGTGTTGCCGGTCTGGTACGACCTGAGTGTCGGGCCCGAGCTGAGCCTACTCGCCGAGCGCAGCGGGCTGGCGGTGGAGGAGGTGATTCGTCGCCACAGTGCCAGGGAATACCAAGTGTTCGCCCTCGGTTTTGCGCCGGGTTTTGCTTTCATGGGATTGGTCGAAGACGTTCTGGCAGCGCCGCGTCTGAATACCCCGCGCAAGAAAGTCGCCGCTGGCAGCGTTGGTATTGCCGAGCGGCAAACTGCGGCTTATCCCGTCGTATCGCCCGGTGGCTGGAACCTGATCGGTCGCACTCCGACGAAGCTCTTTGATCGCAATCGTGACGGCTACAGCCTGATGCAGCCCGGTGATACGGTGCGGTTCGAAGCGGTGAGCCATGCCGAGTTCATCAACCTGGGCGGTGATGACACGCCACTGGAGGCCTTGGCATGAGCCGACTGACGATTGAATCCAGCACACCGCTGTGCCTGTTGCAGGACGCCGGGCGCTTTGGGGTGCGACATCTGGGCGTGACTCAGGGCGGCGCGGCGGATTGGTGTTCGATGGGTTGGGCCAACTGGTTGCTGGGTAATGGACTGGATGTGCCGGTGATCGAAATCACCCTGGGCGGTTTTGCGATGGTGGCCGAAGAGGACTGCTTGCTGGCGCTGGCCGGGGCTGATCTTGGGGCGCTGATCGATGGCCAGGCGTTGGCGCCTTGGCGCAGTTTCAAATTGAGCAAAGGGCAGACATTGCAGTTCACCCAGCCATTGCTCGGCGCCCGGGCTTATCTGGCGGCGCCCGGTGGTTTCGACGCGCCAAAGGTTTTGGGCAGCAGTGCAACGGTGGTGCGCGAAGAACTTGGCGGGCTCGATGGCATGGGCTTGCCCTTGGCCAAGGGCTCTACGCTGAGCTATCACGGCAAAGCCGCTCAACTGCGCGAAATAACGCATCAGCAGCAACCGGACCTGCGCTCGAATGAGCCGCTGGATCTGGTACTCGGTGCGCAAATCGGTCAGTTCAGCGGGCAGAGTCTGTTTGACGTGTTCAACAGCGCCTGGACGCTCGACAGTCGCGCCGATCGCATGGGTATTCGCCTGTTAGGCAAGGCGTTGCAATATCAAGGGTTGCCGATGATTTCCGAAGGCATTCCGCTGGGCGCGGTGCAGGTGCCGCCGGACGGGCAGCCGATTGTATTGCTCAATGATCGGCAGACCATTGGCGGCTATCCGCGGCTGGGGGCGTTGACGCCATTGGCGTTGGCGAGATTGGCGCAGCGCCTGCCGGGAGCGCAGGTGCGGTTGCGGCCGGTGGTGCAGGAAGTTGCGCATCGCGAACATGTCGAGTATTTGCAGCGTCTTGGTTGAAGATCAAAAGATCGCAGCCTTCGGCAGCTCCTACAGGGGAAACGCGGATTCCTCTGTAGGAGCTGCCGAAGGCTGCGATCTTTTGCTTTTACTTGGACAAAAACCGCATCCCTTCTTCCAACCCACGAAGGGTCAGCGGATACATCTGGTCCTCGATCAAATCCCTGACGATATTGGTCGACGAGGTATATCCCCACGTATCTTTCGGATACGGGTTGATCCAGATGAGCTTCTTGTACTTCGCCATGAACCGCTGCATCCACACGTATCCCGGCTCTTCGTTCCAGTGCTCGACGCTGCCGCCGGCCTGGGTGATTTCATAAGGCGCCATGGCGGCATCGCCGATGAAGATCACTTTGTAGTCGGCGCCGTACTTGTGCAGCAGGTCCTGGGTTGAAGTGCGCTCGGAAGTACGGCGCATGTTGTTTTTCCACACCGACTCGTACACGAAGTTGTGGAAATAGAAATACTCCAGATGCTTGAACTCGGTCTTGCAGGCCGAGAACAGTTCCTCGCAGATCTTCACATGCGCATCCATCGAGCCGCCGATGTCGAACAGCAGCAACAGCTTCACCGTGTTGCGGCGTTCCGGACGCATCTGAATGTTCAGCAGACCGGCATCCTTGGCGGTGTGGTCGATGGTGCCGTCGATATCCAGCTCTTCTGCGGCGCCTTGGCGGGCGAATTTACGCAGGCGACGCAGGGCAACCTTGATGTTGCGCGTGCCCAGTTCCACCGAGTCGTCGAGGTTTTTGTATTCGCGCTGATCCCAGACTTTTACCGCTTTGCCCTGGCGCTTGCCGGCATCGCCGACCCGAATGCCTTCCGGGTTGAACCCGCCGGACCCAAACGGGCTGGTGCCGCCAGTGCCGATCCATTTGTTGCCGCCGGCGTGGCGTTCCTTCTGTTCTTCCAGACGCTTTTTGAATTCTTCAATCAACTTGTCCAGACCACCCAGGGACTGGATTTGCGCACGTTCCTCATCGCTCAGCGAACGCTCGAACTCCTTGCGCAGCCAGTCTTCGGGAATCAGCGCCTGCAGATGATCGTCGAGTTTTTCCAGGCCATTGAAGTAAGCGCCGAACGCACGGTCGAACTTGTCGAAATGCCGTTCGTCCTTCACCAGAATCGCCCGTGACAAGTAATAGAACTCGTCCATGTCGGCGAAGGTGACGCGCTGTTTCAGCGCGTTGATCAGGTCGAGCAGTTCGCGCACCGACACCGGCACCTTGGCTGCACGCATTTCATTGAACAGGTTGAGCAACATGGCATCAGCCTCTTAGCGGGTGCCGCGACGGCTCATGAACGCCAGGCGCTCAAGCAGTTGCACGTCCTGTTCGTTCTTGACCAAGGCCCCTGCCAACGGCGGGATCGCCTTGGTCGGATCGCGTTCACGCAGCACTGCTTCGCCGATGTTGTCGGCCATCAGCAGCTTCAGCCAGTCGACCAGTTCCGAAGTCGATGGCTTCTTCTTGAGGCCCGGCACCTTGCGCACGTCGAAGAACACGTCCAGCGCTTCGCTGACCAGATCCTTCTTGATGTCCGGGTAATGCACATCGACGATTTTCTGCAGGGTGGTGCGGTCGGGGAAGGCGATGTAGTGGAAGAAGCAGCGACGCAGAAACGCGTCCGGCAACTCTTTCTCGTTGTTGGAGGTAATGATGATGATCGGGCGCTTTTTGGCTTTGATCGTCTCATCGATCTCGTAAACGTAGAACTCCATCTTGTCGAGTTCTTGCAACAGGTCGTTCGGGAACTCGATGTCGGCCTTGTCGATCTCGTCGATCAGCAGAATCACCCGCTCTTCAGACTCGAAAGCCTCCCAGAGCTTGCCTTTTTTCAGGTAGTTGCGCACATCGTGGACTTTTTCCGTGCCCAGCTGCGAGTCGCGCAGACGGCTGACCGCGTCGTACTCGTACAGGCCCTGATGCGCCTTGGTGGTGGACTTGATGTGCCAGGTGATCAACTTGGCGTTGAACGATTCGGCCAGTTGCTCGGCGAGCATGGTTTTGCCGGTGCCCGGCTCGCCCTTGACCAGCAGCGGCCGCTCCAAGGTGATGGCTGCGTTGACTGCCAGCTTCAGGTCATCGGTGGCGACGTAGGCCTGGGTGCCTTCGAACTTCATCTGCTAATCCTCGAACGGTAACGCCGACCTGAACGGGCAGGGCGGGGGCGAAATAATCGGATGCCCCGACTATAACGCGCAGCCCGGTCGACTGTGAACGCAGACGGCTTATTCAGTCTCTGAATGGGGCGTCACATGTTGACTCAGTCTCGGCCGAAGGCCAGTATTCAGGTATCGCCGATTTGGCGATAGGCTTTGCGGCATCCGACTGATCAGGTGCAATTGCTGGAGGACTGGAAGCGATGTTACCCATGAAGCGGCCGCGACTGTCAGCGGTTCAGGCACTGCCCGCTTACCACTTGGCGCTGACCTTTATAGATGGTCAACATCTGATGCTTGATCTAAGCAGTGATTTGCATACTTTTCCGGGCCTGCAGCCCTTGCTCGCTGCAGAAGTGTTTTCGACCGCCATGCTGGCAGATGAGGGTTGGTGCGTTGAGTGGCTGGAGCCGGATATCCAGATTGGCGCAGATACGTTGTATCTGGACGCCCTGGCGCAAAATGCAGCTGACGAAAACACCCGTATTTTCATCAGTTGGCGTGCGCGTACCGGATTATCGTTGAATCAGGCTGCCGAGGCGCTGGGTGTCAGCGCCCGCAGCATCAGTCGCTACAGCAATGGACGGGAAGCCGTGCCGCGCTCTTTGGCGCTTGCCTGTCTCGGTTGGGATTCATTGCAGCGAGGGTCAACGCTGGCGGCGGAGGAGTCCGGCCGATATGTCGTTAACCGTAAGTCCTAACCCTCATCCGGCTTCGGCCGCTCATACCGGGCATTGAACGCCTGAACAAAGCCATTGCGCAAAATCTGCAAAAACGCTTCGAATGCGTTGATGTTCTGCTGGTGCACATTACCGCTGAGTTGTACGCGGGTAGCGAACTGGTTTTTGACCTGATTCTTCAACACGGTTTCGGTACCGCCGACCAGTGCTTCCCAAACCGAGCGGAACAGTCCTTTGTTCTTGTTCTCGACGTCTTGTTGCCAGTCGAACACATCGACATCGCGCAGCAGCGGTTTGATGTAACCGGTGACTTTGGCTTTTTCGGCTTTTGCTTCAATCACCACGTCGCCATGCCCGGCGTTGAAATCGAACTTGCCATAGGCAGAAGCGAAATCATTCATGCGCTTGAGTTCGATGTCTTTTGCCCGAAGTCGAAACTCGAAGTCTTCGAAGTTGCTCAGCGGATCGAAGGTCGCCGTGGTTTCCAGAGGGGCATGGCCGAGCAACAAGGCTTTGCCCTCGAAACGCGCATCACGTTTGCCTTCGGTGTCGACCACGTTGGTCAGGTTATAAATGCTGGCGTCGACATTGGTCGCATTCATGTTCACCGGCGGTTTGGAGTTGAAGTTGCGGAAAGTGATTTTCCCGTCGCTGATGCGTACTTCGTTGAGCGTAATCGGCAGGAGTTTGCCCAACTGCTCACGCCAGTCAGTGCCTTGACCGGTTTGGGAGTTCTGTTTGTTGGCGCCGCCGTCGACAAAGTTGATTTCAGGATTGAAGAACTGCACTTCGCCCACCACCGCATGGTCGTACCACAACGAGTGCCAGCTCACCGCCAGATCAATCACCGGTGCATTGACGAACGGCACCGGCACCTTGCCGTCGACTTTGACGATTTTCAGGCCGTTGATCTTGTAGGCGCCGCGCCACAGCGCCAGGTCGACGTCGGTCACCTGGCCACGGTAATCACCCATGTCCGCCAGTTTGTCATTCAGATAGTCGCGCACCAGGTAGGGCAGGGCGATGTGCAAGGCCACCAGTAACACAATGACGGTGACGAAGGCCCACAACGGCCAGCTGTAACGACGCTTCATGGTGGCGATTCCCGAACGATATAAAGCGATTGACTGCGCACGTCGACAGACGTTCGACCCGACTGGACTGTGATGGGCAACAGGCATACCTTGGAGCGCTAAATTCAATGCTGCATAAGGACCCAGCCATGAGCCGTATCTTTGCTGACAATGCCCATTCCATCGGCAATACGCCGTTGGTGCAGATCAACCGTATCGCGCCACGCGGTGTGACCATCCTGGCCAAGATCGAGGGGCGCAACCCCGGTTATTCGGTCAAGTGCCGGATCGGCGCAAACATGATCTGGGACGCCGAAAGCAGCGGCAAACTCAAGCCGGGCATGACCATCGTCGAGCCGACGTCGGGCAACACCGGCATTGGCCTGGCCTTCGTGGCTGCAGCCCGTGGTTACAAGTTGATGCTGACCATGCCGGCGTCGATGAGTATCGAGCGCCGCAAGGTTCTGAAAGCGCTGGGCGCCGAACTGGTGTTGACCGAACCTGCCAAAGGCATGAAAGGCGCGATCGAGAAGGCGTCGGAGATTGTTGCCAGCGATGCCGACAAATACTTCATGCCGGCGCAGTTCGATAACCCGGCCAACCCGGCCATCCATGAAAAAACCACCGGCCCGGAAATCTGGAACGACACCGATGGCGCCGTTGACGTGCTGGTGGCTGGCGTAGGTACCGGCGGAACCATTACCGGCGTTTCGCGGTATATCAAGAATACCCAGGGCAAACCGATTACTTCGGTGGCGGTGGAACCTGTGGCCTCGCCGGTAATTACCCAGGCGCTGGCCGGTGAAGAGATCAAGCCGAGCCCGCACAAGATTCAGGGCATCGGTGCCGGTTTTGTGCCGAAGAATCTGGATTTGTCGATGGTCGACCGCGTCGAGCTGGTCACCGACGAAGAGTCGAAGGCCATGGCGCTGCGTTTGATGCAGGAAGAAGGGATCTTGTGCGGCATCTCTTGCGGCGCGGCGATGGCGGTGGCGGTTCGTTTGGCGGAGACGCCGGAAATGCAGGGCAAGACTATCGTGGTGATCCTGCCGGACTCGGGTGAGCGTTATCTGTCGAGCATGTTGTTCAGCGATCTGTTCACCGAACAGGAGAATCAGCAGTAACAAGGCAAGTAAAAGATCGCCCGGTTACGAGCGATCTTTTGATCCTGTCTATGATCCTGATCGCGCAAGTCTGATTTGGATCAGCCAACGTTCAGGATCCTTATGTTAATAAATGCTTTGTTACGCAATCCTTAACACTGAAT
This sequence comes from Pseudomonas sp. P116, assembly GCF_020149425.1. Lineage (NCBI taxonomy): Bacteria > Pseudomonadati > Pseudomonadota > Gammaproteobacteria > Pseudomonadales > Pseudomonadaceae > Pseudomonas > Pseudomonas sp. P116. Next base: position 918,463 of record NZ_JACVHB010000001.1, on the reverse strand, counting down.
TTTAGGTTGAACGGGTTTTGCCTCAGGCCGGTAGTGTTTATCATGGCCGGCTGCCATGCCGGGTAAAGGGCATTGTGCAGCGTTGTTTTTATTCAAGGAGTTGTTGATGACCTTTTCGTTAGCCGCCAAGGTGTCGGTGCTGCTGCTGTTTATCGGCAGCATCCTCTATGTGCATCTGCGCGGTAAAGCGCGCCTGCCGGTGCTGCGCCAGTTCGTCAACCACTCGGCACTGTTCGCCCCGTACAACGCCCTGATGTACCTGTTCTCCAGCGTGCCATCCAAGCCGTATCTGGATCGCAGCAAGTTTCCGGAGCTGGACGTACTGCGCGACAACTGGGAAACCATCCGCGACGAAGCCATGCATCTGTTCGACGAGGGTTATATCCGCGCGGCCGAAAAGAACAACGATGCCGGGTTCGGCTCGTTCTTCAAGAAGGGCTGGAAGCGTTTCTACCTCAAGTGGTACGACAAACCACTGCCATCGGCCGAGACCTTGTGCCCGAAAACCGTGGCTTTGGTCAGTGCCATTCCAAACGTCAAAGGCGCGATGTTTGCGCTGCTGCCCGGCGGCAGTCACCTCAATCCGCACCGCGATCCGTTTGCCGGTTCCCTGCGTTATCACTTGGGCTTGTCGACGCCCAATTCCGATGATTGCCGGATCTTCGTCGACGGTCAGGTCTATGCGTGGCGCGATGGTGAGGATGTGATGTTCGATGAGACCTATGTGCACTGGGTCAAGAACGAAACCAAGCAGACCCGAGTCATTCTGTTCTGCGACATCGAACGTCCGCTGAGCAATCGCCTGATGACTCGCATCAACCGCTTCATCAGCGGCTGGCTCGGCCGCGCGACCGCACCGCAAAACCTCGACGACGAACGCGTCGGCGGGATCAACCAGGCCTATGCATGGAGCAAGCGCTTCAGCGACAAATTCAGCGGCGTGGTCAAACAGTGGAAGCGCCGTCATCCGAAGGCTTACCGGGTGATGCGCCCGGTACTGGCGGTGGTGGTGCTGACGTTGCTCGGGTACTGGTTGTTTGGTTGAGGGTGGACTGCAGAAATAAAAAAACCGCTCTTTGTGAGCGGTTTTTTATGCCTGTGAAAAGTTCACAGGCGGCCAGCGGCCAGTAAGGTTGGCTCTTCGGTTTCAGTGCCTGCTACAAGTAATTGCAGGAGACGCTGTTGGCTGGCGGTCAGCGCTACCTCACCGGATTTTCTGCCGTTGAAGCGAGCGATCTTTTCGGGTGAAGGCTTCTTCGTCGATTTGCTCATTTTGCTTCCTGCATTGATCGTTAATTGAACACAGCTTGTTCCCGCCTGTCTCTGCTGACCCTTTGTCCAAATCATTGCAATCGATGTGCCGCGCTGGTTATAGTCGGCGCTCGTGAGCCACACGACTCACCACCCCATCCCAAGAAGATCAGCCAAAATGCCTGCATCCCACATCAACGCGGTAGTCGATTCAGCGGTCAACGCTGGCGTCGTGCCGTGCGGGAATCAGCAGCCAAAGCAGATCAGTCATTACCCCCCACCTGTCGGTAGCACGCCGGTGCGCGCAGTTGCGCCGCCACCGCCGGGCGTTGGCGTTTCGGGCTGATCGGCATTTTTTGCTGACCCCCGTGCCCGCCTGCAAAAACCTACTGAATTTCAGCTTCGGCTGAGTTGGCTATTTGCCTGACTACAGGTGGTATTCATGTTTGTCCTTTCGAAAAAATCCGCGCTCGCGGCGGCGTCCACGAGCCTGTTCGTTCTGCTGTGGAGCAGCGGGGCGATCTTCTCCAAATGGGGCCTGGCCCACGCGTCACCCTTTGCCTTCCTGTTTATTCGCTTTGCCATCGCCCTGTGCGGGCTGGTGCTGCTGATTCCATTGCTGAAACTGAAACTGCCCAAGGGCGGCAGGCCGATGCTGTTTGCGATCGCGACGGGCGTGGTGTTGTTGGGGGCTTATCAGATTTTCTATCTGCTGGCCCTGAACACCAAAGTCACCCCGGGTGTGATGGCGACCATCATGGGCGTGCAGCCGATTCTGACGGTGGTATTGATGGAGCGGCAGCGCTCGGCGAGCCGGCTGTTCGGGCTGGCGCTTGGCTTGGCGGGTCTGGTCATGGTGGTTTACCAGGGCATCGGTCTGGCCGGCATGTCATGGGCCGGGATGCTCTTTGGTTTGTTGGCGCTGGCGAGCATGACGCTGGGGTCGATCATGCAGAAACGCATCACCGACAATCCCCTCGGCACGCTACCGGTGCAGTACCTGGCCGGGCTGTTGTTATGCGGGATCTTTGTGCCGTTCCAGCCGTTTCATTTCGAACACAGCGCGGGTTTCATCGTGCCGGTGTTGTGGATGGGGCTGGTGGTGTCGGTGCTGGCGACGCTGCTGCTGTACCGCCTGATCGCGCGGGGCAATCTGGTGAATGTCACCAGTCTGTTCTATCTGGTGCCAGCGGTGACAGCGGTGATGGATTACCTGATTTTCGGTAATCGCCTGGCGGCATTGAGCGTGCTGGGGATGCTGTTGATCATTGTCGGGTTGGCATTCGTGTTCCGCAAAAACCAATGACGCGACCCCTGTAGGAGTTGCCGCAGGCTGCGATCTTTTGATCCTGATGTTTAAAGTCAAAAGATCGCAGCCAGCGACGGCACCTACAGTTTTTTCACCACCGCCGGCTTCAACACCAGCCACAACGCCAACGCAATCAACACCCCGCCGTACACGTGAGCCATCGACAACGGCTCATCCAGCAACAACGCGCCCCACAACACTCCGAACGGCGGAATCATGAAGGTCACGGTCATCGATTTGACCGGGCCGATGGAGCTGAGCAGGCGGAAGTAGATAATGTAGGCAAACGCCGTGCAGCCCAGGCCCAAACCGAGCAGCGACAGCCAGACATTCCAGCCACCCCAACTCGCCGGCGGTTGAGTCACCACGCTGTAACCGAACAGCGGCAACAGGAACAGTGTCGCGCCGAGCATGCTGCCCACGGCTGACAGACGACTGTCCAACCCGCCGGCCTGATCCAGCCAGCGCCGCGCGAGGAATCCGGCAAAACCATAACAAGTGGTCGCGAGCAGGCAGGCGAGGGCGCCCAGCAGCAATTGCATATCGAAGGCCACGGGACCGGCGCGCGTCAGCACGCCGACACCGAACAATCCGAGAAACACGCCCGCCAGTTTGGCCGCAGTGAGTTTCTCGCTGAAGAACAACCCGCCGATCAATACGCCCATCAAGGGCGTGGTGGCGTTGAAGATCGCCGAATAACCGGCTGGCAGCACTTGAGCTGCAACCGAATACAGCGTCGCCGGTATCCCCGAGTTGATCACGCCGAGCAGCATCACGGTTTTCAGCTTGCCCTTGAAGTCCCAGCTGATGCGCATCAGCCCGAGGATCACCAGCAGACCGACGGCAGCGATCGATACCCGAAAAAACGCCGTCGGAATGGTGCCGATCACTGGCGCAATAATGCGCATGAACAGAAAACTCGCGCCCCAGATGGCAGCCAGCGACAACATACGGAAAATATCGACAGGGCTCACGGCGGGCTCCTTGCTTGATCGGGACGAGAGTGTTGCCGAGCCTCCTGACGATGGCAACCGCTAATCGGGCATTTAAATTTCCCCGGCAGGAATGCCTGACAAAAAATGCCACGCCGTACGTCTGCGCTTCGGTTTTGGCCGAAATTGCACTTCTCCTCATGCCGGTTCCGTGGCTAAGCTCAAGCCTTCACGAATGCACGCAGAGGTTTCATCTATGCCGCAGCAATGGCCCGCCACCGACATCGCCCGCATGATCCTCGATGGCTTTGATGATTACCGCGAGCATTTCCGCCGCATCACCGACGGTGCCCGGGAGCGTTTCGAGCAGGCGCGCTGGCAGGAGACGCAGACTGCGTCAGCGGCGCGAATCAACCTCTATGAGGAAAAAGTCGGCGAAACCATCGCCCGACTGCGCGAATACTTCGACGACGAAACACTGATGAATGTCAGCTGCTGGCCGCTGGTGAAAAGCGCCTACATCAGCGTCATCGACCTGCGCTTCGACGATGAACTGTCCGAGACCTGGTACAACTCGATTTTCTGCGGGCTGTTCAGCCATGACCTGATCAGCGACGGCTGCATGTTCATCCACACCACTCGCCCGAGCCTGCGCCGTGCGCGGGCTGCGCAAACCCGCACGTACAAGCCGCAAGGGCAGTTGTCGGGAATGCTGGCGAGCATTTTTGCCGACTACCGTTTCAGCGAGGATTACGCCGATTTGCCCGGTGACCTGCGCCGCCTCGAAGCGCAATTGCGTGAAAATCTCCCGGACTGGGTGTGCAAAGACCCGGAACTGAGCGTCGAGCTGTTTTCCTCGGTGCTGTACCGCAACAAGGGCGCGTACCTGGTCGGGCGCATTTACACCCGCGACGAGCAATGGCCGCTGGTGATTCCGCTGCTGCACCGCGAAGGGCGCGGGATTCAGATTGATGCGCTGATTACCGACGAAGCCGATGTGTCGATCATCTTCTCTTTCACCCGCTCGTATTTCATGGTCGATGTGCCGGTGCCGGCCGAGTTCATCGGTTTTCTGCGGCGGATTTTGCCGGGCAAACACATCGCCGAGTTGTATACCTCGATTGGCTTTTACAAGCACGGCAAGTCCGAGTTCTATCGGGCGCTGATCAATCATCTGGCCAACACCGATGACCAGTTCATCATGGCGCCGGGCGTGCGTGGCATGGTCATGAGCGTGTTTACCCTGCCGGGCTTCAACACCGTGTTCAAGATCATCAAGGACCGGTTTTCACCGTCGAAAAACGTCGACCGTGCCACGGTGATCGAGAAGTATCGACTGGTGAAAAGCGTCGACCGGGTAGGGCGCATGGCCGATACCCAGGAATTCGCCGATTTCCGTTTTCCGCTGAGCAAATTCGAGCCGGCGTGCCTCGAGGAATTACTGGAGGTTGCGCCGTCCACGGTGTCGGTGGAAGGCGACACTGTGCTGATCCGCCACTGCTGGACGGAACGGCGGATGACCCCGCTCAACCTTTATCTGGAAAATGCCAACGATGCGCAGGTGCATGAAGCGCTGGAAGATTACGGGCTCGCGATCAAGCAACTGGCGGCGGCGAACATCTTTCCCGGCGACATGTTGTTGAAGAACTTCGGCGTCACCCGTCACGGGCGGGTGGTGTTTTATGACTACGACGAAATCTGTTTCCTGACCGAAGCCAACTTCCGCCACATCCCGCAACCGCGTACGCCCGAGGATGAAATGGCCTCGGAGCCGTGGTATTCGATCGGGCCGCTGGATGTGTTTCCCGAGGAGTTTCCGCCGTTTCTGTTTGCTGATTCGGGGCAACGCAAGTTGTTCGACCAGTTGCATGGCGAGTTGTATAACGCCGATTACTGGAAGAGCCTCCAGGAAGCGATTCGCGCCGGCAAAGTGATTGATGTTTTCCCGTACCGCCGCAAAGGCCTCGATAACGAATAACTCATCCCCCCTGTAGGAGCTGCCGCAGGCTGCGATCTTTTGATCTTGCCTTTATAAAACAAAGTCAAAAGATCGCAGCCTGCGGCAGCTCCTACAGGGGAAGCAGGTCAATCGAGGGTAAATCTGCGACAATCGCGTCCTTGCGCCACTACATGACCGAATTGCGTACCCGATGACCGACGAATCGCCCTCCATCGACAAACTGTTGAAAAACCTCGATCACGCCATGCTCGCCGACCGCCACCGGCTGCGGCGGCAGTTGCTTGAGCTGCGCAAGAATCCCGATGAGGCCAAGCTGGCTCAATGGGTGACGCGCATGCAGGCGTCTTGTGATCAGGTGCTGGCGCGCAAGGCCAGCCTGCCGGTCATTCGTTACGACGACAGCCTGCCGATTGCGGCCAAGCGTGACGAGATCAAAAAGGCGCTGGAGCAGCATCAGGTGCTGATCATCGCGGGTGAAACCGGGTCGGGCAAGACCACCCAGTTGCCGAAAATCTGCCTGGAGATCGGTCGTGGTCAGCACGGTCTGATCGGCCACACCCAGCCGCGCCGGATTGCAGCGCGCAGCGTCGCCAGCCGCGTCGCCGAAGAACTCGGCACGCCGCTCGGTTCGCTGGTCGGCTATCAGGTGCGTTTCGAAGATCAGAGCGACTCCAACACCCTGATCAAACTGATGACCGACGGCATCCTGCTGGCGGAAACCCAGAACGACCGCTACCTCGAGCGCTACGACACGATCATCGTCGACGAAGCCCACGAACGCAGCCTCAACATCGACTTTCTGCTCGGTTACCTGAAAACCCTGCTGCCGCGTCGCCCGGATCTGAAAGTCATCATCACTTCGGCAACCATCGATCTGGAACGTTTCTCCAAGCACTTCGACGATGCGCCGATTGTTGAAGTCTCCGGCCGCACCTTCCCGGTGGACACCTGGTATCGCCCGCTGACCCTGGAGCAGGACGAAGAGGGCAACCGTGTCGAAGATGACCTGACCGTGGATCAGGCGATCCTCGCCACCCTCGACGAAATCGCCGCTTACGAGCGCAGCGAACGCCGCAGCCCCGGTGATGTTTTGGTGTTCCTGCCCGGCGAACGGGAGATTCGCGACGCCGCCGATATGCTGCGCAAGGCGCAGATCAAGCACACCGAAATTCTGCCGCTGTACGCGCGCCTTTCACCGGCCGAGCAGCAGCGGATTTTCCAGTCGCACCCGGGGCGTCGTGTGGTGCTGGCGACCAACGTCGCCGAAACCTCGCTGACCGTGCCAGGCATCCGTTACGTGATCGACAGCGGCACCGCGCGCATCAGCCGCTACAGCTATCGCGCCAAGGTCCAGCGCTTGCCGATCGAAGCGATTTCCCAGGCCAGTGCCAACCAGCGTAAAGGTCGCTGTGGCCGGGTCGAGCCGGGTATTTGCATCCGCCTCTACAGCGAAGAAGATTTCATCGGCCGCCCGGAATTTACCGATCCGGAAATTCTGCGCACCAACCTCGCCGCGGTGATTTTGCAGATGCTCCATCTGCGCCTCGGCGAAATCACCGCGTTCCCGTTCATCGAGCCGCCGGATGGCAAAGCGATCAGCGACGGTTTCAATCTGCTGCAAGAACTCTCGGCGGTCGATCGCAACAGCCAGTTGACCCCGCTCGGCCGCCAATTGGCGCGCCTGCCGGTGGACCCGCGCATGGGTCGCATGCTGCTCGAAGCGGCCAAACTCGGCAGTCTGCAGGAAGTGCTGATCGTCGCCAGTGCCATGTCGATTCAGGACCCGCGCGAGCGTCCGCCGGAGCGTCAGCAAGCCGCCGATCAGGCCCACGCGCAATGGAAGGACATCGACTCGGACTTCGCCGGGCTGGTCAATCTGTGGCGTGGTTTTGAAGAGCAGCGCCAGGCGCTGACGGCCAGCCCGCTGCGTAACTGGTGTCGGAAGAATTTCCTTAACTATCTGCGTTTGCGCGAGTGGCGCGACTCCCATCGCCAGTTGAGCCTGATCTGCCGCGACATGCAGTTGAGCCTGAACAAAGAGCCGGCGGATTATCAGAAACTGCACAAAGCCGTGCTGGTCGGTTTGCTCAGCCAGATCGGCCAGAAAACCGAGGACGGCGATTACCTCGGCGCCCGTCAGCGACGCTTCTGGATTCATCCGTCGTCAGGCATCGGCAAGAAGCGCCCGCAATGGCTGATGACCGCCGAACTGGTGGAAACCACCAAGCTTTACGCGCGGATGGTGGCGAAGATCGACGCCGACTGGATCGAGCCGCTGGCCGGGCATCTGATCAAGAAAAACCACTTCGAGCCGCATTGGGAGAAGAAGCGCGGCCAGGTCGTGGCGTTCGAACAGATCACCCTGTTCGGCCTGATCGTGGTCGGCCGCCGGCCGGTGCATTACGGCCCGGTCGATCCGGTGGTCTCGCGTGAATTGTTTATCCGTGAAGGTCTGGTGCGCGGCGAGATTCAATCCAGAGCCAAGTGTCTGTCTGCCAACCAGAAGCTGCTGGAACAGCTCGACGAACTCGAAGCCAAGGCCCGTCGTCGCGACATTCTCGCCGACGAAGAAACCCTGTACGCGTTCTACGATGCACGCTTGCCGGCGGAAATCCACCAGACGGCGACCTTCGATAGCTGGTATCGCATCAACAGCCAGAAAGATCCGCAGCTGTTGATCATGCGTGAAGAAGACGTGCTGGCTCGCGAGGCCAGTGAAGTCACCGCACGGGATTACCCGGACACCCTGCACATCGGCGATCTGGAACTGGCCCTGACCTATCACTTCGAACCCAATCACCCGCGTGACGGCGTGACCTTGCGTGTGCCGGCGCCGCTGTTGCCGATGTTGCCGCCGGAGCGTCTGGAATGGCTGGTGCCCGGGTTGATCGAGGCCAAGTGCATCGCCCTTGTGCGTAACCTGCCGAAAGCGCTGCGCAAGAACTTCGTGCCGGTGCCGGACTTCATCAAGGCTGCGTTGCAACGCATGACCTTCGCCGAAGGTTCGCTGCCGCAAGCTCTGGGCCGTGAGCTGTTGCGCATGACCGGCGCACGGGTCAGCGATGAGGCGTGGGCAGAGGCTGAGCAAGGGGTCGAAGGGCATCTGCGGATGAACCTGGAAATCGTCGACGGCCAAGGCAAGTTCCTTGGCGAAGGACGCGATCTGGCCGAGCTGACCGCGCGTTTTGCCGAAGCCAGTCAGGCCGCCCTGGCCGTGCCGCAGAGCGCTAAAAGTCAGCAGCCGGTGGAGGCGAAAGTCTTTGCCCCGGTGGCGGAAAAGACTCAGCAGAAGATCGCCGGGTTGTCGATGACGGTGTATCCGGCGCTGGTGGAAGAGGGCGGTACGGTCAAGGAAGGACGATTCTCGACGCCGGCCGAAGCCGAGTTCCAGCATCGTCGTGCGTTGCAGCGTCTGTTGATGCAGCAATTGGCCGAGCCGGCCAAGTTCCTGCGTGGCAAGTTGCCGGGGCAGACCGAACTGGGTCTGCTCTACCGCGATCTGGGGCGGGTCGATGCCTTGGTCGAAGACATTTTGCTGGCCAGCCTCGACAGCTGCATTCTGGAGGGCGAAGACCCGTTGCCGCGTGACGGCGCAGGGCTGGCGGCATTGGCCGAGCGCAAACGAGGCGGCTGGAATGAACACGCCGAGCGTGTGGCGCGGCTGACGCTGGAGATCCTGAAGATCTGGCACGGTCTGCAAAAGCGCTTCAAGGGCAAGATCGACCTCGCCCAAGCCGTGGCGCTCAATGACATCAAGCAGCAGATCAGTCATCTGGTTTATCCGGGTTTTGTCCGGGAAACGCCGATGCAGTGGCTCAAGGAATTGCCGCGTTACCTGAAAGCGGTCGAGCAGCGTTTCGAGAAACTCGGCGCGCAGGTGCAGAAGGATCGGGTCTGGAGCGGCGAACTCGCTGGCCTCTGGGCGCAATACCAGACTCGCGCCGCCAAACACGCCCAGGAAGGCAAACGCGATCCGCAGCTTGAGTTGTACCGCTGGTGGCTGGAGGAATACCGGGTTTCGCTGTTCGCCCAGCAATTGGGGACGAAAGTGCCGATCTCCGACAAGCGCCTCAATAAGCAGTGGACTCAGGTAGAACCCTGATGTGCGCCCGGCAATAATCCTGTAGGAGCTGCCGAAGGCTGCGATCTCTTGATTATGTTTTTCCAGATCAAGATCAAAAGATCGCAGCCTGCGGCAGCTCCTACAAGGAATGCGTTTAGCGTGAAAAGGGGCCAAAACCTTGGGTTTATGGCAAACTTCGCGACCATAAACGCCGCGTTCGCGACTCAGAGCCTTCGGCCGTGTCCCGGAGCGGAATAAAGCGATGCCAGGTTTGCGTCCCCCGGATGGGAATAGACCCTTTGTGTGTTGGTACGACGGTTCCAGCACTTTCTGCCTGAACAGATTAGAGAAACGACCATGCATAACGTCGTCATCAGCGGCACCGGCCTGTATACCCCGGCCAACAGCATCTCCAACGAAGAGCTGGTGCAGTCTTTCAATACCTACGTCGCACAGTTCAACGCGGACAACGCCGAGGCCATCGCCAGCGGCGAAGTCCAGGCACTGACCGAATCCAGCGCCCCGTTCATCGAGAAAGCCTCGGGCATCAAGAGCCGTTTTGTCATGGACAAGGACGGCATTCTTGATCCGCAGCGCATGGCCCCGCGCCTGCCGGAGCGGTCCAATGACGAATGGTCAGTGCTCTGCCAGATGGCCATTGGTGCTGCCGAGCAAGCCTTGCAACGCGCCGGCAAAACCGCTGCCGACATCGACGGTGTCATCGTTGCCTGCTCCAACCTGCAACGCGCCTACCCGGCCATCGCCATCGAAGTCCAGGAAGCGCTGGGCATCCAAGGTTTCGGTTTCGACATGAACGTGGCCTGTTCCTCGGCGACCTTCGGCATTCAGGCAGCGACCAACAGCGTGCAACTGGGCCAGGCTCGGGCGATCCTGATGGTCAACCCAGAAGTCTGCACCGGTCACCTGAACTTCCGTGATCGCGACAGCCACTTCATCTTCGGCGACGCGGCCACTGCCGTGATCATCGAACGCGCCGATCTGGCCACCTCCAAGCACCAGTTCGACGTGGTCAGCACCAAACTGCTGACCAAGTTCTCCAACAACATCCGCAACAACTTCGGTTTCCTCAACCGCGCGGCGGAAGAGGGCGTCGGTGCTCGCGACAAACTGTTCGTGCAGGAAGGCCGCAAGGTGTTCAAGGACGTTTGCCCGATGGTTGCCGAGCTGATCGGCGAGCATCTGCAAGAGAACCAGCTCAACGTCGGCGACGTTAAGCGCTTCTGGCTGCACCAGGCCAACCTGAGCATGAACCACCTGATCGTGCGCAAGCTGCTGGGCCGCGAAGCCACCGAAGAAGAAGCGCCGGTGATCCTCGACACCTACGCCAACACCAGCTCGGCGGGTTCGGTCATTGCCTTCCACAAATATCAGGATGACCTGGCCGCCGGTTCGCTGGCAGTGCTGAGTTCGTTCGGTGCCGGTTACTCGATCGGTAGCGTGATTCTGCGCAAGCGTTGAGTTTGCCTTGAAAAGATCGCAGCCTGCGACAGCTCCTACACTGACGGTTTCAAACCCGTTGTTGTAAGTGCTGCCGGGGGCTGCGATCTTTTGCGTCCTATCAACTGAAACGAGGCGTCAATGGCCGTTACGGACGACACCCAATTGCTTGAGCGCTTGTTGGCGGGTGAACAAAAGGCTTTCAAGGAGCTGGTCACGACTTATCAGAGCGCCATGCGTGCCGTTGCGTATGCGATCGTCGGCCAGCGTCATGTCGAGGAAGTGGTGCAGGATGCCTGGCTGTCGGTGGTGCGTCATATCGGCAGCTTCGAAGGGCGCTCCAGTCTCAAGACCTGGTTGCTGACCATCACTGCCAACTCGGCCAAGAGTCGCTACAAGCAAAATCGCCGCGAGGTGCTGCTCGATGACTTGCCGTCGCCCCACGGCACTATCGACGACGACCGTTTTTCGTCCAGCGACGGTCATTGGCTGGTGGCGCCTTTCGCCTGGCACCAGGACACCCCCGAGGCGTTGTTGACCGAAGGCGAACTGCGCGAATGCCTGGAGCACACACTGTTGAGCCTTTCGGAACTGCAAAGCAGCGTTTTGCTGTTGCGTGAGCGTCAGGGCGTGGAGCTGGAAGAGATCTGTAATCTTCTGGACATCTCGCTCTCCAATGTCCGCGTGCTGCTGCATCGGGCACGGTTAAAGGTCTTCGCGACCGTGGAACATTTTGAGGAGACAGGAGAATGTTGACCTGCAAGGAGCAAGTGGCACGATCCAGTGATTATCTCGATGGCCAGCTGAGTTTTGGCGAGAAGCTGATGGTGCGGCATCACCTGATGTTTTGCCGCAATTGCCGGCGTTTCATTCGCCAGATGCGGTTGATGCAGGCGACGCTGAAGGCCATGCCGGAAAAACCTGAAGAGGGTGTCGATGCTCTGGCCGAACGCTTGGCTGAACAGCGCCGCAAAGACGGCCCCCTGTAGGACCTGCCGAAGGCTGCGATCTTTTGATCTTAAAAACAAGATCAAAAGATCGCAGCCTTCGGCAGCTCCTACAGGGGGTGTGCGCATTCTGAAATAGCCCCGCGTGGGTGAAACGAACGGATGATGGGGATCGTCCCGCCCACGTCAGGCTATTGATTGCTGCTATTTAGAACTTGGCTTCCGCATCCAGCTGCAGGGTGTTGGCATCTGCATCACGCTGGGTACGGCTGGCGAAGTCTGCCTTGGTCAGGAAGTACGTCGCGCCGACAGCGAAGTTCTTGTCGATGTCGTAACCGACCTTGAACTTGTGACCACGGGAACCTGTGGTGCCGTTGGCAAAGTCGGAGTCGGTGAAGGCGCCGACCACGGCGTTGCGCTGCACGTCACGATAGTTGTAGTCGAGGTTGAAACCGAAGACCTTCGACTTGGCGCCGAGCAACCAGGCAGTATCCTGATCGGTCACGGCGTCGTTGTTCTTCACGTACTGACCGTAGAACGACAGAGGCATTGGCAGACCGCCGATGTCGACCTGGCTGAAACCTTCGTACAGGCGGAACTCGTTGTTTGCCGAGTTGCCGTTGACCGCCAGGGCGCACGGCGTCGAAGTGCCGGTGCAGCGGCTGTCGTCGTCATTCTGATAAGCGTAGACACTGCCGCCCAAGGTCAGCTTCAGGTTGTCGGTGATATTGAAGCGGCTACCCAACTGGCCGGCGGTCAGGCGCAGGTCGTGACGGAACTGCACGCCGTCGCCATCGACGTTGTCCTTTAGGTTGTAGTTACCCAGGCTGCCGAACAGTTCGGCGCTGCTGCCCAATGGGTATTTGTAAGTAACGGCCAGACCTTCAGGGTTGATGTCGCTATCCCAGATCACGTCGCCCATGCTCACCCACGGTTGCAGCATCTTGCCGCCGATCACGTGCAGGTTCTTGATTTGATCGGGGTGGTAATCGATGTAGCCCAGATCCAGCCAGATCTGCTTCTTGTCGAAGTAGTTGTCCTGATCCTGGTTGGTCGAACGCGCATCGTCGCCGCCGCCGGTGGCGATACGGATGCCGGTGTCCACTTGCGGATTGATCTCGGTGTAGGCACCCAGACGGGCACGGATGCGCTGACGATCCTTGTCGCGACCGCCGTTGTTCGGTTCGCCATCGATTTTGATGGTTTCCTGACGGATACGCACGTCACCCTTGAACTGAGTTTTTGCTGCCCAGGCCAGTTTCTGGTCGAAAGCGCTTTGTTCGTTGGTCTTCTTCGCGACAGCCGCGACTTGTTCGTTGGTCTCTTGCTGCGCCTGCTGCGCGATTTGCTGAGCCTTCTGATCCTTGGCCAGTTCAGTTTGCAGTTCAATGTACTGCGCCTGGGAAATCGAACCGTTAGCCTTGAGCATGTCGAGCAGTTTGGCGTCGACTGCAGCACTGGCCGGAACGCTCATGGCCAGCAACAAGCCACCGCACAGGGCCGCCGCAGTTTTCGTGGAAGCAAGACGCATAGCAATCTCCGAAGATGAGAGGGATGGCTTAACCATCCTGGGCACAACCGACAATTGAGGTCGGAAAACAGTGTCCGGGTTAGAACCCGGCGCTCTAAAAACAGGCGCCAGTATCGCGATGGTTTATGACAGAGCGGTGGCACAGTGATGGCAGGTTGATGACGATGTGCGTTCGTCGCGAACTATTGAGCTAGAGCGCTGTCGGCCGATTGCGAGTGTGTAATGCAACGCAATCGGCGATACTCGCCGGGCGCTGGAGTCCTGTTGTGGAGAGCTTGTTGATGCCGTTGCAACGCCTGCAAAACCTGTCAGAAATTGCCCCGCATGCCTGGGACGCACTGGTGCCGGACAATCAGCCGTTTCTGCGCCATGCGTTTCTCAGTGCATTGGAAGACAGCGGCAGCGTCGGCCCCCACTCCGGTTGGCAGCCGGAGCATTTGCTGCACATCGAAGACGATCGACTGGTCGCGGCGCTGCCCGGTTATCGCAAGTGGCATTCCTACGGCGAGTACGTGTTCGATCATGGCTGGGCCGATGCCTGTGCCCGCGCCGGGATCGATTACTACCCCAAGCTGTTGACGGCGGTGCCGTTCAGTCCGGTCAGTGGGCCGAGGCTGCTGGCCGCCAGAGTCGAGGACGGTTTCGAGCTGCTCAAGAGCCTGCCCGGTTACCTGGAGATAGAAGAGCTTTCCAGCGCTCACATCAATTTCACCGATGCGTTCACCGACGCCGCCATGGCCGAACAGCCGGGCTGGTTGCAGCGCATTGGCTGTCAATATCACTGGCAGAATCGCGGCTATCGCGACTTTCAGGACTTTCTCGACGTACTCGCTTCGCGCAAGCGCAAACAGATGCGCAAGGAACGCGAGCAAGTGGCCGGGCAGGGCTTCGAATTTGAATGGCTGGAAGGACGAGAGCTGGATGAGGCGCAGTGGGATTTCGTCTACGCCTGCTACGCCAATACCTACGCCGTGCGTCGGCAAACGCCGTATCTGACCCGGGAGTTTTTCAGTTTGTTGGCCGAGCGCATGCCCGAAGCGATTCGCGTGGTGCTGGCCAAACAGGGCTCACGGCCGGTGGCCATGGCGTTCAGTCTGGTGGGGGGCGACAGTTTTTACGGACGTTACTGGGGCTGTCTGGCCGAGTTTGATCGGCTGCACTTCGAAACCTGTTTTTATCAGGGCATGGATTACGCGATTGCCCAGGGTTATCAGCGTTTCGATGCCGGTGCTCAGGGCGAGCACAAACTGATTCGTGGCTTCGAACCGGTGATCACGCATTCATGGCATTACCTGCGCCATCCGGGACTTAAGGCGGCGGTCAAAGATTTCCTGCAGCAGGAACGCGCCGGCATTCTGGCCTATGCCGAAGAAGCGCGAGCCGCTTTGCCCTACCGCCAAACCTGAATCCCTTGTAGGAGTGAGCCTGCTCGCGATAGCGGTGTGTCAGTCCCGTCAATGGTGGCTGATATTCCGCTATCGCGAGCAGGCTCACTCCTACAGGTTTTGTGCTGATCGGGTATATCAATCGATCCCGACAAACCCTCCGGTCTGATGCGCCCACAAGCGGGCATACAACCCACGGTGAGCCAGCAGTTCAGCATGGGTGCCGCTCTCGGCGATCTTGCCGTTTTCCAGCACCACCAAGCGATCCATCCGGGCGATGGTCGAGAGGCGGTGGGCAATCGCGATCACGGTTTTGCCCTGCATCAGGGTTTCCAGGCTTTCCTGAATCGCCGCTTCAACTTCCGAGTCGAGTGCCGAGGTCGCTTCGTCCATGATCAGGATCGGCGCGTCCTTGAGCAGCACTCGGGCAATCGCGATGCGCTGACGCTGGCCACCCGATAGCTTCACACCGCGCTCGCCGACATGGGCGTCGAAACCGGTACGGCCTTCTGCGTCGGATAACAACGGAATGAACTCGTCGGCGCGGGCCTTGTGCACCGCATCCCAGAGGTCGGCGTCGGTTGCATCAGGTTTGCCGTACAACAAGTTGTCGCGGATCGAACGGTGCAGCAGCGAGGTGTCCTGGGTAATCATGCCGATACGTGCGCGCAGACTTTCCTGGCCGACTTCGGCGATGTTCTGCCCGTCAATCAGGATGCGCCCACCCTCGACGTCGTACAGGCGCAGCAGCAGGTTGACCAAGGTCGATTTGCCGGCGCCGGACGGGCCGATCAGGCCGATTTTTTCACCCGGTTTGATGGTCAGGTTGAGGTCGCCGATGATCCCGCGCTTCTTGCCGTAGTGAAAATCCACATGCTCGAAACGCACTTCGCCATTGGCCACGGCCAGTGGTTTGGCCTGCTCCTGATCGGTCACGCTGACCGGTTGCGAGATGGTGCGCAAACCGTCCTGAACCATGCCGATGTTTTCGAAGATGCCAGTGACCACCCACATGATCCAGCCGGACATGTTGACGATGCGGATCACAAGCCCCGTCGCAAGGGCAATGGCACCGACGGTGATCAACGATTGCGTCCACAACCACAGCGCCAGAGCGGTGGTGCCAACGATCAGCAAGCCGTTCATGGTGGTAATCGCCACGTCCATGCTGGTGACTACGCGGCCGGCCATTTGCGCCTTGACGGTTTGTTCTTCGATGGCTTCCTTGGCGTAATGCTGCTCGAAGTTGGTGTGGGCAAACAGCTTCAGTGTGGCGATGTTGGTGTAGCCGTCGACGATCCGTCCCATCAGTTTCGAGCGCGCGTCGGAGGCTTCCACCGAGCGCTCTTTCACCCGGGGCACGAAGTAGTAGAGCGCGCCGATGTAGCCGACGATCCACACCAGCAGCGGGATCATCAGGCGCCAGTCGGCCTCGGCGAACAGCACCAGTGCGCTGATCGCATAGATCACCACATGCCACAACGCATCGACGGCTTGCACCGCTGAATCACGCAGCGAGTTGCCGGTCTGCATGATGCGCTGGGCGATGCGCCCGGCGAAGTCGTTCTGAAAGAAGTTGAGGCTCTGCTTGAGCACATAACTGTGGTTCTGCCAGCGGATCATACTGGTCATGCCGGGGCTCAGGGTCTGGTGCACCAGCAGGTCGTGCAGACCAAAGAAAATCGGCCGCAGGACCAGCGCAACCACCACCATCCACGTCAGTTCGAGGGCGTGGTCGCTGAAGAAATTCGGGTTGGGTGTGCCCTGGGCCAGGTCGATGATGCGGCTCAGGTAACTGAACAGCGCCACTTCGATCAGCGCGGCAAACAGGCCAACGACCAGCAGGGCCGCGAAACTCGGCCAGACCTGCTTCAGGTAATAGGTATAGAAGGGCCAGACACGATCTGGAGGGGCCGCCGTCGGGGCGTCGCGGAATATGTCGATCAGTTGTTCGAAACGGCGATAGAGCATCAGATAACCGCCCGGATACGGGCTCTCCTTTTATCAGTGTGAGCGGCGTGGCCCGAGGCCGCCGCCGCTCGAAATGCCCCGCGAAACTTAGTCGATGCGCTTGGCCGACTTGATGATCACAGGGTCGACAGGCACGTTCTGCATGCCGCCTTTGGTGGTGGTTTGCGAATTGACGATGATGTCGACCACGTCCATGCCCTTGACCACTTTGGCGAATACCGCGTAACCGGCATCACGGCCCGGGTCGAGGAAAGCGTTGTCAGCCACGTTGATGAAGAACTGGCTGGTGGCCGAATCCGGGTTGGAGGTGCGGGCCATCGACAAGGTGCCACGAACGTTGTGCAGGCCGTTGCTGGCTTCGTTCTTGATCGGTGCCTTGGTGTCTTTCTGCTGCATTTGCTGGGTGAAACCGCCGCCCTGAGCCATGAAGCCCGGGATCACACGGTGAAAAATCGTGTTGGTGTAGAAGCCGCTGTCGACGTACTCAAGGAAATTCTTGGTACTGATCGGCGCCTTGACCGGGTCCAGTTCGATTTCGATCTGGCCGTTGGTGGTGTCCAGCAGCACGTGCGGCGCTTTGGCCGGGGTGGCAGCCATCAGGTTGGCGGCAAACAGCACGGTACCGGCGGCGAGGGCGATTTTTTTCAGCATGGGTCAGTGATCCTGAGGATGAATATCGGCTGCGGCGAGAAACTCCAGCAGCGTTTGATTGAAGCGTTCGGGTTGATCGAGCGGGGTGGCGTGGCGCGAATCGGCGATCACCACCAGCCGCGCATCGGGCAGCAGTTTTACATAGGTTTCTTTCAGCGTAACGGGTGTGTAGTCACGGTCGGCGCTGACGATGAGCGTTGGACAGGTCACCCGGGAAAGTCGTTCCTGAACGCCCCAGCCAACAATTGCATCGAAGCTGGCGAGATAAGCACGTTTGTCGTTTTTTGCCCAGCGTTCGGCCATTTTCTGCCGCAGATCGGCCTGTTCCGGCTTGGGGAAAAGTTTGCTGCCCAATGCCTTGCCGATGGTTGCCAGGCTGAGCACACGCATCAGGCTCCAGCGTTTGAACCACTGCCAGTAGTCGTCGCGCGAACGCAGTTTGACCTCGGGCGCGCTGTTGACGATGGTCAGGCTCTTGAGCAGTTGCGGCTGATCGACACCCAGCTGGAAACCGATCATGCCGCCCATGGACAGGCCAATGTAGTGCACCGGGCCCAGGTTCAAGTGCTCGATCAGTGCGACCAGATCGGCGCTGAATCCGGCGATGCTGTAGCGCTCGCGGGGTTTGTCCGAGCGCCCGTGGCCGCGGATGTCCGGGACGATCACCCGGTAGTGCGTGGCCAGTGCGGGAATCTGCATTTCCCAGTCCAGCGTGCTCGAACCGAGCCCGTGGACCAGCAGCAACGGCGTGCCGTGGCCATATTCCTCGTAGTGCAGGTTGCAACCGTCGTGTTCGAAATACGCCATCGGTGAACTCCGTGTCAGGCTTGTTCAGGGGCGGCGAACGGTGCATCCAGCGGCAACGTGTCGAAGGTGCGCAGCAGTTCGATGAGGATTTGCGTCGCCGGGCCCAGCGGTTTGTCCTTGTTCGAGTACAGATAGAAACTCGGGTTGCGACTGCCACCCTGATCCAACGGTAGCAGCTTGAGCGAGCCTTCTTTCAATTCCCGTTCGATCATGTGCCGTGGCAACCAGGCAAATCCCAGACCGCTGCTGACGAAGGTCGCGGCGGTGGCGAGACTGCCGACGGTCCAGCGCTGTTCCGCGCCGAGCCAGCCGACATCCCGTGGTTGTTGGCGGCCGGAGTCGCGGATAACCACTTGCATCTGGGTTTCCAGGTCCTGGAAGCTCAGTTCGCGGTTCAAACGATGCAAAGGATGTTCCGGATGGGCGACGGCAACGAACTCGACATCGCTCAATTCTGCGCCGAGGTAACCGGGAATGCTGAACCCGGTGATGGCCAGGTCAGCCACACCTTCAAGCAAGACTTCCTCCACGCCCGACAGCACTTCTTCGCGCAGGCGTACCCGGCAGCCACGGCTTTGCGGCATGAACGCGGTCAGTGCGCGGACGAGGCGAGCGCTGGGGTAAGCCGCATCGACGACCAAACGTACTTCGGCTTCCCAACCTTGCTCCATATGGTGGGCGAGGTCTTCCAGTTGGCTGGCCTGTTTCACCAGTTGTCGCGAGCGGCGCAGCAGTACGCCGCCGGCCTCGGTGAGCACTGCTTTACGCCCGTCGATGCGCAGCAACGGCACACCGAGTTGGTCCTGCATGCGGGCGACGGTGTAGCTCACCGACGATTGCGAACGGTGCAGGGCCTCGGCGGCCTGGGCGAATCCGCCGTGGTCGACCACGGCCTGCAATGTTCGCCATTGATCAAGGGTCACGCGGGGCGCTTTCATCAATAGCTCCTCTTGTCCTAAGCTGGCTGTCCCTCATGGAGACTGCCGAATGAAAAAATTCTGTTGTGTGCTGCTGGCGCTGCTGCCGCTGACGGCGTTTGCGTATCCGATCGACGTGCAGAAAGACCTCAACGACATGAAGATCGACTACGAGACCTTCGACACCGATAACGACATCGGCTCGATCCGGGTGACCAACTACGGCGATGTCGATGCGACCTGCAAAGCGGTGTTCAATAATGGTCCGGAAGCGCCACGCACCCGTACCATCGATGTGCCCGCCGGCAAACACAAGAACGCCACGGCCAAGTTCACCCGCGAGATCATCAAACTGCGCATCAAGCTGACCTGCACGCCGAAGTAAAAATTTTCCCCTGTAGGAGTGAGCCTGCTCGCGATTGCGGTGTTCCATAAAATGGATGCTGTCCGACACACCGCCATCGCGAGCAGGCTCACTCCTACAAAGGCATGCGTGAGCTTATAAACGAATTATTCGATGCTTTGCAGCAATTATTTGCGCTTTTTCATCGATACGATACTGATTAACCTTCACTCCATCGACCTACAACATTCTCGGATGGAGGCTACACAACATGTCCCGCGTTCTGATCATCGAAAGCAGCGCCCGCCAGCAAGACTCGGTTTCCCGTCAACTGACCCAGACCTTTATCAGTCAGTGGAAAGCGGCGCACCCAGACGATCAGATCACCGTCCGTGACGTCGCCGTAAACCCGGTTCCGCACCTCGATATCAACCTGTTGGGCGGCTGGATGAAGCCTGCCGAGCAGCGCAATGACAGCGAACAAGCATCGCTGGACCGCTCCAATGAATTGACCGACGAACTGCTCGCCGCTGATGTGTTGGTGATGGCGGCGCCGATGTACAACTTCGCGATCCCCAGCACCCTCAAGGCCTGGCTCGACCATGTGCTGCGTGCCGGCGTGACGTTCAAGTACACCGAAACCGGCCCGCAAGGCTTGCTCAGCGGCAAGCGTGCCTACGTGCTGACGGCTCGCGGCGGCATCTACGCTGGCGGCCCGGCCGACCACCAGGAACCTTACCTGCGTCAGGTAATGGGTTTCATCGGCATCCACGACGTGACCTTCATCCACGCTGAAGGCATGAACCTGGGCGGCGACTTCCAGGAGAAGGGCCTGAACCAGGCCAACGCCAGGCTTTCTCAGGTCGCTTGATATGTTAATCGCCAGATAATCACTGGATGTTCTAGTGCTCTGGCGCAACCCCTTCAAGGCTTTACGCGCATCGAACCTCCCTTTGCACTTGTTGCTCCTGAGTGCTGTAGCCCGATTGAACGCATTAGCGAGATCGGGCTTTTTTTTGCCCGGGATTTGAACCCCCCCTGTATGAGCTGCCGCAGGCTGCGATCTTTTGATCTTGTTTTTTTACAATCAAAAGATCGCAGCCTGCGGCAGCTCCTACAGGGGATTTGTGTTGGTTCCAGAAAGTAAAACCCGCTATCGTCGCCGCCATTCAAAACAGGGGCGACCATGGGCTATCTACTTTTTGTCACGCTGATCCAGGCGTTTTCCTTCAGTCTGATCGGCGAATACCTGGCCGGGCATGTCGACAGTTACTTCGCGGTGCTGGTGCGTGTGGTGCTGGCCGGGCTGGTGTTCATCCCGCTGACTCGCTGGCGTTCGGTGGAGCCGGCGTTCATGCGCGGCATGCTGCTGATCGGCGCGTTGCAGTTCGGCGTGACTTACGTCTGTCTGTATCTGAGTTTCCGTGTGCTGACGGTGCCGGAAGTGCTGCTGTTCACCATCCTCACGCCGTTGCACGTGACCCTGATCGAAGACGCGCTGAACCGGCGCTTCAACCCATGGGCGCTGATCGCAGCACTGGTGGCGGTGGGCGGCGCAGCGGTGATTCGCTTCGACCGGATCAATCCGGACTTTTTCATGGGCTTCCTGCTGCTGCAACTGGCCAACTTCACTTACGCCGCCGGGCAAGTGCTGTACAAACATCTGGTGGCCAAACACCCGAGCGATCTGCCGCACTACCGGCGCTTCGGCTTCTTCTACCTCGGCGCGTTGGCGGTGGTGTTGCCGGCATTTTTGTTATTCGGCAAATCGAACTTCTTGCCGGAAGCGCCGCTGCAATGGGGTGTGCTGGTGTTCCTCGGTCTGGTCTCGACCGCGCTGGGGCTGTACTGGTGGAACAAGGGCGCGTGCATGGTCAATGGCGGCACATTGGCGGTGATGAACAACCTGCATGTGCCGGTGGGCTTGCTGCTGAATCTGCTGATCTGGAATCAGGATGAGGAATTGGGAAGGTTGTTCCTTGGCGGGAGTGTCATCCTTGCCGCTGTATGGATCAGCCGACTGGGTATCAGACGCACCGCATAACCCCTTGTAGGAGCTGCCGAAGGCTCGGGCCGCGATCGGACGATCTTTTGATCTTGCTCTTAAAGCAAAATAAAAAGATCGCAGCCTTCGGCAGCTCCTACACGGGATCGGGGGTTACATGACGTGTTTTTCAGGCTCGGGGATGTGGCTCGCGCCCAACACCGCCGGCAACAACCCCGAGCGCAAATCCCCGCCACTCGGCTGCTGATACAGGCTCAGCCCAAACTCCGGCAGCACTGCCAGCAGGTAATCGAAAATATCCCCCTGAATCCGCTCGTAGTCCGCCCACACCGTGGTGCGGGTGAAGCAGTAGATTTCCAGCGGAATGCCCTGCGCCGTGGTCTGCATCTGGCGAACCATGCAGGTCATGTTCGGCTGAATTTCCGGGTGGCTCTTCAGATACGCCAGCGCATAAGCGCGAAAGGTTCCGATGTTGGTCATGCGCCGGCGATTCGCCGACATCGCCGCGACATTGCCCTGTGCCTCGTTCCACGCCTTGAGCTCGGCTTTCTTGCGGCCCATGTAGTCGGTCAGCAGATGCACCTGGGACAGCTTTGCTTCCTCATCATCGCGGATGAAGCGCACCCCGCTGGCGTCAATGAACAGACTGCGCTTGATCCGCCGGCCACCGGATTGCTGCATGCCGCGCCAGTTCTTGAACGACTCGGACATCAGACGCCAGGTCGGGATCGAGACGATGGTCTTGTCGAAGTTTTGCACCTTGACCGTGTGCAGGGTGATGTCGACCACGTCACCGTCGGCGCCGACTTGCGGCATTTCGATCCAGTCGCCGACCCGCAGCATGTCGTTGCTGGTCAGCTGCACGCTGGCGACAAACGACAGCAGCGTGTCCTTGTAGACCAACAGGATCACCGCCGACATTGCACCCAGACCCGACAGCAGCAAGAGCGGCGAACGATCGATCAGCGTGGCAACGATGATGATCGCGCCAAACACGTACAAGACCATTTTCGCCAGTTGCACGTAGCCTTTGATCGAGCGCGTGCGGGCATGTTCGGTGCGTGCGTAGATGTCGAGCAAGGCATTGAGCAGGGCGCTGATCGACAGCAGCAGGAAGAGGATGGTGAACGACAACGCGACGTTGCCGAGAAAGGTCATCGCGGTTTTGCTCAGCTCGGGCACCAGATGCAGGCCGAACTGGATCACCAGCGATGGCGTCATCTGCGCCAGTCGCTGAAACACCTTGTTGTGGCGAAAGTCGTTGATCCAGTGCAGGGCGGGTTGGCGACCGAGCATGCGGCTGGCGTGCAGGATCAGATAACGAGCCACTCGTCCGAGCACCAGCGCAATCACCAGTAAAACCGTCAAGGCCAGACCGGCCTGCAAAAGTGGATGCTGTTCGAGGGTGCCCCAGAGGTCCTGGGCGTTGAGCCAGAGCTGTTTGAAATCCATGAGAGAAACGATTCTTCTGTAAGGCGCGATGGGCGATTAGAGCATTTAAGCCGCTGTGTATTACCGTAAGAGACAAATCGAGCAACAAAAAAGCCACTGATTCACGCCGTTTGTATAAAGAAACTCGGCCTGAGCGCTCGAAACCGGTAACCTATGCAGCTGTTTTTTTGCATATCTTCGAGGTAGCACCCGTGTTTTCCCAATTCGCCCTGCACGAACGCCTGCTAAAAGCTGTGGCCGAGCTGAAATTTGTCGAGCCAACGCCTGTGCAAGCCGCGGCCATTCCGCTGGCGCTCCAAGGGCGTGATTTGCGGGTGACTGCACAAACCGGTAGCGGCAAGACCGCCGCTTTTGTCCTGCCGATCCTCAATCGCCTGATCGGCCCGGCCAAGGTTCGCGTCAGCATCAAGACCCTGATCCTGCTGCCGACCCGCGAGCTGGCGCAGCAGACCTTGAAGGAAGTTGAGCGCTTTGCGCAGTTCACTTTCATCAAGTCCGGCCTGATCACCGGCGGTGAAGACTTCAAGGTCCAGGCCGCCATGCTGCGCAAGGTGCCGGACATCCTGATCGGCACCCCGGGCCGGATGATCGAGCAACTGAACGCCGGCAACCTCGACCTCAAGGAAGTCGAAGTGCTGGTGCTCGACGAAGCCGACCGCATGCTCGACATGGGTTTCTCCGAAGACGTGCAACGTCTGGTCGACGAATGCCCGAACCGTCAGCAGACCATGCTGTTCTCCGCCACCACCGGTGGTTCGGGCCTGCGCGAGATGATCGCCAAGGTGCTGAACAACCCTGAGCACTTGCAGCTCAACGCGGTCAGCCAACTGAATTCGACCACCCGTCAGCAGGTGATCACCGCTGACCACAACCAGCACAAAGAACAGATTGTGAACTGGCTGCTGGCCAACGAGACCTACCAGAAAGCCATCGTCTTCACCAACACTCGCGCCATGGCCGACCGCATCTACGGCCGTCTCGTGGCTCAGGAATACAAAGCGTTCGTGCTGCACGGCGAGAAAGACCAGAAGGATCGCAAACTGGCGATCGACCGTCTGAAGCAGGGCGGCGTGAAGATTCTGGTGGCGACCGACGTTGCGGCCCGTGGTCTGGACGTTGATGGTCTGGACATGGTGATCAACTTCGACATGCCACGCAGCGGCGACGAATACGTGCACCGTATCGGTCGTACTGGCCGTGCCGGTAACGACGGTCTGGCGATCTCGCTGATCTGCCACGGCGACTGGAACCTGATGTCGAGCATCGAGCGCTATCTGAAGCAGAGCTTCGAGCGCCGCACCATCAAGGAAGTCAAAGGCACCTACGGCGGACCGAAAAAGGTCAAGGCCTCGGGCAAAGCCGTTGGCGTGAAGAAGAAAAAAACCGACGGCAAGGGCGACAAGAAGAAAACTGCCGCCAAGACGCCGACCAAGCGCAAGAGCGTCAACCGTCCCAAGCCAGATTCTCTGGTGAGCAGCGACGGCATGGCCCCGCTCAAGCGCCGCAAGCCAGCAGAGCCAGCGGCTGAGTAAGTCGTTTCAGGCGCATAAAAAACCCGGACAGTGTCCGGGTTTTTTTATGGCCGGGATTTGTCAGCTCCCGAGCAGACCGCTGGTGTCGGCATCAAAGCGTTGCTTTGCCTTGTCAGCGGCCGGTTTCAGCAACGCGAGCAGCGCGGCCTCGCTGTACAACCGGGTGACCGCCAGTTCCTTCGGCGTCGGCTCAATTGGAATCAACACATCTTCACCGTCCGCGTGCAGCCAGATCGCCACAACGTGCAGTGCCGAGACAAACAACAGTCGCGGTTCCACGGTTTTGCCCTGCAATTGCGGCGACTGCTCCGCCAGTTTCAACGCGCCGACGGCAGCGGCGGCGAGCGTCCCGTGGTTCAACGAGGCGAACTCGACGTGGCCGCGAACTTCGGCCAGTTGCGCATCGGCAATCGTCACGCCGTCGGCGAACACCAGGTAATGCCAGTCGCCCATCCGCGCGTCTTGCAGACCTTTGCCGTTGCTCAAATCCTCCAGTCTCAGCGAGTAACCGCGCCAGGCTTCACTGAGGCTGATCTTCGCGGGCAAGGCGTTGGCGAATTGGCGGTTGGCGCCAAAGCCTTGGGTTTGCAGGGCCGTTTGCAGCGCCGGACGCAAGGTCTGTACGCCGTTGGAAGGCGCCTTTGGATAAGTCAGTTGCATGATCTCGCCCTCTTAGTTTTTTACGGTGAAGTAAGTATTGGTCCAGTTGCCGCCGCCGTTGTAAGAACCGGGGAATGCGTTTAGCGCGCGGGTCGAATAGCCGTAGATCGAGTCCGCGACCAGCACGTAGTTGCCGTTGGTGCCATAGATCGTCAGGAAGTGCGCGCCGCCGCCGTACCAGGCACAGCGCAGGCCGACCGGGCGGCCCATGTTGATCTGGTTCTGAATGGCCGACATCTGCAGCGAACCCTGATTCATGCCGTTATAACTGCGCGTGGTGCGCAGGGCGGTGTCCAGGTAGCCATAGACGTTGCACGGCCCCGGCTGATTGCAGCAGTTGCGGTTCAGCTCCGAACTGGCCACACCGCACTGGGTCCACGACCCGGTGCCGTAGTAGTTGCCGACCGAAGCGGAAACGGCCGCCCAGCACCAGTTGGTCTGGGTTTGCTTTTGCATCGTGAAGTTGAGGCTGCCAGCGGCGAGTGCGCGGTTCTGCTCCGCTGCTTCGACTTCGACCAATTGCGGGTCGACCAGATGGCCGATAAGACACCTTGGCAGGGTCTCGCCGGTAAAACGGGTTGCTTCATTGGTTAACATTTTTCAATCCTCCATGAGTGAAAACAAGCGTCCAGCTTGTGAGTGTGCTGCGGTGTTGCTGAGCGATCGGTGTGTAAGGGTTGCCATGTTGGATGGCGCGTTCCGATCTCCTTGCTCGAGGTAACCTTAGTCTGGATATGCATTTGTGCAATAAAATAAATGCATTGATGCATTTTTAAGGTCAAAAGATCGCAGCCTTCGGCAGCTCCTACAGGTGAACCATCAATCCCATGTAGGAGCTGCCGAAGGCTGCGATCTTTTGGCTTTTAGCTTTCTGCTTTCTTCTCAGCCGAATTCAGCTCTTTCAAGCGCTGATCAATCAACTGGCACTTGTCCGGCAAATCCGCACTGGCCGTGCCCAGGTCCATCTTCTGCAATTCCGCGTTGATCTCCTTGGCCTTGGCTGGATTCTGTTCGGTGAGCCGGGTGACTTCCTTGGCCAGTTGTTCGCGTTTAGCGGTGGCTTCTTCCGGCGTGCAGGCCCAGACGGGCAGGGCGCAGGCGAGAGTGGCAGCGAGTGTGAGCTTGATCAGGGTTTTCATGGGAGCAGGCCTCAGTTCCGGTTAAGGCGGGTTAAACGGTTGAGGGCTTTGGCCGGTTAAAAGTTCAGTCTCGCTCCCATCAATCCTCCGCAGACTTTATGGGAGCGACACTTCCAATGGCGATGACACGGCATCAAAGACTAACTTGCGTGGCAGCTACTGGATTGGTTTCCACCTTCATAGCGATCATGATGCCGCACCCATTCCATGATCTCGTCCTCATTCCTGCCCTTGGGCGTAAGGTCGAGGTAGTTGTAGGCGCCGACCAACATGTCCAGTCCTCGGGCATACGTTGAGTAGGTGTGGAAAATCTCACCTTTATCATTACGATAAAACACACTCAGCCCCGGCATTTCCTCTTCGGCACTGTCGGTTTTTTCGTAGTTGTAAGTAGCCTTGCCAGCCGCAACATCTTCAGCGCGCGCGCAAACGCCGAAGTCATAGTTGAAGTCGCAACCTTCTGACGACACCCAGTCGAACTTCCAGCCCATCCGCCGTTTAAAGTCCTGAAATTCGTTGAACGGTGCATGGGAAACAGCCACCACGGCGAGGTCGTGATGGGCCAGATGCTGATTGGCGCCATCGATGTGGTCGCTCAAAAACGAGCAACCCTGACAACCTTCCTCCCAGTCTTTGGCGAACATGAAGTGGTACACCACTAATTGGCTGTTTTTGCCGAAAAGGTCGGCGAGTTTCATTTCGCCGCTGGGGCCCTGGAAGTGGTAATCCTTGTCGATTTTCATCCAAGGCAATGCTCGGCGTTCAGCGCTGAGGCGGTCGCGTTCCTTGGTGAACGCTTTTTCATGAGCCAGGTGCTGCTTACGAGCGGCAAGCCATTCTTCGTGCGATACCACTGGATGATTCTCAACGTTCATGATGATTTCTCCTGCGGGGTTGAAACCGTCTGTTTCAGACTAGTCGTTTAACCCGCCGGGAATTCGACAGACCGCCGGTCGGTCGCCGCGCAAAATGAGGCTGAACGGCTGCAGCGCGCCTGGGTCACAACTTATGAACGCGCCCAAAATCACGCGCACCGGAGGTTGAATCAGGATGACGACTTATAACTGGGATTTGATTGAGCGATTGCTGCATGAAGTGCAGAACAGCGCTGGCGAAAGCTTCGCCCCTCGAAAATACGCCGAGGATTACGCGGCGGCGAAGGCCAGTGCCGGCGAGCCGATCGAGAATCTGGATCACTTGAAAACGCTGGCTTGCGAGTATGAAGGTTTGTTGCTTGATCGTGGATACATCGAACCGCGTTCCGATGATGAGGGCAGCACAGGCAACAATTTCAAGCTGACCCCGCGTGGGGCGAGCCTGTTGAGCCTGATCGACAGCAGCATTCCGGGCAATGATCATCCGCGCGAAGTACTGGACGATCAGGAAGATGCGCTGGATGAAGTGACATTTGATGAAGTGGCGTCCAAAGCACAGATCGCCTAAAGCAAAAGATCGCAGCCTTCGGCAGCTCCTACACGATCTATGTAGGAGCTGCCGAAGGCTGCGATCTTTTGATCTTCACCCCTGTTTAGCAGCCTTCAAACACTTCAGATCATTGAAGTCTTTACGCACTCCCTCGATCTTCTTCAGCAATCGCTCCCGCTGCTGCGGCGTACTCTCAGCCATCAGATCGACCGCCAGCGCTCGTCCTTGTGTCTCGGTGTTGGCGTAGGCCTTGCGGTAATCCGCGGTCCATAAACTCTCGCGATTGATCAGAAGGGTCTCGATGCGTTGTGGGAATTCGGGACTTTTACGCTGCGCAACCGCCGCGCTGAACTGCTTCTGCCAGTGCTCACGATTGGCAATCCATTGGGTGTTCTGATCGCCCAGGTCGTTGGACCAAGTCGCCACTCTCTGTTTTTGCGTCGGGCTTAGCGGGCCGAGCCAGTCGTTCAGGCGTTTCTCCATGCGCTCGCCACGTTCCTTGATCTGCTCGGCCAGTGGCGGTTTGACGTAATCCTGCTGGCGTTTGCGCAGGTCCTTGGCGAACGCGTCGTTCATCTCCGCTACCTGCTTATCGTCCAGGCCTTGCAGAAGTTCGATGGCTGACGGGGTGATCTCCCGCGCAGTTTCGGCAATGGCTTTCTTGGCTTCCACGGTGCGCGCCTGAAGCGCTTCGTCAGTGACCTGATTGGTTTCGACCATCGTTTGCAAACGATCCAGCCAGTCGAGATAGCCCGGCAATTGCGTGGTGCAGTGCCAGCTCAGGTGTTCCTGGAGGCGCTCGTTGAACCAGCCTTTTTGCTCGCCGTTCATGTCCAGGTAGTCGCCGAGCGTCCACGGGATGATCACGTCGAGATTGCGATACGCCAGGCCGACGCGGCTGCAGGCGCCAAGGGCGAGGGTGCAAATCAGCAGGGCAGCGATGTGTTTGAACCAGCGAGACATGGGCGAATCCTTGCGATGGCTAGCCGTAGGGTCTGATTCTCATGTGAACGCAGAATGAACCCGGCAGTTCAGCCAATCAATAGAACGCGCGTGCAGCCTTGAGTGTGACGAGGCCATCGCACTCGCTGTTGTGCCCGGAATAGGCCGAGCAATCGCTGCCGCTGAGGCTGGAGTTGCTGTAGATCAGGTCGAGGTCGACGCCCATGAAGGGCCGGGACAATTTCACCGACCAGTCAGTAAAACTGCTGACGTAACCACCGTCCACCGAGACCGGCGAATTCAACTGGTGGGTGGTGTATTTCATGCTGACACCAATGCCGAACGGCTGATTACCGCTGAGGTCGGCGAACAGCGTGTTGTTTTGTTTGTCCGGATCGTTGCTCAAGGCAATGCCGAATCGGCTGCCGAGCAGGGTCAGACCACCGAACAATTCCTGGCTGTCGAGGGTGTCCACTTTGGGATAGCTGTAGTGGATCATCCCCACTTCGTAGCCGAGGGTTTCGTCGAAAGGTTGTTTAAAGCCGACGTAGGAATCGATTTCGAGGTTCTTGCCCGGCGTGATGCCCATGCTCGGTGCGTACTGACCGATATAGAGGCCACTGTCGTGACTGAGGTCGAGGCCGCCATGAAACGAGCCGGTGGACGCCGGTTTGACTAGTCCTTGCGCCATGCTGCGTGAGGGAGTGGTGCCCAGCTTGAGATCGAAGTCGCCGAGCTCGCGCTGGAAAATCTGCGCGTGCACAGGCGGGCAAGCCAACAGGCCTACAAGCAATAAACGGGAAATTTTACGCATGCGTCACTCCATGAACAGCGAGCGCAGGGCTGCGGACCTGCTGAAACGCTTGATCTAGACGTGTGCAAGGATACCGACGAATGATCGGCATTGATGGCCGTTCGTCGATTGTCAAAAATTAGATGGGTTTTTGTTTAAAGCGAAGGGGGGGATTGCGCGGTGCCAGTCCAGACGCTTCGAAGCTCAAAGCGCCTAGGGACGGGTGTATTACCGGGGATTACTTCTTGCCCAGGCTGATCTGCTTGGACGGACCGAACGTCTGGCCGCTGACGCCTTTGGCAATTTGCTGGATCTCGCCGCCGGACTTGAGGAACAAAGCGATCTGATCGTTGATCGATTCGCTTGTTTCAACGGCTGGGGCTGGCTTTGCTTTGCTGGTGGATGCTTTTACACGCATGGCGGCCATTAACCTGTAGAAGAGTAACTCGGCCAGGCATCGTACAGTAATTGCTTGACAATAGCTCGGTAAATATCCCCCGGAATAACCAACCGCCAAGGTGGATTATTCTCGGTTAAATATTCGAAATAATTCGCTAACCTGCTGTTTTAGTTAAAAACATCTATGCATTGCGGCGCTGTGGCGGCCTTGCGCTGGGCACCGAATCAGTCTGACGAGTGGCACCGCGCGCGTGCCCGACCAAGGAGAATCAAGGCGTTGCGCAGATTTTCCCGGCCTCGCCGTTTTGCCGGCGAACGTTCCCGGTAAAACCGGGTAGAATGCCGCCCACGCAATGAGGGTTTTGGAAATGGCTTTAGTCGGGCGCTACAACAGTTTGCAAGTGGTTAAACACACTAACTTCGGTTTATATCTGGACGGCGGTGCCGACGGCGAAATTCTTTTGCCTAACCGTTATATCCCTAAAGATATTCCCAGCGAAGATGAAGACTGGCTCAACGTATTTGTTTATCTGGATAGCGAGGACAAACTTCTCGCTACCACTGAAAAACCGAAAGTTCAGGTCGGTGAATTCGCCAGTTTGAAAGTTGTTGAAGTCAACAGCATCGGCGTGTTCCTCGATTGGGGCTTGCCGAAGGATCTGTTGCTGCCGTATTCCGAAGAGAAGCGTCAGATGACTGCCGGCGAATATTGCGTGGTGCATGTCTACCTCGACAAACACACCCGTCGCATCACCGCCACTGCGCGACTGGATCGCTACCTCGACAAAACCCCGGCCAGCTACAGCCCGGGTCAGGAAGTTGATCTGCTGGTTGCCGAAGCTACCGATATGGGCTTCAAGGCAATCATCAACAACAAACACTGGGGTTTGATTCACAAGAACGAAATCTTCAAGTTCATGCGCGCCGGCATGAGCGAAAAAGGCTTCATCAAGGAAGTGCGCGCCGACGGCAAGATCAGCCTGAGCCTGCAACCGGTTGGCCAGGAAGCGGCGAGCAGCCTGAACTCGAAGATTCTGGCCAAGTTGCGCGAAAATGACGGCACCTTGCCGGTCAGCGACAAGAGCGATCCGGCATTGATCAGCAGCCTGTTCGGTGTCAGCAAGGGTAACTTCAAGAAGGCCATCGGTTCGCTGTACAAGGAAGGCAAGATCGTCATTCATGCGGATCGTATTGAACTAAGCTGACCGCGCACCAGCCCCATGTAGGAGCTGCCGAAGGCTGCGATCTGTTGGTCTTCAACGGCAGAAGATCGCAGCCTGCGGCAACTCCTACATTGAGGGTGGTGTGATGAAGAAAGCGCTGATTGCTTATGTTGCAACGCTGGTGACATTTCTGTTGCTCGACGGGATATGGCTCGGCCTGTTGATGGCGCCGACCTATCGCGAACTGCTCGGACCGTTGATGCTCGAAAAACCGCTGCTGGTTCCCGCAGCGGTTTTTTATTGCCTGTATGTTTTCGGTTGCGTGGTGTTTGTGGTGTTGCCTGCGCTGAACTGGCAGAGGGCAGCGAAGATGGGCGCACTGTTGGGACTGGTAGCGTATGGCACGTATGACCTGACCAATTGGGCGACATTGCGCGGATGGTCGGTGCAGGTGTCGTTGATGGATTGGTCGTGGGGGACGTTCGCCACTGCTGTGGCTTGTACTGTTGGTTTTCTAGTGGCGAAACGGCTGGTGAAGTCATACTCCTGAACAGCGTTGATTGAGCTGGCCTCATCGCTGGCAAGCCAGCTCCCACAGGATTCTGTGACAAACCAGGAGTTGTAGGCAACGCGGACGTTGTGGGAGCTGGCTTGCCAGCGATTGGCGGCGCAGCCGACAGCCATTCACCACTGACGCAGCAGACAAACTAAATGTCTTTTCCAGACGGCTTTTTCTGTCGCACTGGTTAATAATCGACGCCACGACCCTTCGCCCCGGACATTGATCCGGGGTTTTGTTTTGACCAATGGATGGCTGCCATGTTGTGTGTGTTCGAGGTGTTGCGGTGATTGTCGAGCGGCGCAATGCCGACCGTTTTGCTTTGCAGGTGATGATCGGTCTGTGCCTGATTTGGGGTGTGCAGCAGGTGATGATCAAGTGGGCTGCACCTGACATCGCGCCGGTGATGCAAGCGGCGGGGCGCTCGGGGATTTCTGCGCTGCTGGTCGGATTGCTGATCTGCTGGAAGGGCGGTTGGGATCAGGTAGGCAGCACCTGGCGCGGCGGCTTGCTGGCCGGTGCGTTGTTCGGGCTGGAGTTCTTCTTTATCTCCGAAGGCTTGCAACTGACCACGGCAGCGCACATGTCGGTGTTCCTCTACACCGCGCCGATTTTTACCGCGCTGGGCGTGCATTTTCTCCTTGCCAGTGAGCGTTTGCGACCGTTGCAGTGGCTGGGGATTTTGCTCGCCTTCATCGGTATCGCGATTGCGTTTGCCGGTGGTGTGTCGTGGGACAACCTTGATCGGCGCATGTTATTGGGCGATGCCTTTGGTGTACTGGCCGGTGCCTGTTGGGGCGCGACCACTGTGGTGGTGCGCGCCTCGCGCCTGTCGGAAGCCCCGGTGACGTTGACCCTGTTCTATCAGTTGATCGTCGGCTTCGTCGGCCTGCTGTTGATTGCGCTTTTCAGCGGCCAGATCGGCCATGTCAACCTGACCGCTGTGGCGGTGGCCAGCGTGCTGTTTCAGGGGCTGGTGGTGTCGTTCTTCAGTTACCTGGTGTGGTTCTGGTTGTTGCGGCGTTATCTGGCGGCCAACCTGGCGGTGTTCTCGTTCATGACGCCACTGTTCGGCGTCACCTTCGGCGTGTTGCTGCTCGGTGAACAACTGAGCCTGAACTTCGTCATCGGCGCGGTACTGGTGTTGCTCGGCATCACGTTTGTCAGTGCCGAGCAGTGGCTGCGTCGGCGTTTGCGCAAAGCGTTGGGCCAGTAACCGTCGATTGCATCGCCAGACCGCCGGCAATCAGCAAACCACTGCCGGCGATCACCAACGCCGGCTGCAAGCCACCGCTGAAATGGCTGCTCAGCGCGGCCAGTAACGGGCCGCTGAGCTGACCAACGGCGAAGCAGGCGGTGAGCATGCCGGCATTACGCTGGGTGGCGTGCGGCGCCAGTTCCCGTGAGCGTTGCATGACCAGTTGCATGCAGGCCAGGAATGGCGTCCCGCAGAAGATGACGCCCAGCGCCAATCCCCAGCCGCTGCCCAGCAAGCAGGCGAACACCCCGGCGGCTTGCAGCCATAACGTCGCCATCAACCAGTGACGCGTGGTGTGCGGATCGTGACGACGCAGGCTCACCAGCAAGACGCCGATGGCGGCGCCGAGGCCGAAGCACGGCCAGAACAGATCGGCCTGCCATTGCCCGTGAAATTGCGCGTTGGCCATTTGCGACAGGAACGTGGCCGGAATGATGTAACCGACGCCGTACAGCGCGTAAATCAATGCCAGACGGCCAATGCCACGACTCGCCGGGCTGACGGCCGCTGCATCAGTTGCCTTCGCGGCGACCGGTTGTGGCAGGAGTCGCCAGACCCCCAACATCATCACCAACGCGGCCGCGGCATAAATCAGCCACAACGTCGCGGACGTCTGGTTCAACAGATGTGAGACCAGTGCCAGCAACCCTGTCAGAAAAATCCCCAACCCCGGCCCGGCAAATACCAGCGCTCCCAGTCGTGGGCGACCCGCTGCCACCGCCAGTGGCTGACTCAGCGCAGTAATCATCACCAGCACCCAGGCACTCGCCACACCGGTTCCGAAGCGCAGCAGCAGATGTGCCCAGAAGCCATTCGCCCAGAACGACGCCAGCGTCAACAGCACACACAGCCACAAGCCGCCGTGCAGGCGCCGCTGAACCTGTTGCGGACGATGGGCAAACATCGCATCCACCGCACCGAGCAGGTAACCGAGGTAATTGGCCGCGGCAATCAGACCGGCGGCAGTCAGGTCAAACTGCCCCTCGCTGAGCAGGTGCGGCATTTGCGGGGTGAGGGCGAAGCGCCCGATGCCCATGGCCATCATCAGGGCGACGAAGCAGGCGGATAAGCGAATCAGCGGCGACATGGTCTGGATTCCGTTGGCAAGATCAATGACCGTCAGGCTAGGACTGATTGACTTTCTTTAAAATTGAATAATAGTGAGTAACTTGTTCTGTTCTGGAGAAAGGTTGTGGAGTTCAGCCAACTGCGGATTTTTCAGGCGGTCGCCGAGGAAGGTTCGATCACCCGCGCCGCCGAACGCTTGCACCGCGTGCCGTCGAACCTGTCGACCCGGCTCAAGCAGCTTGAAGAGCAAATGGGCGTGGAATTGTTCGTCCGCGAGCGTCAGCGCTTGCAGCTATCGCCTGCGGGAAAAGTCTTGCTGGACTACACCGGCAAACTGTTTGCCCTGCGCGATCAGGCCAGCGCGGCGGTGATGGGCGGGCAACCGGCGGGGGATTTTGTGCTGGGCACGATGTACAGCACCGCCGCTATCCATCTGCCGGCATTGCTGGCGCGCTATCACAAGCAGTATCCGGCGGTGAACCTGCAAGTACAGTCGGCGCCGAGCGGTGAGTTGCTGGAAGGTTTGCTCACCGGACGCCTCGATGCGGCTTTGGTAGACGGGCCGCTGCAACTGGCCGGGCTCGACGGTGTGGCGTTGTGCGAGGAAAGGCTGGTGCTGATCACCGAGATCGATCATCCGCCCGTGCACAGCGCCAGTGATGTCGAAGGGCGGTCGGTGTTCACCTTTCGTCGTGGCTGTTCCTATCGCATGCGTCTGGAGGCATGGTTTGCCCATGCCCACGCGGCAATGGGCCGGGCCATGGAGATCGAGTCCTATCAAGGCATGCTCGCCTGCGTGATTGCCGGCAGCGGGGTGGCGCTGATGTCGGAGTCGATGCTGGCCAGCCTGCCGGGGCGCGAGAGCGTAGCGGTGCACCCGTTGGCCGAACCGTTCGCGGGTGCGACAACGTGGCTCATGTGGCGCCGGGGCATGGTCGGCGCCAATCTCAATGCGTGGATTGAGGTGCAGCAAGCCGTCTATCCCGCACCTTTGGTTGAATCACTGGAAATGGCTTGAACCAATGGCAGCGCACTCTGTTCAATTCAGTAACAGATCATTGCGGATTTGGCCGAGCATTGCGTAGGACTTCGGACTATTATCAGTGCGAAGCGGCCTCAGAATTCCGGCCGCTCAGCACCACCCTGAAGGGGGCATGACGATGAAAGAGAAAATTCAAAACTGGCTGCATGATTTGGGTGTTGCCCTCGGCTTGATCGAACCGCCTCTGCAACCGGTACCGATCCGCACGGACGACGAACAGCGTCGGCGCCAGCCTCGTCGGCGGTAATGTCCCTGATGTGAAGGGTCAAGAGACTCACGATCAAGAGATCGCAGCCTTCGGCAGCTCCTACAGAGAAGTGTAGGAGCTGCCGGAGGCTGCGATCTTTTGCTTTCAGTGCCCCAGATCATCGGTAAAAACCGGCTCAAGTCATTCGCGGTCTTCACGCTTTCCTCCAGGCGAAAAAAAACGGGTGTGGCAACCGACGCCACACCCGTCGAAGAAAGCAATCGTTCGTTACATCAAGCTCAGATCGCGCTGGCCATCGTAGCGGGGCGCGGCGACATCAGGCTGACCACCACAAAACTCACCAGACCCACAGCCAGGCTGTAGTAGATCGGTGTGTTGGCGTCCAGACCGTCCTTGAACATGAACAGCAGCGCCGTGGCAAAGCCCAGGCCCATGCTGGCGATAGCGCCGGCGGTGGTCGCGCGTTTCCAGAAGATCGCACCGATCAGTGGCACCAGCATGCCGCCCACCAACAGGTTGTAGGCCAGGGTCAGAGCGCTGATCACGTCGTTTACCACCAGCGCGATGCCGAGCACGACGATGCCGGTCAGCAGGGTGAACAGACGGTTGATACGCAGGCTCGATGGCTTGCCGCCGCGCAGTTTCGGCAGCAGGTCTTCGGTCAGCGTGGTGGCGGCGGCGAGCAGGCCGGCGCTGGCAGTGGACATCATGGCGGCCAGTGCGGCAGCGATCACCAGACCCCGGATACCGTCCGGCAGCGACAGTTTGACGATCGCGGCGAAGGCGTTGTTGACGTTGTCCAGATCCGGGATCAGTACGTGCGCGGCCATGCCGATCAGGGCGCAAGCGAGGCCATAGATGATGCAATAGATGCCCGCGATGCTGCCGGCGTATTGCGCGACTTTGGCGGTCTTGACGGTGAACACCCGTTGCCAGATGTCCTGACCGATCAGAATGCCGAAGAAGTAGATCATGAAGTAGGTGATGATCGTGTCCCAACCGATGGTGGTGAAGCTGAATGCGGTCGCAGGCAGTTTCAGCACCAGTTCATCCCAACCGCCGACGCGGTACAGGCAGATCGGCAACAGGATGAACATCAGGCCAACGGTCTTGATGATGAACTGGACGATGTCGGTGAGGGTCAGCGACCACATGCCGCCAATCGCCGAATAGATCACCACCACGCCACCACCGACGAGTACCGAGACCCAGAATGGCAGGTCAAACAGCACTTGCAGGACGGTGCCGATCGCCAGAATCGAGGTCACGCCGATCATCAGCGCGTAGGCCAGCATGATGACCGCGCTCGCCGAGCGGGCCATCGGGTTGTAGCGTTTTTCCAGAACCTGGGTCACGGTGTAGATCTTCAGCTTCAGCAGCGGTTTGGCCAAAAACAGGTTCAGCGCAACGATGCCGCAACCCAGTGCCGCGCACAGCCAGAAACCGGAAATGCCATGCACGTAGCCCAGGCGCACGGTGCCGACAGTGGACGCACCACCAAGCACCGTCGCGGCCATGGTGCCCATGTACAGGCTCGGGCCGAGGTTACGACCGGCAACGAGGAAGTCCTCGTTGGTCTTGGCCTTGCGCATGCCGAAATAGCCGAGCAAAAGCATGCCGGCGGCGTAGATGAGGACGACGAATAAATCCAAAGCCATGATGGCGTGTCTCCGATTGTCTTTTTTATGTTGAGGCTGAATTCAGTTCCCTTGTAGGAGTGAGCCTGCTCGCGATAGCGGTCTGTGAGTCACATCTGTGTGGGATGTGCTGCAGTCATCGCGAGCAGGCTCACTCCTACAGGGGATTTGCGTCAGGCGGCCTGACGCAGTTCGGTTTTCTCAGCGGCTTCGCGGCGGACATCCTTGGGCCCAAACACTTCGCGCGGTTCCGGAAACAGGCGCAGCAGCGTCAGGTACACCACCGAGGCCAGCCCCAGAGTCACCGGCAAACTGATGTCGATGCCCCCCGCCAACTCACCCAGTGGGCCGACGAACTGCCCCGGCAGGTTGACGAAGAACAGACCAACGGCCGCGCTCGGGATCCACGCGCCCAGGCCCCGCCAGTTCCAGCCGTGGGTGAACCAGTAGCGTCCGCCTTGTTCGCCGCGCGTGAACACTTGCAGGTCATCCGGGCAGTAAAAGCCGCGACGCACCACCAGGCCGATGATCATGATCACCATCCATGGCGTGGTGCAGGTGATGATCAGCACGGCGAAGGTCGACACGCTCTGCACCAGGTTCGCCGCAAAGCGTCCGATGAAGATGAAGGCAATCGACATGACGCCGATCAGCAGGGTCGCCTTGACCCGAGACAACAC
Source organism: Pseudomonas sp. P116 (assembly GCF_020149425.1). Lineage (NCBI taxonomy): Bacteria > Pseudomonadati > Pseudomonadota > Gammaproteobacteria > Pseudomonadales > Pseudomonadaceae > Pseudomonas > Pseudomonas sp. P116. The sequence continues at coordinate 880,976 of NZ_JACVHB010000001.1, read as the reverse complement.
CCGCGGAAACACGCTCGACATGTCCAGCCCGGTGCCATACAGCGACGTGGTGCCGGTGGACATGCCGCCGATCACCGCAATCAGGCACACCGGCAGGAAGAACCAGCTCGGCGACACCGCCAGCAGCCCGCCGACATAGTTGTTGGCCGCAATGTAGTCCGGCGCCTTGATCGCCACGATGGTCGCGGTGGCCAGGCCGAACAGGAACGGAATCAGTGTCGCCAGTTGCGCGGCGACCACTGCGAACATGATGCGGCCCTTCGGCGTTTCGCGGGGAATGTAGCGAGACCAGTCGCCGAGGAATGCACCGAAGGAAATCGGGTTGCTCATGGCCACCAGCGCGGCACCGATGAACGCCGCCCAGAACCCGGCCTGACCCATGGCCACACTGCCGGCGTATTGGCTGTCGAAGGCGGGGGCAAAGGCGAAGATGCCGAGCAGGAACAACAGGCTCGCGGCCCACACCGCAATGCGGTTGACCCACAACATGAAGCGAAAGCCGTAGATGCAAACCGTCAGCACCAGCAGCGCGAACAGCCCGTAGGCCAGGCCGAGCGTGAGGTCGGTTTCCGGCAGGTCGAGCAGGCGTTTGGCGCCGCCAACCAATGCATCACCCGAACTCCACACCGAGAGCGAGAAGAATGCGATAGCGGTCAGCAACGACAGGAAGGAACCAACGATCCGCCCATGCACGCCGAAGTGCGCACCGGAAGACACGGCGTTATTGGTGCCGTTGAGCGGGCCGAACAGCCCCATCGGCGCCAGAATCAGCGCACCGACCAGCACACCCAGCACAATCGCCCAGACGCCAGCCTGAAAAGACAGACCGAACAGCACCGGGAAGCTGCCGAGTACAGCGGTGGCAAAGGTATTGGCGCCGCCGAAGATCAAGCGAAACAGGTCGCTGGGCCGGGCGTCACGCTCATGATCCGGGATCTGTTCGACCCCGTTTGTTTCAATGCTGCGAAGGCTTTTTTCGTTGTTGTTGTTATTCATGATCTGCTCCGATCATAAAGGCGCGCTCATCGTGCGTGAGCGTCACCTGTTTTGGCTAAGGGGGTGGCAGCCCTTCCGGCATTGCGGACAAATGTTCGTGGCAGGCCAGCCAATGGCCTTGTTGTTCTAGGCTCGACGTTTGTTTCTTGAAAACAATCGTCTCGCGCTCCTGGCTGAAGTGTTGCTCCCCTTGCATGCGCAGCTCGGTGGCCACGTCATGGATGAAAATCGCCACGTCACCTTGCAGGCTGACGAAGGCGTTGCTCGAGGTGCAGGAAAGCACCTCGAAGCCATCCTCGGCGCGCCAGCCGTCCCACAACGCCTGATAGGCATCGCGCGACAGCAGCGGCTGTTCGAGGGTGTAGAACACGAAGCTGGCGTCGGCGCTGAATGCGCCGAAGTAGGCTTCGCGATCATTGCGTGCGAAGGCTGAAACCAGTTCGGCCGCCGCATGCAAAACCTGATCATGTTCGTTCATGAACCGATCCTCAGCGATGGACTACGCCAGGCAGTACGCAGAGCATTTCGTACAGCAGGTTGGCGGCCAGCAGCGAGGTGTTGCCGGTGGTGTCGTAAGCGGGCGAGACTTCTACCAGATCGCAACCGATCAGGTCGAGGCCTTGGCAGCCGCGAATGATCTCAATCGCCTGAATGGTCGTCAGGCCACCGATTTCCGGGGTGCCAGTGCCAGGCGCCCAGGCCGGATCGATGCCATCGATGTCGAAGCTCAGGTACACCGGACCGCCGCCGACTTTCTCGCGGACTTCGGCCATCAGCGGCGCCAGCGACTTGTGCCAGCACTCTTCGGCCTGCACCACGCGGAAACCCTGATTACGGCTCCAGTTGAAGTCATCAGCGGTGTAACCCTGGGCGCGCAAACCAATTTGCACCACGCGATCGCAGTCCAGCAGACCTTCTTCGACAGCACGACGGAAGGTCGTACCGTGGGCGATTTTCTCGCCGAACATGTGGTCGTTGACGTCAGCGTGAGCGTCGATGTGTACCAGACCCACCTTGCCGTGCTTTTTGTGAATCGCACGCAGGATCGGCAGGGTGATGGTGTGGTCGCCACCCAGGGTCATCGGAATCACGTTGTGTTCGAGGATGTTGTCGTAGGCTTCTTCAATGATGCGCACGGCGTCGAGCAGGTTGAAGGTGTTGATCGCGACGTCACCGATGTCGGCAACCGACAGCGAATCGAACGGCGCAGCGCCGGTGGCCATGTTGTACGGGCGGATCATCACCGATTCGGCGCGGATGTCGCGCGGTCCGAAGCGGGTGCCGGGGCGCAGCGAAGTACCGATGTCCAGCGGCACGCCTACAAAGGCAGCGTCCAGGCCGGCAGCGGTTGGCAAGTGGGGAAGTCGGAGCATGGTGGCGATGCCGCCGAAGCGCGGCATTTCGTTGCCGCCCAGTGGTTGGTGAAGAATCTTGTCCACGGGTAGGGCCTCATCGTCTTTGTTTTATTTATGTCGGCGCGCCGTTCAGCAAAGGTTCGGACGCCGCTGTGGGGCCGATTCTGCGAAATGTAGTGAAGGGGAAGAATCGCTACGGGCAAATACTTAGTTCAGATTTTTCTAAACTAATGGCAAGGCCCACGCTAGACTTCTCCCACTGCTGATTGCCTCTGCAGGAGCTGCCGAAGGCTGCGATCCTTTGATCTTCAGCGGCCCCAAGGCTGGCAAAAATCAAGATCAAAAGATCGCAGCCTGTGGCAGCTCCTACAGGGTTGTGGTTTAAATCTGGATGATGTGTGGAGTAAACATGGCCAACGCTTTACCCGACCTGAAACTGTTACGCATCTTCGTCAGCGTCGTGCGCCATCAGGGTTTCGCCAACGCCCAGCAGGAACTCAACCTCTCGACCTCGGCGATCAGCACCTACATGAGCCAGCTCGAAGCCGCGCTCGGCCTGGTGTTGTGCCATCGCGGCCGCGGTGGTTTCAGCCTCACCAGCAAAGGGGAACTGTTTCATCAGGAAACCCTGCGCCTGCTCGCCGAGCTCGAAGGTTTCGAACAGTACGCCGCCGCGCTCAAGGGCGAGTTGCGTGGCACGCTCAATCTAGGAGTCATTGACTCCACCGTCAGCGACAAGGCTTTACCGTTCGCCGAAGCCATCGGCGCCTACAGTCAGGAACACCCGGCCGTGCATTTGCACCTGTCGGTAATGAGCCCCTACGAACTGCAACTCGGCGTGCAGGACAACCGCCTCGATCTGGCCATTGGTGCGTTCTCCACGCGCATGAGCGGTCTGATTTACATGCCGCTGTACCGTGAGCAGCACTGGCTGTATTGCAGCAGTCGTCACCCGTTGTTTAACGAGCGACGGATTCCCGAGCAAGTCATCACCCAGCAACGCATGGTCGGTCGTGGCTATTGGAGCCAGGCAGAGCTGGCTCGCCACGGTTTCAAACACAGCGCGGCGACGGTAGAAAGTATGGAGGCGCAGTTGATTCTGGTGCTGTCCGGCGCCTACATCGGTTATCTGCCGGAGCACTACGCCCAGGCCTGGGCCGACAAGGGCGATTTGCGCGTGTTGCTGCCAGCGACCTTCGGCTACCAGGCGCCATTTTCGATGATCATGCGCCGTGGCCGCAGCCGGGAACCGCTGATTCAGACTTTCCGCGATTTGCTCAAAGCACAGCTCAACCAGGCGTAAAAATGATGTCCAGAGTCCAATGCCCGCGCTGCCTGCGCCCACAAACCCATTGCCTTTGCCCATTGATCCCGAGCCTCGACAGCCGCACCCGGGTGTTGCTGTTGCAGCATCCGAGCGAAGTCAATCATGCGTTGAATACTGCGCGTCTGGCTGCGCTGGGGCTGACCAATGCCGAGCTGATTGTCGGTGAGGTATTTGAGGATTTGCCGACACTGCTGGACCAGCCGGGCTATCAGGCGCGGCTGCTGTTTCCCGCGGACGATGCGCAGCCGATGCAGGCTTATGGCGCGTCTGATGAACCGCTGTTGCTGGTCGTGCCGGACGGCACCTGGCGCAAGGCGCGCAAGATGCTGCACCTAAATCCACTGTTGGCGGCGTTGCCACGGGTGACGTTGGCGCAGGGCGGGGTGTCGCGGTATCGGTTGCGCAAGGCACCGGGGCCCGGGGCGTTGTCGACCATCGAGGCGATTGTGCAGGCGTTGCAAACGCTGGAAGCGCCGACGTCTTTCGAACCGTTGCTCAAACCATTTGAAGCGTTGATCGAGGGGCAGATTGCAGCGATGGGGGAGGAGACTTTTCAGCGTAATCATGCTGAAAAATGATCGGTGTTTTTGCTGGCCTAATCGCTGGCAAGCCAGCTCCCACATTGTCCCGTGTCGAATACAAAATCTGTGAACATCACAAAAACCTGTGGGAGCTGGCTTGCCAGCGTTAGCGCCAGATCATTCACCACAAAATCCAGATCAAAAGATCGCAGCCTGCGGCAGCTCCTACATGGGTTATGCGCACGCCACAGCTTTTGTAGGAGCTGCCGAAGGCTGCGATCTTTTGATCTTATCTTTCACGCATCGCCTCGGTCCGCGCCTTCAGCACCGGTTTCAACAGATAATCCAGCACACTTTTCTCCCCGGTAATGATGTCCACCGTCGCCACCATCCCCGGAATGATCAGCAGCGGCTTCACATCTCCACCAAGGTGATTTTTGTCGGTACGCACCTGAATCAGGTAGAAGCTGTTGCCCTTGTCATCAGTAATCGTGTCGGCACCAATCAGCTCAAGCTTGGCGCTCAGGCCACCGTAAATCGTGTAGTCGTAAGCACTGAACTTGACCATGGCTTTCTGGCCCGGATGCAGGAACGCGACGTCTTGCGGGCGCACTTTGGCTTCGATCAGCAGGTTGTCTTCCAGCGGCACGATTTCCACCATGTCGCTGCCTGGCTGGACGACGCCGCCGATGGTGTTGACCTTCATCTGCTTGATCACCCCACGCACCGGCGAGGTCACCGTGGTGCGCGTCACACGATCGTCGATGGCGATGCTCGAGGCGGTGATTTTTGACAGGTCGGTGCGTTTCTCATTCAGCTCTTTGGCGGCTTCCGAGCGGAAGGTTTGCTCCGATTCGTCGATCTTGCTGCGGATTTCGGCAATCGCCGATTCGGCCCGTGGGATCGCCAGGGTTGTCGCACTCAGCGAGCCGCGAATCTCCACCGCACTGCGCTTGAGCCGCAGGATTTCCACCGGTGATACCGCACCGCTTTTGACCAGCGGCTCGGACATGTTCATCTCTTGTTGCAGCAAGCCGAGGCTAGAACTGAACTGGCCTTGCTTGGAGCGAAATTCCGCCAGTTCCTGAGTCTTCTGCCGCAGTTGTTCGCTGAGGGTACGTTGCTCACTGGCCAGTCGGCGCAGGCGTTGTTCGTGCAGCGAGCGTTCGTCTTCAGCGACTTGCGGGGCCTTGGCGATCACCTCGGCGGAGAGTTTGAACGGCCGCCCCTCGGCCTCTGCCGACAGCCGTTCGACCTGTGCGGTCAAGGCATATCGATCAGCCTCGCTTTCACCCTTGTTCGACAAAAAACGCGTGTCATCCAGACGCAGCAGGGTGTCGCCCTTGTTGACCATTTGCCCTTCACGGACGAAAAGCTCGGTGACGATCCCGCCCTCAAGGTTCTGGATCACCTGAACCTTGCTCGACGGAATCGCCTTGCCTTCGCCCATGGTCACTTCTTCGAGCACGGCGAACTTGGCCCAGACCACAGCGCTGATCAACAGGGCTGCCGCGAGCCACACGGTGATCCGCGACCAGCGCGGCGAATCCTGCAATGAAGCTCCGGCAGTTTCCGGCATGAACTCGACCTCGGCGCTTTTGCCGAAACTGTCGAAGTAGCCGCGTGACTTGCTATCGGTGGAAGCAGACATGGCGCAACTCCTAGACCGCCGCCGAGCCGACGCGGCCCTTGCGCAGTGCTTCGATGACCGCTTCTTTCGGGCCGTCAGCGACGACCCGGCCGTTATCCAGCACCAGCAACCGATCCACCAGGCTCAGCATCGAGGTGCGGTGGGTGACCAGCAGCAGCGTTTTGCCTTGTACCCATTCGTGCAGCTTCTGGCGCAGTTGGTCTTCGCTGCTGTTGTCCATGGCGCTGGTGGGTTCGTCGAGCAACATGATCGGCGGGTCGAGCAGCAATGCCCGGGCCAGCAATACGGCTTGGCGTTGGCCGCCGGAGAGTAATTGCCCGCGCTCGCCCACCGGCCGGTCGAAGCCTTGCGGGTGCTGGCGCGCGAGTTCGGTGACGCCGGTCAGCTCGGCGACTTCGAGCATGCGTGAATCGCTGATGTAGCGCGCACCAAGGGTCAGGTTGTCGCGCAGGCTGCCGGCCAGCAGCGGCAGATCATGGGCGACATAACCGATCTGCTGGCGCAGGTCAGCGACATCCAGTTGCCGCAGGTCGAGACCGTCGAGCAGCAATTGGCCTTCTTCGGGTTCGTAAAAGCCCATCACCAGCCGTGCCAGGGTACTTTTGCCGGAACCACTACGGCCGATGATGCCGACCCGTTCACCGGGTTTGAGGCTGAAACTGACGTTGCTCAGCGCCGGGGCATTCTGGCCGTTGTAGTGGAAGGTCACGCCGTTGACGTCCAGTGCGCCTTGCAGTTGTGTGCGTTCCAGTGGCCGCTGTTTGCCGTCGCGTTCTTGCGGTAACGACATCAGCGCATCGGTGCTTTTCATGGTCAGTTGCGCTTGCTGATAGCGGGTAATCAGGCCAGCAATCTGCCCCAGTGGTGCGAGCACGCGGCTGCCCAGCATGTACGTCGCCACCAGTGCGCCGACGCTCAGGTTGCCGGCGATGATGCTGTAGACCCCAGCGACAATCGTCGCCATCCCCGCGAACTGTTGGATGAACAACGTGCCGTTGGTGGCGAGTGCCGAGAGGTTGCGCGCATGGCTGTCGAGGCGGGTGAGGGCGCCGTGGGTGCTTTCCCATTTGTGCTGGCGCTCGCTTTCGGCGCTGCAGGCCTTGAGTGTTTCCAGGCCACCGAGGGTCTCGATCAGCAAGGCCTGGCGTTCGGCTCCGAGGCTCAAACTCTTCTGCACGGTGTCACGCAGACGCACCTGAATGATCATCGCGAAGATGATCGTCAGCGGAAACGCCAGCAGCGGAATTACCACCAGCCAGCCACCGAGCAGGCCGATCACCACCAGCATCAGCACCACGAAGGGCAGGTCGATCAGGCTGGTCAGGGTCACTGCGGTGAGAAATTCGCGCAGCCCCTGAAAATCGTGAATGCTCTGGGCAAAACCGCCGATGGTAGCCGGCCGAGCCTTCATCGACATACCGGTGATGCGTTCAAACAACGTCGCGGAAAGGATCACATCGGTTTTCTTGCCTGCGCTGTCCAGCAGGTGTGCACGCACCACTCGCAGCACCAGTTCGAAACCGGTGCCGATCAACAGGCCGATCGATAATACCCACAGGGTTGAAGTGGCCTGATTGGGCACCACGCGGTCGTAGGTCTGCATGACAAACAGCGGCACCATCAGGCCCAGCAGGTTGATCAGGAAACTGGCAAGAATCGCATCGCTGTACAGCCATTTCGACAGCTTCAGGGTGTCACGAAACCACGCATGCACCCGCGGCACCAGCGGCGAGCGCAGGTCTTCGAGTTCATGCCGTGGCCGCGCGAACAAGGCCTGGCCGCTGTAGTGCTCGCCGAGTTCTGCGCGGCTGACCCACTGCTCGCCGCCATCGGCTTCGCTGGGCAGGATCAGCGCCTTGCCGTCATCGCCAAAGCGCCGCAGCACGGCGGTGCGACCGTCGTTGAGCAGTAGCAGAATCGGCAGATTCAGCGGGGAGATGTCTTTCAGCTCACGGCGTAACAGCCGCGCCTGCAACCCGGCCCGGGCCGCTGCGCGAGGCAGCAGATCCAGGCTCAGGCGTTGTTTGTTCAGGGGCAGTCCGGCACTCAGGCTGGCGCGACTGACAGTCGCGCCATGGAGTTTGCAGAGGATCAACAGACCGTCGAGTAACGGATCATCGAAGCTCAGCCGCGGATCGACCCCGGCGTTGCCGCCTCCGGCCATGCTAGTCATATTGATCGCCCCTGGTTGTGTGCACATCGCCCTGTGTAGGAGCTGCCGCAGGCTGCGATCTTTTGATCTTGGAAAACCAACATCAAAAGATCGCAGCCTGCGGCAGCTCCTACAGAAGGGTTATTTCAGCTCTGGCAGGCGTGCTTCGTTTTTGACTTCGGCAGAAGCAATCGCATCCGCCGGCAGGACCACTCGTTGCTTGCTCAGCAACTGGCCCATGTTGGCCAGCACACGGTACATCGAATATTCCTCGGTGTAGCGAATTTCGGTGTAGCGACGGTTGGCGTTGTAGAGCTCGTTTTCACTGTCGAGTAAATCGAGCAGGGTGCGTTGGCCGAGGCCGAACTGATCCTGGTACGCCATGCGTACACGCTTGGTGGTCTCAGCGTATTCACGGGCGGTCGGGGTTTGTTTCTTGGCATTTTCCATGGCGTTCCAGGCCAGACGAATGTTCTCGTTGAGCTGGCGCAGAGCGTTGTTGCGGATGTCCATCGCCTGATTGATGTCGTGCGCATTCGCCGCCAGTCGCGCCTTGTCGCTGCCGCCACGGAACAGGTTGTAGTTCATCACAATGCCCACGCGCCACTCGTTGTCGTGGCCTTCGTCACCCTGCACGTTGTTGTTCGCGCCAACTGCAGCCTCAGCATCGAAGCGTGGGTAGAACGGCGACTTGGCGACTTCGTACTGGCTCTCGGCCGACTGCACGTCAGCCTGCGCCGATTTCAGGTACGGGTTGTTGTCGACCATGCTCTGTTGGGCTTCGCGCAGTTGGGTGGGCAATTCACCGCGGGTCGAGGCCGGGGTTTCGAGTTCATCGGGCATGCGCCCGACCACGCTGTAGAAGTTGGATTCGGCGTCAGCCAGATCAACTTCGGCGGTGTCGAGGTTGTTTTGCGCCAGCGCCTTACGGGCGACCGATTGGTCGGAGTCGGCGCTGCTGCCGACGCCGCGCTCGGTACGCAGGCCAATCTGATCGTTGACGCGCAAGTGCGCCTGCAGGTTGTTCGTCGCCAGTGTCACCAGTTCACGGCGCTTGAGCACTTCGAGGTAGACCTCGATGGTGCGCAGGGCCAGGTCCTGAGCGGTGCCTTGCGCGTAGTAGGCGCGCGAGTTGGACACGCCTTTGGTGCGCTCGACTTCGTTGGCAGTGTTGAAGCCATCGAAGATCATTTGCCGCATGCGCAGCTCGGACTGGGTGTAGGTGAGGATTTCGGTGTTGTGATTGCCGAAGGCCCGGGTGTTGGTGTTGTCGCTGTAGCCGCGACCGTAGGCGGCGTTCAAATCGACGGATGGATAGAAGCCACCCTTGGCGACTTTGACTTGTTCATCAGCCGAAAGGCGTGCGTCCACGCGCGACGCAAGTTCCGGGTGGGTAGCAATAGTGCTTTGAATCGCCTCGGTGAGGTTCATGGCCTGGGCTTGAGAAGTGCAAGCCATGGCCAGCAAAACCGCGCTGCAGAGGGGGGTTAGAACGCGCATGGGTGCATCTCCCTGAGTCCTGATGGTGTGTTACTGTCGCCAAATATTTGACGATCTTTTGAGGTCTAAGCGTTTCACTCTTGTAACAACAGAGCTAAGAACATCCTGAAGCGTAGCTAAGAAAAAATTTTCATAAGGCTTATTCCGAAAAAAACTTATGCGGTTTGTAAAATGCAGCACATTGTTCATCTCGAAAGCCTTTGTTTTGTGCGCTTTAGGGAGCGCAAAAAGGCTTGAGGAAAGTTCCATTCACTTTGCGACATACGGCGAAGTACTGCTGAAGGGGAGGGACGCGTAGCGGTCGATGAGCGACAGATTTTTGTCACTCGAGTGCTTCAAAACCGTTACGTAGCGTTAGCAGGTTGGTTGTCTCGATCAGGGTTCGGAGGTGCTTGAAAGCACTGAAATTTCCTGCTCGGGTAAGACCTGCGAAACGAACTGTCGAGGGTGCGAGCGTCGCCACGACAACCCGATTGAGCCATGGGCTGCTTCGCGAACCAGTGCTGACGGTGGTCAGCAGCGGAGAATTTCACATGGCAACGCTCATCGGCACAGTTACCAAGGTTATTGGTCAGGTTTTCGCTCAAGGCATCGACGGCACTCGTCGCGCCCTGGTTGAGGGAGATCGCCTGTTTGCCGGCGATCAACTGATCACCGGGGCCGAGGGCGCGGTTGCCGTTCATCTGCAAAATGGCCAGGAATTGACCTTGGGTCGCGGCAGCAGCCTGACCATGACCGACCAATTGCTGGCCGGCCAGGCTGCGCACGTGAACGCCGCTGAGGCGCTGACCCCAAGCGACGCACAACTGACCGATGTCGAGCAGATCCAGAAAGCCATCGCTGCCGGTGACGACCCGAGCAAAACCGCTGAAGCCACCGCTGCAGGTCCGAATGCCCCAACAAGTGGGGTGCCGGGTGAAGCGGGTGGCGGCCACAGCTTTGTTTTGCTGGAGGAAGTCGGCGGGCGAGTTGACCCGATCATCGGCTTCCCCACTGCCGGTTTCAATGGCATTCCCGAGTTTCCTGAAGAACGCCGCAACGCAGTCATCGACAATGGTGACAACGGCGACGATATCGGCGCGCCTGTTGTCCCGCCGCCACCGGTGAACAATCCGGTCACGCTCGGCGGGCTTGCGGTCGCCGGCGGTGAGCTGAACGTAAACGAAGCCAATCTGCCCGACGGCTCTGCCGCCAATAGCGGAGCGTTGACGCAAAGTGGCAGCTTCACCGTATCGGCACCGGACGGTCTGACCAGCCTGAGCATCGGCGGCATCAACCTGATCAACGGTGGCGTGGCAGTCGGCTTCCCGCAATCGATCACCACGCAACTGGGCAATACGCTGACCATCACCGGGTACAACCCGGCGACCGGCGTTGTCAGCTACAGCTACACGCTCAATGGCAACGAAACCCATGCGGCCGGCGACGGCGCCAACAATCTCAGCGAACAGTTCACCGTGATCGCCGGCGACAGCAATGGCGATACCGCCACGGGAACGCTCGACGTCAACATCACCGATGACGTGCCGGTCGCGGTCGATGACGGCAATGGTATCGCTTCCGAAACCTTATTGACGCTGACCGGCAATGTGCTGACCAACGATGATCAAGGCGCCGATCGTGTGCCGGTCGGCCCGAATGCTGGCCCGATCACCCCGGGTACTTTCACCGGTACCTACGGCACACTGGTGCTCAACGCCAACGGCACTTACACCTACACGCTGAACACCAGCGATGCTGACTTCAAAGCCCTGACCGGCGGCGGCAACGGCACCGAAACCTTCGCCTACACCCTGACCGATGCCGACGGCGATACCAGCACCGCTAACCTCGTGTTGCAGATCCACAACAACGACGATCCGGTGATCATCAACGGTCTGGATGTGAACGGTGGCGAACTCACCGTTTACGAGCAAAATCTCGTTGACGGCAGCGCGCCTGACTCTGCGGCGTTGACCCAAAACGGCACTTTCACCATCACCGCACTGGACGGCGTTACCACGCTGACTATCGGAGGCATTGCCGTGGTCACCAATAGCGTTGCCGCTGGTTTCCCGCAATCGGTCACCACACCGTTGGGCAGCACGCTGACCATCACCGGGTTCAACGCGACGACGGGCGTGGTCAGTTACAGCTACACCCTGGTCGACAACGAAGCGCACGCAACCGCCAACGGCGCGAACAATCTGCCTGAGCAATTCGCCGTCACTGTGGTCGATGACAACGGCACCACTGCCAACGGCACCCTCGATGTGAACATCGTCGATGACCTGCCAAACGCCGTGAACGACAGCAACACATCGACCGCTTCAGAAACTTTGCTGACGCTGACCGGTAACGTCCTGACCAACGACGTGCAAGGCGCCGACCGCATAACCACTGGCCCGATCACCGCCGGTACGTTCACCGGTACCTACGGCACACTGGTGCTCAACGCCAACGGCACATACACCTACACGCTGAACACCAGCGATGCCGATTTCAAAGCCCTGACCGGCGGCGGTAACGGCACGGAAACCTTCGCCTACACCCTCACCGATGCTGATGGCGACACCAGCACCGCGAACCTCGTGTTGGAGATCCATAACAACGACGATCCGGTGATCATCAACGGCTTGAACGTCGAGGGTGGCGAGCTCACCGTCTTCGAGAAAAACCTCAGCGACGGCAGCGCGCCTGACTCTGCGGCGCTGACGCAAAACGGCACCTTCACCATCACCGCATTGGACGGCGTTACCACGCTGACGATCGGTGGTATTGCTGTGGTCACCAATGGCGTCGCCGCCGGTTTCCCGCAATCGGTCACCACACCGCTGGGCAGCACGCTGACTATCACCGGTTTCAACGCGACGACGGGCGTGGTCAGTTACAGCTACACGCTGGTCGATAACGAAGCGCACGCAACCGCCAACGGTGCGAACAATCTGCCTGAGCAATTCGCCGTCACCGTGGTCGATGACAACGGCACCACAGCCAACGGCACCCTCGATGTGAACATCGTCGATGACCTGCCAAACGCCGTGAACGACAGCAACACGTCAACCGCTTCGGAAACTTTGCTGACGCTGACCGGCAACGTCCTGACCAACGACGTGCAAGGCGCCGACCGCGTAACTACTGGCCCGATCACCGCCGGTACGTTCACCGGTACCTACGGCACGCTGGTGCTCAACGCCAACGGCACTTACACCTACACGCTGAACACCAGCGACGCTGACTTCAAAGCCCTGACCGGCGGCGGTAACGGCACGGAAACCTTCGCCTACACCCTCACCGATGCCGACGGCGATACCAGCACCGCGAACCTCGTGTTGCAGATCCACAACAACGACGATCCGGTGATCATCAACGGCCTCGATGTGAACGGTGGCGAACTCACCGTCTTCGAGAAAAACCTCAGCGACGGCAGCGCGCCTGACTCTGCGGCGTTGACCCAAAACGGCACCTTCACCATCACCGCACTGGACGGCGTCACCACGCTGACTATCGGTGGTATTGCCGTGGTCACCAACGGCATCGCCGCTGGTTTCCCGCAATCGGTCACCACACCGTTGGGCAGCACGCTGACCATCACCGGGTTCAACGCGACGACGGGCGTGGTCAGTTACAGCTACACCCTGGTCGACAACGAAGCGCACGCAACTGCCAACGGCGCGAACAATCTGCCAGAGCAATTCGCCGTCACCGTGGTCGATGACAACGGCACCACCGCCAACGGCACCCTTGATGTGAATATCGTCGATGACCTGCCAAACGCCGTGAACGACAGCAACACATCGACCGCATCGGAAACCCTGCTAACGCTGACCGGTAACGTCCTGACCAACGACGTGCAAGGCGCCGACCGCGTAACCACTGGCCCGATCACCGCCGGTACGTTCACCGGTACCTACGGCACGCTGGTGCTCAACGCCAACGGCACTTACACCTACACGCTGAACACCAGCGATGCCGATTTCAAAGCCTTGACCGGCGGCGGTAACGGCACGGAAACCTTCGCCTACACCCTGACCGATGCTGATGGCGATACCAGCACCGCGAACCTCGTGTTGCAGATCCATAACAACGACGATCCGGTGATCATCAACGGTCTGGATGTGAACGGTGGCGAACTCACCGTCTACGAGAAAAATCTCAGCGATGGCAGCGCACCGGATTCATCCGCGCTGACGCAAAACGGCACCTTCACCATCACCGCACTGGACGGCGTCACCACGCTGACTATCGGTGGCATTGCCGTGGTCACCAATGGCGTGGCCGCCGGTTTCCCGCAATCGGTCACCACACCGTTGGGCAGCACGCTGACCATCACCGGGTTCAACGCAACGACTGGCGTGGTCAGTTACAGCTACACCCTGGTCGACAACGAAGCGCACGCAACTGCCAACGGCGCGAACAATCTGCCAGAGCAATTCGCCGTCACCGTGGTCGATGACAACGGCACCACCGCCAACGGCACCCTCGATGTGAACATCGTCGACGACCTGCCAAACGCCGTGAACGACAGCAACACATCGACCGCATCGGAAACCCTGCTAACGCTGACCGGTAACGTCCTGACCAACGACGTGCAAGGCGCCGACCGCGTAACTACTGGCCCGATCACCGCCGGTACTTTCACCGGTACCTACGGCACCCTGGTGCTCAACGCCAACGGCACTTACACCTACACGCTGAACACCAGCGATGCCGATTTCAAAGCCCTGACCGGCGGCGGTAACGGCACGGAAACCTTCGCCTACACCTTGACCGATGCCGACGGCGATACCAGCACCGCGAACCTCGTGTTGCAGATCCATAACAACGACGATCCGGTGATCATCAACGGTCTGGATGTGAACGGTGGCGAACTCACCGTTTACGAGAAAAACCTCAGCGATGGCACCAGCCCGAACACCCCGGCGCTGACCCAGAGCGGCACGTTCACCGTGACGGCCATCGACGGTCTGCAAACCCTGACTGTCGGCGGCATTGCCGTAGTGACCAATGGCGTGGCCGCAGGCTTCCCGCAATCGACCGTCACACCGCTGGGCAGCACGCTGACCATCACCGGTTTCAACGCAACGACTGGCGTGGTCAGCTACAGCTACACCCTGGTGGATAACGAAACTCATCCGAACGCCAATGGCGCCAACAGCATCACCGAGAACTTCAATGTCGTCGCGACGGACACCGATGGCAGCACCGCCAACGGGCAGATCAACGTCAATATCGTCGATGACTTGCCGAGCGCGCATCCCGATGCGGCGTCGGTGGCGGAGGGCGCCACTGTCAGCGGCAATGTCCTGAACAACGATATTGGCGGTGCCGATGGCCCGGCCGTGACAGGCGCGGTGGTTGGCGTGCGCGTCGGTGCCGATACCTCAACTTCGGCCATCGGTGGCCTGAACTCGCAGATCAACGGCACCTACGGCTACCTGACCCTCGATGCCAACGGCAACGCGGTTTACCACAGCAATCCCAACACGGTGAATGGCCCAGGTGCAGTGGATGTGTTCACCTACACCGTGCGTGATGCCGACGGCGATGAAAGCACCACCACCATCACCATCGATGTCTCCAACAGCAAACTGTATGCGGTCAGCGACACCGACGTCACCGTCTACGAGAAAGCGCTGGACCTGACCAAGGACGGCGTGGATCTGGCGCCCGGCACCGTCACGGGCAGCGACCCGACCAGCACCAGCGAAACCGCGTCCGGCACGTTGGTCGGCTCGGTCAACGGTGCCGTCGGCGCGATCAGCTATGCGCTGGTTGGCAGCGCCACCGGCAACTACGGGCAGATCGTCCTCAACCCCAACGGCACCTACACCTACACCCTGACATCGCCAGCGACCACCACACCGAATGCCGATGACGGTGCCAACACCCTGACCGAAACCTTCACCTATCAGGCCACCGATTCGCTGGGCAACATCGTCACCAGCACCATCGTCGTCAGCATCGTCGATGACGTGCCGCAAGCGATGAACGACAGCAATGCCAACAACGCCTCGGAAACCCAACTCACCCTGAGCGGCAACGTGCTGACCAACGATGTGCAAGGCGCAGACGTGGTGGCGACCGGCCCGATTACCCCCGGCACTTTCACCGGCACTTACGGCACGCTGGTACTCAACGCCAACGGTACTTACACCTACACCCTCGACGCCACTGACGCCGACTTCAAAAACCTGCAAGGTGGCGGCAACGGCACCGAGACGTTTACCTACACCCTGACCGATGCCGACGGCGATACCAGCACCGCCAGCCTGGTGCTGAACGTCCACAACAATAACGACCCGGTGGTGCTCAACGGCCTCGACGTCAATGGCGGCGAACTCACCGTTTACGAGAAAAACCTCAGCGACGGCACCAGCCCCAACACCCCGGCGCTGACCCAGAGCGGCACCTTCACCGTGACCGCTCTTGATGGCCTGCAAACCCTCACCGTCGGTGGCATTGCCGTGGTCACCAATGGCGTGGCCGCAGGCTTCCCGCAATCAACCGTCTCGCCGCTGGGCAGCACTTTCACCATCACCGGTTATAACCCGGCCACTGGCGTGGTCAGCTACAGCTACACCCTGGTCGATAACGAAACCCACCCGAACGCCAACGGTGCCAACAGCATCACCGAAAACTTCAACGTGGTAGCAACCGACACCGATGGCAGTACCGCCAGCGGTCAGATCAACGTCAACATCGTCGATGATCTGCCGACCGCCAAACCCGACACCGGCTCGGTGGCGGAGGGTGGCACGGTCAACGTCAGCGTATTGGGCAACGACGTCAACGGTGCCGATGGCGCGGCCACGGTGATCGGCGTGCGCGCCGGCAGCAATACTGCAACCTCGGCTGTTGGCGGGCTCAACAGCAACATCAACGGCGCCTACGGTTACCTGACCCTCGATGCGGCGGGCAATGCCGTTTACCACAGCAACCCGAACTCGGTGAGCCCACCGGGCGCCACTGACACCTTCACCTATAGCATCCGCGACAGTGACGGCGACGAAAGCACCACGACCATCACCATCAATGTCGCCGACTGCAAACTCATTGCCTCGGTCGATCAGGACGTGACTGTCTTTGAAAAAGCCCTCGACCTGAGCAAGGATGGCCAGGATCTGGCGTCCGGCACGGTCACCGGCAGCGACCCGGGCAACACCGGCGAAACCGCCAGCGGCACGCTGGTCGGTGCGGTCACCGGCGGCAGCGGCGCGCTCACTTACACCCTGGTCGGCAGCGCCACCGGCACTTACGGGCAGATCCAGCTCAACGCCGACGGCACCTACACCTACACGCTGACTTCGGCCCCCAAAACCTCGCCGAACGCCAACGACGGGCCGAACACCCTGAGCGAAAGCTTCACCTACAAAGCCACCGATGCGCTGGGCAACACCACCACCAGCACCCTCGTCGTCAACATCGTTGATGACGTGCCAAAAGCCGTGGCCTCGGATCGCTCGGTGACAGCCGTGGAGATCGATTCCAACCTGCTGATCGTTCTTGATATCTCCGGCAGCATGGCCGATGCCTCGGGTGTGCCGGGCCTGTCGCGGCTGGCGCTGGCCAAGCAGGCGATCAGTGCCTTGCTCGACAAGTACGACGATCTGGGCGACGTCAAAGTCCAACTGGTGACCTTCAGCAGCAACGCCACCGACAGAACCGCCGTGTGGGTGGACGTCGCGACAGCGAAGACGATTCTCGCGGGGCTGACGGCCGGCGGCGGTACCAACTACGATGCTGCCGTGGCGGTGATGCAGACCGCGTTCAACACCTCGGGCAAACTCACCGGGGCGCAGAACGTCGGCTACTTCTTCTCCGACGGCAAACCCAACGAGGGCGACATCAACGCCGCCGATGAAGCCGCGCTGAAAAATTTCCTCGATGCCAACAACATCAAGAACTACGCAATCGGCCTCGGCAGCGGCGTGAGCAACGCCAACCTCGATCCGCTGGCTTATGACGGCATCAACCACACCAACACCAACGCGGTAGTGGTCACCGACCTCAACCAGCTCAACTCGGTGCTGTCGGGCACCGTGCAGGGCGCGCCGGTCACCGGTTCGTTGCTGGGCGAGGGCGGCACGTTCGGCGCCGATGGCGGTTTCATCAAATCCATCGTGATCGACGGCACCACCTACACCTATGACCCGAAAGCCCTCAGTGGCCAGGGGTCACTGATCGCGAGCGGCGGCGTCAATCACGGCACCTTCAACACCGCAAACAACACGTTGAGCATTGCCACCAACAACAGCGGCACGCTGCTGATCAACCTCGACACCGGCGAATACACCTACACCTCGCAGAAAACCACCGCTGTGGTGCTCACCGAAAATATCGGCTTCACCGTCAGCGATAACGATGGCGATCTGGCCAGCTCGACGCTCACCGTGAAAGTGATCCCCAATGCACCTCCGGTGGCGATGGACGACCACGTCATCACCAACGTGCTGTCGGGCAACATTGTGGTGCCGGGTGAGCTGTTGCTGGCCAACGACACCGACCCCAACGGCGATACCCTCAACGCGACACCAACCAGTTTCAACACCGGTTGGCTTTCGAAAGCGGCGGACTTCACCGGCACCGGCGCGATCAATTTCACGGGCACCAACGTCAATACGGCGGCCAACCAGAATCTGGCCAACGTCCGTAGTGCGTTCTCGGCGAACGCGGCAACCATGACCGCCGTGCTGGTGGTCAGCGGCTACCTGGGCGCCGTGACCAACAGCAATGCCAACGATGAAGACCGCATCACCGTCAACCTGCGTCAGGGTGAAACCCTCAACCTCGACCACAATCTGGCGGCCGGTAACGTCGGCATGGAGTACTCGATCAATGGCGGCAGCTGGATCGCGCTGGCGGACGGACAAACCCTCACTGCGACGTCGAACGCGGTCTACCAGATCCACATCACCAACCTTACCAACCCCTCTGGCGGCAACGTCAACGGGTCGGAAAACTACCAGTTGACCATGAAGCTCAACTACGCCGGGGCCCAGGACATCGCCCCGGACTATCACGGCACTTACACCGCCAACGATAACCACGGCGGCAGCGACACGGCCAACGTGAGCATCAGTTACCAGGACGGCCACACTCTCACCGGTACAGCAGGCGATGACGTGATGGTGGCGGGCACCGGCAACAACATCATCAATGCCGGCGACGGCAACGACGTACTGACCGCAGGCTCAGGCAACAACGAACTGCACGGCGGCGCTGGCAACGACTTGCTCTACAGCGGCGCCGGCAATGACCTGCTCGATGGCGGCAGTGGGACCGACACCGCGAGCTACGCCCATGCGACTACCGCCGTCACCGTCAACCTCGGCCTGCTCGGTGCGCAAAACACCCTCGGCGCCGGGACGGACACCCTGACCGGTATCGAAAACCTCGTCGGCTCCAACTTCAACGACAGCCTGACTGGCGACAACAATAACAACGTGATCAACGGAGGTCTGGGCAACGACACCCTCAATGGGGGCGGCGGCGATGATTTGCTGATCGGTGGTTTAGGCAACAACACCCTGACCGGTGGGGCAGGGGCCGACACCTTCCAGTGGCTCAAAGGCAACAGCGGCCACGACTTGATCACCGACTTCACCCCCGGCACCGACAAGCTCGACCTGTCGCAACTGCTGCAAGGTGAAAACGGCACCACGTCGTCCCTCGACGACTACCTGCACTTCAGCGTCAGCGGCAGTGGCGCCTCGGTCATGACCAGCATCGACGTGAGCGCCATGGCCGGCGCCACGCCGAACCAGACGATCGATCTGGCCGGCGTCAACCTCGCCAGCCACTACGGCGTCACGCCTGGCGCCGGTGGGATGATTGCCAGCGGGCACGACACAGCGACGATCATCAGCGGCATGTTGAATGATCATTCGTTGAAGGTGGATACGGTTTGATCTGAGGCAGAAACGACAAAACCCGCCGTCCCGATCATCGGGGCGGCGGGTTTTTTCATGCCTCAGACAGGTGACCCGTGTAGGAGTTGCCGAAGGCTGCGATCTTTTGATCTTGCTTCTAAAAAAGTCAAAAGATCGTCCGATCGCGGCCCGAGCCTTCGGCAGCTCCTACAGGGAGGTATTTGCCCTCAGGCATAAAAAAACCGCCGTCCCGTTCAATCGGGACGGCGGTTTTTTGTTTCATCACGAAACGTCAGGAATCGCGGCGCACAAGCCGGCGGATTCTGGCGTAGCTGTAGGCAACGACGCAAGAATCTGTGGCCGAAATCCGTGTCGGCAGGTTTCCTTTAAACGTTTGTTGTTTATTCCGTGTCGACCTGCCAGTTCGGCGAAATCTCCGACGAGCGGTAGCAATACCTGTAATTTCTGACAGTAGCCGCTTTCTGACGATGCGCGCTAAATGAAGCCAGCCATTCGAAAGTTGTCGCAGTGCGACAGCTTGCGAACCAGCAAGCCTCAACATTCGTCAGGGAATACGTGCGATGTCAGCTCACAAAACGCCGAACGATGAAACGACTCTCCCGAGTGGGCCGCGTGCTGATATTCCAGCCCCCAAGGTGCCCTTGGTGCTGGATCCGAATGATCCTCTGGGGCTACTGCCGCTGCGAGCATTGACGCGGGATCTGGAGGTCACGTTTGAAGGCCTGGACTTCAGCACCTTTCCCGGGAGCGTCGATTTGGTGGAACTGGGTTTCATGGCGCGTGGCGCCGATTTCATCGCTGTCAATGAGCGTGAGTACCCATCCAGTATTCCTGTGCAACAGCCGCAAACCCTCACTATTCCCAGGAGCCTTTTAATCCAGGGAGCTTACGACGTTTCGATCTGCTTTTCTCCCAGCATGGTCAACCCTGCGGAGTCCCTGAGGAAAAGCATCACTATTGACACCACCCAGCCCAATTTTGGCCTCCAGCCCCATGCGGTCATTTTTCCTGACGAGTTGAACGGTGCCATCACAGAAAGTTATCTGACGCAACACGGACAGGTCATCGTCGAGGTGCCGTTTTACTTAGATGTCACAACGGGCGATCGAGCAGTCTATTTCTGGACGGACACGCAGGATCCGAGTGACCGCGAAGTTGAGATCGGCGAGCAGGAATTCAGCGAGCAGGAGATTATCGACGAGCGTTTGCTGATCACGGTGCATGCCGATGAGATCCGCGCGTGGGGACACGGTGATCGCTATATGTATTACCGGCTCAGGGATCGCGCGGGTAATACCGGGCCGAATTCGAGGCGGGCGGGAATCTTTGTCGATCTCTCGCCGCTTCCAGGCGCGCTGCTACCTCCCGAGGTGCCTTTGACGCGTAAATTGCTCGACCGTCAGCAGGCCCGCGAAGGCGTTCAGGTGAAAATTGAACGTTATGATTTCGCGGACGCGGCGCATCGAGTCGCCATCGACTGGGACGGCACCGCACTGGCAGAGATACCGGTCGAGCCCAGCGGTTTTCCGTTGGAGACCACTGTCCCGTGGACGGCCATTCACGCACGGGGCAATGGCCCTTCACGACCCAAAGTGAGTTATCGCATCCGTCTGGCAGATGGCAGCTACACCGCATCTTCGCCTGACATTTCCGTGGCACTGGACTTGACCATAGCCGGCCAGGATCACGTGGACGCCCCGGCATTGCTCAATGAAACCCTGGTCAAACTGGAAATTCGCGGGCAAAAGTCCGATCTCGCCAACCAGTTGCGCAGTGTGGACTTCGGACTGCCGGCAAGAGCGTTACTGGTGCTCTACGACAATCCTCAGCCTTATGAGGAAATCGATGTGTATTGGGGGCCGATTCCGACGCCCGTGGCGACTTATCCGGTGAAGGCGGGTGATGTATCAGGCAGCCTTGTCGAGGTTGAAATCCCCTGGGAGCACATCCTGCCAGAACTGCAGAATCCGAATTTGCCGGTTTACTACGTCACCCGCAATGGTGTGAATGAACAGTACTCACGCAAGACCGAAGTCAAGGTGTCGATTGTCATCATCGAAAACCTGAAGGCACCGACATTCCCTCATGCAGGAAAAGAAGGCGTCTTGCATTGTTGTTCCGTTCCTCGCTTGTGGGAAGGCGTTACGGTTCATATAGCGGGCAACCCACACTTCGCAGCAAGGGATGAAGTGATTGTGCACTGGCAAGGATGTCGTGGGCTAAACGGAACTGACCCGATTGTGGACGCCTATCACGAATTTTCGAAAATCATTGATCCTGCGGAAGTTGCAAATGGCTTCGATATCGTCGTAGCTGATTACGAGAAGTTGATAGCACCTATGGTGAATAACGGTTCGGCCCTTGTCTGGTACATCTTGTACAAAGGAGATGATGGTATAGGTCGGTCGCGTCCGGATTTTGTAATTATCAATAGAACCATGCCCAGTGGTGAGATCTGTTCGCCAACGAATGAGGTTTTTTGCCGGGAAGTGAATTCCTGAGCAAATAAGCAGTAGGTGGAAGTCAGGTGTGGCGGATCAAGTTTTTATTGATCCGAGCGTTTGGTTGTTTCGCGAGTATGAGTTTTCAAATATCTGCTTTAATGATCAGGAGATGGATAATGACTGTCTATGAAAAGAATGCTAAGGGAAAATCCGGCAGAGCTGCAGTAAATACCATCCGTGCCGCCAAATCGGCTCGAGCGATAATGCCGCCGGTGTTTCAGGGGTTGTTGCCATCTGTTCCAGGAGATGAAGATAACAAGTTACCGAAAGCTCGGCAGAATGTTGATAATGACATCGTTATCACTCTGCCGGTGTTGTCTCCTCCACCGGTAGACCGTACGCCGGTAGACTTGCGTTTGTTGTGGCAAGGTGTGCCAGTGGGCGAGCTCAAGGAGCTGGAAACACCGTTAAACCTTCAGGAAACACTGACGTTGCCTTCACTTTATACAAGTGCTGAAGGCCTGTACCTGTTGAGCTATGAAATGTTAGTTGTTAATGATCCCACCAAAGATATCCCCTCTGTCCAGATTCTTATTGATAAGACAGCGCCTAATCAGAATGGCAAGGGAGCGGTCATACAGCTACCCGCCGAATATGATGATTTGCGTATTACAAAAGAGCGCCTGGAGGACAATCCAGAGATTATTTTAACGATTCCTCTACACCCTGATCGAAGAAACGGTGATATTGCCAACGTCTATATGGGGGCGAGTTTCCCGGCCGCGTTTATTGGCGCCTATGTGGCCCCCGATGACGGCAGTAGCGCAATGACGGTAACACTGAAAAAGCTGCAGGTCGAAAACGGCCGCGAGGGCGCGCGAATCATCTATTACACCTGGACGGATCGTGTCGGTAATGAGGGGCCGCCCTCCAGTGAACTCAACATTGTTGTCGAACTTACTTCGGCCCCCGCCAACCTGAAACCACTTGTAGTGCCTGCGGCGGACGCCCCTGACCATCTAATCACCCTAATGGAAGCCTACCCCAATGTTGGCGTAACCATTGAGGCGTATGACAACGTAGGTCCGCTCGATGAAGTGGCTTTGCTTTGGGATGGAATTGCGCAATCACGCCAACGGGTCGTCGATGCAGGTTTCCCGATAATTTTCGACATTCCCTATGAGCATGTGAAACGAAACGGCCTCGGGCATAGACCTGTCTCTGTGCGCTACTCCGTATGGCGGGGGGATCAGGAATACCCTGAACTGACTGCGGTGCCTGTGTTTATCGATCTGCGACGCCCAGGTACAGCGCCACCTGATCCTGAGAACCCGGAAGTCGGAAATCCAAACCTGGCACCTGTGTCGATTCAAGCGGCAAATACTGTCGAGCCCAACAAATTTGAACTGGACGATGCGGGGCATGATGGTACGGCGACGACAATTATTGATAACGTCCGCGTGGATGGGGATATTTATCAATTGTATTGGGGGGGGCGTAGCTGTTCCAGGAGGACGTTATGAAGTTGACGGGACGGAATTAGATGATCAAGAAATAGAGTTCATCATTCCACACGACTTTATTACAGCTCAAGGTAATAATCCGGCAGTACCGGTGCATTACGAAATTACCAACCCATCGTTGTCGGATGACAACGCCAACCCGTCGTTACGTCAACTTGTCAGTGTCTACGTCGTTGCAATTACCCTGCCTGAGCCGGTGATTAACTTTACTGAATTCAAGCGTGGTCAGGAATATTTAACCTGCTCGTCATTAAGGTCTATTGCTGGTCAAGGGCTTGTAGCTGTAATCACTGTACCCGGAGGAGCGCCTCTTGAGGATCAAATGGAGTTGAAGTTTATCTGGGATGGTTTTGGTTGGGATGGCACGGCGCCTGTTCCATTACCGCCCTATGAATTCACAAAGATATTGTCCAACAACGAGCATCTAAACGGGTTCACAGTGTATTTACCATACGACAAAGCATTGATGCCGATTCAGGATGGCACGGGAAGTATCAGGTATCAGGCTACAGTCGGTGCGCGTGAGGAAACCTCGGCTAAGCACGAGTTGCGAGTCATTGCGCGCGATGGTGCTGGAGCTGTCTGTCGGATATTTTGATGAGTAAATAAGTAGTTCATTAAAAAGGAAGACGTCAGTCTTCCTTTTTTTATTTCTACTGTCGTGTTTGTTTGCGGTCTGGAGTTTCTGCAAAGACGTCGTGCGGAAGTAGGACGCCAGCTGTGGAGAATTCGCTATTCAGTATCGGACTAATCCTACATTCGGCGGGAAGTTTTCGCATTAAGCTGCCGGCGGCTAAATAGCCATCCTCATCGGGCGGCAAAAAACTGGAGCATGTTGTGAAAATTCTACGAACGAAATTGGTGCTTTTTTCTCGAGGGCCTATAACTTTTATGGCGCTTTCACCTCTGTTGTTTATCAGTCCACCCCTGATGGCATTGACAAGCGTGGGAGCGGGCGAAAATGTAACTATTGTTGACAGTACGCCTGTTGATAATTATCTGGTGCGCAACGGCGGGGTGTTAAACACCGAAAATGCGCAAACCCATGAAGTGTTTGTACAGAGCGGTTCAACCATCAACGCGACAGGCGGCGCTTTCGTGGGGCGCAATCGCAATAGCGGCATTACCCTGACCAACAGTCAGGCATCACTGACCGGGGTAACGTTGAGCAGTGATGGGTCGGCGCTGACGCTGAGGCGTGAGATAGGCTCACCCACTGGTTCTTCTGCCGTGGTCACGGACAGTGTCATACGGGGCGGTAAATCGGGTGTACTGATCACTGGATTGAGTACGCTGGAACTTAACGGCGGTGAAGTCACGGGTTTGCTGGCGGACAGCGTCGGAATCGACATTTTCGCAGGCGAGGTTCGCGCCAACGGCACAACCATCAGTGGCGGCGCCAACGGTGTGCGGATGGCTGCAAGCAGTGGCAATCTGACTGACACCCTTCTGACGCTCAATGGTGCCACGCTGGAAGGACGGGAGTCGTCGGCCATTCTCGTTCAGGAAGGCGTTCAGGCACAGATCAGCGTTCTGAATAACTCGCAACTACTGGCTGGCAACGGCATTCTGCTCGATGTTCAAGATGCATCGGCGGCGGCCATGACGGTTATCGGCAGCGCGTTACAAGGCAATATCAACGTTGCTGGCGGCAGCACTGCCAATCTCACCTTTGATCAGAGTTACATGACGGGCGACGTACTGGTCGATGACAGCTCGAAAGCCAGCCTCACTCTGGACAATCATTCGCAGTTCACCGGTCGCCTGGACAATGTCGCCAGCGTCATCCTGGATAATTCTTCCCAGCTCACCGGCCAACTGGACAACGTTGACAGTGTCACTCTGCAAAATCATTCGCAGCTCTCCGGTCACTTGAGCAATGTCGACAGTGTCATCGTGGATAATTCTTCACGGCTCACCGGTGACCTGGAAAATATCGGCAGTGTCACTTTGCAAAATCGTTCAGAGCTCTCCGGTAACCTGGAAAATGTCGACGTCCTCGCCCTGGATAATTCTTCACAGTTCACCGGTCACCTGGACCATGTCGACAGCGTCACCCTGGACAATTATTCACAGCTCACCGGTGACCTGGAAAATGTCGGCAGTGTCGCCCTGCAAAATCATTCACAGCTCACTGGTGACCTGGAAAGTGTCGACGGCGTTACCCTGCGAAATCGTTCACAGCTCACCGGTCGTCTGAACAATGTCGACAGCGTCACCCTTCAAGATCATTCCCAACTCACCGGACGCCTGGACAATGTCGGCAGCGTCAATATCAGCAGCAACTCGAACTGGACGATGACCGCCAACGGTTCGATCGGTGCCTTGAGTCTGGATGGGGGCAGTGTCACTTTTGGCGCAGCGGATGCGCCCACTTCTTATCGCCAGCTGAACGTCGGTACGCTTTCGGGCAACGGCACGTTTGTCATGAAAGGCGATTTTGCCAGCGGTGAGCGTGACTTCCTGAATGTGACGGGCGCTTCGGCGGGTGATTTTGGTCTCGCAGTGGCTGCGTCGGGGCTGGATGCAGCCTCGCCACAGCAATTGATACTGGCGCGTACCGCCACGATCGATGCGGCGCAGTTTGCCTTGGCGGGCAACGGTGTTGTAGACGTCGGTACCTGGTCTTACAGCCTGAACAGCCGAGAGAATGACGACGGCGGCAAGGATTGGTTTCTGGATCCTGCCACCGAGGTGATCAGCCCGGGTGCGAGTTCCGTGCTGGCGTTGTTCAACACCGCACCCACCGTGTGGTACGGCGAGCTAAGTTCGTTACGCAGCCGCATGGGTGAATTGCGATTCAACGGTGGCGAGGCGGGCGGCTGGATCCGCACCTACGGCAATAAATACAACGTGGCCGCCGGGTCGGGTGTGGGCTATCAGCAACAGCAGCAAGGGTTGTCCCTTGGCGCTGATGCCCGGATCGGTGAAAGTCAGGTATTGGTCGGGGTGCTGGCGGGGACGAGCAAGTCCGATCTGGACCTGGACCGTGGCACTTCAGGCACGGTGAAAAGCTACTACGTCGGTCCGTATGTAACCTGGCTCGACAGCGAGACCGGTTACTACTTTGACGGCGTGCTCAAGTTCAACCGGTTCCGCAATGAGTCCAAGGTCAATCTCAGTGATGGCAGCCGCACCAAGGGTGACTATGACAATTGGGGCGTGGGCGCATCCGCCGAGTTCGGTCGGCACATCAAACTGGCTGACGACTACTTCATCGAGCCGTTCACACAATTGTCGGCAGTGCAGATTCAGGGCAAGCAATACACCCTGGATAACGACATGGACGCCGATGGCGACCGCATGCGTTCGTTGGTCGCCAAGGCGGGGGCCACGGTCGGGCGCAACTTCGCGTTCAATGATGGCGCCATCGCCCAGCCTTACCTGCGTGCGGCAGTCGCACATGAGTTCGCGTCGAACAACGAAGTGAAGGTCAACGACAATGTGTTCAACAACGACTTGTCAGGTTCTCGTGCCGAGTTTGGTGCGGGGGTGGCCGTTGCCCTGTCCGCGAAATGGCAAGTGCATGCCGATTTTGATTATTCAAAGGGTGAGCACATCGAACAGCCTTGGGGGGCGAATGTGGGCGTGAGGTTTAATTGGTGAGGTGCAGTTAAAGGATTGGTGTGCTGGCCTGTGACAATAAAAAACAATTTATCGGGACTTTCAAAAACCGCTGCTCTTTGACCTGAGCAGCGGTTTTTTTGTGTTGCCAATGGGGCGAACCATGCCCGCGAGCAGCAGGGGACGAAGCGGGGGTAGCAGTTAAAGGCTTCCGGATGCCGTGTCGCGACTCCTTCAGAGCGGTGTCGGTTGTCGGTGGGGCGGTTTGATTGATTAAACCTTTGCGTGGAGAGTTGCACACCTGTCAGATCTGACAGACGCGTGATGATTTCCGATGAATGGCGGGGCGCTTGCGGGGATTGTTGGAGAGTGACTCAATGCTTGCGCAGAGTTTTTTGCCGCAAAATGTAGACCGTGACAAGCACTGCGCTGGTCAACATGAACCCTCGCGCCCATGGGAGTGGCACCAGATAGCAAGAGAACAGAATGCTCGCCCACATCAGCCCGATCGCGTAGACCTTGCCCTTGAGTGGAATGCCGTTGCCATCGAGATAATCGCGAATCCATGGCCCGAGCCGGGGATGCTCGACCAGCCAACGATAGAAACGCGGAGAACTGCGGGCGAAACACGCGGCCGCGAGTAGCAGGAAGGGAGTGGTGGGCAAAACGGGGAGAAAAATCCCGATCACCCCCAATGCCACGCTGAGCCAGCCGATGGCCAGCAGGCAGTAGCGCAACATCAGGGGGCGGTTGCCTATGGGGTTGTCCATAGGCTGAATCTTAGTGGTGACGTGGCTTGAGGATCGCCGGTTTTTCGTCTGGCGCCTGGCACAGCAGGTACAGAGCTGTCAGGGCTTCCGGGATCTGCACGATCATGTCGTCCATCAGATTGGCGTCACTGGCGATGTCTTCGAACTCTGGCTGCTCGTCGAACAGGCCCGAACCGACCATGATCGGCAGGAGCATTTCGCTGACTTCTTCTTCGGCAGTTTCGAACCAGGCGGCTTCACGCAGGAACACGCCTTCCATGAAGCCGATGCACCAGCCGCGCAATTCCGAATCGTCCGGATCTTCGCCCAGATCCAGCTCGCACGGCAGTTCGAACTCTTCGTCGGACGCCAGTTGACGGGCGATGTGCGCCTTGAGGCCGATCAGGGTGGCTTCGATCTCGGCACGCTGAGCTTCGTCG
The DNA here is from genome assembly GCF_020149425.1 of Pseudomonas sp. P116. Lineage (NCBI taxonomy): Bacteria > Pseudomonadati > Pseudomonadota > Gammaproteobacteria > Pseudomonadales > Pseudomonadaceae > Pseudomonas > Pseudomonas sp. P116. The sequence continues at coordinate 852,882 of NZ_JACVHB010000001.1, read as the reverse complement.
CTGTAACGCGGCTCTTCAGCGAACAGGGCGTCGATCCATTCACGCTCCGGGACGTCTTCGGAGCAGATCGACAACGCGGTCAGGTAACCGTGGGCGGCCACGTAATCCAGCGCCTCGTCGTGCAGCTCGTCGGCGTCGAGGAAGACTTGCAGGCGGGTCAGTTGCTCAGCGAAGGACATTACGTTGCTACCTTGGGGAATCAATAATGCGGGAATTCTAGGCCTTCTTGCGTGCTCAAGCCAGCCGCATGGCATTTTTACAGGGCTGACCCCGTGTAGGAGCTGCCAAAGGCTGCGATCTTTTGATCTTGTCTTTAAAAACAGAATCAAAAGATTGTCCGATCGCGGCCCGAGCCTTCGGCAGCTCCTACAAGGGCGCAAAGAAACTGTCGACGGGTGTCGCCCTGTGCAGGGGAGGGCTCGGGTATACTGCCGCGTTTTGCGATCCCTGCCCGCATTGCGGTTGTCGTGCAATGCGTTCTTACGTTTTGTTTAAGCGGCCTTGGCGGTTCTGAACCAGCCTGAGCAGGGATGTATCGGTAGATTTTTGGAGTTTTTATGCTCGAACAGGCACAACGCGTCCTCAAGGACATCTTCGGCTACGACAGTTTCCGTGGCCGCCAGGGTGCAATCATTGAGCGCGTGGCCAGTGGCGGTGACGCGCTGGTATTGATGCCTACCGGTGGCGGCAAATCCCTGTGCTTCCAGGTCCCGGCGCTGCTGCGCGAAGGCCTGGCGGTGGTGGTTTCGCCGTTGATCGCCTTGATGGACGATCAGGTCGCCACCCTCGAAGAGCTGGGCGTGGCGGCCGCCGCGCTGAACTCTACGTTGAGTGCCGAACAGCAGCGTGATCTGGCAACGCGGATCAAGCGCGGCGAAGTGAAGATGCTCTATCTGGCGCCCGAGCGTCTGGTGCAACCGCGCATGCTGTCCTTTCTGCAAAGTCTCGACATAGCGCTGTTCGCCATCGACGAAGCGCACTGCGTATCGCAGTGGGGTCATGACTTCCGTCGCGAGTATCTGCAGCTCGGGCAACTGGCCGAGTTGTTCCCGACTGTGCCGCGCATCGCGCTGACGGCCACCGCCGACAAACGTACCCGCGAAGAAATCGTCGAACGCCTGCATCTGCAGAACGCCGAGCGCTTCCTGTCGAGCTTCGACCGACCGAACATTTTTTATCGCATCGTGCCCAAGGAACAGCCGCGCAAGCAGTTGCTGGCGTTTCTTGCCGAGCGACGCAGCGATGCCGGCATTGTCTATTGCCTGTCGCGCAAGAAGGTTGAAGAAGTTGCGACATTCCTGAGCGATCAAGGCTTCCCGGCGCTGCCGTATCACGCCGGTCTGCCCAACGAGCTACGCGCCTTCAACCAAAAACGTTTCCTCAACGAGGAAGGCCTGATCATGGTCGCCACCGTGGCGTTCGGCATGGGCATCGACAAGCCCAACGTGCGTTTTGTGGCCCACCTCGATCTGCCGAAATCCCTCGAAGCGTATTACCAGGAAACCGGGCGCGGTGGTCGTGACGGTCTGCCGGCGGATGCGTGGATGGCCTACGGTCTGCAAGACGTGGTGATGCTCAAGCAGATGCTGCAAAACTCTGAAGGCGACGAGCGCCACAAGCGTCTGGAGCAACACAAGCTCGACGCCATGCTCTCGCTGTGCGAAGAGACCCGTTGCCGTCGTCAGACGCTGCTGGCGTATTTCGACGAGCAGATGGCCGAACCTTGTGGCCATTGCGACAACTGCGTCGACGGCGTGCAGACCTGGGACGCTACCGAGCCTGCACGTCAGGCGTTGTCGGCGATCTTTCGCACCGGTCAGCGTTATGGCGTCGGCCATCTGGTCGATGTGCTGCTGGGCAAGGACAACGAAAAGGTTCGCAGTTTCGGTCATCAGCATCTGTCGGTGTACGGCGTAGGCAAGGCACTGAGCGAAAGTGAATGGCGCTCGCTGTTCCGTCAATTGGTTGCGCGTGGGCTGGCCGACGTCGACCACGAAGGTTATGGCGGCTTGCGTTTGAGCGACTCCTGCCGACCACTGCTCAAGGGCGAAGTGACCCTGGAACTGCGCCGCGATCTCAAACCGCAAGTCACCGCCAAGAGCGGCAGCAAGAGCCAGGCCAGCCAGCTGGTGCGCGGCGAGGAGCGCGAGCAGTGGGAAGCCCTGCGTGCGTTGCGGCGCAAACTGGCCGAAGAACACGGCGTGCCGCCGTATGTCATCTTCCCGGATTCGACACTGCTGGAGATGCTGCGCAGCCAGCCAACCTCGCTGGCGGAAATGGCCCGGGTCAGCGGCGTTGGTGCGCGCAAGCTGGAGCGCTACGGCGATGCTTTCCTCGAAGTGCTCGGCGGCGAGGTCGAGGCACCGAAAGTGGTGGCCGATGTGCGGCACGAGCTCATCACCCTGGCCCGCGCCGGCATGACCCCGATGCAGATTGCCGGGCAGTTGCAGTGCTCGGAAAAGAACGTCTACAGCATGCTCGCCGAGGCGATCGGCAAGCAGCAGTTGTCGCTGGAGCAGGCCCTGGACTTGCCTGAAGAACTGATGGGCGAAGTGCAGGACGCGTTTCTCGACGGCGAAGGCGAATTGCCGCCGGTCGCCGAAATCGCCGAACTGTTCGCCGGTCGTGTTCCGGAAGGCGTGCTGTATTGCGTGCGGGCCGCGCTGCAATCCGAGTTTGAAATGTAATTCGGGCCCGAGCCCCTCATCGGAACGCCGCCCGCCCAGCCCTCTCCCAGAGGGAGAGGGAGCCGACCGAGGTGTCTTGCGTCCGACATCGACCTGAAAGCCTGAGTCGATTACGGATTCAGTAAAGCCCTTTCAGGTCGACGAAATTCTCCAGCATCCCCCAATCAGTCCCCTCTCCCTTTGGGAGAGGGTTAGGGTGAGGGGCTTTTCAAGATGTAACGATTCAGTACAGAGCGACACTTGCCTATAGCTGCAGCTCATGCTTAGCTGACTAATAATTAGTTTTTCTCTATTACATCAGTCTAACCACGAGTGTTTTATGCCGTTAACCGATCAACACCGCTTTGGCATGCAGTTGGCCCAGATGTCCCGCGGCTGGCGTGCCGAGCTGGACCGGCGTCTGGCCGGCCTAGACCTGTCCCAGGCACGCTGGCTGGTGCTGCTGCATCTGGCGCGTTTCGCAGAAGCTCCGACCCAGAGTGAGCTGGCGCGAAGCGTTGGTGTCGAAGGCCCGACCCTCGCACGCTTGCTTGATAGTCTGGAAAGCCAGGGGCTGGTGCAACGCCAATCCGTGATGGAAGACCGCCGGGCGAAAAAAATTGTCCTTTGTGCACCGGCTCTGCCGCTGATCGAACAAATCGAAACCATTGCTACCAAACTGCGCCACGAATTGTTCGACGGTGTCGACGAGGCGGATTTAAAGGTGTGCATGCGTGTTCACGGGCACATTCTGGCCAACCTGGAAAAATCTTGAGGCATAACCGCGCACCAGTTTTTTGAGAGATCGCACTGAGCAGACTATAAGAACTACTAGGCAATATCGTGTTCGTACCGGATGTGCGAACGCATAGAAGTCGGTTTTGCTTATTTAAGGGATGCTCATGCTCGCAAGTTGGCACATGGTACTGCGCGTTTACGCCAAGGGATTATTGGTGGCTGGCGCATTCGGCTATTCGACCTTGTCGATGGCTTTGGGGCTGGGCGAGATCTCGGTTCACTCAGCCCTCAATCAACCGCTCAAGGCCGATATCGCTCTGCTCGATGTCGGCACGCTGACGCAGAACGATCTGTCGGTGAGCCTGGCCACGGCTGAAGAGTTTGGCCGTGCCGGGGTCGAGCGGGTGTTTTTCCTCAACGACCTCAAGTTCACGCCGATCCTGCATGGCAATCGCCAGATGATCCGGGTGACCTCCAGCAAACCGGTCAACGAACCTTTTCTGAATTTTCTGGTGCAGCTCAATCAGCCCAATGGCCGCTTGCTGCGCGAATACACGGTGCTGATCGATCCGCCGGGCTCACCGGGTATCGTCCCGGCTACCGATGAGCCAGACCCGCGCGCGCAATCCTCTGCATTCCCCACCGTCGAACCCGTGAGCGCGCCACCACAGGCAGCACAGGGCAAACGCGTCATGCCTGCCGCGCCTCAAACTGCATCGACGCCATCCAACGATGCACTGGCCGAACAACTGGCCGCCAGCGTGTTGCAGAACCAGCAGTTGCAAAAGTCCCTTGATGAGCTGAACGCCAGACTGCAGGCGCAGGATGTGCAGATTGCCGACGGCAGGAAGCAGGTCAGTGATCTGCAAACACGCTTGATCGAGCAGCAAAAGGCACCGCCCGCGCCCGCAGCGACACCGGCGCCAACACCGATAACTGCCGCTGCGCCAATCGAGTCCGCAGAGGACGGTTGGAATTGGCCATTGCTCGGTGGCTTGGTGTTGCTGGGGGCATTGGCCGGGTTGCTCGTGCACCGTCGACGCCTGCAACAGCAGCAGGGCGATGCACCGATGCCGTTGTTACCGTTGCGCAATGAGCCCGATGTGGACGAAACCGATTCCTCACAAGAATCGGCCGAACCGGTCAGGACGCAGGCCTCCGCCGATCACCGTGAAGAGCCAGCGGCGGGTGATGTGCTGGAAGCCGTGGCGATTTACCTGGCCTATGGGCGCCTCGGCGAAGCCGCCGGACTGTTGCGCGATGCGCTGCACAAAGAGCCGGAGCGCACTGATCTTGGTTTGCAGCTACTCGAAGTGCTAGGGCGTCAGGGCGATAGTGCCGCGTTCGAGCAGCAGGAAAGTCATTTGCGTGAGCAGGGGGTTGGTGCACAAGCCTTGCAGGATATCCGCGCTCGGCATCCGAAGCTGCTGGGTACTGCGCCGTTGGCGGCAGCCACGCCATCGGCCATTGGCATTGCTCCGGTCATCGTCACCGCCCCCGCGTTGCCCGAGGACAATTTCGAGTTGAATCTGGATGCGTTGTCGATGGACTCCAGTTGGGATCTGGAAGATAGCCGTCCGGCACAGGCTCAGTCCGCAACAGACGACTCCAGTTTCTCTTCCAGTTTGAAAGTGTTGCCACAGGACTTTGACCTGCCGGAGACCGCGGCCAGTGAAGACGCGGAGCTTGAATGGATCCCGGAGCCCGAGGCGCAGCCGCTGGACGATGACTTCCTTGAAGCATTTTCCGATCCGCTGCCGTCGCTGGCGTTGGAGCCGTTGGATTTACAGATGCCAGCACCAGACGAGGCGGGGGCGGGGAAGCTCGAACAGGCGCAGACCTGCATCGATGACGGAGACATCGACAGCGCGATTACGCTGCTCAATGAGTTGCTCAAGGACGGGGATGAGCCGTTGAAGCAAACCGCACGAACGCTTTTGGCAGGGATCCGCTGATCCCTTGTAGGAGCTGCCGCAGGCTGCGATCTTTTGATCTTGATTGTAGAAAGCAGGATCAAAAGATCGCAGCCTCGTTTCACGAGACAGCTCCTACAGGGTTTTGTCAGCAACGCTGAAACCTGTGGGAGCGGGCTTGCCCGCGATGGCAATAGTCCAGGCAACGTCCATCCTCAATCTTGATCAAAACGTCTGCCCCAGATTCAAATACACCGCCTGCTCATTCGCATCATTGAGCCCGTAACTGAAATTCAACGGCCCCAGCGGTGTATCGAAGCCGATAAATACACTCGCCGCATTGATGTAACCACTGTCGAACTCGTTGTCGTTGTTCCACGCTCGCCCACGTTCCAGCGATCCGCCGGCGTACAGCGGGAAGTCCAGCGGCAGATACGAGCGCGGTGTCAGCCGGCGGTAATACACCGCCCGCATCAGACTGATGTTCTGCCCGGAAATAGCATCCTCGCGGAACCCCGACAGCTGCCGCGCGCCACCGAGCAGGAAGCTCGACGTCACCACATTGGTGTCGTCGAGGGTACGGCCATAGCGACCGCCCAGAATCAATGTGTCCGGTCCGCGGCTCATGGCTTTATCGAATTTGAACTCCCACTGCCGATAACGCGTATCCGAGCCCAGGCTTGGGTCGAATTGCAGGAATGTCAGGCTGACGTCCTTTCCTTCATGGGGGTAGTAGACGTTGTCCAGTGAATCGTAGGAATACTTCAGCGAATAGAAGCCCTCGTTGAAATTCTCGCTGGGCAGATCCTGGTCGCCAATGCGCACATCGGCCTTGCCCCAGGCCTCACCGACGCCGAAGCGCACTTCGCCGTTGTTGCCGATTTGCCGGCCGACATTCAGGGCCATGCCGTAACGCTCGACGCGGTACTGGGCAACCGGATCATTGTCGAGCACCGCATCGACGTTTTGCGCCTCAAACACCACCGACGGCGCGATGAAGTAGCGCGAGCCAACGTCCAGCGGCTGATAGAACTCGCTGTACAGTTCCTGCTTGTCGCCAATCTGCACCCGCGTCAGCCATTCCGCGCCGAGACGATTGATGCCGTTTTTGCGGTAACTGGCACCGAGATTGAAAGCGCTGCTGCCGCGCATGTCGTCTGACAGGTTCAGGCCGACCCTCAGGTAATCGGTGCCACTGCGTTTGCCGCGGGCACTGATGACCAGGGTGTGATCCTGCCCCTTGTGCGCCACGCGGTACTGCACCTGTTCGAAGTAGTCGAGGCCGTACAAGGTGCCCATGTCCGAATGCAATCGACCCAGATCCAGCGGCTCGCCGATGTGTTGGCGAATGTAATAGCGGATCACGTCGTCGTCGACTTTCGAATCGTTCTCGACCTTGATCGCGGTGATGATCGGCGTGCGTTGCCCCGGCGCGCGAGCGGCATTGAGTTCGGCGTCCTGGGACTCGGCTGGCTTGAGACTGGCGAGGCGCGCATCAAGGATTCGGGTTGCGCGATAACCCGCATCGATCATTTCCTGGGCGCGGCCGAAATCAGTCACGCCGAAGCTTGCCAGCGCCGGCTGGATCAATACGTCCGTCGGTTTCAGCGCGGCCAGTTGTTCTTCCGAGTTGCGCCGGGTCATCAGGGTGATCGACTGGTTGAGCACATCGACCACAGTGTTCAGTTGCTTACGGCTGCGTAGCGGCGTACCGATGTCGACCACGATGGCGATGTCGACGCCCATTTGCCGCGCGACATCGAGCGGAATGTTGTCGGTCATGCCGCCGTCCACCAACAGGCGGCCGTCGAGTTCGACCGGCGCGAACACCGCCGGGATCGACATGCTGGCGCGAATTACCTGTGGCAGATGGCCCTTGCGAAACACCACTTTTTCGCCGTTGGCGATGTCGGTGGCCACAGCGCGGAAGGGGATCGGCAGCTTGTCGAAGTCTCGCGTGTCGCTGGTGTGAGCCAGCAAGCTTTCCAGCAGCAGTGCCAGATTCTGCCCCTGAATCACGCCCAATGGCAGGCCGAGGCTGCCGTCGTCGCGAAAGCTGAGTTTCTGTTTCACCAGAAAGTCGCGGTCATCCTGTTTGCGCCGAAACGGCACGTCTTCCCGGGGCGGCGCATCGGACAACGCTTGCTGCCAGTCGATGCCAAGGGCGAGTTTTTCCAGTTCATCAATCTTGTAGCCCGACGCATACAGGCCGCCGACCACCGCGCCCATGCTGGTGCCGGCAATCGCGTCGATCTTGACGCCTTGCTCTTCCAGCGCCTTGAGCACGCCGATGTGCGCCAGACCACGAGCAGCGCCGCCGGACAGCACGAGGCCGACTTTCGGTCGCGGCGTTTCGCTGGCAATCACGAACAATGGAAGAAAACCAAGCAGCAGGCAGAACAGCAGACGGCGCATTGTGAGTCTCGGGGCAAGCGATAAAGCCGAGTATTATAGCGGCGCCCTCTGTCTCCGGAGTTTCATTGAACATGACTGTCGCAAAAGCAGAAGTTGTCATCACCTATTGCACCCAATGCCAGTGGCTGCTGCGCGCCGCGTGGCTGGCGCAGGAGCTGCTCAGCACCTTCGGCGACGACCTCGGCAAAGTGTCACTGGTACCGGGCACCGGCGGGGTGTTTCACATCACCTGTGATGGCGTGCAGATCTGGGAGCGCAAGGCCGATGGCGGCTTTCCGGAAGCCAAGGTGTTGAAGCAGCGGGTGCGCGACCAGATCGATCCTGACCGCGACCTCGGCCACAACGACCGCACTCAGTGAGACGCGGCTTCGGCGGCGACGGTTTTTTTGTCGGCATTGCCTGACATTCGCGCAGACACCACGATGGCGACGATGATCAGCGCACCGCCGAGCAGCATGCGTAACGTCGGATTTTCATCGAACAGCCACCAGGCAATTGTGATGCCGTAGACCGGTTCCATGGCGAACACCACAGCGGCGGTGCGTGCCTTGATCACTGCCAGACTGGCAACGAACAGACTGTGCGCGACGCCGGTGCAGAACACGCCGAGCAGGGCGATCCACAACCAGTCCAGCGCGCGCACTTCGCTCAGTTGCGGCGCCGCCACCGGCAGCAGACACAAAGCCACCACGACGTTTTGACAGAGCGCCGCCTGCACTGCCGGGATTCGTCCGGAGCTGGCGCGGTTGGTCAGCGACAACAAGGAAAACAGCAGCCCGGACAACACCGACCAAAGCAAGCCTATGGTCGCGCCGCTACCGAGATCGAACGCGGGGGTTACCAGCACCAGACCGACGCTTACCAGCACCACCAGCAGAATCTCATTGGCGCGGATGCGCTCGCGAAAGATCAGCCCTTCAAGAATCACCGTGAACGCGGGGAAACTGGCAAAGCCAAGCGTCGCGATGGCTACACCCGCGACCTTCACCGAAATGAAAAAACTCACCCAGTGCCCGGCCAGCAATACACCGCTTAGCACGAGACGCCGCCAGTCCACGGCCTGAAGTTTCTGCCAGCCATGCTGGCTGGCGAATCGGGCAAAAAATGCCAGCGCGATGACGGCGAAAGCGGCACGTCCAAACACAATCACGGCAGGGGAGGCAGCGGCGAGTTTGCCGAACACGCCGGTCAGGCCGAACATCAAAGCGCCAATATGCAGGGCGCCGAGGGCGGTACGCGGAGTCATCGCAATCCTTCTATTTCAAACCCAGTCTCAATGTAGGAGCTGCCGAAGGCTGCGATCTGTTGATTTTGTTTTTCCGATCAAGATCAAAAGATCGCAGCCTTCGGCAGCTCCTACATATTGAAACGTGTAGAAGCCAATAAATCTGTCGGCAAACTATCGTCCTTTGTCGCCAGCCTCGCGCCGCAACTGGCCCGGCGATGCGCCAAATTCGCGCAGCACCGCGGCCGCAAATGCGCTTTGCGAGCTGTAGCCGACCCGACTGGCGATTTCGCCAATCGGCAGCACAGTCTCACGCAGCAGGGTCACAGCCTTGTGCAGGCGCCGACTGCGGATGTAATCCATCGGCGTCTGTCCGCATTCGGCCATGAAACGTGCATGCAGACGCGCACTGGACAGCCCGGCGACCCGCGCCAGATCGGCGACTTGCAGCGGATAAGCGGCGTTTTGCTCGATGTGCGCATCCAGCGCCGCGTAAGGCAGGCGTCGGGCGTTGAGTTCGGCAGGTTGCGCATGATTGAGGCTGGCCAGCAGCAGCACCGCGCCTTGCTGTGCAATCAGCGGATCGCTGACCGGGTTGTTCGCCAGCCAACTGACCAACTGGCTTTGCCCGGAATTCAGCGACAGGCGCGCAGGGTTGTCGAGCAAACGACGGCTGGCCTCGGCATGGGCACCGAGAGAGTCCGTCAGCCATTGCCCGTCGGGGATATCCAGCACCAGACAATGGCTGCCTTGCGGACTGCCGCAAGCGTGATGAGCGCCGGATGGAATCACCACGAAACTCTGCTGACGCACCTGACTGCCACAGCCCTCGACCTCGAAATCCAGCGCGCCGGACAAGCCGAACACCAGTTGTGCATGGTCGTGGCTATGGACGATCAGGTCGTGAGTGTAATGACGCAGGGTGAGGATCGGTCGCATGGCAGGTCGTCTCCGAAGTGACCGACAGTCTACACCGGCGCCCCTTGAGTACGTTGTCACAGGACTGACTCACGCTTGTCATGGTCGATTAACCCGGCCGGTGCACTCTTGCGAAAACATCGCAGAGGGTTGCCCATGACCAGCGCCGAGCTCGCCAGACCCAGCCGCAAACAACGGGTGCGAACCTTGTGGATTTCCGACGTGCACCTGGGCACGCGGGATTGCCAGGCCGAGCATCTGTCGCAATTTCTCAAGGGCTATCACGCCGACAAGGTTTATCTGGTCGGCGACATCATCGACGGCTGGAAACTGCGCGGCGGCATGTACTGGCCGCAGGCACACACCAACGTGATCCGCCGCTTGCTGACCATGAGCAAGCGCGGCACCGAGGTGATCTACGTCACCGGCAATCACGATGAATTCCTGCGGCGTTACTCGAAGCTGATTCTGGGCAATATCCAGTTGGTCGACGAGGCCGTGCACGTCACGGCGGACGGTCGCCATTTGCTGGTGATACACGGTGACCAGTTTGATGTGATCACCCGCTATCACCGCTGGCTGGCCTTCCTCGGCGACTCGGCGTACGAAATTACCCTGACGCTCAATCGCTGGTTGAACCACTGGCGCGCGCGATATGGCTACGGTTACTGGTCGTTGTCGGCGTACCTGAAGCACAAGGTGAAGACGGCGGTGAGCTTTATCAGTGATTTTGAAGAAGCCATCGCCCATGAATGTGTGAAGCGCGAGTTGCACGGTGTGGTGTGCGGGCACATTCACCATGCCGAAATTCGCAAGGTCGGCGAGGTGGATTACCTTAACTGCGGCGATTGGGTGGAGTCGTGCACGGCGCTGATCGAGCATTGGGACGGCACGATCGAATTGTATCGACTGGCGGATGCGCAGGCGCGGGAGGCGCAGCTCAAGGCTGCCAAAGTTGCCGAACTCGCCTGAAAAGCAAAAGATCGCAGCCTTCGGCAGCTCCTACAGGGGGACACATTCCAATGTAGGAGCTGCCGAAGGCTGCGATCTTTTGATCTTAGGCCGTGGTGTGTTCTTCCATCGCCGCCTTGTAGATCGAATTCTTCGGCTGGGCAAACAAACGCTCCATCATCGGCTCAAAGAAGCTCAACGGCAGCGTGTCGTACTCCGGATCAAACGCCGCCGCATCGTATTTGGCGCAAAACTCGGCGGTCGCCTGAAACTGCGGGTGCTCCTTGAACTGCTCGCGCAGATGCCGATCCATGCCCAGATGATGAAAGAAGTAGTAGCCCTGAAACACCCCGTGTTTCTCGACCATCCACAAGTTCTCGGCACTGACGAACGGCTTGAGAATTGCCGCCGCAATGTCCGGATGGTTGTACGAGCCTAACGTATCGCCAATATCGTGCAGCAGGGCGCAAACCACATATTCCTCGTCACGGCCATCGCGAAAGGCGCGGGTGGCGGTTTGCAGCGAGTGGGTCAGGCGATCCACCGGGAAACCGCCGAAATCACCTTCGAGCAATTTCAGGTGGGTGGTAATGCGTGCTGGCAACTGCTTGGCGTAGGCGCTGAAGTCTGCGGCGATAATCGCCCAGTCTTCCTGGGTGCCATCCTGCATATGGGTGAAGCGGGCACTCGCGTTCATTGGCAATCCTCGTTGTTGCTTGTTTTTCAGAACGCCACGCGACCCAGAATCATGTCGCGGTACATGACGAAGTCGCCGAGCAGGCTGTAGAGCGGATGCTGGAACGTCGCCGGTCGGTTCTTTTCAAAGAGGAAATGCCCCGCCCACGCGAAGCTGTAACCCGCCAGCGGCAGGGCCAACAACAGCAGCCACGCGCCTTTGGCGATGGTCAGCGCGAGAATGAAAATAACCAGGGTCGTGCCAATGAAATGCAGGCGACGGCAGGTGCTGTTGCTGTGTTCGCTGAGGTAATACGGATAGAACTCAGCGAAGCTGTTGAATTGTTTGATGTTTTCCACGACTGCGTTCTCTGTGGTTATTGTTCTGGCGACGAGTTGTGCTGCGGGTAGCTTATTTGAGTCTAGAGTGAACATTGGTGTGGGCCAGTGACAATCGGCGCCACTTTAGTATCCTTCGCAAATCAGGCCGTAGCATGCGGCCCCTCATGTAAAAGAAAAACACCATGAGCGAACGAACGACTTCTGCAAGCTGGGCGATGGGGATTGTCAAAGCATTGGAGATGGACGGCCTGGATTGCCGGGTTCTGTTCAAGCAACTGGGGCTTGATTACTCGGCTCTGGATGATCCGGATGCGCGTTTCCCGCAAGACTCCATGACCCGGCTCTGGCAACGGGCGGTGGAGGTATCCGGCAATCCGGCCATCGGTCTGAACATGGGCAAAGTGGTGCGCCCGGCCTCGTTTCATGTCGCCGGGTACGCGCTGATGTCCAGTAATACCCTGGTTGAAGGTTTTCAACGGCTGGTGCGTTATCAGCGAATCATCGCCGAAAGCGCCGACCTGAGTTTTCGTCTGCTGGATGAAGGCTACGCGCTGATTCTGACGGTGCACGGCGATCACCTGCCGCCCACCCGGCAAAGCGCCGAAGCGTCGCTGGCCTGCGCGCTCGCCCTGTGCGGCTGGCTGAGCGGGCGCACGCTGCATCCGGTCAAGGTGTTGCTGCAGGGCGATGAGCCGGCTGATCTGCAACCCTACAAACACGCTTTCCATGCGCCGCTGGTGTTCAGCGCGCCTTACGATGCGCTGATCTTCGAACGCGCTGACATGGAGGCGCCGCTGCCCACCGCCAACGAGGCCATGGCGCTGCTGCACGATCGCTTTGCGGGAGAGTACCTGGCGCGGTTTTCCGAAAGCCGCGTGACCCACAAGGCGCGGCAGGTGCTGTGTCGGTTATTGCCTCAGGGTGAGCCCAAGCGCGATACGGTGGCGCAGACTCTGCACCTGTCGCAACGCACGCTGCAACGAAGGCTGCAGGAGGAGGGCACGAGTTTTCAGCAGTTGCTCGATGACACCCGCCGCGAACTGGCCGAACAGTACCTGGCGCAGCCGAGCATGACCCTGCTGGAAATCGCCTATCTGTTGGGCTTTGCCGATCCGAGCAACTTCTTTCGTGCCTTCCGTCGCTGGTTCGACAGCACGCCCGGTGATTACCGGGCGCGGTTGGCCAAGGCGCCCAACGCCGTCAGTGACGCCAAAAGGCCGGTATACACAGTACAAACACCGTAATGATTTCCAGTCGGCCGAGCAGCATGCCGGCCGACAGGATCCACTTCGCGGCATCCGGCAGGGTGGCGAAGTTGCCCGCCGGGCCAATGGTCTCGCCAAGGCCGGGGCCAACGCCGGACACGGTGCTGGCGGCGCCGGTCAGCGCGGTCATCCAGTCCACGCCCAGCAGCGACAGGAGCAGGGCGATCACGCAGATGGTGATGGCGAAGAAGAACGAAAACGTCAGAATCGAACGCACGATCTCTTCGTCGAGCCGGTGACCGTTGTACTTCTGCTTGATCACCGCACGGGGATGGATCAGCTGATTAAGGTTGGCCTTGAGCAGGATGTAGGCGACCTGGAAGCGGAAGATCTTGATCCCGCCCGCCGTCGACCCGGAGCAGCCGCCGACAAAACCCAGATAGAAGAACAACATCAACGAGAAGTTGCCCCACAGGCTGTAGTCGCCGAGGGCAAAACCGGTGGTGGTCAGCACTGACGTCACGTTCAGCGCCACATGGCGCAGCGCATCCAGCCAATGCAGTTGGGTCGTCCACCAGTACCAGGTGCCGAGCACCAGCCAGGTCACCAGCAACATCGCCAGCATGCCCTGCACCTGCTGATCCTTGATCAACGCTTGGCGATTGCCGCGCATCGTCGCCACGTACAGGGTGAACGGCAGGCTGCCGAGAATCATGATGACGATCGCCACCCAGTGCACCGCCGGTTGCGTCCACTTGGCCAGGGATTGGTCGGAGGTCGAGAATCCCCCCGTGGAAATAGCCGACATCGCATGATTGATAGCGTCGAACAGACTCATCCCGGCCCACCAGAACGCCAGGCTGCCGAGGATGGTGATGCCGACATACGCCCCCACGATCAGCCGCGCCACCATGTGCGAGCGGGGCATGACCTTTTCCGAGCGATCCGACGATTCGGTCTGGAACAGGCGCATGCCACCGATTCGCAGTAGCGGCAGAATCGCGACCGCCATGCCGATAAAGCCGATGCCGCCAATCCAGTGCAGCAGCGAACGCCACATCAGAATCCCGGGGGACATGTTGTCGAGGCCGTTAAGCACGGTAGCGCCGGTCGCGGTAATGCCGGACATGCTTTCAAAAAACGAGTCGGTGTAGCTGATGTGCTGAGTCAGCAGGAACGGCAGCGCGGCGAAAATACACACCACCAGCCAACTGCTGACGGTCAGCAGGTACATGTCACGCGGGCGCAGGTGGATGTGTTCCGGGCGGCCCGGAATCACCAGTGCGAGGCCGGCAACGAAGGTGATCATGCTCGCCCAGAGGAACGACGGCAGATCGCCGGTGCGGTCGAAAATCACCAGGGTGGCCATCGGCACGACCATGGCAATTGCCAGAGTGATCAGGAAGATGCCGATGATGAAACCAATGATCCGTAAGGTCGGCAACGCCATGAAGTCTGCTCGGGCTGATAGGGGAAGGGCGCCATTCTACCCGTGGGGCAGGGCATGTAAACCGGCATCCTTTTGGCAGATACCGCTAGAATAGCCGCATATTTTTTTCAGGAGGTGGCCGATGCAGGCTCTCGACGCTTTGCTCAACCGTGTTTCCGTTCCACGACTGGTCGAACCGGCCCCCACCGCGCAGCAGCGCGAAGCCCTGTTTGCCGCCGCGTTACGTGCGCCGGATCACGGGCACTTGCAGCCGTATCGCTTTTTGACCGTCGAAGGCGCTGCGCGCGAGCAGATGGGCGAACTGTTGGCTGAAGCTGCGCAAAAGCAGGAAGGCGAAATCACCGAAGCCATGATCGACAAGGCGCGCAACGGCCCGCTGCGTGCGCCGCTGGTGGTTGTGGTGATCGCCAAACTGCAGGAACACGTCAAGTACCCGAAGGCCGAGCAGTTGCTGGCAGCCGGGTGTGCGGCTCACGGGATTTTGCTGGCGGCGTATGCGCAGGGGATTGGTGCAGTCTGGCGCACCGGTGATCTGGCGTATTCGCAGCATGTAGCGAAAGGCTTGGGGTTGGTAGAGGGCGAGGAGGTGATTGCGTTCCTGTACCTCGGTACACCGCAGAAAGAGCCGCGGGTGGCGGAGAAGGTTGATCTGGCCGAGTTTGTCAGCGCTTGGCCTGCCAGTTCCTGACACACCCCGATCATCTGTAGGAGTGAGCCTGCTCGCGATCGAGGTGTTTCAGTCACCTTTTGTACGGGCTGACACACCGCGATCGCGAGCAGGCTCACTCCTACAGGTTTTAATCAGGGCTGGACGACAGCCCCCGGCACCAGCGGCAATTCCAGACTGGCCACAAACCCGCCGTCAGGATGATTGGCCAGCACCAGACTTCCGCCATGCCGCTCCGCCGCACGCCTTGCAATCGCCAGGCCCAGCCCATGACCCGCCGCCGTCTGCCCCGGCGCTCGATAAAACGGCTCACCCAACTGACTCAGGTGTTCGGCCTGAACCCCCGGGCCATGATCGCGCACACTGACCACAATCCGCTCACCCTGACGCGAGGCCTGCATTTCAATCGCCTGACCCTGCGGATTGAAGCGCTGCGCATTGCGTAGCAGGTTGTCCACGGCGCGCTCGATCATGGTCGGCCAGCCTTTCAGACTCAGCTGCGGCTCGATATCCAATCGTACGGTCTGTTCCGGCGATGCCAACTGCGCATCCTTTTGCAGGGCGCTCAGCAACGTATTCAAATCCACGTCTTCAGCGCTGGCGTTGTCGGCATCGACCCGTGCCAGCACCAGAATTTCACTGATCAGCGCTTCCAGGCGATCGCATTCGCGAGTTAGTCGTGGCCAGAGTTTTTCGCGTTCTTCAGGGTTGGCCCGTTCTGCCAGTGCCAAGGCAATTCGCAGCCGCGCCAGCGGTGAACGCAGTTCATGAGAGACGTCGCGCAACAACTGACGCTGACTGCCGATCAGGCTTTGCAGGCGCGCACCCATGCGGTTGAAGTCGTTGGCGAGGACGCCGAACTCATCGCGACGGTTGGCCAGTTTGGCCAGGCTGTTCTGCTGATAAGTAGCCTGCCCCAGATCATGCACCGCGCCGCGCAAACGGCTGAGCGGACGGGTGATGGAGAAAGTCACCAGCAAGCTGAACAGGGTCAGTACCACCAGCGCAATGCCCAGCGCACTCAATGGCCAGAGCAGGCTTTCGCGGTGCCAGGAGTCGAGTTCGGGGTGTGGGATGCGGTAGATGAACAGGTAGGTGTCACCGGTTTTTTCACTGGTGAACTCATCGGTCAGGCGCCGCCACGGCAGGCGTCGGTCATCGTTGTTCTGGCGGGCTTCGAAGGCTGCGGCGCGACGGGGAAAGGTACCGCGCACCACCGGGTCCCCGCTTTCGTTCAGCACTTGAACGTCGATGTGGTACTGGCGCTTGCGTTGCTGGAGGATGTCCTGAGCGGCTTCTTCGCCTTGTGCTTCGTAGCTCTGCGTCCACTCAGCCGCGAGGGTGTTGAGGCCCGGATGGCGACTGAGGATCCACGCGTCCTGATTGAGCATGTGCCCCAACAGAATGGACAGCCCGGCAACCAGAGCAATGGCCAGCCAGAAGCTTGCGAGAATACGCCAGAACAGTGACCGCACAGAAAATCCTCAATCAAACGCGTAACCCCTGTAGGCGCTGCGGCACGCTGCGATCTTTTGATCTTGTTTTTCAAAAGCAGAATCAAAAGATCGCAGCGTGCCGCAGCTCCTGCAGGGGGCGGATGTGAACAGGCCCGACGGTGTTAGCCGTCGGGCCTGTGGTTAAAACATTATTGCGCTTTTTGCGGCTGTTGCGCTTTCCACGCCTTGAACTCAGCCCATTCGGCGCGACGCTCGGCCTTTTTCTTCTGGATCTCGTCGAATTTCTTCTGTTGATCCGGTTTCAGCACGGCGCGGACATCGGCCTCGGCTTTCTTGTGATTGGCCGCCACCTCGTCCTTCATGGCTTTCTGGTCAGCCGGCGAGAGTTTTTCCAGGTACTTGTCGACCACTTGCTTACGCTCGTGCATCTGCTCGCCCATGATCTTGCGGATCTGCTCGCGTTGTTCGCGGGACAGGTCGAGTTGGCTGTACGGGCCTTTGCCGTGCATGCCGTGCATCTGACCGCCGTGGCGTGGGCCGTCGAGCGGGCCACCCATCGGACCGCCGTCTTGCGGCATGGCCATGGCGACGGTTGGCAGAGCGGCAGCGAACATCAGAGCGATAAGAGTCTTGCGCATGGTGTATCTCCTTGTCTCGTTCCCGGTACGTTCCGGATGAGTTCAGATTACGCAGATCAAGGTCAGCGGCGGTCAGCGCTATGTAAAGCTTGGGTAAACACGATTTGTCATCAACCTTACAAACATCCCCCTGTGTAGGAGCTGCCGAAGGCTGCGATCTTTTGATTTTGCTTTTCACAAACAAGATCAAAAGATCGCAGCCTTCGGCAGCTCCTACAGGGGACGTCGTTTTATCGAGCATCCTCGTTTGTGGAGGTCAGAGGCAGTAGAAGTAACCGCGGCTGCGCAGGGCAACGATGCGCGGGCGCCCGTCGGGGTGCGGGCCGATTTTTTTGCGCAGGTTGCTGACGTGCATGTCGAGGCTGCGGTCGTACAGGGTCAGCTTGCGGCCGAGGGCGATCTGCGCCAGTTCCTGTTTGTCCAGCGGCTCGCCGGGTTGCTTGAGCAACGCTTCGAGCAGACGGCTTTCGGAAACGGTGAGGGTCAGTTCTTTCTCGTCGATGCTGACCACGCCGCGCACCGGGCTGAAACTCAAGTCGCCCAGCTCAAGCTGCGTCGACACGGCGGCCGGGTGGCTGCGGCGCAGTACGGCGCGCAGGCGAGCGGTCAGCTCACGCGGATCACACGGTTTTGCCAGGTAGTCGTCAGCACCCAGTTCCAGACCGAGGATGCGGTCCAGCGGTTCGCCACGGGCCGAGAGCATCAACACCGGCAGATCGGCGTGATCGTTACGCAATTGCTTGAGCAGTTCCAGACCGCTGCCATCGGGCAGCATCACGTCCAGCACCACTGCCGCCGGGGCCGCTTCGGCCAAGGCCTTGCGGGCGCTCTGGCCATCGTGGCAGGCACGTACCTGGAAGCCTTCCTGGCTCAGCCAACTGCTCAGGAGCTCACACAGCTCCTGGTCATCATCAATAATTAACAGCTCGCTCATGACTCACTCAATTTAACCATTGCCGACGTTTTCGGCTTGCGCCACTGGCAAAGATACCGCAGAGCAGCGCCAATAGCGCTACTCCGGCGCCAGTGACGAACCACTGCTGCTGATCGGTCAACAAGCGCGGCAGCGGGCTGGCCTGGGCTTCCTTGAGTTGCAGCTTGAGGCGCTGGTTCTCTTGGCGCAACCGGGCGAGCTGAGCGCTTTCACGTTGGTTGTCGGCATTTTGCAGTTGTTTGCTCAGTTCTTCCCGCTGCTGCTCGCTTGTTTTGAGGCGCTGCTGCAACTCGGTGATCTGGCTGCCGGCACTTAATGACAATGGCGTGGAGCTGCCGCCTTCGGTGGTTTCATCACCATGGGCGGGCGCCATGATCGACAACGTGACCAACATCAGACACAACGGACCCTTGCGCATCGCGACACCTGTTTCCAAATGGATATTGGGCAGGTTGTCGGCAGGCAAACGAGAATAATGAGCGATTGAGAGCTGCAGGAACCAGGAAGGTTCATTGCGCCGGAGCAGACGTGTTTTTGGTGCTGGTGATTTTGTGATGCAGGGGGCTTGGCAGGACAAGGGACTTGGGGGGGGCAGGTGACTTTGTGGTGCAAGGGAGTTGATGGTGCAGGTGACTTGGTGGTGCAAGGGAATTGAGGGTGCAGGTGACTTTGTGGCGAGGGGATTTATCCCCGATGGGCTGCGAAGCAGTCCTGAAAAAGGAGTATGCGGTGTGTCAGGCACACCGCATCGAATGGCTTTTGGGGCGGCTTCGCCACCCATCGGGGATAAATCCCCTCACCATAGGAATCCCCTTTGTCACAGCAATCCTGTAAGGGCCTGACTCAGCGTTAAGGCAGGACTTGCTTGAACGGCTTCACGACCACGTTGGCATAAACGCCTGCCGCGATGTACGGATCGGCATCTGCCCAGGCTTGTGCGGCGCTCAGGGAGTCGAACTCGGCGACGATCAGGCTGCCGGTGAAACCCGCTGCGCCTGGATCATTGCTGTCGACGGCCGGGTGCGGGCCGGCCAATACGATGCGGCCCTCGCCCTTGAGCACTTGCAGGCGTTCCAGATGCGCAGGGCGCGCGGCCAGGCGAGCTTCCAGTGAATTGGCGACGTCGGTGGCAATGATGGCGTAGAGCATGTCAGTCCTCGGTTTTTGGTGTTGTGGTATCGGCGTCATGCAGGTGACGGGACAGGTAAATGCCCTGTGCGACCAGGAACAGCACGGTCATGCCCAGGCTACCGAACACCTTGAAGTCCACCCAGATGCTCTGGAAGGTAAAGGCGACGAACAGGTTGGCGGCCCCGCAGAACAGGAAAAAGGCGATCCAGGCGATGTTCAGACGGGTCCAGACCGGATCCGGCAGGGTCAGCGCGTGGCCCATGATGCGTTTGATCAGCAGGCGGTCACCGATGAAGTGGCTGCCGATGAAGGCGACGGCGAACAGCCAGTTGACCACCGGGGCTTTCCATTTCAGGAAGGTCTCGCTGTGGAAGGCCAGCGTCAGGCTGCCGAACACGAGGCAGGCGATCAGGGTCAGCCATTGGCTCTTTTCCAGCTTGCGCTGTTGGATGAAAAGCGCGCCGTAGACCACCAGGGAGCTGATGATCAGCATCGCGGTGGCGCTGTAAATACCGCCTACAGTCACTTCATGGCCAGCGATGTCGACGACCCGTGGGTCAAGTTTGTAAACGATGAAAAACAGCAAAAGCGGGATGAAATCGATGAATTGTTTCACAGTGAGAGCCAGAAGCTGGATGTGGCGGCATAATAACAAACATATGGGCGCGCGATAGCGCCCGCTGATTTGAGGTTACAACTCCCCGTGAATGTTGATTTGCACTGCCATAGCACGGCCTCCGATGGCGCCCTGGCGCCTGCGGTTCTGGTTGCGCGTGCGTTCGAGAACGGCGTGCGAGTCCTGGCCCTGACCGACCACGACACCCTCGAAGGCCTCGCCGAAGCGCGCACGGCCGCTACCGAACTGGGGATGCAACTGGTCAACGGCGTCGAGTTGTCCTGCACATGGGGCGGGGCGACCATTCATGTGTTGGGTTACGGTTTCGACGTCAATGCTGCACCGTTGGTCGAGGCGATCGCCAAATTGCACGATGGCCGCTGGCTGCGGTCGGAAGAAATAAGCCGCAAGCTCGCCCTAAAGGGCATGCCCGGTGCCCTTGATGGCGCCCGGCAGATCCAGCAGGAACTGGGCGACAGCGGCAACGCCCCGGCCCGTCCGCATTTCGCCGACTGGATGGTGCGTGAAGGTTTTGTAAAGGATCGCGCGGAGGCCTTCCGCAAGTGGCTCGGCGCCGGCAAGCTGGGCGACGTCAAGCAGCACTGGCCAACGCTTGAAGACACCGTTGGCACACTGCGCGCTGCTGGTGCCTGGGTCAGCCTGGCGCATCCGTGGCACTACGATTTCACCCGCAGCAAACGCCGAAAGCTGATTGCCGACTATATTCAAGCAGGCGGGCATGCAATCGAGGTGGTCAATGGCCATCAGCCCGCGGAACAGGTGGGCAGCCTGGCAATCCTTGCCCGTGAGTTCGGTCTGCTGGTCAGCGCCGGCAGTGATTTTCATGGCCCTGGAGGTTGGTCCGAGATCGGCCAGTACCGGCCGGTTCCCGAGGACCTTCCACCCCTGTGGTGTCGGTTCAAACATGACACAGTTATTGCCGCCGTCTGAACAGGTAGAGAACGTGAGTCAATTTTTCCAGATACATCCGGAAAACCCGCAAGCGCGCCTGATCAAACAGGCGGTCGAGATCATCCGCAAGGGCGGGGTGGTGATTTATCCAACGGACTCTTCTTACGCCATTGGTTGCCAAATCGGCGACAAGACGGCCATTGAGCGCGTTCGACGCCTGCGTCAGCTCGACGAAAAGCACAATTTCGCGCTGATCTGCAGCGACCTGTCGCAACTGGGCAACTACGCCAAGATCGACACCGGCACTTTCCGCATTCTCAAGGCGCATTTGCCAGGGCCGTACACCTTCATTCTCAACGCCACCCGTGAAGTGCCGCGCCTGTTACTGCACCCGAAGAAGCGCACCATTGGTCTGCGCGTTCCCAGCCATCCGATCGCCCTGGCGCTGCTGGCCGAGCTCGGCGAGCCGCTGATGAGCGTGACGCTGATCATGCCCGGTGATGAAGATCCACTGACCGATCCATACGAAATGCGTCAATTGCTTGAGCATCAAGTGGACCTGATCATCGACGGCGGTTTTGGCGGCATCAAGGCCTCCACCGTGATCGACCTGACCGGCGACGACCCTGAAGTGGTCCGCGTCGGTTGTGGCGATCCGACCCCGTTCATGGTCGAGGCCTGAATGTCCGCAGTGGAAACCGTTGCCGATCCCCAGGCCGGCGCGCAGCAGGAGCTGCCGTTCGCCATGGTCTATGGCCAGGCGGTCATGGAAATGCCGCTGGACCTGTACATTCCGCCGGATGCGCTGGAAGTCTTTCTTGAGGCCTTTGAAGGCCCGCTCGACCTGCTGCTGTACCTGATCCGCAAACAGAACATCAACATCCTCGACATCCCGGTGGCGGAAATCACTCGCCAGTACATGGGCTACGTCGAGTTGATGCAGTCGGTGCGTCTGGAGCTGGCCGCCGAGTATCTGGTGATGGCCGCGATGCTCGCCGAGATCAAATCGCGCATGCTTCTGCCACGGGCCGAAACCGTCGAGGCGGAAGAGGACGACCCGCGCGCCGAACTGATCCGTCGCCTGCAGGAGTACGAGCGTTTCAAGGCTGCTGCTGAAGGCATCGACGGCTTGAGCCGGGTTGGCCGTGATGTGGTCGTGCCCAAGCTCGACGCCCCCGAAGCCCGGGCGCGCAAGCTGTTGCCCGACGTGGCGCTGGAAGAGATTTTGATGTGCATGGCCGAAGTGCTGCGCCGTGGCGACATGTTTGAAAGCCATCAGGTCAGCCGTGAAGCGCTGTCCACCCGCGAACGCATGAGCGATGTGCTGGAGCGGCTCAAGGGCGGCGGTTTTGTGCCGTTCGTCGAGCTGTTTACCGCCGAAGAAGGTCGCCTGGGTGTGGTGGTGACCTTTATGGCGATCCTTGAACTGGTCAAGGAATCCTTGGTCGAGCTGGTGCAGAATGAGCCGTTCGCCGCGATCCACGTGCGAGCCCGAGCCGAATAACGAGTCGAAACATGAACCTGACTGAACCCCGCGAGCTGGCGCCCCTGCTTGAAGCCTTTCTGTTGGCCTCGGGAAAGCCGCAATCCCTTGAGCGCCTTTTTGAACTGTTCGAAGAAGGCGAACGACCTGAACCGGCAGTCTTCAAGAAAGCCCTGACCCTGTTGGGCAAGTCCTGCGAGGGCCGGGCGTTCGAGCTCAAAGAGGTCTCGTCCGGCTATCGCTTGCAGATCCGCGAGAAGTTTTCGCCGTGGGTCGGGCGCCTGTGGGAAGAGCGGCCGCAGCGTTATTCCCGGGCCTTGCTGGAAACCATCGCGCTGATCGCCTATCGCCAGCCGATCACCCGTGGCGAGATCGAAGATGTACGGGGCGTGGCGGTCAACAGCAACATCGTCAAAACCCTGCTCGAACGCGAATGGATCCGCGTCGTCGGCTACCGCGATGTGCCCGGCAAACCGGCGATGTTCGCCACTACCAAGGGTTTTCTCGATCACTTCAACCTGAAAAATCTGGAAGATCTGCCACCGCTGGCCGAATTGCGCGAGATGGAAGCCGACCCGATCCTCGATTTCGACGATGCCCCGGTGCCGCAAGGCTTGCAGGAACTGGCCGACGCCAGCGCCGAGCCGGAGGAAGAGAAAGAGGAAACCAGTTTCCATACGCTGTTGCTGGAGCTGGACAGCATGGAGGAGGGGATCAAGACCGACTTCGACGATTTGTTGCGCGATGGCGCCGATGTCGAAGCACCGTCGACCGAAGCAGAAACCCAGATCGAGCCCGAGATCAAGCCCGAGATCGCCGAGCCGACGATTGAAGTTGAACTCGAAGAAGAGCCGCAAGCCGAACCTGAAGAGGACATTCTGGGAGTAGCCGAAGCACGGGAAAAACTGCTCGCTGCCGTGGCGGCTCTGGAACAGTCCGCGCCAGAACCCGAACCGGAACTCAGCGAAGAAGAAGCCGAAGCCCGTGCCCTGGCCGAAGCCATCGAAGCCGAACGCCGCGAGTTCGAGGACTGAGGTGAAGCTGAAAAGATCGCAGCCTGCGGCAGCTCCTACAGGGTTACGCATTCCAATGTAGGAGCTGCCGAAGGCTGCGATCTTTTGATCTTTCAAAGGTGCCCTGATGAGCTCAACCAAAGACCCCTGCATCAGCCTCTGCAAATTCACCGACGACATCTGCCTCGGTTGCGGGCGCAGCAAGCGCGAAATCAAGGCCTGGAAGAAACTCGACAAGGACGACAAGCGCACCGTACTGGCAGAAGCCGCGTTGCGCCTGATCAAACTCGGTGGCGCCGGTCGGCGGAAAAAGAAATAACCTTGGCCTGATCGACTAGTCTCTGATGCGCGATGCCGCACATCCGCGTATGATTCGCGACCCTTCGCCGATCCCTTCGGTGGAGAACCCAGATTTTTATGCTTCAGACGCCCAGCTCAGGACGGCTGAACAGACCACACCGGGAGGTGCCCAGATGAGTGACATCAATCAGAAAGACGACCAGGAAATCGGCCCAGCAGGCGAAAAACTGCAGAAAGTCCTCGCCCGTATTGGCGTCGGCTCGCGCCGTGACGTGGAAGCCTGGATCACCCAGGGCCGGATCAAGGTCAATGGCAAAGACGCCACCCTCGGTCTGCGCGTCGATATTCTCGACGCCATCACCATTGATGGCAAAGTGATCAAGCGTGAAGAAGCTGCCGAATCGGTACGCCGCGTGATCATGTACAACAAACCCGATGGCGAGATCTGCACCCGTGACGACCCGGAAGGCCGTCCGACCGTGTTCGACAAGCTGCCGCGTCCGAAAGAAGGGCGCTGGATCAACATCGGTCGTCTCGACATCAACACCACCGGTTTGCTGATGTTCACCACTGATGGTGAGCTGGCCAACCGTCTGATGCACCCGTCCTACGAGATGGACCGCGAGTACGCCGTACGTGTACGCGGTGAAGTCGATGACGAAATGATCGAACGTCTGAAGGCGGGCGTGGTGCTGGAAGACGGTCCGGCCAGGTTCACCGACATCAAGCAGGCGCCGGGTGGCGAAGGCTTCAACCACTGGTATCACTGCGTGGTGATGGAAGGTCGTAACCGTGAGGTTCGTCGTCTGTGGGAATCCCAGGGCCTGGTGGTCAGCCGTCTGAAGCGCGTGCGTTTCGGTCCGGTGTTCCTCAACTCCGATCTGCCGATGGGCCGCTGGCGCGAAATGAGCCAGTACGAAGTCGACATTCTGAGTGCTGAAGTGGGTCTGACACCGGTTGCGATGCCGCAACTGAACGCCAAGAGCAAAGACAAGCTTGAGCGTCTGCAGCGCAAATCGTCGCGCCCGATGGGCAAAACCGAGCGCGTGCGTACGTTGCGTCCAGCCGCTGGCGCTCCGACCGGCCCGCGTCCATCGCGCGAGCCGCACATCGAAGGCGAGCGTCCGGCCCGCAAGCCGGTTGCCCGTGACGGCGAGCGCGCTCCGCGTCCGGCCAACGGTCGCACCGAGCGTGGCGAACGTGGTGCACCTGCCGGTCGTGGCACGCCAGTGGCGGATCGTCCAGCGGACACCACCAACAAGCGTCCGGCCAAGCCTGCACCGAAGCGTCCGGGGATCAAACTGGCCGACGACAAGCCATCGGGCAAGCGTCGCGGCGCACCGGCAGGTTCCGGCCAGCGTCCGGGTTTCGGTCGCAAGAAACCGGAGTAAGGCAGCTGTGAGCTTCTAGCGACAAGCTTCAAGCTGAAGCAGAAACGCCAACCGCAGGGTTGGCGTTTTTTTTCGTCTGGCGAAAGGTATGTGGTGCTTTTGAGGGCCTCATCGCTGGCAAGCCAGCTCCCACAGGTTTTTGTTGCGTTGCATAAATCCTGTTAACACCGCAGATCCCTGTGGGAGCTGGCTTGCCAGCGATTAGGCCAATGCAGCCCGATGATTTCCAGGATCAGAACACAAACCGCCCATCAAACACCGGCTTGTCATCCAGCGCCAACACCCCTCCGGAGAAGATCAGGTCCAGGTGATGGCTGCCCTTGGCCCCGCCACCGAGCCCCAGATGCAAGCCACAATGGCGTTCCTCGAACCCGGCGTTGCGCGCATACAGGTCTTTCACGCCTTCGTTGGTGCCAATCCCCAGTTCCTCGATGCGCCGGTTCGACGGATTCGCATCCAGGTATTTGTTGAAGTCATGCTCCAGGCCCGGCACATCCGTGGCGATGCGGCTGATGGTCGAGTTTTCGATCCACAGTTCCAGCGGCGACTCCAGCACGCCGTACTTGCGTGCAAACGGAATGGTGCTGAGGAAGGTGCCCTTGAATTTCACGTGGCCGTTGATTTCTTCGCTGTGGGTGGCGATTTCACCGGGGGCCAGGTCGAAGTTGCCGATGCCGTTGATGTCGGTCCACTTCTTGATGCTGCTCAGCGGCGCTTCAAACCGTGAGCCGTGGTCATCGGTAAAGCTCAGCGTGGTGGCATGCGACATGCGCTGGATCAAATGGCTGTTCAGGCCCGCGATGCGTTGCGGGGTAACGCTGAACGTATCGTAAAAATAATCGCCGTAATCCTTGAACAGCAGCGACTTCTTCCAGTTTTGCGCCATGACCGCTTGCAGCGCGCGGACAAACTCCGGGCCGTCGGGGCGCGGGTTGGGCAGGGTGGAAGAGTCGTAGAAGAAAATGTACAGATCGCTGTCGGTAATCGCCGAAGTCAGCGCTGCGGTGCTCTCCAGGTCCAGTCGCCGGGCGCTGAAGCTGAAACGCGGATGATCGCCGGCCTGTTCGGCGATCGCGCCGGTCAGGGCTTCGTAATCAGCGGTGTGGCCGAGCAATACCTTCGCCGAGTCGAGGCCGGCGAGGGCTGGATGATGTTCGAGGTAGTAAAGGAAATGCGAGATCGCGCGGGGCTTATCCATGAGTCCTCCCTGACTGACCGTGAAGAAAGTGGCAGGCACGACCGGCCGGATCGTGCCTGCCCGGTGATGTCTTTACAGAGGCCACATCGCCGTGCCGAACGGAACGACCGCGTCGGCTTGCATCATTTCTACGGCGGCCTCGTGGGTCGGTGCTTCAAACCATTCGTCCAGTTGCAGTTCGCTATCCAAGTCTTTTTCCAATGCTTGCATGGTCGATCTCCTAGATGACTTTCACGGTTGTGACTGGCCGGTCGAGTTGGCCGGCAAGACGTGAAGAACCTAGTTCAGGGATTTTTATAATGCAAAAAATCATTCATTTAATTTTTAAATAGACTTTTTATTCTGTTTTTTGACAGCGGTTTTCTTATTAAAAAACAAAAAACTAAGGCAGCGGATTCGTTAGCAAGCTAGCGACCGTCAATTTGCAGACGTCTGACAGAAATTTCTGAATTGGAAACTCTTCGTTACGGACTGTAAATAAATGTTTACGAAAACAGCGATAAAGCCCCGTGAAAGGAGGCTGTTATCAAGGCTGTAAGGAAAACCTGCCGAAGCCCCATCGGGCGCGGGCTGCGCAAGGCTCTGGCGCGCTTGTTTCAGAGGCGTTTGAAGGGTGAGATGCGCCTCATGCCTGCCGTGCAGGTGCATAACAAGAAGGAGGCGCAATGAACGCCGTGACTGATTTCCACTTCTCACCGTGGGACGGTTTTTCCACTGTTCCCGTCGATGGCCCGCAAAGGCCTGACTCAATTTTTGCAGCCGCTCGAGCGTCTCGAGGCGGACACACGCAATCCCGGCAACCGACACGCTGATCCAGCGGGGTCTGGCGGCAGGGGGTTAGCGGTGTACAATGCGCCGCGTTTTAACTGTGACCCTCTGCGTAATCGCATGAATCTCAAGGCTATCCGCCTTGTTCACTCCGCCGCGCCACAAGCGTGTCGGGTTCGATTTCGTCACAGATAAAAACAAACAGGTGACGCATGACCGTTGTAAAAAAGCTGAACTCCTGGTGCCTGCGCTGGGGTTTGATCGGGGCTGCCTGAAATCGCAACCTTGCAGCAACGTCTACTGAACATCATCAAACCTTGCGTGAGACCTTTTTCATGAGTGGACAACCCTCGCAATCAGGCGAGCTGAAACGCGGCCTGAAAAATCGACACATTCAACTGATCGCCCTCGGTGGCGCGATCGGTACCGGATTGTTCCTCGGCTCGGCCGGGGTCTTGAAATCCGCCGGCCCGTCGATGATCCTCGGCTACGCCATCTGCGGCTTCATCGCCTTCATGATCATGCGCCAGTTGGGCGAGATGATCGTCGAAGAGCCGGTGGCCGGTTCCTTCAGCCATTTCGCACACAAGTACTGGGGCGGCTTCGCCGGTTTCCTGTCGGGTTGGAACTGCTGGATTCTGTACATTCTGGTGGGCATGTCGGAGCTGACCGCGGTCGGCAAGTACATCCACTACTGGGCGCCGGATATCCCGACCTGGGTGTCCGCTGCCGGGTTCTTCGTGCTGATCAACCTGATCAACCTGGCCAACGTCAAAGTCTTCGGTGAAGCCGAATTTTGGTTCGCGATCATCAAGGTCGTGGCGATTGTCGGCATGATTGCCCTCGGCAGTTACCTGCTGGTCAGCGGCAACGGCGGCCCGCAAGCCTCGGTCAGCAACCTGTGGTCCCACGGTGGTTTCTTCCCCAACGGCGTCAGCGGTCTGGTGATGGCCATGGCGATTATCATGTTCTCGTTCGGCGGCCTGGAAATGCTCGGTTTCACCGCGGCCGAGGCCGACAAGCCGAAAACCGTGATCCCGAAAGCGATCAATCAGGTGATCTACCGGATCCTGATTTTCTACATCGGCGCCCTGGTGATCCTACTGTCGCTGACCCCATGGGACAGTCTGCTGGCAACCCTCAACGCTTCCGGCGATTCCTACAGCGGCAGCCCGTTCGTGCAGGTGTTCTCGATGCTCGGCAGCAACACCGCCGCGCACATCCTCAACTTCGTGGTGCTGACCGCTGCGCTGTCGGTATACAACAGCGGCACCTACTGCAACAGCCGCATGCTCCTGGGCATGGCCGAGCAGGGTGATGCGCCGAAAGCGCTGGCGAAAATCGACAAGCGCGGCGTGCCGGTGCGTTCGATTCTGGCCTCCGCGGCGGTAACGCTGGTGGCGGTGCTGCTCAACTACCTGATCCCGCAGCATGCGCTGGAACTGCTGATGTCGCTGGTTGTGGCGACCCTGGTGATCAACTGGGCAATGATCAGCTTCTCGCACTTCAAGTTCCGCCAGCACATGAACAAGACGAAGCAGACACCGTTGTTCAAGGCGCTGTGGTATCCGTACGGCAACTACGTTTGCCTGGCGTTCGTGGTGTTCATTCTCGGCGTGATGCTGTTGATCCCGGGCATTCAGATCTCGGTGTACGCGATTCCGGTGTGGGTCGTGTTCATGTGGGTCTGCTACGTGATCAAGAACAAGCGTGGCGCGCAGCAGGCGCTGCACGCGGCGGGTTCAGCTGCGAAGTAAGCAAGCGGCACAAACAACAAACCCGGCCAATGTGCCGGGTTTTTTGTTGCCTTTGTAGGAGCTGCCGCAGGCTGCGATCTTTTGGCTTTAAATCACCAAGATCAAAAGATCGCAGCCTTCGGCAGCTCCTACAGGGTTGATGGCGTATCCTGCACGCTCTGAATACGGACGCTTTTCCATGCTGGTGATTTCCAACAATGTGCATCTGCCGGATGCCGAGATCGAATTGACGGCCATTCGCGCCCAAGGCGCTGGTGGGCAGAATGTCAACAAGGTCTCCAGTGCCATGCACTTGCGCTTCGACATTACGGCCTCGTCCTTGCCCGAGTTCTACAAGGAACGGTTGCTGGCGCTGCGCGACAGTCGCATCACCAGCGACGGCGTGTTGATCATCAAGGCCCAGCAATACCGCACGCAGGAAGCCAACCGGGCCGATGCGCTAGAGCGTCTGGTGGAGTTGATCCTCAGCGCCACCAAAGTCGAGAAGAAGCGTCGCCCGACCAAGCCGACCCTCGGTTCAAAGAAGCGCCGGCTCGAATCGAAAACCAAGCGCGGCAGCATCAAGGCCGGGCGCGGCAAGGTGGATTTCTAGTCTTCGCGGTATTTCGCGGTGTGCTTGTACAGATACACGCTCAGCGCCAAACCGCTCAGTGAGGCGAGGGCGGCGAACAGGAAGATCGAGGCGAAACCGAAACCGGCAGCAACGGCGCCGGCAATTGGCCCGGTGATCCCCAGCGACAGGTCGATGAACAGCGAGTAGGCGCCGACTGCCGCGCCACGGCTGGAGGCTGGCACCAGATTCACCGCTTCCACGCCCAGCGCCGGGAACACCAACGAGAAACCGAAACCGCTCAATGCCGCGCCGGCCAATGCCCAATGCGCATCGGGCGCCATCCACAGCAGCAACAGTCCCAATGTTTCTACCGACAAACAGGCAATCGCCACGCGGAAGCCGCCGAGGCGATTGATCAGGTTGCCGAACAGCAGCCGCGCGCCGATGAAACTGGCGCCGAACAGGCTCAGGCACAACACCGCGTTGTCCCAATGCTGCGTGGCGTAATACAGGGTGATGAAGGTGGCGATGGTGCCAAAACCAATCGAGCCGAGTGCCAGTCCGCAGCCGTGCGGAAAAACCCGCCTAAGCACATGCATGAACGGCAAGCGCTCACCGGCCACCACCGGGGCGGCGGTTTTCGGCCACGCCAGCAGCAAGCCCAGCGCGGCCAGCAAGATGATGCTTACGCCCATGCTCCACAAGCCCAATCGACTGACCAGCCACACGCCTAACGGCGCACCGATGGCGATGGCACCGTAACTGGCGATGCCATTCCACGAGATGACTTTGGCGGTGTTCGCCGCGCCGACGCGGCCGATGCCCCAGCCAATCGAGCCGGAGCCAACCAGGCTTTCCGCGCTGCCCAACACCAGGCGACCGATCAACAGGCTGATCAGGCTAAGCATCGGCAGGTTTGGCGTCCACGCGGAAATCAGCATGAACACGCCGCTAAGGCCACAACCGGCCAGGCCATACATGACGGCCAGTTTGCTGCCCTTGTTGTCGATGATCTTGCCGGCATACGGGCGGCTGAGCAGGGTAGCGAGGTATTGCACGCTGATCACCAGCCCGGCGACGACCGCGCCAAAACCCAGATCGCTGTGGACATAGCCCGGCAGCACTGCGAGCGGAATGCCAATGTTCAGATAACCGATAAAGGTGAAGAGGACGATGGAAACGACTTGCAGCGTGACCGCCAGGGGGCGCTGGGGCTCGGACATAGAGGACGACATGGGTAAAGATCCACGGGAGCAGCACAATAGATAGGCTGCTCATGATACCGGCGAGAAATAATCTGGGGCGGGAAAAGTAAAACTATTTGCCGGGCGGCGACTTCAGGGTTTGGCAGGAGCAACCAGTTGGGTGGTGACCAGTGCAGCGAGGGCATTTTCTTCGCTGCCGAAACGGGCGAGCAGGGCGGCTTGTTTCTCGGGGGAGAGGCGGCTCCAGATCTCGATCATTTTCTCGGTGGCGCCGATCAGGACAGCGGCTTGGCTTTCGGAGAATTCGTCGGTCATGGCGGGCTCGGTTCAGGCAGTGTGGAAAGCGCATATTAGCGCTTTCCACACGGTCTGTACGGCGGGTGTTGCTTACTCGTCGCTGTCGGCCGGACGGCTTTCAGCTGCTTCTTTGGGCTCGGCCTGTGCGGCGCCGGCTTGTTGCATGGTCGTCTGCTCAGGCTCGTGCAGGCTTGGGAAGGGGAGATTAGGAATCTCGTGCATGGTTGCGCTCCTCGCTAAGTCTGTTGATAGATCTGGTAGATCCGCGCTTTCAGAAAGCCTGCGCAGGATACAGCAGGAAAAATGACAATCAGACTTTTAATTCAATTTATTGCGACAAATGGCCGCAGGGGGGCGGCGGAAAGCAAAAGGCTGCTGCAAAAACACATGTAGGAGCTGCCGCAGGCTGCGATCTTTTGATCTTGTTTTAAAAGCAAGATCAAAAGATCGCAGCCTGCGGCAGCTCCTACATTGGATTGATCGTTCCCAGGCGGAGCGTGGGGACGGTCAGTACAGGGTGTTGCGGTGTCTCGCCTAGTTGCAGACTTCGGCGATGGCCTCGGCCAGCAGCGCCAGGCGTGTCGCATCGATGCCGGCAACGTTGGCCCGACCCGAACTCACCATGTACACACTGTGATGCTCGCGCAGTTGTTTCACCTGCTCCGGCGACAAACCGGTGTAGGAGAACATCCCGCGCTGCACGCCAATGTGTGCAAAACGCTCGCGCAACCCGTGCGGCTCCAGCGCTTCGACCAGGCCGCTGCGCAGCTGCGCAATACGCAAGCGCATGGCTTCCACTTCATCGGCCCAGCGGGCTTTCAGCTCTGGATCGGCGAGGATAGTCGCGACCACAGCTGCACCATGATCCGGCGGCGTCGACCACAGATTACGGGCGATGTTGGCCAGTTGGCTGCGGATGTCGATGAGCTTGTCGGCGCTTTTCGCGCAGACGATCAGCGCACCGGTACGGTCGCGATACAGGCCGAAGTTTTTCGAGCAGGAACTGGTGATCAAAAGCTCAGGCAGTTCGGCGGCGAATAACCGGGTTGACCACGCATCCTGCTCCAGACCATCGCCAAAGCCCTGATAGGCGAAGTCGATCAGCGGCAGCAAATCACGGCTGCGCACCACGTCCAGCACACGCTGCCAGTCGTCGTGGCTCAGATCGAACCCGGTCGGGTTGTGGCAGCACGCATGCAGCAACACCACGTCGCCCTTGGGCACTTCATTGAGCACCGCGAGCATCGCTTCGACGTCGAGACGGTTGTCACTGCCCACATAAGGGTAGTGACTGGCCTTGACCCCGGCCGCCGCGAAAATGGTTTCGTGGATCGGCCAGGTCGGATTGCTCAGCCATACGCCTTTGCCCGGCAGGCATTGGGCGATGAAGTCGGCAGCCAGACGCAGGGCACCAGTGCCGCCCGGCGTCTGAGTGGCGCCTGCACGCTGTTCGGCGAGCAGTTTCGAGTCGGCGCCAAGCACCAGCTCGTTGATGACCTTGCCGAACAACGGATTGCCGTGGCCACCGATGTAGGTCTTGGTGTCCTGGCTTTCGACCAGTCGCGCCTCGGCGATTTTCACCGCTTCAGGGATCGGCGTCAGGCCTTGGGCGTCCTTGTAGACGCCAACGCCCAGGTCGAATTTGCGCGGGTTAGGGTCCTGCGCATACGCCTCCATCAAACCGAGGATAGGGTCGCCGGGTACCCGGCCGATGGCGTCGAAGTGCATTACTTGCGCCCTTCAGCGGTCTTGGCCACTTCATCCGTGCGCGCAGCCATGATGAAGTCGTTGCGGTGCAGGCCTTTGATCGAGTGGCTCCACCAGGTCACGGTGACTTTGCCCCACTCGGTCAGCAGGCCCGGGTGGTGACCTTCGGCCTCGGAGATCTCGCCGACGGCGTTGGTGAAGGCCAGTGCGTGCTTGAAGTTTTTGAACAGGAACAGTTTTTCCAGTTGCATCACGCCATCGCGAACTTCGATGTTCCAGTCAGGGATCTGCTTGATCAGGATCGGCAGTTCTTCGTCGCTGACTTGTGGCGCATCGGCGCGGCAGGCTTCGCAGTGGGCTTGGTTCAAAGTAGACATGGTGGGCTTCCTGAAATCTGGAGGTGTTTTTTTATATTGGCCGTCAATGCCGCCACGCTAAAGCAAAGTGGCGGCAACTGACAGACTCACTTGTCAGCAAAAGTGGCGGGTCACGCCGCTTTCGGTTTTGGCGGAAATTTCGGCGCGTGCAGACCTAGCTGCATTCCTTGTCTGACCATGGCCATGATGTCTTCATGGGCCACATCGAACAGGCGCTTGAGGTTCGGCAGGACAAAGTACAGCGGTTGCAGGATGTCGATGCGATACGGCGTGCGCATCGCTTCCAGCGGGTCGAATGCCTGATGTTCGGGCTCGTCCGACAGCGAATAAACAGTTTCTTTCGGCGAAGACAGGATGCCGCCGCCGTAGATGCGTTTGCCTTGCGGGGTGTCGACCAGGCCGAACTCGATAGTCATCCAGTACAGGCGCGCAAGATAAACGCGCTCTTCCTTGGTCGCTTGCAGGCCAAGTTTGCCGTAGGTGTGGGTGAACTCAGCGAAATACGGGTTGGTCAGCAGCGGGCAGTGACCAAAAATCTCGTGGAAAATATCCGGCTCTTGCAGGTAGTCCAGCTCTTCGCGGGTACGAATGAACGTGGCCACCGGAAATTGTTTGCTGGCGAGCAATTCGAAGAAGGTCTGGAAGGGGATCAGCGCCGGGACACGGGCGACCTGCCAGCCGGTGGTCTCGCCGAGCACTTTGTTGATCTCGCCCAGTTGCGGGATGCGGTCGTGGGGCAGACCGAGTTTTTCGATACCGTCCAGGTACTCCTGGCACGCACGACCCTCGAGCACTTTCAGTTGGCGAGTGATCAGCGTGTTCCACACCGCGTGTTCTTCGGCGGGGTAGTCGATAAAACCTTGCGCATCGGGCTCGCGGGCCACGTATTGCGTCTGCTTCATACTGCTCTCCTGCTAGGGGAATTCGTTCTTGTTATGTCCAGCGATGGACTCAGAATTACCTGAGAGTGTGGCGGTGTGCAGTAGGTTGAATCGTACGGTCGTAGGAAACTTCTGTGGATTTCGTAAAGTATTCGTTACGGTTTTGCGGATATCTCGCAATTACGGCGATTCTCAGGTTTGAAAAGGTCAGCGGCTGTCACATAATCTTGACAACTATCTGCGCGCCTCGACAGAAAGTCTGGCGCCGTCCCCTGTAGGAGTGAGCCTGCTCGCGATAGCGGTGTGTCATTCAAAATCAATGCTGCCTGATGTATCGCCATCGCGAGCAGGCTCACTCCTACAGGTTTCTCATCGTTAATCCGGGCCTTTTATATGCGTATCAAAGTCCACTGCCAGAACCGCATCGGCATCCTGCGCGACATCCTCAACCTGCTGGTGGCGTACGGGATCAACGTCGCGCGAGGCGAGGTCGGCGGTGAGCATGGCAACGCGATCTATCTGCATTGCCCGAACCTGATCAATATCCAGTTCCAGGCGCTGCGGCCGAAATTCGAAGCGATTGCCGGGGTGTTCGGCGTCAAGCGGGTAGGGCTGATGCCGAGCGAGCGCCGGCACATGGAATTGAACGCATTGCTCGGTGCGCTGGAGTTTCCGGTGCTGTCGATCGACATGGGCGGCTCGATCGTCGCCGCCAACCGCGCGGCGGCACAGTTGCTCGGCGTGCGGGTCGATGAAGTGCCGGGGATTCCACTGTCGCGCTATGCCGAAGATTTCGATTTGCCGGAACTGGTGCGGGCGAATAAATCGCGAATCAACGGCATGCGGGTCAAGGTCAAAGGCGATGTGTTTCTGGCCGACATCGCTCCGCTGCAATCGGAACACGACGACAGCGAAGCCATGGCCGGTGCGGTATTGACCCTGCACCGCGCCGACCGCGTCGGCGAGCGCATCTATAACGTGCGCAAGCAGGAGTTGCGCGGGTTCGACAGCATTTTCCAGAGCTCCAAAGTCATGGCGGCAGTGGTGCGTGAAGCACGGCGGATGGCGCCGCTCGATGCACCTCTATTGATAGAAGGCGAAACCGGCACGGGCAAGGAGTTGCTGGCGCGCGCCTGTCACCTCGCCAGTCCGCGCGGGCAATCGCCGCTGATGGCGCTCAACTGCGCGGGGCTTCCGGAGTCGATGGCCGAGACCGAACTGTTCGGTTATGGCCCCGGTGCTTTTGAAGGTGCGCGCGCCGAAGGCAAGCTGGGTCTGCTGGAATTGACGGCGGGGGGGACGTTGTTTCTCGATGGCGTGGGTGAAATGAGTCCGCGCTTGCAGGTGAAACTGTTGCGCTTTCTGCAGGACGGCTGCTTCCGTCGCGTCGGCAGTGATGAAGAGGTTTATCTGGATGTACGGGTGATTTGCGCGACGCAGGTTGACCTGTCTGAATTGTGCGCGCGGGGCGAGTTTCGCCAGGATCTGTATCACCGCTTGAACGTGCTGTCGCTGCACATTCCACCGCTGCGCGAATGCCTCGACGGTTTGACGCCGCTGGTAGAACACTTCCTCGATCAGGCCAGCCGGCAGATCGGCTGTCCTCTGCCAAAACTGGCGCCGGCGGCGATGGATCGGCTCAGCCATTACCACTGGCCGGGCAACGTGCGGCAGTTGGAAAACGTGCTGTTCCAGGCCGTTTCGCTGTGTGACGGCGGCACGGTTAAAGCCGAACATATTCGTCTGCCGGATTACGGCGTGCGTCAGCCACTTGGCGATTTTTCGCTGGAGGGCGGGCTGGACGAGATCGTCGGGCGCTTCGAAAAAGCGGTGCTGGAGCGATTGTATTCGGAGCACCCGAGCAGTCGGCAATTGGGCAAGCGACTGGGCGTTTCGCACACGACCATTGCCAATAAATTGCGTGAGTATGAGGTGGGCAAGAACATCGAGTCCTAGGGTCAAAAGATCGCAGCGTGCCGCAGCTCCTACATTTGAAATGTAATCCCCCCCTGTAGGAGCTGCGGCACGCTGCGATCTTTTGATCTGTTGCCGCGAAGCGGCACAACACCGCCGGTTTTTCGACTTCGATACATTTCCCCTTTCCCCGCAATCCCCCTCAAGTCCTTTGTTTACCGGGCTTCGCCCTGCCAGAAAAAAGTTGGTCTGCAAATTGCTTATGGCTCAGCAGTACAGCAGTGGGCGGCAAACGTCCGGCATGCAGAGGAAAGAGCGTGGACAAGTACCTTTATGTGGCAATGACCGGCGCGAGCCAAAACGCGCTGGCGCAAAGGGCTCATGCCAACAACCTGGCGAACATTTCCACCAACGGTTTTCAGCGCGACCTGGAGCAGGCGCGTTCGATGCCGGTGTTCGGTGACAGCTTTCCGGCGCGCGCGTTTGCCATGAGCGAGCGGCCCGCCACCGACTTCACTCCGGGCTCGCTGGTGCAGACCGGGCGTGACCTGGACGTCGCCGTGACCGGCAACGGCTGGATCGCCGTGCAGAACCCGAGCGGCGGCGAAAGCTACGTGCGCACCGGCAGCCTCAACGTCGATGCCCTCGGTGTATTGCGCGCCGGCAACGGCATGCCGGTGATGGGCAATGGCGGTCCGATCGCCGTGCCACCCGAGCAGCAGATCGAAGTCGGTGAAGACGGCACCATCAGTATTCGCGCGATGGGCGAAGGCCCGCGTGTGATGGCCGAAGTCGACCGGATCAAACTGGTCAACCCGGACATCAAGAGCATGAATAAAGGCCTCGACGGCTCGATCTACACCAAGGACGGCCAGCCGGCGCAGGCCGATGCCAACGTCAAACTGGTGTCGGGTTTCCTTGAGTCGAGCAACGTCAATGCCGTCGAAGAGATGACCTCGGTGCTGGCCCTGGCCAAGCAGTTCGAGTTGCACATCAAGATGATGAACACCGCCAAAGACGACGACCAGGCCATGGCTCGGGTCTTGCAGATCAGCTAATTATCAGAACGTCGCGCCGTAAAACAGGCGCACGAGGAGAATCGAATGCTTCCGGCTCTATGGGTTGCCAAAACGGGTCTGTCCGCTCAGGACACCAACCTCACCACCATTTCCAACAACCTGGCGAACGTTTCGACCACGGGTTTCAAACGTGACCGCGCCGAGTTCCAGGACTTGCTGTACCAGATCAAACGCCAGCCAGGCGCCCAGTCGACTCAGGACAGCGAACTGCCGTCGGGTCTGCAAGTGGGTACCGGTGTGCGCATCGTCGGCACCCAGAAAAACTTCACCGCCGGCAGCCTGCAAACCACCGAGCAGCCGCTGGACATGGCCATCAACGGTCGCGGTTTCTTCCAGATCCTGCAGCCGGACGGCACCACGTCCTACACCCGTGACGGTACGTTCCACCTCGACTCCAATGGCCAGATCGTCAACGCCAGTGGTTTCGCTCTGGAGCCTGCGATCGTTATCCCGAACGACGCGCAAACCTTCACCGTCGGCAATGACGGCACCGTTTCCGTCACGCTGCCGGGCAACGCTGCCTCGCAAGTGATCGGCAACCTGCAGACCGCTGACTTCATCAACCCGGCCGGTCTGCAAGCCGTGGGCAACAACCTGTTCCTGGAAACCGCCGCTTCCGGCGCGCCGCAGGTCGGTACTCCGGGTCTGGCCGGTTTCGGCACCACGCTGCAGAACACCCTGGAAACGTCCAACGTCAGCACCGTTGAAGAGATGGTCAACATGATCACCACTCAGCGCGCTTACGAGATGAACTCCAAGGTGATCTCCACCGCCGACCAGATGCTCTCGTTCGTAACGCAGAATCTGTAATCAAGTCTATGAGGCGGCCATGAGGTCGCCTGCAACACCGTGAGGTAGGGTCATGAATCGCTTTGTATCTGTTCTGGCATTGAGTGGGGTCGTCTCGCTCGCGGGCTGCGTCGCCCCGACGCCCAAGCCCAATGACCCTTACTACGCTCCGGTGTTGCCGCGCACGCCGTTGCCGGCGGCTGCCAATAATGGCTCGATCTATCAGGCCGGTTTCGAGCAGAACCTGTACAGCGACCGCAAGGCGTTCCGGGTCGGTGACATCATCACCATCACCCTGAACGAGCGCACCCAGGCGAGCAAGAACGCCAACTCGCAGATGGACAAGAACAGCGACAACTCGGTCGGTCTGACCTCGTTGTTCGGTTCCAGCCTGACCACCAACAATCCGATTGGTGGCGGCGACCTGAGCCTGAACGCCGGCTACAGCGCCGACCGCTCGACCAAGGGGGACGCCAAGTCGGGACAGAGCAACAGCCTGACCGGTTCGATCACCGTGACCGTCGCCGACGTTTTGCCTAACGGCATCATCGCTGTGCGCGGCGAGAAGTGGCTGACGCTGAACACTGGCGATGAGCTGGTGCGAATTGCCGGCATGGTCCGCGCCGATGACATCGCTACCGACAACACCGTGTCGTCGACTCGCGTCGCCGATGCACGCATCACCTATTCGGGTACTGGCGCATTTGCCGACACGAGTCAGCCAGGCTGGTTCGACCGCTTCTTCCTCAGCCCGCTGTTCCCTTTCTAGGTGGCTACGTTGAATCTGAAAAGCCTCATGCTGGCCGCGCTGTTGTTGCCGGTGGCCTTCACTGCACACGCCGAACGGTTGAAAGACATCGCCAGTATTTCCGGCGTGCGTTCCAACCAGTTGATCGGCTATGGCCTGGTGGTCGGGCTTAACGGCACCGGTGACCAGACGACACAGACTCCGTTCACCCTGCAGACCTTCAACAACATGCTCTCGCAGTTCGGCATCAAGGTGCCGCCGGGTTCGGGCAACGTGCAGTTGAAGAACGTCGCGGCGGTTTCGATCA
Source organism: Pseudomonas sp. P116 (assembly GCF_020149425.1). NCBI lineage: Bacteria > Pseudomonadati > Pseudomonadota > Gammaproteobacteria > Pseudomonadales > Pseudomonadaceae > Pseudomonas > Pseudomonas sp. P116. The sequence continues at coordinate 814,262 of NZ_JACVHB010000001.1, read as the reverse complement.
GTGCCGATCTGCCGGCGTTCGCCAAGCCGGGTCAGCAGGTCGACATCACCGTTTCGTCGATCGGTAACTCCAAGAGCCTGCGCGGCGGCACACTGTTGCTGACCCCGCTCAAGGGTATCGACGGCAACGTCTACGCCATCGCTCAGGGCAACCTGGTTGTCGGTGGTTTCGACGCCGAAGGTCGTGACGGTTCGAAGATTACCGTCAACGTTCCGTCGGCCGGTCGCATCCCTGGCGGTGCGTCGGTTGAGCGTTCGGTGCCGAGCGGGTTCAACCAAGGCAACAGTCTGACGCTGAACCTCAATCGCTCCGACTTCACCACCGCCAAACGCATCGTCGACAAGATCAACGACATGCTCGGCCCTGGCGTCGCACAAGCCATTGACGGCGGTTCGATTCGCGTGACCGCGCCGCTCGATCCGAGCCAGCGTGTCGACTACCTGTCGATCCTGGAAAACCTCGAAGTCGATCCGGGTCAAGCCGTCGCCAAAGTCATCATCAACTCGCGTACCGGCACCATCGTCATCGGCCAGAACGTGAAGGTTTCGCCAGCCGCCGTGACTCACGGCAGCCTGACCGTGACCATCACCGAAGACCCGATCGTCAGCCAGCCAGGCCCGTTGTCCAACGGCCAGACCGCTGTCGTGCCGCGTTCGCGAGTGAATGCCGAACAGGAAGCCAAACCGATGTTCAAGTTCGGCCCGGGCACCACCCTCGACGAGATCGTTCGTGCGGTGAACCAGGTCGGCGCGGCACCGGGTGACCTGATGGCGATTCTTGAAGCACTGAAGCAGGCCGGCGCGTTGCAAGCCGACCTGATCGTGATCTGAGGACGGCCACTATGGATATGCGCAAAAGCGGTGTGGTCGGCAGCAGCGATTCGGGTTCCTACTCCGACCTCAATCGTCTGAATCAGCTCAAGGTCGGCGACAAGGACAGCGATGCGAACATGCGCAAGGTTGCGCAGGAGTTCGAATCGCTGTTCCTCGGTGAAATGCTCAAGTCGATGCGCTCTGCCACAAATGCGTTGGGCGAAGACAATCCGCTGAACACGCCGGCGGCCAAGCAGTATCAGGAAATGTACGACCAGCAACTGGCCGTTTCCATGTCCCGCGAGGGTGGTGGTATCGGTCTGGCCGACGTGCTGATGCGCCAGATGTCGAAGAACAAACCGATGGCGCCGGGCGAGGCTGAAGCCGCCTCCGCTGCCAAGCAGGAAGCCGCGAAAGCCGCTGCCGCCAATGTCGCCACACCGATTGCTGCCGGCACCGTCGGCACTGGCCCGTTGTCACGCCTCAATGGCGAGCGTCCGCTGTGGGCCTCGCGTTCGGTGCATGCACCGAACACCCAGCTCGCGCACAGCAATGACATGGCGCTGATCAATCAGCGTCGTCTGGCCTTGCCGCCGAAACTGGCTGATCGTTTGCTCGCAGGGCTGGTGCCGTCGGCCACGCCTGCCGCGACAACTCAATTGCCGCAACGCGCCACGACTGCTGCCGTCACTGGCGCAGGCCCGCTGTACAACGGCGACTGGCTGGCGCGTGCCGAGGCCGAGAAAGCCTCAGGCGGCCAGATGCAGGTTTACGGCCGTGCGATGGCGCAGATTCCGCTGGCGCCGGCAAAAAAAGCCTTCAGCTCTGCCGACGAATTCGTCAACACCATGCTGCCGATGGCCAAGGAAGCCGCCGACCGTATCGGCGTCGATCCGCGTTACCTGGTGGCGCAAGCCGCACTGGAAACCGGTTGGGGCAAATCGGTCATGCGCGCGCAGGACGGCAGCAGCAGCCACAACCTGTTCGGTATCAAGGCGAGCAGCAACTGGCAGGGCGATTCGGCCCGGGCAATCACCAGCGAGTTCCGCAATGGCGCGATGGTCAAGGAGACGGCCGAGTTCCGTTCCTACGCCTCGTACAAGGACAGCTTCCACGATCTGGTGACTTTGCTGCAGTCCAATAATCGCTATCAAGAAGTGTTGAAGTCGGCCGATAACCCAGAACAGTTTGTACGCGAGTTGCAGAAGGCCGGTTACGCAACCGACCCGAACTACGCGAGCAAGATTTCGCAGATAGCCAAGCAGATGAACAGTTTTGAAAACTACGCTGCGGCGGGCGTTTCCACCACGCCTTTATAGGCACAAGGTATAAGGTCTGAACCATGAGTTTGCTCAATATCGGGATGTCGGGGCTGTCGGCTAGCCAGTCCTCTTTGGCTACGACAGGCAACAACATTGCCAACGTCGACACCGCCGGTTATTCGCGCCAGCAAACCGTGCAGGGCACTAAATCCTCGCAGCAGTTCGGCAGCGTTTTCATCGGCACGGGCACAACCCTGGCCGACGTGCGCCGGGTCTACAACTCGTACCTGGAAACCCAGTTGCACACCGCGACTTCGCTCAACAGCGAATCGGCGTCGTATCTGGCGCAAGCCAAACCACTGGACGGCACGCTGTCCGACGTCAACACCGGCCTGACCGGTGTGTTGCAGAAATTCTTCACCTCGATGCAGGGTGTATCGACTTCCGCCACCGATGACACTTCCCGTCAATCGGTGCTGACCGGCGCACAGGCGCTGACCGGTCGCTTCAACTCCATCGCCAAGCAGTTGAGCGACCAGAACACCACGATCAACGGCAGCCTGAGCGACATGACCGCCCAGGTGAACAAACTGGCCAACTCGATCGCCGCGCTTAACCAGAAGATCGGTGAGATCTCCACCAGCGGCGGTGCGCCGAACGATCTGCTCGACAGCCGTAATGAGGCCGTGCGCCAGTTGTCCGAGCTGACCGGCGCGCAAGTCGTCGAGCGTGGCACCAGTTTCGATGTGTATGTCGGCAGCGGCCAGCCGCTGGTCATCGGCAACACCACCAACTCACTCAGCACCGTGCCGAGCAAGGATGACCCGACACGCATGGGCATCCAGATGGATCGCGGCTCGAGCACCATCGACATCACTTCGGTGATCAGCGGTGGCGAAATCGGCGGTTTGCTGACTTATCGCAAAGAAGTGCTCGACCCGTCGCTCAACGAGCTGGGGCGTGTAGCGCTGGTCATCGCCGATCAGATCAACAGCCAGCAAGCCCAGGGCATCGACAAGAACGGTGACTTCGGCGCGGCGATTTTCAACAACATCAACAGTGCCGCGCTGATCAGCCAGCGCAGCATTGCGCAGTCGGGTAACAGCGCAGGCTCGGGCAACCTTGACGTCACCATCAAGGACACCGGCAAGCTGACCACCAGCGATTATCAGGTGACGTTCACCAGCGCCACCGATTACACCGTCAAGCGCTCTGACGGTACCGAGATGGGGACGTTCAGCACCAACACGACGCCACCGCCGGTGATCGACGGCTTCAGCCTGGCCCTAAAGGGCGGCGCATTGAGCGCGGGCGACAGCTTCAAAGTGACGCCGACCCGCAACGCGGCAGCGAGCATTCAGACGGTACTGACCGATCCGAAGAAAATCGCGGCAGCGGGTCCGTTGACTGGTGTGGCCAGCGCCAACGGTCTGGGCACTTTTACCCAGCCGACGCTCACCAGCAAGATCGATATCTACAACCCGACTGCCCAGGCTGACATGCAGGCGGCGCTGAAGAATTCGACGCCGGTCAAGCTGGTGTTCGGTGCGGTCTCCGGGGGCAGCCAGTCTTACACTTTCGTGGATGCCAAGGGCGGTCTCATCAGCAGCGGCACTATCGTTCCTGGTCAAGCGAACACGCTGGACCTGAAAGTCGGCATCGTTGATGCCAGCGGCAACCCGGTGCTGGACACCAGCGTTACGCCGAACGTACAGAAAACCTTCTCCATGCAGACCACCGTTGGCGGTACGCCGAAGCCTGGCGAAACCTTCACCATGAACCTGACCGGTGCGGCGTCCTCGGACAACCGCAATGCGCAATCGCTGGTTGGCCTGCAAACTGCGCAGACCGTCGACACCGGTTCGGCGAGCAAAGGCATCAGCCTGACCGACGCCTACAACAAACTCGTGACAAACGTCGGTACCAAGACCGCACAAGGCAAGTCCGACGTTGAAGCCACCACGGCGATCCTGACGCAGGCCGCCGGTGCGCGTGATTCGTTGTCCGGGGTCAACCTGGATGAAGAAACCGGCAACCTGGTCAAATACCAGCAGTACTACACCGCGTCTTCGCAGATCATCAAAGCTGCGCAGGAAACTTTCGCCACGCTGATCAACAGCCTTTAAGGAGTCGTAATTCATGCGCATTTCCACCGCCCAGTATTACGGAACGCAAGCTGCGGACTATCAGCGTAACTTCAACAAGGCGCTGGCCAGCGCCAGCGAGGCGAGCAGCCTGCAACGCATCAACACGGCCGCCGATGATCCGGTCGGTGCCGGTCGTTTGCTGCAGCTTGGTCAGCAGGCCGCGCTGCTTGAGCAGTACACCACCAATATCAGCAGCACCAAGAGTGCGTTGACCGTGCAGGAATCCACGCTGGATGCCATCACCACGGCGTTGAGCCGCGCCAAGGAAATCTCCCTGGCCGCCAACAACGGCACGATCACCGACAAGGATCGCCAGGCTTACGCGTCGGAACTGGGCGAGATCCAGAAACAAGTGCTGGGCCTGATGAACTCCAAGGATGCCGACGGCAACTACCTGTTCTCCGGTTCGAAAACCGACACCGCACCGTATTCGCAAAACACCGACGGCACCTATTCCTACAACGGTGACCAGACCACCATCAATCTGGGCATCGGCGATGGCCTGGCGGTCGGCACCAATACCACCGGTTGGGATGCATTCCAGCAGACCATCAACACCGGTCGCACCAACACCACCATGACCGCACCTGCGGTGGATGACGGTCGCGTTGTATTGTCCAACGGTACCGTTGGCACCGCTGCCACCTATAACTCGACGTTCACCAGTGGTCAGCCGTACACCGTCGCCTTCGTCAGCAGCACGCAGATGAAGATCACCGACGCGCTGGGTAACGACGTCACTGCTGACGCCAGCAAGAACGGCGTGATCAGCAACACCAGCGGTAGCAACCAGAGCTTCAGCTTCCGCGGTGTCGACATGAAGCTGAACCTCAACCTGAAGGCCGGTGATACCAACCCGGATGCGGTCATTGCCGGGCACAGTTTTCAACTGGCGGTGACCCCGGACACGTTCACCACTTCGCGTAGCCCGGGCAACTCTTCGACGGCGGTGATCACCGGTTCCAGCATCACCGATCAGGCGGCCTACACCGCGGCATTCCCGCAGGGTGGGGCGATCCTCAAGTTCACCAGCGCCACTGCGTTTGATCTCTACGCGGCGCCGGTAACCGCTGACAGCAAGCCTGTGTCTTCGGGCACTGTGGCCGGTAGCAACGCGACGGCAGCCGGTGTGACGTTCGCTCTGGGCAGCGCCCCGGCAGCCGGCGATCAATTCTCGATTCAGCCGAATAACCACCAGACTCAGAACGTGCTCGACACCCTGGGTCAGATGATTACCGCGCTGAATACGCCGATCGATGGCGACCCGGTGGCCAAGCAGAAACTGCAGGGCGCCATGGAAGCCGGTATCGGCAACATCGACGCCGCCACCAATCAGATCGGCACTGCTGTCACGTCTATCGGTGCGCGCGGCCAGTCGCTGGATATGCAATCCGCCACGAACGACAGCCTGAGCACGGCGAACACCACGACCCAAGGCTCGATCCGTGATTCGGATCCGGCTGAAGTCATGACCCGCCTGACCTTGCAGCAGACCATGTTGCAGGCCGCGCAACTGGCGTTCAGCAAGATCAGTCAGTTGGGGCTGTTCAACAAGATCTGATCCTCAACGGGTGCATAAACGCCCGTTTACCCTGTCCCTCAGTCATGTTTTTTTGCGGTATCAAGGGCTCGCTTTTCCGGGCGGGCTCGTACCGCCTGTGAGCCCGCCGTGAATTCACTTCCTCTTGTCAGCCTTGTTATTCCTGCCTTCAATTCGCGCTTTTTCGAGCGGGCATTGCGCAGCGCCGTCAGTCAGGGCTATGGCAATCTTGAAATCATTGTGTGCGATGACAGTCGCGGCAGTGAGATCGAAGACATCGTTACGTCGGTTGTCGAGCAGGCCGGCGTCGCCGTGCGTTATGTGCGTAATCCGCACACGTTGGGAATGGTCGGCAATCTGAAAGCCTGCCTGGATCAGGCGCAGGGCGAGTTCATCAAGTTCTTGTGTGACGACGATCATTTGTTTGCCAGCTGTATCGAGTATCAGGCTCGCGTGCTGGCCGAACGTGACGAGGTCAATCTGGTGCTGGCCCAGCGTCTGTTCTGGGACGCCGACGACATGGTGCTGCCTTCACGTCTGGAAAATACGCCACTGTCACCAATCAGTGGCTTGTTCAAGGGTGACGACTTGCTGGCAATCTTCGAGGCGTTCCCGGCGAACATCCTCGGTGGTTTCAGCAGTGCCATGTTCCGTCGCACCGATGTTCTGGAGTTGTTGCCGGCGCTGACGCAGCCCGAGCACTGCTTTGTGGCGAGCCTCGATTTCGCGCTGTTTGTGTGTTTGATGCGGCGCGGCAACGTGGTCGTGTCCAACCACGTGTTGAGTGTCGAACGCCTGTATCCCGATCGTCTGAGCGGCCAGCAAGCCATGAAAGACGCGCTCGAAATCGAGCGGCAATGGCTGATGCAAATGCTCAAGGCGCGCAGCGGAGAATCTGCGCCAGCAAAGGGTTGGGTGCGTTATGTGCCGTTGCCCAAGGCAGATGATTCGCCACGGGTCTGGGAAGAACTGCCGCTGAGCCGCACGCTCGGCACCAAACAGAGCGCTCAGATATGGGCGGTTGGCAGTAGCAGTCTGAGTTTTTCCGAACTCTATACGCAATGGCTGGAGTGCCGCACGCTCAGTGACGTTCAGCGCAGACTGTTGCCGGACACGCTGGCAGGCTGGCCGTCCACGCCGCGAATCGTGCCCATCGTGGTTGATGATCAGGGCAGTTCTGCAGCGCTGGAACGTACGCTGGAGAGTCTCGCCGCGCAGGTCTATGCGCCCGAGCTGACACTGGTGTTGTCTTCTACTTGCGCTGAGCCGGTACTGGACGGACGTGTATTCCATTTGCCGCTGCAAGACGATCGCCTGCAGCAGATCAATGAATTGCTGCCACAGCTGCAGGGAGCCGACTGGTTTTATCTGCTGCGTGCCGGTGATCGTCTGGTGCCCCCTGCCTTGCTGATGATGGCCGAGCGAATCGCCTTCAACAGCGATTTGCAGTGTCTATACAGCGATGAAGGCAGTTTGCGGGCGGGTGAGTCGGTGGAGCCGGCGTTCAAACCCGACTTCAACCTCGACCTGATGCGCACCTACCCTTATGTCGGCCGCACCCTGGCGTTCCAGCGTAATGCCTTTGTGGCGCTCGGCGGATTCGATTCGACGTTCACTGAGTTGGCGCCTCACGACCTGTTGTGGCGGATGGTCGAAGATCAGGGCACTCAGGTGGTCGGGCATCTGGCCGAGATTGCCATCGAGTCGACATTCGATTTGGCCGAGTGGCTATCGCTGCCGCAAGTGACTGAAAACAACCCGCGATTGCTGACGGCCCATCTTGATCGTCTGGGGATCGCCCACGACATGCGTCGCGGCAGCGTCGAGCTGCTCAATCGAGTCGATTACCGGCATGTGAGCCGGCCGTTGGTCTCGATCATCATTTCTACCCGCGACAAGATTTCGGCGCTGCAGCGCTGTGTCGAGAGCCTGCTGGAGAAAACCGCGTACAGCGAGTACGAGCTGTTGCTGGTCGACAACGGCAGCGAGACAGCCGAGGCCCAAGCCTGGCTGGCCGGTATGGCGCAACTGGGCAGCGAGCGAGTGCGGGTGCTGACATACCCGCAGCAAGGCAACGTCGCAGCCTTGCGCAATTTTGCCGTTGCCCAGGCGCGGGGCGAGTACGTGCTGCTACTCAACCCCTTTGCGGTGATCACTCAGGGTGACTGGCTCGATGAGTTGCTCAACCACGCCCAGCGTCCGGAAGTGGGCATCGTCGGTGCCAAGCTGTTCAATCCCGATGGCTATGTCTTGCATGCCGGGCTGGTGCTGGGCTTGCAGGGGCCGGCCGGTGTGCCGTTTTATGGTCAGGCGATGCAGTCCGCCGGGTACATGTTCCGATTGCAAGCGGTTCAGGACCTGAGTGCCGTCGGGGCTGATTGCCTGATGGTGCGCAAGTCGGTGTTCGATGCGGTTGACGGTCTGGATGAGCAGAGTCTGCCGCGCACGCTGCATGAAGTGGACCTGGCCCTGCGCGTCGCCCGGCAAGGTTATCTGGTGGTCTGGACCCCTTACGCGGTGCTGGCGCTCGGGGCGCAACCCGTCGAGTCGGTCATTGATGAAGCCGCAATCTCACATAGCGAGCAGGAAAAAACTTTTTACAAGCGCTGGCTGCCGGTGGTTGCCCGTGACCCGGCCTACAATCCCAACCTGTCGTTGAACGGGGCCACCCGTTCGAGTTTCACGCTCGAGCCGGGCCTGCGCAGTGGTTGGAGTCCTTTCAGCAATAGCTCCTTGCCGAAAATTCTCGGGCTGCCGATCAATGCCTCCGCCGTCGGGCACTATCGTGTCACCCAACCGCTGATCGAACTCGAAGCGGCAGGCAGGGTGCAGGGGCAGATTCGCTATAGCGTGAACCTGCCGCCAATTGTTGAAATCGAGCGTCTGTCACCTGATGTGATTGTTCTGCAGGGCCGTTATTCCGAAGCGCCGATCAACGAGATGCCAGTGCTGCGCGACTACTTCAATGCGCGGCGAATCTATGAGCTGGATGACTACGTGATCGATGTTCCCCACCGCAATGCGCATATCCGCAACATGCCGGACAAGCATCAGATGGAGCGTCTGGTTCGCCGTGCGATCGGCATGTGTGATCGCGTCGTCGTCTCGACTCAGCCGTTGGCCAACGCATTGTCGGATATGCATCACGACATTCGTGTAGTGCCCAACATGTTGGCCAAGGAATTCTGGAGCAACCTGCGCAGCCAGCGCCGGACCTCGAAAAAACCTCGCGTCGGCTGGGGCGGCGGTACCAGTCACCATGGTGACCTGGCGGTGATCGCTGATGTCGTGCGCGAACTGGCGGATGAAGTCGACTGGGTATTTTTTGGCATGTGCCCGGACGACCTGCTTCCGTACATGCATGAGTTCCACGGGGTAATCGCCCTCGACGCGTATCCGGCGAAACTGGCCAGCCTCAATCTCGATCTGGCCTTGGCGCCGCTGGAATTCCACATTTTCAACGACTGCAAGAGCAACCTGCGTCTGCTGGAGTACGGCGCCTGCGGTTACCCGGTGATTTGCACCAACACCGAGGCCTACCAAGGCTATCTGCCGTGCACACGGATCAAGACCAACACCACGGACGAATGGCTGCAGGCAATCCGCATGCACCTGGCCGACCCGGACGCCAGCTATCGCATGGGTGACGATTTGCGCGAAGTCGTGCTGCGCGACTACATTTTGCGCGGCGATAACTTGCGTTATTGGGAAAACGGTTGGCTGGCGGATTGATCGATTTGCGTTGGCCACCATGAAGAAAACAGGCGACTTGGCAGTCGCCTGTTTTTTTTTTGCTTGTGCGGTTCGTGTTTGCATCAACCTCGATACATTTTTATTACCACAGCTAAAGCTGTAATCGTTTCCTGTCGATATCAACACATTCGGCTCTTTTTGACGTTCGCTGCGACGACGTGATCGCCACGCGAATCGGTACCGGTTTCACAACAAGGCAAGGAAGAAATAATGGCTGTAATAAACGGGACAAACGGCGCGGATACGCTGACGGGTACCAGTGGTGATGATGAGATCAATGGGTGGGCCGGCAATGACATCCTCATTGGCGGCGCCGGTGCGGACAAATTAAATGGCGGTGAGGGGTTCGATACTGTCGATTACTCGGCTTCCTCGGCCGGCATCAACGTCGACATCCGACCAGGCACAGGCCTGGCAGGCGTTGGTGGTGATGCACAGGGAGATACCCTGACCGGTGTTGAAAAAGTCATTGGTACTGCATTCAACGATACGTTCACCACCGACGCCTACCTCTTCGCTACTTACGAGGGCGGCGCCGGGGATGACATCTATTACGTCAATGGCGGCGGCGTGACGGCCATCGAGCAAGTTGGCGGCGGCAACGATGAAGTGCGCGTGACCTACAAAGACCACACACTGGCAGCCAACATCGAACGCCTGACTTACACCGGCACTGGCTCGTTCACTGGCTGGGGCAATGCCCTCGACAACGTCATCACTG
>NZ_JACVHB010000001.1:0-803933 GCF_020149425.1 Pseudomonas sp. P116 | reverse complement strand
CGATTACTCGACGTCGGCTGCAGGCGTTAACGTCGATATCCGTCCGGGCGCTGGTCTGGCAGGTGTCGGTGGCGATTCGCAGGGCATTACCCTGACCGGCGTCGAAAAGGTCATTGGCTCGGCGTTCAACGACAGCTTCACCACTGACGCTTACCTTTTTGCCACCTACGAGGGGGGGGCGGGTGACGACACTTACTACGTCAACGGCGGTGGCGTAACCGTTATCGAACAGGCTGGCGGCGGTAACGATGAAGTACGGGTCAGCTACAAGGACCATACGCTCGCGGCCAACGTCGAGCGTCTGACCTACACCGGTACCGGTGCGTTTACGGGCATCGGTAATGCCCTCGACAACATCATCACTGGCGGCAACGGAAACGACGTGCTGTATGGCGGCGGTGGTGCCGACCAGTTCATCGGCGGTGGTGGCCTGGACACCGTGTCTTACGCCGACAGTACCGTAGGCGTCAGTATCAACTGGAAAACCGGGATCAATACCGGGATCGCGCTGGGTGACACCTACAACAGCATCGAAGCGATGCGTGGTTCGAATTTCAACGACGTATTTGTTGGCGGCACGGCTTCCCTGGTGCTCGATGGCGGTACAGGCTTCGATATGGTCAGCTACGAGTCGTCCGACAGTGCGGTCACCATCGACCTGAAAACCAACGTCAACGCCGGTGATGCTGCGGGGGATACCTTCGTCGGGATCGAGCTCTTCCAGGGCAGCAATTTTGCCGACACGTTGTCCGGTACCACGCTCAACGACAACTTCGTCGGTGGCGGTGGCGCCGACGTGATCGACGGCCGTGAAGGGATCGACACAGTCTGGTACGCCAACAGCGCTGCGGCGGTGAACATCAATCTGCAGTCCGGCGTGAATACGGGCGGTGATGCGCAGGGCGATGTGCTGATCAATGTCGAGAGCATTATCGCGACCAACTTCAATGACACGCTGACAGGCAACGCGCTTGCCAACAGTTTTGAAGGTGGTCTGGGTAATGACGTGATTTATGGCGGCGACGGCAACGATGTCATTTACGGTAGCTACAACACCCAGCTCGGACCTTTCGCGGTCGATGTTGCTGCCAGCGGGCCGCAGGCTGACATGCTGTACGGCGGCAATGGTAATGACCGCATCATCAGCACGGGAGATGACCGTGGCACCTTCGCCTATGGTGAGGATGGTTTTGACACGATTTTTGTCGCCAGTGGCACTGCAGTTGGCGGCGCCGGCAATGACGATCTGCTTGGTACGGGTAAGGGCTTTGCCTTGCTCGGTGGTGCCGGCAATGATGATTTGACCTTTGGCGCCTTGTTCACTCCAGTCGGGCAGATGAAAGCCAGTGGCTTTGGCAACGGCGGAGAGGGTGATGACACCTATTACGTCAACACCAACCTGCTGGTGACTATCCGGGATGACGGGCTTAGCACCAATGACACCTTGATCCTGAATAACGTCCGGTCGGCCAGCACGTTGCAGCTGGCGCGGGTGGGTGATGACTTGTACCTCAGCGATGGATATTCCCCGCCGACCGATCCAACCGCCCAAGGTGTAAAACTGCAGGACTGGTTCGCTGGTGGCAACACCATCGAGCACTTCAAAGCGGCCAACGGTGATGTTCTGCCGATCAATGGAGATGGGTTCAGCATGTTTGGCTGATTCATCCGCCTTGTGGCTTTGAAGGTATTTTGAGCTGTAACGAAGGGAGCCCGACCGTGGCAGGTCGGGCTCCCTTTTTTTATCCGGGCGCTCGTCGCTGTCCCCTGTGATGGTATTCGGCGGGTCTGCGAGCTGGCGCGTTTCCTGCAAGTCCCCCTCAAATCGCCATAAAACGAGCGCTCGCGGGCTTCCCACCTGCGCCCGAACCGGCAAAAAGGTTAGCCAGTAGGCCGCAAAGCTCAAAAAAGCTGTGTGCAGCCCGGTGACGAACAAGAGGGGAGACGATGAAGGCAGTTATTTTGGCGGGTGGCCTCGGCACGCGCATCAGTGAAGAGTCGCACCTCAAGCCCAAACCGATGATCGAGATCGGTGGCAAGCCAATTCTCTGGCACATCATGAAGCAGTATTCCGCCCACGGAATTCACGACTTCGTGATCTGCCTCGGCTACAAGGGCTACGCGATCAAGGACTTCTTCGCCAACTACTTCCTGCACACCTCCGACGTCACCTTCAACATGCGCGAGAATCGCATGGACGTGCATCAGAATTACAGCGAGCCATGGAGCGTCACGCTCATCGACACCGGCGAAGAAACCATGACCGGTGGCCGTCTCCTGCGCGCCGGTCGTTACCTGCAGGATGAAGAAGCGTTCTGCTTCACCTACGGCGACGGCGTTTCCGATCTGAACATTCGCGAGCTGGTCGATTACCACAAGGCTCACGGTCGCTTGGCGACTGTCACTGCGGTGCAGCCACCGGGTCGATACGGTGCCCTCGAACGCCAAGGCGATCAGGTCCTCGGTTTCACCGAAAAACCTCGTGGCGACGGTGGCTGGATCAATGGCGGTTTCTTTGTACTGTCGCCAAAAGTGTTGCCGTACATCGCGGGTGATCAAACCACTTGGGAGGCCGAGCCGTTGGCCCGCCTGGCCCAGGACGAACAGCTCAAAGCCTTCGAACACGATGGTTTCTGGCAACCCATGGACACCCTGCGCGACAAGAACCATCTCGAAGCGCTGTGGCAGAGCGGGGAGGCCCCATGGAAGCAATGGGCCTGAGTGCGGATTTCTGGCGCGGCAAGCGTGTGCTGGTCACCGGGCACACCGGTTTCAAGGGCAGTTGGCTGACCCTGTGGCTGCAAAGCCTCGGCGCGCAAGTCAGCGGCTTTTCACTGGATCCGTCGACCGAGCCGAGCCTGTTCGAACTGGCGCGGGTGCACGAAGGCATCGATGATCAGCGCGGTGATCTGCGTGATCTCGGTGCCTTGCTCGAAATCATTGCCGATACCGAGCCGGAGATCGTCCTGCACCTGGCCGCCCAGCCGCTGGTGCGCGAAGGCTATCGCGATCCGCTCGGCACTTATTCCAGCAACGTCATGGGTACGCTGAACCTGCTCGAAGCGATTCGTCAGGTCGGCTGCGTACGTGCCTGTGTGCTGGTGACCACCGACAAGGTTTACGCCAACAAGGAATGGCTGTGGCCGTACCGCGAAGACGAAGCCCTCGGTGGCCACGATCCTTACAGCAGCAGCAAGGCCTGTTGCGAACTGTTGGCGCAGTCTTACGCGGCCTCGTTCTTCCCGGCAGACAAGTACGCCGAGCACGGTCTGGCCCTGGCCACGGCGCGTGCCGGCAACGTTTTGGGCGGTGGTGATTTTGCTCCCGAGCGACTGATTCCCGATGTACTCAAAGCCTGGACGGCAGACGAGCCGGTGACCCTGCGTTACCCGCAAGCCGTGCGCCCGTGGCAACACGCGCTGGAACCATTGGCCGGGTATCTGCAACTGGCTGCCGGCCTCTACGAGCAAGGCCCGGAGTACGCCGGTGCGTGGAACTTCGGCCCCGGCGAGGCGGACATGTGCAGCGTCGGCGAAGTGGTCGAATTGCTCGCCAGCCGCTGGCCGCAAGCGCGCGGTCTGCGCATCGAGCCGAGTGAACTGCACGAGGCCGGCCTGCTGCGTCTGGACAGCAGCCGCGCACGCCAACTGCTCGGTTGGCAGCCGCGCTGGACCTTGCAGCAATGCCTGACGCAAACCCTCGACTGGCATTTGGCGTGGCAGAACGGCGACGACATGCGCGCCGTCACCCTCGGCCAACTGAACCTGTACCGAGGCGCGCTGTGAGCGAGTTTTCCTTGCAGGCATTGCCGCTGGCCGGATTGTTCAGCGTCCAGCACAAACGCTTCGAAGATCAGCGCGGGCACTTCGCCCGGTTGTTCTGCGAGGGCAGTCTGAGTGCGTTCGGCAGTGAGTTTCATATCCGCCAGATCAACCATTCGTGCACCCGCGAGAAGGGCAGCGTGCGCGGTCTGCATTACCAGAACGCGAATGCGCCGGAAGCCAAACTGATCACCTGCCTGCGCGGTGAAGTGTGGGATGTGGCGGTCGATTTGCGTCCGGACTCGGAAACCTTTTTGCACTGGCACGCCGAGCATCTGAAGGCAGGCGACGGTCGCAGTCTGTTGATTCCGGCCGGGTTCGCCCACGGTTTCCAGACGCTGACCGAAGACGCCGAATTGCTCTACCTGCACAGCGCTGATTACGCGCCGGAGCACGAAGGCGGTCTGTCGGTGAACGATCCACGGCTGGCGATTGCCTGGCCGTTGCCCGTCAATAATTTGTCAGCGCGGGATTCCAGCCATCCCGCGCTCGATCAACACTTTGCTGGAGTGCGTCTATGAATTGCCGTGGGTGCGCCGCACCGCTGAGCCTGCCGCTGATCGACCTCGGCACCTCGCCACCGTCCAACGCCTACGTGCATGCCGATCGGCTGGAACAGGCCGAGCAATGGGTGCCGCTGAAGGTCGCCGTGTGCCAGCAATGCTGGCTCGTGCAGACCGAGGATTACACCTCCGCCGACAGCCTGTTCGACGCCGAGTACGCCTACTTCAGTTCGTTCTCCAGCACCTGGCTAACCCATGCAGAGCGCTATGTGGCCGAGATGGTCGAGCGCTTCGGCCTGACCGCCGACAGCCGCGTGGTCGAAGTCGCTGCCAACGACGGTTACCTGTTGCAGTACGTCGCCGGTTGCGGCATCCCGTGTCTGGGCGTCGAGCCGACCCGCAGTACTGCGCAAGCGGCGCGGGAAAAGGGGCTGGAAATTCGTGAGCTGTTCTTTGGTCGCGACACCGCCGCGCAGCTGAAAAGCGAAGGCTGGGCTGCTGACCTGATGGCCGCCAACAACGTGCTCGCGCATGTGCCGGACATCAACGATTTCCTCGGCGGTTTCGCCTCCTTGCTCAAGCCAACCGGCGTGGCCACGTTCGAATTCCCGCAACTGCTGACGCTGATGGCCGGCGCGCAGTTCGACACGCTGTATCACGAGCATTATTCGTATCTGTCGCTGACGGCCGTGCAAACCCTGTGCGAGCGCAACGGCCTGGAAGTATTCGACGTCAGCCAGTTGAGCACTCACGGCGGATCGCTGCGGGTATTCGTGCAGCGCAAGGACGGTGAGCGTCGCCCGGTGCAACCAGCGGTGCAACAACAGTTGCAGGCTGAACTTGATGCAGGGGTAAAAACCCCCGAGTACTACGCGAGCCTCGCGCCTGCCGCCGAACGGATCAAGCATGAATTGCTGCGCTTTCTGTTGCAGGCCAAGGCTGACGGTAAACGTGTGGTCGGTTACGGCGCGGCAGCGAAGGGCAACACCTTGCTCAACTACGCCGGGGTCAAACCGGACCTGCTCGCTTGGGTGGCCGATGCCAACCCGCACAAACAGGGCAAGTTTCTGCCGGGCAGTCGCATCCCGATTGTTGGGCCGGCGCAGATCGATATCGAAAAACCCGACTACGTGCTGGTGCTGCCATGGAACCTGCTGCACGAAGTCAGTCAGCAATTGGCGCAAGTGCGTCAGTGGGACGGCCGCTTCGTGATCGCCGTGCCTGAGTTGAAAGTGCTGTGAAGGTTCTCGTAACCGGAGCCACGGGCTTCGTCGGTCGGCATCTGGTCGCGGCATTGCTGGTGCGCGGCTGCGCTGTTCGTGCAGTGGCACGCAACGCAGAAACCGTGCAGGGCATGCCGTGGATCAACGATGTCGAGTTCGTCGCAGCGGATATTCACGCTGCCGATCTCGATGTTGCCGCGTTGACCGAAGGCGTCGACGTGCTCGCGCATCTGGCCTGGCCCGGGTTGCCGAACTATCGGGCGTTGTTCCATTTCGAGCACAACCTGATGGCCGATTACCGCTTTATCAAGCGTGCGGTCGAGGCGGGGGTGAAGCAGGTGCTGGTCACCGGCACCTGCTTCGAGTACGGCATGCAAAGCGGCCCGCTCAGCGAAAACACCGAGCCACGGCCGAGCAATCCGTACGGTCTGGCCAAGCACACCTTGCACCTGTTTTTGCAGAGTTTGCAGCAAGAGCATCCTTTCACCCTGCAATGGGCGCGGCTGTTTTACCTGCATGGCGAAGGGCAGAACCCCAACAGTCTGTTGGCGGCGCTGGACCGCGCAGTCGACGCCGGTGAGGCGTCGTTCAACATGTCTGCGGGCGAGCAGTTGCGCGACTTTCTGCCGATTGCCACCGCGGCCACTTACCTCGCCGCGATCCTGCATCAACGCGACTTCGACGGCGTGATCAATTGCGCCAGTGGCCAGCCGATTTCAGTAAGAACCCTCGTCGAGCAACGCCTGCGCGAACGCGGCGCTTCGATCGATTTGAACCTGGGGCATTACTCCTACCCGACACACGAACCCATGGCGTTCTGGGCGGTGGTCGACCGTTTGCAAGATCTGCTTGAGGTGCAGCAGAGCAACTGATGTGCCTCGAAGCGAATGCCTTTGGCAGCGTGACTATCAAATGACTTTTCAGTGAGACCGGACAATGAGCGATAACGTAATCAAAGCCTTCGAGGCGGAGTGCCAGGCCGAAGTGATTGCCCAGGGCCAGGACAAGGACCTGAAGGCGTTGGCCCAGGAGTTCTACAACCAGTCGGCCAAACACAAATACACCTACCACTTTTCGTGGATGGGCCGTCCGATCATTCAATTGCCGCAAGACATGATGGCGATGCAGGAGCTGATCTGGCGGATCAAGCCAGACCTGGTGATCGAGTGCGGTATCGCCCACGGCGGTTCGATCATTTACTACGCCTCGCTGCTCGAATTGCAGGGCCACGGCGAAGTGCTGGGCATCGATCGCGACATCCGTGCGCACAACCGTGAGGCCATCGAAAGCCATCAGATGATCAAGCGCATCAGCATGATCGAAGGCTCAAGCCTCGATCCGGCAGTGGTCGAGCAGGTTCGTCAGGCGGCGGCCGGCAAGAAAGTGATCGTGGTGCTCGATTCCAATCACACCCACGACCATGTCCTCGAAGAACTGCGTCTTTACGCACCACTGGTTTCGGCTGACAGCTACTGCGTGGTCATGGACACCGTGGTTGAAGACATGCCGGCCGATGCCTTCCCGGATCGCCCGTGGGGTCCGGGTGACAACCCGAAAACCGCAGTTTGGGCCTACCTGAAAGAGAACCAGGATTTCGAGATCGACCAGCAGATGCAAGACAAGCTGCTGATCACGGTCGCCTCTGACGGTTACCTGCGTCGGGTTCGTTGATCCGTTCCATCATTAAAGTGTTTTTCGGGCGGTTTCGCCGGTAGTGGGGAGAAGTTATGCAAGGCAAGTACGGTTCTGAAAACAAGCTGCCATTGAGCGAGTTGCTGACGGTGGTACTGATCACCCACAACCGCCCGGCTTTTTTGCGTCGAGCGCTGCAGTACTACAGCGGTCTGCCTTGCAAGGTTTTGGTGTTGGACTCTTCTTCCGAGCGCCCGGAAGGTGATTTCTCCGCGGTCGATTATCAGCACCTGCCGCAATTCGCCTACTGGGGGATGCAGGCCAAACTGACCTACGGTGTCGAGCAACTGACGACGCCGTATATGGTGTTCGCGGCTGACGACGATTTCATCCTGCATGAATCGCTGGCCGAGTCTGTCAACTTCCTGGAAGCCAACCGCGACTACGGGCTGTGCCACGGCTACTGCCTGATGTACCTGGCGCTGGCCGGCAGCGTCAGCTACTACCGCCGCGACAAGAAAATCTGCGAGGACTACGCGTCGGAGCGTGCCGAGGATCGTGTTCTCGACTTCATGCACCAGTACGTGCCGCCGTTCTATGGCGTGTGCCGTACCTCGATCATCAAGGACTGGTACGCGGCATTGCCGCCGGGCACCAGTTTCGAATGGCAGGAAATCGGCCACACCTACTACCTGCTGGCGAACGCCAAGGCGCGCATCCTGCCGATTCCTTATGTCGTGCGCGAGATCAACATCGGTTTCTCCGACCACAACACCGAGGTCTACCACGCGCTGTCGTACACCGACACCAAATCTGTGACCGAGCGCGAAGCCTTCGCCGAATTCCTCGCCTCCTTGCCGACCGGTATCACCGATCTCGATCAGGCGCAGCGCAAGGCGTTGGCCCTGGAAAGCTTCGCGGCCATGACGGACAGCCTGGAATCCGGGCGTGCGTTGACGACCGAGCTGATTTTCGAGTCCGCCTGGAGCAACCTTACCAAGGCACCAGAGCGCAAATTCGGGCCACGCCAATACGTCGAGATGCCTTTCTACAACGAGCGCTTTTTTGACTTGCTGACCCAGTTCGAGTTTTTGCTGCACGCGATGCCGGCCGGTCGCATTCAGCTGGAAAAACTCGAGGGTGTATGGACCCGGCAGGAATACCTGCTGCAGGCACGCAATAACGATACGGCGGAAAGTGTCGTCGACCGGTTGTGGCAGGCCCATGACAACAACGCGTTCAACCGCGCTGTGCTCAAGCGTCTGTCGGCGCAACTGCAAACCCTCGGCGAAGACGAGCAAGCGCAGAAGATAGCTGAGTGGGATGCTCGTCTGGGGGCAGTGGCGGACACCGATCATTACCCGGTCTTCAGCAAGATGCGCTCGGGCCGTTTGCTCGACTGGCTGGCGGCTCGCAAGCCGGACGCCGAACAGACTGCGTTGATTGCCAGGCATCTGGCGGCGAACAATGGCGGTCCACAATTCGGCATCTTCCTGCTGGATCTGGACAGCAACGTCGAGAAGCTGCAAGTGACACTCGACAGCCTCGTCGAAGGTCACAGCAAAGCTTTCAAAATTGTCGTCTTCACCACGGGCGAGCCGCAGAGTGCGACCACCTCACAGAACACCTTGCACTTTGTCCGGGTCACGCCGGGCAGCCTCGTCGACAAACTGAACCTGAGCGCCGCGCAATCTCCATGCGACTGGTTGCTGCTGGCGAACGTGGGTGATGAATTCACACCGAGCGGCCTGTTGCGCGCCGGCCTGGAACTGATGTCGGCCACGGGGCTTCGCGCGGTGGCCACTGATGAAATCCAGCGCACTGAAGAAGGTGCGCTGGTGGACGTGTTCCGCCCTGGCTTCAATCTTGATTTGCTGCAGAGCATCCCGTCGCTGATGGCACGCCATTGGCTTGTGCGCCGCGACGTGCTGCTGGAGGTCGGCGGTTATCAGGCCGACTTCAGCAAAGCGATGGAGTTCGACCTGCTGCTGCGCATCATTGAGCAGGGTGGCCTCGACGGTCTGGCGCATCTCGACGAGCCGTTGTTGATCACACAAGCAGCAGCGCTGGAAGAAAACGCCCACGAGCGTCAGGCGTTGTTGCGCCATCTAGGCAATCGCGGCTACCAGGCCAAAGTGACTTCGGCGGCGCCGGGCACCTGGCAGATTGATTACCGCCACACCGAGCAGCCGATGGTGTCGATCATTCTGCCGGTCATTGATGACTTGCCAGTGATGCGTCGCTGCCTGGAAGGCCTGCTGCTCAGAACCCGCTATAACCGCTATGAAGTACTGGTGGCGGCAAACGCTAATCAGTCGGCAGCGGTCAATGACTGGCTGGGTGCATTGCGCCATCCGAAAGTGAACGTCTTGCGCGCCGATCAAACACTCGGCGAAGTGGCGCTGTATAACGCTGCCAGCGAGCAGGCGCAGGGTGAATACCTGGTTCTGCTGGCCGCTGACGCAGAAGTCGTCAACCCGAACTGGCTCGATTCGCTGCTCAACCATGCCCAGCGTCCGGAAGTCGGGATCGTCGGTGCCAAACTGGTCAGCCGTGACGGGAAAATCGCCCAGGCGGGTTTGATTCTCGGTCTGAACGGTGGCGTCGGTTCGGCGTTCATCGGCGAGAAACACAGTGCTGCGGGTTACATGCAGCGCCTGTCGGTCGAGCAGAACTATTCGGCCGTGTCGAAGGTGTGCCTGATGGTGCGCAAAGAGTTGTTCAACGCGCTCGGTGGTCTGGATGAAGTGACCTTCGCTGATGGCTTCAGCGATGTCGATCTGTGCCTCAAGGCCGGGCAGGCTGGTTACCTCACCGTGTGGACGCCGCTGGTCCAGGTGCTGCACACCGGTGAATTGCCGCAAGCCCCTGAGGCGCTGGCCGCATTGCGTGAGAAATGGAGCAGCGCTTTTGCCCAGGATCCGGCTTATAACGCCAACCTGGCCCTGACCGGCAAAGGCTTTACCTTGGCTGAAAACACTTCGATCGATTGGTCGCAGTTGCTCGCTTGAGTCCGTCGGACAGGGAACAGGAATTACACATGTTCAACGGTAAATCGATCTTCATCTCCGGCGGCACGGGCTCGTTCGGGCGCAACTTCATCCGCCGCTTGCTGGAGCAGTACCAGCCCAAGCGCGTGGTGGTGTTCTCTCGTGATGAGCTCAAGCAATACGAAATGCAGCAGACGTTCAACGCGCCGTGCATGCGTTACTTCATCGGTGACGTGCGTGATGCTGACCGTCTGCGTCAGGCCATGCGCGGCATCGATTACGTGGTGCACGCCGCCGCGTTGAAGCAGGTGCCGGCGGCTGAATACAACCCGACCGAATGCATCCGCACCAACGTCAACGGCGCGGAAAACATCATCGCCGCGGCCATCGATAACGGTGTGAAAAAAGTCGTGGCGCTGTCCACCGACAAGGCGGCCAGCCCGATCAACCTGTACGGCGCGACCAAGTTGCTGTCGGACAAATTGTTCGTCGCCGCCAACAATATTGCCGGCGAGCAGGAAACCCGATTTGCCGTGGTGCGCTACGGCAACGTGGCCGGTTCGCGGGGCTCGGTGGTGCCGTTCTTCAGCAAGCTGATCGCCGATGGCGCGCAAGAGCTGCCGATTACCGACGAGCGCATGACACGCTTCTGGATCACCCTCGACCACGGTGTGCAGTTCGTCCTCGACAGCTTCGCGCGGATGCACGGTGGCGAAGTGTTCGTGCCGAAGATTCCGTCGATTCGCATCGTCGATCTGGCCCGTGGCATGGCTGAACATCTGCCGCACAAAAACGTCGGCATTCGTCCCGGCGAAAAACTCCATGAGTTGATGGTGCCGCTGGACGATGCGCGGATGACCATTGAGTTCGAGGATCACTACACCATCCAGCCGTCGATTCGCTTTACCAGCGTCGATGTCGATTTTGCCGTCGACAAACTTGGCGAGCAGGGTCGCGCGGTGAGTGAAGATTTTGAATATCGCTCCGACACCAATCCGCACTTCCTCTCGGTCGGACAGATCGCGGCGCTGCACGCGAAGCTCTCGGTATGATCCCTTACGGTCGGCAGAGTCTCGATCAGTCGGACATTGATGCCGTCGTCGAGGTGTTGCAATCGGACTGGTTGACGCAAGGGCCGACCATCGAGCGCTTCGAGCAAGCTGTGGCCGAGCGTTGCCAGGCCGATTTCGCCGTGGCGGTGTGCAACGCCACGGCGGCGCTGCACATTGCGTGTCTGGCGGCGGGTCTTGGCCCGGGCGACCGCCTGTGGACCACGCCGAATACCTTTCTCGCCTCGGCCAACTGCGGGCGTTACTGCGGCGCTGATATGGACTTTGTCGACATCGACCCGCTGACCTGGAACCTCGATGCTTACGCATTGGCGGCGAAACTGGATCAGGCTGAACAGGACGGCACGCTGCCAAAAGTCTTGGTGGCGGTGGCGTTCTCCGGGCAGAGCTGCGACATGCGCAAGATTGCCGAACTCGCCGAGCGCTACAACTTTACCGTGATCGAAGATGCCTCCCACGCGGTCGGCGCTTCTTACGCCGGGCGTCCGGTGGGTTGCGGTGAATTTGCGGCAATGACCGTGTTCAGTTTTCATCCGGTGAAGATCATCACCAGTGCCGAGGGCGGCATGGTCCTGACCAATCGCCCGGCATTGGCCGAGCGCCTGCAACGCCTGCGCAGCCATGGCATGACCCGCGATCCGCAGCAGATGACCGAGCCCAGCCACGGCCCTTGGTACTACCAGCAGATCGAGCTGGGCTTCAATTACCGGATCACCGATCTGCAAGCCGCGTTGGGCTTGTCGCAACTGGGCAAGCTGGACGACTTCATCGCTCGGCGTCGCGAGTTGGCAGCGCGCTACGAGCAGTTGCTGACGTACTTGCCGCTGACGTTACCCAGCGCTCAACCGGACGCGGAATCAGCCTGGCATTTGTATGTGGTGCGCTTGCAGGCTGAGCGCATCAGCCTCAGCCATCGTCAGGTGTTCGAAGGCTTGCGCGCGGCCGGGATCGGCGTGAATCTGCACTACATTCCGGTGCATCTGCAGCCTTACTATCAGGCACTGGGTTTTGCCGAGGGCGACTTCCCCCAAGCCGAGCGCTATTACGCCGAAGCGATCAGTCTGCCGATGTTTCCGCTGCTGACCGAGGAGCAGCAGGATTACGTGGTCGAGCAATTACGCCGGCTGCTGATTGAGGAGTAGGACAACGTGAGCAACATCGCAATCATCCCGGCGCGCGGGGGCAGCAAACGCATCCCGCGCAAGAACCTGGCGCTGTTCGCTGGCGTGCCGATGATTGTCCGCTCGATTCGCACGGCGCTGGATTCGGGCTTGTTCGATCAGGTTGTCGTCAGCACCGATGACGAAGAAATCGCCGAGATCGCGCGGGCGCACGGGGCTGATGTGCCGTTTTTGCGCCCGGCCGAGCTGGCGGATGATTTTACCGGCACCGCCGCAGTGATCGTGCATGCCTTGCAGCAACTGCCAGCCTTTGATTACGCCTGTTGCGTGTACGCCACGGCGCCGTTGTTGCAGGCGCGTTATCTGCGTCAGGGCTTTGAGTTGCTGGCGCAACAGCCGGATAAATCCTTCGCCTTCTCCGTGTGCAACTTCGGTTTCCCGGTGCAACGTGCGCTGACGCTGGACGGGCAGGGCGCGCTTTCGGCGTTGTACCCGGAATTTCGTGAGACCCGTTCGCAGGATCTGCCCGAAGCGTTTCAGGATGCCGGGCAGTTTTATTGGGGGCGCACGGATGCGTGGCTGCGCGGCGAGGTGGTCTATTCGCCGGCCAGTCTGCCGGTGATTTTGCCCCGGCATCTGGTGCAGGACATCGATACGCCCGAAGACTGGAAGCGAGCCGAATACCTGTACGCCGCGCTCAAGGCCGGCGGAGAGTTGCAATGAGAGTCCTGATTCGCGCCGACGCTTCGCCGACCATCGGCAGCGGCCACATTGCCCGCTGCCTGACGCTGGCGCGGGTGCTGCGCAAGCAGGGCAGTCATGTCGCGTTTGCCTGTCGGCAGTTGCCGGGGCATCGACTCGATGCTCTGAGCGCGGAAGGTTTCGAGACTTTTGCGTTGCCCGGTCGCTATCCCGATGAAGACCCGCAGCAAGCCATCGAATCGATGCTGCCGTGGCAGGCCGACATCGATGCGTTGGATTTGCTGCTGGAAGATCACGCCGGATTCGACTGGATCATCGCCGACCATTACGGTCTCGATCATCACTGGCAGACCGCCGCACGGCGTTGGGCGCCGCGTATTGCGGCCGTCGACGATCTCGCCACTCGGCGCTACAGCGTTGATTTGCTGCTCAATCAGAATTTGTCCGGCCTCAGCGAAAACTACACGCCGTTGTTGCCCGAGGGCTGCCGCACACTGCTCGGTCCGCGCTATGCCATGTTGCGTGAAGAGTTCGATTGCCCGGCGATCAAGATCAAGCCCAAGGCCCGACGCGTACTGGTGAATTTCGGCGGTTTCGATGCGGCCATGCAGACCCATCACGCCATGCTCGCGCTGGCGGACTTCCCTGAGCTGGACGTTGATTTCGTCGCCGGTGCCGACAACCCGGCATGGGCGCAGATGCAGGCACTGGTGCAAACGCGGCCGAACTGGCGTCTGCACAGTTTTGTCAGCGATTTCCATCAACGCATGAGCGAGGCCGATCTGTTTATCGGCGCCGGTGGCGGCACCAGTTGGGAACGTGCGGCGTTGGGTTTGCCGACGATCTGTATAGCGGTGTCGAATAACCAGCAGGTCAACGGTGAAGTCATGGCGGCAGCCGGCGCGCATGTGTTCATGGGCGCGCGCGAGCAGGTCAGCGTCGCGCAGTTGCGCGACGCGATTGGTTTTGTCGCCGCTAATTTTTATCTGCGCCAGAGCCTGGCCGAACGTTCCCGGCAAATGGTCGATGGGCGCGGTGCATTGCGAGTCGCCGCTGCATTGGCCGATGCTGAGCCCAAGTTAAGTCACGCCACGCTGGACGATGCGCAGTTGCTGCCCGACGGGCTGAACTCCAGTTTGAATAAAAGGGAACACCGTTCATGAGTAGTTTCAAGATTGGCGACCGTCTGATCGGTGCCGACGCGCCGCCGTTTATCATTGCCGAGATGAGCGGCAATCATAACCAGTCGCTGGACGTGGCCCTGCAAATCGTCGAAGCCGCCGCCAAGGCCGGCGCGCACGCGTTGAAACTGCAAACCTATACGGCCGAGACCATGACGCTGGATCTGGCGGAGGGCGAGTTCTTCATCAAAGACCCGGGCAGTCTGTGGGCCGACACTTCTTTGTATGACTTGTACGAGCAGGCCCACACACCGTGGGAATGGCATGCGCCGATATTCGCTCGCGCCAAGGAGCTGGGGATGCTCACGTTCTCGACGCCGTTCGATGACACGGCCGTGGATTTTCTCGAAAGCCTCGACGTGCCGGCGTACAAGATCGCCAGTTTTGAAAACACCGATCTGCCGTTGATCCGCCGTGTCGCCGCCACCGGCAAGCCGCTGATCATCTCCACCGGCATGGCCAGCATTGCCGAACTCGATGAAACCGTGCGCGCCGCCCGTGAAGCCGGGTGCAAGGATCTGGTGTTGCTCAAATGCACCAGCACTTATCCGGCGACTCCGGCAAACAGCAATGTGCGGACGATCCCGCATCTGCGTGAATTGTTCGGTTGCGAGGTGGGGCTGTCCGATCATTCGATGGGCGTTGGCGTCTCGGTGGCGGCCGTGGCGCTCGGCGCGACGGTGGTGGAAAAACACTTCACCCTCGACCGTTCGGCGGGCGGGGTGGATGCCAGTTTCTCGCTGGAGCCGGCCGAGATGGCCAGCCTGGTGGTGGAAACCGAACGTGCGTGGCAGGCGTTGGGCCAGGTGCAATACGGCGCTACCGACGCCGAACTCAAGTCGGTGGTGTATCGCCGCTCGCTGTACGTGACCGCCGACATGGCCGCCGGTGCCCCCTTTACGCGGGACAATCTGCGCGCCATTCGTCCCGGCCTCGGTCTACCGCCCAAGCACACCGATGCCGTCCTCGGGCGCTGCGCTCGCACGCCGATCAAGCGCGGTACGCCGCTGGATTGGTCGTTGGTCGAATAACCCAATCTGTAATGGATTCGGCAAAATAGCGTGACCTGCGAGTCATAACGCGCATCTTCACTGTATTGTATTGATCGGGGAGATGGCGCCTGGCCCGTTTTTGGTTCCAGTGATAGCCCTTTGCGCTCCCCTTGGTTGCCCGTCGTGGCAACCATTTTCTGTTTGTCGGCGCCCCTCAAATCCTTGCGAGCGGTGGTCTTGGGCTGTTTTTTATTGGGAAGCCGTAATGATTGGCATAAAAAGCATTGCGAGCTACGTTCCTGTAGCCGGCGTGGACAATTACGCACAAGGTGCAAAATTCGAGAAGGATGAAGAGTTCATCCTTGGCAAGATTGGCTCGGCGTTCCTGCCGCGCAAAGACGCTGATCAAGAAACCTCCGATCTGTGCGTGGAAGCAGCCAATGCGCTGTTTGCCAGCAACCCTGGACTGAAGCGTGAATCGATCGATGCCTTGATCGTTGTCACCCAGAACGGTGATGAAGAAGGCTTGCCGCACACTGCTGCGATTGTGCAGGACAAACTAGGTCTGCCAACCAATGTCGCCGCGTTCGATATTTCGTTGGGTTGCTCCGGTTATGTCTATGGCATCTACGCGATCAAGGGTTTCATGGAAGCCGCAGGCCTGAAGAACGGCCTGCTGATCACCGCCGATCCGTATTCAAAAATCGTTGACCCGGAAGACCGCAACACCACCATGCTGTTCGGTGATGCGGCCACTGCGACCTGGATGGGTGAAGATCCGACCTGGGCACTGGGCAAGGCCAAGTTCGGCACCGACGGTTCCGGCGCGCCACACCTGAAAGTCACCGATGGCGTGTTCTTCATGAACGGTCGTCAGGTGTTCAACTTCGCGCTGCTCAAAGTCCCGGCGCACTTGCACGAGTTGCTCGATGATTCCGGTCTCAAGGCCGATGACATCGACGCCTTCTGCATTCACCAGGGCAGTGCGGCGATTGTCGATGCCGTGGCGCGACGCTTTGAAGGCGAGCCTGAGAAGTTCATCAAGGACATGGTCGAGACCGGCAACACCGTGTCGTCGAGTATTCCGCTGCTGCTGGAAAAACACGTACTCGATTCCGCCTGGCAGCGCGTCGCGCTCAGTGGTTTCGGTGTCGGTCTGTCGTGGGGCTCGGCGATCATCTTCCGCCCCTGAGCCTGATTAAAAACGGCGGATACAAAAATAGCGTTCAAGGTTAACCTTGAACGCTATTTTTTTGCCTGAAACGGAGCGCGAGGCGCCATGAGCGAGTTTTTCCAGGCCAACGCCGAAGTCCTTCAGCGCCGCTGGCCGGCCCTGTTCGAGCGCTTGATGGCCGAAGACAGTGCGGCGGTTCAGGCTGAACTGGTGCAGGGGCTGGGCTCGACCCTGAGCGTCAATGGCGTTCAACTCACCAGTCGCCATGACCGTACTCACGAAGCCCGTGTTCAGGCAGCCAGCCTGGCGGATAAAGCGCAATTGCATGTCTATGGCACCGGCCTGGGCGATTTGCCTGCGGTGTTGCTGGAGCGCGCGGGGCTTGAACGGTTGTACGTGCATATCCTCAATGGCGCTTTGTTTGCGCTGGTTGTGCAGTTGCTTGATCAGCGCCAGTGGCTGGAGGATCCGCGCGTGGAACTGTTTTACGCCGGTGATCTGTCTGATATCTGCACGCCGTTTTTTGCCCTGCCGACCGAGATGCTGCTGGCTGATGACTTCAACGCAAAGATCCGTGATCGGCTGGTCAGTGAAGTGCACCTGAGCTTCAACAATCGTGAGTTCGATCCGCAGTCGCCGGTCATTCAGCAGCGCTTGCAGGATTGCTTGCCAGTGTTGCTCGGCGATGACGATGTGGCGCAACTGTTTGGCACTTGCGTCGACCGGGAAGTCTACGTGATCGCCACCGGGCCGACCCTGGAGGGGCATTTCGAACGGCTGGCGAAAGTGCGGGCTCAGGCGCAGCGTCCGCTGTTCATTTGTGTCGACACTGCTTATCGACCGCTGCGTGAGCACGGTGTGGTGCCGGATCTGGTGGTGAGCATTGATCAGCTCATCAGCTTCCGTCATCTGCCATTTGAAGAGTCCGACGGTATTCCTCTGGTCTATTTGCCGATGAGCGACCCCGAGATTTTGCGCGCCTGGAAGGGCAAACGCTACGGCGGCTATTCCGCCAGCCCGGTTTATGCCGCATTGCGCGAGGAATATCCGCGCGGCGAACTGCATGTCGGCGGCAGTGTGATTCACCCGGCGGTGGACCTGGCGGTGAAAATGGGCGCAACGCGTATCACTCTGTTCGGCGCCGACTTCGCCTTCCCGATGAACAAGACCCATGCTGGCTGGAATGACGGTGAGCTTGGGCCGAGTGTGAGCCAGGCGCGGCATTGGGTGCGTGACGGGAATGGCCAGCGCGTCAGCACCCAACTCAACTTCCGTGGCTACTTATGCGTTCTCGAACGCTTCATCGCCGCCCATCCCCAGGTTGAGTTTTTCAATAGCAGCAGAGGGGGCGCGCTGATCGCCGGGGCGCGGTTCAATCAAGAGTTTGTGCAATGACGGCAATGGCGCAATGCATCAACGAGTGCCGTGATTGCGCGGGTCTGTTTCGACTGGGACGTGACGTCGAGGCGGCGCTAAGCATGGTCGACGTCTTCGAGGGGGCGCAGCAGTTGCTGCAGTTCGCGCCTGCGGATGCCCGGCAGAGGTGGGCGCAGATGCTGACGCAAATGCTCGATTGTCAGGAGCGTCAGGACTGGTTGGGACTGGCTGACTATATGGAGTATGAACTGATCGAGCTGCTGCAAAGTGTGCCGGCCTGAAAGCAAGCAAGCGCGCTGGCCCGCCGGTTTGCGCGCCGGTCGGTTTTATGACGTCATTTTTTCGTGGGTGAAGGGCGGCTAAGCCTTTGTTTTCTCGAGGGTGGCAGGGTGATGGCAAATATTTTTTAAAAAGCCCTCAAGCAACCTGCATTCCCGACGATAACTATTACGAAGGTTCTCTAGGCCATACCCGGCGGTTGCCAGGGCCGGAAGCCGCAGTACCCAACCAACGAGGAATTCGTCATGGCTTTAACAGTAAACACCAACACCACATCGTTGAACGTTCAGAAAAACCTGAACAAAGCTTCCGACGCTCTGTCGACTTCGATGCAGCGCCTGTCTTCCGGCCTGAAAATCAACAGCGCTAAAGACGACGCCGCTGGCCTGCAGATCTCCACCCGTATGCAATCGCAAATCCGCGGTGGCAACCAGGCTATCCAGAACGCCAACGACGGTATCTCCGTTGCTCAGACCGCTGAAGGCGCTCTGCAAGCTACTACCGACATCCTGCAGCGTATGCGTGAACTGGCTGTTAAAGCACGTACCGGCACCAACGGCACTGCTGACCAGAAAGCAACCAACCTTGAATTCGCCGACATGTCCGACGAAATCAGCCGTATCGCTGCTTCCACCAACCTGAACGGCAAAAACCTGCTGGACGGTTCGGCTGGTACTGTGACTCTGCAAGTTGGCGCAAACACTGGTACTGCCAACCACATCGACCTGGTACTGAGCTCCAAGTTCGACGCCGTGAGCCTGTCCGTAGACAAGGCTACTCTGGCTCTGACCGGTACTGACGCTGCTAACGCCGGTGTCAACATCGACGCCGCTATCACTGCAATCGACGCTGCTATCGCTGCGATCGGTGATACCCGTGCCAGCCTGGGTGCTTCGCAAAACCGTCTGACCAGCACCATCTCCAACCTGCAGAACATCGTTGAGAACACCACTGCTGCACAGGGTCGTGTACAAGACACCGACTTCGCCGCAGAAACTGCTAACCTGACCAAGCAGCAAACTCTGCAGCAGGCTTCGACCTCCGTTCTGGCTCAAGCCAACCAACTGCCTTCCGCTGTACTGAAACTGCTTCAGTAATTTCGGAACAAGTTTGGGCGGGGGAGTGCGCTAGTCGTGCTCTCTCGCCTTTTTACGTCAGGAGGTGATGAGCATGGACATGAGCGTGAAGCTTAACCTGTCTTATCCGGCTCCCAAGCCAGTAACGCCGGTTGCTGACAAACCGTCAGAGACGCCTAAAGTTACCAAGGCTGAAGCTCCGGTCGCTGCCAAGAGTCAGGATACGGACGATGCCAAGTTGAAACTGGCAGTGCAGGAGATCGAGAAGTTTGTTCAATCGATCAAGCGCAATCTGGAGTTCTCCATCGATGAGCATTCCGGGAAGGTCATCGTCAAGGTGATCGCAAGCGAGACGGGTGAAATCGTTCGACAGATTCCCTCCGCAGAAGCCCTCAAGCTGGCAGACAGCCTCGCCAACGCAAGTCATGTGTTGTTCGACGCCAAGGCCTGATAGCTGGCATGAATAATGTTTGTACGTTCTCAAGATGCGTGTAGCGGTCAAAAGAATGGCAACAATCTGAAGGGAGATGCACATGGCAAGTCCAATTCTACCGGGTTCCGGACTGGGTTCCGGCCTGGACATCGGGGCTATCGTTACTGCACTGGTCAACGCCGACAAGGCACCAAAGCAGACGCAAATCGATACCGCGACCAAAACCAACACGCTGAAGATTTCCGGTGTCGGTTCGTTGAAGAGCGCGCTGACTGCGTTCCAGACGGCAATGACCAATCTGGGCAGCAAGACCAATCCTGCATTTGCCGGCTTCACCGCGACTTCGGCCAATACCGCCGTTTTGAACGCCACCGCCGATAGCACCGCGGTTTCGGGTAATTACAGTGTTGTCGTCAACCAGCTGGCCACCGGCTCAAAAATTGCCAGTGCCTCTTTCGCCGGCGGCGCCGCCAGTGCCATTCCGACTGGTACCTTGAAAATCAGTCAGAATGGCACTGATTACAACGTCGACATCCCGGCCAATGCCACTTTGCAGACTACCCGTGACGCCATCAACAAGGCTCAGGGCGCCAACGGCATCTCCGCCAACATTGTGACCGACAGCACCGGTGCTTCGCGCCTGGTGATCAGTTCGAACAAGACTGGCGAAGGTTCCGACCTCAGCGTCAGCGGTATTGCCGGTCTGGAAATTGATGGTACCCAGCCGCTGGGGACCAGTCCTGCGGCAGGTGCTGCGGGCGCCGTCAACGGCGTTGCGCAAAATGCCAAGTTGACCATCGACGGCCTTCAGGTAACCAGCAAGAGCAACACGGTGACCGGTGCAATCAGTGGTCTGACCCTGAATCTGACAACGGTCAGCGCTGGCACACCACCGAGCACTCCAACGGTTATTGGCGTGGATGCCAACACCAAAGGGCTGCAGGCATCGATTCAGTCGTTTGTCGACGCTTACAACACGTTGAAAACTACCATCGACACCTTGTCCAAGGCGACGCCGGACGAAGATGGCAAGTTGACCGTGCAAGCGGCGTTCACTGGCGATGCGATGCCGCGCTCGCTGATTGCCAGCGTTCGTGCCGAGTTGACGGCAACGGGTGCTGGCGGTCCGTTGGCCGTGCTGTCCCAACTGGGTGTGATGACCGACCGCAACACCGGTAACCTGAAGTTTGATACCGCCGCCTTCACCAAAACCATGGATCAGCCAGGCATGACGGGTCAGGTCCAGCAATTGTTCACGGGTACCGACGACACCAATGGTCTGTTGGCACGTATGAGCAAGGCGGTGGATCCGTACCTCAAACCGCCAGCGAATGACAAACTCGGCACCAGTTTGCTTGATCAGCGCATGGCCATCCTCACCAAGAACACACGCACCCTGACCGACCAGCAAGTGGCGTTGGATGTGCGTGTCGCCAACCTGACCAAGGTGTTGACTGCCAAGTACAACGCCATGGACTTGCTGGTAGGGCAGATGAAGGCCACAGCCAGCAACATCACGTCGTTCTTCAGCACGCTGAACGCTCAGCAATCCGCGAAGTAACAGGCGAGCATGACAAAAACCCGGCTACGCTTTATCGGCGTGCGCTGGGTTTTTGTCTTTTTGATCTAAAGTTCTGTGATTCGTTGGCGATACACTGGTTATACGAGTCATTGTGGCAATGAGGTAGAACATGAATCCAATGTTAGCCCTTCGGCAATATCAGAAAGTCGGCGCGCATGCGCAGACGTCCGAAGCGAGCCCGCACCGTCTGGTGCAGATGTTGATGGAGGGTGGCCTGGAGCGCATCGCTCAGGCCAAAGGCGCCATTGAACGCAAGGATATTTCTGCCAAATGCACGGCCATCAGCAAGGCCGTTGGCATCATCGGCGGCTTGTGTGAAGGCCTGGATCTGGAGAATAGTGCCGATTCGGTGGGTGAGCTCAACCAGCTTTACATCTACATGATGAAGCGACTTGCCGAAGCCAACCTCAAGACTGATCCGCGTATTCTCGACGAAGTTGCCGGTTTGCTGCGCACCGTAAAGGAAGGCTGGGACGGCATCGCTCCATCAGGCCCCCAGTTTTAAGGAGATCACCATGAGTCTTGTATTGCAGCGAATTGCCGATACCCGTGAAGCATTGGTCAGTGCCTTGGCCGAGCGCAACTGGGAAGCCATTGGCGAGCTGGATCTGGCTTGCCGTTCCTGCATGGAAGACGTCTTGAGTGAGGCTTCGATGGATGAGGTCGCGTTGCGCGATAACCTTGAGGAGTTGCTCCATGTCTACAAGGAGCTTCTTGAGGTGGCCATGGGTGAGCGGCAAGCGATAGCCAATGAGATGTCGCAGATCACCCAAGCGCAGAAGGCGGCAAAGGTTTACCATCTGTTTGGCTAATTAACCTCCAGTTAATCCAGACATGTGCGCCATAAATTTGACTGTGCACGGTTTTTTGACTTAACTAGTGGCTGTTTTCAGATTTCAGGCGTCTACAGGCACATGGTGTCCTGCAAGCGTGTCGCTTGCCCCATTTTTCGGGCATTGAGTTGACTAGGGAAGTTGCTATTGCATGTGGCGTGAAACCAAAATTCTGCTGATCGATGACGATAGCGTTCGCCGCCGCGACCTGGCGGTGATTCTAAATTTTCTCGGCGAAGAAAATTTACCCTGCGGCAGCCATGACTGGCAGCAGGCAGTCGGCTCTTTGTCGTCTAGTCGTGAGGTCATTTGCGTACTGATCGGGACTGTAAATGCTCCTGGCGCGCTTTTGGGCTTGCTAAAGACACTCTCAACCTGGGATGAGTTCCTTCCGGTTTTGTTAATGGGCGATAATTCTTCCATTGACTTGCCTGAAGACCAGCGTCGCCGAGTGCTTTCGACCCTCGAAATGCCGCCCAGCTACAGCAAATTGCTCGACTCCCTGCACCGTGCCCAGGTCTATCGCGAGATGTACGACCAGGCCCGCGAGCGTGGCCGTCATCGCGAACCCAATCTGTTCCGCAGCCTCGTCGGCACCAGCCGGGCGATTCAGCACGTGCGCCAGATGATGCAGCAAGTGGCTGACACTGATGCCAGCGTGCTGATCCTCGGCGAGTCCGGCACCGGCAAGGAAGTGGTCGCGCGCAACCTGCATTACCACTCCAAGCGCCGCGACGGGCCATTCGTACCTGTCAACTGCGGGGCGATCCCGGCCGAGTTGCTGGAAAGCGAGCTGTTCGGCCACGAGAAGGGCGCCTTCACTGGCGCCATCACCAGCCGAGCCGGGCGCTTCGAGCTGGCCAACGGCGGTACGCTGTTCCTCGACGAAATTGGCGACATGCCGCTGCCGATGCAGGTCAAGCTGCTGCGCGTGCTGCAAGAGCGCACCTTCGAGCGCGTGGGTAGCAACAAGACCCAGAGCGTCGACGTGCGCATCATCGCCGCGACCCACAAGAATCTCGAAAGCATGATCGAGATCGGCACATTCCGCGAAGATCTCTACTACCGCTTGAACGTGTTCCCGATCGAGATGGCGCCGCTGCGCGAGCGTGTCGAAGACATCCCGCTGCTGATGAACGAACTGATCTCGCGCATGGAACACGAAAAGCGCGGGTCGATCCGTTTCAACTCGGCGGCAATCATGTCGCTGTGCCGTCACGGCTGGCCGGGCAACGTCCGCGAACTGGCCAACCTGGTGGAGCGCATGGCGATCATGCATCCGTACGGGGTGATCGGCGTGGTCGAGTTGCCGAAGAAATTCCGCTACGTCGACGACGAAGACGAGCAATTGGTCGACAGCCTGCGCAGCGATCTCGAAGAGCGCGTGGCAATCAACGGTCATACGCCGGACTTCTCCGCCAATGCCATGTTGCCGCCGGAAGGCCTGGACCTGAAGGACTACCTCGGTGGCCTGGAGCAAGGCCTGATTCAGCAGGCGCTGGACGATGCCAATGGCATTGTGGCACGCGCGGCAGAGCGCTTGCGCATTCGCCGTACCACGCTGGTGGAGAAGATGCGCAAGTACGGCATGAGCCGGCGCGACGGTGACGAACAGGCGGAGGATTGACGCCTGTTTTTCAACTGCTTCATTTATAAGCAGTTTTTTTTAGGCACGGGTATTGCTACATCCCTCGCAACGTTCCGTTTAACTGACGGTCAGCCAAGCGAGAGAGCACAATGCCCCAAGCCGCCCAGATCTCTGCCTCCAATCCCGAGGGGCAACCTTCGTCCGTAGAGCAGGCAAGTCGCCAGGGCCTTGAGCAGGCATTCGAACTGTTCAATCAGATGTCGAGCCAACTGACTGACTCCTACAGCATGCTTGAAGCGCGGGTCACCGAGCTCAAGGGTGAACTGGCTGTGGTCAGTGCCCAGCGCATGCAGGAGCTGGCGGAAAAAGAACGTCTGGCCAACCGTCTGCAAAACCTCCTTGATCTGTTGCCTGGTGGCGTCATCGTGATTGACGGTCATGGCATCGTGCGCGAAGCCAATCCCGCCGCCATCGACTTGCTCGGTCTGCCGCTGGAGGGCGAGTTGTGGCGCCATGTCATCGCTCGCTGCTTCGCCCCGCGTGAAGACGACGGTCACGAAATCTCCTTGAAGAACGGTCGACGCCTGTCGATTGCCACGCGTTCGCTGGATGCCGAGCCTGGGCAATTGGTGTTGCTCAACGACCTGACAGAAACCCGTCATCTGCAAGATCAACTGGCGCGCCACGAACGCCTGTCCTCGCTGGGACGAATGGTGGCCTCGCTGGCTCATCAGATCCGCACGCCATTGTCCGCCGCTTTGCTTTATGCCAGTCATTTGACTGAGCAGGAGCTGCCGGTCGCCACTCAGCAACGTTTTGCCGGGCGCCTTAAAGAGCGCCTGCACGAGCTGGAGCATCAGGTGCGCGACATGTTGGTGTTCGCTCGCGGCGAATTGCCGCTGACGGATCGCCTCACACCCAATGCCTTG
The DNA here is from genome assembly GCF_020149425.1 of Pseudomonas sp. P116. Lineage (NCBI taxonomy): Bacteria > Pseudomonadati > Pseudomonadota > Gammaproteobacteria > Pseudomonadales > Pseudomonadaceae > Pseudomonas > Pseudomonas sp. P116. The sequence goes on along the minus strand of NZ_JACVHB010000001.1, from coordinate 779,427 downwards.
ATGCAGGCGCTGCAAGCTGCGGCCCTGACCCACGTACAGGACCTGCCGATTCGCTGGCAGTGCGACAGCCATGCCGGCGAGTTGCTGTGCAATCGTGACACGCTGGTCGGCGCGCTTTTGAATCTGATCGAAAACGCGATTCAGGCCAGCGCCGGCGAGGTGCGGCTGAAAGTGCATTGCTACACCCGCGACAACACCCTGCGGCTATGCGTCAGCGATTCCGGCAGCGGAATCGAACCTGCGGTTCTGGCGCGACTCGGCGAGCCATTTTTTACCACGAAGGTCACCGGCACTGGCCTGGGCCTGACCGTGGTCAAAGCGGTGGCGCGAGCCCATCAGGGAGAATTGCAGCTGCGCTCGCGAGTCGGGCGCGGCACGTGCGCGCAGGTGATCCTGCCGCTGTTTTGCGCTGTACAAGGAGCTGAGTAAAAGACATGGGCATCAAGGTGTTGCTGGTTGAGGATGACCGTTCGTTGCGCGAGGCGCTGGCCGATACGCTGCTGTTGGCCGGCCATGATTTTCACGCGGTCGGCAGCGCTGAAGAAGCGTTGACGGCGGTGGCGCGCGAAGCGTTCAGTCTGGTGATCAGCGACGTCAACATGCCCGGTATGGATGGTCATCAATTGCTCTCGCTGCTGCGTGCGCGTCAGCCACAATTGCCGGTGTTGCTGATGACTGCCCACGGCGCCGTCGAGCGTGCCGTCGATGCAATGCGTCAGGGGGCGGCGGATTATCTGGTCAAGCCGTTCGAGCCCAAAGCCTTGCTCGATCTGGTGTCGCGACATGCGCTGGGCAGCATCGGTGCAACTGACGTCGAAGGCCCGATTGCAGTCGAGCCGGCCAGTGCCCAGCTTCTGGAGTTGTCGGCGCGAGTAGCGCGCAGTGATTCCACGGTGCTGATCTCCGGTGAGTCCGGTACCGGCAAGGAAGTGCTGGCGCGCTATATTCACCAGCAATCCCATCGTGCCACTCAACCGTTTATCGCAATCAATTGCGCCGCGATCCCCGACAACATGCTCGAAGCCACGTTGTTCGGTCACGAGAAAGGCTCGTTCACCGGCGCCATTGCTGCGCAGCCGGGCAAGTTTGAGCAGGCGGACGGTGGCACCATTCTGCTCGACGAAATTTCCGAAATGCCTCTCGGCCTGCAAGCCAAGCTGCTGCGAGTGTTGCAAGAGCGTGAAGTCGAACGGGTCGGCGGGCGCAAGCCCATTACCCTGGATATCCGTGTGGTCGCCACGACCAACCGTGATCTGGCTGCAGAAGTGGCGGCGGGGCGTTTCCGTGAAGATCTTTTTTACCGTCTGTCGGTTTTTCCCCTGGCGTGGCGTCCACTTCGCGAGCGCACTGCCGATATCTTGCCGCTGGCTGAGCGGTTGCTGGCCAAACACGTCAATAAAATGAAGCATGCAGCGGCGAAACTTTCGCCTGAGGCGCAAGCGTGTCTGACCGCGTACCCGTGGCCGGGCAACGTGCGTGAGCTGGATAACGCGATTCAGCGTGCATTGATCCTGCAGCAGGGCGGCGTGATCCAGCCGCAGGATTTCTGCCTGGCAGGGCCGGTGATGTTTGCTGCATTGCCTGTGTCAGTGCCGACGCCTGCGGTGATTCGTGAAGTCGAGATCGATGCGGATTCTGCCGGTGCCTTGGGTGATGACCTGCGCCGCCGGGAGTTTCAGATGATCATCGACACCCTGCGCAGCGAGCGCGGCCGCCGCAAGGAAGCGGCGGAAAAACTCGGCATCAGCCCGCGCACCCTGCGCTACAAGCTGGCGCAAATGCGCGATGCCGGGATGGACGTCGAAGGTTATCTGTTCGCCACTTGATCGCTGGCGCAATGTTTGAAAACGCTTTTCTGAAAGGGCCGGCCTTGAGCTGGCACCCTTGTTGCTAATACCTGTGTACCCGCCGAGTGAGTGTCAAAAAATTGCGGGCCGCCCAAGAGAGTAGACCATGAGCCAAGGTATTGAATTCAATCGGTTGATGATGGACATGAAGGCTATGAAAATAGACGCCATGTCTGCGCCGAAATCGACGACCGCTGTCCCTGAACTGTCGGGCAGCAGCTTTTCCGACATGCTCGGTCAGGCGATCAACAAAGTCAGCAATACCCAGCAGGCGTCGACTCAGTTGGCCAATGCTTTTGAAGTGGGCAAAAGCGGCGTCGATCTGACGGACGTGATGATCGCTTCGCAAAAAGCCAGCGTGTCGTTCCAGGCTCTGACCCAGGTGCGTAACAAACTGGTTCAGGCCTATCAAGACATCATGCAGATGCCGGTATAAGGACGAGATTGAGTCATGGCAGAAGCAGTCGCCGATAACGTTCCGGCCAAGGCCACCCCGATAGACGGCAAACCGCCGTTGTTCGGCCTGTCCTTCCTGGAAAACCTCTCCGAGATGACCATGCTGCGTCAGGTGGGCCTGTTGGTCGGCCTGGCTGCGAGCGTGGCGATTGGCTTTGCCGTGGTGCTGTGGTCGCAGCAGCCCGATTACCGTCCGTTGTATGGCAGCCTTGCCGGCCTGGACGCCAAGCAGGTCATGGAAACCCTGGCCGCAGCCGACATCCCTTACAACGTCGAACCGAGCTCCGGTGCCTTGCTGGTCAAGGCCGATGACTTGTCCCGTGCGCGGCTCAAGCTCGCAGCCGCTGGTGTCACTCCCAGCGACGGCAACATCGGTTATGAAATCCTCGACAAGGAACAGGGTCTGGGCACCAGCCAGTTCATGGAAGCGACACGTTACCGTCGCGGCCTTGAAGGTGAACTGGCGCGAACCATTTCCAGCCTGAACAACGTCAAGGGTGCCCGCGTGCACCTGGCGATTCCGAAGAGTTCGGTATTCGTGCGCGATGAGCGCAAGCCAAGTGCTTCGGTTCTGGTCGAGCTGTATTCCGGTCGTTCGCTGGAGCCGGGTCAGGTAGTGGCGATCATCAATCTGGTGGCGACTTCCGTCCCCGAGTTGAGCAAATCGCAGATCACCGTCGTCGACCAGAAGGGCAACCTGCTCTCTGATCAGGCGGAAAACTCCGAAATGACCATGGCCGGCAAGCAGTTCGATTACAGCCGCCGTATGGAAAGCATGCTGACCCAGCGCGTCCACAACATTCTGCAACCGGTGCTGGGCAATGATCGCTACAAGGCTGAGGTCTCGGCCGATATCGATTTCAACGCTGTCGAGTCGACTGCCGAACAGTTCAATCCGGATCAACCGGCGTTGCGCAGCGAACAGTCGGTCAACGAACAACGCACCGCCAGCAATGGCCCGCAAGGTGTGCCGGGTGCCTTGAGCAACCAGCCACCGTCGCCGGCGTCGGCGCCGCAAACCACCGCAGGTGCAGCCGCTCCGGCCGCCATGGTGCAGCCAGGTCAGCCATTGGTTGACGCCAACGGCCAGCAGATCATGGACCCGGCCACCGGCCAGCCGATGCTCGCGCCGTACCCGGCAGACAAGCGTCAACAATCCACCAAGAACTTCGAACTCGATCGTTCCATCAGCCACACCAAACAGCAGCAGGGTCGCCTGAATCGCCTGTCGGTGTCGGTGGTGGTTGACGATCAGGTCAAGGTCAATGCGGCCAACGGTGAAACCACCCGCGCGCCGTGGACGGCCGACGAACTGGGCCGCTTCACGCGTCTGGTGCAGGACGCGGTCGGCTTCGATGCCAGCCGTGGCGACAGCGTCAGCGTGATCAACATGCCGTTCTCCGCCGAGCGCGGTGAAGTGTTTGCCGAAATTCCGTTCTACTCCCAGCCATGGTTCTGGGACATCGTCAAACAAGTGCTGGGTGTGTTGTTCATCCTGGTGCTGGTGTTTGGTGTGCTGCGTCCGGTGCTCAACAACATTACCGGCGGCGGCAAAGGCAAGGAGCTGGCCGGTTTGGGCAGCGACGTGGAACTCGGAGGCATGGGCGGCCTGGACGGCGAACTATCCAACGACCGCGTGAGCCTCGGTGGTCCGCAGAGCATTCTGTTGCCGAGCCCGAGCGAGGGTTATGACGCGCAACTGAATGCAATCAAGAGCCTGGTGGCTGAAGATCCGGGCCGTGTGGCTCAGGTCGTGAAAGAGTGGATTAACGCAGATGAGTGATAACCGAGCCGCAACCCTCAAGCTGACCAAGGTCGACAAAGCGGCGATTCTGCTGCTGTCCCTGGGTTCGACCGATGCTGCGCAAGTGCTGCGCCACATGGGCCCCAAAGAGGTTCAGCGAGTGGGTGTGGCCATGGCCCAGATGGGCAACGTCCATCGTGAGCAGGTCGAACAGGTCATGAGCGAGTTCGTCGACATCGTCGGCGATCAGACCAGCCTGGGCGTCGGCTCCGACGACTACGTGCGCAAAATGCTCACCCAGGCACTGGGCGAAGACAAGGCCAACGGCCTGATCGACCGCATCCTGCTCGGTGGCAACACCAGCGGCCTCGACAGCCTGAAATGGATGGAGCCGCGCGCCGTTGCCGACGTGATCCGTTACGAACACCCGCAGATTCAAGCGATCGTGGTCGCGTACCTCGACCCGGATCAGGCCGGTGAAGTGCTCGGCAACTTCGACCACAAGGTGCGTCTGGACATCATCCTGCGCGTCTCGTCGTTGAACACTGTGCAACCGGCGGCATTGAAAGAACTCAACCAGATTCTCGAGAAGCAGTTCTCCGGCAACTCGAATGCCTCGCGCACCACCCTCGGTGGCATCAAGCGTGCGGCCGACATCATGAACTTCCTCGACAGCTCGATCGAAGGCCAGCTCATGGATTCGATCCGCGAAGTCGACGAAGACCTGTCCGGTCAGATCGAAGACCTCATGTTCGTGTTCAACAACCTCGCCGATGTCGACGACCGTGGCATTCAGGCGCTGCTGCGCGAAGTGTCCTCCGACGTGCTGGTACTGGCCCTCAAGGGTTCGGACGAAGGCGTCAAAGAGAAGATCTTCAAGAACATGTCCAAACGTGCCGCGGAACTGTTGCGCGACGACCTCGAGGCCAAAGGCCCGGTGCGCGTCAGCGACGTCGAAACCGCGCAGAAGGAAATCCTCACCATCGCCCGCCGTATGGCCGAAGCCGGAGAAATCGTGCTCGGTGGCAAGGGCGGCGAGGAAATGATCTAAGCCCATGGACAAGCACGACGACGATGTGACGGATCTGATCCGTGCCCGCGATGTCCGCGGTTTCGAGTCCTGGGCGATGCCAAGCTTCGATCCGCCAAAACTGGAACCCGAGCCTGAGCCCGAGCCCGAACCGCCGGAAATGGAAGAAGTGCCGCTGGAAGAAGTCCAGCCGCTGACCCTGGAAGAGCTCGAAAGCATCCGTCAGGAGGCTTATAACGAAGGCTTCGCGACCGGCGAAAAAGAAGGTTTTCACAGCACCACGCTGAAGGTGCGCCAAGAGGCCGAAGTCGCCTTGGCGGCGAAACTGGCCAGCCTTGAGCAATTGATGGCGAACCTGTTCGAGCCCATCGCCGAGCAAGACACGCAGATCGAAAAATCGTTGGTTGATCTCGTTCAGCACATCACCAGACAGGTGATCAAGCGCGAACTGGCCATCGATTCGAGCCAGATCGAACACGTCATGCGCGACGCCCTCAAGCTGTTGCCGCTGGGTGTCGACAATGTCCGTCTGTTCGTCAATCCGCAGGACTTCGAACAGGCCAAAGCCCTGCGCGAACGTCACGAAGAAAGCTGGCGCATTGTCGAAGACGAAGCGTTGATGCCGGGCGGATGCCGGGTTGAGACGGCGCACAGCCGCATCGATGCGAGCATTGAATCGCGTGTGACGCAGGTCATGGACAAACTGTTCGATCAGTTGCACGAACAGGCCCTGCACCCGGCTGAACCGGACTTGGCTCTGGACATTGCCGAAGACGTCAAACCGGCTACCGTGACTGACGAGCCGCTCGCGGACGCCGACGATGCGCCTTGAACGCACCAGTTTCGCCAAGCGCCTGAGCACTTACGCCGAAGCCACCGAAATTGCCGGCGCGCCGATTCTTGAAGGTCGCCTGCTGCGCATGGTCGGCCTCACGCTGGAAGCCGAAGGCCTGCGCGCCGCCATGGGCACGCGCTGCCTGGTGATCAACGACGACAGCTATCACCCCTCGCAGGTGGAAGCGGAAGTCATGGGTTTCTCCGGCAGCAAAGTCTTTCTGATGCCGGTCGGCAGTGTTGCCGGTATTGCGCCGGGCGCCCGCGTGGTGCCGTTGGCCGATACCGGTCGCCTGCCGATGGGCATGAGCATGCTCGGTCGTGTGCTCGATGGCGCTGGTCGTGCGCTGGACGGCAAGGGCGGCATGAAAGCCGAAGACTGGGTACCGATGGACGGCCCGACGATCAACCCGCTCAACCGTGACCCGATCAGCGAACCGCTGGACGTCGGCATCCGTTGCATCAACGGTTTGCTGACGGTCGGTCGTGGCCAGCGTCTGGGGCTGTTCGCCGGTACCGGTGTCGGTAAATCGGTATTGCTGGGCATGATGACGCGCTTCACCGAGGCCGACATTATCGTCGTCGGCCTGATCGGTGAGCGGGGGCGGGAAGTGAAGGAATTCATCGAGCACAGCCTCGGTGAAGAAGGCCTTCAGCGCTCGGTGGTGGTTGCCTCGCCGGCGGACGATGCGCCGCTGATGCGTTTGCGCGCGGCGATGTACTGCACACGTATCGCCGAGTATTTTCGCGACAAGGGCAAGAATGTCCTGTTGCTGATGGATTCGCTGACCCGTTTCGCTCAGGCCCAGCGGGAAATCGCCTTGGCCATTGGCGAGCCGCCTGCGACCAAGGGTTATCCGCCGTCGGTGTTCGCCAAGTTGCCGAAACTGGTGGAGCGCGCCGGTAATGCGGAGAAGGGCGGGGGTTCGATCACTGCGTTCTACACCGTATTGTCCGAAGGCGATGACCAGCAGGACCCGATTGCCGACTCGGCGCGGGGCGTGCTCGACGGTCACATCGTGCTTTCGCGGCGTCTGGCCGAGGAAGGGCACTACCCGGCCATCGATATCGAAGCGTCGATCAGCCGGGTAATGCCGGCGGTGGTCTCGGCGGAGCATATGCAGCGTGCGCAGTATTTCAAGCAGCTGTGGTCGCGTTATCAGCAGAGTCGCGACCTGATCAGCGTCGGTGCCTACGTTGCCGGTGGCGACCGCGAGACCGACCTGGCGATTTCCCTGCAAGCGCAGTTGGTCAGGTATCAGCGTCAGGGCCTGAACGACAAAATCAACATGGGCGAAAGCCAGGCATATCTCGAAACCCTGTTCGCTCCTGCGGCGGGCGGGTAACCGCTCATGGCCGTCAGCCGAGCCGCGCGCCTGGCGCCGGTGGTAGACATGGCCGAGAAGGCCGAGAAAACCGCCGTGCAGCGCATGGGTTACTTTCAAGGCCAGGTCAAGGTCGCTGAAAGCAAACTCGCCGACCTGAACGCCTTTCGTCTGGATTACTCCGAGCAGTGGATCGTACGCGGCAGCACGGGCGTGAGCGGGCAATGGCTGCTCGGCTTTCAGGGGTTTCTTGCGCAACTCGACACGGCCGTTGATCAGCAGCGCCAGAGCCTGGTCTGGCACCAGAACAATCTCGACAAGGCGCGTGACGAATGGCAGAAGGCGTTCGCCAAGGTCGAAGGCCTGCGCAAACTGGTCCAGCGGTATCGCGAAGAAGCGCAACGCCTGGAAGACAAGCGCGAGCAGAAGTTGCTGGATGAGTTGTCCCAGCGTTTGCCACGGCATGATCCGTTTTAAACAAGATAAAAAGATCGCAGCCTTCGGTAGCGCCTACACTGACCCCTGTAGGAGCTGCGGCACGCTGCGATCTTTTGACTTCGCTCTGCGCCTTGCCCCAACCCTGTCCAAGTGCTAAACCTTGTAGACGTTTGTTAATGACAAGGAAGCCAGTCAATGTCAGTCGTTACAGAAGTCTCTCCCGATGGTCACAAGGCAACGATTTCAGTCAAAGGACGATTCGATTTCGGTCGTCATCAGGAATTTCGCGAGTCCTACGAGCGACTCAATCAAAAGCCTGAGTCCTTCGTCGTCGACCTGAAAGAAGCCACTTACCTCGATAGTTCTGCGCTGGGCATGCTGCTTCTGCTGCGCGATCACGCCGGTGGCGATGAATCCGATATTCGCGTGGTCAACAGCAACTCCGACGTGCGCAAAATCCTCGCCATCTCCAACTTCGACAAACTGTTCGACATCAGTTGACGGCCATGCAGGCCCAAGAGCCGCTGATAATCCTGATCGCCGAAGACAGCGCTGCCGATCGGCTGCTGCTGTCGACCATCGTCCGTCGTCAGGGCCATGAAGTATTGACGGCGGCCAACGGTAGCGAAGCCGTCGAAATCTTCCGTCGCCAGCAACCGAGTCTGGTGCTGATGGACGCGATGATGCCGGTGATGGATGGCTTCGAAGCCGCGCGGCAGATCAAGGCACTGGCCGGGGAAACGTTGGTACCGATCATCTTTCTGACCTCGCTCACCGAAAGTGAAGCGCTGGCTCGCTGTCTGGAGGCTGGCGGCGACGACTTTCTGGCGAAGCCCTACAACCAGGTGATCCTTGCCGCCAAAATCAAGGCGATGGATCGCTTGCGCCGCTTGCAGGCCACGGTGCTGCAACAGCGCGACCTGATCGCCAAACATCACGACTACCTGCTTAATGAGCAACGTGTTGCCAAAGCGGTATTCGATAAGGTCGCGCATTCCGGTTGCTTGAGTGCGCCGAACATCCGCTATCTGCAATCTCCCTACGCGCTGTTCAACGGTGATTTGTTGCTGGCGGCGTACACGCCAGCGGGTGACATGCATGTGCTGCTCGGCGATTTTACCGGGCACGGCTTGCCGGCTGCGGTGGGGGCCATGCCGCTGGCGGAAGTGTTTTATGGCATGACAGCCAAGGGTTACGGCTTGTCCGAAACCCTGCGAGAGATGAATGCCAAGCTCAAACGCATTTTGCCGGTCGACATGTTTTGCTGCGCGACGCTGCTGTCCCTGAGCTTTCAACGGCGCTCGGTCGAGGTGTGGAACGGCGGCATGCCGGACGGCTATCTGCACCGGATTGCCAGTGGCGAACGCATACCGTTGGCCGCACGGCATCTGCCGCTGGGTGTGCTCAGCCCGCAAGCATTTGATGGCGGTACGCAAGTGCATCCGATGGCCGTCGGTGATCGGGTCTTCCTGTTGTCCGACGGGGTGATCGATACCAGCGATGCCAGCGACCAGTTGTTCGGCGTCGAGCGCCTACAGCAAGTATTCGCCGCCAATCGTGAGCCGGATCGGCTGTTCGAGGACATTGAGCGGGCACTGCGGGATTTTCGCGGCGAGGCTCGTGACGATGTCAGCATGGTCGAGGTCAGTCTGCTGGAGCCTGCGCAGGTTAATCCGCCGGCGCCGGTGTATTCGGACAGTGGCCAATTGAGCCCGCTGGACTGGTCGGTGAGCTTCGAATTCCGCGGCGCTACGCTCAGGCGTTACAACCCGTTGCCCTACCTGCTGCAGTTGCTTCTGGAAGTGCACGGCCTGCGCACGCAAAGCGGCGCGTTGTACAGCGTGCTCGCGGAGTTGTATTCCAATGCGTTGGAGCACGGGGTATTGGGGCTCGATTCCAGCCTCAAGCGCGATGCCGCAGGCTTCGCCCGCTATTATGAACAGCGCAACGCGCGTCTGGAGGTCTTGCAGGACGGCTATGTGCGTGTGCATTTGCAAGTCAGACCGCAAGGCACAGGTGGCTGTCTGGTCATTCGTGTCGACGACAGCGGCAAGGGATTTGATGTGGCGCGGGTGATGGAGCGACCGCTGGACGGTGTCCGTTTGTCGGGGCGTGGTGTCAGCGTAGTCCGTCAATTGGGGCGCAACGCCAGTTGGTCGGACGAAGGTCGTAGTGCCCACGTGGAGTTTTTCTGGGAGGTTGAGGCATAATCCGCGCAATTCTTGATCAAGGAGTGAGCAAGTGGCAGATAAACAAGTTGATCGCGAGGTACTGGATACCTTGCGCGAAGTGATGGAAGACAGTTATCCGGACCTGCTGGATACCTTCCTGAGCGATTCCGAAATCCGTTTGCATGAGCTGCAAAAGACCGCTGATGCCCGGGTTCTTTCGGAGGTTGCTCACAGCTTCAAGGGCAGCGCCAGCAATATGGGGGCTGTTCGACTGGCAGCGCTGTGCCAGGAGCTTGAATCCGACGCAAAAAACAAGAGCGCGGCAGAAAACGTCAAACTGGTGGCTGAAATCAGCGGCGAATTTGCCAATGTGCGCCCTGTTTACGAAAACGAGCGACAGCACATTCACCTTCACTGACGCCTCCGTTCGGCGCTTTTCTCAAGTGTCGGGCCAATATGGCCCGGCGCTTGCTAATAACTCCATAACTGTACCTTCGATCCCAGTGCAGCGGAGACCGTTTCATGCCTGCGACCCCCAACATTTTTCTTCAGAGCGCCGCCCAGGCCAAGGCTCAGGCCGCGTCTGTCAAAACGTCGGCAACGGCCGCAGACGCTGGGGACAAGGCTTCAAGCTTCGCTAAAGTGTTTGCCGAGCAGGGCTCAGGCAAGCCTGCGGTCTCTGCTGACAATTCGGTGAAATCGACGCGCGACAAGGTTGCAGACACCAGCAGCAAAAAGGACGTCGGCACCGATCAGTCTGCCGCTCCCGAGCCGACGGTTGCCGATAGCGGCAAGGCGTTGCCTGCTGATCAAGCGGCATCGAGCGACGACAAGGCTGCCAGCGACGATGGCGCACAGACGCCGGTGGCCGACGCCACTGTCGTTGACGCCCCAGTGGTCGACCCGGCGCTGGATCCGGCGTTGGCTGCCATCGTGCAACCGGCCATGACGGCGCCCGTGGTAGCGGCTCCAGTGGTTGCAGCGGCCGCACCGGTCCAGGACGAAACCCCGGAAGTTGCCGTGCTGCCGGGTATGGTCAAAGACCCGGCGGCCAGCGCCGACAGCGATTTCGATCCTTCGGCCGATCCGCTCGACTCGTTGCCTGCCGTGCGTATGGCGATGGAGCAGGGTGGTCATATTTCCGCCGCCAGTCAGGCCCAGCCCAAAGCTGCGCCAGCGCAGGTCGACGGTGAATTGACCTCGGCGCAGACTTTTGCCGCAGGCATGGCCAGCATGCTCGACGTGCAGACCGACAAGGACAGCACCAGTCAGGGCGGTGAAAAGGCCTTCAGCGGTCTGCTCGATGATGGCCTCAAAGACCTCAAGTCCGCCACCAGCGATACCCGCGTCGATGACTTCGCTAACCGTCTGGCGGCGCTGACCCAGGCGGCTACACCGAAGACCGCGAACGCTGTGCCGGTCAATCAGCCGATTGCCATGCATCAAAGCGGCTGGACCGAAGAAGTGGTCAACCGCGTCATGTATCTGTCGAGCGTCAATCTGAAGGCGGCGGACATTCAGTTGCAGCCGGCTGAATTGGGTCGTCTGGATATCCGCGTGAACATGGTCCCGGATCAGCAGACCCAAGTGACGTTCATGAGTGCGCACCCGAGTGTGCGTGAGGCGCTCGACGGCCAGATGCATCGCCTGCGTGAGATGTTCAACCAGCAGGGCATGGGCCAGGTCGACGTCAACGTGTCCGACCAGAACCGTGGCTGGCAGGGTCAGCAAGGTCAGGAGCAGGCGCAACAAGGCCAGAGCGGGCGTACCAATGCTGGCGGCGGTCGACTGGATTCGGCGGATGAAGACCTGGCAGCTGCCGCTGTTGCTGAAGCAGCCGTTCAAACCACCAGCGTGATCGGCACGAGCGCTGTCGATTATTACGCCTGATAAATCATAAATCCCCTGTAGGAGTGAGCCTGCTCGCGATAGCGTTCTGACAGTCAATATGTCCTTTGACTGACACACCGCTATCGCGAGCAGGCTCACTCCTACATTTGTTTTATGGCGCCCTCCCGTCAGCCTCCAACACTTCTGGCATAACACTTGCTCTTGCCTTGCCGTGCGACTGTGAAAACCCGAATAGTGACGGATTATTGGCATGGCGAAGAGCGAAACAGCAGCAGTAAAAGACCCCGCAACCAAAGGCAAACTCAAGCTGATCATCGTGATCGTGCTGGCGTTGTTGTTGGCCATTGGTGCGTCCGTGGGGGCGACCTGGTTCTTCATGCACAGCGCTCAGAGCAAGCCTGCCGATGCCGCCGAAGCTGCGCCGGTCGGCAAGCAGCCGGCGATTTTCGAGCCGATGGCGCCAGCCTTCGTTGCCAACTACAACCAGAACGGCCGTCAGCGCTACATGCAGGTGAGCATCACCATGCTGGCGCGTAACCAGGCCGATCTGGAAGCGCTGAAAGTGCACATGCCGGTGATCCGCAACAACCTGGTGATGCTCTTCTCCGGTCAGGATTTCGCCACATTGGCGACCCCGGTCGGCCAGGAAATGTTGCGCCAGAAGGCTACCGCCAGCGTGCAGGAAGTGGCGCAGAAAGAGCTGGGCAAAGTGGTGATCGAACAGTTGCTTTTCACTAATTTCGTACTGCAGTAGGAACACGACATGGCCGTGCAGGATCTGCTGTCCCAGGATGAAATCGATGCGCTGTTGCATGGCGTCGACGATGGTCTGGTACAGACCGATAACGCTGCCGAACCCGGCAGTGTCAAAAGCTACGACCTGACCAGCCAGGATCGCATCGTCCGTGGACGCATGCCGACTCTGGAAATGATCAACGAGCGTTTTGCCCGCTACACCCGCATCAGCATGTTCAACATGCTGCGCCGCTCGGCGGACGTTGCCGTCGGTGGCGTACAGGTGATGAAGTTCGGCGAATACGTGCACTCGTTGTATGTGCCGACCAGTCTCAACCTGGTCAAGATCAAACCCCTGCGCGGCACCGCGCTGTTCATCCTCGACGCCAAACTGGTGTTCAAACTGGTGGACAACTTCTTCGGCGGCGACGGCCGTCACGCCAAGATCGAAGGGCGTGAATTCACCCCGACCGAACTGCGCGTGGTGCGCATGGTGCTGGAGCAGGCCTTCGTCGATTTGAAAGAAGCCTGGCAGGCGATCATGGAAGTCAATTTCGAGTACATCAACTCGGAAGTGAATCCGGCCATGGCCAACATCGTCGGCCCGAGCGAAGCGATTGTGGTCTCCACCTTCCACATCGAACTCGATGGCGGTGGCGGCGACCTGCACGTGACCATGCCGTACTCGATGATTGAGCCGGTGCGTGAAATGCTCGACGCCGGTTTCCAGTCGGACCTCGACGATCAGGACGAGCGCTGGGTCAACGCCCTGCGCCAGGACGTGCTCGATGTCGACGTACCAATCGGCGCTACCGTTGCTCGTCGCCAGTTGAAACTGCGCGACATCCTGCACATGCAGCCGGGGGATGTGATCCCGGTCGAGATGCCGGACGAAATGATCATGCGCGCCAACGGCGTGCCGGCCTTCAAGGTCAAGATGGGCTCGCACAAAGGCAACCTCGCGTTGCAGGTGATCGAGCCGATCGAGCGTCGCTGAAGCGGCGCTTTCACCCCCACATTTAGCTGAATTTTTGCCCGCCGAGGACAAATGATGAACGACGATATGAACGCCCAGGACGATCAGGCACTGGCAGACGAATGGGCTGCTGCCCTGGAAGAAACCGGTGATGGTCAATCCGAAATCGACGCACTGCTGGCGGCCGACGCATCCAGCGGCTCGCGTCTGCCGATGGAAGAGTTCGGCAGCGTGCCGAAGAACAACGACCCGGTGACGCTGGACGGCCCGAACCTGGACGTGATCCTCGACATCCCGGTGTCCATCTCGATGGAAGTCGGCAGCACCGACATCAACATCCGCAACCTGCTGCAACTCAACCAAGGTTCGGTGATCGAGCTTGATCGCCTGGCCGGTGAGCCGCTGGACGTGCTGGTCAACGGCACGCTGATCGCTCATGGCGAAGTAGTGGTGGTCAACGAGAAGTTCGGCATCCGCCTGACCGACGTGATCAGCCCAAGCGAACGCATCAAGAAGCTGCGCTGAGTGAAAAGGTTTCTCTGGGCTCTGCTGGCTTTGCCCCTGTGCGTATTGGCCGCCGAACCGGTTACCGGCAACGCTGCACCTGCACCTGCACCTGCACCTGCCGCTGCTACCGCGCCGATGGTCAACAGTGGCGTGGCCGGGCAATTGACGCAGTTGGTGTTCGGCCTGCTGCTGGTGTTGGGGTTGATCTTCTTCCTCGCCTGGCTGTTGCGTCGGGTGCAGCAGGCGGGGCCGGCGGGCAAGGGGCAGGTGATCGAGCTGATCGGCTCGCGCGCGCTCGGCCCGCGTGACCGTCTGATGCTGGTGCAGGTCGGCAACGAGCAGATTCTGCTCGGTTTGAGCCCCGGCACCATCACCGCGCTGCACGTGCTCAAAGAGCCGGTCGAGGTGCCAGGCACCAGCGAGAAAGCGACGCCGGAATTTGCCCAGCATCTGCTGAGAATTCTCGGCAAGGATCAGAAGGATAAGAAGTAATGGGTGCGCTACGCATCGTCTTGACGCTGGCCCTGATGCTGGCCGCGCCGCTGGCGTTCGCCGCCGATCCGTTGTCGATCCCGGCGATCACGCTGGGCACCAACGCCGACGGCGCGCAGGAATATTCGGTCAGTCTGCAGATCCTGCTGATCATGACCGCGCTGAGCTTTATTCCGGCGGCGGTCATCCTGATGACCAGTTTCACGCGGATCATCATCGTCTTCTCGATCCTGCGTCAGGCCCTCGGCTTGCAGCAGACGCCGTCGAACCAGATCCTCACCGGCATGGCGCTGTTCCTGACGATGTTCATCATGGCGCCGGTGTTCGACCGGGTGAACAAGGATGCGCTGCAGCCGTATCTGGCGGAAACTCTCACCGCGCAACAAGCGGTGGAAAAGGCTCAGGTGCCGATCAAGGACTTCATGCTCGCGCAGACGCGCACCAGCGATCTTGAGTTGTTCATGCGTCTGTCCAAACGCACCGACATCGCGACCCCGGATCAAGCGCCGCTGACAATTCTGGTGCCGGCGTTCGTCACGTCCGAGCTGAAAACGGCGTTCCAGATCGGCTTCATGATCTTCATTCCCTTCCTGATCATCGACCTCGTCGTGGCCAGTGTGCTGATGGCGATGGGTATGATGATGCTCTCGCCGCTGATCATCTCGCTGCCGTTCAAGATCATGCTGTTCGTGCTGGTGGATGGCTGGGCGCTGATTATCGGCACCCTGGCCAGCAGTTTCGGAGGTGTCTCGCCATGACGCCGGAAGTCGCGGTCGATATCTTTCGTGAGGCGCTGTGGCTGACCACACTGATGGTCGCGATTCTGGTGGTGCCGAGCCTGTTGGTGGGCTTGCTGGTGGCGATGTTTCAGGCAGCCACGCAGATCAACGAACAGACTTTGAGCTTCCTGCCGCGTCTGCTGGTGATGCTGGTGACCCTGATTGTCGGCGGTCCGTGGATCGTGCAGACGTTCATGGAATACATCATCGAGTTGTACAAAAACATCCCGATGGTCATCGGCTAAGCCATGCAATCGCTGCTTCAGCTGACCGACACCCAGATCAGTTCCTGGGTGGCGACGTTCATGTTGCCGCTGTTTCGCGTGGCCTCGATGCTGATGGTCATGCCGGTATTCGGCACGACCCTCATCCCGCGGCGTGTGCGCCTGTATTTCGCCGTGGCAATCACCGTGGTGATAGTCCCTGGCCTGCCGCCGATGCCGGCGGTGAGTCCGCTCGATCTCAGTGGCTTGCTGCTGATTGCCGAGCAGATTCTGGTCGGCGCGGTGCTCGGGTTTTCCCTGCAACTGTTTTTCCAGGCGT
Source organism: Pseudomonas sp. P116 (assembly GCF_020149425.1). Classification (NCBI taxonomy): domain Bacteria; kingdom Pseudomonadati; phylum Pseudomonadota; class Gammaproteobacteria; order Pseudomonadales; family Pseudomonadaceae; genus Pseudomonas; species Pseudomonas sp. P116. The sequence continues at coordinate 763,699 of NZ_JACVHB010000001.1, read as the reverse complement.
TTGCCGTGGCCGGGCAGATTGTCGCGATCCAGATGGGCATGGGCTTCGCCTCGATGGTCGACCCGGCCAACGGCGTTTCGGTGGCAGTGATCGGGCAGTTTTTCACCATGCTCGTGACGTTGTTGTTCCTGTCGATGAACGGCCATCTGGTGGTATTTGAAGTCCTCACCGAGAGCTTCACCACGCTGCCGGTCGGCAGTGGGCTGATGACCGCGCATTATTGGGAGCTCGCCGGCAAACTCGGCTGGGTCCTGGGGGCGGCGTTGCTGCTGGTGCTGCCGGCAGTGACCGCGTTGCTGGTGGTTAACATCGCCTTTGGCGTAATGACCCGCGCCGCGCCGCAACTGAACATTTTTTCCATCGGTTTTCCGCTGACGCTGGTGCTCGGGCTGTTCATCGTCTGGGTCGGGCTGGCAGACATTCTCAATCAGTATCAGCCGCTGGCCACCGAGGCCTTGCAGTTGCTACGCGAACTGGCACGGGCGCGCTGAGTCATGGCAGAGAGCGAAAGCGGTCAGGACAAAACAGAAGACCCCACGGAGAAACGTAAAAAGGATTCCCGTGAGAAGGGCGAGATTGCCCGCTCGAAAGAGCTCAACACCCTCGCTGTAATGATGGCCGGTTCCGGCGCGCTGTTGGTGTTCGGCGGCATGCTTGCCGAAGACCTGATGGACCTGATGCGCCTGAACTTCACGCTGTCGCGCGAAGTGATCATGGACCAGGGCTCCATGGGCGCGTTTCTCTTGCAGTCAGGGAAAATCGCCTTGGTGGCGATTCAACCGATCATGATCACTCTGCTGTTGGCCGCACTGATCGGACCGATTTCCCTCGGAGGCTGGCTATTCGCGGCTGGCTCCATGGCGCCCAAGTTCAGCCGGATGAACCCGGCGGCGGGCCTGAAGCGGATGTTCTCGATGAAAGCCATCATCGAACTGCTCAAGGCGCTGGCCAAGTTTTCGATCACCCTGTCCGTGGCCCTGATGGTGTTGGCTGCGGACGTCGATGACTTGCTGCGTATTGCCCATGAACCGCTCGAGCTGGCGATCATTCACAGTGTGGTACTGGTCGGCTGGAGCACGCTGTGGCTCGCCTGCGGTCTGATCATCATCGCTGCGGTCGATGTCCCGGTGCAGATCTGGGAGAGCATGAAAAAGCTCAAGATGACCAAGCAGGAAGTGCGCGACGAACACAAGGATCAGGAAGGTCGGCCTGAAGTCAAACAGCGCATCCGCCAGACTCAGCGCGAGATGTCCCAGCGGCGCATGATGGCGGCAATTCCCGACGCCGACGTAGTCATCACCAACCCGACCCACTACGCCGTGGCGCTGAAATACGATTCGGAGAAGGGCGGGGCGCCGATGCTGATCGCCAAGGGCAGCGACTTCCTGGCGCTGAAGATCCGCGAAATCGCCGTGGCCAACAACGTCATGCTGCTTGAATCGCCGGGGTTGGCCCGGTCGATCTACTACTCCACCGAACTCGATCAGGAAATCCCTGGCGGGTTGTATCTGGCCGTTGCCCAGGTATTGGCCTACGTCTACCAGATCCGCCAATACCGCGCGGGCAAGGGCAAGCGTCCGGATCCGCTCAAGGATGATTTGCCGATTCCTCCGGACTTGCGGCGCGATTCCTGACATTACCGTGATGAAACAAAAAAACCGCCGTCCCGATTGAACGGGACGGCGGTTTTTTTATGTCAGGCCAAATGCCAATCCAACATTCACAGAGGTCATTGTGGCGAGGGGATTTATCCCCGTTGGGCTGCGCAGCAGCCCCTAAAAACTGAGCGTGCGGTATTCCTGATGTACCGAAGTTTGAGGTTTTACGACTGCTGCGCAGCCGAACGGGGATAAATCCCCTCGCCACATGGGATCTGCGTGGGGATTAGTTTGGCAACTCCAGATTATCCAGCACGCGATTCACCGCCAACTCGCCGAGCATGATCAGTTGCGCGATACCTAGCAGCGTCCTGCGTTGCGACGCTGGCAAGAGGCGGGCGAAGTCATTGGCGATGGTTTTGGCTGAGGCGAGTGTTTCGCAGGCATCGACCAGCAGTTCCTCGTTTTTGAAGTCTGCGGTAACGGCGTACATCCTGCGGGTTTGGCGTGGCGGTGGGGTGGAGCCGGGTGGGCAGAGATAGTGATCGAGCGCGCGGTCGGCGGCTTCGTTGAGTTTTTTTGAATCGAGGGATTCGTAGGGGGAGGTGGGGTCGGTTTCGGGTGGGTTGGGTGTTGGTTTGATCATGGTGAAGCTCCTGAGTTTATGGAGCCACTCTTTCCCTGTCGCTAAACAGGTAAAGGTGGCAGCTGTACGCAGGTTAGCGAACCGGTCTCAGGCACCCCGGTAGACCCGAAGGTCTCCCGCATACAGCCGCCATAACGTAATTGCGGGCGAAGAGTCCCACAACGAAGCCACGAACGCTGATGCACTGAGATGATCCGAGTCGCTAAACCCGATCGCTGATTCGTCAGCGACCGATCCACAATAGAACCCGTCTCCAAAGCGCACAAGCCGGCGGATTCTGGCGTAGCTGTAGGCAAAGGCGCAAGGCTTCGTAGCCTGGAACCAGTGTCTGCAAGTGTCTTTTAAACGTCCTCGTTTAGAAGCAACAGACTGCCACCAGCTGCATGCGATGAATGGAAAGTACATCGAAGATGTGAAGCTGGGGATCGCTGGACACGGTTACTCCTCTGAATCCTGAGTGCCTGTTCATGCGACTGGTGGGTGAGGGTGGCAGTTCCTTCCAGATAGCCCACCAGGCCCAAAAACTTGAAGCCTGCGATCTTTTGATCTTCACAAAACTAGATCAAGAGATCTCGGCCTCGTTTTACTCGAAAGATCCTGCGTTATATCTATTCCGGAGTGTGGCGCAGGAGTAGGAGGTTAAAGTTATGATGTTGTCTCTGTCAGCGATCGCAGCTAACTCGTAAATAGGCCGTTCGCGTTATTCGCTCCAGCCCAGACTTGTTATGTATACATCCGCGCCTGGGGTTAAACAGTAAACTTTAAGGTAGGTGATCGGTCTTTTTGAATCAAAAGATATCGTATCTTCTTCCCAGCTTTGCCTGCCAATAAGTTGGTCTGCGGCATCGTATAAAGCTACTGTTGTCGGAACCCAAGGTGTGCCCACAATCTGGATTTCGGTAGATGGAGTGCTTAATTTGATGCGCGCTTTAGCCAGCGAGCCTATAGCTAAAACTATATCTTCTTCATATTCCTCTTGTATTGCAGCCTCGCCACTTTCCATGTGAATGGTCAGGCCATGGATAGTCGTATATCCGGCTTCAGGAATAGGCGTGTATGTTTTTATAGTCTGGAAGTCTTCGTAATATGTATATGAAATATTCTGTGAATTGGTCATGGATGAAGCTCCTGTGTTTTGGGGATGTGCAGGCGCTATCAGAACGCGAAACGATTAAATGCGCACCTGTCAGATCTGACAGGTGCGGGCTGCTTTTCGACGAACGGTCATTGATGGAAAGTGAAGATCAAAAGACCGCAGCCCTCGACGGCACATACAGCCCCAACGACTAGGTGCTGGTATCGGCATGTGTAAAAAACCGAAAGTTCGCTCGCATTTCATTGATAGTTATGCGAGCCAACCGACGGGGCGGGATGTAATGTCACATGGCTAAATTCATTAATACTCAATGGTTATGTTGTCTATTCGGTAAAGAACCTTTGGATCTAAAGCAGCGTTATCAATTCGAAATTTTGATATTTTTGTTGGTGGTGTTGGCGTGAAGGAAAACCAATGCGGCGCGCCAAAAACTGTATGTGTAGTTTCTTTTCCGTACTGATCGTAAAAAATTATGCGGAAGTTGTAAATGACAGTGACTCTCAAGCGGGAAACGCCAAGAGTTATTTTTTTTGCGGGAGTATTTAATGTAAATGTGATAGAGCCGTGAGTCATTTCAAAATGTTTGTTTGATATGAATGGCAAGTGATCAGCAGGTGCTCCCGTAGCTATATACGCGGGTCTGGTGAAGTATGGCCTTGCCATCTCTATTTTTAAGTTTGGCAGAATAATTGGCCTGTCTGGATCGAGAACAGTCCCCACAGAGAGATTTTCGAAATCCACGATGTCTATTTGCGGTGCCTTGATAACGTAATTTTTTAGCGGAAAACTCAAAGCATTACTTTCAATATTGTTTTTATCCAGTGCAGCCTTGAAAACTAATTTGAGTTCACTGCCATCTTTCAACTCTTTCAGATAACTATAGGGCGCAGTGAGCGTGTGGTAACCCGCAGTTAACCAGCTTTCATGAACCTGGTTGCTCGCGCCGGTCAGTAGTGTGTGGTTATGAGCTGCTCCCTGGGTATTGGTGCCTTGCAAATAAAGCCATACTGGCTGCCCCAGCGCTATGTGAGGCCAGGCATCGACGCGGACGCTGGCACCTCCGGTCACATTCTCTATGACCAACTCAGGTCCTTCACCGCCGTTCGCTGCCTGCAACAGCCGTGGTTGTTTCAGGTGACCGACCGCCAGGGCTCCTACGTTGAGCAGAAAGGATGCCGAAGGTTTCGATGTGCTGCCATTGCGAATTACGTTGTAGTGCACCGTGACTGCCTTGCCCAGGTTGTAAGCCACCACCTTGTTGTCCAGTTCAATGGATTTCGCTCCCACCGTACCGACCTGCACAGGAGGAGTGGTGTGAGAACCACCCGCGGGCGTGCCGGCGGCCCCCGTCCACGTTACGCTGATCATGTCGGTGGCCAACATGCCGGGGTACTGGGGGATGATCGCCGTCAGCATGTCCTTGGCCGCGATGGGGTTCAGGCTGTCTCCAATAGCTTCCCTGATGTCGGGCGCTGTGAGCTCCAGCGCCACGCCGACATGAAACTCCAGCGCATTGGAATAACTGGTGCCGCCTGCCTTGCGAATGATGGAGTAAGACGCCGACACCATGCCGCCTTCATTGCCCTTGATCAGTTCGGCCTTGATCGGGAACGGAATCGGCTGGCCGGCGGTGAACGAGCTCAGCGTGACAGAGTCGCTGGCCTCTCCGGTTTTGGAGCCGAACCATTTATAGGTCACTACGTCGCCTTTGGCCGTGTCCCGGTATTCCACGGTGAGGGTGGTGCCGTTGGTGTCGGGGGGCAGGACGCCGTCGACGACGCCGTCCACTTTTGGTTCTGGCAACTCCAGGCGCGGCTCGCCGATTTGCAGGATCTCGGCGTGGATCGATTCGCGGATGGCGTGGGTCTGGTTGACCCGATTCATCGTGCCGAGCACCGAGTCGTCGATGAGCACCCGGTAGTACAACTCCAGCTGGCCGCCGGTGATCGGGGGCAGGTGCTCCGAGCCACGGATGTTCATAAACAGCGGCTGTTTGGCCGTGACGTCGCCTTGGGTGATTGAGCGCAGCAACAGATCGGGCAGGTAGGGGGTCAGGTCCGGGCGGGTGCCGAGCCAGAACAGCTGGATCGCCTGACCTTCGGCGAAGGAGTCGTCGAACGGAATTTTGATGCGCACCGTTGCCAACTCCGGATCGAGCGCACCCGACACCGCATCCAGCGCAACTGGCGCCGCGAGCCGCTGCAACTCGCCGATGACGCTGATGAACCGGGTCTTGGATCGCAGGTCGGGGGCGCCATCGGCCTTTTTCACCCGGTAGGACATCGCGAGCAGGGACTGGGCCATTAGCCGCAGTAAAGCGTTTGGCACCGTCATTACGTGAACGCTTGGCAAGTTGAACAACGGCTCGCCCGTTATCTCGATATCGATCGGGGCGCCCTCCACCGGAGTGCACCTGAGTCGCAATATGATGATGTCGCCCTCTTTGAATTTGTCGAGGTCAAAGGCCACGATCTGCGCATTGCTGTGGGTACCCTTCAGGTCCTTGACATCCAACACGTTGTTCACGGCTCTTTCGTGCAGCGGCGCCACCAATCGGGTTGCGTCGGTGGTGACCACCACGCGTTGCGCAAAGCTCCAGTCCGTGGAGCGGTTGTCCACCAGGTCGTAGACCTCGAAGGCCACCGCCAGACCCGTCTGATCGGAGTCTTCGGCCTTAAGGATGATGTCCTTGTCGATGTGAACGATGATCTCGTCTTTGCCCTCGGCCTGTTCATGGGTCAGCCGATCACTGAGCACAAAGACGCCACCCCAGGACACCTGGATCTGATCACCGGTCGCCGCGTTCGGATAAGGTGGCAAGCCGTCATCTTTGCCGATGGTGATCGGCACGCCGGCGGCGACGTTGTCCTTGTCAATGCCGCCTTGGATGATGTCCTTCGGGATGCTCATGATCAGCTCCGAATGGCCCGGCCCTTCGGTTTCGTCATGGCCGCCGGGGCGGGTGAGTTTGACCAGAACGTCCATCACCTCCGAAGGCTCGGCGCCTTGGTTGAGGCGGGTGACGGTGTAGGAAATGGTGTGCGTCCCTTCGGTGAGGCGTGCCGAAGGCACGAACATCTGCAGTTCTTTATCGACCTCGTCCTTGTCGATGGTGACTTGCCGGACCTGATCGCCGCCCATAATAATCGTCAGTTTGTCGCCAACCCCCATCAAGCTCCACGGCCCGGCCCGGCACAACAAGCCCTGGCGGGGAAAGTTATCAAGCGCAGCGGCCCGGTTGATCCCCCATACCATCGGCCTCAGGGACACCGGGCCGGTGCGGCCGGGGATGTCGAGTTCCTTGTGAACCAGGGTGCTGTTGTCGGGCATTTGAGGGGTGGACATGGGCGGGAACTCCGGTCGTGAAGATGACGGAGTGATTGAACGCGGGTTGGGGGATTTTCACACCTGTCAGATCTGACAGGTTTTTGCAATTTTCCGACCAGTGGTCGTCCGTCGCGCAGCCAAAAAACAAAAGTTTAAAGCCTGCGTAGAAGTTGGAAAGCTTCTTGCAGTACCCGCCGTGAGCCCGCTCTGGGCGTCAAAAGTTTGCTTTAAAGGAACGGGGAAAACCGGTGGATCGCTCTCAGTTACTCAACAGTGCTCGCTCAAACGTTGCCGACCTCAGTCGAGGCAATCTGGGCGTGCCGTTGTTGCTGCTGGTCATGTTGGCAATGATGATGTTGCCGATTCCGCCGTTCCTGCTGGACGTGTTTTTCACCTTCAACATTGCCTTGTCCATCGTCGTGCTGCTGGTGTGCGTTTACGCCCTGCGCCCACTGGATTTTGCGGTGTTCCCGACCATTCTGCTGGTGGCGACGCTGATGCGCCTGGCGCTGAACGTGGCGTCGACGCGGGTGGTGATGCTCCACGGTCAGGACGGCCACGCCGCCGCCGGTAAGGTGATCCAGGCCTTCGGTGAGGTGGTGATCGGCGGTAACTACGTGGTCGGTATCGTGGTTTTCGCGATTTTGATGATCATCAATTTTGTCGTGGTGACCAAGGGTGCCGGGCGGATTTCCGAGGTGAGCGCGCGTTTCACCCTCGATGCGATGCCCGGTAAACAAATGGCGATCGACGCCGACCTCAACGCCGGTCTGATCGACCAGAATCAGGCCAAGTCGCGTCGTCAGGAAGTCGCCCAAGAGGCCGAGTTCTACGGTTCGATGGACGGTGCGAGCAAGTTCGTCCGTGGTGACGCCATTGCCGGCCTGCTGATTCTGTTCATCAACCTCATCGGCGGTATGGCCGTCGGTATCTTCCAGCACGGCATGACCTTTGGCGATGCCGGTCGGGTTTACGCCTTGCTGACCATCGGTGACGGTTTGGTGGCGCAATTGCCATCACTGTTGTTATCGACAGCGGCGGCGATCATGGTAACCCGTGCTTCCGGTTCGGAAGACATGGGCAAGCAGATCAACCGCCAGATGTTCGCCTCGCCGAAAGCGCTGGCAGTGGCTGCGGGTTTGATGGCAGTCATGGGCCTGGTGCCGGGCATGCCACACTTCTCGTTCCTGAGCATGGCCGCACTGGCTGGCTTCGGTGCGTACCTGTTCTGGAAAAAACAGAACGTGGCCAAAGTCGTCGCGTTGGAAGAGGTCAAGCGTCAGCAGGAACTGCTGCCATCGCCGGCCCGCGCCATGGAAACCAAAGAGCTTGGCTGGGATGACGTGACCCCGATCGACATGATCGGCCTGGAAGTCGGCTATCGCCTGATCCCGCTGGTGGATCGCAATCAGGGCGGGCAATTGCTGGCGCGGATCAAGGGTGTGCGCAAGAAGCTCTCGCAGGATCTGGGCTTCCTGATGCCCACTGTGCACATTCGTGACAACCTCGATCTGGCGCCGAGCGCGTATCGCCTGACCTTGATGGGGGTGATCCTGGCTGAGGCCGAGATCTACCCGGATCGCGAACTGGCGATCAACCCCGGCCAGGTCTACGGCGCGCTCAACGGTATCAACGCCAAAGATCCGGCTTTCGGTCTGGAAGCGGTGTGGATCGAAATCAGCCAGCGCGCGCAGGCGCAATCGCTGGGCTATACCGTTGTGGATGCGAGCACCGTGGTCGCGACGCACTTGAATCAGATTCTGTACAAGCACTCCAGCGAGCTGATCGGCCACGAGGAAGTGCAGCAACTCATGCAATTGCTGGCCAAAAGCTCGCCAAAACTGGCGGAAGAGCTGGTGCCGGGCGTGGTGTCGTTGTCGCAGTTGCTCAAGGTGCTGCAAGCGTTGCTGGCCGAACATGTGCCGGTACGCGATATCCGCAGCATTGCCGAAGCCATCGCCAACAACGCCGCGAAGAGTCAAGATACCGCCGCGTTGGTGGCTGCTGTGCGGGTCGGCGTATCTCGCGCAATCGTCCAAAGCATTGTAGGCACTGAGTCTGAGCTGCCAGTTATCACTCTGGAGCCAAGGTTGGAACAGATATTGCTCAATAGTCTGCAGAAGGCAGGACAAGGCTCGGAAGAGGGCGTTCTGCTGGAGCCAAGCATGGCCGAGAAGCTGCAACGTTCGCTGATCGAAGCGGCGCAGCGGCAGGAAATGCAAGGTCAGCCGGTGATCCTCTTGGTAGCCGGCCCGATCCGCGCGATGCTCTCGCGCTTTGGCCGCCTGGCAGTCCCTGGATTGCACGTGCTGGCCTACCAGGAAATACCGGACAACAAGCAAGTGACGATCGTTGCGACAGTAGGGCCCAACGGCTGAGGTAGTGGTTTATGCAAGTTAAGCGTTTTTTCGCCGCCGATATGCGTCAGGCCATGAAGCTGGTTCGTGATGAGCTGGGCGCTGATGCCGCCATCATTGGCAACCGCCGCATTGCCGGCGGCGTCGAACTGACGGCGGCGCTGGATTACAAGTTGTCGGCGCTGGCGCCACGGGTTCCGAACATGGAACTCGAAGACGAGCTGCGCAAGACCCAGTCGCGCATCGTCACCGCCCAGGCCGAATTGAGCCTGCGTGGCGAAGCCGACGGCGACACCAATCGCCAGCTGTTCGCCGGTTTGCCAATGACGGCCGGCCTGCCGCTGACCGCTGCCGAACCGTTGAGCGAGCCGACTTATGCGGCCCCGGCGCGTCCGGCCCCGGCACCTGCGCAATCGTCCGGCGGGATTGATCCGCGCGCACTGGACTCGATGCGTTTTGAATTGAATAGCCTGCGCGAGCTGATGGAAGTTCAGCTTGGCACCCTCGCCTGGAATCAGCTGCAAGGCAGCCGCCCAGCGCAAGCCAACCTGTATCGCCGTCTGCAACGGATTGGCCTGTCCGGCCCGTTGTCGCGCGACCTGCTGGCGATGATCACGGATATCGAAGAACCGCGTCAGGCCTGGCGCATGCTGCTGGCGCACCTGGCGCGGATGATTGCCGTACCGGAAGTCGAGCCGCTGGAAGAGGGCGGTGTGATTGCCATGGTCGGCCCTGCCGGCATGGGCAAGACCACCACGCTGGCCAAGCTTGCTGCCCGTTACGTGCTCAAGTACGGCGCGCAGAATGTCGCGCTGGTGAGCATGGACAGCTTCCGCATCGGCGCGCAGGAACAACTGAAGACCCTGGGCCGGATTCTCAACGTGCCGGTAACGCACGTCGATCCGGGTCAGTCGCTGGTGCAGGCCCTGGACCCGCTGCTGCGCAAACGCGTGGTGCTGATCGATACCGCCGGCCTGCAGGCCAGCGATCCGGCACTGCGTATGCAGCTCGAGAGCCTGGCCGGGCGTGGCATCCGTTCAAAAAATTATCTCGTGCTGGCAACCACCAGCCAGAAACAGGTTCTAACCGCCGCTTATCACAGTTACAAGCGTTGCGGGCTCGCCGGGTGCATCCTGACTAAACTGGATGAAACGGCCAGCCTCGGCGAAGTGTTGAGCCTGGCGATCAGTCATGAATTGCCGGTCGCGTATCTGACCGATGGCCCACGGATTCCGGATGATTTGCATCTGCCGCGCCGTCATCAACTGGTCAGCCGCGCCGTCAGCGTGCAAATGCAGGAAGAACCCAGCGAAGAAGCCATGGCTGACATGTTCGCTGATATCTATCACAGCCCGACCAAGCAGGTAGGCTGAGGTAATCATGAACCGTTTTTGTACCTACATCGATGGTCTGCCATGCATTGTTCCGTTTGTGAACGCGCAGCCAGTAATGTGGCCTCCGTCTATGCAAGACAAGGTAAAGAAATAACATGGGCAGCATGCATCCCGTACAGGTGATCGCGGTGACCGGCGGCAAAGGTGGCGTCGGCAAGACTAACGTGTCAGTGAACTTGTCTCTGGCGCTGGCAGAGCTTGGCCGTCGGGTCATGCTGCTGGACGCCGATCTGGGGCTGGCGAACGTCGACGTTCTGTTGGGCCTGACGCCCAAACGCACCTTGGCCGACGTGATCGAAGGCCGCTGCGAGTTGCGCGACGTGCTGTTGCAAGGCCCGGGCGGAATTCGCATCGTGCCTGCCGCATCGGGCACTCAGAGCATGGTGCATCTGAGCCCGGCTCAGCATGCCGGTCTGATTCAGGCGTTCAGCGACATCGGCGACAATCTCGACGTACTGGTGATCGACACCGCTGCGGGTATTGGTGACTCGGTAGTCAGTTTCGTACGCGCCGCGCAAGAAGTGTTGCTGGTGGTTTGCGACGAGCCGACTTCGATCACTGACGCTTACGCGCTGATCAAGTTGCTCAACCGCGATTACGGCATGAACCGCTTCCGCGTCCTCGCCAACATGGCGCAGAGCCCGCAGGAAGGGCGCAACCTGTTCGCCAAGTTGACCAAGGTCACGGATCGCTTCCTTGACGTAGCCCTACAATACGTCGGCGCCGTGCCTTACGACGAAAGCGTGCGCAAGGCCGTGCAGAAACAACGTGCGGTCTATGAAGCCTTTCCGCGCTCCAAGTGCGCCCTGGCGTTCAAGGCAATTGCACAGAAGGTCGATACCTGGCCGCTGCCTGCCAACCCGCGCGGCCACCTTGAATTCTTCGTCGAGCGCCTCGTGCAGCAAACGGCAGGGCCTGTCATATGACCGCAAGCGGTATGAACTACTACAAGAAGTCGGCACGTGATGCGCAGTACGAGTTGATCGAGCGTTACGCGCCACTGGTCAAACGCATTGCCTATCACTTGCTGGCACGGTTGCCGGCGAGTGTGCAGGTCGAAGACCTGATCCAGGCCGGGATGATCGGCCTGCTCGAAGTCTCGACCAAATATGACGCCAGCAAAGGCGCCAGTTTCGAAACGTACGCGGGCATTCGAATCCGCGGCGCGATGCTCGACGAAGTGCGCAAAGGGGACTGGGCGCCACGCTCGGTTCACCGCAATACCCGTATGGTCAGCGACGCAATTCGCTCGATTGAAGCTAAAACCGGCCGTGATGCTAAAGATCACGAAGTTGCGGCCGAACTCCAATTGAGTCTCGATGATTATTACGGGATTTTGAATGACACCTTGGGCAGCCGCCTGTTCAGTTTCGACGACCTGTTGCAGGACGGCGAACACGAAGGGCTGCACGAGGATGGCGCGAGTGCTCATCTTGAGCCGTCACGCGATCTGGAAGATGAACGCTTCCAGGCAGCGCTGGCGGACGCGATTGCCAATTTGCCGGAGCGTGAGCGACTGGTGTTGGCGCTGTACTACGACGAAGAGCTGAACCTCAAGGAGATCGGTGAAGTCCTTGGCGTCAGTGAATCGCGGGTCAGCCAGTTACACAGCCAGTGCGCGGCCCGTTTGCGGGGGCGTTTGGGGGAGTGGCGAGCGCGCTGAAGGCAGTGTGGGGACACTGCGAACGAGGCTGGTGCGGTGATGAACGGCACCGGTCTTGCTCTGTTGTGCTCCAGACAGTCTTTGAGTGTTACGCCGGATTGAATGAAATGGCGCGTCCAGGTGCTGGGCGCGTTTAAGACTGCTTGGAGGTCGAATTGGACAAGAACATGAAAATCCTCATCGTTGATGACTTCTCAACGATGCGGCGGATCATCAAGAACCTGCTGCGCGATCTGGGGTTCACCAACACCGTCGAGGCTGACGATGGCATTACCGCCATTCCGGTTCTCAACAGCGGCAGCATCGACTTTCTGGTAACGGACTGGAACATGCCGGGCATGACCGGTATCGACCTGCTGCGTCACGTGCGCGCCGATGAAAAACTCAAGCACCTGCCAGTGCTGATGGTGACCGCTGAAGCCAAGCGCGAACAGATCATTGAAGCAGCCCAGGCCGGTGTAAACGGCTATGTGGTGAAACCCTTCACGGCCCAGGCGTTGAAAGACAAAATCGAGAAGATTTTCGAACGCATCGGTTGAGAAACTGCGCCACGGGGGAGCTATGGACCACAACGAATCTTCACAGGGCGATTTTGAATCGACCCTGAAAAAACATGCGGTCGAACTGGTCGAAAGCCTTGAAAAGGGCAGGTTCGGCGACGCTGTGCAATTGATCCATGAGCTCAATCAGACCCGTGACCGTGGCCTGTACCAGGAAGTTGGCAAGCTCACACGTGAACTGCACAGTGCGATCGTCAATTTCCAGATTGATCCGAACATGCCGCAGGCCGAGGAAGTGTCGCAAATTACCGACGCCACCGAACGCCTGGGCTATGTGGTCAAGCTGACGGAAGCCGCGGCCAACCGCACCATGGATCTGGTGGAAAACGCCACGCCGGTGGTCAATGGTCTGGCTGAGGAAGCCCAGGCCTTGAGTACCGATTGGGGTCGTTTCATGCGTCGTGAAGTCGGGGCTGAAGAGTTCCGTGAACTGGCGCGCCGGGTCGACGGTTTTCTGTCACGCAGCACCACGGGCAACCGTGCGGTGTCGAGCAATCTGAACGACATCCTGCTGGCTCAGGATTATCAGGACCTCACCGGTCAGGTGATCAAGCGTGTGACCCAACTGGTCACCGAAGTCGAAAGCAATTTGCTCAAACTCGTGCTCATGGCCAGTCAGGTGGACCGCTTTGCGGGCATCGAACATGACCGTGCGGCGATGCTCGCTGAAAAAGATCCACAAAAACATCTCTCGCAGGGTGAAGGTCCGCAGATTCATGCCGATAAACGAGAAGACGTTGTGTCCGGTCAGGACGATGTGGACGATTTGCTATCCAGCCTTGGATTTTGAAGTTTAGGTTTTTAGACCTGTTAGGAGCACCCCCTTAATGAGCTTCGGCGCCGATGAAGAGATCCTTCAGGATTTCCTGGTTGAGGCCGGCGAGATTCTTGAGCAGCTGTCAGAACAATTGGTCGAGCTGGAAAGCCGCCCGGATGATGCTGATCTGCTCAACGCAATTTTTCGCGGTTTCCACACTGTAAAAGGGGGCGCCGGCTTCCTTCAGCTCAATGAGCTGGTTGAGTGCTGTCACATCGCCGAAAACGTGTTCGACATCCTGCGAAAGGGTGAGCGTCGCGTTGATTCAGAACTGATGGACGTTGTCCTCGAAGCACTGGATGCGGTGAACGGCATGTTCACCGAAGTGCGCGAGCGCAGCCCGATTACGGCGGCTACGCCTGAACTGCTGGCCGCTTTGGCGCGCCTGGCCGAGCCGCAAGCGGCTGATGCCGTCGCGGTTGAAGAAGTCGTCGAGGCACCGGTTGCCGAAAGCGATTCGGGCGACATCACCGATAACGAATTTGAACAGTTGCTGGACTCGCTAAACGCCGTCAAGGCGCAGGCCGAAGCCCCGGCGGCTGCCGCTGCGCCTGCTGCAACCGAAGCGGCCAGCGATGAAATCACCGATGCCGAGTTCGAGTCGTTGCTCGATCAACTGCACGGCAAAGGCCAGTTCGCGGTTGATGCTGTGGCCCCAGCGGCGGCGGCCCCTGCGGCCCCGGCCAAGGGCGACAGCTCGGACATCACCGACGACGAATTCGAAGCACTGCTCGATCAGTTGCACGGCAAGGGCAACTTTGCCGTTGATGCGCTGGAATCGGCCATTGCCGCGGTGCCTGCGCCTGCTGCTCCGGCGGCGGCTGCGGCCGGTAGCGACCTGATCAGCGATCACGAATTCGAATCGCTGCTCGACGAATTGCACGGCAAAGGCAAGTTCACTGAAGTGGGTACCGCGTCTGCCGGCAGCACTGCCGCCGTCGCCACGCCTGCCGCCAAGGCCCCCGCCGCAGCGCCCAAGCCTGCGCCGAAAGCCGAATCGCCAAAACCTGCGGCCGCTGCTGCACCGGCTCCGGCCCGTGCGCCAGCCGCGCCACCGCCGGAAAAACCGGCCAGCGAAGCCGAAACCACCGTGCGGGTCGACACTGCGCGTCTCGACGAAATCATGAACATGGTCGGCGAGCTGGTGCTGGTGCGTAACCGTCTGGTGCGCCTGGGTCTTAACAGCGGCGACGAAGCCATGCAAAAGGCTGTGTCGAACCTCGACGTGGTCACGGCTGACTTGCAGACCGCGGTGATGAAAACGCGGATGCAGCCGATCAAGAAAGTCTTCGGGCGCTTCCCGCGTCTGGTTCGCGACCTGGCTCGTCAGCTCAAGAAAGAAATCAACCTGGAACTGGTCGGCGAAGAAACCGACCTCGACAAAAACCTTGTCGAGGCCCTGGCCGATCCGCTGGTCCACTTGGTGCGCAACGCGGTCGACCACGGCATCGAGTCGCCGGAAGACCGCGAAGCTTCGGGCAAGGCCCGTGGCGGCAAAGTGGTGCTGGCCGCCGAGCAGGAAGGCGATCACATCCTGCTGTCGATTTCCGATGACGGCAAAGGCATGGACCCGAACGTCCTGCGCGCCATCGCGGTAAAACGCGGTGTGATGGACAAGGATGCAGCCGATCGCCTGAGCGATACCGAGTGCTACAACCTGATCTTCGCCCCTGGGTTCTCGACCAAGACCGAGATCTCCGACGTGTCCGGCCGCGGTGTCGGCATGGACGTGGTGAAGACCAAGATTTCCCAGCTCAACGGTTCGATCAACATCTACTCGACCAAGGGCCAGGGCTCGAAGATCGTCATCAAGGTGCCGTTGACCCTGGCGATCATGCCGACGCTGATGGTCATGCTGGGCAATCAGGCGTTTGCGTTCCCGCTGGTCAACGTCAACGAAATCTTCCACCTCGACCTGTCGACCACCAACGTCGTCGACGGTCAGGAAGTGGTGATCGTGCGGGACAAGGCCTTGCCATTGTTCTACCTCAAGCGCTGGCTGGTCAGCTCCGCCGCTCACGAAGAGCAGCGCGAAGGCCATGTGGTGATCCTTTCGGTGGGCACTCAGCGGATCGGCTTCGTCGTCGATCAACTGGTCGGCCAGGAAGAAGTGGTCATCAAGCCATTGGGCAAGATGCTTCAGGGCACTCCGGGCATGTCCGGCGCCACCATCACTGGTGACGGCCGTATCGCGCTGATCCTTGATGTTCCGAGCATGCTCAAGCGTTACGCCGCACGGCGTATTTGAATCCGGGGCGGCGGGGCGATAGCGTCCCGCTGCACCTAATGGAGTGTTTATGGCAGTCAAAGTCCTGGTGGTGGACGATTCGGGTTTTTTCCGCCGCCGCGTCTCGGAAATTCTTTCAGCGGATCCGAGCATCCAGGTTGTCGGTACGGCAACCAACGGTAAAGAGGCGATCGATCAGGCCATGGCGCTCAAGCCTGACGTGATCACCATGGACTACGAGATGCCGATGATGGACGGCATCACGGCAGTGCGGCACATCATGCAGCGCTGCCCGACCCCGGTGTTGATGTTCTCCTCGCTGACCCACGAAGGCGCCCGGGTAACCCTGGATGCGCTGGACGCCGGCGCGGTGGATTTCCTGCCGAAGAATTTCGAAGACATCTCGCGTAACCCCGAGAAGGTCAAGCAACTGCTGTGCGAAAAGGTGCATAGCATCTCGCGCAGTAATCGTCGTTTCAGCGCTTACAGCACACCTGCGCCTGTTGCTGCTCCAGCACCTGCACCGACACCGGCCCCGGCCGCATCGAGTTACAGCAGCCACAGCAGCCACACCAGCAGCGCACCGGTACGCCCGGCACCTGCTCCGGCACCGACGCGCGCGCCGGTTGCCAGTGCTTCGTCGCCGGCACCGAAACGCAAGGCCTACAAACTGGTCGCCATCGGTACTTCGACTGGCGGCCCGGTTGCCCTGCAACGCGTGCTGACGCAGTTGCCGGCGAATTTCCCGGCGCCGATCGTGCTGATCCAGCACATGCCGGCGGCGTTCACCAAAGCCTTTGCCGAACGTCTGGACAAGCTCTGCCGCATCAGCGTCAAGGAAGCCGAGGATGGCGACATCCTGCGTCCTGGCCTGGCGCTGTTGGCACCCGGCGGCAAGCAAATGATGATCGACGGCCGTGGCGCGGTGAAAATCCTGCCGGGCGACGAGCGTCTGAACTACAAGCCGTGCGTGGACATCACCTTCGGTTCTGCAGCCAAGTCGTACGGCGACAAAGTTCTGGCGGTCGTGCTGACCGGCATGGGCGCCGACGGCCGTGAAGGCGCGCGCCTGCTCAAGCAGGGCGGCAGTTCGGTATGGGCGCAGGACGAAGCAAGCTGCGTGATCTACGGCATGCCGATGGCCATCGTCAAAGCCGACCTCGCTGATGCGGTGTACGGTCTGGACGACATCGGCAAGCACATCGTCGAGGCGTGTATCTGATGGATGTTCTAAGCCTTATCGGGATCATCATGGCGTTCGTCGCCATCATCGGCGGCAACTACCTGGAAGGTGGTCACCTCGGTGCGCTGGCCAACGGCCCGGCGGCACTGATCGTACTGGGCGGCACCATCGGTGCCGCGCTGCTGCAATCGCCGATGAGCGCGTTCAAACGCGCAATGCAGATCCTCGCCTGGATCTTCTTTCCGCCACGCGTGGACCTGGCTGGCGGCATCGACCGCGTGGTCAACTGGAGCCTCACCGCGCGCAAGGAAGGCTTGCTCGGTCTGGAAGGGGTGGCTGACGCCGAACCTGACAACTACTCGCGCAAAGGCCTGCAACTGCTGGTCGATGGCGCCGAGCCGGAAGCGATCCGCAGCATCCTCGAAGTGGATTTCTACACTCAGGAAGCGCGCGATATCGAAGCCTCCAAAGTCTTTGAAAGCATGGGCGGCTACGCGCCAACCATCGGCATCATCGGCGCGGTGATGGGCCTGATCCACGTGATGGGCAACCTCGCCGACCCGACGCAACTGGGCAGCGGCATTGCCGTGGCGTTCGTTGCGACGATCTATGGTGTGGCCAGTGCCAACCTGATCCTGTTGCCGGTGGCGGCCAAACTGAAGTCCATCGCGTTGCGGCAGTCGCGTTATCGCGAAATGTTGTTGGAAGGGATCCTGTCGATCGCCGAAGGTGAAAACCCGCGTTCTATCGAGCTGAAGCTTCAGGGCTTCATGGATTGATGGGGGTAATGGACTATGGCTCGTCGCAGGCATCAGGAAGAACACGTTAATCACGAGCGCTGGCTCGTGTCCTACGCCGACTTCATTACGCTGCTGTTCGCTTTCTTCGTGGTGATGTACTCGATCTCGTCGATCAACGAAGGCAAGTACAAGGAAATTTCCGAAGCGCTGGTCGGGGTCTTCACCGACTCCGACCGCGCGCTCAAGCCGATTCCGATTGGCGACGAGCGACCGAAGACCGTGACCCCGGCCAAGCCGCTGGTCAAGGACGCCGAACAGATTGACGCCGGTATCGCCGGCGGCAGTGATCCGCTGAAAAGCATTGCCGACGACATCAGTGCCGCGTTCGGTGACCTGATCAGCTCCAATCAGATGACTGTGCGCGGCAATGAGTTGTGGGTCGAGATCGAACTCAACTCCAGCCTGTTGTTCGGCAGCGGTGACGCCATGCCGAGCGACATCGCCTTCAACATCATCGACAAGGTTGCCGCGATCCTCAAACCGTTCGACAACCCGATCCACGTCGAAGGTTTTACCGACGACCAGCCGATCCGCACTGCGCAGTACCCGACCAACTGGGAGCTGTCCTCGGCGCGCTCGGCGAGCATCGTGCGCATGCTGGCGATGCAGGGCGTCAACCCTGGTCGACTGGCCTCGGTGGGCTACGGCGAATTCCAGCCAGTAGCGAATAACGCTACCGCCGAAGGCCGGGGGAAAAACCGTCGCGTGGTGCTGGTGGTGTCGCGCAATCTGGATGTGCGCCGTAGCCTGACGGGTACCGGAACCGCTCATGCGCAACCGGATGCCGCACTGAAGCGCGCTGGCACACAAACTGCACCGACCCCGGTCAAGACGCCGGGACGCGAGAGTGCCGTCAATTCTCCGTCACCCGCATTAATACGCTGAGCCATGTCTCGGCCGAGCATCTCGGTCGGGAGGAACGAACTGAATGAGAGTCTGGGCAGTCGCCAATCAAAAGGGTGGGGTCGGTAAAACCACCTCTTCCATCGCTTTAGCCGGATTGCTGGCCGAGGCGGGCAAGCGCGTGGTCGTGGTCGATCTCGACCCGCACGGCTCGATGACCAGCTATTTCGGCTATGACCCCGACAGCCTGGAACACAGCAACTACGACCTGTTCCTGCACAAGGGCAGCGTGCCGCAAGGCTTGCCCGGGCAGTTGCTGCTGTCGACCAGTGACGAACGCATTTCCCTGCTGCCCTCGAGCACCGCACTGGCGACGCTTGAGCGCCAGTCGCCGGGGCAAAGTGGCTTGGGGCTGGTGATCGCCAAGAGTCTGGCGCAGTTGTGGCAGGACTTCGATTACGCCGTCATCGACAGCCCGCCGTTGCTCGGCGTGCTGATGGTCAACGCCCTCGCGGCGAGCCAGCAACTGGTGATCCCGGTGCAAACCGAACACCTGGCCGTCAAAGGCCTGGAGCGCATGGTCAACACGCTGGCGATGATCAACCGCTCGCGCAAGCAGGCGCTGCCGTTCAGCATCGTGCCGACGTTGTTCGACCGTCGTACGCAGGCCTCGATGCATACCTTGCGCGTGCTGCGCGACAAATTTCCCGACGATATCTGGCAGGGTTATATCCCGGTCGATACGCGTCTGCGCGACGCCAGCCGCGCGGGTGTCACGCCATCGCAATTCGACGGCAAGAGCCGTGGCGTGCTGGCTTACCGCGCGCTGCTCAAGCATCTGTTGGCGCAACAACTTGTTGCGCAGGTGGCTTGAGATGATTTTGCCCTCTGTAGGAGCTGCGGCACGCTGCGATCTTTTGATCTGGCTTTGCAGCGCTTCTGAAAAGATCAAAAGAACTTTGCCTTGTGTAGGAGCTGCGGCACGCTGCGATCTTTTGATCTGGCTTTGTGGCGCTTCTGAAAAGATCCAAAGATCGCAGCGTTCCGCAGCTCCTACAGGGGGTTGTGTATGAATCGGCCGGTGAAGTTGACCTCCAAGCCGCAGATGGCGTTGCAGTCCTATCTGGACAGCTTGTTGGAGGAGATCCCGGACGAGTTGCCGGTGCAGGTCGCCTCGCAGCCTGAGGTAATTGAAAGCGCCGAAGCGCTGGATGAGTTCCAGGCGGCGGTGCTTGAAGAGCAGGCGCGCGATGCCGAGAAAGCGGCAAGGCCTGTTGCGCCGGTAGCTGCACCCGCCCCGGTGGTCAGGCCGCCCGTGGTGTTGCTCGAAACGGCTGAACCTGTGCGTGTGGTGTCGACCCTTGCGCCGCTGCTGCAAACGCAGTTGCTGCAAGCTGTGCCTGAACCCGTCGAGCCAGAGCCAGAAGCGCCAGCGGCCGAACCGGTTGTTCAAGCGCTCGTCACGCCGCTGGTGGAAGTGCATCTGCCGCCAAGCAACACACCGCCGCCGGTCGACACCGACGGCCGCCCGGCCTGGGCCTCCGAAGCCTTCGAATGCCTGCTGTTCGATGTCGCCGGGTTGACCCTGGCGGTGCCACTGGTCTGCCTGGGCTCGATCTACTCGCTGGCCGGCCACGAGCTGACGCCGCTGTTCGGTCAGCCGGAGTGGTTCCTCGGGATTCTGCCGAGCCAGGCCGGCAACCTGAAAGTATTGGACACCGCGCGCTGGGTCATGCCGGATCGCTATCGCGATGACTTCCGTCAGGGCTTGCAGTACGTGATTTCGGTACAAGGTTACGAGTGGGGCCTGGCGGTGCATCAGGTCAGTCGTTCGTTGCGTCTTGATCCGAATGAAATCAAATGGAGAAGTCACCGGGGTCAGCGGCCATGGCTTGCCGGCACCGTGATTGAACACATGTGCGCCTTGCTCGATGTTGCCGCACTGGCCGAGTTGATCGCCAGCGGCGGGGCAAAGCACATGCCCGGCAGTAAGCCGAACCACAAACCGACATAACAGACAGTACCGGCTTCGATATGCCGGAAAACGAAACATAAACCGCCACACGCGGTACTTCGAGGGGCTAGGGTATGAACGACAAGGCGACGGCGGCAAAGGGTTCTGAAGATCCGATCCTGCAATGGGTAACCTTCAAGCTGGATAACGAAACCTACGGCATCAACGTGATGCGCGTTCAGGAAGTGCTGCGCTACACCGAGATCGCTCCGGTGCCGGGTGCGCCGAGCTACGTGCTGGGCATCATCAACCTGCGCGGTAACGTGGTCACTGTGATCGACACCCGTCAGCGCTTCGGCCTGAACAGCGGCGAGATCAGCGACAACACCCGTATCGTCATCATCGAAGCCGACAAGCAAGTCGTCGGCATCATGGTCGACAGCGTGGCCGAAGTGGTTTATCTGCGTCAGTCGGAAATCGAGACGGCGCCAAACGTCGGCAACGAAGAGTCGGCCAAGTTCATCCAGGGCGTGTGCAACAAGAACAACGAGTTGCTGATCCTGGTCGAGCTGGACAAGATGATGAGCGAAGAAGAATGGTCGGACCTGGAGAACATCTGATTGATTCTCGAAGTTGCGGTCATTGTCCTGTTCCTCTTCTGGGCAGGCACGCTGGCAATGTTTCTGGCGTACATCAAGGCGCAGCGGGTCATCGCTGCGCAGCAGGCCGAGGGCGATGCGCTGCGTGATCAGCGCATCAAGGAACTGGCCAAGCGCGTTGACGATTATCAGAACGGTAATGTGCGCATGGGCGAAGCCCTGCACGAACTGCGTGCGGTAGTCGGTCCGTTGCCGGACAAAATCGTTCAGCTGGAACAGCGCGACCCGTCCAGCCTGTCGTTCGCCCAAGCGGCGAAACTGGTGGGGATGGGCGCGAGCGTTGATGAGCTGACTCAGTCCTGTGGCTTGACTCAGGCTGAAGCGGAGTTGATGCGTAAGCTACACAAGAACTGAAGCCAGCAAGATCAAAAGATCGCAGCCTTCGGCAGCTCCTGCACGGAATTCGCATTTCCCTGTAGGCGCTGCCGAAGGCTGCGATCTTTTGCTTTTAAGGCTTAATAATCATCCCCGCGCTCGGTGATGTCCTTCTCGACCATTGGCGCATCCGGGTCGTGTCCCTCGGGGAATTTCCCCTTCAGATTCCATGCAAACGCAATGATCTCGGCGATGGTGCGGTAGAGCTCTTCGGGAATGCTGTCGCCCAATTCCATTCGTGCCAACAGTCGCACCAGCTCGGCGTTCTCATAGATCGGCACTTCACAGTCGCGGGCGATCCGCAGGATTTCTTCGGCCAGTTCGTCATCACCTTTGGCGGTGAGCGTCGGGGCGTGGTTGCCGTCGTATTTGAGGGCGATGGCCTGGCGTGGAGCGGTGGCGTCATTCATGCGGTTTCATCAACCCAGCGGTGGTCGAGACGGGTTTGATTGCCTTGTGGCGGGGTGCCGTGGTGGCAGTCGATATCGCCAACGTTGAGCCCACGATCGAGCAGGCGCTGGCGTAGCGCGAACAGATTGTTTTCGATCAGATCGGCGGTGTACGGCCGTTCGGCCCACAGCTGGCCCGACAGACTGCCGGCGATCAACTGCGCCTGAATCTGCATCGGCCCGAGCGGTTCCATGTCGAACGCCAGGTCGACGCGCCACAGTTGCTGCTTGGGCTCGCGTTCGTCGCGGCGCTCGTTCGGTTGCGGTTCTTTCTCCGGCGCTTCTTCGCGCTGGAACTTGACCTGCAATGGCACGATGTCTTGCAGGTTGCGCATGGGGATTTCCAGCTGCCAGGTGCTGAGCAGCCGCCCGTCATCGGTGACGCCAGTCTGTTCCAGGCTCGACAACTGATGGCTTTGCAAGCGCGATACGGCAGCAGCGGCGAGGCGCAGCAAATGCTCCAGATCACCTTCGCCGTCCTGGCTTTGCAGCAAGCGGTCGGGCAGCGGGAAGCTGCTGGGCAGCGGTTTGGCGCTCACCTGGCCGAGCATGCCGAGGGCATTGCGTACGAAACTCGGCATCGCCTGCGCGAGGGTGTTGGCGGCGATGATGGCGTTGAAACTGGTGCTGCTCGGCAGCCCCGGTGTCAGTTGCGCGACCAGTTTGAGCAGATCGGCTTTCATGTCCGGGGCCAGCGTCGGGGTTTGTCCGGTCAGCAGTTTGGCTTCCAGAAACATGCCGCTGTTGGCCAAGGCCTGGGCGACACCTTTGGCTGTGCTCAGTTGTTGCACGTTCGGCAGGCTGGCGAGCAGGCGTTCTACCGCAGCGCGCAAATCTGTCGACGTTTGATCGGTGTTGGCTGGCAGGTTCTGCAACGCATTCAGCAAACCGGTCAATGAAGCCTGACGACTTTGCTGGCCGAGCAGTTGCTGGCTCACCGCCAATTGCTCCTGACGGTTGCTCAATGGCAGGAATTTCAACGTCTGCGAATCTTCGACCAACGCCGAGAGCAGGGTGCCGATGCGCAGTGGCTGCGGGCTTTCGATGGTCAATGTACTGCCGCTCAAGGCGGTATTGAGCAGGCTGACCATCGAACGAAACACCGTCGCTTGCCCCGGCGTTTGCGGGAGCACCTGAGAGGTCAGCACTTTGCCTTGCAGCAAGGTGCCCACGGGCAGTTGCGCGGTATCGATGCGGGTGAGGGTGGCAACGCTGCTGGCAATGGCCTGTTGCACGGTAATCGCCAGATTCCCCGCCGACGGCTGGGTGATCGCCAGACTGGTGCCTTGCGCCAGCGGTAAATTACTGGTCGCTTGCACGGTGGTCTGGCGGCCGCTGTCCAGCGTTACCTTGAGCAGCAGTTCAAACGTCTGATCCGCCTGCTTGAGCGACAACACCTCAGCCTTGGCGCTCTGGCCGGTCCCGATCAAGCCTTCGACCGGTGTCAGCAGCTTGAGCAACTCACCGACCTGCGGGCGAACGGTCGCCGGGGTGGTCGTCGGGAGCGGGAGGATGTTCATTTCGCCTGTCATACGCGGACACAACCTGAGGAAATTGCACTCTTGAGAGTAAGGCACGACATGTATAATGCCGCCCGTCTTGCGCTTCGTTCAAAAAACATAGCAATTGTTTGACGCAGCTCTCTAGATCGAGCCGTCATTGCATTTATGCTGCATCTCTTTAACGGCCGCACCAGAGCCGACTTGAACCGTATAAGGCCCGTGATCCCTTGACCAGTCCTGTCCTGCAAACCGTTGCCCTCGCGTGTGAACGTGATCTGAGGCTGCTCTTCGAAAATCTCGAATTGCGACTCGTCAGCGGCGATATGGTGCAGATCAGCGGCCCTAACGGCAGCGGTAAAACCAGTTTGCTGCGTTTGCTGGCCGGTCTGATGCAGCCGACCGAAGGTCAGGTCCTGCTCAATGGTCTGCCATTGACCGGACAGCGCAGTGAACTGGCGCGCAATCTGTTGTGGATCGGCCATGCCGCCGGGATCAAGGACTTGCTGAGCCCGGAAGAGAACCTGTCGTGGCTCTGCGCCCTGCATCATCCCGCCGAACGCGACGCCATCTGGCAAGCCTTGGCAGCAGTAGGATTGCGCGGATTCGAAGATGTTCCCTGCCACAGTCTGTCCGCCGGTCAACAACGCCGCGTGGCGCTGGCGCGACTGTATCTCGATAGCCCGCCGCTGTGGATTCTCGATGAGCCGTTTACCGCCCTCGACAAACAGGGTGTGGCGCAACTCGAAGAACATCTGGCCGCACACTGCGAGCGCGGCGGTCTGGTGGTGTTGACCACGCACCACACCCTGACCCGGATGCCTTCGGGTTATCGCGACATCGATTTGGGGAGCTGGGCAGTATGAGCGTGTTCGGCCTGCTGGTTGCCCGTGAGTCCCGACTGCTGTTTCGCCGCCCGGCGGAGCTGGCCAATCCACTGATTTTCTTTGCCATCGTCATCGCTTTGTTCCCGCTGGCCGTCGGCCCGGAAACTCAAGTGTTGCAAAACCTGTCCCCGGGGTTAGTCTGGGTGGCGGCGCTTTTGTCGGTGCTGCTCTCGCTGGACGGGCTTTTCCGCAGTGATTTCGAAGATGGCTCCCTTGAACAGTGGGTCCTTTCGTCGCACCCGCTGCCACTTCTGGTCTTGGCCAAGGTGCTGGCACACTGGCTCTTTTCCGGTCTGGCGCTGGTTTTGCTCTCACCCTTGCTGGCGTTGATGCTCGGTTTGCCTGCTGCCTGTCTGCCGGTATTGCTGTTGTCGTTGCTGCTGGGTACGCCGGTGCTGAGTTTGCTCGGCGCGGTGGGCGCGGCGTTGACGGTGGGTTTGAAGCGTGGCGGCCTGTTGCTGGCGCTGCTGATTCTGCCGTTGTACATCCCGGTGTTGATCCTCGGCAGTGGCGCCTTGCAGGCAGCCTTGCAAGGCATGCCGGCGACCGGTTATCTGCTGTGGCTTGGGAGCCTGACCGCCCTGGCGATAACCCTGACACCCTTTGCAATAGCGGCTGGCCTGAAGATCAGCGTCGGCGAATAATAATGAGGTCTGGTTAAAAATTAACCGCTTTTTTTCAAGAAAGGCATGACCCAAATGCCAGCTCACACCGATGAGCGGCACCCGTGATGGATACAGTATGAACTGGACCTGGTTTCACAAGCTCGGCTCGCCCAAGTGGTTCTACGGCATCAGCAGCAAGTTCTTGCCGTGGTTGAGCATTGCAGCGTTGCTGCTGATTGGTGTCGGCGTTGTCTGGGGCCTGGCCTTCGCGCCGCCGGATTATCAGCAAGGCAACAGCTTTCGCATCATCTACATTCACGTACCCGCCGCGATGCTCGCTCAGTCGATCTACGTGATGCTGGCGGTGTGCGGTGTGGTCGGTCTGGTGTGGAAGATGAAACTGGCCGACGTCGCGCTGCAATGCGCCGCACCGATTGGCGCGTGGATGACTGCCGTGGCGCTGGTCACCGGGGCGATCTGGGGCAAACCGACGTGGGGCTCGTGGTGGGTCTGGGATGCGCGCCTGACTTCGATGCTGATTCTGCTGTTCCTGTATTTCGGCCTGATCGCGCTGGGCAATGCCATCAGCAACCGCGACAGCGCCGCCAAGGCCTGCGCGGTGTTGGCCATCGTCGGCGTGATCAACATCCCGATCATCAAATACTCGGTGGAGTGGTGGAACACCCTGCACCAAGGCGCGACTTTCACCCTCACCGAAAAACCGGCGATGCCCGTCGAAATGTGGCTGCCGCTGCTGCTGACGGTGTTGGGTTTCTACTGCTTCTTCGGCACCGTGCTGTTGCTGCGCATGCGCCTTGAAGTGCTCAAGCGCGAAGCCCGCGCCAGTTGGGTGAAAGAAGAAGTGCAGAACAGTCTGGAGGTCGCGCGATGAGTTTTGCTTCATTCGGCGACTTCCTCGCCATGGGCCATCATGGCCTGTATGTCTGGTCGGCCTACGGCATCTGTCTGGCGGTACTGGTCCTCAACGTCGCGGCGCCCATTGCCGCCCGCAAGCGCTATCTGCAACAAGAGGCGCGTCGTCTGCGCCGGGAGAACGGCAAGTGAATCCGCTGCGTAAAAAGCGTCTGATCATCATTCTGGCAATTCTGGTCGGGGTCGGCGCGGCTGTCGGCCTGGCCTTGAGCGCGCTGCAGGAAAACATCAACCTGTTTTACACGCCAACCCAGATTGCCAACGGCGAAGCACCACAGGGCACGCGTATTCGCGCCGGCGGCATGGTCGAGGCCGGCTCCCTGCAGCGCTCCCCGGATTCGCTGGACGTCAGATTCGTCGTCACCGATTTCAAGAAATCCGTGACCATCACCTATCGCGGCATCCTTCCGGACCTGTTCCGCGAAGGGCAGGGCATTGTCGCCCTGGGCAAGATCAACGCCGACGGTGTCGTCGTCGCCGATGAAGTGCTGGCCAAGCATGACGAGAAGTACATGCCGCCGGAAGTGACCAAAGCGTTGAAAGACAGCGGTCAATCCGCTCCGACCCCAGTGAAGGAGGGTTGATTGATGACTTCCGGTATTTTTATTCCCGAGCTCGGCCATCTGGCGATGATTCTGGCGCTGTGTTTTGCGCTGGTGCAGGCCGTGGTGCCATTGGTCGGTGCCTGGCGCGGTGACCGCTTCTGGATGAGTCTGGCCCAGCCGGCCGCGTGGGGGCAGTTCGCGTTTTTGCTGTTCGCTTTCGGCTGCCTGACCTACGCGTTCATGGCCGATGACTTCTCCGTCGCCTATGTGGCCAACAACTCCAACAGCGCGTTGCCGTGGTATTACAAATTCAGCGCGGTGTGGGGCGCCCACGAAGGCTCGTTGTTGCTGTGGGCATTGATCCTCGGCGGCTGGACGTTCGCCGTGTCGGTGTTCTCGCGCCAGTTGCCGCAAGTCATGCTCGCCCGCGTCCTGGCAGTGATGGGCATGATCAGCACCGGTTTCCTGCTGTTCCTGATCCTCACGTCCAACCCGTTCAAACGCATCCTGCCGCAAATGCCCAGCGATGGCGCCGACCTGAATCCCTTGTTGCAAGACATCGGCCTGATCGTGCATCCGCCGATGTTGTACATGGGTTATGTCGGATTCTCGGTGGCGTTCGCGTTCGCCATCGCGGCATTGATGGGCGGTCGTCTTGATGCGGCGTGGGCGCGCTGGTCGCGTCCTTGGACGATTGTGGCCTGGGCCTTCCTCGGTATCGGTATCACCCTCGGGTCGTGGTGGGCTTACTACGAACTCGGCTGGGGCGGCTGGTGGTTCTGGGACCCGGTGGAAAACGCCTCGTTCATGCCATGGCTGGTCGGCACCGCGCTGATTCACTCGCTGGCGGTTACCGAGAAACGTGGCGTGTTTAAAAGCTGGACGGTGTTGCTGGCGATTGCCGCTTTCTCGCTGAGCCTGCTCGGTACGTTCCTGGTGCGTTCCGGTGTGCTGACTTCGGTGCACGCATTTGCGTCCGACCCGGAGCGCGGCGTGTTCATCCTGATCTTCCTGCTGTTTGTCGTCGGTGGTTCGCTGACTCTGTTTGCATTGCGCGCGCCGGTCGTAAAAAGCCAGGTCGGCTTCAACCTGTGGTCGCGGGAAACCCTGCTGCTGGGCAACAACCTGGTATTGGTCGTGGCGGCGTCGATGATCCTGCTCGGCACCTTGTACCCGCTGATTCTCGATGCCTTGAGCGGCGCCAAACTGTCGGTCGGGCCGCCGTACTTCAACGCGCTGTTCATTCCGTTGATGGCGCTGTTGATGATAGTGATGGCGGTGGGCATGCTCGTGCGCTGGAAAGACACTCCGGTGAAATGGCTGTTGAACATGCTGGCCCCCGTGCTGCTCGGCAGCGTTGCTTTGGCCGTCATCGCCGGTATTGCTTACGGCGATTTCAACTGGGCGGTGATCGCCACCTTCCTGCTCGCCGCGTGGGTATTGCTGGCCGGTGTGCGCGACATCTTCGACAAGACCCGCCACAAAGGCCTGATCAAGGGCCTGCCAACCCTGACTCGCAGCTACTGGGGCATGCAGATCGCTCACCTCGGTATCGCCGTTTGCGCGTTGGGCGTGGTGTTGTCGAGCCAGAACAGTGCCGAGCGCGACCTGCGTCTGGCACCGGGCGAGTCGATGGATCTGGGCGGTTACCAGTTTGTGTTCGAAGGCGCCAAGCACTTCGAAGGGCCGAACTTCACGTCCGACAAGGGCACAATCCGGGTGATCCGTGACGGCAAGGAAATCAGCGTGCTGCACCCTGAGAAGCGTCTATACACCGTGCAGAACTCGGTGATGACCGAAGCCGGGATTGACGCCGGTTTCACCCGTGACCTCTACGTCGCATTGGGTGAACCGCTGGAAAACGGCGCGTGGGCGGTGCGCGTACACGTCAAACCGTTCGTGCGCTGGATCTGGTTCGGCGGCTTGCTGACCGGTTTCGGCGGGTTGCTGGCGGCGATGGATCGACGCTACCGAGTCAAGGTTAAAGCCCGTGTGCGTGAAGCGCTGGGCATGGAAGGAGCGGCTGCATGAGACGTTGGTTGATGCTGGTGCCCCTGGCGATTTTCCTGCTGGTGGCGGTATTCCTTTATCGCGGTCTGTACCTTGATCCGGCGGAACTGCCGTCGGCGATGATCAACAAACCATTCCCGGAGTTTTCCCTGCCAAATGTGCAGGGCGACAAGACTTTGACCAAGGCTGACATTCTCGGCAAACCGGCACTGGTCAACGTCTGGGGCACCTGGTGCATTTCCTGCCGGGTCGAGCACCCGGTGCTGAACAAACTCGCCGAGCGCGGCGTGGTGATCTACGGCATCAACTACAAGGACATCAACGCCGATGCCTTGAAGTGGCTGGCCGAGTTCCACAATCCTTATCAGCTCGACATCCGTGACGACGAAGGCTCGCTGGGCTTGAACCTCGGTGTTTATGGTGCGCCGGAAACCTTTTTCATCGACGCCAAGGGCATCATTCGCGACAAGTACGTCGGTGTGATCGACGAGCAGGTCTGGCGCGAAAAACTCGCGGCGAAGTACCAGGCGCTGGTCGATGAGGCCAAGCCATGAAGCGCTTTTTAGCTGCCCTGGTGCTGGGCTTGAGTCTGGTCGGCGTGGCTCACGCGGCCATCGACACTTACGAGTTCGCCAAAGAAGGCGACCGCGAGCGTTTCCGCGAACTGACCAAGGAACTGCGCTGCCCCAAGTGCCAGAACCAGGACATCGCCGACTCCAATGCCCCGATTGCCGCCGACCTGCGCAAAGAGATTTTCCGTATGCTGGGCGAGGGCAAGGACAATCAGCAGATCATCGACTTCATGGTCGACCGCTACGGTGATTTCGTCCGCTACAAACCTGCACTGAACGCCAAGACCGCGCTGCTGTGGTTTGGCCCGGCCGGTCTGCTGCTCGGTGGTTTTGTGGTGATCGCGGTGATCGTCCGCCGCCGTCGCGGACAACGCGCCGAGACACCGCAATCGCTGTCTGCCGAAGAACGTCAGCGCCTCGACCAACTGTTGGATAAAAACCAAGAATGATTGATTTCTGGCTTGCCGCAGGGCTGTTGCTTCTGGTCGCCCTGAGTTTTCTGCTGATCCCGGTGTTGCGTGAACGTCGCGCCCAGCGTGAAGAGGATCGTACTGCCCTGAACGTCGCGCTCTATCAGGAACGCGTTGCCGAGTTGCAAACGCAACAGGCCGAGGGCGTACTCGATGCCGCGCAAATGGACAGCGGCCGCGCTGAAGCCGCGCGTGAGCTGCTCGCCGATACCGAAGGCGTTACCGCGCCGCGGGTGTCCCGACTGGGCAAGCCGTTGCCGCTGCTGGCTGCCGTGTTGGTGCCGGTATTGGGCCTGGCGCTGTACTTGCACTTCGGCGCCGCCGACAAGGTTGAACTGACCCGCGAATTCGCCCAGGCGCCGCAGTCGATGGAAGAGATGACCCAGCGTCTGGAGCGCGCCGTTGCGGCGCAACCGGATTCCGCTGAAGGCCTCTACTTCCTCGGCCGTACCTACATGGCTCAGGAGCGTCCGGCGGACGCGGCGAAGATGTTCGAGCGCGCCGCCAACCTCGCCGGTCGCCAACCTGAGTTGCTTGGTCAGTGGGCGCAGGCACAGTATTTTGCCGACGGTAAAAAGTGGTCTGACAAGATTCAGGCCCTGACCGACGAAGCGCTGAAGGCTGACCCGAAAGAAGTCACCAGCCTCGGCCTGCTGGGCATCGCCGCGTTCGAAGGCGAGCGTTATCAGCAAGCCATCGATTACTGGAACCGTTTGCTGGCGCAACTGCCGCCGGACGACAAATCCCGGGCCGCACTGCAAGTCGGGATCGAACGAGCAGCCGAGCGTCTTAAGGCCAGTGGCGGCACAGTCGCTGAGGCCACAGCGCCGAAAGCTGCTTTGTTGAAAGTCAGCGTCGAACTGGCCAGCGAACTCAAAGGCAAGGTGCAGCCGGGCGACAGCGTGTTCATTTTCGCCCGCGCTACGTCTGGTCCGCCGGCGCCATTGGCGGCCAAGCGTCTGACCGTCGCTGATCTGCCGGTGACTGTCGAACTGGGCGATGCCGACGCAATGATGCCGCAGTTGAAACTGTCGAACTTCCCTGAAGTCCAACTGGTTGCGCGCGTCTCCCGTGCAGGCAAACCGACTGCTGGTGAATGGGTCGGTCGCAGCGGGCCTCTGCCCAGCAGCACCACCGCGCCGCAAAAACTGACCATCGACCGCCCGGATAAATAACCGGAACCACAGGAAAGCACCGACATGCACACCATCGCCCGAATCACAGTCCTCACACTGGCCCTGGGCTTGAGTGCATGTGCGGTGCAACGACCGGAACCGACCACCAACCTGCCGCCGATTCCGCCCTCACAGCCAAGCCCGACCCCGTCGACTTCGCCGGCCCCAGGCAAAAGCATCCCGGCCAAACCGGCAAAACCCGTCCCGCGCACCTCGGCCAGCTTCGCCCCACCACCGGGCGGCAACAGCCACTGGGATCAGAAACTCGGCGTCTACGTCCTGGACGATCAGACCAACACCTTCTATCGCCAGCGCACCTACTACCGCTGGAACAACGGCTGGAGCCGCGCGGTCAGCCCCAACGGCCCATGGGAAGACACCAACATCCACGGCGTGCCGCCGGGGTTGGGCAAGAAATTCGGGCAGTAATTGAAAACGGCGATCCTCGGATCGCCGTTTTGCTGTGTGCCTGTTGGGTTCACACAGAAATTGCTCAAGGAAGTGCTGCGCAAAGCTCAGGGTTTTGCGGTTCCAATCACACCCTGTAAAACAACCAGACGTCGCACTGCCACTTTCTGTGCTTGAGTAAAGATAACTCTAGAGTTATTTTTAACGGGCCTTGGCAAGGAGGCGATTGGTGCAAAGCAGGTTATTGATCAAGGAGCTGGAGGAAGCAGGTTGGACGCTGGATCGTGTCACCGGCAGTCATCACATCTTCAGGCACCGTTACAACCCGAACACGATTCCCGTCCCGCATCCGAAAAAGGATTTGCCATTGGGAACGGTCAAAAGCATCAGGAGGCGTGCCGGGTTGGACAACCCGCCAGCCAGCTATGAAGGAGATCCATAATGCAATATCCAATCTGCATCGAGTGGGGCGATGAGAGCACCGCCATTGGTATTCAGATCCCCGATATTCCTGGCGCCGTAACGGCCGGGGATACCTTTGAAGATGCCTACAACGCGGCAGTTGAGATCGCGCACATCATGCTGCAAGAGATTGTGGCGGATGGGCATTCGGTTCCGCTGCCAACCTCGGCGGCGGCACATCGCAATAATCCGGAATTTGCCGAGATGGGCTGGGGCATGCTGGAGCTGGATATCTCGCCGTATCTGGGCAAGACCGAAAAGGTCAATGTGACGCTGCCCGGTTATGTGATCCAGCGAATCGACCGTTATGTGCGCGAGCACAACGTCAAAAGCCGCTCCTCGTTTCTGGCGGATGCGGCGATGGAAAAATTGGTTCGATATTGACGACAACGCCCCCACAGGGTCAGTGCTTAACCTGTGGGGGCGAGTCTGCTGGCGATATTTTTAGCGTGTCAGGCAGCCGCCAGTGAGCGCTTTTCGGAAACACTCAAAAACCGCAACAACGCCAGCAACGGAAACACACTGCCGACAATCACGATCCACAACCAGCCACCATGCTCATACACCGCGCTGGCCACCGACGAGCCGAAAGCGCCGCCGATGAAGATGCTGGTCATGTACAGCGCGTTCAGACGACCACGGCTTTTGGCGTCCAGCGAGTACACCGCACGTTGGCCGAGCACCATGTTCATCTGCACGCAGAAGTCGAGGACGACGCCGGTCACGGCCAGGCCGATGACGCTGTAGGCCGGGTGGATGAAGGCGGGCAGGAAGCTCAGACTGGCGAACAGCATGGCCAGCAAGGACGCGATGCGTGTGTGGCCGGCATCGGCCAGGCGGCCGCTGATTGGCGCGGCGATGGCACCGATGGCGCCGACCAGGGCGAAGATCGCGATCTCGGTTTGCGACAGACCATGATTGCGCGCCAGTTCCAGCGGCACTGCGGTCCAGAACAGACTGAACGCGGCGAACATGCAGCCCTGATAAAACGCACGCTGACGCAGCACCGGTTGCTGGCGCAACAGTGTCCACAGCGAGCCGAGCAATTGGCCGTAGGACGCGCTGTGATCGGGTTGGCGCTTGGGAACTGTCAGTGCCAGCACCACGCTGATCGCCGCCATCAACGCCGCCGCGATCATGAACATTGCCCGCCAGCCCAAGTGGTCAGCGACCACGCTCGACACCGGCCGCGCTAACAGGATGCCCAGCAGCAAGCCGCCCATGATTCCGCCGACAACTCGGCCGCGAGATTCCTCAGGCGCCAGATGTGCGGCCAATGGAATCAGGATCTGCACCGACACCGAACTGAAGCCAACCAGCAACGAGATCAGCAGAAACAGGTTGGGCTGGTCGGTGAACGCCGCAGCCAGCAGGCTCGCAATCGCCACGACGGTGGTGATGATCATCAACCGACGGTTTTCCAGCAGGTCCGCCAACGGCACCAGAAAGAACAGGCCCAGCGCGTAGCCGATCTGCGTCAGCGAGACGATGAAACTGGCCATAGTGTCGGTCAGACCGATGTCTGGCGCGATCAGGCCGATGATCGGCTGCGCGTAGTAGATGTTGGCAACGATGGCGCCGCAGCAGAATGCGAACAGCAGCACCATGCCTCGGGTCATTGCGTGAGTCGTGGCGGTCATAGGGTTTCTCGATCCAGCGAAAGGAATGCGGTGAGGCTATGGGACAAACGGGGCGGGCAGAAGACGCCTTGGGTTGATATCAGTTATCAAGGTGCGCGATGTTGGGGTGTTTCAGCGTGTCATCCTGGGTGGACCTTGCGTCCGACCGATGAGCGTCGATGATACATTCACTTACATCTGTTCGATAGCGTGCTTATGATCACAAGCTCCCCCCTCACCCTAGCCCTCTCCCGAGGGAGAGGGAACTGATTGGGGGATGCTTGAGAAATACGCCGACCTGAACGAGCGTGACCGAATCCATAATCGCCACAATCTTTCAGGTCGACGCATGACGCAAAACAACGCGGTCGGCCCCCTCTCCCTCCGGGCGGTCCGTTTCGGGAGGGTTGGGGTGAGGGTGAATTCTGGCCACAAAAAAGGCGACCTGCCGAGGTCGCCTTTTTCATCACCGCTTAAACCTTACTGCCCCGTGTAAATCTGATCAAAAACCCCACCATCATTAAAGTGCGTCTTTTGCACGGTGCGCCAGTCGCCAAAAGTCTTCTCCACCGAGAGGAAATCAACTTTCGGGAAACGATCGGTGTACTTCGCCAGCACCGCCGGATCACGCGGACGCAGGTAGTTGGCCGCAGCAATTTCCTGGCCTTGTGGCGACCACAGGTACTTCAGATATTCATCAGCGGCCGCACGCGAGCCTTTCTTGTCGACGACTTTGTCGACCACCGAAACCGGTGGCTCGGCCTCGGCGGAGACACTTGGGTAGACGACTTCAAACTGATCCCGACCAAATTCGCGAGCGATCATTTCGGCTTCATTCTCGAAGGTCACCAGCACGTCGCCGATCTGGTTGGTCATGAACGTGGTGGTGGCGGCGCGGCCACCGGTATCGAGCACTGGCGCTTGCTTGAACAGTTTGCCGACGAACTCCTTGGCCTTGTTCTCG
Source organism: Pseudomonas sp. P116 (assembly GCF_020149425.1). NCBI lineage: Bacteria > Pseudomonadati > Pseudomonadota > Gammaproteobacteria > Pseudomonadales > Pseudomonadaceae > Pseudomonas > Pseudomonas sp. P116. The sequence continues at coordinate 729,602 of NZ_JACVHB010000001.1, read as the reverse complement.
TCACCGCCGTTCTTCAGCACATAGCCCCATGCCGACAGGTAGGTATAGCGACCGTTGCCCGACGTTTTCGGGTTCGGCACGATCACTTGTACGCCATCCTTGAGCAGATCCGGCCAGTCTTTCAGGGCTTTCGGGTTGCCTTTGCGGACGATGAACACGGTGGCGGAAGTGAACGGCGCGCTGTTGTTTGGCAGGCGTGTGACCCAGTTCTCCGGCACCAGTTTGCCGTTGTCGGCGAGGGCGTTGATGTCGGTCGCCATGTTCATGGTGATGACGTCAGCCGGCAAGCCGTCGATGACCGACCGCGCCTGCTTGCTCGAACCGCCGAAGGACATCTGCACGGTGATGTTTTCGTTGTGCTCGGCTTGCCAGTGTTTCTGGAACGCAGTGTTGTAGTCCTTGTAGAAATCGCGCATCACGTCGTATGAAACGTTGAGCAGGGTCGGTGCGGCTTGAGCCACGCTGCCGAACGCGAGACCAGCGGCGAGAAGTGAGGCGCCAAAGAGTTTTTTCACTGCGCATTCCTTGTTGTTTATGTATGTAGGAGCTGCAGAAGGCCTGCGATCTTTTGATCTTATAGACAAACATCAAAAGATCGCAGCCTTCGGCAGCTCCTACAGGGAGTGATGTTTAATTGCCACTGACTATAACGGGCAGCGCATAGTCCTTTAAAGATTAAAAAGCTCTTTGCTTATTCCATTTTTTTGAACAATGCGTTGCCACACCGCGAGCAGAATGCCGCGCCATGTTCGTGGCTGTTCTTCTTGCACACCGGGCAATCATGTTGCAGCTGTTCGCCGCGCATGGCGTTGGCCAGTTCGGCGGTGAAAATCCCGGTGGGCACGGCGATGATCGAGTAACCGGTGATCATCACCAGCGACGAAATTACCTGCCCTAACGGCGTCTTAGGCACGATGTCGCCAAAACCCACGGTGGTCAGCGTCACGATAGCCCAATAGATGCCTTTGGGAATGCTGGTGAAGCCGTGCTCCGGGCCTTCGATCACGTACATCAACGTACCGAACACCGTCACCAGCGTGCAGACACTGACCAGAAACACCACGATTTTCTGTTTGCTGCCGCGCAGCGCCGACATCAAGTAGTTGGCTTGCTTGAGGTACGGGCTGAGCTTGAGCACGCGGAAAATCCGCAGCATGCGGATGATGCGAATAATCAGCAGATACTGCGCATCGCTGTAATACAGCGCGAGAATGCCCGGCACGATCGCCAGCAAATCCACCAACCCGTAAAAACTGAAGGCATAGCGCAGCGGCTTGGGCGAACAGTAAAGACGCAGGATGTACTCACCGAGAAAGATGATCGTGAAACCCCACTCGATGTAGGCCAGCACGTTGGCGTAGTTCTGGTGAATGCTGTCGATGCTGTCGAGCATCACGATCACCAGGCTGGCGAGGATGATCAACAGCAAAATGCCGTCGAAGCGCCGCCCTGCGAGGGTATCGCTCTGGAAAATCATGACGTAAAGCCGTTCACGCCAGTTGTTGCTGCTGTCCATGAATAACGCCTGAATCAAAGATCAGCGCAGCCTAGGTTGATTCTCCCCTTGAGCGCAAGGCGTGCTGTCGACGTTGGCTTTGCCAAGCATCTGGATACCGGCGCGGATCAGCCAGCAGGCCAGGATGAACGGCGCGGTCAATGTGGCCAGACCCATGGCGGCGAACAGCGGTGTGATCAGCAATGCCAGGACGATGCCGAGCAAGGGCAACCACGGTTGTTCGCGTTGAGCACTGAAGGCGAGGGCGGCGAGTACGGCGTTGTAGCTGCCCAGGCCCAGCAGCGCGGAACCGGTTTCGTGGTGCAGCAGACTCGACGCGAGCCCGATTGCAGAAGCCAGCAGTGCCCAGGCAAAAGCGCGGCGATCAGCGATCAGCAAACCGATGGCAATCAACACCCCGGCCAATGGATGCCCGAGGAACATCACCTGACCGAGCCCTTTGAACTCGGCAGCGAGCAGATTGAGCAGGTTCATCTCGACGTGAGCCATCGGCGCCGACGGTTCGGCGAACAGCAGTAACACCCAACTCATGGCCACGAACGGCGAGGTGTAGGCCGGTATGGATCGGTTGCGGTACACATGTTTGAGCCATTGTTGCGTGAGCATCGCGCTTAAGCCGCCGGCGGCAAGAATCAGCGGCGGCAGCAGCGGTGACCAAGGGAAATAGAGGCTCAGCAACAAGCCGAGCAGAACACCGTTGTAACTGAACAACCCGGCCTGGCGATCAGCCTTGGCGTAGTTTCGCCGTTGCGCAGTCAGCAATCCGGCGACGGCGCCCAGCAGCGCACCGGCGAACAGCACAGGCGCGGTCAGCAGGATCGCCAGCAGACACAGCAGGCCGCACAGCGGATGGCGCTGGAGAAATATCTGACTGAAACCGTTGAGCAAAGCCTCGGCCCAGTCGGGGCAGTGGGTGTTGAAATGTTTGGCAGGCATGTCGAAAAAATCTGGGCAGTTGGAAAAGCAAAAGGTCTTGCGAGTAACTGTGGCGAGGGGATTTATCCCCGATGGGCTGCGAAGCAGCCCCCAGTCGGTGAATGCGGTTTTTCTGTGAAAACCGTCGGCCCCCAAAAGCGATGACTGCTGCGCAGCCAGTCGGGGATAAATCCCCTCACCACAGGTTTTTGTACTTACATCGAAACTGTTGTTAAGAGCAGAAGTGTTGCTTAGATCAATGTTTCGATCCGCAGCGAGTTCGTCGACCCCGGCTGCCCAAACGGCACGCCCGCGGTAATCAGCAGCGTGTCGCCACGCTCCGCCATTCCCTGCGCCTGGGCGATTTCCAGCGCTGTCGAACAAACCTCATCGACCTGACGCAGGCGATCGTTGACCACCGAGTGAATGCCCCACGCCACGCTCAAACGGCGCGCGGTCTGCAGGTTCGGCGTCAGGTTGAGGATCGGTGCTTTCGGCCGTTCCCGCGATGCACGCAGGCTCGATGCGCCCGACTCGCTGTAGTTGACCAAAACGGCAACCGGCAACACGTTGCTGATGCGCCGGATCGCGCAGCTGATTGCATCGGAAACGGTGGCCTCAGCCTTCGGCCGACTGACGTCCAGTTGCGTCTGATAATCCGGACCGTTTTCCACCTGGCGGATGATCTTGCTCATCATCTGCACGGCTTCCAGCGGGTACTCGCCGGACGCGGTTTCCGCCGACAGCATGACCGCATCGGCACCTTCGGCCACGGCGTTGGCAACGTCGGTGACTTCGGCGCGAGTCGGGGCAGGGGAGAAGCGCATCGACTCGAGCATTTGCGTCGCGACGACGACAGGTTTGCCGAGTTCGCGGCAGGTGGTGATGATGTTTTTCTGGATCTGCGGCACGCTCTCGGCCGGCACTTCCACGCCCAGATCACCGCGAGCAACCATGATCGCGTCGCTCAGTTCGGCGATTTCACGCAGTTGCTCAACCGCCGACGGCTTCTCGATTTTCGCCATCAAAAACGCCTTGTCGCCGATCAGTGCGCGGGCCTCGAGAATGTCTTGCGGACGCTGCACAAACGACAGCGCGACCCAATCCACACCCAGTTCCAGGCCGAAGCTCAGATCGCGGCGATCCTTGGCGGTCAACGGGCTGAGTTCGAGCACCGCTTGTGGCACGTTCACACCTTTGCGATCCGACAGTTCGCCGCCATTGAGCACGGTGGTGTCGATCGCGTCGGCGTATTTGGTCACCACGCGCAGGCGCAGTTTGCCGTCGTCGAGCAGCAGATCCATGCCCGCTTCCAGCGCTTCGATAATCTCCGGATGGGGCAGATTCACCCGGCGCTCATCGCCCGGTGTCGCGTCCAGATCGAGACGGAATGCCTGACCGCGATGCAACTGCACCTTGCCGTCAGCGAATTTGCCGACGCGCAGTTTCGGCCCTTGCAGGTCCATCAGAATGCCCAGCGGATAGTTGAGCTGGCGCTCGACTTCGCGGATCCACTGATAGCGCTTGGCGTGGTCGGCGTGATCACCGTGGCTGAAGTTGAGGCGGAAGATATTGACCCCGGCCTCGACCAGTTCGCGGATAGCGTCAATGCCATCGACCGCAGGCCCGAGGGTGGCGAGGATTTTGACCTTTTTATCAGGCGTCATGATTTAGAGTTCTCAAGGATCAGAATGGCGCGGAAGTCGTTGACGTTGGTGCGGGTCGGCTCGGTGACGATCAGCGCATCGAGTGCCTGGAAGTAGCCGTAGCCGTTGTTGTTATCCAGCTCGTCGCTGGCGCTCAGGCCAAGGGCGGCGGCGCGGGCGTAGCTGTCCGGGGTCATGATGGCGCCGGCGTTGTCTTCCGAGCCGTCGATGCCGTCAGTGTCACCGGCCAAGGCGTAGACGCCGGGCTGGCCCTTGAGGCTGTCGGTCAGGCTCAGGAGGAATTCGGCGTTGCGGCCGCCACGGCCATTGCCGCGCACGGTCACGGTGGTTTCGCCGCCGGAGAGGATCACGCAGGGCGCTGCCAGTGGCTGGCCGTGGTTGATGATCTGGCGGGCGATGCCGGCGTGGACTTTCGCCACTTCGCGCGACTCACCTTCCAGGTCGCCGAGGATCAGCGTGCTGAAACCGGCCTGACGGCATTTCACCGCCGCCGCATCAAGCGATTGCTGCGGACGGGCGATCAACTGGAAATGACTGCGCGCCAGGCTCGGGTCGCCGGGTTTTACGGTTTCCGACTCGGGGCTTTGCAGCCAGTTGCGTACCGACGCCGGGATCTCGATGCCGTAGCGTTTGATGATCGCCAAGGCTTCGGCTGAAGTACTCGGATCGGCCACGGTCGGGCCGGAAGCGATGACCGTGGCGAGGTCGCCCGGTACATCGGAAATCGCATAGGTGTAAACAGTTGCCGGCCAGCAGGCCTTGCCGAGACGGCCGCCCTTGATCGCCGAGAGGTGCTTGCGTACGCAGTTCATCTCGCCGATGGTCGCGCCGGATTTGAGCAGGGCTTTGTTGATCGACTGCTTGTCGGCAAGCGTGATGCTTTCGGCTGGCAGGGCGAGCAGGGCAGAGCCGCCACCGGACAGCAGGAAGATCACGCGGTCGTCTTCGCTCAGGTTGCTGACCAGTTCCAGCACGCGTTTGGCCACAGCCAGGCCCGCAGCGTCGGGCACCGGATGCGCGGCCTCGACCACCTCGATTTTTTCGCACGGGGCGCCGTGACCGTAACGGGTCACAACCAGGCCTGTGACTTCACCTTCCCAGCAGCGCTCGACCACTTGCGCCATGGCAGCGGCGGCTTTGCCGGCGCCGATGACGATCACCCGACCGGTGCGGTCGGCTGGCAGATGGGCTTCGAGGACTTGCTGCGGATGAGCCGCGTCGATGGCTGTGGCAAACAGCTCGCGCAGCAGTTGTTGCGGATCGACCGACATGGCGGGCTCCCGGAATTCTTGTTATTCGAAAGGGCAACTCGGATCCCTGTAGGAGTGAGCCTGCTCGCGATTCAGGCAGCGCGGTGTTTCAGGTACACCGCGGTGATTTCATCGCGAGCAGGCTCACTCCTACAGGTTTGATGAAGGCTTATTTCTTGTCGCGAATCGAGAAGTTGGCCATGTGTTCCAGACCCTTGATCAGCGCCGAGTGGTCCCAGTTGCTGCCACCGATCGCCGCGCAGGTGCTGAACACTTGCTGAGTGTTGGCGGTGTTCGGCAGGTTGATGTTCAGCTCCTTGGCGCCTTGCAGGGCCAGGTTCAGGTCCTTCTGGTGCAGGCTGATGCGGAAGCCTGGATCGAAGGTGCCTTTGATCATGCGCTCGCCGTGCACTTCGAGAATCTTGGACGAGGCGAAACCACCCATCAGCGCTTCACGCACCTTGGCTGGATCCGCACCGTTTTTCGAAGCGAACAGCAGTGCTTCGGCGACAGCCTGAATGTTCAGGGCAACGATGATCTGGTTGGCAACCTTGGCGGTCTGACCGTCGCCATTGCCACCGACCAGGGTGATGTTCTTGCCCATGGCCTGGAACAGCGGCAATGCGCGTTCAAAGGCATCGGCGTCGCCACCGATCATGATGCTCAGGGTCGCGGCTTTGGCGCCGACTTCACCGCCGGACACTGGTGCGTCGAGGTATTGCGCGCCTTTCTCGTTGATCTTCGCCGCGAAAGCCTTGGTGGCGGTCGGCGAGATCGAGCTCATGTCGATGACGATTTTGCCTTTGCTGATGCCGGCCGCAACACCGTCGGCGCGGAACAGCACGTCATCGACCTGCGGGGTATCCGGGACCATGACGATGATGAATTCAGCTTCCTGCGCGACTTCGCGCGGGTTGGCCAGAGCGACGGCGCCAGCGGCAACCAGGTCGGCAGGTGCGGCGTCGTGGTGCGCCGACAGGAACAGGCTGTGACCGGCTTTCTGCAGGTTCGCCGCCATTGGGTGGCCCATGATGCCGGTGCCGATAAATCCGATTTTAGCCATGAGAAAATCCTCTTGTTTTTGTCTTGCCCCCTGTAGGAGCTGCCGCAGGCTGCGATCTTTTGATGTTGCTTTTGAAGATCAAGATCAACAGATCGCAGCCTGCGGCAGCTCCTACAGGGGTGATGTGTTTGATTAAATTGCGTTGTGGGTTTTCAACCAGCCCAGACCCGCTTCAGTAGTGGTCAGCGGCTTGTACTCGCAACCCACCCAACCCTGATAACCGATGCGGTCGAGGTGTTCGAACAGGAAGCGATAGTTGATCTCGCCAGTGCCCGGCTCGTTACGCCCCGGGTTGTCCGCGAGCTGCACATGGTTGATCTCGCCCAGGTGCGATTGCAGGGTGCGGGCCAGATCGCCTTCCATGATTTGCATGTGATAGATGTCGTATTGCAGGAACAGATTGGCGCTGCCGACCTGCTCGCGAATCGACAGGGCTTGCGCCGTGTTGTTCAGGTAGAAGCCCGGAATGTCACGGGTGTTGATGGCTTCCATCACCAGTTTGATGCCCGCCGCTTGCAGCTTGTCGGCGGCGTACTTGAGGTTGGCGACAAAGGTCTTTTCAACGGTGGCATCGTCAACGCCCTGCGGACGGATACCGGCCAGGCAGTTGATCTGGGTGTTGCCCAGCACTTGTGCGTAAGCAATCGCCAGATCGACCCCGGCGCGGAACTCTTCAACCCGGTCCGGCAGGCACGCGATACCGCGCTCGCCCTTGGCCCAGTCACCGGCCGGCAGGTTGAACAGCACTTGGGTCAGACCGTTGGCGTCGAGCCTGGCCTTGATTTCGGCAGAGCTGAAGTCGTACGGGAACAGGTATTCAACACCACTGAAACCAGCCTTGGCGGCGGCGTCGAAACGGGCAAGGAAATCCTGTTCGGTGAACAGCATGGACAGGTTGGCTGCGAAACGCGGCATGGTGGTCTCCCGTTGCAAATTAATGTTGATGGCCCGTGTAGGAGCTGCCGCAGGCTGCGATCTTTTGATCTCGATCTTCAAAACCCAAGATCAAAAGATCGCAACCTGCGGCAGCTCCTACAGAGGCATCAAACCTGCGGATCAATCAAGCATCGAAATCGCCGTTGGCGCATCGTTGCCGACCAGCGCCAGGTCTTCGAATTCGTTGACGGCGTTGATCTCGGTACCCATGGAGATGTTGGTCACACGCTCCAGAATGATCTCGACGATCACCGGCACCTTGAACTCTTCGATCATCTGTTCGGCCTTGCGCAGGGCAGGGGCGATTTCCGATGGTTCGAACACACGCAGTGCCTTGCAACCGAGGCCTTCGGCGACTGCGACGTGGTCAACACCGTAACCGTTGAGTTCCGGCGCGTTCAAGTTGTCGAAGGACAGTTGCACGCAGTAGTCCATTTCAAACCCGCGCTGTGCCTGACGAATCAGGCCCAGGTACGAGTTGTTCACCACGACGTGGATGTAAGGCAGTTTGAACTGAGCGCCGACCGCCAGTTCTTCGATCATGAACTGGAAATCATAGTCCCCCGACAGGGCCACGACTTTACGGCTCGGATCGGCCTTGACCACGCCCAGTGCTGCCGGAATGGTCCAGCCCAACGGGCCTGCCTGGCCGCAGTTGATCCAGTGACGCGGCTTGTAGACGTGCAGGAACTGCGCGCCGGCAATCTGCGACAGACCAATGGTGCTGACGTAGCAGGTGTCTTTGCCGAACACCTGGTTCATCTCTTCATACACGCGCTGCGGTTTGACCGGCACGTTGTCGAAGTGGGTCTTGCGGTGCAGGCTGGCTTTGCGCTGCTGGCAATCCTGCAGCCAGGCACTGCGGTTTTTCAGCTTGCCCGCGGCTTGCCACTCACGGGCGACTTCGATGAACACGGTCAGCGCGGCAGCGGCGTCGGACACGATGCCCAGGTCCGGTGTGAATACACGGCCGATCTGCGTGCCTTCGATGTCGACGTGAATGAACTTGCGACCTTCGGTGTAGACGTCAACCGAACCGGTGTGACGGTTGGCCCAACGGTTACCGATGCCCAGCACCACGTCGGATTTGAGCATGGTGGCGTTGCCGTAGCGGTGCGAAGTCTGCAGACCCACCATACCGACCATCAACGGGTGATCGTCAGGGATGGTGCCCCAGCCCATCAGGGTCGGGATGACCGGGATGCCGGTCAGTTCGGCGAACTCGACCAGCAGATCACTGGCATCGGCGTTGATGATGCCGCCACCGGCCACCAGCAATGGACGCTCGGCCTGATCAAGCAGGGCCAAAGCCTTCTCGACCTGAACGCGGGTAGCGGTCGGCTTGGCCAGTGGAAGTGGCTGGTAAGCGTCGATATCGAATTCGATTTCGGCCATCTGCACGTCGAACGGCAGGTCGATCAGCACTGGGCCTGGACGGCCGGAGCGCATTTCAAAGAAAGCTTTCTGGAACGCGTAAGGCACCTGGCCCGGTTCCAGCACAGTGGTTGCCCACTTGGTGACTGGCTTGACGATGCTGGTGATGTCGACAGCCTGGAAGTCTTCCTTGTGCATACGGGCGCGGGGTGCCTGGCCGGTAATGCAGAGGATTGGAATCGAGTCGGCCGAGGCGCTGTAGAGCCCGGTGACCATGTCGGTACCGGCAGGGCCGGAAGTCCCGATGCACACGCCGATGTTGCCGGCCTTGGTGCGGGTGTAGCCCTCGGCCATGTGCGAGGCGCCTTCAACGTGGCGAGCAAGGACGTGATCGATGCCACCGACTTTCTGCAAGGCGGAGTACAGCGGGTTGATGGCAGCGCCCGGAATGCCAAAAGCGGTATCAACCCCTTCACGGCGCATCACCAGAACGGCGGCTTCGATTGCTCTCATTTTGCTCATGGTTTTGTGCCTCTTTACGTTTTGTAATTGTATACAAGTGGCTTTGCGCAGAGTGTATTCACGGCGGACGGCGCAGGTCAATCCATTTTCTCAAGCGACTGTTTCATTCGTCGGAAGCCGGTTCTGCTGTGGCTTTTCGTCGCATGTGGCGCTTTTCGAGAATTATTGTATACAAAAAAATAACTCATTGTGTTCTATTTGTTTGCATCGGACTGCGGCATTCAAGCGCAGCTCCACGACTTTCCCTATAACAAAATGAGGACGGCACCATGAGCGCTTTAACCTTGAAAGTCGCAGTCAACCTGGTCAACGAAGCCATCAACGCAGGGCGGGGCATCAATGCCGCGCCGTTGACCATCGCGGTACTCGATACGGGCGGGCACTTGATCGCCCTGCAACGCGAAGACGGCGCCAGCCTGCTGCGCCCGCAGATCGCCATCGGCAAAGCCTGGGGCGCGATTGCGCTGGGCAAGGGTTCACGCCTGCTGGCAGTGGATGCTCAACAACGCCCGGCGTTCTTCGCGGCACTCAACAGCATGGGCCAGGGCAGCGTCGTGCCGGCACCGGGTGGAGTGTTGATCCGCGATCAGGCGGGGGAGGTGTTGGGTGCGATCGGCATTAGCGGCGACCTGTCGGATGTTGATGAGCAGGTGGCGATCAAAGCGGTGCAGGCGCTGGATTTGAAGGCGGATGCGGGGGTGGTTGCTTGATTGGTGATGACTGATTAACCGCTATCGCGAGCAGGCTCACTCCTACAGGGTTTGTGGTCGGATACAAAATGTCTGAACACTCAAACCCCCTGTAGGAGTGAGCCTGCTCGCGATTGCAATCTCCTGGACACATCCGGCCAACAGTTTGCTCCACCTACCTGAATCCACAGAACTAGTCTTCCTCTGACATTGTCACGGGAGGCAAAGGAATGCCGGATCTACCTGCTGCACACCGATTACGAGCCGGGCGCTATGGCGAAGCCAATCGTATCTACCTGTTGACCACAAACACACTGAACCGGGCACCGGTTTTCAAGGAATTTGCCTTGGGCAGGCTGGTCGTCGATCAATTTCGAAATGCGCAGAATCTCGGCTTGGCAAACTCACTGGCGTGGGTGGTCATGCCGGATCATTTTCATTGGTTGATTGAATTGCAGCAGGGCTCTTTGAGCGAATTGATGCAGAAGACCAAATCGATGAGTACCAAAGCGGTCAAGCAGCGTACCGGGCGAAATATCAGTCTCTGGCAGAGAGGGTTCCATGATCGGGCGCTACGGCGGGAAGAGGATCTGGTGAAGATGGCGAGATATGTCGTGGCCAATCCATTGCGGGCAGGATTGGTTGAGAAGCTAGGCGACTATCCGTTGTGGGATGCCATTTGGGTTTGAACCGGCACCGAGTCGCCTTGATCGCGAGCAGGCTCACTCCTACAGGTGAATGCATTCCAAATGTAGGAGTGAGCCTGCTCGCGATAGCCGCATCGCGGTGTCTCAGTCCGGCTCACACCCCTTCAACACCAACCGGATTATCGTCTGCGCCGCCGCTTCATAATCGGCTTCATCCAGTTTGTCCTTGCCGGTGATCGCCGAGATCTGCCAGTCGAAGTCGGCGTAGGTCTGGGTCGCGGCCCAGATGCTGAACATCAGGTGATTGGGGTCGATCGGGGCGATCTGGCCGCGGTCGATCCAGGTCTGGATGCAGTCGATGTTGTGCTTGGCCTGGCCGTTGAGCTGCTCGACCAGGTCGGCGCTCAGGTGCGGGGCGCCGTGCATGATTTCGCTGGCGAACACCTTGGAGGCGAAGGGCAGGTCGCGCGAGATACGGATCTTCGAGCGGATGTAGCCGCTGAGCACTTCGCTCGGCACGCCGTCCGCGTTGAACGGAGTCGATGCCTGCAAGATCGGCACGATGATGCTTTCCAACACCTCGCGGTAGAGGTTTTCCTTGGATTTGAAGTAGTAGTAGACGTTGGGCTTGGGCAATCCTGCCTTCGCGGCGATGTCGCTGGTTTTTGTCGCAGCGAAGCCCTTGTCGGCAAACTCCTCACTGGCAGCACGCAGGATCAGTTCTTTGTTGCGCTCGCGGATTGTGCTCATAAACCCGGTGGTTCCTTGCCTGTTCTGGCGGTTGCGCATGGTAGCACCGGCCTCGCGCAGCGCTCAACAATGCCCCATGTGGCCTGCGGTCGCGTTATGCTTCGCAACATTCATACATAGAAGGAAACAGGATTCATGGCAGGAAGCAGTTTGCTGGTGCTGATTGACGATATCGCCGCCGTTCTGGATGACGTTGCGTTGATGACCAAAATGGCCGCCAAGAAGACCGCCGGGGTGCTCGGCGATGATTTGGCGCTCAACGCCCAGCAGGTCTCCGGCGTGCGCGCCGAGCGGGAAATTCCCGTGGTGTGGGCGGTGGCCAAGGGTTCGTTCCTCAACAAACTGATCCTGGTGCCCTCGGCGCTGGCGATCAGTGCGTTCGTGCCGTGGCTGGTCACGCCGCTGTTGATGGTCGGTGGTGCGTATCTGTGTTTCGAAGGTTTCGAAAAGCTCGCGCACAAATTTCTGCACAGCAAGGCTGAAGATGACGCGGATCATGCGCAACTGAGCGCAGCCGTTGCCGATCCGGAAACTGATCTGGTGGCGTTCGAGAAGGACAAAATCAAAGGCGCGATCCGCACCGACTTCATCCTTTCGGCAGAAATCATCGCCATCACTCTGGGTGCCGTGGCCGGCGCCCCGCTGACCCAGCAAGTGATCGTACTGTCCGGCATCGCCATCGTCATGACCGTCGGTGTTTATGGCCTGGTGGCCGGCATCGTCAAGCTCGACGACCTCGGTCTGTGGCTGACCCAGAAGCCTGGGCAAATGGCCAAAAAAATCGGCAACGGCATTCTGGTCGCCGCGCCCTACATGATGAAGGCCCTGTCGGTGATCGGCACGGCGGCGATGTTCCTGGTCGGCGGCGGCATCCTGACCCACGGCGTGCCGGTGGTTCACCACTGGATTGAAGGCATTGGCGCAGCGGCGGGCAGCGCCGGGTTTGTGGTGCCGGTGTTGCTCAATGGCGTGGCGGGGATTATTGCCGGTGCGGTGGTGCTGGCGGTTGTGTCGGTAGTCGGCAAGATCTGGAAAGCTGTGAAAGGCTAAAAAGATCGCAGCCTGCGGCAGCTCCTACAGGGTGTACATCCTCCCAATGTAGGAGCTGCCGCAGGCTGCGATCCTTTGATCTTCATGAAAAAGGCCATTCGACTCGCATCGAATGGCCTTTTTTGTACCTGCCGAATCTACTCGGCAATCTGCAACTTGCGCGACTCGGTGTACACGTAGCGCACTTTCTCGTACTCGAACGGTGAGTTCAGCTGACCATAGCGGAAGCCGGTCTGGTAGCGCTTGTCCACCGCGCGCAGGGCCCAGACTTCCGGGTGGTTGGAGCTGACTTCCGAGACGTTGAGGAAGTTGATCGCCGATTCGGCGGTGTAGTCCACGGCCAGGCCTGCGGTGTCGCGGATGTTCGACGGGCCGAAGATTGGCAGCACGAAGTAGGCACCGCCCGGTACGCCGTAGAAGCCCAGAGTCTGACCGAAGTCTTCGCTCTGGCGTGGCAGGCCCATGGCGGTGGCCGGGTCCCACAGGCCGGCGATGCCGATCGTGGTGTTGAGCAACAGGCGCGCGGTGGTTTCCATCGAGCGCTGGCCTTTGAACTGCAGCAGGCTGTTGACCAGGTTCGGTACATCGCCAAGGTTGTTGAAGAAGTTGCTCACGCCGGTGCGCAGGAAGCTTGGCGTGACGTAACGATAGCCGTCGACTACAGGCAGAAACACCCACTGGTCGAAGCGATAGTTGAAGTGGTAAACCCGACGGTTCCACGACTCCAGCGGGTCATAGACGGCCAGCGCATTGAGCGTCGAACGTTCGAATTCACGCTGGTCCAGGCCCGGGTTGAATTTGAGTTTGGTCAGCGGTTCCTTGAAGCCGTCGCTGTCGACCACCACCGGTGCATTGGCTTTGCTGTTGTCGGCCTGGGCCACGCCTGCACAGAGGAACGCTGCTACCAGCAGGAGATATTTAGCCACGGAAGAACTCCAGCATCGCGTCGCTGTTGACGCGGTAGTTAATGTTGCCGCAATGGCCGCCCAGTGGATAAACGGTCAGGCGATCACCGAAGGTCTTGCGCAGGAAACCGAGGTCGCCCGGGCCGAGGATCACGTCGTCGGCGTTGTGCATCACGGCGATTTTCGGGCTGTCGTGCAGGTAATCCTTGAGTGCGTACAGGCTGACCTGGTCGATCAGTTGCAGCAGGCTGCCGCCGTCGGTGCGCGCGCGCCACATCGGAATGACCTGTTCGGTCAGGTAGCAATCGAAGTCGCATTGCAGCGCACGCTTGAGGAACGGCGTGAGGCTGGTGCCTTCAGTGATCGGGAATTTCGGCGGGGTGATCAGACCGCGACGGTTGATCAGGTCCGAGGTAAAGGCAATGTCGGCTGCCGAGAAGCGGAACGAAGTGCCGATCAACATCGCCATCTGCTCATTGCTCAGATGCTGCTTGGACTGCTGGAAGTCATAAAGCAGGGCGTCATTGAGATCGATGTAGCCTTTCTGCTGGAAGTAGCGGGTCAGCTTGGCCAGCACCAGTTCATAGAAGGTGGTGCTGTTGTTGATGCCTTTAACCTCGGTCTGCACGAGTTTGTCGAGGTTGGTGATCGAGGTGTAGAGATTGACCGGCGGATTGAGCAGCAGAACTTTCTTGAAGTTGAAGCTGCGGCGGGTCTCGTCCAGGTGTGCGACGAATGCGGCATCCAGCGCACCGAGGCTATAACCGGTGAGGTAATAGTCAGTGACCGGCACATTCGGGTTTTGCGCCCGCACCGCCTGCATCACCCGGTACATGTCTTCGGCGTCTTCTTTGGTAATGCCCGGCGTAGCGAAGCGAGACGCAGCGCTGATGAAGTCGAAACTGGTCGGTGAAGACAGCTGCACGACGTGGTAGCCGGCCTTGTAGTAGAGCTTTTTCAGGTATTCATTGAGCGTGCTGTCGAAGCGCGCGCCGGTACCGGCGATCAGGAAGATCAGCGGTGCGGGTTTGTCCTGTTCGGCGATGCGGTAGGTCAGCTTCTTCACCGGCCAGAAGTTGTCCGGCAGGATGAACTCGCGCTCCGGACGCAGGGTGACGCTGCGGTCCGACTGATTGATGTCGTCATCCAGCGGCAGCTCCGGGCGCAAGTCCGGCGGAGTCGTGGCGATGGTCGCCTCGAACGGGTTGGTCAGAGGGTAGCCATAACTGGCGGCGTCGATATCCACCGCCAGTGCGGACGCACTCAAAATAAGGCCGCTGAACAGCGCGGCGAAGCGCAAGGAATGGAGCATGACGAGATCCCTAAGAGGAAGGTGCCGAATGAAGTTCGCAGGCTATGACCACCGGGTTTGCGCCAAAGTGCCATGCCGCGGCACCAAACAGGCAGAATTCGGAGTAATAGTAGCTGGACGATACACTTTGCACTGATTGAATGACTAGTTAACTGTTGTTATTGCTTGCGTATGGTTGGCGGCGGATTAAGCTGGCCGCCGATTTCCGAAGACTGGAGTGCTTAATGTCCCGCCGCTTGCCTGTGATTCTGTTACTCGTGTTGTTGCCATTGTGGCTGGCCGCCAGTTATGGCGCGCGTTATGGCTTCATGGAGGACGGCAAATGGGTGGGGATTTGCGTCGATGAGGCCAGCCGTTGGGAATGTCAGTTGCGAGCTAATCTTGGGTTGATGATTCACTTCAAGGTATTGGGCTGGGCGGCGCTGGGTTGTGCGCTGATCGGTTTTGTCGTGCCGGGGCGGGCAGGGTGGTGGTTGGCGGTGTTGGCGCTGGTGTTCGGGCTGCCGGCACTGGCGTTGTACAACACGACGCTGGCGGTGTTTGCTGTGGTGATTGCGGGGCTGCGCCTGGTCAGATCATCCCGCAGCGCCTGATAGTCAGTCATCGCGGGCAAGCCCGCTCCCACAGGGATATGGGGTAACACAATATATGTGCACGACTCAAAAACCTGTGGGAGCTGGCTTGCCAGCGATGAGGCCGGTACAGACGCAGAAGATCAGCGGCTGCGAACCCGCAAGCAGCGCCACAACGCCACAACCATCAACCCACTGACCAGCGCCCAGCCCAAAGCCTGCTGATTCTGCATCCCTTCCAGATACAACTGCGGCGCAATGCCGGCTCCGATGATAAACGTCAGCAACGCAATCTCCCGACGCGCCACGCTCACCGGCCGACACAGATAAACCAGCGCCGGCAGCACAAATGCCATGCTGGCAAAACTGCGATAGCGCGCATCGAAGACCATCTCGAGCATCATCACCGCCGCCGCAAAACCGGCTGCGGCCACCAGCCATCCGGCACGCCGTTCCAGCAGATTGAAGATGCGTTCACGCCAGCCCGTACGAGCGCTCAAGGTCAGCGCGGCATGCGCCAGCACCAACAGATTCAAGGCCGTCAGCAAGCCGACCCACAGCCATTCGCTGGCAAATCGTGTGGTCACAAATGCCAGATCACCCCAGGCCCCGATCGAGCAAGCGGCGAGGGCGCCCAACAGCGGCAGCACCAGTGCCGAGCGCGTATTGCGCACTCGACCACCGAGGAACAGCGTGCCAAGGAAAATCAGACCGCCGACCGCCAGCCACTGCTTCCAGTGCGGCACGTTCGTCACCGGCCCCGCGAGTATGCCTTTGTCCTGGCGGTCGGCATCGAACAGCCCCCAATACCCGCCAACCGCGCCTTCACTGGCACGCTTCCAGGGCTGATCGAAAGCTTCGATCAGGTTGTAATGCCAGCCTTCTTTCTCGGCCATCGCGACAAAACCACGAATGAACTTCGCTTCGTTGACCCGGCTCGGCAGTGCCGTCTCGCGCTGGCGACCTTCACTCGGCCAGCCGGTTTCGCCAATCATCACGTCCTTGGGCGCGAATTTGTTGCCGAATACCTGGCGCACCTGCGCCACGTGTTGCAGCGCCGCATCGATATTCGACGGATCGTCTTCCCAGTACGGCAGCAAGTGAATGGTCAGGAAATCCACCGCTGGCGCGACTTCCGGATGCTTGAGCCAGAATTCCCAGACATCGGCGTAGGTCACCGGTTGTTTGACCTGACTTTTGACCTTGTTGATCAGTTTCACCAGTTGCCCACCGGTGACTTCCTTGCGCAGCAACACTTCGTTGCCGACGATCACCGCGCTGACTACGTCCGGGTTGGCGTTGGCCGATGCGATGAGCAGGTCGACTTCCTTCTCGGTGTCTACCGGGTTGCTGTTGACCCAGGCGCCGATCATCAACTTCAGACCATGTTTGCGCGCCAGATCGGGCAGTGCTTCAAGGCCGAACATCGAGTAGGTGCGGATGCATTCGAAGCGGGTGGCGAGCAGGGCGAGGTCGGCGTCCATGCGCTCCGGGCGCAACTTGAACGGTACGTCGAATGGTGACTGGTCTTTGTCGAACGGGGTGTAGGAGGCGCATTGCAGCTTGTGCGTCGGCGTCGCGGCGTCCGGCAGGATCACCGGTTTGCCGAGGCCATACCAGAAGCCGCCGAAGGCAAACAGTCCAAGCAGGCAGGCGAAGAGATACGGGAGAAAAGGAAAGCGGGACGTCGCGGACATGGTCAGGCCGAGTGGCTGCAAAGCGACGCATGTTACCTGCATTTATCCGGCGGTTGGTGGCTCGCATGATTTTGACATGCAAAGTTCGGGCGGATTATTTGGCGCCATTTATATAGAAGCGGTTAATGGCCTTCTAATGTCGTTTCTCGTTGCCTTGAGGTCGCTGGCAGAGCAGGTCGCCTCGGGCGTCAGGTTGATGATCGAAAGCGTCAGTACTCCACTGATGTCCGGCCGAGTTTGCGATGAGGCGTGATGGGGGCGCTGTGCACCATAACAATACGTTGACGATGCCCGGCATCCGTCGGGCGCAGCATTTCGGGGAAGTAACGATGAAGATGCGACGACTTTTAAGCGCAGGTGCCGCTCTGGCGCTTGCGATGAGCTCCACTTTCGCCAGCGCTGAAAAACAGACCCTGAACATCGGTTACGTTGACGGCTGGTCCGACAGCGTCGCGACCACCCATGTGGCGGCCGAAGTGATCAAGCAGAAACTCGGCTACGACGTGAAGCTGCAAGCCGTCGCTACCGGGATCATGTGGCAAGGTGTGGCCACCGGCAAACTCGACGCCATGCTCTCGGCCTGGCTGCCAGTGACCCATGGTGATTACTGGACGAAGAACAAGGATCAGGTCGTCGACTACGGCCCGAACTTCAAGGATGCAAAAATCGGCCTGATCGTGCCGGAGTACGTCAAAGCCAAATCCATCGAAGACCTGAAAACCGACGATACCTTTAAAAATCGCATCGTCGGCATCGATGCCGGTTCAGGTGTGATGCTCAAGACCGATCAGGCGATCAAGGATTACGGCCTCGACAAATACTCGCTCAAGGCCAGTTCCGGCGCTGGCATGATCGCCGAACTGACCCGCGCCGAGAAGAAAAACGAATCCATCGCCGTCACCGGTTGGGTGCCGCACTGGATGTTCGCCAAGTGGAAACTGCGCTTCCTCGACGACCCGAAAGGCGTTTACGGTGCAGCTGAAACCGTGAACAGCATCGGCAGCAAGGAGCTTGAAACCAAGGCGCCGGAAGTGGCGAAGTTCCTGAAGAACTTCCAGTGGGCATCGAAAGACGAAATTGGCGAAGTGATGCTCGCGATTCAGGACGGTGCAAAACCCGACGCCGCCGCCAAAGCCTGGGTAGCCAAGCACCCGGAGCGCGTGGCTGACTGGACTAAATAACCGCAACACCGCAGCTCCCCTGTAGGAGTGAGCCTGCTCGCGATAGCAATCTGTCAGTTCATGCTGAGGTGACTGACATGGCGCTATCGCGAGCAGGCTCACTCCTACATTTATTTGGGTGTGCTCAAGAATGGCGAATACGTCATGGCGTTCTACTACTAAGGTCGTCTGGAACCTGGCTCGCAGCCGCATACAGTGGATATCGTTCCAACAATAATCTGTGCTGCGAGGATAAAAACAATGAACGACAGCATTTACCTCTCGATTCAAAACAGTCCCCGATTCAAGGAACTGGTTAGCAAGCGAGAAAAGTTCGCCTGGATTCTTTCGGCGATCATGCTTGGGCTTTACTCCGGTTTCATCCTTCTGATTGCTTACGGGCCGCATCTTCTGGGCGCGAAGATCAGTCCTGAGTCCTCCATTACCTGGGGCATTCCTATCGGTGTCGGGCTGATTCTTTCGGCCTTCATCCTGACCGGCATCTACGTAAAGCGCGCCAATGGCGAGTTCGACGACCTGAACAATGCGATTCTCAAGGAGGCTCAGCAATGATCCGGCGTCTACTGGCTCTACTGAGCGTTGCAGCTTTCGCACCGGGTGCCTGGGCGGCCGATGCCTTGACCGGTGCGGTGGCCAAACAGCCGCTGAACATTCCTGCGATCCTGATGTTCGTGGCATTTGTCGGCGCCACTTTGTACATCACCTACTGGGCCTCGAAGAAAAACAACTCCGCGGCCGACTACTATGCGGCGGGCGGCAAGATCACCGGTTTCCAGAACGGTCTGGCGATTGCCGGTGACTACATGTCCGCGGCGTCCTTCCTGGGGATTTCCGCGCTGGTGTTCACCTCCGGCTACGATGGCCTGATCTACTCGATCGGCTTCCTGGTGGGCTGGCCGATCATTCTGTTCCTGATCGCCGAGCGTCTGCGTAACCTGGGCAAGTACACCTTTGCCGACGTGGCGTCCTACCGCCTCGGGCAAACCCAGATTCGCTCGCTGTCCGCCTGCGGTTCGCTGGTGGTGGTGGCGTTCTACCTGATCGCGCAAATGGTCGGTGCGGGCAAGCTGATCCAGCTGCTTTTCGGCCTCGACTACCACGTAGCGGTGATTCTGGTCGGTGTGCTGATGTGCATGTACGTGCTGTTCGGCGGCATGCTGGCAACCACCTGGGTGCAGATCATCAAGGCTGTGTTGCTGCTGTCCGGTGCATCGTTCATGGCACTGATGGTGATGAAGCACGTCAACTTCGACTTCAACACGCTGTTCTCCGAAGCGATCAAGGTGCACGCCAAGGGCGAGGCGATCATGAGCCCGGGCGGTCTGGTCAAGGATCCGGTTTCGGCATTCTCGCTGGGTCTGGCGTTGATGTTCGGTACCGCTGGCCTGCCGCACATCCTCATGCGCTTCTTCACCGTGAGTGATGCAAAAGAAGCCCGTAAGAGCGTGCTGTATGCAACTGGCTTCATTGGCTACTTCTACATCCTGACGTTCATCATCGGCTTCGGCGCGATCCTGCTGGTCAGCACTAACCCGGCCTTCAAAGATGCTGCTGGCGCCCTGTTGGGCGGCAACAACATGGCGGCGGTGCACCTGGCCAACGCGGTCGGCGGTAGCATCTTCCTTGGCTTCATTTCGGCAGTTGCCTTCGCGACCATCCTCGCTGTAGTGGCAGGCCTGACCCTGGCCGGTGCTTCGGCGGTATCTCACGACCTTTACGCCAGCGTTATCAAGAAGGGCAAGGCGAACGAGAAGGACGAGATTCGCGTCTCGAAGATCACCACGATTGCCTTGGCGGTGCTGGCGATTGGTCTGGGCATCCTCTTCGAGAGCCAGAACATTGCGTTCATGGTTGGCCTGGCGTTCTCGATCGCGGCGAGCTGTAACTTCCCGGTACTCCTGCTTTCGATGTACTGGAAGAAGCTGACGACTCGTGGTGCGATGATTGGTGGCTGGTTGGGTCTGGTCAGCGCTGTTGGCCTGATGATTCTCGGCCCGACCATCTGGGTGCAGATTCTGCATCATGAGAAGGCGATCTTCCCTTATGAGTACCCGGCGCTGTTCTCGATGATCATTGCGTTTGTGGGGATCTGGTTCTTCTCGATCACTGACAAGTCGGCGGCTGCGGACCGGGAACGTGCGTTGTTCTTCCCTCAGTTTGTGCGTTCGCAGACGGGGTTGGGGGCGAGTGGGGCGGTTTCGCATTGATCGCTTGATGGTTTTGTAATGTTGTTCTGAATGCCCCGGTTGAGAGATCGGGGCATTTTTTGTGGGCGGTTATCGGACTGAGGTCTTTGTGGTTGGTGTTTATTGAGTACATATCCGTTGCTGCGGTAACGGCTTCTTAGGGTTTCGCCCTTACGGCGACTCACTTTTTTTCAAACGCCAAAAAAAGTAAGCAAAAAACGCTTGCTCCTACGTACGGCCCGCTCGCTGGGGCTCGGGGTTCCTTCGCTCCGGGATCGATCCGGGCGCAGCGCCTACGGTTTGCTTCGCTGCACCTCCTCTCGCTGTGTTTGGCTGCGCCAAACGGTCGCTGCGCTCCCACGCCCGGATCAATCCCGGAACGAAGCCTTCCGACGTCGCCTTACAGATCAAAAGCTGCAGCCGAGCTAACGCTCATCCTGTTGAGTGGTGAAAAGCGTGCGGTTGGCTTTTGATTTTCTGTAGGAGTGAGCCTGCTCGCGATGGCGGCCTGACAGCCGACCAATATCTGGCTGGTGCACCCATTCCCAATGTAAGAGCTGCCGAAGGCTGCGATCTTTTGATCTGTTTTTGGCTTTGGCTTTGGCTTTGGCTTTTGATTTTTTGCCCCATCGGCAGGCCGAGCGTAGGTGTTCATCAGGGGGTAGGCGCGCAGCGCCGTGCGGCGCAGCCGCATTCATCGAGAGGAGGTGCAGCGAAGCAAACCGTAGGCGATGCCCCCTGATGGACACCGTAGCGAGGGAACACTGAGCCTCAGCGAAGTGCCGAACGCCGGGGCAAAGCCTTTTGGGTTACCTTTTCGGCGTTTGGAAAAGGTGACTCGCTGTAAGAGCGAAACCGCCAGCGGCAACACCCGCAAAAACGGATATGCCCCCAAACCAAATGCCCCAAAAACGCCACAAACAAAAACGGCCCCTATATAAATAGAGGCCGTTCCCGGTACAACTTAAAACGTTATCGCAAGACAAATCTTATTTGCGGTCTTCCAGCTTGGTAATGTCACGCGACTCGTAGCCGGTGTACAACTGGCGCGGACGGCCAATCTTGTACGGGCTCGAGAGCATTTCTTTCCAGTGGGAGATCCAGCCGACAGTACGTGCCAGCGCAAAAATCACGGTGAACATGCTGGTCGGAATGCCGATCGCCTTGAGGATGATCCCCGAGTAGAAGTCGACGTTCGGGTACAGCGAGCGTTCGATGAAGTACGGGTCGGTCAGGGCGATCTCTTCCAGGCGCATGGCCAGTTGGAGTTGCGGATCGTCGTTGATACCCAGTTCCTTCAATACCTCGTCGCAGGTCTGCTTCATTACAGTCGCGCGAGGATCGCGGTTCTTGTAAACGCGGTGACCGAAGCCCATCAGCTTGAACGGGTCGTTCTTGTCCTTGGCCTTGGCGATGAACTTGTCGATGTTGGACACATCGCCAATCTCGTCAAGCATGGTCAGAACGGCTTCGTTCGCACCGCCGTGGGCAGGGCCCCATAGTGCGGCGATACCAGCGGCGATACAGGCGAACGGGTTGGCACCCGAAGAACCCGCCAGACGCACGGTGGAAGTCGATGCGTTCTGCTCGTGGTCGGCATGGAGGATGAAGATCTTGTCCATGGCCTTGGCGAGCACCGGGCTGATCGGTTTGATCTCGCACGGCGTGTTGAACATCATGTGCAGGAAGTTTTCCGCGTACGTCAGGTCGTTGCGCGGGTACATCATGGGTTGACCCATGGAGTACTTGTAAACCATCGCTGCCAGGGTCGGCATCTTCGCAACCAGACGGATCGCGGAGATTTCGCGATGCTGCGGGTTATTGATGTCCAGGGAGTCGTGGTAGAAGGCCGAGAGGGCGCCGACTACGCCGCACATGACGGCCATTGGGTGGGCGTCGCGACGGAAACCGTTGAAAAAGGTTTTCAGCTGCTCGTGAACCATGGTGTGGTTTTTCACGGTGCTGACGAACTGGGCCTTCTGTTCTGCGGTCGGCAGTTCGCCGTTGAGCAGCAGATAGCAGGTTTCCAGGTAGTCCGACTTTTCAGCCAGCTGTTCGATCGGGTAGCCGCGGTGCAACAGAATGCCGTTGTCGCCGTCGATATAGGTGATCTTCGATTCGCACGAGGCGGTCGACATGAAACCAGGGTCGAAAGTGAAGCGGCCCGTGGCCGTCAGGCCCCGAACATCGATTACATCGGGACCAACGGTGCCGGTTAAAATGGGCAGCTCGACGGGGGCTGCGCCCTCGATGATCAACTGCGCTTTTTTGTCAGCCATGTGGCCTCCTATTTATGCTTGAACCATCAGACAGACCCCCCACGCAGGGCCCGCACCACTATAGTGAGATAAATTCGAATGTCAATTTGCCTAAAGTCTTGCTCCAGAAGGCTTTAAGTGCCCTTTTTCCTCGAAATTGACTGCCATTTACGCCTTTTATACGACTTGTGCAATGCGCTATTTGGGGTAGGTGATTGCGTTGTCATTAGTAGCCTAACTGTCTATACTCGGCCACCGACCGCCAAGGGCTTTTGGGCCTGCTTTATTGGGGGTCGCATCCCTGGGTGGTGGTTACCTGACCAGTGCACTCCCCAACAACTTTGCCCTGATTGTTAGGGGCTCTTCAGTGTGAAAAAAAAGCCGTGAAAAGCCAACGACCTGTAAACCTAGACCTAAGGACCATCAAACTCCCCATCACCGGCGTTACGTCGTTTCTTCACCGTGTTTCCGGCATCATCCTCTTCCTGGGCCTTGGCTTCATGCTTTATGCATTGGGCAAATCCCTGGGTTCCGAGGAAGGTTTTGCCGAGGTGAAGGCATGCTTGACCAGCCCGCTGGCCAAGTTCGTAGCATGGGGCCTCCTGTCCGCTCTGCTGTATCACCTGGTAGCCGGTGTGCGCCACTTGATCATGGACATGGGCATCGGTGAGACGCTGGAAGGCGGCCGCCTGGGCTCGAAAATCATCGTCGCCATTTCCGTGGTGCTGATCGTTCTGGCAGGAGTTTGGATATGGTAACCAGCGTTACGAACCTTTCGCGTTCGGGCCTCTATGACTGGATGGCGCAACGTGTGTCTGCGGTTGTTCTCGCGGCTTATTTCATCTTCCTGATCGGATACCTCGCAGCGAATCCGGGCATTGGCTACGACCAGTGGCACGGCCTGTTCGCCCACAACGGGATGCGTATCTTCAGTCTGCTGGCCCTCGTTGCCCTTGGCGCTCACGCCTGGGTCGGCATGTGGACCATCGCGACCGACTACCTGACGCCAATGGCGCTGGGCAAGTCCGCGACCGCAGTACGTTTCCTTTTCCAGGCAGTATGCGGCGTTGCGATGTTCGCTTACTTCGTCTGGGGTGTGCAGATTCTCTGGGGTATCTGATTCATGGCTAACATTCCAACGATTTCTTTCGACGCCATCATTATTGGTGGTGGCGGTGCTGGCATGCGCGCTGCGCTGCAACTGGCACAGGGCGGTCACAAGACTGCCGTGATCACCAAGGTTTTCCCGACTCGTTCGCACACTGTATCGGCTCAGGGTGGCATCACCTGCGCAATCGCGTCTGCCGATCCGAACGATGACTGGCGCTGGCACATGTACGATACCGTCAAGGGCTCCGACTACATCGGTGACCAGGACGCTATCGAATACATGTGTCAGGAAGGCCCGGCTGCCGTTTACGAGCTGGACCACATGGGCATGCCGTTCTCGCGTACCGAACAGGGCCGCATCTACCAGCGTCCGTTCGGCGGTCAGTCGAAGGATTACGGTAAAGGCGGGCAGGCTGCCCGTACTTGCGCCGCTTCCGACCGTACCGGTCACGCGCTGCTGCACACCCTTTATCAGGGCAACCTGAAAGCCGGTACCACGTTCCTGAACGAGTACTACGCTGTCGACCTGGTGAAAAACGCTCAAGGCGAGTTCGTCGGTGTGATCGCCATCTGCATCGAAACCGGCGAAACCACCTACATCCGCGCCAAGGCTACTGTTCTGGCAACCGGCGGTGCAGGTCGTATCTACGCTTCCACCACCAACGCCCTGATCAACACCGGTGACGGCGTCGGCATGGCTCTGCGTGCTGGCGTGCCGGTACAAGACATTGAAATGTGGCAGTTCCACCCGACCGGCATCGCCGGCGCCGGTGTACTGGTTACCGAAGGTTGCCGTGGTGAAGGTGGATACCTGATCAACAAGCACGGCGAGCGTTTCATGGAGCGTTATGCTCCGAACGCCAAAGACCTTGCCGGTCGTGACGTTGTTGCCCGCTCGATGGTCAAGGAAATCATCGCGGGTAACGGTTGCGGTCCGAATGGCGACCACGTGCTGCTCAAGCTCGATCACCTCGGCGAAGAAGTGCTGCACAGCCGTCTGCCAGGCATCTGCGAGCTGTCGAAGACTTTCGCACACGTTGACCCGGTTGTTGCTCCGGTTCCGGTTGTTCCGACTTGCCACTATATGATGGGCGGTGTTCCGACCAACATTCATGGTCAGGCGATCACCCAGAACGCTGAAGGCGAGGACGAGATCATTCATGGTCTGTTCGCGGTCGGCGAAGTGGCTTGCGTATCGGTTCACGGTGCCAACCGTCTGGGCGGCAACTCGCTGCTCGACCTGGTGGTGTTCGGCCGCGCTGCCGGCCTGCACCTCGAGAAAGCGCTGACCGACGGCATCGAATACGATGACGCTACCGAAGCTGATATCGACGCTGCCCTGTCGCGCCTGAACGCACTGAACAGCCGTACCGATGGCGAAGACGTCGCAACACTGCGTCGCGAGCTGCAAAGCTGCATGCAGAACTACTTCGGCGTGTTCCGTACCGGCGAATACATGCAGAAAGGTATTGCCCAGCTGGCAGACCTGCGCACCCGTATTGCCAACGTGAAAATCAACGATAAGTCGCAAGCGTTCAACACTGCACGTATCGAAGCGCTTGAGCTGCAAAACCTGCTGGAAGTCGCTGAAGCCACTGCCATCGCGGCCGAAGTCCGTAAAGAGTCCCGCGGCGCTCACGCCCGTGAAGACTTCGAAGATCGTGACGACGAAAACTGGCTGTGCCACACCCTGTACTTCCCGGGTGACAAGCGCGTCACCAAGCGTGCCGTGAACTTCTCGCCGAAGACTGTTCCGACTTTTGAACCTAAGATTCGGACTTATTAAGGGTGGCCGCCATGTTGAAAGTCAGCGTTTATCGTTACAACCCTGATCAGGACGCCGCGCCGTTCATGCAGGAATTCCAGGTCGATACCGGTGGTAAAGACCTGATGGTGCTGGACGTGCTGGCCCTGATCAAAGAGCAGGACGAGGGTTTCTCCTATCGTCGCTCTTGCCGTGAAGGTGTTTGCGGTTCCGACGGCATGAACATCAACGGCAAAAACGGCCTGGCGTGCATCACGCCGTTGTCCGCTGTCGTAAAAGGCAACAAGTTGATCGTTCGTCCGCTGCCAGGTTTGCCGGTTATCCGTGACCTGGTTGTCGATATGAGCATCTTCTACAAGCAATACGAGAAGGTTAAGCCATTCCTGCAGAACGACACGCCGGCTCCGGCCATCGAGCGTCTGCAGTCCCCTGAAGAGCGTGAAAAGCTCGACGGTCTGTACGAGTGCATCCTGTGCGCTTGCTGCTCGACCTCTTGCCCGTCCTTCTGGTGGAACCCGGACAAGTTCCTGGGCCCGGCCGCACTGCTGCAAGCTTATCGCTTCCTGGCAGACAGCCGCGACACCAAGACGTCCGAGCGTCTGGCTTCGCTGGATGACCCGTTCAGTGTTTTCCGCTGCCGGGGCATCATGAACTGCGTCAACGTATGTCCGAAAGGCCTGAACCCGACTAAGGCCATCGGTCACATCCGTAACATGCTGCTTTCGAGCGGCGTGTGATTCAGCTGCTGTAACCGCTGCACCGTAGAGGCTGTGGCGCGGGCTTCAACCCGCGTCATGGCTATAACCAGAGCAGCAGCCATAAGCTGCGGCTCTTATTTTGAAGAAATGAGACAAGCAGGGGCATCCGGGCTGGTACCCGGACTATCAGTGTGATCCTAGGTGGCTTGTTTTAGTCGCTGCATTCGGACTTCTGCAAGTTTGCTCGGTGTCGACATCGATGGTGTTCCCCTAACCGAGGGTGACCAAGCATGCAAGAAAGCGTGATGCAGCGCATGTGGAACAGCGCCTACCTTTCAGGTGGAAACGCTGCCTATGTGGAAGAGCTTTATGAGCTCTACCTGCACGACCCTAACGCTGTGCCAGAAGAGTGGCGCACCTACTTTCAGAAGCTGCCTGCCGACGGCGGCTCTGCCACTGATGTTTCGCACTCCACAATTCGCGATCATTTCGTGCTGCTGGCAAAGAACCAGCGCCGCGCTCAACCGGTTTCCGCCGGCAGCGTGAGCAGTGAGCACGAGAAGAAGCAAGTTGAAGTGCTGCGATTGATCCAGGCCTACCGTATGCGTGGCCACCAGGCAGCCCAGCTTGACCCGCTGGGGCTGTGGCAGCGTCCTGCACCTGCAGACCTGTCGATCAATCATTACGGCTTGACCAATGCCGATCTTGATACGACCTTCCGTGCCGGCGACCTGTTCATCGGCAAAGAGGAAGCGAGCCTACGCGAAATTCACGAAGCGTTGCAGCAGACATATTGCCGCACCATCGGCGCTGAATTCACGCACATCACCGATTCCGAGCAGCGTCAGTGGTTCCAGCAGCGTCTGGAAAGCGTGCGCGGCCGTCCAACGTACTCCGCCGACATCAAGAGCCACCTGCTCGAGCGCGTCACCGCCGGCGAAGGTCTGGAAAAATACCTGGGCACCAAATACCCGGGTACCAAGCGTTTCGGTCTGGAAGGCGGCGAAAGCCTGATTCCGATGCTCGACGAACTGATCCAGCGTTCCGGTTCGTATGGCACCAAGGAAGTCGTGATCGGCATGGCCCACCGTGGCCGTCTCAACGTGCTGGTCAACACCTTCGGCAAAAACCCGCGCGAGCTGTTCGACGAGTTCGAAGGCAAGAAGAAGGTCGAGCTGGGTTCCGGTGACGTTAAATACCACCAGGGCTTCTCGTCCAACGTGATGACCACCGGTGGTGAAGTTCACCTGGCCATGGCGTTCAACCCGTCCCACCTGGAAATCGTTTCCCCGGTGGTCGAGGGTTCGGTTCGCGCCCGTCAGGATCGTCGTAACGACCCTACCGGTGAGAAGGTTCTGCCAATCTCCATCCACGGCGACGCGGCATTTGCCGGCCAGGGTGTGGTGATGGAAACCTTCCAGATGTCGCAGACCCGCGGTTTCAAGACCGGCGGTACCGTGCACATCGTGATCAACAACCAGGTTGGTTTCACCATCAGCAACCCGCTGGACTCGCGTTCCACCGAGTACGCGACCGACGTTGCGAAAATGATCCAGGCGCCGATCCTCCATGTGAATGGTGATGATCCGGAAGCCGTATTGTTCGTGACTCAGCTGGCCATCGACTACCGCATGCAGTTCAAGCGTGACGTGGTGATCGACCTGGTCTGCTACCGTCGTCGCGGCCACAACGAAGCCGACGAGCCAAGCGGCACCCAGCCTCTGATGTATCAGCAGATCACCAAACAGCGCACCACCCGTGAGCTGTACGCTGACAGTCTGACTCAGAGCGGTGTGCTCGACGCTGAGCGTGTTCAGGCGAAAGTCGACGAATACCGCAACGCGCTGGACAACGGTCTGCATGTAGTAAAAAGCCTGGTCAAAGAGCCGAACAAAGAGCTGTTCGTGGACTGGCGTCCGTATCTGGGCCACGCCTGGACCGCGCGTCACGACACTCGCTTCGACCTCAAGACCCTGCAGGAACTGTCCGCCAAGCTGCTGGAAATTCCGGATGGCTTCGTGGTTCAGCGCCAGGTCTCGAAAATCTACGAAGACCGTCAGAAGATGCAAGCCGGCGGCCTGCCGATCAACTGGGGTTACGCCGAAACCATGGCGTACGCGACCCTGGCGTTCGAAGGTCACCCGATTCGCATGACTGGTCAGGACATCGGCCGCGGTACGTTCTCGCACCGTCACGCTGTTCTGCACAACCAGAAAGATGCTGGCACTTACATTCCGTTGCAGCACCTGTACGACGGTCAGCCACGTTTTGACCTGTACGACTCGTTCCTGTCGGAAGAAGCCGTTCTGGCGTTCGAATACGGTTACTCGACCACCACGCCGGATGCGCTGGTGATCTGGGAAGCCCAGTTCGGCGACTTCGCCAACGGTGCCCAAGTGGTTATCGACCAGTTCATCACCAGTGGCGAGCACAAGTGGGGCCGTCTGTGCGGTCTGACCATGCTGCTGCCGCACGGTTATGAAGGTCAGGGTCCTGAGCACTCTTCGGCTCGTCTGGAGCGTTACCTGCAACTGTGCGCCGAGCACAACATTCAGGTAGCGGTACCGACCACGCCGGCTCAGATCTACCACTTGCTGCGTCGTCAGGTGATTCGCCCGCTGCGCAAACCGTTGATCGTCCTGACTCCGAAGTCGCTGCTGCGCCACAAGCTGGCCATCTCGACGCTGGAAGATCTGGCCGAAGGTTCGTTCCAGACCGTGATCCCGGAAATCGATGTACTGGACCCGAAAAAGGTCGAGCGCGTTGTTCTGTGCAGCGGCAAGGTCTACTACGACCTGCTGGAAAAACGCCGTGCCGAAGGCCGTGACGATATCGCCGTCGTGCGTATCGAGCAGCTGTACCCATTCCCTGAGGACGACTTGATTGAAGTCCTGGCTCCTTACACCAACCTCAAACATATCGTTTGGTGTCAGGAAGAGCCGATGAACCAGGGTGCCTGGTACTGCAGCCAGCACCACATGCGCCGCATCGTTGGCAAACACGATAAATCTCTCGTACTCGAGTACGCGGGCCGTGATGCCTCTGCTGCACCTGCTTGTGGTTACGCATCGATGCACGCCGAGCAGCAGGAAAAACTGCTGCAAGCCGCGTTTACCGTTTAACGCCTTCGCGCACCTGAAACCGAATTTAAGGAACTACAGATAATGGCTATCGAGATCAAAGCCCCCACTTTCCCGGAATCGGTTGCCGATGGCACCGTTGCCACCTGGCACAAGCAACCGGGCGACGCCGTCAAGCGTGACGACCTGATCGTCGACATCGAAACTGACAAAGTCGTACTGGAAGTTCTGGCTACCGCCGACGGCGTACTGGGCGCAATCGTCAAGAACGAAGGCGACACCGTTCTGTCCGACGAAGTCCTGGGCTCCATCGAGGCGGGCGGCGCTGCTGCCGCTGCTCCGGCTGCCGCTGCTGCTCCGGCCGCAGCACAAGCCGCTGCTGCACCTGCTGCCGGCACCGACGAAGACGCTATCGCCGCTCCTGCTGCACGCAAACTGGCTGAAGAAAACGGCATCAACCTGGCGTCCGTCAAAGGCACCGGTAAAGATGGCCGTGTAACCAAGGAAGACGTGGTTGCCGCTGTTGAAGCCAAGAAAGCTGCTCCGGCCGCTGCACCTGCCAAGGCTGCTGCGCCATCGGCTGCTGCTCCTGTGTTCGCCGCTGGCGATCGCGTCGAGAAGCGCGTTCCGATGACCCGCGTTCGTGCCACTGTGGCCAAGCGTCTGGTTGAAGCTCAGTCGAACATGGCGATGCTGACCACTTTCAACGAAGTCGACATGACTGAAGTCATGGCGCTGCGTTCGAAGTACAAGGACCTGTTCGAGAAGTCGCACAACGGCGTACGTCTGGGCTTCATGTCGTTCTTCGTGAAGGCCGCTACCGAAGCGCTGAAACGCTTCCCGGCTGTCAACGCTTCGATCGACGGTGCCGACATCGTTTACCACGGCTATGCCGACGTAGGTGTTGCTGTTTCCAGCGATCGCGGTCTGGTGGTTCCGGTTCTGCGTAACGCCGAACTGATGAGCCTGGCTGAAATCGAAGGCGGCATCGCCACCTTCGGCAAGAAAGCCCGTGACGGCAAACTGTCGATGGACGAGATGACCGGTGGTACCTTCACCATCACCAACGGTGGTACCTTCGGTTCGATGATGTCGACCCCGATCGTCAACCCGCCGCAGGCAGCGATTCTGGGCATGCACAACATCATCCAGCGTCCGATGGCCATCAACGGTCAGGTCGTGATCCGTCCGATGATGTACCTGGCACTGTCCTACGATCACCGTCTGATCGATGGCAAAGAAGCTGTAACCTTCCTGGTGACCATCAAGAACCTGCTGGAAGATCCGGCTCGTCTGTTGCTGGATATCTGATAGAAGCAGTCGCGTGTTGCAGGCGATGTATCGCCGGAAACGGTGGTACGGCCTGCAGCGCGCGGCTTGAAGCTTTTCGCTAAAGAGGATTTTTTGAATGTCGCAGAAATTTGACGTAGTAGTGATCGGTGCCGGCCCTGGCGGTTACGTAGCCGCCATCAAGGCCGCGCAGCTGGGTCTGACCACTGCCTGCATCGAGAAGTACACCGACGCCGAAGGCAAGCAAGCCCTGGGCGGCACCTGCCTGAACGTCGGCTGCATTCCTTCCAAGGCGCTGCTCGACAGCTCCTGGAAATACAAGGAAGCGAAAGAAAGCTTCAACGTTCACGGTATCTCGACCGGCGAAGTCAAAATGGACGTCGCTGCGATGGTTGGCCGCAAGGCTGGCATCGTCAAGAACCTGACCGGCGGCGTTGCGACTCTGTTCAAGGCCAACGGCGTTACTTCGATCCAGGGCCACGGCAAACTGCTGGCCGGCAAGAAAGTCGAAGTCACCAAGCCAGACGGCTCGGTAGAAATCATCGAAGCTGAAAACGTCATCCTGGCACCAGGTTCGCGTCCGATCGACATTCCACCGGCTCCGGTTGATCAGAACGTCATCGTCGATTCGACTGGCGCGCTGGAATTCCAGACCGTACCCAAGCGTCTGGGCGTTATCGGCGCTGGCGTAATCGGTCTGGAACTGGGTTCGGTTTGGTCGCGTCTGGGTTCGGAAGTGGTTGTCCTGGAAGCTCTGGACACTTTCCTGATGGCAGCGGACACCGCTGTTTCCAAGGAAGCGCTGAAAACCCTGACCAAGCAAGGTCTGGACATCAAGCTGGGCGCTCGCGTGACCGGTTCTAAAGTGAATGGCGACGAAGTCGTTGTGAACTACACCGATGCCAACGGCGAACAGACCATCACTTTCGACAAGCTGATCGTAGCCGTTGGTCGCCGTCCGGTGACCACTGATCTGCTGGCTGCCGACAGCGGCGTGACCCTGGACGAGCGCGGTTTCGTGCACGTTGACGATCACTGCGCCACCACCGTACCGGGCGTTTTCGCCATCGGTGACGTGGTTCGCGGCATGATGCTGGCTCACAAGGCTTCGGAAGAAGGCATCATGGTTGTCGAGCGCATCAAGGGCCACAAAGCCCAGATGAACTATGACCTGATCCCTTCGGTTATTTATACTCACCCGGAAATCGCGTGGGTTGGCAAAACCGAGCAGGCCTTGAAAGCTGAAGGCGTTGAAGTTAACGTCGGCACCTTCCCGTTCGCCGCTTCTGGCCGTGCCATGGCCGCCAACGATACCGGTGGTTTCGTCAAGGTCATCGCGGATGCCAAGACTGACCGCGTATTGGGCGTGCACGTGATTGGTCCGAGCGCTGCAGAACTGGTTCAGCAGGGCGCGATCGGCATGGAATTCGGCACCAGCGCTGAAGACCTGGGCATGATGGTTTTCTCCCATCCGACCCTGTCTGAAGCCTTGCACGAAGCTGCTCTGGCTGTGAATGGCGGCGCCATCCACATTGCCAACCGCAAGAAGCGTTAACAGACAATAAGAAACCACGGCGGTAACGGCCCGTCGTGAGCCTTGCGAGCAAGACTCACCGCGGAATGTCCGCTGGACGCAGTCTTGCGTAGCTCAGCTACGCAAGCAGCAGTCACAGGTGGCGCGGCACTCATCACGAGCGCAGCGCCGAATGCGCAGTACCTAACGAAGACGGTAAAAAGCATGAATCTTCACGAGTATCAGGGTAAGCAGCTGTTCGCTGAATACGGCCTGCCAGTTTCCACTGGTTACGCAGTAGACACCCCAGAAGCAGCAGCAGAAGCTTGCGACAAAATCGGCGGCAGCGAGTGGGTTGTCAAAGCCCAGGTCCACGCCGGTGGTCGCGGTAAAGCGGGCGGCGTCAAGCTGGTTCGCAGCAAAGAAGACGCCAAAGCCTTCGCACAGCAGTGGCTGGGCAAGCGTCTGGTGACTTACCAGACTGACGCCAATGGCCAGCCAGTCACCAAGATCCTGGTTGAATCGTGCACTGATATCGCTAAAGAGCTGTACCTGGGCGCTGTCGTTGACCGTTCGAGCCGTCGCATCGTGTTCATGGCTTCCACCGAAGGTGGCGTGGACATCGAGAAAATCGCTCACGACACTCCAGAAAAAATTCTGAAAGCCACTATCGATCCACTGGTTGGCGCTCAGCCATTCCAGGGTCGCGAGCTGGCATTCCAGTTGGGTCTGGAAGGCAAGCAGGTTGCTCAGTTCGCCAAGATCTTCGTAGGTCTGGCCAAGCTGTTCAAGGATCACGACCTGGCTCTGCTGGAAGTGAACCCGCTGGTGATCAAGGCTGACGGCGATCTGCACTGCCTCGACGCCAAGATCAACATCGACGCCAACGCAATGTACCGTCAGCCTAAGCTGAAGACTTTCCACGATCCGTCGCAAGACGATCCGCGCGAAGCGCACGCTGCCAAGTTCGAACTGAACTACGTAGCGCTGGAAGGCAACATCGGCTGCATGGTCAACGGTGCTGGCCTGGCCATGGGTACCATGGACATCGTCAACCTGCATGGCGGCAAGCCAGCCAACTTCCTCGACGTAGGTGGTGGCGCTACCAAAGAACGCGTAACTGAAGCGTTCAAGATCATCCTGTCCGACACCAACGTCGCTGCAGTACTGGTCAACATCTTCGGCGGCATCGTTCGCTGCGACATGATTGCCGAAGGCATCATCGGCGCTGTGAAAGAAGTCGGCGTGAAAATCCCGGTTGTTGTTCGCCTTGAAGGTAACAACGCTGAGCTGGGCGCTAAAGTACTGGCAGAAAGCGGTTTGAACATCATCGCTGCTACCAGCCTGACCGACGCTGCTCAACAAGTTGTCAAAGCTGCGGAGGGCAAATAATGAGCGTCCTGATCAATAAAGACACCAAAGTTATCTGCCAGGGTATTACCGGTTCGCAAGGTAGTTTCCACACCCAGCAAGCCATCGAATACGGCACCAAGATGGTTGGTGGCGTTACTCCTGGTAAAGGCGGCACCGAGCACCTGGGTCTGCCAGTGTTCAACACCGTGAAAGATGCTGTTGCTCAAACTGGCGCCACCGCCAGCGTGATCTACGTTCCAGCTCCTTTCTGCAAGGACTCGATCCTGGAAGCGGCTTTCGGCGGCATCAAGCTGATCGTCTGCATCACCGAAGGCATTCCTACCCTGGACATGCTGGACGCTAAAGTTAAGTGCGACGAGCTGGGCGTAGTCCTGATCGGCCCTAACTGCCCAGGCGTGATCACCCCAGGCGAATGCAAGATCGGCATCATGCCAGGTCACATTCACTTGCCAGGCAAGGTCGGTATCGTTTCGCGTTCCGGCACCCTGACCTACGAAGCTGTGAAGCAGACTACTGACGCCGGTTTCGGTCAGTCGACTTGCGTCGGCATCGGTGGTGACCCGATCCCGGGTTCGAACTTCATCGACATCCTGAAGCTGTTCCAGGAAGACCCGAAGACCGAAGCGATCGTGATGATCGGTGAGATCGGCGGTTCGGCTGAAGAAGAAGCGGCTGCCTACATCAAGGCACACGTGACCAAGCCGGTTGTTTCCTACATCGCTGGTGTGACTGCTCCTCCGGGCAAGCGCATGGGCCATGCTGGCGCAATCATCTCTGGCGGCAAAGGCACTGCAGACGAGAAGTTTGCTGCCCTGGAAGACGCAGGCGTTAAAACCGTGCGTTCGCTGGCAGACATCGGCAAGGCTTTGTCCGAGCTGACCGGTTGGGCTGTCAAGTAAGCCTCGCGCTTAGCTGACGCTTTACCAGGCAAAGGCCACCTTCGGGTGGCCTTTGTTGTTTCTGGCATATGAGAATCATGAAGGCCTTTGTGGCGAGGGGATTTATCCCCGTTGGGCTGCGAAGCGGCCCCCTTGCTAATGACCGCAGTCAGTCAGGTATCTTCATTGAGATTTTTTGGGGCTGCTGCGCAGCCCAGCGGGGATAAATCCCCTCGCCACAGGTTTCCAGTGGTGAAGCAAGGATTTGGTTTTGAGCCACACATTACTGAGTATGAAAAATAGATACGTAAACGCGACACAGAAACGTCGGGTATCGGATAGTTCGCCCTCAAACAGTGCGTTTGTCAGGCAAATTCGTTAGGCTAGCAGCCATTTTTGCGTCTGCCGCCCACAAGGCATGCACCGCGCGTTACGGGTCAGTCCCATACGGATCGACAGCATTTCCCTAATCCCACAGGGCAATTCCCCTCTAAATTCCGATTCAGTAGTGTGGTATTTCCTTAATGAAAGTTTTGAAAGGTCAGGACATCCTGGCACTTGGTTTTATGACATTTGCCCTGTTCGTTGGGGCCGGTAACATCATCTTCCCGCCTATCGTCGGCTTGCAGGCCGGACCTCATGTCTGGATGGCGGCGCTGGGCTTTCTGATCACAGCGGTCGGTTTACCCGTGATCACCGTGGTTGCACTGGCCAAGGTCGGTGGCGCGATGGATGCCCTGAGCAGCCCGATCGGCAAAATTGCCGGTGGTGTGCTGGCTGCCGCGTGCTACCTGGCGGTCGGCCCGTTGTTCGCTACCCCGCGTACGGCGACCGTGTCGTTCGAAGTGGGCCTGGCGCCGTTGACCGGCGAGAGCCCGTTGGCGCTGTTCCTCTACAGCTCGGTTTATTTCCTGCTGGTGTTCTTCATCTCGCTGTATCCGGGCCGTTTGCTGGATACCGTTGGGCGCTTCCTCGCGCCGTTGAAGATCATTGCGCTGGCCGTGCTGGGCATCGCTGCCTTCGCCTTGCCGGCCGGTGATATCGGGCACGGTACGCCTGAATACGTAGCGGCGCCGTTCTCCCAGGGTTTCATCAATGGTTACCTGACCATGGATACCCTCGGCGCACTGGTGTTCGGTATCGTCATCGTTAACG
Source organism: Pseudomonas sp. P116 (assembly GCF_020149425.1). Lineage (NCBI taxonomy): Bacteria > Pseudomonadati > Pseudomonadota > Gammaproteobacteria > Pseudomonadales > Pseudomonadaceae > Pseudomonas > Pseudomonas sp. P116. Next base: position 694,249 of record NZ_JACVHB010000001.1, on the reverse strand, counting down.
CGATTCGCTCCCGTGGCGTAGAGTCGCCAGCGCTGATCACCCGTTACGCGATCATCGCCGGGCTGATTGCCGGTGTCGGTCTGGCGCTGGTGTATGTCAGCCTGTTCCGTCTCGGTTCGGGCAGCCATGAAGTGGCCGTCGGTGCCACCAACGGTGCGGCGGTATTGCACGCTTATGTGCAACATACCTTCGGCTCGTTGGGCAGCGGTTTCCTTGCGGTGCTGATCTCGCTGGCGTGTCTGGTGACGGCGGTGGGTTTGACCTGCGCCTGTGCCGAGTATTTCAGCCGTGTGTTGCCGCTGTCCTACAAGACGCTGGTGATCATCCTGGCGGCGTTCTCGCTGCTGGTGTCCAACCTCGGGCTGACCAAGCTGATTGCATTCTCGATCCCGGTGCTGACCGCTATCTACCCGCCGTGCATCGTGTTGGTAGCGCTGAGCTTCTGCAAAGACTTCTGGCATGAGCATGGCCGCATCCTCGGCCCGGTGATGCTGGTGTCGTTCCTGTTCGGTCTGATCGACGCGCTGAAAGGTGCTGGTCTCGCCGACGGGCTGCCGTCGCAGCTGTCCAACCTGCCGCTGAGCGAGCAGGGTCTGGCGTGGCTGGTGCCGTGCGTGATGACTCTGGTGGTCGCGGTGGTTTGCGATCGCCTGCTGGGCAAGCGTAGCGAAGCCATTGCCTGACGTCGTCTCCTGACCCGCCACAAGCAGGTCATGAACGCTTAAACAGAAATGCCCCGTATCAATCGATACGGGGCATTTTTTATGGGCATCAGGCAGTGTCTTTTTCCCTGAGCTAACGTCGAAGGGTTGCACAGGTTTTAGGTGGGAGTGAGCCTGCTCGCGATCACGGTGGCACATCCAGAACAGATGTGACTGACAGACCGCTATCGCGAGCAGGCTCACTCCTACAGGTATCGTGTTCACACATCACAAGGAACCGCATGTCGTTCATCCAGGCCAATCTGATCCATCTGCTCGCCGCACTCTGGTTTGTCATCTGCTGGGGCGGCTATACCCGATACGCCAGCTGGAAGGCTCGCGACACCGCGTGTCTGGCCAGCGTGCTGCACTTGTACCGCGAAGACTGGATGCGCCGCATGTTGCTGCGCGACAACCGCATCGCGGACGCCAGCGTGATCGGCAACCTTGAGCGTAACGCCTCGTTCTTCGCTTCCAGCACCCTGATCATCCTCGCCGGTATTCTCACCGTGCTGGGCGCATCCGATCGCGCGGTGTCATTGCTGGCGGATATTCCGATGGTGCAGCAGGCCTCGCAAGGCATGTCGGAGATCAAGTTGCTGTGCCTGGCAATGGTATTTGTCTACGCGTTTTTCACGTTCAGTTGGTGCATGCGCCAGTACAACTTTGCGGCGATTCTGGTGGGCTCTGCGCCAATGATCGGTGAGCGCCAAGTCTCGGAGCTGGAGCGCAAAGCCTTCGCTTCGCGAGCGGCGCGAGTGATTTCAATGGCGGCCAACCAGTTCAACTTCGGCCTGCGCTCGTACTACTTCGGCATGAGCATGTTGGCGTGGTTTGTCAGCCCTTGGTTGTTCATGCTGATGAGTGCCGGAGTGGTCGTCGTCTTGTACCGCCGCGAGTTTCATTCCGACGTTCTTGATGTCATGGTCTATACCCCTACAGAGGCGCCCATTCCCGAGGCGAGCAAAGAGGTTGTTTCATGAGTATTCCGTTCTGGTGTGTGTTTATCAGTGCCCTGTTGATTTATATCGCGCGCCTGCCGGTGGGCAAGGCCATGAAAGAGCAGGGCGGTTATAACAACCACTTGCCGCGTCAACAGCAGGCACAGCTCACCGGTTACGGCGCGAGGGCGCTGGCGGCGCACCAGAACAGCATCGAGGCGTTCATATTGTTCGCAGTGGGAGTGCTGATGGCGCACACCACGCAAACGGCGGGATGGCTGATCGATACATTGGCGATCATTTTTGTCATCGCGCGGATCATCTACCTGTGGCTCTACCTGGCTGATAAGCCTGCGTTGCGCAGTCTGGTCTGGCTGGTCGGTTTAGTGTGCTCGTTGTTGCTGATGATTAGTCCGACTTTTAGAACTGTCCTGCTCTAAGGCCGTATTGGCGGTAAATCACAGACAAAAGAAAACCCGCACTTGGCGGGTTTCCTTTTTTCACACCAGAAAGCGAATTACTGCTTTTTGGCGGCTTCTTCTTGTGCAGCTGCGTTCGATTCAGCCTGAGCTTTGGCAGCTTCGGCGTTTTCTTTCGCAGCGTCGTTCACTTTATCCTGAGCTTTGTTCATGTCTTGCTGAGCTTGTTCAGCATGTTGGTTTGCATCTTGAGCTTTGTCCTCGGATTTTTTATCGCAGGCAGCGAGACCGAGGGAAGCGGTCAACATCAAGGCAATAGCTAAAGTCTTACGCATGGGGTGTTTCTCCTTATGGAAAATAACTACTGGCCTTAAGAACTCAGCGCCGAGGGTTAAGTTCCTCATTTGTTTCAGATATATAAGATCTTTTTTCAGTGGAACTTTTACGGTTTTTCCTACTACTGGCAAAAGGCTCTAACGAGAGTAATTATCATATGGCTGAAAACCCCGTTTTTGAGCGTGCGACGCGATTTCTTTCGGCGTTGCGCCACTGCCAGGTCCTTGGGTTGCAAGTGCACAGCGCCTCTGCCGATGGGCTCACGGTGATCCTGCCATACAGCACGAAAATCGTCGGCAACCCGCAGACAGGCGTAATACACGGTGGCGCTATCACTTCTTTGATGGACACTGCGTGTGGCATGTCCACCCTGTGCGTGCTGCCCGAGTTCGAAGTCTGCCCGACCCTCGATCTGCGCATCGACTACATGCACGCCGCAGAACCCGACAAAGACGTATACGGCTTCGCCCAGTGCTATCGAGTGACGACCGATGTGATCTTCGCTCGCGGCTTCGCCTACCAGGATGATCCCGAGCAACCGATTGCCCACGTCGTTGGCACTTTCATGCGCATGGGCAAAAACATCAGGGGCACCAAGGGTTTTGGTGGCGCTATCAGGGGGGAGGGCCAATGAGCGACGACCTAAAGGTTCAGTTGCAGCGGGCCCATGCGCAGGGCGACTACACGCCGCTGCTCAAGTTGATTCCGTACGCCGGGCTGATCGGCATCGAGTGCTCACGCGTGGGTGATGACTTGCTGTTCAAGCTGCCGGCGAACAAGGACAACATTGGTAACCCTTTATTGCCGGCGATTCATGGCGGGGTGATTGCCGGGTTCATGGAACTGGCCGCAGCCCTGCATTTATTGATTTTCACCGGGGCGCCGGGCGTGCCGAAGATCATCGATTTTTCCCTCGATTACCTGCGCGCCGGGCAGTTTCGCGACACTTGGGCCAGGTGTCAGGTCTGTCGCCAGGGGCGGCGGGTGGCGAACGTTGCCATCACGGCGTGGCAAAGTACCGAAAGCGAACCGATCGCCACTGCTCGGGCGCACTTCAAAATCGATGAGCCCTTGAAATCCTGAACACTGCCCCAAACTCAGATGACAACCCGCCGCAGACCATTTCGGGTCGCGGCCACTGCCATCTGATTGGAGTTTGATGACCATGAGTGTGGAAACTCAAAAGGAAACCCTGGGCTTCCAGACCGAGGTGAAGCAACTGCTGCACCTCATGATCCATTCGCTGTATTCCAACAAGGAAATCTTCCTTCGCGAATTGATCTCGAACGCCTCTGACGCTGTCGACAAGCTACGCTTCGAAGCCCTGGCCAAGCCTGAGTTGCTCGAAGGTGGCGCAGATCTGAAAATCCGTGTGAGCTTCGACAAGGACGCCAAGACCGTCACCCTCGAAGACAACGGTATCGGCATGAATCGTGACGATGTGATCGCCCACCTGGGGACCATCGCCAAGTCGGGCACCGCCGATTTCATGAAGAATCTGTCGGGCGATCAGAAAAAAGATTCGCACCTGATCGGCCAGTTCGGTGTGGGCTTCTACTCAGCCTTCATCGTTGCCGACAAAGTTGACGTGTACAGCCGTCGCGCCGGAACTGACGCCAGCGAAGGCGTGCACTGGTCGTCGAAAGGCGAGGGCGAGTTCGAAGTCGCCACCATCGAAAAACCAGAACGCGGCACCCGCATCGTCCTGCACCTCAAAGCTGCAGAAGACGAGTTCGCCGATGGCTGGCGTCTGCGCAACATCATCAAGAAGTACTCCGACCACATCGCTTTGCCGATCGAGCTGCCGAAAGAAGTCACGGCTGCCGAAGGCGAAGAGGCGCCAGCGCTCGAGTGGGAAACAGTCAACCGCGCCAGTGCTCTGTGGACCCGTCCGCGCACCGAAGTGAAGGACGAGGAATACCAGGAGTTCTACAAGCACATCGCCCACGATTTCGAGAACCCGCTGGCCTGGAGCCACAACAAGGTTGAAGGCAAACTCGAATACAGCTCGCTGCTGTACGTGCCGGCCCGCGCACCGTTCGATTTGTATCAGCGTGAAGCGCCGAAAGGCCTGAAGCTGTACGTGCAACGCGTGTTCGTGATGGATCAGGCCGAGTCGTTCCTGCCGCTCTATCTTCGCTTCATCAAAGGCGTGGTCGACTCCAACGACCTATCGCTGAACGTGTCGCGGGAAATTCTGCAGAAAGACCCGATCATCGACTCGATGAAGTCGGCGCTGACCAAGCGTGTGCTCGACATGCTGGAAAAACTGGCGAAGAACGAGCCTGAGCAATACAAGGGCTTCTGGAAGAACTTCGGTCAGGTCATGAAAGAAGGCCCGGCAGAAGACTTCGCCAACAAGGAAAAAATCGCGGGTCTGCTGCGTTTCGCGTCGACCAACGGCGACGAAGGCGAGCAGATTGTCGGTCTGGCCGATTACCTGGCACGCGCCAAGGAAGGTCAGGACAAGATCTACTACCTCACCGGCGAAACCTACGCGCAGGTCAAAAACAGCCCACACCTGGAAGTCTTCCGCAAGAAAGGCATCGAAGTGCTGCTGCTGACCGACCGTATCGACGAGTGGCTGATGAGCTACCTCAGCGACTTCGACGGCAAGTCCTTCGTTGACGTGGCACGCGGTGACTTGGATCTGGGCAACCTGGACTCGGAAGAGGACAAGAAAGCCGCAGAAGAAGTCGCCAAGTCCAAAGAAGGTCTGGTCGAGCGTCTGAAAACCGCGCTGGGCGATTCCGTCGCTGAAGTGCGGGTTTCCCATCGCCTGACTGATTCGCCGGCCATTCTGGCCATCGGCGAACAGGACCTGGGTCTGCAAATGCGTCAGATCCTCGAAGCCAGCGGTCAGAAGGTGCCGGATTCGAAGCCTATCTTCGAATTCAACCCGAGCCACCCGCTGATCGAGAAACTCGACGGTGAGCAGAGCGAAGAGCGTTTCGGCGACCTGTCGCACATCCTCTTCGATCAGGCAGCCCTGGCCGCCGGCGACAGCTTGAAGGATCCGGCCGCTTACGTGCGCCGCCTGAACAAGCTGCTGGTTGAACTGTCGGTTTGATGAAGTTGTAAAAAAACCCGCTTCGGCGGGTTTTTTCATTCTGGTGTTCAAATAATCAGGAGTCAGAAATGAGCCAAGTCACAGTACGTTCCGTGATCTATCAGATTGATGGTCAACCTTATGAAGGTCGACTGGCATTCGACGCCGAGCACAAAGGCGCGCGTCCGGGTTTGTTGATGGCGCCGAACTGGATGGGCGTCAGCGCTGGCGCGGAAGAAATCGCCAAGTCAGTGGCGGCCAAGGGCTACGTGGTGTTGATCGCTGATGTCTACGGTCAGGCCGTGCGTCCGCAGAACGCTGATCAGGCCGGTGCGGCGATGATGCCGCTCAAGGATGATCGCGCACTGCTGCGCACGCGTATGCAGGCTGCGTTCGAGCAGTTACAGACTCAGGGCGAAGCGGCAGTGGATACTTCGAAACTGGCGGTGTTCGGTTTCTGCTTTGGCGGCTGCTGTGCGCTGGATCTGGCGCGTACCGGTGCGCCGGTGAAGGCTGCCGTTTCGTTCCACGGCACGCTGGATTCACCGAATCCTGCTGATGCGCAGAACATCAAAGGCTCGGTGCTGGTACTGCACGGCGCGTCCGATCCGTTGGTGCCGAAGGAGCAACTGCCTGCCTTCGAAGACGAGATGAACGCGGCGAAGGTGGATTGGCAATTGCTGAGCTACGGCGGTGCGGTGCACTCATTTACCGACCCGCACGCCAATGTGCCGGGCAAGATGATGTACGACGCGAAGACGGCCAAACGGGCGTTCAAGTCGATGCATGACTTGCTGGATGAAGTGTTCAGCGGCTGATTGTTTCAAGGTCAAAAGATCGCAGCCTTCGGCAGCTCCTACATTGATCCTGTGTAGGAGCTGCCGAAGGCTGCGATCTTTTGCTTTAACGTCTCAACGCGGTAACTCGATCCGCTCACTTTCCCCCGGCACCGTCGGCCAATCCCCGGCCGCCCATTTACGCCGTGCCTCATCAATCGCTGCCGGATCGCTCGCAACAAAATTCCAGTTGATCCGCCTCGGTCCGTCCAGCGGCGCGCCGCCGAACACCACAGCGTGAACATCGCTCTCGGCAAACAGACTCATTTCTTCCCCAACCGGCAACACCACCAGCGCATGCGGTTCGACCGTTTCGCCGTTCAGTTGTGCATCGCCACTCAATATATACAGCGCCCGCTCTTCATGCTCTGTGGGAATCAGCAATGTGGTCGCTGTTTGCATCTTCACTTCGGCATACAACGTAGGAGAAAGCACCGGAACTGGCGTTTCCAGACAAAAGCCTGACCCGGCAATCATCCGAATCTGCACGCCGAGGTTATCGCTGACCGGCAAGGTCGCTGCCGGGTGATGGCTGTAATGCCCCGGGCCTTGTTCATGATCCTTGGGCGAGGCCAGCCAGATCTGCAAACCGTGCATCGTGAAACTCTGATCCCACAGCGGCGCCGGCGTGCGTTCAACGTGGGCAATCGCGCTGCCGGCGGTCATCCAGCTGACATCGCCAGCGCTGACTACCTGATCGGAGCCGAGGCTGTCCTTGTGCTGGAGTTGGCCTTCAAACAGATAGGTCAGTGTCGACAGACCAATGTGCGGATGCTGTCGGATGTTCATGCCTTTGCCCGTCGGATAAACCGTTTCGAGCATGTGATCAAAAAACACGAAAGGCCCGACGCTGCGGCATTTGGCTGACGGCAACGGGCGAAGAATCGGCTGGCCTTCGACGTCTTCGGCTCGCGGGCGGATGATCAGGGGTTGCGTGTCCATGGTGCATTCCAGGCTGAGCGGGTGATGCCAGAAGCATAACCCGCCGCTGGCATCAGGATGGTTATTGGCTGTCGAAGCCTTGTGGGGCATGGGTTTCGATGCTGACTTCGCTGGTGGTCATGAGCTTGTGGATCGGGCAACGGTCGGCAACTCGCAGCAGTTCCTCGCGCTGGGCGTCGGTGAGCACGCCTTTGAGGGTAAGGGTGACGTGCAGGGCGTATTTGCCTTTCTGCTCTTCACTGTTATCGCGTTTGACCTCGACTCCCACGCCGGTCAGCGGGATGTCTTTCTTCTTCGCGTACATCTTCAGGGTCAGGGCCTTGCAGGCGCCGAGTGCGGCGTCGAAGTAATCGTGCGGCTCTGGCGCCGTGCCTTCGCCGCCGGCAGAGGCCGGTACGTCGGCAAACAGTTCGTGTTCATCGATCTGGACAGTGTGACGAAAACCTTCAGCGGAGACGGTATTGACGGTAACGGTCATGTGAACCTCACTGGCAGCAGGAAAAGTCGTTCGATCAAAAAGACCTTGCAGTTATAGAGCATTCCCACCGGCACGCGTTCCACTTTCCTGCGGGATGAACCCTTGGGGGCAGGGCGGGGTCTAGGCTATGCCTACTTGCCGGAGATTAATTGTGTCCCTGTATCGTTTGAGTCTTGCCTGTTTGCTGGTGCTTGCCGGTAGCGCCAGCGCCCGCGAATACACCTACAGCGATGCGCACCTGCACTACGTGGATTTTTTCCAGGAAACCGCCGGCATGCCGAAATTGCTGACGGCCATGAAGGAAAATTCCATTGAGCATGTGATGATTTCCGGCATTCCCGTGGCGAAAAAGTGGCACGAGGACGAACCGAAGCGCCCGCGCTATTACGCCGGTGATGATGCCGACGCCTACTGGTACAGCGCCACCGACGTGATCGTCGCTGATGCCGTGCAAAAACTGACGCCTGAGCAGCGGCCGTACTTTCATCCGTTCCTGTCAGGCTTCAACCCGAACGACAAGAATTCCGCAGCGCATATTCAGCGCATGCTCGAACTGTATCCGGGGCTGTGGCAAGGCATTGGCGAAGTGTTCACGCGGCATGACGACCTGACGGCGCTGACGTCCGGTGACACGCCGCGCGCTAACAATGAGGCGATGACCAAGATCTATCACTTGGCGGCAGAAAACGATCTGCCGGTGATGGTGCATTCCAACATCACCTCCAAGCGTGAGAGAAATCCGCTGTACCTGCAGGAAATCGAACAACCGCTGCGTAATCACCCGCACACGCGGTTCATCTGGGCGCATGCCGGCACCAGTGCGGAAATACATCGGCACCAGACACAACTCGACTTTCTCCTGCCGACCCTCACGCGCATGCTCGAGGCATATCCGAATCTGTTCATTGATCTGTCGTGGAGCATGCTCAAGCCGTATCTGCTGGATGAACAGGGCAAGCCGCGCCCGGAATGGCTGGCGCTGGTTGAAAAATACCCGGAGCGCTTCATGCTCGGCTCGGATGTTGTAGGGCGATTCAACAAGCTCGGTGAGGAAATGCACAACTTCGCGCCCTTCCTTGATGCACTTCCCGACGATGTTGCACAAAAGGTCGCTCGCGATAACTTCCTGGCGATATTGCCGCGAACAGCGCTCAAGTCCGGCAAATCGCGCTGAATCGTTAATGCCGAGGGTTAGAAGTATTAAGGCGTTTTGATATCACGTTTTCGTCTTACGCAAATTTCTGCCGGGCCGATACCTTCTAGAGCAACCCGCTGTAGGTTGATGCAGCGCTTCTGGAAGGAACCAAAGCAATGAGTATCCGTAGTCTCAATATTGCCCCGCGCGCCGGCCTCGGTTTTGGCCTGTTGGCGTTGATGGTGTTTGCCCTTGGGGCGTTCGCCCTGCTGCAAATGTCGAACATGCGCGCCCAGTCCGACGAGGTCGACAACAACTGGCTGCCGAGCGTGATGGCGGTCGGTGAGATGAGTCAGGACATGTTGCGCCTGCGCGCGCTGACCATGCGCCTGTTGCTCAATCGTGATCCGCAGGCATTGCAGCAGAATGTCGCCAAGCTCAATGACCTGCTCGGGGTACTGAATGAGGCCCAACAGCGTTATGACGTGCTGATCGTGCTGCCTGAAGAGCGCCAATTGTTTGATCGCTTCAAGGTGGCCGAGCAGCAATATCTGGAGCTTCAGGCGCAGGTCATGCAGTTGTCTGCGCAGAATCGGGTGGAGGAGGCGGCGCGCATTCTCAATGGCGAGATGAGCCCGTTGGCCGATGAAATCGCCGTACTCCTGCGTCAGCTGGTTGAACTGAACAAACACAATGCCAATCTCGCTACCGAGGCCGCGCGGCTGGTGTTCACTCATTCGCGGGTTTGGGTCGGGGTCATGATCGGCGTTACCGCGCTGATCACCATCGGTCTGGCGCTGTTGCTGACGCGCAGCATCGTATTGCCACTGGCGCAGTCCTTAGGTGTGGCGCAAGTGGTGGCCGGCGGAGATCTGACCGGCGACATCAACATCTCTGGCAAGGACGAGCCGGCGCGGTTGCTGCAAGCGCTCAAAAGCATGCAGCACAACCTGCGCGACACGATTCGGCAAATTTCCGAGTCGTCCAGTCAGTTGGCTTCAGCGTCAGAAGAGCTGAGTTGCGTCACGGAAGACGCTACGCGTGGGCTGCATCAGCAGAGTCTGGAAATCGAGCAGGCGGCGACAGCGGTAAATCAGATGACCGCGGCAGTGGAGGAGGTGGCCAGCAATGCTGTGGCGACCTCCGAGGCCTCGCGCGAATCCGATCGCATTGCCCAGCATGGCCGCCAGCAGGTGCAGCAGACCGTATCGTCAATCGAATCTCTCGCCGAGGACGTGACGGCCAATGCAACCCAGATGGAAGATTTGGCGCAGAAGGTTCATGGCATCAGCAAAGTGCTGGATGTGATCCGCTCGATTGCCGAGCAGACCAATCTGCTGGCGCTGAACGCGGCGATCGAAGCCGCACGGGCTGGCGATGCCGGGCGCGGTTTTGCAGTGGTCGCGGATGAGGTGCGGGCGCTGGCGCATCGCACTCAGCAGTCGACTCAGGAAATCGAGCAGATGATCGGTGGCATTCAGCAAGGTACGGATTCAGCGGTCGATTCGATGCAGCAGAGCAACGTGCGGGCGCGTGCGACGCTGGACCTGGCCAAGTCGGCCGGAACTGCGCTGGAGGAGATTGCCTCGGCGTTCACCTTGATCAACGAGCGCAATCTGGTGATCGCCAGTGCTTCGGAAGAGCAAGCGGCGGTGGCGCGGGAGGTGGATCGCAATTTGATGAATATTCGCGATCTGGCGATGCAGACGTCGGCGGGGGCGAATCAGACCAGTGCGGCGAGCCAGGAGTTGTCGCGATTGGCGGTGGATTTGAACAGCATGGTGGCCAGGTTCTCGGTCTAAATGCACCCTCCCGAAATATCCCTGTAGGAGCTGCGGCACGCTGCGATCTTTTGATCTTGAAAACAGGATCAAAAGATCGCAGCTTCGTTTCACTCGACAGCTCCTACAAGGGGTTGTGTCGTTGCAGAAATCGCAGGCAATAAAAAGCCCCACAATCGCGGGGCTTTTTTACATCGCGTCGGATCAGCTGCCTTTCACAGCCTTGCCGTTGACCGTACCGTCCTGGAGCATGATGTTGTACTCCTTGCCGTCGGTTTCAACTTGTTGCAAGCGAACCAGCAGGTAATCCCAGTCCTTGGCAAACCAAAGGACGGTGATGCGCTTGCTTTGTGTCGGGTCGCGTACGCGCTCGACCTTGATCGCATCGATCTTGCCTGCCTTGGTGTCGACTTTTTCCGAGCCAAGCACGCGGAAGTCATAGGTATCGATTTCGCCGTCATCGACCACTTGGTAGCTCATGGTCTTCTTGCCGGCGGCAACATCATGTTGCAGTGCCAGCTGATAAGTCGATTTGTCGACCATGCCACGGTTCAGCGGGATTTTCACCGCATCGCCACGGTCGGTGCCGGTGACCAGTTTGTTGGTCCAGTCGAAGTCCAGATCAGCCTTCTTGGCCTTGCCCAGACCGCCACGTTCGAAGTGGTAGGACTGCGGCAGCAGCGTGTCTTTGTCCAGGGTCAGGGTGCTGGTCTCAGTGAGGCTGGCGATCATCATCGACGCCTTGAAGCTGAGCGTCCAGACGCCTTTGGCATCCTTGGACAGGCTGCGTTCGGCAGTGCCGCTCATCGGCAGCTGTTTCCAGTCGGCGGTGTAGCTGGCGGAGAACGGTTGAAGGTCTGCCGCCTGCGCGAAAGGCAGGGCGAGCAGTGCGCAAGCAAATAGCAGGGCGCGACGCATAATATCTCCTAGTGTCGAATCAAATGGCCGCTGGCCGCGAGTAACTGGCCGTCCAGTGAAGCACCTGCGTCCCCGAGTGCAAGCCTGCCTTCGGCAAACCAGCGTACAGCCATGGGGTAGATCAAGTGTTCCTGAGCATGCACTCGCTGCGCCAGACTCTGCGGCGTGTCGTGCAACTCTACCGGTATTACTGCCTGTACGACCAGTGGTCCGCCATCGAGTTCCTCGGTGACGAAGTGGACGGAGCAGCCGTGCTCGGTGTCGCCGGCCTCCAGCGCGCGCTGATGGGTGTGTAACCCTTTGTATTTGGGCAGCAGCGAAGGATGGATGTTGAGCAGGCGACCCTGATAGTGGCGAACGAAGTCAGCGCTGAGAATACGCATGAAACCGGCCAGTACCACGAGTTTGGGATTGAATTCGTCGATCAGTTCGATCAGGGCAGCATCGAAGGCCTCGCGACCTTCGAAAGCCTTGTGATCCAGCGAGCGGGTGGCGATACCCGCGTCACTGGCGCGTTGCAGGCCGTAGGCGTCGGCGCGGTTGGAAATCACCGCAGCGATGCGGACCGGGCTTTCGCCGGTCCGCGTGCTGTCGATCAAGGCCTGCAAGTTACTGCCGGTGCCGGACAACAGCACCACGACATCACAGGTTGCGGACATTAATGAGCCTTAAGGTTCTTCAGTTCGACCTGAGCAGCGCCTTCGGCAGCGACTGCGATCTGGCCGATGACCCAAGGCTGTTCGCCAGCGTCACGCAGGGTTTTCAGGGCAACTTCAACGTGCTCCTGAGCGACGCAGATGACCATGCCGACGCCGCAGTTCAGAACGCGGTGCATCTCGGTCTCGTCAACGTTGCCTTTCTCTTGCAGCCAGTCGAAGACGGCCGGGCGATTCCAGCTGGCGACGTCGACCACGGCCTGAGCGCCTTTTGGCAGAACGCGCGGGATGTTGTCGAGCAGGCCGCCACCGGTGATGTGGGCCATGGCTTTGACCGCGCCGGTGTCTTTGATCAGCTTGAGCAGCGGCTTCACGTAGATGCGGGTCGGGGCCATCAGCAGGTCGGTCAGCGGTTTGCCGTCGAGCTGGATGTTTTCGATGTCGGAACCGGACACTTCGATGATCTTGCGGATCAGCGAGTAGCCATTGGAGTGCGGGCCGGACGAAGGCAGGGCGATCAGCGCGTCACCGGTGGCGACTTTCGAGCCGTCGATGATTTCGGCTTTTTCCACGACGCCGACGCAGAAACCGGCCAGGTCGTAGTCTTCGCCTTCGTACATGCCAGGCATTTCAGCGGTTTCGCCGCCAACCAGCGAGCAACCGGACAGTTCGCAGCCGGCGCCGATGCCGGTCACAACCTGGGCAGCGGTCTCGACGTTGAGTTTGCCGGTGGCGTAGTAATCGAGGAAGAACAGCGGCTCGGCGCCGCACACCACCAGGTCGTTGACGCACATGGCGACCAGGTCGATGCCGATGGTGTCGTGCTTGTTCAGGTTCAGGGCCAGGCGCAGCTTGGTGCCGACGCCGTCAGTGCCGGAAACCAGTACTGGCTGCTTGTAGCCGGCCGGGATTTCGCAGAGGGCGCCGAAACCGCCCAGGCCGCCCATGACTTCCGGACGCGCAGTGCGCTTGGCGACGCTCTTGATGCGTTCGACCAATGCTTCACCGGCGTCGATGTCTACACCGGCGTCCTTGTAGCTCAGGGAGGGTTGCTTGCTCATGATCCAGGCCTTTAGGGGGGATTCAGGGGTAACGACCGAGTTCAGCGGGGCGCCGAAGTCGATGGGGCGATAGCCTCACGCGAGTTTCGAGGTGCCCGGCTGTTGCCGGTCTGCGAAGGCGCGCGATTTTATCAGGCTTGAGGGGCAGCGGCCATCCTCGTACCGACGGGCAGGGCCATATCACTCGAAATTTTTTGCAATTGAGGCGTGCGGCTGCCTGTATAAGGTGTGGCAATTAACCGTCTATCGTTATCACTGTGCAAAAACTTACCGCCGCCGTGTGAATGTTTGGTGCTGGCAGATTGTCACAGCCTTGCTCAACCGATTCACGCGGCCTGTTCCAGCCGCTCCTGTCGACGGGAATTCTCCATGCGTTTTTGTAAATTGTTGTTTGTGGGCTGTTTGTCTTTGGTAAGCCTGGCGAGTCATGCCGAAAACCTCAAAGGCCTTTATCAAGTGCGTGAGCCGGTCCAGGGCCAGGCTCCGGAGGAGCGCGAGCGCGCTACTCAGGCCGCGCTGGATACGCTGGTATTGCGCCTGACCGGTGACCCAAAAGCTGCGCAAAATCCGGGGTTGGCAGCCGTTCGCAAGGACCCGCAGCAGATCATCAGTCAGTTCGGTTTTGACGCCGGGCCGCCGGAGGTGCTGAAAGTCGATTTCGATCCGAACAGTACCGAGCAGGCATTGCGTCGCGCCGGATTGTCCCTGTGGGGCGCCAGTCGGCCGTCGATACTGAGCTGGTGGCTGAACGACTCGGCTGAAGGTTCGAGTCTGGTCGGTGATGGTCAGGCGGCTGCAGCGCCGTTGCGCACAGCCGCTCAACATCGTGGCTTGCCATTGCGTTTGCCTTTGGCCGATCTGAGTGAACAACTGGTCGCCACGGCGCCGGCACTCGAAGGCACGGATGCCGCGCCTTTGCGCGATGCTTCGGAGCGCTATAACGCTGATGCGTTGCTGGCTGTGCATGCGCGTGAAGAGGGTGGTCAGTGGCAGGCCAAATGGCATTTGTGGCTAGGTGATCAAAAAGAAGCGGGCAGTGTGCAAGGGGCGGATCAGGCAGCCGTTGCGGATGCAGTGATGCTTGCGGTTGCCCAGCGCCTGGCGCCACGCTTTGCGGCCAAGCCTGGGGCAAGCGGGCAGCAGACCCTGGAAGTGCAGGGCATGAATCTTGAACGCTACGCCGCGTTGTTGCGGTTACTTGAACCGTTTGGCGTGCGTCTGAAAAGCGTTGATGGTGATCGCATCGTCTATCGGGTCAATGGCAGTGCCGATCAGATGCGCGCGCAGTTGTCGCTGGCGAAGTTGCAGGAACTGCCAGCCGAAGCTCCGGCTCCGGTGGCAGCGCCGCAGCCGGCGGTGGCAGGTTCAGCACCGGTCGCGGCTCCGGCCCCGACACCTGCAGCGCCGTCATTGCGGTTTCGCTGGTAAGTCTTTCCTTATATAGAAGCAGTAGGAGTGGTACATGGCCGATACGCGGCGTTGGTTTTGGCTCGGTGGGGTAGTCCTGCTTTGCGTGTTTGTGTGGTTATTGCACTCGATCCTCACGCCGTTTTTGGTGGCGCTGTTGTTGGCGTATCTGTTCGATCCGCTGGTGGATCGCCTGGAGAAGCTCGGTTTGTCGCGCACCTGGGGCGTTATCGCGGTGTTCACTTTGTTCACGCTGATCGTCACCGCGCTGATGCTGGTGTTGGTGCCGATGCTCGCCAAACAGCTGCTGCGCCTGTACGAACTGATGCCGCAGATGCTCGACTGGTTGCAACACTCGGCAGTGCCGTGGGCGCAATCGAAGCTGGGGCTGTCTGACGGCTTCTGGAAATTCGACAAGGTCAAAGCAGCGATCAGTGAGCACATGGGCCAGACCACCGACATTGTCGGCGTGGTGCTGAGCCAGGCGACGGCTTCGAGTCTGGCGCTGATCGGCTGGCTGGCCAATCTGGTGCTGATCCCGGTGGTGAGTTTCTACTTGCTGCGCGATTGGGACTTGATGATGGCCAAGATCCGCAGCCTGTTGCCGCGTGATCGTGAGCCAACCATCGTCGCGCTGGCCGGTGAATGCCATGAAGTGCTGGGTGCATTCGTGCGCGGTCAGTTGCTGGTGATGGTGGCGTTGGGGGTGATTTACGCCGCGGGGCTGATGATTGTTGGCCTGGAGCTGGGGCTGTTGATTGGTCTGATCGCGGGGCTGGCGGCGATCGTGCCGTATATGGGCTTTGTGATCGGCATCGGTGCGGCGTTGGTTGCCGGGTTGTTCCAGTTCGGTGGTGATCTGTATCCGATGGTCGGGATCGTCGCCGTGTTCATGGTCGGACAGGCCCTGGAAGGCATGGTGTTGACCCCCTTGTTGGTAGGCGACCGGATTGGCCTGCACCCGGTGGCGGTGATCTTCGCGATCCTGGCCGGCGGCGAGCTGTTTGGCTTCACGGGTGTGTTGCTGGCGCTGCCGGTGGCGGCGGTGATCATGGTGCTGGTGCGTCATATGCACGATTTGTACAAGGACTCCGACATTTATAGTGGCGCTGACGAGCCGGAGCTGTAGTGGCGAGGGGCGACCCGGCGAATAGCCGGGTTGGCCCGTGTCTTGCGGGGAATGCTGGATCGAATGCGTCAGAGAAACTGTCATAAAACCAGTGTGTTAACGCAAACCTTTGATTTTGCTTGGACTCTGTCGCATTGTGCGCTCAGCTTCACGGGTATAAACTTCGCCAACTTTACACAGAGGCCACTAACGGTTCCTTTGAGAACTGTTCAGTCAGCATGAAACCGATTCAGCTGCCCCTAGGTGTGCGTCTGCGTGACGACGCCACCTTCATCAACTACTACCCAGGCGCCAATGCCGCTGCACTCGGCTATGTCGAGCGCCTATGCGAAGCCGACGCCGGCTGGACGGAAAGCCTGATCTATCTGTGGGGCAAGCACGGCGTAGGGCGTACGCATTTGTTGCAGGCTGCTTGCCTGCGTTTCGAACAGATGGGTGAACCGGCGGTGTATCTGCCGCTGGCCGAGTTGATGGATCGCGGCACCGAAATTCTCGACAACCTTGAACAGTACGAACTGGTTTGCCTGGATGACTTGCAGGTGATTGCCGGCAAGGCTGATTGGGAAGAGGCGATGTTTCATCTGTTCAATCGCCTGCGTGACAGCGGTCGGCGCTTGCTGATCGCAGCGTCTACCTCGCCACGTGAGCTGCCGGTCAAACTGGCGGACCTGAAATCACGCCTGACGCTGGCGCTGATTTTCCAGATGCGCCCACTCTCCGATGAAGACAAATTGCGTGCCCTGCAATTGCGCGCATCGCGTCGTGGTCTGCATCTGACCGATGAAGTCGGGCATTTCATTTTGACTCGCGGCACTCGCAGCATGAGCGCGCTGTTCGAACTGCTGGAGCAACTCGATCAGGCCTCTTTGCAGGCTCAGCGCAAGCTGACAATTCCTTTCCTGAAAGAAACGCTCGGTTGGTAGCCAACCCTTGAAAATTGCGGCTTGCAGCATGCTTCGGCATCTTTCAGGCGCCAGAAAATCCGCTTTTCTGCACAGCGTGCAGACCGCGTATCGGTTCAAATGGGCTTAAGCGCTTAGATGTAAACGAGAAACCGAGAAGTCACAAAAAGATCGATTGAATTTGCAAATGAGGATGATAGCGGGCATAGTCTCGGCTTCTTTACAACTATCAGCCACGGTCGTGCCCATGCTAAAGCGCTTCGCACCCCTCGTGCCTCTCGCACTCGTCACCCTGTTGTACGGTTGCGCTGCTCATTCTCCAGTTCAAGAGCAGCCTCAACAGGTTAAAAATTCTGCTACCGCCCAGTCTTCCGTTATTTACCAGGAAGAGCTGGACACCGAAAAAGAACTGTCGGATTTCAACGGCAACAAGCCTTACCAGCTGCCAGTTCTGGCCGACAGTATTCTCGAACGCGGCATGTCCCTGATCGGTACCCGTTACCGCTTCGGCGGTACCTCTGAAGCCGGTTTCGATTGCAGCGGTTTCATCGGCTACCTGTTCCGCGAAGAAGCTGGCATGAACCTGCCACGCTCCACTCGCGAAATGATCAATGTGGATGCGCCGCTGGTGTCGCGCAAAAACCTTGAGCCGGGCGATCTGCTGTTCTTCGCCACCAATGGTCGTCGTGGACGTGTCAGTCACGCCGGGATCTACCTGGGTGACAACCAGTTCATTCACTCCAGCAGTCGTCGCAGCGGCGGTGTTCGCATCGACAGCCTGGGTGACAGCTACTGGAGCAAGACCTTCATCGAAGCGAAACGAGCTCTGGCTAACGCTCCAACCGTAGTCACTGCTCGCAAGTAACTCCCCGATGTCGCTGCGTTCGCGGCGACAATCAGGCTCCCGGCAACGGAGTAGACCTATACTTTACAAGGTGAAGTTAAAGTCTTACTTGAAGTTTGCCGCGTAGCCGCTAGAATCCTGAATCTATATTGATGGCAAACCGCCTGCGTGCTGACGCAGGCGGTTTTGTTTTCTGTCCCTCCGGCAGAAAAAGCCGCAGCCAGATCAGGATGTTCTGCTTATGACCATGTCGGCCCGCCTCACATTGATCTTTTTCGCAGCGCTGCTCAGCGCCTGCGCCAGCCGTACGCCGCCACCAGCACCCGTGGTGCGCGCTCCGGTGGTCTTCGGCCCCTCGCAATCATTCTCGCCCGCTGCTGAAGACGTACTGTTCCGCGCGCTCGGTCTGGTTGGCACGCCTTATCGCTGGGGCGGCAATACACCGGACTCGGGATTTGATTGCAGCGGGCTGATCGGCTTTGTTTACCGTGATGCGGCGGGTATTTTGCTGCCAAGAACCACGCGCGACCTGATCGTCATGCAGGCGCCGAATGTGGGTAAGGAAGGTTTGCAAACCGGCGATCTGATTTTCTTCGCCACCAATGGTGGCTCGCAGGTCAGTCATGCGGGGATTTATGTCGGGGAAGGGCGCTTCGTGCATGCGCCGGCAACCGGCGGCACGGTGAAGCTCGATAGCCTGTCGAAGGCGTATTGGCAGAAGGCTTATCTGAGTGCGAAGCGGGTGTTGCAGCCGGAGCATCTGGCGCGTAACCCGTAGATCAAACTTTGCAAATCTAATGTAGGAGTGAGCCTGCTCGCGATAGCGATCTTTCAGTCAACACCATCGTTGACTAAAAGACCGCTATCGCGAGCGGGCTCACTCCTACAGTCGTTTTGGGGCGCGACAGGTTATTTAGCGGAAGACACTCGCCACACCTTGTTCCCCACATCATCAGCCACCAGCAAGTCACCTTGCTGGTCGATCACCACGCCCACCGGGCGACCCAGTGCGTTCTCGTCCTTGTCGAGAAAACCGCTCAGCACATCCACCGGCTGGCCCGTCGGTTTGCCTGCCGCGAAGGGTACGAAAATCACTTTATAACCACTGTGCGGCTTGCGGTTCCAGGAGCCGTGCTGGCCGATGAATGCGCCTTCCTTGAACTGCGCTGGCAGCTTGTTGCCCTCGGCGAACGTCAGACCCAGCGAAGCGGTGTGTGGGCCAACGGCGTAGTCCGGCGCAATGGCTTTGGCGACCAGATCGGGGTTCTGCGGTTCTACGCGCACATCGACGTGCTGGCCGTAATAGCTGAACGGCCAACCATAGAAGCCACCGTCCTTGACCGAGGTGATGTAGTCCGGCACCAGATCGCTGCCGATTTCGTCGCGCTCGTTGACCGCGGTCCACAACGCGCCACTGGTGGGCTCCCACGCCAGGCCGTTGGGGTTGCGGATGCCCGATGCGAAGATGCGGTGATTGCCGGTTGCGCGGTCCACTTCCCAGATCGCTGCGCGGCCTTCCTCTTTATCCAGGCCGTTTTCGCCGACATTACTGTTCGAGCCGACCGTGACGTACAGCTTGCTGCCGTCCTTGCTGGCGATGACGTTCTTGGTCCAGTGATGGTTGAGCGTGCCGCCAGGCAGATCGACAACCTTGATCGGCTGCGTCTTGATTTCGGTCGTGCCGGGTTCGTAGTTGAAGCGCAGCAGGCGATCAGTGTCGGCGACGTACAGGTCGTTGCCAACCAGCGTCATGCCGAACGGTGAATTGAGATTCTGCAGGAATACCGTGCGCGTTTCGGCCACGCCATCATGGTCGGCATCGCGCAGCAGAGTAATGCGATTGGGGCTCGGCACACCGGCGCCAGCCTTGCCCATGACTTTTTCCATGACCCAGCCGCGCACGCCTTTGCTGTCATCAGGTTTGGGCGGTGCGTTGGTTTCTGCTACCAGTACATCGCCATTGGGCAACACATAGAGCCAGCGCGGATGATCGAGGCCTTCGGCAAATGCCGCGACTTGTGTGCCTGCCGCAGCGGTCGGTTTACCGCCCGCGGGCCAGCCGACCGCCGGGGCGATATTCACCGTCGGGATCAGGGTTTTGTTCGGTTCGGGCAGTTTCGGTGACGGGCCGGTGCCGTCGATGACCTGCAGGCTGGACGATTCACCACAGGCGGTGAGCCCTCCGGCGAGGGCGATGACGAAAACGAGCTGGGGCTTGCGCATTGCTGATCTTCCCTATGAATGCATTCCTAGTCATAGAGGAGCGCGCAAGCCCGATGGTTCAACTGCTCAGCCGCGGGCTTCTTTGAACAGCACGGCAATGCCCGGGTGATAGTTGCCGGCTTCATTGCGCAATTTGCGATAGGCGTAGGGGAAATACCAGGCGACGGCGCAGGTGTGTTCCTTTTGCAGGTCGTCGACCATGTCCTGCAATTCTTCCGGGCTGGCGCTGTGCTGGGCTTTTTGCGGGGCGACAAACAGGCAGCCGAGTTTGAGGTCGCTGGCGTAGCTGAGGCGTTTGGCGTCGTTGGTGATATCCAGCAGGGGTTGGTTCAGGTTGAGGTTGTTGACGCGTGGCCAGCGTTGCGTGGCCTGGATAAATGCGCGGTCTTCGGCACCCGCCAGGAACAGATCGGCGCGGGCGTTGCGCTCGCCTTCCTCGTTCTGCTTGCGGGTGGCGGTGTCGCGCAACGTCACCAACTCCGCCATCCAGGCGGCCGCACAGAGCAATCCGAGATTGGCTTTCTCGTCATGCCAGTAGGGCGTGTCACTGTCGCCGCGCACGGCGTTGTAGCGGTCGATACAGTCAAACCAGCGTTCTAGCACCGGGCGCAGGAATTCCAGGCGCGGATTGCTGATGATCATGCCTTGCATCGTAATCATCCTTATTGTTGTGGTGTGCTTTTGCGGCAAAAGCATGGCTCTTTGATATCATTTGTTTCAGCGTGGCACAAGATTGGCGTCGGATAATTGATCGGCGGCAGTTATTCGCCCGATGACCCCCTCTTTAATTGACGCTCCACCCCCAACCCTCTAACCTTCGCGGCTTGTTTCAGGTGCTCTGTGACCTGCGTCGACAGAGTGAAACAGGGAAGCTGGTGAGGGTTGTCTTCAAGCGAAGAACAACCACGATCCCGGCGCTGCCCCCGCAACGGTAAATGAGTGAAAACTGCGTCTTGTGCCACTGCTTAACAGCGGGAAGGCGCGCAGTCAGGCGAACGCCGCTCATGAGCCCGGAGACCGGCCTGATCCATCCAGCGGCATCACGGTGGGCGATGCCAGGCTTTTTGCCGTCTATTCTTGTGCCTGCCCGCCGTTATCCAGCCTCAACGGAGAGCTCCCCCATGACTGATTCCCCCGAGCGTGACGAACGCCATCTGGCGCGTATGCAGCGCAAAAAAGCCGTGATCGATGAACGCATCGCCAACTCGCCCGACGAGTGCGGCCTGGTGCTGGTGCTGACCGGCAACGGCAAAGGCAAAAGCAGCTCGGCGTTTGGCATGCTCGCCCGCGCAATGGGCCACGGCATGCAGTGCGGCGTGGTGCAGTTCATCAAGGGCCGTAACAGCACCGGTGAAGAGCTGTTCTTCCGCCGCTTTCCCGAGCAGGTGCGTTTTCACGTGATGGGCGAGGGCTTCACTTGGGAAACCCAGGATCGCCAACGCGACATCGCCGCCGCCGAAGCTGCGTGGGCGGTGTCGCGCGAGTTATTGCGTGATCCGTCGATCGGTCTGGTGGTGCTCGATGAATTGAACATCGCCCTCAAGCACGGCTACCTCGATCTCGATCAGGTGCTCAGCGATTTGCAGGCGCGTCCGCCGATGCAGCACGTGATCGTCACCGGTCGCGGGGCGAAGCCGGAAATGATTGAGATGGGCGACACGGTCACCGAAATGGGCATGCTCAAACACGCCTTCCAGGCTGGTATCAAAGCGCAGAAAGGCGTCGAACTTTGAATCAGCCACGTCACTGCCCGGCGGTACTGATCGCCGCGCCGGCCTCCGGTCAGGGCAAGACCACCGTCACCGCTGCACTCGCTCGTTTGCATCGCAATCAGGGGCGCAAGGTGCGCGTGTTCAAGTGCGGCCCGGACTTCCTCGATCCGATGATTCTCGAGCGCGCCAGCGGAGCGCCGGTTTATCAACTCGATATGTGGATGGTCGGCGAGCAGGAAAGTCGTCGCCTGTTGTGGGAAGCCGCCGCCGAAGCCGATCTGATTTTGATCGAAGGCGTGATGGGCCTGTTTGACGGCACACCGTCGAGCGCTGACCTGGCGCGGCATTTCGGCGTGCCGGTACTGGGCGTGATCGACGGCACCGCGATGGCGCAGACGTTTGGCGCATTGGCGCTGGGGCTGGCGCGTTATCAGCCGGACTTGCCGTTTGCGGGCGTGCTGGCCAATCGCGTCGGCACTTTGCGTCATGCGCAATTGCTTGAAGGCAGCCTCACCGAGGGTTTGCGTTGGTACGGCGCACTGTCCCGCGAGACCGGGATCGAGTTGCCGAGCCGTCATCTGGGTCTGGTGCAGGCCAGCGAACTGAACGACCTGGATGTTCGCCTCGACGCCGCCGCCGAAGCGCTTGCCAGCAGTTGCGAGGTAGCGCTGCCACCGGCCGTGGAATTCGTGGCGCCGGAAGTGATCGTTGCCGAACCGCTATTGCAAGGTGTGCGAATCGCTATCGCCCATGATGAGGCGTTTGCCTTCACCTACGGCGCCAGCCTCGATTTGCTGCGGGCGATGGGTGCCGAGTTGAGCTTCTTCTCGCCGATCCGCGACACGCAATTGCCTGAGGCGGACAGTCTGTATCTGCCGGGCGGCTACCCGGAATTGCACCACGTGGCGTTGTCGCAGAACACTGCGATGCTCGACGCGATCCGCGCGCACCATGCGGCGGGCAAACCATTGCTGGCCGAGTGTGGCGGCATGCTTTATCTGCTTGATTCGCTGACTGACGTTGAAGGCACCCGCGCCGAACTGGTCGGTTTGCTTAAGGGCGATGCGGTCATGCAAAAGCGTCTGGCGGCGTTGGCGCTGCAAGCGGTTGATCTGCCGGAGGGCTCGCTGCGCGGGCACACGTATCATCACTCCCTGACGACGACTGAATTGACCCCGATTGCTCGCGGGCTGAGTCCGAATGGCGGGCGTGGGGCTGAGGCGGTTTACAGGGAAGGGCGGATGACGGCTTCTTATGTGCACTTTTATTTTCCGTCGAATCCTGTGGCTATCGCTGCACTGTTTGCGCCTCAACTTGAGGCCGCCATCGCTGGCAAGCCAGCTCCCACAGGGGATCGCGTTTCTTCAGGCATTACACCGCCCATTGTGGGAGCTGGCTTGCCAGCGATGGGGCCATGAAAGACAACGCATTCTCCGAAGCCGAACGCGCAGCGGTCTACAAAGCCATCGCCGAACGCCGCGACATGCGCCACTTCACCGGTGGCACCGTCGCGCCCGAGCTGCTGCACCGCCTGCTCGAAGCCGCGCATCAGGCCCCGAGCGTCGGCCTGATGCAGCCGTGGCGCTTTATTCGTATCAGCGACCGAGCCCTGCGCGGGCAAATCCAGAACCTCGTTGAAGAAGAGCGCATCCGCACCGCCGAAGCCCTCTGCGAACGCAGCGATGAGTTCATGACCCTCAAGGTCGAAGGCATCAATGATTGCGCTGAAGTGCTGGTCGCCGCGCTGATGGACGATCGCGAAAAACACATCTTCGGTCGCCGCACGCTGCCGGAAATGGACATGGCGTCGCTGTCCTGTGCGATCCAGAACCTGTGGCTGGCGTCCCGCGCCGAAGGTCTGGGCATGGGCTGGGTCTCGCTGTTCGAGCCGCAGGCGCTGGCCGATCTGTTGAAACTGCCGGAAGGCGCCAAACCTCTGGCCGTTTTGTGCCTGGGCCCGGTCAAGGAATTCTATCCGGCGCCGATGCTGGTACTCGAAGGGTGGGCGCAGGCGCGTCCGCTCAATGAGTTGCTGTACGAAAATTATTGGGGAGTGAGTCAATGAGTGTGGCGTTGTTGAGTGTCGCCGCGGTTGCGCTGGATGCGCTGCTGGGTGAACCGAAACGCTGGCATCCGCTGGTGGCGTTCGGCAATTTTGCCGGGCGCATCGAGCAACGTTTCAACGCCGGGGGTCGCGGCTGGCGCAGTCATGGCGTCACCGCGTGGGTGATCGCGGTGCTGCCGCTGACGTTGCTCGCCACCGCGTTTTCCTGGGCGCCGTATGTTGGCTGGATCGTCGAGATTCTCGCGCTGTATTGCGCTCTCGGCATGCGCAGCCTCGGCGAGCACGTCGAACCGGTGGCCAAGGCGTTGCGCGCCGATGATCTGGATGAGGCGCGCAAACGCGTCGGCTATCTGGTCAGCCGCCAGACCAGCGAACTCGACAGCACGGCGGTTGCCCGTGCCGCCACCGAGTCGGTGCTGGAAAACGGCAGCGATGCGGTGTTTGCCGCGTTGTTCTGGTTTGCCGTGGCCGGCGCGCCGGGCGTGGTGCTCTATCGCTTGAGTAACACGCTTGATGCGATGTGGGGTTATCGCAATGAACGTTTCGAGCGATTCGGCTGGTGTGCGGCAAAAATCGACGACGTCCTCAACTACATTCCCGCGCGCCTTGTGGCGTTGACTTACGCGCTGCTGGGCAAAACCCGATTGGCCTTGAAGTGCTGGCGTACACAGGCGCCAAAATGGGACAGCCCCAACGCCGGCCCGGTAATGGCGGCGGGTGCCGGTGCGCTGGGTGTGGAGCTGGGCGGCCCGGCGATCTATCACGGCGAATTGCATGAGCGTCCGCAACTCGGCGAGGGCTTGCCCGCGGATGCCGATTCCATCGACCGTGGCTGGCAATTGGTCCAGCGCGGGGTATGGTTATGGCTGCTGATTCTCTGCGTGGGGGCTGAATTCTATGCTTGAGCACGGTGGCCGACTGCGCAAGGCTGCACTCGATTACGGCATCGCCGAAGCGGATTGGCTGGATCTTTCCAGCGGTCTGGCGCCATGGCCGTTCCCGATCCCGGAGATCCCGCTGCGCGCCTGGGCACGCTTGCCGGAAACCGACGATGGTCTGGAGCAGGCGGCGTGTGATTACTACGGTGCGGCGCAGGTGTTGCCGGTAGCCGGTTCGCAAATGGCCATTCAGTTGCTGCCGCGTTTGCGCCGGGCCGGCAAGGTCGGCGTGTTGTCGCCGTGTTATGCCGAGCACGCCGAGGCCTGGCGCCGCAGCGGTTACATCGTGCGCGAGGTGCTGGAGCAGGAAGTCGAGTTCTTTATCGACAGCCTCGACGTACTGGTGGTGGTCAATCCGAACAATCCCACCGGCCTGAGCCTGACCCCGGCGCGCCTGCTCGACTGGCATGCGCGACTGGCGCAGCGCGGCGGCTGGCTGGTGGTCGATGAAGCGTTCATGGACAACACGCCACAATTGAGTCTGGCCGCGCACTCGCATTTGGTGGGCCTGGTCGTACTGCGTTCGTTTGGCAAATTCTTCGGTCTGGCCGGCGTGCGACTGGGCTTTGTGCTGGCCGATCGCAAGTTGCTCAAACTGCTCGCCGAACAGGTCGGGCCGTGGGCGGTCAGCGGGCCGACCCGGGTGCTCGGCCAGGCGTGTCTGCAAGACACCGAAGCTCATACACGCCAGCGGATACGCAGCGATGAAGCCAGTGAGCGGCTGGCCGCGTTGCTTGCGCGTTACGGCTTCAAACCCCAGGGCGGTTGCGCGCTGTTTCAATGGTTGATCACCGATCAGGCGCAAGTGCTGCACGAATTCATGGCCCGACGCGGCATCCTCCTGCGCCTCTTCACACACAACAGCAGTTTGCGTTTCGGCCTGCCTGTCGATGCCGCTCAAGAGTTACGCCTCGAACAAGCGCTGCAAGCGTTCGCCAAGGAAACCCGATGACAACCCTGATGGTGCAAGGCACCACTTCCGACGCCGGTAAAAGCACATTGGTGACGGCACTCTGCCGCTGGGCCACCCGTCAGGGTGTAGCGGTGGTGCCGTTCAAACCGCAGAACATGGCGCTCAACAGCGCAGTGACGGCTGATGGTGGCGAGATCGGTCGCGCACAAGCGGTGCAGGCGCAAGCGGCGAATATTCAACCGCACACCGACATGAACCCGGTGCTGCTCAAGCCGAACAGCGACACCGGCGCGCAAGTGATCATCCATGGCCGCGCCGTCACCAGCATGAACGCTGTCGCCTATCACGACTACAAAGCCATCGCGATGCAAGCCGTGCTGGCCTCCCACGATCGCCTCAGCGCTGCGTATCCGCTGGTGATGGTCGAAGGCGCAGGCTCGCCGGCGGAGATCAATTTGCGCGCCGGCGACATCGCCAACATGGGTTTTGCCGAGGCCGTGGATTGCCCGGTGCTGCTGATTGCCGACATCAATCGCGGCGGCGTTTTTGCCCATCTGGTCGGCACGCTGGAGCTGCTGTCGCCGAGCGAACAGGCGCGGGTCAAAGGCTTCATCATCAACCGTTTTCGCGGCGACATTGCGTTGCTGCAACCGGGCCTCGACTGGCTGGAACAGCGCACCGGCAAACCGGTGGTCGGCGTGTTGCCGTACGTGATGGATCTGCATCTTGAGGCCGAGGACGGCATCGATCAGCGCCAGACCGACAAGGCCGAACACGTGCTGAAAGTCGTGGTGCCGGTGCTGCCGCGCATCAGCAACCACACCGATTTCGATCCGCTGCGTTTGCATCCACAGGTGGATCTGCATTTTGTCGGCCCGGGACAGGCGATTCCGCCGGCCGATCTGATCATTCTGCCGGGCTCGAAAAGTGTACGCGGTGATCTGGCTTATCTGCGGGCCAATGGCTGGGACACAGCGATCAGTCGCCATTTGCGTTACGGCGGCAAAGTACTGGGGATTTGTGGCGGTCTGCAAATGCTCGGCGAGCACGTGCACGATCCGCTGGGTCTTGAGGGCGCGCCCGGTTCCAGTGCCGGTTTGGCTTTACTCGCCTTTGAAACACAGCTTGAAGCCGAGAAGCAATTGCGCAACGTGCGCGGTCGTCTCGCGCTGGAAGATGCCGAAGTCAGCGGCTACGAAATTCATGCTGGCGTCACCACCGGGCCGGCGCTAGAGAACGCGGCGGTGCGGTTGGATGACGGTCGTTGTGACGGTGCGCAGAGTGCTGATGGTCAGGTGTTCGGCACCTATCTGCATGGCTTGTTCGAATCGCCGGCAGCCAGTTCGGCGTTGCTGCGCTGGGCCGGGTTGAGCGATGTGCAAACGGTGGATTACCACGGGTTGCGTGAGCGCGATATCGAGCGCTTGGCGGATCTGGTGGAAAAGCATCTGGATACCGGGTTGTTGCGTCAGCTCTGTGGGATCCAGGGTGAATGTCATGGCCCCATCGCTGGCAAGCCAGCTCCCACAGGGGGCTGAGGTGATCCGGCTACGGTGATCACTGTGGGAGCTGGCTTGCCAGCGATGGGGCCGGTTGCCTCAACAGATAATTTTCAGGATGTCCCCATGCTCCAACTGATCCTCGGCGGCGCCCGCTCCGGCAAAAGTCGTCTGGCCGAAAAACTCGCCACTGACAGTGCATTGGCCGTGACCTACATCGCCACCAGCCAGCCGCTGGACGGTGAAATGAGCGAGCGTGTCGCCCATCACCGCGCGCGCCGTCCCGTCGAATGGGCACTCATCGAAGAGCCGCTGGAACTCGCCCGCATCCTGCGTGAAAACGCCAGCGCGGAGCGCTGCCTGCTGGTCGATTGCCTGACCCTGTGGCTGACCAATCTGCTGATGCTCGAAGACGCTACACGCCTCGCCGCCGAACGCGAAGCCGTGCTGGACTGCCTGGCGTCACTGCCGGGCGAAATCATTTTTGTCAGCAACGAGACCGGAATGGGTGTCGTGCCGCTGGGCGAATTGACTCGCCGCTATGTCGATGAAGCCGGTTGGCTGCATCAAGCCCTGGCTGAGCGCTGTCAGCGTGTCGTGCTGACCGTCGCCGGCTTGCCCCTGACTCTGAAAGGACCTGCGTTATGACTCAAGCCTGGTGGCTCAATCCGTGTAAAGCGGTGCATGCCGATATCGTTGAACAAGCGGCGGCACGGCAGCAGCAACTGACCAAACCGGCCGGTTCGCTGGGACGTCTTGAGTCGGTGGCGGTGCAACTGGCCGGCCTGCAAGGGCAGGTCAAACCGACGCTTGCGCAGGTCTGGATTGCGATTTTCGCCGGTGACCACGGTGTGGTCGCTGAAGGCGTGTCGGCATTCCCGCAGGAAGTCACCGGGCAGATGTTGCTCAACTTCGTCAGCGGTGGCGCGGCGATCAGCGTGCTCGCGCGTCAGCTCAATGCGCAACTGGAAGTGGTGGATCTGGGCACGGTGACGCCGTCGCTGAACCTGCCGGGTGTGCGTCACTTGAACATCGGCCCGGGCACGGCAAATTTTGCCAAGGGCGCGGCGATGACTCAGGCCCAGGGCGAATTGGCGTTACAGGCCGGTCGCCACAGTGCACTGCGAGCGAAAGCTGCCGGCACTCAGCTGTTCATCGGCGGCGAAATGGGCATCGGCAACACCACGGCAGCCAGTGCCCTGGCCTGTGCCTTGCTCGACTGTCCGGTGGCCCATCTGACCGGCCCCGGCACTGGCCTGACTGCAGAAGGCGTCAGCCATAAAGCGCATGTGATCGAGCGCGCCCTGGCGCTGCACGCGGCCCAGCGCGGTGATGCATTGCAGACGCTGTTCAACCTGGGCGGTTTCGAAATCGCCGCGCTGGTCGGCGCGTATCTGGCTTGTGCGCAGGAAGGTGTTGCGGTGCTGGTCGACGGCTTTATCTGCACAGTCGCTGCGCTTGTCGCGGTGCGTTTGAATCCGGCCTCTCGCGATTGGCTGCTGTTCGGCCATCGCGGGGCCGAGCCGGGGCATCGTCATGTACTGGAAGCCCTGAGCGCCGAACCGCTGCTCGAACTGGGCCTGCGCCTGGGTGAGGGCAGTGGTGCGGCGTTGGCGGTGCCGTTGTTGCGCTTGGCGTGTGATCTGCACGGGCAGATGGCAACGTTCGCGGAAGCGGCGGTGGCGGATCGTCCGGCATGACCTTGCGACTTGATCTGCTGCGCCATGGTGAAACCGAACTCGGCGGTGGTTTGCGCGGCAGCCTTGACGATGCGCTCACCGAAAAGGGTTGGGCGCAAATGCGCGAAGCGGTGATCGCAGGCGGGCCGTGGGATCGCTTGGTCAGTTCGCCGTTGCAGCGCTGTGCGCGGTTCGCCGCTGAGTTGGGTGAGCAGCTGAATCTGCCGGTGCATCTGGAAAAGGATCTGCAAGAGCTGCATTTCGGCGCGTGGGAGGGGCAGAGCGCGGCGGCGCTGATGGAGACGGATGCCGAGGAGCTAGGGCTGTTCTGGGCCGATCCGTATGCATTTACGCCACCGCAGGGCGAGGCGGTCAGCGATTTTTCCGCGCGGGTGCTGGCGGCCGTCGCGCGCCTGGAAACGGCGTACTCCGGTGAGCGGGTGTTGCTGATCAGTCATGGCGGTGTCATGCGCCTGCTGCTGGCGCGGGCGCGGGGATTGCCGCGTGAACAATTGCTCAATGTCGAAGTTGCGCACGGTGCGCTGTTTTCGCTGAGCGTCGAAGCCGATGGGTCGCTCAAGGAAGGTCGCTGATATGTTGCCGCTGTGGATCGCCCTGCAATTTCTCAGCAGTCTGCCGATTCGTCTGCCGGGGATGCCGGAGCCCGAACAGCTCGGGCGTTCGCTGTTGTTCTATCCGCTGGTAGGGTTGTTGTTCGGCGTGATTCTGTGGGGGCTGAACCTGGTGTTGGCGGGCGCGCCGCTGCTGTTGCATGCGGCATTGCTGTTGACGATTTGGGTATTGCTCAGCGGCGCATTGCACCTTGATGGCCTGGCGGACAGCGCCGATGCCTGGCTCGGTGGCTTCGGTGATCGCGAACGTACCCTGACGATCATGAAAGATCCGCGCAGCGGGCCGATTGCGGTGGTGACGCTGGTGCTGGTGTTGCTGCTCAAGTTTGCCGCATTGCTGGCGCTGATCGAGCAGCAGCAAGGCTTGGTTTTGATCATCACGCCGCTGCTTGGGCGGGCGGCGTTACTGGGGTTGTTTCTGACCACGCCGTATGTGCGCAAGGGTGGGTTGGGGCAGGCGCTGGCCGATCATCTGCCGCGCAAGGCGGGTTGGTGGGTGCTTGCGGGCAGCGCGCTGGCCTGTGTGGCGATTGCCGGGTTCCAGGCAATTATTGCGCTGCTGGTAGCGGTCGGCGTGTTTGTCTGGCTGCGGCATGTGATGATGCGGCGGTTGGGCGGCACGACCGGCGATACGGCCGGGGCGTTGCTGGAATTGCTGGAGATGGCGGTGCTGGTTGGAATCGTGCTGCTTTAACGTCAAAAGATCGCAGCCTTCGGCAGCTCCTACAGGGTAAGCATCCCAATGTAGGAGCTGCCGAAGGCTGCGATCTTTTGATCTATAACTTGATTTAACACAGTCGCGGGTATATACACGCATCATGCTTCCTTCTCAGTGTTTGTGCACCAACCTGCGTCGCGCCGCTCGTGGCGTCAGCAGGCATTACGACGGCGCTCTCGATGGCTTCGGGATCAACGTTGCCCAGTATTCTTTGCTGTGCAATCTGCAGCGTCTGGATCAGCCGAGCATCTCCGAACTCGCCGAAGCCATGGGCCTGGATCGCAGCACCCTCGGGCGCAATCTGCGGGTGCTGGAAGGCGAAGGGCTGGTGGCGCTGGCCGAGGGTGAAGATATGCGCAACCGCATCGTCTGCCTCACCGAAACCGGCGCGCAACGACTGGCAGCAGCCTTGCCGGCCTGGGAAGCGGCGCAACAGCGATTGATTGATCGTCTGGGTGCCGAGAAGCGTGAAACCTTGCTGAAGTTGCTCGACGAACTGGCTTGATGCCAGTTTTTTCGGGCTCAAGCGGGTATATACCCGCGACTGGAGAATAATAATGACATCGATGTGGCGTACGTGCGGTTGGGTGTTGCTGGGAAGTGCGTTGATCCTGGCGTTGTCATTGGGCGTGCGACACGGCTTTGGCCTGTTCCTGTCACCGATGAGCGCGCAGTTCGGCTGGGGGCGTGAGGTATTCGCCTTCGCGATTGCCTTGCAGAACCTGATCTGGGGTCTGGCGCAGCCGTTCACCGGCGCGCTGGCCGACCGTTTTGGCGCGGCGAAAGTGGTGCTGGTTGGCGGTGTGCTCTACGCCGTGGGTCTGGTGTGCATGGGCTTGTCCGATTCGGCGGTGACATTGTCGTTGAGCGCCGGCCTGTTGATCGGCATCGGCCTGTCCGGCACTTCGTTCTCGGTGATCCTCGGCGTGGTCGGGCGGGCCGTGCCGCCGGAGAAACGCAGCATGGGCATGGGCATCGCCAGTGCCGCCGGGTCGTTCGGCCAGTTCGCCATGTTGCCGGGCACGCTCGGGCTGATTGGCTGGCTCGGCTGGTCGGCCGCGTTGCTCGTGTTGGGCCTGTTGGTGGCGATGATTGTGCCGCTGGTGAGCATGCTCAAGGACAAGCCGCTGCCGGTACTGGGCCATGAGCAAACATTGTCTGAAGCGCTGCGCGAAGCCTGCTCGCATTCGGGATTCTGGCTGTTGGCGCTCGGTTTCTTCGTCTGCGGGTTTCAGGTGGTGTTTATCGGCGTGCATTTGCCGGCGTATCTGGTCGATCAACATCTGCCGGCCACCGTCGGCACTACGGTGCTGGCGTTGATCGGGCTGTTCAATATCTTCGGCACGTACACGGCCGGATGGTTGGGTGGGCGAATGTCCAAACCGCGTTTGCTGACCGCGCTGTACCTGATGCGGGCGGTGGTGATCGTGCTGTTCCTGTGGCTGCCGGTGACGACCACGACGGCCTATCTGTTCGGCATGGCCATGGGCTTCCTGTGGCTGTCGACGGTGCCCTTGACCAACGGCACGGTGGCGACCTTGTTCGGCGTGCGAAATCTGTCCATGCTCGGTGGCATCGTGTTCCTGTTCCATCAGCTCGGCTCGTTCCTCGGCGGCTGGCTGGGCGGGGTGGTGTATGACCGTACCGGGAGTTATGACTTGATCTGGCAAGTGGCGGTGCTTCTGAGTGTGCTGGCGGCGGCTTTGAACTGGCCGGTGCGCGAGCGTCCGGTCGAACGTCTGCAACCCGGTACGAGCGCCGCATGAGCCGTTTCTGGCCGCGAATCGTCATTACGGCACTGGCTGCTGCATTGTTGGCGCTGGTGTGGTGGGGCTGGCATCAGGGCGGCCTGGCCTTGATGCAATTAGGCATGAGCATTTGCTAGAGGCGGGCTTGGCGAGTAACGTCGAAGGCTGATGACTTGCTCAAGGATGCTCGACATGTTGATGCGCTGGTGTGCTGTTCCCGCGTTGCTGATGGCGTTGACTGGCCTGGCCCAGGCGGCTGAATGTCCGGAATTATTGCAAGGCTCGCTGCCCAAGTTGCGCGCCAAGGAATCCATCGATCTGTGCAAGCAATACGCGGACAAACCGCTGGTGGTGATCAACACCGCCAGCTTCTGCGGTTTTGCGCCGCAATTCGAAGGCCTTGAAGCACTCAATCAGCGCTACAAGGCGCAGGGGCTGGAGATGCTCGGCGTGCCTTCCAATGACTTCAAGCAGGAGTCCAAGGACAGCGTCGAGACTGCCAAGGTCTGCTACGCCAATTACGGCGTGACGTTTGCCATGACCGAGCCACAGAAAGTCCGCGGCGATGATGCCACGCATATGTTTCAGGTGCTGGCCGCACAGAGCAGCGCGCCGAAGTGGAATTTCTACAAATACGTGGTGGATCGCCAAGGCAAGGTGATCGCCAACTTCTCCAGCCTGACCAAACCGGATGATCCGGAATTTATTGCCGCGATTGAGAAAGCTATCGCCTCGAAACCGCTGAAACCCTAAAACTCAGGGTGTTTGCGCTTTCGCTGTAGGAGCTGCGGCACGCTGCGATCTTTTGATCTTTAACAGCAGGATCAAAAGATCGCAGCGTGCCGCAGCTCCTACAGGGGTTAACAAGTCAGGCACAAAAAAGCCCCGCTTTCTGCAAAGAGAGCGGGGCTTTTTAGTGGGCGAGGAGTCAACCTCGCCGCGCAGTATCAGAAGCGGTAAGTAGCGCCGACACCGAAACCGTTTGCCGAGTTTTCATACTTGGCGTTGTAAGTCTGGCCACGCGCGTTTTCGTTGCGAACGTTAACCGACTCTTCCTTCAGGTACGAATAGGCGACGTCGATGGTCAGGTCTTCGGTCGGGCTCCAGCCGGCACCAACGCTGAAGATGGTCCGGTCGCCGGTCGGGATGCGTGGCGAACGGTCGACGTTGTTGGTCGGCGACTGGTCGAAGGTCAGACCGGTGCGCAGCACCCATTCCTTGTTCAACTGGTACGAGGTACCGATGGCGTAAGCCCAAGAGTCGTGCCAGTTCTGGTCTTCGTTGATTTCGCCGAACTGACCGGCCAATGCAGGCTGAACGCCGGAGTTCTCGACGGTGATTTTATCCAGCTGACTCCAGCGGGTGAAAGTCGAACCGGCGTAAACAGTCCACTGATCGTTGATCGCTTGAGTGACGGACAGATCCACCGACTCAGGCGTGGTGATCTTCAGCGAAGCGTCGTACTTCTGGCTGGAACTCAGACCGGCCAGGCCCAGTACGCCGTAGTTGACCTTGGTGTCGCCTTCGAGCTTGTAGTCGACTTTCGAGTGGTAGGTCAGGCCCACGCGGGTGGAGTCCGTCGCTTGTACCAATACACCGATGTTGTAGCCCAGCGCGGTGTCGTCACCCTTGATCTTGACCTTGCCATCGGGGAAGGCCTGGGTGATAGACAGGTTGGATTCCAGCTTGCCGTCGATACGGTTGATGGTCGGACCGAAACCGATCGACACCTTGTCGTTGAAGGCGTAGCTGATGGTCGGCTGGAAGGTGATGACTTGCACTTCCGACTTGCTGCCGAAATAACGGCCGGCGAAGTTGTTTTCGTAGTCGGTGATCAGGCCGAACGGCACATAAACGCCGAAACCGAATGCCCAGTGATCGTCGATTGGCTTGACGTAGTAGCCCATAGGTACGGCGGTGAAGGGCACCATGTCGCCTTTGTTGCTCCCACCATTCGGGCTGGAGCTGGCGTTGCTGATATCGGTCGATGCGTCGAGGAATGCAGCGCCGCCGGTGATTTGTTCGCGCTTGATGCGCGACATGCCGGCAGGGTTGCCATAAACAGTGCTTGCGTCGTCGGCAGAAGAAGATCGCCCGGCGTACCCAGTCCCCATCCCGCTAATGCTGTGTTCGTTGATGGCAAAGCCAGCGGCGAAAATCTGCGTGGATGCCAAGGTAACGGCAAGGCTAAGGGTGGTTTTGAGCATTACTTTTTTCATTATTAGAACTCCTGGTGATCACCGGGGCGAAAATTACCAACATTTTCGTCCCAGCGCTATAGCCTGTATGCCTTGAGTTAGAGCGGTTTTGTAGGACAATCCGACCAAATTCGCGACCTGTTACACGATCTTGCGGAACTGGACGGTCAGCAAGCGACCTGATTCACCGGTGAAACACACGTCTGCCAGGCACAGGTGAAATCGCGCAGACGACCCTGAGGCTGGAAGGTCTGACGCCAGATACGCGCCATACCGAGCAAGTCGGTCGGGTCGGGGAGGGTAGGGTTTTGTTCTTCGACCAGCAGCCAGGCGATAGCTGTGGCGTAACGCAGGTTGACGGTCAATTCCAGGTGCGGCCCGCTGAGAAATGCGTGTTGGCTGGCGAGTCCGCGAACCAGGCTGGCGCGCTCCGGATCAAGCGCCAGGTAGTCATCCCACAGTGCTTGATGGCGGTGCTCGGCAATGCAGTAGAGGCCGTGCCCGCGGCGGTCATGCAGGGCGGAGCCGAGGGCGGACTGGCTGGCGGCGATGCCCAGCAACAGGGATTCGGCAGTTGCGCAGTGACGTCCCAGATAAATCAGCGTGGGGCGGATCACGTAGCGGCACAGTTCGCTGGCAGCGATACCCATAAAGCCCTCGGATCTTGTTATTGGGCGGCGATACCTGAAGGGGCCTTGGCAGCGGTGGATCGGCTCAGGCTCGCCGGAAGCGGATCACGCCGCTTGAGTTGAAGTGTAGTGTCATATTCGCGACGTAAAGGCCTGTTTTTAAAATATTTCCGGCTGCACGTTATAACCGTTATATCCAATGGTGCTTAAGCGCCAAGGCTCAAAAGTGAAACATCAGGCAATAAAAAGCCCCGCGTTTTAAGCGAGGCTTTTGCTTCTTGCAGTCTCTCAGGCAACAAGTGCCTGACGAGTACGATCAATGACAGCCTGCAGCGGTTCGGCGCTGGAGTACTGATCGGGATACAGACGCTCACTGTGGCGGGCGATCCCGTGTTCATTGACCAGTGTGAAGCTGAAGCAGCCTTTGCGAGCGGCCATGATCAGGCAGTTCATTGGAGCAAAGGCGTTGGTTAGGGCGCGAATGGCGTCCTGAGTGTGGATTTGAGTCGACATAGTTATTAGGTGTTCCTACAAATGACACGGATAAGAACCGTGCAACGTTAAAACGTTCCAGTAACGTCGACCACCATTGGTCGAACGAAGAACCCGACTGGAACAAAGCAGCCAGTTTGAAGCGCTGATGAGTTGGCGCGCTTGGGCTGGCAGGTAGGTACTTAGGAGGACAGGCAACACATCAAGGGCAAAGGTTCTGGGCCCGGGGTGAAGATCCTGATCAATTTGCAGGTTGGTTCGGTCAGAGTAAATGGCCTTCGCAACACCCTTTGCATGATTCAAAGGCTGTGTTGTCGCAAGATTTACCTGTAAACCATCGAGAGGTCGTACCCGCTTTTTCGGTAAGGCTTCTTGATAGAAGGCTCTCCGTTGGGGATATGTTCGACCGGGATTGACTTTCAGCTTGGTACTAACGCCGCGGATAGTAACGGATCGAAAATGGTAAAGCAAACCCTGCGCCAAAAAAGATTGTGTTCAACAGGAAAATCACAGGGTGGCATTGCCGGCCTCATCGTGAGCAGGCTCACTTCTACAGGTAGCGCAGCCATTGTGGGGGCGAGCTTGCTCGCGAAGGCCCTGATCAGGTAACAAATGAAAACGCCAGGTTGACCATTCGTCGCCACAAAACCGTGCGCGGTTCCCGTCGAGAAGCCGTTTATCCCCAGCCTGAAGCGCAAAACGACCCGAAAAAGCGCATCGATATAACCGGGTAACAGGTACTTGTGCACATTAGTTGCACAGGCTGTAACGGCACTGTCATATCAAACCTGACTCTCGTGGCTGCCTGTATCGAAAGTTTAAGTCAATGAAAAACATCGCTTTTTTTTGTTGGTGAAAAAATCGTCAGTTTGACTGCGGGCCCCATTCCATAAGGCTTTGCGAGGGTTGGAGGACGCTTGTCCACTGACTTATCCACAGCTTCTGTGGATTGTCCCGAGCGCTTGCTCTAGGACGGGCGTGCCGGGTTTTTTTTCGACTTTACCTGTAAGAAAAAGAGAGTAGAGTGGCGCGCCTTCCGATCTGTCCCACAGTGCTTTATGAAGTTTCGCTCAGTATCAGACCCTGTTACCTCACAAACCCCTCATGTTATCCCGCCCAAGCGATTTTCCGTACGCGTGGCCGAATGGCTGCTCGACAGTCCGCGCCTGAGCGAAAGCCACAATGCCAAGCACCTTGCCGGCCGCCTGCTCAAGCAACCGGCGCGCGAAGGTGTGGTCGCCGCGCAAAGCCGTCTCGGCCAGTTGATGTGTCGCGAGTGTGGTAATGCGCGGGATCGCCGCATCGGTCAGGACCTGCTGCGTCAGGCTGCTCGTGCTGGCGATCATCGTGCCCAAGTCGAACTCGGTCTGCTCGAAGACTGAGCTGTCCAAGTTCTGACACCTTGGTTACCCTTCAGGCTTTAACCGATCGGCAGGAGTCGCTATGGCTATGGACTTGACCAGCGTATTGCTCGGTCTCGCAGGCGCTGGGCTGCCGTTGTTGGCTTTGGCCTGGCAACTGCAACGTCGGGCAAGCAACGGGCAAGCGCAGGTGGCGTTGCTGGAAGAGCGGTTGGCCATGGCGCAGCTGGCGCAGGACGGGCTCAGCGCGCAACTGGATGCCGGCCGCGATGAAATTGCCGACCTCGGCCAGGCCAACGCCGCCAAGCAAGCAGAACTGGCAGCCCTGCGCCGCGAAGTCGAGCTGTTGCAGATAGAGCGTGACGACGCCCGTGACGCCTCCCACGCCTGGAACCTGGAGCGCGCCAACAAGGAAGCCGAACTGCGCCGTCTCGACGCTCAGGCGGCTTCGCTGAACGCCGAGCTGCGTGAACAGCAGGAGAGCCATCAACAGCGCCTCGACGATCTGCAAGGTTCGCGTGATGAATTGCGGGCGCAGTTCGCCGAACTGGCGGGCAAGATCTTCGACGAGCGTGAACAGCGCTTTGCCGAAACCAGCCAACAACGCCTCGGTCAGTTGCTCGATCCGTTGAAAGAACGCATTCAATCCTTCGAAAAACGTGTGGAAGAAAGTTACCAGGCCGAGGCCCGCGAGCGCTTTTCGCTGGCCAAGGAATTGGAGCGTCTGCAAGCGCTCAATCTGCGTTTGAGTGACGAAGCCACCAACCTGACCCGTGCCCTGAAAGGCCAGAAAACCCAAGGTAATTGGGGCGAGTTGATTCTCGAACGCGTGCTGGAACACGCAGGCCTGGAGAAGGGCCGCGAGTATCAGACGCAGGTCAATCTCAAAGGCCCGGATGGCGAGCGTTTCCAGCCGGATGTGGTCATTTATCTGCCGGGCGACAAACAGGTGGTGGTCGACTCCAAGGTCAGTCTCACGGCGTATCAGCAATACGTCGCGGCCGAGGACGACACCCTCGGGCAGATCGCGATCAAGCAGCACGTGCTGTCCCTGCGCAATCACGTCAAAGGCCTGGCCGGCAAGGATTACAAACGGCTTGAGGGCCTGCACAGCCTCGATTTCGTTTTGCTTTTCGTGCCGATCGAAGCCGCGTTTTCGGCGGCATTGCAGGCCGAGCCGTCGCTGTTTCAGGAGGCGTTCGACCGCAACATCGTGATCGTCAGCCCAACTACGTTGCTGGCGACATTGCGCGTCATCGACAGCCTGTGGAAGCAAGAGCGCCAGAGCCAGAACGCCCGCGAAATCGCCGAGCGCGCCGGGTGGCTTTACGACAAGTTCGTGTTGTTCATTCAGGATCTGGACGAAGTCGGCAATCGTCTGCAACAACTGGACAAAGCCTACAGCTCGGCGCGCAACAAACTGACAGAAGGGCGCGGCAATCTGGTCAGCCGCAGTGAGCAGCTCAAACTGTTGGGGGCACGGGCGAGCAAAAGTTTGCCGGCGGACTTGCTGGAGCGGGCTATGACGGATGTTGATGGGTTGGTTGAGTTGCCTGAATAAAGATCAAAAGATCGCAGCCTCCGGCAGCTCCATGAACTTCGGTGTAGGAGCTGCCGAAGGCTGCGATCTTTTGCTTTTAAAGCGGTAGATACCGACTCAACAACGCCCGCAACGCCGCCGGTTTCACCGGTTTCGCCAGATAATCCAGCCCCGCCGCATGCACCTGCGCAATCATCTCCGGGCGTCCGTCGGCGCTGATCACCACGCCTGGTACGGGCTCGCCAAGACGCGTGCGCAACCACGCCATCAACTCGGTGCCGGTATCGCCGTGATCCAGGTGATAGTCGACCAGCGCCAATTGAGGCCGCACTCCGTCATTCAGCAACGCCGCGCATTCCTCGCGATTGCGCGCCGTCCAGACCTGGCAGCCCCAGCGGCTCAACAGGCTGTTCATGCCGATCAGAATGCTGTCTTCATTGTCGATGCACAGCACCTGCGCACCGTTCGGCAACTTGCCGTTCAATTCGACAGCGGCACTGGCCGGTACGGTTTGCGTGCGCGCATACGGCACCGTAACGCTGAACACACTGCCGCGCCCCGGCCACGAGCGCACGCGTAAGGTATGGCCGAGCACGCGACACAGACCATCAGCAATTGCCAGCCCAAGCCCCAGGCCTTTTTCGGCGCGCGTCTGATGGCTGTCGAGACGTTTGAATTCCTCGAAAATTACCTGCTGCTTGTCTTCCGGAATGCCCGGTCCGCGATCCCATACTTCCAGGCACAACTTCCCGCCGCGTCGCCGTACACCGAGTAGCACCGGGCCTTTGGCATAGCGGAAAGCGTTGGTCAGGAAGTTTTGCAGAATCCGCCGCAGCAACTTGATGTCGCTGTCGATGCGCATGTGGCTGCCACGCACACGGAAGGTCAGACCTTGCTCCTGGGCCAGCGCCTTGAACTCGGCGCCGAGAATGTCGAACAGTTCATTCACCGCAAAGGACTTGCGATCGGGATTGATCTTGCCGTTTTCCAGGCGGGAAATGTCCAGCAAATCGCTGATCAGATCCTCGGCCGAGCGCAACGAACTGTCGAGATGCTGCACCAGTTTCTGCGCCTCGCTGCTCAAGCCGTCGTCTTGATGGGAGAGGGCGGCGGAGAACAGTCGCGCGGCGTTCAACGGCTGCATCAGGTCATGGCTGACCGCCGCGAGAAAGCGGGTTTTCGATTGGTTGGCGGTTTCGGCGGTGCCCTTGGCTTCGGTCAGCGCGACGTTGAGTTGCGACAGTTCCTGGGTTCGCTCGCTGACCCGTTGTTCCAGGCCTTCGTTGGCCTCGGTCAGCGCCTGTTCGGCTTCACGGAACGCGGTGATGTCGGTGAAACTCATGACGAAGCCGCCACCGGGCATCGGATTGCCGATCAGCTCAATCACCCGGCCGTTGGGGAACAGGCGTTCGGAGGTGTGCGCGCGGCCCTGGCGCATCCAGTGCAAACGGCGCGCGACATGCACTTCCGCCTCGCCGGGACCACACAAGCCACGCTCGGCGTTGTAGCGAATGATGTCGGCGATCGGCCGGCCGACGCTGATCAAGCCGTCCGGGTAGTTGAACAACTCCAGATAACGTCGGTTCCAGGCGACAAGCTTCAGCGACTGGTCGACCACGCTGATGCCTTGGGTGATGTTTTCAATCGCGCCTTGCAGCAGCGCGCGGTTGAATTGCAGGACTTCCGAGGCTTCGTCAGCGATTCGGACTACGTCCTCCAACTGCATTTCCCGACCTTCGATGGCGGCTTTTACCACCGCTCGCGTCGAAGAAGCGCCAAGCACACCGGCCAGCAAGCGTTCGGTATGGGCGATCCATTCTCCGTCGGCATTCTGGTTCGGGTTGAAAGCCTTGCCTTGGCGATAGGCGAATCGAATGAAGCTCTGGCGAGCGCGCTCTTCACCGACAAACCGCGCTGCCAGTTGCAGCAGATCGTCGATCTGCACCGACAGCATCGACCGCGCATTCGGTCGGGCGCTGATCTCCTGGCCGATGAAACGCCCAGCCTGCCAGTGCTCCGACACCCGCGTGCGGGACAGCACCGAGACCCACGCAAACAGCGTGAAGTTACCGGCCAGCGACAACACCACGCCTTGGGTCAACGGACTGATCGGCAGGTTCAGCGGATTACTGTGCAGCCACGCCAGCCCCGGGAAACTGTTCAGCGACCAGCCGAGGCTGTGGGCGGCAATCGGCAAAACCAGCGTGTAAAACCACAGGAAGGTGCCGGCGGCGAGCCCGGCAAACACGCCGCGTCGGTTGGCCTGTTTCCAGTACAGCGCGCCGAGCATGGCCGGCGCTAGTTGGGTCACGGCGGCGAAGGCAATCTGGCCGATGGTCGCTAGGCTCGCCGTCGAACCGAGCAGGCGATAGCTGACGTACGCCAGCAACAGAATCACCACAATGCTCACGCGGCGCACCGACAGCATCCACTGGCGGAACACTTCAAACGGGCGCTCGGCGTTATTGCGCCGCAGCAGCCACGGCAACAGCATATCGTTGGAGACCATGGTCGACAGCGCCACGCTGGCGACAATGACCATGCCGGTGGCCGCCGATGCGCCGCCAATAAACGCCAGCATCGCCAGCGCCGGATGGGCCTGCGCCAGCGGCAGACTGATCACGAACGAGTCGGGCAACACGTCGCTCGGCAGCATCATCTGACCGGCCAGAGCGATCGGGACTACAAACAGTGCAGCCAGCGCGAGGTACGCCGGGAACACCCATTTGGCCAGGCGTAGATCCTGCGGATCAATGTTCTCGACCACCGTGACGTGAAACTGCCGTGGCAGACAGATGATCGCCATCATCGCGACGCCTGTCTGTACCACCATTGATGGCCAGTTAATGGTTTCTTTCCAGTATTCCTCGAGGCGCGGGGCGAGCATGGCTTGATTAAACAGGTCGTCGAAACCGTCGTAGAGGCCATAGGTCACAAACGCGCCGACGGCGAGAAAGGCGAACAGCTTGACCAGCGACTCAAAGGCAATCGCCAGCACCATGCCGCGGTGGTGCTCGGTGGCGTCGAGGTTGCGTGTGCCGAAGACGATGGTGAACAGCGCCAGCACCAGTGACACGATCAACGCGGTGTCCTGGGCGCGCGTGCCCATCGCATCGGCACCGGCGCCGATCAACAGGTTCACACCGAGTACGATGCCCTTGAGTTGCAGGGCGATGTAGGGGAGGACGCCGACCAGGCAGATCAGCGCGACGACGACCGCCAGCGATTGCGATTTGCCGTAGCGCGCAGCGATGAAGTCAGCGATGGAGGTGATGTTCTCCTGTTTGCTGATCATCACCATTTTTTGCAGGACCCACGGCGCGCCGACCAACAGCAGGATCGGCCCGAGGTAAATCGGCAGGAATGACCACAACTGTTCAGCCGCCTGGCCGACCGCGCCGAAGAATGTCCAACTGGTGCAATAAACCGCCAGCGACAGGCTGTATACCCACGCGCGCACCCGCGGCGGCAGCGGCGTGCTGCGACGGTCGCCGTAGAAGGCGATGGCGAACATGATGGCCATATAGGCCAGGGCGACGGCGGCGATCAGCCCGGTGGACAACGACATGCAACACTCCCGACTAAAGACTCCCCGGCACTCCTGCCCGGGCGGACAGTCTCGCATGCGCGCGGCGGTTAGTCAGTGTCGACCAAGGTCGAGGCGTGGCGGGGTGTCGCAGGAATGGAACCGGGCGGTTCTGCGGTGACCGTTAAGGTCTCATCGCGAGCAGGCACCGCAAGATTCAGTGCCTGAATCGGAAATCCTGTAGGAGCTGTCGAGTGAAACGAGGCTGCGATCTTTTGATCCTGTTTTTAAGGATCAGGATCAAAAGATCGCAGCGTGCCGCAGCTCCCACAGGGATGTCGGTGTCAGTCCTGCTGCAACGCGATATCAATCAACCGATGCAATTCATCCACCTCCAGCGCCGCCGCTGAAAACAGAATCCTGAACACGACCGGCGCCACCACCTGATTGATCAACCGATCGACACTGGGCGCCGCCTCATCGGGATGACGCTCGATAATGGTCTGCAACTGTGCCCCGATGATCGCCACGCAATACCCC
Organism: Pseudomonas sp. P116; assembly: GCF_020149425.1. Classification (NCBI taxonomy): domain Bacteria; kingdom Pseudomonadati; phylum Pseudomonadota; class Gammaproteobacteria; order Pseudomonadales; family Pseudomonadaceae; genus Pseudomonas; species Pseudomonas sp. P116. The sequence goes on along the minus strand of NZ_JACVHB010000001.1, from coordinate 652,301 downwards.
GGCGTGGCGCTCGCCTGCACGTCGCGCATCATGTTGCGCCCAGGCTCGGAGCTCATCTCGTCGAGGTATTGCTCGGCCCATGCGCGGATGTCGCTGCGCAGGCTGCCGGTTTCTGCGGGCTCGCTGTCGGGGCGCATGCGGGCGAGGGCGACGTCGGCCAGCAATGCCGCCAGATCGCCCCAGCGCCGATAGATCGTCGACGGCGTAACGCCCGCCCGCGCCGCAATCTGCGGAACGGTCACGGTCGAGCGCTCCTGCTCTTGCAGCAGTGCGCGGACTGCCGAATGTATCGACTCTTGCACCCGGGCACTGCGACCGCCGGGGCGTAAACCTTCTTTAATAGCCATGCGTCAGACCTTAACACAAAGAATTTGCTTTAAGCGTTGGGCGGTAGCACACTCCGCAAAAGCAAAAAATTAGCTTTTGCGGAGTGTGCACATGATTAGCCCCCAGTCTCGATTAGCGTCCAACCGTCCCAGCCTGTGGTTTCTGGCGGTCACCTTACTCAGTTTTCTCGCCGCTTCCACCGCGCCGACGCCGCTGTACCACCTGTATCAGGATCAACTACACTTCTCGGCAGCGGTGCTGACCCTGATTTTCGGCGTCTACGCCCTGAGTCTGTTGGCGGCGCTGTTAACCGTCGGTTCGCTCTCCGATCATCTGGGACGCAAACCGGTGATCTTCACCGCCGTGTTGCTCAATGCACTGGCGATGTTGGTGTTCATCAGCGCCGACAGCGTGACGTGGTTGATCAGCGCGCGCGTGCTGCAAGGCTTCGCCACCGGCATGGCGACAGCGGTCCTCAGCGCCACATTGCTCGACATCGACCGTCAGCAAGGGCCGTTGATCAACAGCGTCGCGCCATTGCTGGGCATGGCGCTGGGCGGCATGGGTTGTGGCTTGTTGGCCGAATTCGCGCCGGCGCCGTTGCAACTGACCTATTGGTTACTGCTCGCGCTGTTCGTGGGGCAGGCACTGTATGTATGGCGGCTGCCCGAAAGCGTCACCCCGCAAGCGGGCGCATGGGCGTCGTTGCGACCGACACTGCATGTGCCGGTTCAGGCCCGCGCAACGCTATGGCGAGTCCTGCCGCTGAATACCGCGACCTGGGCGCTCGGAGGTTTTTACGCATCGCTTGCACCGTCGCTGGTGCGCACCGCCACTGGGTCCACTTCCAACCTGATCGGCGGCGCAACCGTCGCGGCATTGACCGTGACCGGGGCACTGATGATCTTCACCCTGCGCAATCGTCCTGCCACGCGCGCTTTGCAACTGGGCGCAAGCTTGCTGCCGATCGGGCTGGTGCTGATTCTGCTCGGCGTGCACAGCGCCAGCCTGTCGCTGTTCTTCCTCGGCACACTGGTGGCCGGTTGTGGTTTCGGTGCCGGATTTCTCGGCGCGGTGCGCAGCCTCGTACCGCTGGCCTTGCCCCATGAACGGGCCGGGTTGATGTCGGCGTTTTATGTGCTGAGTTATCTGGCGTTTTGCTTGCCGGCGCTATTGGCAGGGCATTTCACCCATCGCCTGGGGCTGCTCGCGACGACCGATGTGTATGGCGCGGTGCTGATCGTGCTGGCAGTGGCGGCGCTGTTGCTAAGCCTGCGCGTTCGACCGGCCAAGGTGTGCGGCGCTCCATAACCACCGCGCTTTCGGTTAGCCTTGCGCAGCCATTCTGCCAACGGATCGACTCATGAAGATTATTCGCAGCAAAACCTTCACCGCCGAGCGCGCCTGGGGTGCCTTGGACATCGCCAACATGAACGGCATCACCACGCGCCTGCACTGGACTGATCAGCCGTATAAATGGCACGTCAACGATGGCGAGGAAGTGTTCGTGGTGCTCGATGGGCGGGTGCAGATGCGCTATCGCGAAAATGGTGAGGAAGAGCAAGTCATGCTCGAAGTCGGTGACATCTTTTACGCCTCGGTCGGCACCGAACACGTTGCCCATCCGCAGGGTGTGGCGCGGATTTTGGTGATCGAGAGCGAAGGTAGCGTTTGACTGTTTATCTGGCTCATTATCGATAAAGCAGATAACAGTTAGAGATATTACCCGTTATATAGATATTCGATTCGGATCTACCATGGACTCAACCTCACCAGAGGAAGAGGAATCCATGATGATTTGCACCAATAGCACCAAACCCGGCTTAAAGCCGCTCAGCCAACTTCAGCACCCGCGTGAAGTGATCCGCCAATTCACGCCGAACTGGTTTGCCGCAACCATGGGTACCGGAGTGCTGGCACTGGCCTTGGCGAATTTGCCGGTCGCGATCCCCGGTTTACACGCTGTGGCTGAAGGGCTGTGGCTGTTCAACATTCTGTTGTTCAGCTTGTTTACCGTTGCCTACGCCGCCCGCTGGATTCTGTTCTTCGACGAGGCGCGGCGGATTTTCGGGCATTCAACCGTGTCGATGTTCTTCGGCACCATTCCCATGGGCCTGGCGACGATCATCAACGGCTTTCTGCTGTTCGGGCTACCGCGTTGGGGCGAGGGTGTGATCCAGCTTGCCGAAGTGCTGTGGTGGCTCGATGTGGCGATGTCGCTGGCCTGCGGCGTGTTGATCCCCTACATGATGTTTACCCGTCAGGAGCACAGCATCGACCAGATGACAGCCGTTTGGCTGTTGCCGGTGGTCGCAGCAGAAGTCGCGGCGGCCAGTGGTGGTCTGCTTGCACCGCACCTGACCGATGCCCACTCGCAACTGGTGGTGTTGACCACAAGCTACGTGCTCTGGGCATTTTCCCTACCGGTGGCGTTCAGCATTCTGACCATCCTGTTGCTGCGCATGGCCCTGCACAAACTGCCCCACGAAAACATGGCCGCATCGAGCTGGCTGGCACTCGGGCCAATCGGCACCGGTGCCCTGGGCATGTTGTTGATGGGCGCTGAAGCACCGGCGATTTTCGCTGCCAATGGAATGCCGGGCGTTGGCGAAATCGCTTCTGGCCTTGGTCTGGTGGCCGGAATCACGCTGTGGGGTTTCGGGCTGTGGTGGATGCTGATGGCGTTGCTGATCACCGTTCGCTATCTGCGTGACGGCATTCCGTTCAACCTCGGCTGGTGGGGTTTCACCTTCCCGTTGGGCGTGTATTCGCTGGCGACCCTTAAACTCGCCAGTACGCTGAACCTCGGCTTTTTCAGCGTGGTCGGCTGCATGCTGGTGGCGTTGTTGGCGGTGATGTGGCTGATTGTCGGCAAGCGCACCGTGCAGGGCGCGTGGCGCGGCGAGCTGTTTGTCTCGCCGTGCATTGCAGGTTTGAAGAAATAACCTGAAAAGTTTAGGTAAGGTGTGGCCTGGATCGCGGATCGGGATTCCAATAAGCAGTATCCAGGCCTCTCTACCTTAAACATCAGGGAAACACGGAAGATGAGTCACCCCTCACAGTTCAACCTGCTGCGCACCCGGCGCTTCCTGCCGTTCTTCATCACGCAGTCGCTCGGCGCGTTCAACGACAACGTGTTCAAGCAGTCGCTGATCCTCGCCATTCTCTATCGGCTGACCATCGAAGGTGACCGTTCGATCTGGGTCAACCTGTGTGCGTTGCTGTTTATTCTGCCGTTCTTCCTGTTTTCGGCGCTGGCCGGGCAGTTCGGCGAGAAATTCGCCAAGGACGCGTTGATCCGTCTGATCAAACTGGCGGAAATCGCCATCATGGCTGTGGGATCCGTCGGTTTCCTCTTCGATCATCTGTCGCTGATGCTGGTGGCATTGTTCGCCATGGGCACTCACTCGGCGCTGTTCGGGCCGGTGAAATATTCGATCCTGCCGCAGGCCTTGCGCGAAGAAGAACTGGTCGGCGGCAATGGTCTGGTGGAGATGGGCACGTTCCTGGCGATTCTGGCAGGCACCATCGGCGCCGGGGTCATCATGTCGTCGACCCACTACGCGCCGCTGGTGTCGATCGCCATCGTCGGCATTGCAGTGCTGGGTTATCTGGCCAGCCGCAGCATTCCCCGCGCGGCGGCTTCATCCCCGGACATGCGCCTGAACTGGAACATCTTCAGTCAGTCCTGGGCCACTTTGAAACTGGGCTTGGGCCAGACGCCGGCGGTGTCGCGCTCGATAGTCGGCAACTCGTGGTTCTGGTTTGTCGGGGCGATTTATCTGACGCAGATCCCGGCCTACGCCAAGGAGTGGATGCACGGCGACGAAACCGTGGTCACCTTGATCCTCACCGTGTTCTCGGTCGGGATCGCGCTGGGTTCGATGCTCTGCGAGAAGCTATCCGGGCGCAAAGTCGAGATCGGTCTGGTGCCGTTTGGTTCGTTCGGTCTGACTGTATTTGGCCTGCTGCTGTGGTGGCATTCCGGCGGAATTCCCGACAGTGTCACTGGCCATAGCTGGATTGAAGTGCTGAGTTTCGGCCACACCTGGGCTGTGCTGTTCGACATTCTCGGCCTCGGCGTTTTCGGTGGTTTCTATATCGTGCCGTTGTATGCGTTGATCCAGTCGCGCACTGCCGAGAACGAGCGGGCGCGGGTGATCGCAGCGAACAACATTCTCAACGCACTGTTTATGGTTATTTCGGCCATCGTGTCGATCATGCTGCTGAGTGTGGTCGAGCTGTCGATCCCGCAACTGTTCCTCGTGGTGTCGCTGCTCAACATCGGCGTCAATGCCTACATCTTCAAGATCGTCCCCGAGTTCAGCATGCGTTTCATGATCTGGCTGCTCAGCCACTCCATGTACCGCGTCGAACATCGCAACCTGGACGCGATTCCGGATGAAGGCGCGGCGTTACTGGTGTGCAATCACGTTTCGTTCGTCGATGCGTTGCTGATCGGCGGCGCAGTGCGTAGGCCGATTCGCTTCGTCATGTACTACAAAATCTACAACCTGCCGGTGCTGAACTTTATCTTTCGCACGGCGGGGACAATTCCGATTGCCGGCCGCAACGAAGACATCCAGATCTACGAAAAGGCCTTCAGTCGTATCGCTCAATATCTGAAGGACGGTGAATTGGTGTGCATCTTCCCTGAGGGCAAGTTGACGACCGATGGCGAGATCAATGAGTTCAAGGGCGGGCTGACGCGGATTCTGGAAGAGACACCGGTGCCGGTGATTCCGCTGGCGTTGCAGGGGTTGTGGGGGAGTTTCTTCAGTCGCGATCCGAACAAAGGCGTGTTTCGGCGGTTGTGGTCGCGGGTGACGCTGGTGGCGGGTTCTGCTGTTGCGGTGGAAGCGGCTGAGCCGTTGAAGTTGCAGGGGTTGGTGGGGGAGTTGCGTGGCACCGTTAGATAAAAAGTGATTGTGTCGTCCCCATCGCGAGCAGGCTCACTCCTACAGTTTGGAATGCATTTCCCTGTAGGAGTGAGCCTGCTCGCGAAAGCGGTAGCGGCCTAAGCGCTGACCTTAAGGCCAATCAACCCGGTAATGATCAACGCCACACTGGCCAGCCGAATCAGCGCCATCGACTCACCAAACAGAATGATCCCGGCAATCACCGTGCCCACGGCACCGACGCCCGTCCAGATCGCATAGGCCGTACCCAGCGGCAATTCCTTCATGGCAAGGCCCAGCAAGCCAAGGCTGATGGCCATGGCGGCAATGGTCAGTGCGGTGGGGAGTGGACGGCTGAAGCCATCGGTGTACTTGAGGCCGACGGCCCAGCCGACTTCGAACAGGCCGGCGAAAAACAGAATGATCCAGGACATGAAAGACCTCCATCGATTGACGGGGTCGTCCCCAGATTAAAACTCGATCGAGCCGCAGGGTCGTCCCCGCGTTGCGCAACATATTGACGAGCATTAACCCGGGGATCAAGTTCTGAAGTCAGTCAGCCGCCTGTCGGGCCAACGTTTCGCGATCGTCCTTCTCGCTCATTCGCCGGAAATACGTCGACAGCAGCGCCCCGGAAATATTGTGCCAAACGCTGAACAACGCGCTCGGTACCGCCGCCAGTGGCGAAAAGTGTGCACTGGCCAGCGCGGAGCCCAATCCCGAATTCTGCATACCCACTTCCAGTGCCAGCGATTTGCGCTGCGCCAGCGGCAAGTTGAACAAACGCCCGGTGAAATAGCCCAGCAAGTAACCGAAGCTGTTATGCAGCATCACCACCGCCATGATCAACACACCGGATTCGGCGATCTTCGCCTGACTGGCCGCCACTACGGCGGTGACGATGATCACGATGCTCACCACCGACACCAGCGGCAAAACATCCACCGCATGACGAACCTTGTCGCCCAGCAAACGTTGCGCAACCACGCCAAGAACAATCGGCAACAGCACCACTTGCAGGATCGACCAGAACAGCTCCATGAACGACACCGGCAACCACGCCGAGGCCAGCAGCCAGATCAGCGCCGGGGTCAGCAGCGGAGCGAGGAGGGTGGTGACGGCGGCGATGGCCACCGACAACGCCAGATCACCGCGGGCCAGCCAGGTCATCACATTGGACGACGTGCCGCTCGGACAGCAACCGACCAGAATCACGCCGACGGCGATCTCCGGTGGCAGATGAAAAATCTGGCAGAGCAACCACGCCATGCCCGGCATGATCACGAAATGTGCGACCACGCCCAGCGCCACACGCCAGGGTTGGCGGGCGACGGCGGCGAAGTCATCAAGTTTGAGAGTCAGGCCCATGCCGAACATCACCAGCCCGAGCAGCGGCACGATCGCGCTTTTCAGGCCGAGGAACCACGCCGGTTGCAGGAAGGCCACAACGGCGAAAATCAGAACCCAGTAAGCGAAGGTGTTGCCGACAAAGCGGCTGAGTGCAGCCAGTGCGCGCATGGCTTGTTCCTTGTTATGTGAAAGCGTTAGGAAGCTAAGCATACGTCGCCAGCAAAAAGATCGCAGCCTCCGGCAGCTCCTACAGGAAAAATGCATTCCAGTTGTAGGAGCTGCCGAAGGCTGCGATCTTTTAAGCTTTCACACAAAAGGCAGGTCAGATCCCCTGCGGAGTCTCTTCGCCACCCAACGCTTCAACCAGCGCCGGCAGGAAGTCGCCGAATGTCAGCATCATCAGTGTGAAGCTCGCATCCAGCTGGCCGAGGGCCTCTTCGCCGCCGTCCTGTTCCGCCTGATCCTGCAACAGATCTTCGAACTTCAGGCGTTTGACGGTCATCTTGTCGTCGAGCATGAACGACAACTTGTCCTGCCAGGCCAGCGACAGTTGAGTAACGACTTTGCCGGTGCTCAGGTGCAGCTGGATTTCTTCGCTGGTCAGGTCCTGACGCTTGCAACGCACGATACCGCCGTCTTCGTGGGTGTCGCGCAGTTCGCACTCGTCCAGCACATAGAAGTCGTCGGCGGCTTTCTGCGTGGTGACCCATTCGGTCATGGTCGCGGTTGGCGACATTTTCACGGTCAACGGCCGAACGGGCAGAGTGCCGATCACTTCACGCAGGGTCGACAGCAGGTCTTCGGCGCGTTTCGGGCTGGCCGAGTTGACCAGGATCAGACCCTGTTTCGGTGCGATGGCAGCGAAGGTCGACGAGCGACGGATAAAGGCGCGCGGCAGGAAGGCCTGGATGATTTCATCCTTGATCTGGTCGCGTTCCTTCTTATAGACCTTGCGCATTTGCTCGGCTTCGATCTCTTCGACCTTTTCCTTGACCGCATCGCGTACGACGCTGCCCGGCAGAATGCGTTCTTCTTTACGCGCAGAGATCAGCAGGAAATCACCGCTGACGTGCACCAGTGGAGCATCTTCGCCTTTGCCGAACGGCGCGACGAAACCGTAGGTGGTCAACTCCTGGCTTGCACATGGACGCGCCAGTTTGGTGGCCAGTGCAGTTTCCAGCGCCTCGGCATCGACAGGCAGGTCTTGGGTCAGGCGATAGATAAGCAGGTTTTTGAACCACATGGGGTGAGTCTCTCCTTTATACAAAGGGGGGCATTATTGTCTTCGCCGTGGCATAGGCCAACCCTTCTCTAAGCCTTTGGAAGGCCTCGGAAAATTATTTAAAAAAGTGCTTGCCAGAGGTGGGGTCGCTCCGTAGAATGCGCGCCACACCGAAGCGAAGGGTGATTAGCTCAGCTGGGAGAGCGTCTGCCTTACAAGCAGAATGTCGGCGGTTCGATCCCGTCATCACCCACCATTCGTTTCATGTGTTACGCGCAGCGGTAGTTCAGTCGGTTAGAATACCGGCCTGTCACGCCGGGGGTCGCGGGTTCGAGTCCCGTCCGCTGCGCCATATTCGGTAACCTGGAACGCTGAACGCCAGGTCACCACGGAAAAACCCGCCAAGGCGGGTTTTTTTCTGCTCCAAGGTTGTACCCGCGGGATGTGTCGTTTCACCGGTTTTCGGATTTATTTGAAAAAATATTCAATTAAATCAACACGTTACGAAAACTTGTGGCATAATGCGTCCCGTAACGAAGCGAAGGGTGATTAGCTCAGCTGGGAGAGCGTCTGCCTTACAAGCAGAATGTCGGCGGTTCGATCCCGTCATCACCCACCATTCGTTTCAAGCGTTTCGCGCAGCGGTAGTTCAGTCGGTTAGAATACCGGCCTGTCACGCCGGGGGTCGCGGGTTCGAGTCCCGTCCGCTGCGCCATATTCGGTAATCTGGAACACTGAACGCCAGATCACCACAGAAAGCCCGCCTAGTGCGGGCTTTTTGCTGTCTGGCGTTTGAGTATTTTTCGCTGCGTATATCTATGTAGTGCCTGCCAGCCAAGCCGCTTTCGGACAATGGGCAACGATGTTCATGACTCATTTCGCGTCATGACTCCGTTCAATAGCCTACCGAGAGACTGACCCTATGCCTGAAAGCACTGCTGTAGAAACCCCCAAATGTCCGTTGAACAAAAAAAACCTCCTTGCGCAAAATCCGGCGTTCCGGACGTCGGACGACGCTGCCGCGTATTTGCATCGATTGGAGTTCGAATCCAATACCGAGGTGCGCTGGTACATTCTGAAAAATGAGCAGGGACAGTACGTTTGTAAAGAGTTTGCTAAACCCTTAACAGAAACATGGCCTCCATCTACCATTTTCAAAAGTCCGCCCGGTCATTCGATCGAGGCAAGTTTTCATCGGAATGTACCCCTCTCGCCCAACACGTTTAATACTCTTGAGGAAGAAAGTACTCGCAACGAATTCTTCAGGATTTACGATGTGTGGCTTGTTACACACTCCGAGCGCCAGTGTTCCAAGTGTTACGTGTCGTCAGATGGCGGTCTCCTCTCATACACATCCACCTCATCGGCATACGAAGAAGAGCTCACTCCCATCATCAGCAACGGCGCTAACGGACTACCTCAGCTGTTTCGGGCAAAGTATGAGAAAGGTTGGCTACCGGCCAGTATCTGGATCCTGTTGGCAATAGCCGCGGGTGAAGTCGCCACGGTCGTAAAAGGTGATAAGTGGGTTCACCGGGGGGAACTGACGCCAGACTGGAACTGGGACGATGAAATCGATCCGGAGCAGGAAGCTGATAAGCCACTCGTCGAACTCATGCCTGTTTGCGGGCCTATCCTCAAGGATGTCACGGGCGTCGCGAATTACCTGCGAATGCAGCAAAAGTCTTGCTCGTCTTCCGGACAAGCCGTCGGCATCGTTCTCAAACACAAGAACCGTGACGAGTATCTTGTAACCGCTGGCGAATTCACCGATTACGCCAGTTTCGATCGTGCGGTGATCTTCCCCAAGGATGTCCATGGCAATCCACTGCTTCCTGATGGCTTCCAGGTAGATGGCTTTTATCACTCGAGCAATCCATTGCCCCTGGACCGTTTACCCCCGCAGGATGTTGATCTCTACAAAAACTTTTTCTCGCCCGCCGACCTGAAAGTCGGGCTGCAACGACTGAACGCAGCACCCCATCAACAACTGTATCTGATCACCCCCGACGGTGCGGTTCTGAGCTTTTCCTTTCCCAACGTGCTCATCAGGCGACTGATCGCCGAAATGTCGGAGGACTTTGAGGAGGATCTGATCGAGGGGGTGACGACCCCGCGGATGTTTGTCGACAAAGTCGTATACGCAGGAGAGTTGGATGTTCTCTTGCCAAGCAAGGCCTGGCCGACTGTCGGCCAGGTCTTCCCATCGGCCCCCAGGGAGGCTAAATGCCGTCACTCGGCAGGAAAGATCCTTCGACATTGCGCTGATGACGGTAGTCGCTGACTGCTTCGTAAACCGCTTTGCGCAACCGATTGATCCCGCCGATAGGCCGATGCGCTTCAATTCCGAACCACGGATTGAACGACAGGTTATCGCAGGCCAGATTCAGCGCCGGGTTATCGAAATCCTGCGGTGGCAGGGTGATCCGCGCGACCGTTTCGAAGGGCGAATCCTGTTCGCGCCATTCGATGCTGGTGTCCTCGATCGGCATGTAATCATGGGTATCCTGACGCTGAATCTGCAGCACGAAGCAGGCGGGTACGCGATCTGTCGACAGCTGTTGATTCAACGCGCTGCGCAGAAAGTTCGGCAGGTCGTGATTCTGTTTAGGCAACTTGTAAGCGGGGCAGTTATCCGGATCGGGTGCTACACGAAACTTTGCATTCGCCTTACCGAATTTGTAGGGCGAAACCGAGAAGTATGTGGTCGCCGTCGGGCTATCCGGCGGCGGCGACAATGTTGCCAGCGCAATAAACAAATGCCTGATCTGCCAGGTGCGCGGATCCCACCCGGGGAAAAACGCCATGACCTTTTTGCCGTCAGCCTGCGCGGCCACATTCTGACGGTACTCGGCGACATCGCTGACAAAGAAATTCGGGTGGCTGAACATCACGAAGTCTTGTTCATGTTGTTGCTGGCGGTTGTCGAGCAATTGTTTGCCGGCAACGTCGAACAGTTTGATCGCCATGCCTCGGGCATCGCGCATGCTGTCGAACTGCGGATAGGCGTTGCCGTTGGACAAGCGAATCATCGCCTGCCAGGTTTTACCCGGCTCGCTGAACACGCCTTGTCGCAATGACTGAGTCAGTTCCGGCAAAACCTTCACTTCAGCTTTTACGCAACCATGTGCCTTGGCGTGAGCATCGCGCAGATAGCGTGTGCCTTCGCGGTGTTGATCGACAATGCGCACGGCCGTCTGGATCACGTCCTGAGTCATGCCTGCTTCACTGGCCGGGACCTGCTCCAGTGCCGACACCGGGCCACGATGCTGCCAGGCGAACCATGCCGTGGCGACGGCCCAGCCGAGCACGCCGATGACGAGCAGGATCAGCAGGGTTTTGCCCAGCAAACGGCCTAGCCATAACCAGATTCGGGCCAGTACCGGCAGTTCTTTTTTAAAGGTCGAAATCATGGCAATTGCGCCTCCAATGGGCCGCCGAGAACTTTCAGGTATTCCAGCAATGCCCAGCGCTCCTCAGGTTGCAGCAGTCGGCCGATGACGCCATTGCCACGCGCGCCGGCGCGGAATTCATGTCCGCTGTTGCGATTGCCGCTGATGCGCGTATCGAAAAGGAAACCATTGGTGAAGGCTTCGGTGCGATATCCCAAGTGCCGCGGGTCGTATTCGAAGGTGCCTTTATAGAAGGTGGTAGCGCGCTCATCCTGCGGCGACAGCAACTGATAAAGGTTTGGCACTGAGCCGTTATGCAGAAACGGCGCAGTGGCCCAGACGCCGGCCAATGGACGCGCCTTGTAGGCGAGCTTTTCGCGCACGCCGATGGGCAGACCGAAACCGTCGAGGCGGGGTTTCTCTTCAGGGCTGACGTTTGCCTCGCGATAGGCACGGTTTTCGACGAATGCAGTGACGTACGCCAGACCTTTGGCCACCGACAACTGGCTCAGATCCAGCGGCTCTTTGGGCGAGGGATGCAGTTTCACGTCCATTTTTTCCAGCTCCTGCAAATTCCATTGCAGGGCTGTCAGGTCGAAACGGTGGCTGGCAACGTTGTTGGCCGCGTTCGAATCGGTGCCGATCACCGCGACGGGCAACATGTGCAAATGCTGCACCCAGCGGTCGCCTTCCTGGGCCTTGCGCGGGACGTGGCAACTGGCGCAGTTTTCGGCAAACAGCGTACGGCCCTTGCCGGCCAGCGGCTTGTCGACGGCACCGAACAAGTCTTCGGGCCAGGTGGGTGGTTGCAGGCGTTGCAGGGTTTCTTCGATTTTATGCAGGTCGCGCACGCGCACGCTGGAGGCGTAGCGATCATCGCCTTGCAGCGGCTGGCCGTTGGCATCGAAGAAATTCAGAGTCGCGCCGACGCCCAAAGCCTCGCCAATATTGCGCGCCATCGGTTGTTGCGCCGAACCGTTCCACTGCACCCAGTCGAACGTCCACATGTCCCACAGTTGCGGGTAGTCCACTGGCGCGTTGGCCACTCGATAGTTGGCGGGGGAAATGGCGTCGCCGAATGTCGCGTTGGCAATTCGCCCGAATGCATCGGTACGGCCGGGGCCTTCCTCGGTTGGGTAGAGGCCGCGGTGAGTGTCGTTCCAGGCGACTTTCACGAAGGTGTCCAGCGAGGCTTTGAAATCATTGCGCAGCTGTTCGTGACGGGCGTCGTAGTCATTGCCCAGAACACTTCGGGCGAAGCGTTCGAATTTCCACGGGTTGTAGTAAGTCGAGGTCAGACTGGCGACCAATGCCTGTCCGAAACTGCCACCGCGTAATGTAGGAACGCTGGAAGGCAAGACATGCTGTGCCGTACCGCCGTCGATGCGCACAGCCTGACCGTTGAATCGCAGTTCACCGGTGTGGCAAGCCGCGCAAGTTATGTCCAGATATTGCTCGGAGTTGCCAGGGTTCTGGTGTCGCGCGAAACCGATCGGAAGGTTGCCGGGGTTGTTTGACGTGGCTTTCTGCTGCGGATCAATCAAAAAGCCAAAGCGCGCGAGGTATTCCGGGGAGGCGAAACGCTGCTGCGAGAATGGCAGCTCCAATGCCTGGAACCATTCATAGCGCAGCCCTTTGACCTGTGTGCCCTGGGGCGTGAAGTAATAGGTCTGCCGCTCCTGTTCAGTCCACTGATTCAGGTAATGCACCTGCTGGGCGGGGATATAAACGGGCAATTTCGGGTTGGCGACGTAGTACAAAACCACCGCCAGGACGAGTCCCAGCAGGAGCGCGATCAGGGTCAGCACACGGAGTAAGAGGCGCAAGTTAAACATCCTTGTCAAATTGTTGCGCTGTTATGCCTGAGCCTGACCTTATGCGGCAAGTGGCCATTACGCCAGATGTTGGAGCAAGGAGAGTCGGTCGTTGTCGGCGGCAGATGACAGAAGCTTCATCGTGTCTGCGCCCCAATGCGTTTTAATCCCTGAACTTATCGGAAGTTTCCTGCTCTCATGCCGGTAGCCATTGGTCGTGGCGGCCTGATAAGCTCGCGGCTTTACTCGATTGCCCTTTCGGCGCATGAACAAGGAAATAGCATGAAACAGCATCGGTTGGCGGCGGCGGTAGCCCTGGTTAGCCTGGTACTTGCGGGTTGTGATTCGCAGACCAGCGTAGAGCTGAAAACCCCGGCGCAAAAAGCTTCCTACGGTATCGGCCTGAACATGGGCAAGAGCCTTGCTCAGGAAGGCATGGATGATCTGGACTCCAAAGCGGTAGCCCAGGGCATCGAAGATGCCGTCGGCAAGAAAGAACAGAAGCTGAAAGATGAAGAGCTGGTCGAAGCTTTCGCCGCGCTGCAAAAGCGTGCCGAAGAGCGCATGGCCAAGATGAGCGAAGAGTCGGCATCCGCCGGCAAGAAATTCCTCGAAGAAAACGGCAAGAAGGCGGGTGTGACTACCACCGCTTCCGGTCTGCAATACGAAGTGGTCAAGAAAGCCGACGGCGCACAGCCCAAGCCTACCGACGTAGTGACCGTTCACTACACTGGCAAGCTGACCAATGGCACCGTATTCGACAGCTCCGTCGAGCGCGGCAGCCCGATCGATCTGCCGGTGAGCGGCGTGATTCCGGGTTGGGTTGAAGGTCTGCAACTGATGCACGTTGGCGAGAAGTACAAACTGTACATCCCTAGCGATCTGGCTTACGGCGCGCAATCGCCAAGCCCGGCAATCCCGGCCAACTCGGTTCTGGTCTTCGACCTGGAACTGCTGGCCATCAAGGATCCAGCCCAAGAAGACGCCGCTGCCAAGTAACCGGTAACGGCTTCGACAACAACGCCTCGCTTATGCGGGGCGTTGTTGCATCTGGACCTTGACAAGGGTAAACAGAGCGAACCGATGCCGGTCAGAAGAGTCATAGCCTTTAAGGCTGCCCGCACTAGACGCCCTGAGCCGCCAAGTCAATGAAATATTGGGGTTTTTTATGTGAGTAAAAAACGCCCGATCTGAGCGCAGCCCTTATAAAACGGGGCTCTCAGCGCGCAAATGCAGCTCTGTTCACAAGGTTATCCACAATTTGTGTGGATAACATTTCAACGGGAGGAATAGATGAAAGCTCCGTGGAATTTCGCTCGATTCCTGCCTCTGGCTGGCCGTCTGCTGGCTCGCGGTCGTCTGCCGACCTTGCTGTTCGCCGTGGCCAGCAAAGGCGCCGCGCAAGGCAATCGGCTCGGCAAGCTCAAGGATGATCTGCGTTTGCTCCAGGCATTGTGTCTGGCTTACTGGCGCGGTGATTATCGGGCGATCAGCGGCAAAGCCCTGGTGTCAGTAGTCGCGGGCCTGATGTACTTCCTCAGTCCGGTCGACGCGATTCCGGATTTCATCCCGGTATTTGGCATGCTCGATGACATCGCTGTCCTCGCCTGGTTGATGAAAGTCCTCGACGATGAACTCAATGCCTTCCGGCTCTGGCGCAATCGTCAGCATCCGGAAAAACTCGCGGTCGCCGAACGCTTGCCCGATACCCCCGAACAACTTCAGCTCCAGGGTCCGAAAAAGCCCTGATTCAACCAGCCTGCGCACAGATAGATACCCCTCGCGACCTTGGCCGCTGTTAGGATTACACTTCTAGGGAAAAGCGCCGACTCGCTAAGTGTTGTTGTCCTACGGGGTAGACATGGATATTCAGATAATTGCACGCGATGGCGAGCCCGAATACGCGGTTCTGCCTTGGGCTCAGTATCAGGCTCTATTGAAAGCAGCAGGCATCAAAGAAGCACCGTCGCGGCAGGCTCCAGAGCCGCTCGCGGCAACACCGGACCCGATTCTTCCAGGTCTGGATCAACTCCGCAGTTTGCGCGAAGGGAAGGGCATCGCCATCGAGGCGCTGGCCCGCACGGTAGGCATCAGCCCGTCATATCTGGCCATGATCGAAAGTGGCGAGCGTCTGCCAGACGCCGCGATTCGTCGTAGCCTCGCTTGGGAGCTGACGGTGCCAGGGTGGAGGGATGAATCGTGAGCGTACGCATCAGTCGTCAACATTGGGACGGATTACTCGGGGAGCTGGATCAGGCGCGCCGCCAGCGTCATCTATTGACCTACCGCGCGTTGCTTGAACGGCTGCAATTGCCGACACCGGCGATGCAAACCTTGACCGCCGCGCTTGAGCATCTGGCCGCGCTGGATGCCAAGGCTGAACAGCCGTTGCGCAGTTCGCTGGTTATCAGCCAGGGCGCGAGTCGTTTGCCGCGCACCGGGTTTTTTGAATGTGTCGAACGTCTGGGGCGGTTTTCCGGGCCGTCCGATGGCGTTGCCGCAGCGTCCTGGCATGCATCGGAAGTGGTCAGGGTTTTCGAATATGAATACCCGGAATCAGCGGAGGCCTGAGTGTTTTTACGACTCAAGGCGCGAGCCAGTTATTGGCTGGCTCGCAGGCTGTTTCACTGGTCATGGTTTGTGCGCCAGCCTCGCGGGTGGCGCTGGCTTGAAGGTCAGTTTGCGCGCATGGCCAACCTCGGCGATGTCGGCGCGCAAAGCTTCTATGGCCACATCCTGACCTTTCGCGGTGTGGGGCTGGGAGCGCGTGAAGAAGGCGTGCGCCTTTTGCGGTTGGCGGCTCTGGCCGGCGATGGCAAAGCGGCCTATCAAGTCGGCGTGATCAGTCTCGCTGGCACCGCGAGCAAAGCGCCAGACCCTGACGAAGCTGCGCGCTGGTGGGGTATGGCCGCCAAGGCCGGGCACCCGTTGGCCGAGCTTAAATTGAAAGAGCTGGGTGCTGGAGATTCAACGCAGTAAATCCAGTTGTGTCGTCCGATAAACGGGGCGTGAGGGAAACCTCACGCCCCGTTTGCGTTTTGTTTGTCCGTTTAGGTTTTTGCTGCTTTGCAGATAAGTCCTACAGTCATCGCCTACTTGCCTGACTTCTTTTCTGACTGATCCCCCGCACAGTTCCCGCGCCTAATTTTTGCGCGAGGGAACGCTCATGTTCGACCCGGTCATTCAGTTCATCTCGCACAGCCGCGTGCGTTGATGGAAGCCATCACCCGCATCGAGCAAGCACTCGACAGCTTTCCAGACACCCTCAGTCTTTACCGCGAACAGCTCAAGCATTGGGCCAGCCGCACCGCCGATACCGTCAGCCACGCCGCTGATCTGCCCTCGCTGGTAGGCATGGAACGGTTGATCCGCTTCGGTGAAAACAGTACCGCCGTCAGCAGCAGCGACAACAAATTCTTCTCCAATGTCGTCCAGTGCCCGAAGGGCGGATTGATGTTGATCGAGAGCAAGTTCGAATCGGTCTACGACATCCCGTTGGGCAATATCGTGGTCGATGTGGTGGCGGTGGATGGCGGCGAATCGACGCCCGTCACCCTCGATGCCGAAGGCAAAGGTGTATTCGAAGGCACACCGGGCAAGTTCTATCGCGTGCATGTGCATAGTGAAGTCAGTGAGGATCAGGTCGAGGAGCTATTCAAGTCCTACGACGGCTTGAGCGGTGAACTGGATGGCTGGTTGCGCAGCGAATGGCATGGGTTCAAGCCGCAGTGGTCGCAGTCGGTGGCGACGGCGGCAGGCAACGGCATGTTGGCCGGTAGTTGGGCGGCGATCGAAGGGGTGTGGGACAGCATTGGAATGCTGTCGGACATTCTCAAGGATCCGGGCAAGTTTGCGGAGCAGTTGGGCAGTGGCGCGACTGACCTGATCAATCTGGCTAAAACGGCTCCTGAGGTCATGGAGCAGCTTCAGTTGCTGGTCAGTGACGAGGCCGCGCTGTGTTTGCTGTTACGTACCGCCAGCCTTTGGCTGGAGATGCTCCCACCCAGTGAAGTCGCCGGCAAAACCGCAGAAGCGGTGTCGATGGTGATGGTGCAGGTGCTGATCGATGTGCTGATCGCCGTCGCACTGACGTTCGCGAGTGGCGGCGGCGGAATCGCTTATCTGACGCTACGGCTGGCAGGTCACGCGGTTCAACTGCTGTCGGCGCTGGTGCGGTTGGTGAAGGCGATGTTCGGCATCGTCAGCGGCTTCATCAAGTACGTTGATCAATACAAGACCGTTGCCGCGCGCGGGATCGCCGCCAGCGTGAAAAAAGGCCGGATGCAATTGCGCTGGAATGCCAAGCGCAACGCCTCGTTGAAGCAAAACGAACACCACGACGATTCGCCGGATCAGGCGAAAAATCCCAATGGCGACAGCGCCGATTGCGTGTCACTCACCTGCAGAGACGGCTGCCCGGTGTCGATGGTTACCGGTGAGGAACTGCTGACTCTGAGCGATGGCGTGCTTGATGGTTTGTTGCCATTCGAGTTCACAAGGCTGTATCGCACCAGTGCCGCCGAGATCGACCTCGGGCTGGGGTTTGGCTGGAGTCATTCGCTGGCGCATCGACTGGAGTTCGATGGCGACTGTGTTGTCTGGGTTGACCATGAAAACCGGCGTACGCGGTTTCCGTTGCCGAGTGTTGAGCGGCCGGCGATCCATAACAGTCTGTCGCGAGCGGCGATCTTTCTCGGGGATGAACCGGAGGAATTGATCCTCGCGCTGGCGGGGGATGTGGCGCGGTTTTATCACTTTCGCGCCGGGCGGCTGACGGCGATCAGCGATGCGTATGGCAATCGTCTGCGCATTGTTCGGGATCGGCAGGATCGGGTTCAGCGTCTGGACAACGGCGCGGGTCGGGCGCTGTTGTTGCGGTATGACCGGGCGCATCTGATCGCGGTTGATTACCAGCGCTTTGACTCGGCGCTGAACCTTGCCGAGCCTTGGCACACCGAACACACCCTCGTCAGTTATCGCTACGACGCCTATCAGCATCTGGTCGAGGCGCGTAACGCGGTCGGCGACAGCGAGCGTTACGACTACGACGATCAGCACGTCATTCTCCAGCGGCAACTCACGGGCGGCGCGAGTTTTTTCTGGGAGTGGGAACGCGCTGGCAAGGCTGCACGTTGCGTCAGGCACTGGGCGTCGTTCTCGCAAATGGACACGCGTTATGTCTGGCATGACGACGGCAGCGTCGTCGTGCATCACGTCGATGGCACCGAAGAAACCTACGTCCACGACGACCGTGCACGACTGGTGCGCAAGGTCGAGGCCGACGGCGGCGAACACCTCAAGACCTACGACGCTGCGGGCCGCTTGGTCGCCGAGCAGGATCCCTTAGGCGCCGTCACCGAATACCGCTACGACGATGTCGGACGGCTGATCGCGCTGCTTCCGCCAGACGATGTGCCAACGTCCTACGAGTACCGCAACGGTTTCCTGCACAGCCGCTCACGTGGCGACGCGGTATGGACCTACCGGCGCAATGCTCAGGGCGACGTCACTGAAGCGGTCGATCCTGATGGTCAGGTCAGCCATTACCACTACGACGCTCGCGGGCAGTTGCTGTCAATCCGTTACCCGGACACCAGTCGACACGTGTTTGTCTGGAACCCCCTCGGCCAGTTGGTTGAAGAAACCCTGCCCGATGGTGGTGTGCGACGTTTTTCCTACGATGCGCTAGGGCGGCGGAGCACGACTCAGGACGAACATGGCGCGATCACGCGTCAGCACTGGGATGCCGTTGGCCGACTGATCCAGACGACTTCTCCGACAGGCGCCACCCGCGCCTACAGCTACGGCGCCTACAACCAGGTTACTGCCGAGCGCGACGAACTCGGGCGTATCACTCGTTTCGAGTATGACGATGACCTGCACCTGGTTTCGCGCCGGATCAACCCCGACGGCACGCGGGTGCAGTACCGCTACGACCATGCGCAACTGCTGCTCACCGAAATTGAAAACGAGTCCGGCGAAAAGTATCGACTGGACTACACGCCGACCGGACTGATCCGACAGGAAACCGGCTTCGACGGGCGGCGTACAGGGTATGCCTATGACCTCAACGGTCATCTGCTGGAAAAGACCGAATTCGGCGATGACGGCTCGGTGTTGGTCACGGGCTATGAGCGCGATACGGCCGGGCGCCTGCTGGTCAAGACCTTGCCTGACGGGATCAAGGTCATCTATCAGTACGACCGCCTCGGTCGGCTGACTGGCGTCGACGACGGTCAGAAACATCCGTTGGCCTTCGAATACGACCTGCAAGACCGGCTGATCACCGAGCACCAAGGCTGGGGCACGCTGCGTTACGCCTACGACGCCTGCGGCCAGCTCAAACGCATGCGCCTGCCGGACAACAGTAAGCTCGATTATCAGTACGCCAAGGGCGGCGCGCTGACCGCCATCCACCTCAACGGCGCGCCGCTGACGCAACACCTCTATCAGTCGGGCCGCGAACAACAACGTCAGCAAGGCTTGCTGCTCAGCGAATATGCCTACGACGATCAGGGCCGCCTGCTCGCCCACGCCGTAGGCCATCAGCACGATTCGCTGTACCGCCGCGATTATGCCTACAGCGCCAACGGCAATCTGGAGCACATCGCCGACACTCGCCACGGCCAGCGCACCTACGGCTACGACGCCCTCAATCGGCTGATCCGCGTACGCCACTCACGTGACGAACTGCCGGAATCCTTCGCCCACGACCCGGCCGGCAACCTGCTCATGCAGGACCGCCCCGGCCCCACACAGATCAAGGGCAACCGCCTGCTGATGCAGGGCGATCGCCACTACGACTACGACGCCTTCGGCAACCTGATCCGCGAACGCCGCGGCACCGCGCAGAAACTCGTCACCGAATACCGCTACGACTGCCAACACCGCCTCATCGGCCTGACCCGCCCCGACGGCAAAACCGCGACCTACCAGTACGACGCCTTCGGCCGGCGCATCCGCAAAACCGTCGACGGCGAAAAAACCGAGTTCTTCTGGCAAGGCGACCACCTCGTCGCCGAAAGCAGCAACACCCAGCACCGCAGCTACGTCTACGAACCCGGCACCTTCCGCCCGCTGGCACTGCTCGACGGCAAAGGCCCAAAAAAGGCCTGCCCGTTCTACTACCAACTCGACCACCTCGGCACCCCACAAGAGCTCACCGACTACAGCGGCGAAATCGTCTGGTCAGCGCAATACGACGCCTACGGCAAAGTCGCCGCGATCACCCTGGCTGGCGAGGAATACCTGGATCAACCGCTGCGCTTTCAGGGGCAGTATTTCGACGCGGAAAGCGGCCTGCATTACAACCGGCATCGGTATTACGACCCAAGGCTTGGACGGTATCTGACGCCGGACCCGATCAAGTTGGCGGGAGGGTTGAATCAGTACCAGTACGTGCCGAATCCGACGGGGTGGGTGGATCCGTTGGGGTTGAGCTCCAACTGTCCGCCGTCAGCACCGCGTCGTCCGATGCGGTACGAGGCTGGTCGCGTGGTCGTCGAAGAGGGCGCGCCCCCGCTGCCGAAAATGACGGCGCAGGAGCGACGGGCGAGGCTTGATGAGGTGGCTGAAGAGAATGCGAAGCGTCGGGTACATGAATATGAAGAACTCTATGATATGCACACTGTAAAAAAGCACAGTTCCGAAATTCCCGATCGAGCCCTTCAGCAGCGTGGCATTAACGGAGCAGATCCTCACACCGGAATTGTCCCAATGCGTGCCAGAGGAAATCTTAGCTCGCAGTTTCATAACTGGCGGATGCATCTGGGCGCTTTGAATAAAGCGATGACAAAGGATAAAGATGGTTTAATTATGCACACAGGGGAAGATCAAAGGCGTAATCCAATAGTTAGGTTGGAGTTACCTGGAGCGGGGCGTGGGTATAAGTCAAATAGGGCAGATGAGCAAAATCCAAGCCTCAATGAAGATATGAATTGGTTTGAAGTGAAATTCGATCAGGAAAATACACAGAGGCCATTTACAGGGTTTCCTGCTGAGGGTAAGTAATGTTGAAACATCCTTTTTTAAAAGAGCCTTTTGAACCAGGGTTGATGTGGTTTATTGGTATGTTCGATGTTTATGATCGAGAAGAAACTCGAGGTGTAGAGCTCGGGGTCTACAACCCCAATGAGTCTGGTGATCGGGAGGTTCTGATCAGAAAGTATTGTCTGAATCTGCCGTACCTCTCCTATAGGCATCGGCTGGTATTACTTGAATACTTGAAAGCAAAACTAGAAGATCCAACATACGACTTTCAGCTTTTGTTCGAGATCGACCCGTGCGAAGCCGCAAGTTGGCCTCGTGGAGAGTGGGACTCAATGGATAATCCACGCGGTTTTTTCTTGGATATCTATAAGTTGGCGATAGAGGTTTGGGAACTGGATCTTGCAAAAGCCGCTAGTGAAGATCGTTCTGTATGGTAGTTTTGGAGTTGTTCGAAACATCAACGATGGCCAGAAACGAGCGCTTCGGTAAAGGGTAGAACATTCATACTTTCGATAACATGCACGCTATACCCGGGAACATTCTTGGCATGATGCTTCGCCTGCGAAGCCATCTCCGCAAGCTGACTGGCATCAAGGTGCGCGCAGGCGTCGGGTTGTAGATGCACAACACCGATGGACAGTGACAACAATGGAAACTCCTGCCGCACTCCTTGGCGATTCGGGGCGATGAAGCAGCCAGCCTCCAGATGTTCGGGGCGATAGAAGCGGCGGCATTGGCTTTGGAAATCATCCAGCAATTGATTGAGCCGTTTGCGCCAGTCTTCGGGGCCGAGGACTAGGAGGAAGTCGTCGCCGCCGATGTGGCCGACGAAGTCGCGGGACGGGTCGACGCGTTCGTTGAGGCATTGCGCCAGGCACAGCAGGACTTCGTCGCCGCGGCCGTAGCCGTAGATGTCGTTGAAGGGTTTGAAGCTGTCGATGTCGACGTAGCAGATGACCGACTCGCGGCCTTGCTGCAGTAGGCGGGTCAGGCATTGCTGGATCGGCACGTTGCCGGGCAGCAGGGTCAGCGGGTTGGCGTAGCGCGCCTGCTGGATTTTCAGTTCGGTGATCAGTTTCAGCACGTCGATCACCCGGCCGAGGCCGAGGTAGCCGCCGTTGAGGGTGATGATGAAATCTTCTTCGATGCGTTGACGGGCGCGGCTGGTGATCAGGCGGCTGACCTGCTGCAGCGACTGGCTCATTTCTACGGCGAGGAAGTCGTCGTTCATCAATCGGCTGATCGGTTTGCGTGCGAACAGGTCGGTGGCAAACGGCTTGAGCAAGGCATCCGACAGGGAGTGGCGGTGGACGATGCCACACGGCTGACCTTGTTCGTCGAGCACTGCCAGCGAGTTGAGATTGGCCTGGCGGCGGAAGGCTTCCAGCACGGTGGCGGTCGGGGTATCGCGAGGTACGGCGGGTTGATCGTTGAGCAGAGCGCTGAGGTCGCTGCCTTCGTCGTTCAGCGCTACGGCGCTGCTGTCGTGTTTGGGCATCAAGGCCCGGGCATCGCGGGGTGGGTGCTCTTGTGGGCGGCCGAGCAAGTAACCCTGCACCAGGTCGACACCCATTTCAGTCAGCACCGCCAGTTCTTCCGGCAGTTCTATACCTTCGGCAATGACCTGCGCCCGTGAGGCTTTGGCGATTTGCAGGATCGACCCGACGAACTCACGCTTCAAGGCATCCTGATGAATTCCGTCGATAAAGTGCCGGTCGATTTTCACGTAATCCGGGCGCAGTTCCGACCACAGGCGCAGGCTCGAATAGCCGGCACCGAGGTCATCCAGTGCAATCGAAAACCCCATCGCCCGATAGTGATGCAGCGCAGTTTGCAGCAACTGGAAATCGTCGATCGGCGTCTGCTCGGTGAGTTCGATTACCACTTGGCTCGGCGGAATGCCGAAGTCCTGCAGCAATTGCAACGTGCGCCCCGGCTGGTGCGCGGCTTCGAGCAAGGATTCCGGCGAGACGTTAAGAAACAGCTTGCCCGGCAGTTGCTGCTCGTTGAAACGGCGGCAAGCGCTTTGGCGGCAGGCGATCTCCAGTTCGCTCAGGCGCCCGGCCTGACGCGCAACGGCGAACAAAGCGATAGGCGAATGCAGCGGGCTGTTGGACGGGCCACGGGTGAGGGCTTCGTAGCCGAGAATGCGGCGCTCGGAGAGACAGATGATCGGCTGAAACAGGCTGTGTAATCCGCTTTGAGTCAGGATCGAGCTCAAGGCACTCAGCTGTTCGGTCGTGGTCATGGCAATCTCTGGCGATAAAAAAAGGACTGGGAGCGCTCTCGATGAAGAGAGTGGCTCCCAGTCCTTTATTGCACGACAGAATGATGACTGTTTGATGACGATCCGGGGATCGTCAGCATTAAATCGCCATCACCTTACTTCTTCGCGACCTGGTTGCTCAGCTTCAGGTAGTCCAGCAGCACGCGCCCGGTTTCGCTCAGGTAAGCGTCGTCTTCTGGTTTGACCTTGTCCGGCTCGGCTGCGGCGAGAGCATCCTCGTCTTCTTTCTTCAGCTCTTTGAGCGGCTCTTCGCCCTTGGCCTTGCGACGGATGTTCTCCATCACCAGTTGCTTGGCATCGATGTCGGCATGCTGGGCACGGCGGTCGGCTTCGTTGAGGCTGACGGTTTTTTCCAGCATCAGTTTCTGCGCCAGGGCCAGCTTGTCACGGATGAACACGAACTCGGCATCCTTGGCGGTGCGCGTGTCATGTTCGGACTTGAGCTGTGCCAGGTACGGTTTGAACGGATCGGCTGCCGGTTTGATCGCCGCGCGGATGGTATCCCACGGCATGGCTTCCGGCAGGGCGCTCTCGCCGATTTCCTTGGTGTCGATCAGCGACGGGTAGTCGATGTCCGGCAGGACGCCCTGATGCTGGGTGCTCTGACCGGAAACCCGGTAGAACTTGGCTAGGGTCAGTTTCAGTTCGCCATGGTTCAGCGGCTGAATGGTCTGCACGGTGCCTTTACCGAAGGTCTGGCCGCCGATGATCAGTGCACGGTGGTAGTCCTGCATGGCGCCGGCGAAGATCTCCGAAGCCGAGGCGGACAGGCGGTTGACCAACAGTGCCATCGGACCTTTGTAGAACGCGCCCGGGTTTTCATCTTCCAGCACGTCGACGCGGCCATCAGCATTACGTACGAGGACGGTCGGGCCCTTGTCGATAAACAGGCTGGTCAGCTCGGTGGCTTCCTGCAGGGAACCGCCGCCGTTGTTGCGCAGGTCGATAACCACGCCGTCGACTTTGTCTTTCTGCAGTTCGGTCAGCAGTTTCTTGACGTCACGGGTGGTGCTCTTGTAATCCGGATCACCGGCACGGAACGCCTTGAAGTCGAGGTAGAAGGCTGGAATCTCGATCACGCCGAGTTTGTAATCCTTGCCGTCCTGTTTCAGGTTCAGCACGGATTTTTTCACGGCCTGATCTTCGAGCTTCACCGCTTCACGGGTAATCGGCACGATCTTGGTGGTCTGGTCGTTCGGTGCATTGCTGGCCGGAATCACTTCCAGGCGCACCACGGTGCCTTTCGGACCGCGGATCAGCTTGACCACTTCGTCCAGACGCCAGCCGACCACGTCGACCATCTCTTTGTTGCCTTGGGCAACACCGATGATCTTGTCGGCCGGAGCCACCATTTTGGTCTTGTCGGCCGGGCCTGCTGGCACCAGACGCACGACTTTCACCTGATCGTTGTCGCTCTGCAACACGGCGCCGATGCCTTCGAGGGACAGGCTCATGTTGATGTCGAAGTTCTCCGCGTTATCCGGCGACAGATAGTTGGTGTGCGGATCGTAGGACATGGCGAAGGTGTTGATGTAAGCCTGGAAGATGTCTTCCGGACGGGTCTGGTCCAGACGCGACAATTGATTCTTGTAGCGCTTGGTCAGGGTTTCCTGGATCTGCTTGGGCTCTTTGCCGGCGATCTTCATCCGCAGGACTTCGTCCTTGACGCGTTTGCGCCACAGGTCGTCGAGTTCGGCGGTGGATTTGAGCCAAGGTGCGTCCTTGCGATCAATCAGCAAGGTTTCCTTGGTGTTGAAGTCCATCTTGTCGACGCCTTTGTTCAGCTCGGCAAGGGCGAAGTCCAGACGCGATTTGACGCGATCCAGATAGCGCTTGTAGATGGTGAACCCGGCGTTGAGGTCGCCGCTTTTGAGGAAGTCGTCGAACTGGGTCTTCCACTTGTCGAATTCGGCGATGTCGCTGGCCATGAAGTAGCTGCGCGACGGATCCAGCAGCTTGAGGTAGCTGTCGTAGATGATCACCGAGCGTGCATCGTCGAGCGGCGGCTTGCTGTAGTGGTGACGCTTGAGCAACTCGACGACGTTCAGGCTGGCGATCACTTCGTCGCGATCAGGCTGTAACTTGTCCCAGCTGTTGGCTGCGAATGTATTGCCCGACACCGGCAACAGGCCGATACCGATGAAAAGTGCTAGGGCGGTGCTGGGGAGCAAATGCTTCATGCTGATTCGACGCGGGGACAATTGATAACGCATATTAGGCCGTCTTTGAAGTCGCCGGTTCTACAAGAGCCGGTCGCATAATGCAAAAAGCCCGGCGCTACAGCTTCGGGCTCAGTCCAGACTCACTATGGAGGCACTGTGAAGGCATTGCAAGGCGTGGAAGGTCAAGTGGCATGGGTTGAAGAGCCGAGTCCTACATGTGATGTAGGACAAGTTCGCATTCGTGTGGCGGCAGCGGGCCTCAATCGAGCCGATTTATTACAGAAGGCAGGGCTTTATCCACCACCGCCAGGTGCCAGCCAAGTACTCGGTCTTGAGTGCTCGGGGGTGATCAGCGAGGTCGGCGCAGGTTCGTCCTGGCAGGTAGGCGACAGGGTCTGCGCCTTGCTGGCCGGGGGCGGGATGGCCGAAGAGGTGGTGGTCGACGGGCGGCATGTGCTGCCGGTTCCGGAAGGTGTTTCGCTGATCGAAGCGGCGGCATTGCCTGAGGTTTACGCAACAGTCTGGCTGAATGTGTTTCAACTTGCGGCGCTCAAACCGGGTGAGAAAGTTCTCTTGCACGCCGGAGCGAGTGGAATCGGTTCAGCCGCCATTCAGCTGTGCAAGGCGTTCGGCAATCCGTGCTGGGTCAGCGTCGGTTCGGCCGAGCGATTGGCCTACTGTGAAAGTCTGGGGGCGCAGGGCGGGGTAGTGCGCACGGATGATCTGGAAAGCTTGCGCGACTTTGGCCCGTTCGACGTCATTCTCGATCCGGTCGGTGGCAATTATTCGGCGCTGAATCTCAAGCTGATGGCGCTGGATGGACGCTGGGTGTTGATCGGTCTGATGGGCGGCCGCGAGGCCAAGCTGGATCTGGCGCAGGTGTTGGCCAAGCGCGTGCAACTGCTCGGCTCGACGTTGCGCAGTCGTAACGATCAGTTCAAGGCGGATTTGCTGAGTGACCTAGGCCAGCATGTGTGGCCGTTGTTTGCCGAAGGACGGTTGAAACCGCAATTGGCAAAGGCTTTTCCGGTGAAAGATGCGGAGGCGGCGTTTGCGGAGCTGGCGAGCAATACCGTTTCGGGGAAACTGGTGTTGGTGATTGACGACAGCCTTAGCTGAAGAACGGCAAGATCAAAAGATCGCAGCCTTCGGCAGCTCCTACATTGGCAAAGTGAACGCCCTGTAGGAGCTGCCGAAGGCTGCGATCTTTTGTTTTTTACTTCCAGATGTGGATTGGCCAGCCGGCCTTTTCGGCATGCTCAAGCAACACTGGATCCGGGTTGACCACGTGCGGGAAATCCACCTTCAGTAACAACGGCAGGTCATTGCGTGAGTCGGAATAGAAACTCGCGCCCTCCAGATTTTCTTCTTCGGCATCCAGCCATTCCAGCAAACGGGTGATCTTGCCTTCGCGGTAGGTCAGGGTCCCGACGGTGTTACCGCTGTACACGCCGTGCGCGACTTCCAGTTCGATGCCGAGAATTTCGTCGATGCCCAATCGATCGGCAATCGGCCTGACCAAGTGCGTGCCCGATGCCGAGATCACCAGAATCCGGTCGCCGGCCTTGCGGTGGGCGGCGATGGTTTTGGTCGCGTCGCTGAAGATGATCGGCTCGATGAAGTCTTCCACCCACGGGCCGACCAGGTGCTCGACCTCTTCCGGCGTGCGGCCGATCAACGGCTCGAGGCTGAACTCCATGTAATCTTCCATGCGCAATTTGCCATGGCTGTAGGCATCCATCAGCTCGTTGTTCTTGCGCATGAACGACTCGGGGTCGACCCACCCCAAGCGTCCCATCTGCTCGCTCCAGAGGGTGGCGCAGTCGCCGTGAATCAGGGTTTCGTCCAGATCAAAAATTGCCAGGGCCATCAGTGCGATTCTCTCTTCAACGTCAGCAAAGTCATCAGGCTACCTCACACAGGGCCGTCGGATCGATGGAAAGCGCCAGACGCTGACCGTCGGGATGCAGATCGGCGGCCGAGCGATTGAGCACATCCACTACCAGTTCCACGCCGCGCGCTTCGACGCGATAACGGATGACGTTGCCAAGCAGGCTGTGGCTGCGTATCTGCGCGTCGAGCTCGCCGTTGAGGCTCAACTCGATGGCCTCCGGGCGAATGGCGATGCGGTGATTGATCGGGCGCTGCAACAGCTTCGATGCTTCATCGGCGTCGAGCAGGTTGTAGTTACCGATGAAGCCAGCAGCGAACACATCGACTGGCGCCGTATACAGGGTTTCAGCATCGCCACTTTGTACGATTTTTCCCTGATTCATGAGGAAAATCCGGTCAGACATGGTCAGCGCTTCTTCCTGATCGTGTGTGACGAAGATTGTGGTCAGGCCAAGTTCGCGCTGGATCTGACGAATCTGCTCGCGCAGGTGTTTGCGAATTCGCGCATCAAGCGCCGACAGTGGTTCATCCAGCAACAACAGTCGCGGGCGAGTCACCAGCGAGCGGGCCAAGGCAACGCGCTGGCATTGGCCACCGGACAGTTGATGCGGATAACGGCCGGCGAAGTCGTTCAGTTCAACAAGTTTCAACACCTCGGCAACCCGTTTGTGGCTGTCGTCGGCGTTGACCTTTTGCATGCGCAGGCCGAACGCGACGTTCTGCTCCACGGTCATGTTGGGGAACAGCGCATAGCTCTGGAACACCATGCCGATGCCACGCTTCTGCGGACTGAGCGGCACGATATCGACGCCATCAAGCAATATCTTGCCGCCATCCACCGATGTCAGGCCGGCGATGCAGCGCAGCAGGGTGGATTTACCGCAACCGGAGGGGCCGAGCAGGGTGACGAATTCACCCTTGTTGATTTCGCAGTCGATATCGCTGAATACGGTAGTGCCCGCATAACTTTTCTGCAGATGTTGGACGCTGACATAGCTCATTCGCTTTTGTCCTTGTTCAAGATGTTGGCGATCCAGGTCAGGACCAGCACGAATAAGAAGTAGGAGATAACCAGCGCACTGGTGAAGTGACCGCTGCTGTTGCGCATGTTGTTCAGATAGACCTGCAGGGTTTCGTAGCGGGTGCCGACGAGGATGTTGGCAAACACGAACTCACCGAACAGGAACGAGAACGACAGCAGCAACGCCACCATCAGGCCTTTGCGCAGGTTCGGCAGTACCACCAGAATCGCCGCCTGAAAGGTGCTGGCACCGAGCAGTTGTGCAGCGTCCATCAGGTCGCGCAGGTTGATCGCTTGCAGGTTGTTGGTAATCGCCCGGTACATGAACGGCAGCGCCACGGTGAAGTAGCAACCGATCAGAATCCACGGCGTGCCCACCATCGCCATCGGCCCGGAACCGTAGAGTTGCAACAGGCCCACCGACGACACCACTGGCGGTACCGCAAACGGCAGCAGGATGAGGATGTTCATCAGCGCATCGAGTTTCGGGAAGTGGTAATGCACCACGAACAACAGCGGCAGGATCAACACCACCGACAGCACCAGCGCGCCGACACACACCAGTAGCGACTGGCCGAAGGCGTGGAGGAAGCGCGGGTCGCTCCACAACTGGAGGTACCACTTGAAGGTAAAACCGCTGGGCAGAATGGTCGCTGACCAACTGCTGGCAATCGAGTAGATCAGCGTGCCCACCAGCGGCAGCAAGAGGATGGCGAACAGCAGGTAGACCACGACGCGGTGGTAGACGCCGACCGGGCCGGATTCAACGCGAGACATGGTAGCTCCTCTTCAACAGCAGTTGATGCACGACGGTGACGATGGTCATCAGCGCGACCAGCACCACGGCCAGCGCACTGGCCAGATTCGGATCGAGCGAAATATCGCCGGACACCATCGCGGCAATGCGGATCGGCAGCACGTTGAAGTTACCCGTCGTCAGCGCATACACCGTGGCATAAGCGCCGAGGGCGTTGGCCAGCAGGATCACGAAAGTACCGAGCAGTGCCGGGGTCAGCACCGGCAGGCCGATGTGTCGCCAGAACTGCCAGCCGTTGGCGCCGAGCAGTGCGGCTGACTCGCGCCAGTCTTCGCGCAAGGCGTCGAAGGCCGGGTAGAGCAGCAGCACGCCGAGGGGAATCTGGAAGTAGGTATAAAGGATGATCAGCCCGGTTTTCGAGTACAGGTTGAAGTCCTCGATGATCCCGGCCTGTTTAAGCATGATCGTGATGCTGCCGTTGAAACCGAGCAGGATGATGAAAGCGAAAGCCAGCGGCACACCCGCAAAGTTGCTGGTCATGTTGGCGAAGGCATTCACAAAGTTGCGCAGTTTCGAGTCAACCCGGCGTAGGGAATACGCACCCAGTACCGCAATGATGATGCCGAATACGCTCGACCAGAAACTGATCTCGAGGCTGTACTGGATCGCCTGCAAATAGAATTTTGAACTGAAGATTTTCGTGAAGTTTTCAACGCCCCAACCGAACTCTTCCGATTGCAGGCTGTTGATCATCACCCAGATCAGCGGGGCAATTTCGAAGACGATAAAGAATAAAGCGAAGGGCACCAGGCACAGGGCTGCCAGCCATTTGCCGCGAGTCATTGAGTTCACTTGAGCAGCTCCCGGCACACGGGTTTGTCGTGGGGCACGCCGAGCAGTTCGCAGACCGTGCCGCAGATTTCGGTCTGCTTGGGGGCGGCGTCTGCGTTGAGGCTGAAGGCGTCACCGAGGACGAACAGCGGCACTTGGCGTTCTTCCGGCAGCAGGCCGTTGTGCGAGCGGTCGTTGTTCATGCCATGGTCGGCGGTCACCAGCACCTGGTAACCCGCGTCGAGCCAGCCCTGCAAATAGTCGGCGAGGATGATGTCGGCCGAGCGCGCGCTGTTGCGGTACTGCGAGCTGTCGAGGCCGTGCTTGTGCCCGGCGTCGTCGATGTTCATCGGGTGGATCAGCAGGAAGTTCGGCGCGTGGCGCAGGCGCAGGTTTTCCGCGTCGGCGAACAGGTGCGAATCCGGGTAGTGATCGTTCCAGTAGAAATGCCCGTGCTGGATCGGCAGCGATGGATCGTCGGTGTGACGGTCGCGTGCGGCCACAAATGGCGAGCGGTTGTACAGCTCACTGACCCAGTGATAAGCCGCTGCGGCAGTTTTCAGGCCGGCGTCGCGGGCGTAGTGATAGATGCTGCGCTGATTGGACAGACGCGAGACGTTGTTGTGGACGATGCCGCTGTCGATGGGCGGCACGCCGGTAAGAATGCATTCATAAAGCGGTCGGGACAGGGCCGGCAACTCGCACTCCAACTGATAGAGCGCGGCGCGTCCTGCGCCAACGTAAGCCTGCAGATGCCCCATGGCGTGGCGCGCGACTTCATGGCTGAGGCCGTCGAGCACGACAAGGATGACGTTGTGCTTCATAGGGGCGTTGACTCCGAAAACCAAACTTGAACCGATTGATGTAGGAGCTGTCGCAGGCTGCGATCTTTTGATCTTGCCCTTTAAAAGCCAAATCAAAAGATCGCAGCCTGCGGCAGCTCCTACAGATGAAGGATTACTTCATCTCTACGATGACTTCTTCGTTCCACTTCTGTGGCAGGGCTTTCGAGGTCTTTTCCCAGGCATCGGCGTCCTTGATCGGGGTGACCTTTTTGTACTGCTCGTTCGGCAGCAGTTTGGCCTTCACGTCTTCCGGCAGTTGCAGGTGTTCGGCACGGATCGGACGCGCATTGCCGCGGGCGAGGTTGGTCTGGCCGGCGTCGCTGAAGATGTATTCGCGGGTCAGCTTGGCGGCGTTGGGGTTTTTCGCGTACTTGTTGATGATGGTGGTGTAGCCGGAAATCACCGAACCGTCGGACGGGATCAGCACCACGTAGTCATCCGGGTTGGCCATCTTGGCTTTGTAGCTTAGGCCGTTGAAGTCCCAGACCACGCCGACTTCGATCTCGCCTTTTTCCATG
This sequence comes from Pseudomonas sp. P116, assembly GCF_020149425.1. Lineage (NCBI taxonomy): Bacteria > Pseudomonadati > Pseudomonadota > Gammaproteobacteria > Pseudomonadales > Pseudomonadaceae > Pseudomonas > Pseudomonas sp. P116. The sequence goes on along the minus strand of NZ_JACVHB010000001.1, from coordinate 620,995 downwards.
GTGGCGATGGTCGGGTTGGCCATCGACAGACGACCTTGCTTGGCGATGTCTGCGAACAGCAGCAGGGCAGGCTGGATGTTTTTCTCGTCGCCACCGTTGGCCAGTGCAGCGGCGAGAACGCCGTTGGCGGCTTGTGCGGCGGTGCTCACGTCACCGATGGAAACCTTGTATTTGCCGCCCTTGAGGTCAGCCCATTTGGTTGGCACTTCGGAACCGTGCAGCAGCTTCTTGTTGACGATGAAAGCGATGGTGCCGGTATAGGCCAGGGCCCAGTTGCCGTCCTTGTCCTTGGCCCAGTCCGGGATTTGATCCCAGGTGCTTGGCTTGTAGGGTTGCACCACGCCTTGCTTGACCGCGATCGGGCCGAAGGCCGCACCGACGTCGCCGATGTCAGCGCTGGCGTTGTCTTTTTCTGCGGCGAACTTGGCGATTTCCTGGGCCGAGCTCATGTCGGTGTCGATGTGTTTCAGGCCGTAATTCTTGGCAAGGTCTGCCCAGGTGCCTTTCCAGTTGGCCCAGTCATCGGGCATGCCGACGCTGTTGACGGCGCCTTCCGCTTTCGCAGCGGCTTCGAGGGTTTTCAGATCGGTGTCGGCTGCCATGGCGGCGGTGCACATAGCAATGGTCGAGCCTAACAGTGTTGCCAGGAAAAGCTGTTTCATTCCGAAGCTCCTTGGTCGTGTTCAACGCTGCGATTGCGGTTTGTGTTGGTCTAGGTCAGCAATACCTGAGCCAATTTAAGGGGACTGGATGACACTTTGATGTCGGTGGCCTTGCGTCAGGCCTTTTATTTGCCCGGTTTTGGCGGCTGCTCGATAAGCGTAGACCATGCCCAAAGCCCCGGAGGGCAGGGATTTGGCCGATGTATTGCAAGTCGTGAGTGCGACCGTTGAGCAGTTTTGTCATCTCTCGGTCATCTGCACTGCCTAGGCTTGCAGCACATGGAAACGGCGTGATCGTCGTGCAGTCTTGCCCCGAAACAGTGCTGGTCTAGTCCAGATAGGTAACGTTGATGCGCGATGAGGCAACAAAAGCGGTGACAGCGATTGGCCAGGTGTTGCAGGAGCAACTCGACCACGGACTTTTGGCGCCCGGCAGCAAGTTGCCGGCCGAGCGCAAGCTCAGTGAGTTGTTTGGCACGACGCGGATTACTGTGCGTGAGGCGTTATTGCAATTGGAGGCGCAGGGCCAGATTTATCGTGAGAAGCGGCGGGGCTGGTTCGTTTCGCCGCCGCGTCTGGCGTACAACCTGATGCAGCGCAGCCACTTCCACGCGATGGTCAGTGCGCAGGGGCGGGTACCTTCAACCGAGGTTATTTCGGCCCGATTGCAACCGGCTTCGGCGGCGGTGTGTGCGTGGTTGCAACTGCCGGCGTTGTCGAGTGTGATTCAGATTTGTCGGTCGCGGCGGATTGATGGGCGGCTGGTGCTTTATGTTGAGCATTATTTGAATCCGCAGTTTTTTCCGGGGATTCTGGAGTTTGATTTGAATCAGTCGATTACCGAGTTGTATGCGCGGCATTACGATTTGCACTATGGGCGGGTGCGGTTCGAGATCGTGCCTACGTCGTTGTCGGTGGATGCGGCGGCGGCTTTACGGGTTTCGGTGGGGAGTCCGGGGTTGCGGATTGCTCGGGTCAATTACGATCAGCATGAGCGGTTGATTGATTGTGATCTGGAGTTTTGGCGGCATGATGCGATTCATGTTGGGGTTGATGTTGTTTGAGCGCTTTGGGTTTGAGTGAATATCTGGTGCTTCGGGTGGTGCTGATTAGGGTTCCGCCCTTACGGCGGGTCACTTTTTCCAGACGCCGAAAAAGTAACCAAAAAGGCTTGCTCCTGCGTGCGGCCCGCTCGCTGGGGCTCGGGGTTCCTTCGCTCCGGGATTGATCCGGGGGGCATCGCCTACGGTTTGCTTCGCTGCACCTCCTCTCGATGTGTTCGACTTCGTCGAACGGTCGCTGCGCTCCCACCCCCGGATCAATCCCTCCACTCAGCCTTCCGACGTCGCCCGTGGATCAAGATCAAAAGCGGTACTCGAGCTTGCGCTCATTGTGTTGAGTGGGGCGGCATGCGCCGCGAGCGGGGTGTACTCATTTTCTTGTGGGAGCTGGCTTGCCAGCGATGGCGGCCTGACAGCCGACCAGTTTCTAGCCGCCTGCACACATTTCAATTGTGGGAGCTGGCTTGCCAGCGATGGCGGCCTGACAGCCGACCTGTTGCTTCCGGATGTACTCAATCCAATTGTAGGAGTGAGCCTGCTCGCGAAAGCGCCCCCACATTCACATCAAGCTTATTTGCCCGCTCCCGCATTGGCATACAAATAATCCGTCGCCAACGAGGCCAGTGTCCTCACCCCGACCACCAACGCCGACTCATCGACAAAGAACCCCGGATTGTGATTCGGCGCAGCCTTGCTCATGTCTTGATCCCTTGGCGTCACGCCGAGAAACACAAACAGCCCCGGCGCTTCCTTGGCAAAGAACGAGAAGTCTTCCGCGCCCCCCACCAGCGGTGCATTCACCACATCATCCTTGGCCGCCCATTTCAGTGTCGGCAGCATCTTCTCCGTCAGTGCCGGGTTGTTAATGGTCGGGTCGTATTTTTCGATGATGGTGACGTCGGCTTTCGCGCCACCGCTCTCGGCAATTTTCTCGACGGTCTGGCGTACGTCTGCGTGCAGCTTTTGGCGGATGCCGTAGTCGTACGAGCGGATGGTGCCGGTCATGTCGACCGATTCGGGGATGATGTTGTAGCGCGTGCCGCCATTGATGGTGCCGATGCTGACTACCGACGGATAAGACGAAATATCGGTGCGGCGGCTGACCACGGTTTGCAGGCCGACGATGGTTTGTGCACCGACGGTGATAGGGTCGATGCCGTCCCATGGGCGGCCGGCGTGGGTTTGTTTGCCGAGGATTTTGATACGCAGGTCGTCGGAGCTGGCGAGGGTGGCGCCGGGGCGGTAGGCGATCTTGCCGGCGGGGATGCCGGCCCAGACGTGCAGACCGAAGACGGCATCGGGTTTCGGCGATTTCATCACGCCTTCCTCGACCATCATTTTCGCGCCCCAGGTGTTTTTACCGTCGGGAATGAAGTCGCTTGGGCCTTCTTCGGCCGGTTGGAAGTAGAACACCACGGTGCCGGGCAGGGTGTCGCGCATGGCTGTGAGAATTTTCGCTGTGCTTAGCAGGATTGCGGTGTGGGCGTCGTGGCCGCAGGCGTGCATGACGTCGACTTCTTTGCCGAGGTAGGTGCCTTTTGCTTTGGAGGCGAACGGCAGGTCGGCGACTTCCTTGACTGGCAGGGCGTCCATGTCGGCGCGAAGAGCGACGGTCGGGCCGGGCAGGCCACCCTTGAGGATGGCGACTACGCCGGTGCGGGCGACGCCGGTTTTGACTTCCAGGCCCAGGGCTTTCAGTTGTTTGGCGACCAGTTCCGAGGTGCGTTTTTCCGTGTTGCCCAGTTCCGGGTGGGCGTGGATGTCGCGGCGGGTTTCCAGCAGTTCGGGTTCGAGCTGTCTGGCCTGTGCGGCGATCTGTTCACGGGTGCTTTCCATCGTCGCCGCACTGGCGTGGCTGGCGAACAGAGTGAGCAAAACGGCTTGGGCAATACGTGTCAGCTGCATCGGGCTTCTCCATGGTTATTGTTTTTCTGGCTTCCCTGCCTGTGACCCAAGTGGCGCTGCGAAGTGCTATTCCTTGGGCTGGCCACCACCAGCGGTGATCACTTGTACGCTCATGCGTGGGGTCGCCAGATCCAGCCCCGCCTCATCCAAGTGCCGCTTGAGCGACAAGTTGAACGCCCGCGAAACTTCCCACTGCTTGATCGGCGCAGTCTTGAACCGCGCGCGGAGGATCGCACTGCCGGACTCGAAACTTTCCACGCCTTGAATCTCCAGTGGCGACCAGATGTTGCGACGTTGCAGGGGGTCGGTGCGCATTTTCTGGCCGACGTCGCGCATGAGTTTGATCGCGTCGTCGATTTCCATGTTGTAGGGCACTGCCACGCGGAAGATCGCGTAGCCGAATTCCCGCGAGTAGTTTTTGATGCTTTTGATTTCGCTGAACGGGATGGTGTGGACGATGCCGTCGATGTCACGCAGACGCACGGTGCGGATGGTCAGGCCTTCGACGGTGCCGAGGTGGCCGCCGACGTCGACGTAGTCGTCGATGGCCAGTGAGTCCTCGATGATGATGAACAGGCCAGTGATCAAGTCCGCGACCAGTGACTGCGCGCCGAAACCGATGGCCAGACCGATGACACCGGCACCGGCCAGCAGTGGCGTGACGTTCATGCCCATGTTCGCCAGGGCGACGATCAGCGCAATGATGAAAATCGTTACGAACAGCACGTTGCGGATCAGCGGCATCATGGTTTGCGCGCGTGCGTTGGCCAGGCCTTTGCGTGAGCGGGTGAGGGCGTGGTGCACGGCGGTGTCGGCGAGGATCCAGATCAGCCAGGAGAAAATCAGCGTGCCGATCAGGCTGAACAGTTTGACGCTGATGTCATGGCCGTCACCTTCGGCGAAACCGATCAGCGACTGGCCCCAGACGCGCAGGCCGAGTTCGATGAATACCAGCCACACGAACAGGTGCGCGAGGGTATAGAAGAAGTTTTTCAGGCGCTCGGAATAGAGCGCGTGACGTTTCGGCCCGCGTTGCGGTTTGAGTGAGTGACGGCGGACGAGGCCGTTTATCACCATGCACAACACCAACAGCACGGTGCAGATCAGCGACTGGCGCAGCGCGGTGCTGGTGTCGCCGGCGGAGACGAAAGTGGCGAACAGCGAGATGCCGACCAGCACCAGCGCCGGCACGTACCAGAAGGTGCCGAGGATTTCGATGGTGTCGCTGAGGGCGCGGCGGGTCAGGCGACGGGACAACGGCTGGTTGCGAATCAGGTGCGCAATCGGCCGGCGAAAACGCAGGATGAACAACCCGGTCGACAGCGCAGCGAGGACATTGGCGATCGTCGCGGCGGTGTGCGCCAGATGCACGCCGAGCCCTTCGATCAGTCGCGGGTCGCTCAGGGCTTCACCGAATGCGGCGAAGCTGCCGATCAGCCACAGTGGCCGAAACGCCTGGTGGCGCAGGATGTACAACGCGCGATGGCGGTGCGGGCCGTCGAGCAGGGAAAAAGCGATGACGCAGATTGCCGAGAAGCAGGTGCCGACCACCAGCGCATAGGCCAAGAGCATCGCCAGACTTTTACCCAGCGACGATGGCAGCGCGTAGCTCATGTAAACGGTGATCACCAGGGCGATCAGCCACGGCCCGAGTTTGCGCAAAGCGAAGCGCAACATGTCGAGGGCCTTGGGGTGTTGCGGCAGTTCTTCGGTGAGGCCGAAGCGCATGCGTACGCGATGACCGAGCCAGATCAGCGCGGCGGCGAGCAGGCTCCAGACCATCAGAATAATGGCGAAGGCAAAGATGATCGGCAGCCATTCACTGGCCGGCAGTATCAGCGCCTTGAACTCATCCTTGGCCAGTTCGAACTCGTTGGACCAGCGCGTCACCGGGCTGTCGGCGCCGGAAAACTGTTTCTCGAAACTGGTCAGTGTGCCGCCAATCAGGCCGAGCACGCCTTGTTCGGGTGAGGCCTGGGCTTTTTTCGTGGCGTCGCGAAGTTTCTTCAGGTCGGTCAGCAACTGTGCGCGTTGCTTGTCGTTTTCCAGCGACTTGATGACTTCGTCGAGGGACTGGCCGAGCGGTTCCTGGGCCTCGGGCTGCGCCTTGCTGGTGTTGAGCAGGCCCGGCAGACCGACCGCGTGGGCAGGCGCCACTGGCAGCAACGTCATCAGGCAGATGAGGAAAATACAGGGCAGAGCAAACAGACGAGCAAACACTAGGCGGTCAACCTCGCAAGGGGCGGATTCGCTGAAGTGTACGAGCCCGCCGAAAGCATTGCGAGCCGGGCACGGGTTTATTCGTTGAGTTTGGCGAGGATCTTGTAAATCACGGTGGCGAGGATCGTCAGCATGCCGATCCACATCGCGAACACACCCGCGTTCTTGTCGCGGAAGTTGAAGCCGATGGCCAGCAGGATCATTCCGCACAGGATGGGAATGAGCATGGCGTGGAAAGAGGACATCGAGATCATGGTGACTGCCTTGTCGAAATGAATGATGTAAGTCTAGGCCGCTTTCGGTCACGCGGTGTTGATCTATGTAGGAGCTGCCGCAGGCTGCGATCTTTTGATCTTTAAAAACCAGATCAAAAGATCGTCCGATCGCGGCCCGAGCCTTCGGCAGCTCCTACAGGGGGGGACGGTCGTCGCGCAGGATTACGGCAACTCGCGGCAGGCGTAGAACGCGCTCAGCACTTTGACCAGGTGCGCCAGGTCATGGCTGCCGCACAGTTCGCGGATCGAGTGCATGGCGAACGTCGGCAGGCCGATGTCGACGGTGCGCACGCCCAGGTGGCTGGCGGTGATCGGGCCGATGGTCGAGCCGCAGCCCATGTCGCTGCGCACCACGAAGCTTTGCACCGGTACTTCTTCGGCCATGCACAGATGACGGAAGAACCCGGCGGTTTCGCTGTTGGTGGCGTAGCGCTGGTTGCTGTTGACCTTGATCACCGGGCCGGCGTTGAGTTTCGGGCCGTGGTTGGCGTCGTGCTTCTCGGCGTAGTTCGGGTGCACGCCGTGGGCGTTGTCGGCCGAAACAAGCAGGGACTTCTGAATGGTGCGGACGAACTCGTCACCTTCGGGCAGCAGACGGCGCAGGGTCTGTTCGAGCATCGGGCCGTCGGCACCGCAGGCCGAGCAGGAGCCGACTTCTTCGTGGTCGTTGGCGACCAGCACGCAGGTCTCGTCGGTTTCGGCAGTGAGCAAGGCTTGCAGGCCGGCGTAGCACGACAGCAGGTTGTCGAGTCGCGCGCCGGCGATGAAGTCACCGTTCAGGCCAATGACTGCAGCACTTTGCGTGTCGTAGAAACTCAGCTCGTAATCAAGCACGACGTCGGCGTTCAGACCGTGTTCGCGAGCCAGTTGATCGGTGAGCACGGCACGGAAATCGACGCGCTCGTCACCGGCGAACTGCGCAAGAATCGGCGGCAATTCGGTCTGGGCATTGATCGCCCAGCCCATGTTGGCTTCACGGTTCAGGTGAATAGCCAGGTTGGGGATGATCGCGATGGGCGCCTTGAAGTCGATCAACTGGCTTTCGACTTTGCCGTCGCGGCGGAAGGTTACGCGGCCGGCCAGCGAGAGGTCGCGGTCGAACCACGGCGCCAGCAGCGCACCACCGTAGACTTCAACGCCCAGTTGCCAGAAGCCCTGACGTTGCAGTTCCGGTTGCGGCTTGACCCGCAGGCACGGGCTGTCGGTGTGCGCGCCAACCAGACGGATGCCACCGTGCAGCGGCGAGTTGCGGCCCATTTTGATCGCGACAATCGAGGAGTCATTGCGGGTGACGTAGTAGCGGCCGTTGGCCTCGGTGGTCCAAGGCTCGCGCTCGTCGAGGCGCACAAAACCGGCAGCCTCCAGACGTTGCACCAGGCTGGCGGTAGCGTGGAACGGGGTAGGGGAGGCCTTGAGGAAGTCGATCAGGCCTTGGTTCAGCTCTTCGCGCATAAGAAGCTCCAGACAGCAATGGGCGGGAGTTTAACGCATTGACCAGGGAATTGAATCTGAAGTGGATCCCTGTAGGAGCTGCCGCAGGCTGCGATCTTTTGATCTTTTTTTTGATTTACGAAACACAAGATCAAAAGATCGCAGCCTGCGGCAGCTCCTACATGGGGTTTGTCAGAACGGGGCCGGGCACTCGAAGCGCAGGCGTTCGCCGGTTTGCGGATGGGTGAAGCTGAGCATGCTCGCGTGCAGGCACAGGCGTGGCCAGGCGGCGAGCGCTTGCTCGTGTGCGTAGAGACCGTCACCGAGCAGCGGATGACCGATCGACAGCATGTGCACGCGCAACTGGTGCGAACGGCCGGTGATCGGCGTCAGCTCGACGCGACACCAGTCGCCACAACGCTCCAGCACACGCCAGAAGGTCAGCGCATGTTTGCCGAATTCGTGATCGACCACGTGACGTGGCTTGGTTGGCGGATCGTAGCGCAGCGGCAAGTCGATGCTGCCACTGTCCAGTTCTGGCTGACCCCAGGCCAACGCGGTGTAGGCCTTTTCCGTTTCGCGGTCGTGAAACTGGCGCGACAGTTCGCGGTGAGTGTCGGCGTCACGGGCGAGCAGAATGATCCCCGAGGTTTCCCAGTCCAGACGGTGCACGATGCGTGCTTCCGGGTAGCCGTTTTCCTGCAGACGGGTAATCAGGCAGTCCTTGTTGTCGTCGGCGCGGCCGGGAACCGAGAGCAGCAGGGTCGGCTTGTTCACCACCAGTACGGCGGCGTCCTGATGGAGGATGTGGATGTTGGACAACGGCATTAAAACAGCCTCGTAACAAATGCCAACGGCGGCTCAAAACCACTGACAACTCCTGTAGGACCTGCCGAAGGCTGCGATCTTTTGATCTTCTTAACGACAAGATCAAAAGATCGCAGCCTTCGGCAGGTCCTACACGAGCATCAACAGTCCGAGCCGCCGTGGCGACTGCCGGATCGACTTAACGATCAGGCAGGGTGATGTTGAGTTCCAGAATCGAGCAACTGCCCTGGCTTTCCAGTGCAACATGTACGTCGTCGTTACCGATGTTGACGTACTTGCGGATCACGTCGACCAGTTCCTTTTGCAAGGCTGGCAAATAATCCGGCGTGCTGCGCTGGCCGCGCTCATGCGCCACGATGATCTGTAGACGCTCTTTCGCTACCGAGGCGGTACTTGGCTTTTTGTTGGCACGAAAGAAGTCAAAAAGGTTCATTACCTACCTCCAAACAGGCGCTCGAAGAATCCCTTCTTCGTAACATCGAGGAAACGATGTTCTTTTTCTTTGCCCAGCAGACGATCAACGGCATCGCTGTAGGCCTGACCGGCATCGCTCTGGTCGTCGAGAATAACCGGGACACCCGAGTTGGAAGCCTTCAGGACAGCCTGGGATTCCGGGATGACACCCAGCAGGGTCACTGCCAGAATTTCCTTCACGTCTTCAACACCCAGCATTTCGCCATCACTGACACGCTGCGGGTTGTAACGGGTCAGCAGCAGGTGTTCCTTGATCGGCTCTTCGCCTTGTTCGGCACGACGCGACTTGCTGGCCAACAGGCCGAGCATGCGGTCGGAGTCACGTACCGAGGACACTTCCGGGTTGGTCACGATGATCGCTTCGTCGGCGAAATACATCGCCAGGTGTGCACCTTTCTCGATGCCCGCCGGGGAGTCGCACACCACGAAGTCAAAGTCAGCCTTGAGTTGCATCAGGACTTTTTCCACGCCTTCGACGGTCAGCGCGTCTTTGTCGCGGGTCTGACTGGCGGCCAGTACGTAGAGGTTTTCCAGGCGCTTGTCTTTGATCAGGGCCTGTTGCAGGTTGGCTTCGCCGTTGACCACGTTGACGAAGTCATACACCACGCGGCGCTCGCAACCCATGATCAGGTCAAGGTTACGCAAGCCCACGTCGAAGTCGACGATCACTGTTTTGTGGCCGCGCAGAGCGAGGCCGGTACCGATAGCGGCGCTGGTGGTGGTCTTACCCACACCACCCTTGCCGGATGTAACCACGAGAATCTTGGCCAAGGTGTTTCACCCCTAAGGAAGAAGGACTGTTTAGCCCCTGAAAAACATCTCTTGAAAACTACTGCAGTCGGACAGCCTTGGCTGGAATTTGGCTTTTGGCCTTTTTCCTACTTCGTTTGAGCCGTTTTCGCTACGTTTTAGAGATGCTTGGAAAATGCGGCAGTATCCGTTAAAGCCGAATGATGTTCAACACGTCGCCCGACAGGCTGACCTGTACGCCCGAGCCCCACATGGGGTCGCGACGCAAATCTTCGGAAACCTTGTAATGACCGGCGATGGAGATCAGTTCAGCGCTCAATTGCTGACAGAAAATCCGTGCCTTGGTGTCGCCCTTCACGCCGGCCAGCGCACGGCCACGCATCGGGCCGTATACATGGATGTTGCCATCGGCGAGAAGTTCCGCGCCCGGACTGACCGACGAAACCACAACCAGATCGCCACCCTGGGCATATATCTGTTGGCCACCACGCACTGGCGTAGTGATGACACGGGTCGGTTTGATGGTCGGCTCTGGCGGTTTTTCCGGCTTCTTTTTGACTTCGGGTTCCGGGGCTTCCAGCGGTCGCTCACGGGCGCCGGACGGCGGCAGCACCGGGATGTCGATGGCGATGGCGGCGGCGATGTCTTCGATGCGGCTGGCGCGAATCGCCAAGGTGCGCAGGCCATGTTGACGGCACACGCGCATCAGCCCCGGCAGATCGACGGCGCCTTCGCCGGGCGGCAGTTTGTCCAGCGCCAGGACCAGCGGTGCATTGCTGAAAAAATTGGGCGCCTGTGCGACTTTGGCGGCCAGTTGCCGATCAAGGCTTTCGAGGTCGTTGCGGGACAACTCCAGCACGGTAATGGCCAGCATGCTGCCCTTCAACTGGAACACGGGATCTTGGTCTGGCGATTGGATTTGGCTCATATCGGCATACAACGGCTTGTCACTAAAAGTGCCGAGACTTATAACGAGAACGCCCGCGAGCCGCAAGCCGGGTCGAACGATGTAGAATGCGCGGCCACTGTATTTACGGAAGCTTTAATGGATCGCCCGCGTTTTCGAAAAGCATTTCTTGCTCCACGCTTCTGGCCGCTCTGGTGCGGTCTGGGGCTTTTGTGGCTGATCGTGCAGTTGCCGTATCCGGCACTGCTGACCATCGGTCGAGTTTTGGGCGCGTTGATGTATCGCGTGGCCGGCGACCGGCGGCGCATCGCCAAACGCAATCTGGAATTGTGCTTCCCGGAAAAGTCCGCCGCCGAGCGCAAACGCCTGCTCAAGGAAAACTTTGCCTCTACCGGCATCGCCTTTTTTGAAATGGCGATGAGCTGGTGGTGGTCCCGCGAGCGCCTTGCAAAACTGGCGCACATCGAAGGCCTTGAACATTTGCAGCAGGCCCAGCGCGAAGGTAAAGGCGTGATTCTGATGGCGGCGCATTTCACCACTCTGGAAATCGGCGCGGCGCTGCTCGGCCAGCAACACACCATCGACGGCATGTACCGCGAACACAAGAATCCGTTGTTCGATTTTGTTCAGCGTCGTGGGCGCGAGCGGCACAATCTCGATTCGCTGGCGGTGGAGCGCGACGACGTGCGCGGCATGCTCAAGTTGCTGCGCTCAGGCCGGGCGATCTGGTACGCGCCGGATCAGGATTACGGCGCCAAGCAGAGCATCTTCGTGCCGCTGTTCGGCATTCAGGCGGCGACTGTGACCGCGACCAGCAAGTTTGCACGGTTGGGCAAAGCGTTGGTGGTGCCGTTCACTCAGGAGCGTCTGGCCGACGGCAGCGGTTACCGCATGGTGATCCATCCGCCGCTGGAAGGTTTCCCCGGTGAGACCGAAGAGGCCGACTGCATCCGCATCAATCAGTGGGTCGAGAGCGCGCTGCGGGCCTGCCCCGAGCAATACCTGTGGGCGCATCGCCGCTTCAAGAGCCGTCCGCCGGGCGAGCCGAAGTTGTACGCCAAACGCGGTTGATTGACCCATCCCCCTAAGCACCATGGAGTGTTGCGATGAGCCCTGCTGAACCGGTCACAGGTTTGATTCTTTCCGGCGGCGGGGCTCGGGCGGCGTATCAGGTAGGGGTGTTGGCGGCGATTGCAGAGTTGCTGCCATTGGGCGCGGACAATCCCTTTCCAGTGATCGTCGGCACGTCGGCCGGGGCGATCAACGCGGTCAGCCTGGCCAGCGGTGCCACCGATTTTCGCGCCGCCATCGAGCGCCTCACACTGTTCTGGCAGGGCTTTCGCAGCCATCGTGTGCTACGCAGTGACTGGCCTGGCGTGATCCGGCAGGCCAGTCGGTTTGTCAGCCATAGTTTGCTCGGCATCGGTCGACAGATGCCGGTGGCGCTGCTCAACAGTTCGCCGCTGCGTGAACTGCTCAATGAAAAACTGCACCTGCCCGGCATCGCCGAATCCATCGCGCAAAAGCAATTGCGCGCCGTGGCGGTGACCGCATTCGGCTACGAATCGGGGCAGGCGGTGACGTTCTATCAGGGCGGTGGCGTAATCGATGCGTGGCTGCGTCATCGACGCATTGGCGTGCCGACGCAGTTGTCGGTGGAGCATCTGTTGGCCAGTTCGGCGATTCCGTTGCTGTTCGCCCCGGTGAAGATCGGCGAGGAGTATTTCGGCGACGGCGCGGTACGCCAATCGGCGCCGATCAGCCCGGCGCTGCACTTGGGCGCGACTCGCGTGCTGGTGGTGGGCGTCAGCGGCAACCCGCGCGGGGTTGATCCGCAGCAGCCGCTGGAACGCACCTACACCGGTCAGCAGCCGACGCTGGCGCAGATCGGCGGGCACATGCTCAACAGCACGTTCATTGACAGTCTGGAGAGCGACATCGAGTTGCTTGAGCGCTTGAACCAGTTCAGTCACCTGATGCCCGATGGCACGCCGACCCGCGCATTAGGCGTGGCGCCGGTGGAGGTGCTGGTGATTTCGCCAAGTCAGCCGATCGATGAGATCGCGGCGCGGCATCGCCAGGAATTGCCGGCGGCGTTGCGCTTGTTCTTGCGTGGGCCGGGTGCGACCAAGACGAGTGGGGCAGGGGTGTTGAGTTATCTGCTGTTCGAGGCGGGGTATTGCAGTGAGCTGATTGATCTGGGGCGGCGGGATGCGTTGGCCAAGCGTGAGGAGTTGTGCCGGTTTCTCGGGCTATCCGAGGTGATGGTTCCGGCCTGAGATCGGTGGTGCGGCCAATCGCTGGCAAGCCAGCTACCACAGGTTTTGTGTCAGATTCAAATTGTATGAACGACACAAATCCCTGTGAGAGCCAGCCTGCTGGCGATGCTTTAAAGCAAAAGATCGCAGCCATCGGCAGCTCCTACAGAGGAATGCGGTCCCCTGTAGGAGCTGGCGAAGCCTGCGATCTTTTGATCTTTATCAGAAGTGGAACTTCACCAGGAAGTTGGTCACGCTCTGATTGGTCTTGAACGCACCGGTGTCGTCGATGCCGTACTTGTCTTTCCAGTAGTCGTACTCAATACCGACATACAACTGCTTCTCGCCATAACTCAGCGCCTTGCCCAGGTCGTATTTGACCTGTGGGTTGAAGTGCAGGTTGGCGTGGTAGTCGCCTTTGGAGTTGGAATCGTTGTCGGTCACCCAGTCCATATAGCCGTCGATCAGGATGTTCGAATTGCCCACCGGCACGGTGTAGGACCAGACCGGCGTGATCTGCCAGACGTTGTCACCGGCGCGCGAGCCTTCGGTGTGACGCTGGTAGAAGTTCAGCTGGAAGTAGTCGAAGCCCGGGATGGCCAGGTCGAAACCCGGACCAATCAGGTACGACTCGGTGTCACCCTCGCCGAACTCGTAAGTCATCGCCAGCAGGACGTCTTTGATCGGGCCGAACTCGATCTTCTGGTCGAGAACCTTGCCCAGCGAGATGCGTGGCTGGAACTCGCCGTAGTAGGTGTTCGGACCGTTGTTGAAGTCCTTTTCACCGTTGTAGAAGATCTTGTCGAGGAAGAAGAAGTTGTCCCCGTACTTCCACCCGTCAGCGTGTTCAAAGGTGACGGTCTGCTGGATGCGCGGGTTGACCTGGAAGTCCTTGCCATAAAGGTAGGTCAGGCTGTTGTCCTGCCATTGCAGGAGGCCTTCGGCCATGGCCTGCCCCCCGGCCAGCAAGGATCCCGCAAGCATCAGGCTGGTGCACATACGTTTCATTCGGTTGCTCCCAAAGTAGGTGTTCCACGTTTATTTTTTTTGATCGGCGCTCTGGTGTGGCGCCTTTTTTCGTTGCTGCAAAAAGTCATCCGATCGGTCAGCTTGTTTGCTGTTAGCAAGAGCTGAGCCAAGGCTTTTCGAAAAGCAAAAAAACGCCCTTCGGCTGCTGAAAAACAGTCGATTGAGCGTGTTTTCGGGATGCCTCGGTACTGGCCGGGGCCGGGATAAGTTGGCTTTTCGGTCAGGAATTAAATCCGGGCTTTTTTTTAGACCGAATTCAAGAGGCCGCGGAGAATACTGACTCCTCGGCCAGCTCTCAAGTGCCCCGCAACAGAGCACCGACGACAGGCATGGGGCACGGTTGCGGGCCATCTCAGAAGTGCACCTTCACCAGCAGGCTGGCGGTGTTCTGATTGGTGTCGAAGTTATGGCTGTTTTCGACGCCGTATTTGTTCTTCCAGTAGCTGTATTCGGTGCCGACATACAGCTGCTTCTGACTCCAGCCCAGGGCTTTGCCCAAGTCATATTTGATCTGCGGATTGATGTGCAGGTTGGCGTGGTAGGTGCCGCGCGAGTTCTCATCGTTGTCGACCACCCAGTCCAGATAACCGTCGATCAACAGGTCGGAATTGCCTACCGGAATGCTGTAGGACCAGCCGGGCGTGATCTGCCAGACGCCATCGCCGGGGCGTGGGCCTTCGGTCTGGCGGCGGAAGATGTTCAGGGTGACGTAATTGAAGCCAGGCACTTTGAGGTCGAAGCCGGGGCCGATCAGGTAGGCCTCGCTTTCACCTTCGCCGTATTCGTAGGTCATCGCCAGCAGTACATCCTTGATCGGGCCGAACTCGATTTTCTGGTCGAAGATCTTGCCGAACGAGAAGCGCGGAGTGAATTCACCGTAGAACGCGTGCGGGCCTTTGTTCGCGTCTTCTTTGCCGTTGTAGAAGATCTTGTCGACGAACAGAAAGTTGTCGCCGTACTTCCACTTGTCGGCGTGCTCGAAGGTCACCGTTTGCTGGATCGACGGGTTGATCGCGAAATTCTTGCCGTACAGGTAGCTGAGGCTGTTGGTCTGCCAGAGCAATAAATCGCCGGCCATGGCCTGGGATGCGGCGAGCAGGCCGCCGCTCAATAGCAAACTCGATTGCGTGCGAATCATCTGTTGCTCCCTCTTGTTTTTATTTTTAAGGCGCAGAGTTGTCTGACCCCTGTAGGAGTGAGCCTGCTCGCGATGGCGTTGTTTCAGTCAACTGGTGTGTTGAATGTCATACCGCGATCGCGAGCAGGCTCACTGCTACAGGGGTTCTTCGGTGTTGCTGTTAATGCGAGTGCGCGTTGCAGTCGTTGATCGCCGCGCGCTCGGCGCCGCCTAGAATGTTGAACAGCAGGTTCAGCGTCAGCGCGCTGAGCGTTGCCATGGCGATGCCGCTGTGGGTGATCGGGCTCATCCACATCGGCAGGTGTGCGAAAAACTCCGGACGCACCACCGGGATCAGGCCCATGCCGATGCTCACCGCCACCAGCAACTGGTTGCGACGGTCACCGATGTCGGCTTCTTGCAGAATCTTGATCCCGGTCGCAGCAACCATGCCGAACATCGCAATCGCTGCACCGCCGAGTACCGCTGGAGGAATCGACGCCACCAGGAACGCGGCTTTGGGCAGCAGGCTCAAGACGATCAGCAAGCCGCCGGCAACGATGGTGACCGAACGGCAGCGCACGCCGGTCATCTGCACCAGGCCGATGTTTTGCGCGAAGGAGGAGTGGGTGAAGGTGTTGAAGAATCCGGCGAAGAACGAGGCGCCCGCATCGCACAGCAAGCCGCGACGCAACATGCGCGGGCAGACTTCCTGACCGGTGATTTTGCCCAGCGCGAGGAACATCCCGGTGGACTCGACGAAGATGATTACCACCACCAGACACATCGAAAGGATCGGCGCCAGTTCAAACTTCGGCATGCCGAAATGCAGCGGAGTGACGAACTGAACCCACGGCGCAGCGGCCATGCCGCTCAGGTCGACCATGCCAATCGCGCCGCAAAGGATGTAACCGAAACACATGCCGATCAGCACGGAAATGTTCACCCAGAACCCGCGCATGAAGCGGTGGACCAGCAGGATGGTGGCCAGCACCAGTGCGGCAATGGCCAGATAAATAGGTGAGCCGAATTGAGCCGCATCGGCACCGCCACCGGCCCAGTTCACGGCCACGGGGAACAGCGACAAACCGATCGAGGTGATGACGGTGCCCGTCACCAGAGGCGGGAAGAATCGCACGACCTTGGACATGAACGGCGCGATGATCATGCCGAAGAAACCGGCGGCGATTGTTGCACCGAAGATGCCTTGCAGACCGATACCGGGCATGCCCGCCATGGCGACCATGCTGCCGACAGCGGCAAAACTGGCGCCCATCATCACCGGCATGCGAATGCCCATCGGGCCGATACCGAGCGACTGCACGATGGTGGCAATACCGGCGACCAGCAGGTCGGCGTTGATCAGGAAGGCGATTTCTTCACGACTCAGGCCAGCGGCCTGTCCAATGATCAGCGGCACCGCGATGGCACCACCGTACATCAGCAGAACATGTTGCAAACCGACCAGGATCAGTTGCAAAAGGGGCAAACGCTGAATGGCGGGTGCGTCGGGGATGCGCGCTTTGGACAGCTCGGACATGCAACACCTCGGATCTTTTTATTCTTGTGATTAACAGCTGCCGGGTGGCTCACAGCTGTTTCTTTGCATCATTCGTATGTGTGGTCAGAGGAACTTTGTGGCGAGGGGATTTATCCCCGATGGGCTACGAAGTAGCCCCAAAACCTGCAATCGCAATACATCAGGCAGATGGCAATGACAGGTTCTGCGACGGCTGCGCCGCCGATCGGGGATAAATCCCCTCGCCACAGGTAAATCCTCAAGCACAGGTAAATCCCTTCACCTCAAAAGCCTGCTGTTAAGCAGGCTTTTGTGTGGCTTAGTTGGTCTGGGCTCCCTGGGCGATCCATGCACCGATCAGGTCACGTTCCTGCTGGGTCATCTGTGTGATGTTGCCCAGTGGCATGATCTGCGTGGTGATGGCCTGCGCCTGGATCCGCGCCGCGTTCTGGCGAATCTGCTCAGGAGTGTCGAGCATCACACCGGCCGGAGCTGCGCTGAACAACGGGCTGGTCGGCTTGGCCGAGTGACAAACCGTGCAACGCTCTTGAATCACGTTATGCACTTTGTCGAAGCCTGGGCCGGCGTTGGAGGCTTGCGCTGGTGCTGCAGGTTCGGCAGGTGCAGCAGGTTGCGCCGCTTCAGCCGGTTTCAAGCCACCGCCCACTGCAGTTTCCGGCAATGGCTGGTACTCGATTTTCGCTGGCGCCTTCGCCACTTCCGGTGCGGTGGACATCGGCGCAGGGCCGGTGACGTACGCCAGAGTGATCATGCCAACGGCTGCAACAGGCAAAGTCCAGGCGAACTTGTGGCTGTCGTGACGGGTGTTGAAGTAGTGACGCACCAACACCGCAAACACCGCGATCCCGGCCAGGATCAACCAGTTGTACTGGCTGCCATACGTGCTCGGGAAGTGGTTGCTGATCATGATGAACAGCACCGGCAGGGTGAAGTAGTTGTTGTGACGCGAACGCAGCAAGCCTTTGGCGGGCAGCGCCGGATCCGGCGTGCGGTTCTCGGCAATCGCCGCGACCAGTGCACGTTGCGCCGGCATGATGATGCGGAACACGTTACCGACCATGATGGTGCCGATGATCGCGCCAACGTGCAGGTACGCACCGCGACCGCTGAACACCTTGCTGAAGCCATACGCCGCGCCAATGATCAGCACGAACAGGATGAAGCCGAGCAGGGCAGGGCGTTTACCCAGGGCCGAGTCGCAAAGGAAGGAGTAGACGAACCAGCCGACGAACAGAGAGCCAATGCCCAGCGCAACGCCTTCAGGGCCGGTCAGGCTGCTGCCCGGTGCCAGCAGGTACAGCGTCGGGTTGTAGTAGAAGACTACGCAAAGCAGCGCGATCCCCGACAGCCAGGTGAAGTAGGCTTCCCATTTGAACCAGTGCAGGTTATCCGGCATGGTCGGGGGAGCCAGTTTGTATTTTTCCAGGTGATAGATACCGCCACCGTGGATCGCCCACAGATCACCGGCCAGACCGGTTTTCGGGTTGACGCGGTTGAGGTTGTTCTCCAGCCAGACGAAATAGAACGACGCGCCGATCCAGGCCACGCCAGTAATCATGTGAACCCAGCGCACGCTCAGGTTCAGCCATTCCAACAGATGTGCTTCCACAGTCTTTACCTCTCGCCTGTCACTCTGTTGTCGAGTGATCAGACCTTCTCTTATTGGTGGGGGGCGAGGATCAAACGCTCATCCTCTTTGAAAAAATGCTCATCGCAGTTATTGCCTGTGCCACTGCGATCAACCACCAGGAAGTCATCCCGCTTTTCGATCGTCAGCACCGGATGGTGCCAAACGCCGCGATGGTAATTAATGCCCTGCCTGCCGTTGGTGACGAAGGCGCGGACCAAGCCTGATACAGGTTCATCGCCAACGGGCGCGACCACGATCAGAAAGGGGTTGCCGAGCAGCGGAATGAAAGCCTGGCTGCCCAGCGGATGGCGTTCCAGCATGCAAACGGTCAGCGGCATGTCCTGCGCGTCGGCGCGGAAAATGCTGATGATCGCGTTGTCCTCAGGCTGAGCGGTTTCGACCGTCGCCAGTTTATGGAAGCGCATGGTCGAACCGTTGTTGATCATGAAGTGATCGCTGCCGTCGGTTTCGATCACGTCACCGAAAGGGGCGAAGGCTTCTTTGCTCAGCGGTTCAATCGTCAGTGTGCGCATGCTGTTCTTCTTATCCGAATTCTGTGTTGTTCAACTTGTCAGTGCGTCTTGCGCGATCCCTGTAGGAGCTGGCGAAACCTGCGATCTTTTGATTTTGTTTTTAAGATCAAAAGATCGCAGCCTGCGGCAGCTCCTACAGGCTCAGCATTACTTCGCGACCTTGCCCAGTACGCGCAGGCGACTCACACCACCATCCGGGAACACGTTCAGGCGGATGTGGGTGATCGGGCCCAGAGCCTTGATCTGCTCGACGAAGGTGTGTTCGGCGTGCATTTCCAGTTTCTGGCTTGGCAGCAGATCGCGCCAGAACAGCGACTGGGTTTCGATCTGGCTGTCAGTACCGCCCTTGACGAACGCGCCCTGAATCGAGCAAGTGTCCGGGTAGTTGCCCTTGAAGTGCAGGGTGTCGACGATGATTTTTTCAATCTCGCCCGGGTGGCCCAGTGCGACGATCACCCAGTCATTGCCCGGCGTGCGACGACGTGCAGTTTCCCAGCCGTCGCCCATGTTGATGCCACGGCCCGGGTTGAGGATGTTGCTCATGCGGCCGAAGTGTTCGTCGGAGCAGGCGAGGGCGCGGCCACCGTTAAGGGCTGCTGCCAGGTCGATTTGCTCGTTGTCGCCAACGGCCGACCAGTCACGATGCGGCACACCGTACACGCGCAGACGGGCAACACCACCGTCCGGGTAGATGTTGAAACGCAGGTGGCTGAACGCTTTGTCGTTGCTGATTTCGTGGTAATGGTGGCTGTTGCCCTGCAGCTCGACGGCCGACAGCACTTCAGTCCACTGAGTGTTTTCATCAGGCTCGCCCGACGCCAGGAAGCACGCTTCCAGAGAGGCCGATGGCGGGTAGTTGCCGGTGAAGAATGAAGTGTCGATGTCCACGCCTTTGATCGAACCCGGTACGCCCAGGCGGATCACTGCGCTGTCGAAGCCTTCGAAGCGCTTGCGGCGCGATTCCCAGCCGTCCATCCACTTGCCGTTGTCATCGAACACGCCCTCCTTCCATACGGCCGGGGTCGGTTGGAACAGACGATTGGCGTCTGCGAACCAGTCATCGGTGACCGAGATGATTTTGGTGCCCAGACGGGCATCGGCCAGGTTGACGAACTTCTCGAAAGGTACGGCGTAAGCTTTCATTCTTCTTGTCTGCCTTTAAATAAGTTGGCTGGGGATGCTTGCAAGACCCTGGGCATTCTCCGCGTTTGACATGCTCGGGTCAGGCTTCGCTAGAGGGTCAGTAAACGGAACAGGGCGATCTTGTTGATCTCCGCCAGCGCGCATTTGAATTCGGTTTCCGCCGAATTGTGAATGCGCGTTTCGAACGCCGCGAGGATCTGATGCCGGTTGCTGCCTTTTACCGCCATGATGAAGGGAAACTTGAACTTGGCTTTGTAGGCGTCGTTCAGCTCGGTGAAGCGCTGGAACTCTTCGGCCGTGCATTGGTGAATACCGGCGCCAGCCTGTTCATTGGTGCTGGCTTCGGTCAGTTCGCCCTGGACGGCGGCTTTGCCGGCCAGGTCCGGGTGAGCGTTGATCAGTGCCAGTTGACTGGCGTGATCGGCGCTCAACAGGATGTCGCTCATGCGCTGGTGCAGGGTTTCGATCTCGTCGATCGAGGCGTCTGCGCCCAGGTCGTAGGCCTTCTCGGCCACCCATGGCGAATGTTCGTAGATGTCGGCGAAGGCGTTGACGAAAGCGTCGCGGCTCAGGGTCGACGGTTGCAGGGTTTGAAAGCGGCTCATTTGGCGGCCTCTTGGTACGGGTGGGTTTCGTGCCAGTGACGTGCGATGTCGACGCGACGGCTGAACCACACCTGTTCATGACTTTTGGCGTATTCGATAAAGCGCTTGAGCGAAGCGATGCGACCCGGACGGCCGATCAGGCGGCAGTGCAGACCGATCGAGAGCATCTTCGGCGCTTCGGCACCTTCGGCGTAAAGCACGTCGAACGCGTCCTTGAGGTATTCGAAGAAGTCGTCGCCCTTGTTGAACCCCTGCACTTGCGTGAAGCGCATGTCGTTGGTGTCCAGCGTGTACGGGATCACCAGGTGCGGCTTGCCGGTCGGGTTGTTCGGTTCCCAGTAGGGCAGGTCGTCGTCGTAGGTGTCGCAGTCGTAGAGGAAACCACCTTCTTCCATGACCAGACGACGGGTGTTCGGGCCGGTGCGGCCGGTGTACCAGCCCAACGGGCGCTCGCCGGTGAGTTCGGTGAGGATGCGGATGGCTTCGAGCATGTGCTCGCGTTCCTGCGCCTCGTCCATGTACTGGTAGTCGATCCAGCGATAGCCGTGGCTGCAGATCTCGTGACCTGCTTCAACCATCGCACGAATCACGTCCGGATGACGCTGGGCGGCCATGGCGACGGCGAAGATGGTCAGCGGAATATCGAATTCCTTGAACAGCTTGAGGATCCGCCAGACGCCGGTACGGCTGCCATACTCGTAAAGCGATTCCATGCTCATGTTGCGCTCGCCTTGCAGCGGCTGGGCGGCAACCATTTCAGAGAGGAAGGCTTCGGATTCTTTGTCACCGTGCAGAATGTTGCGCTCACCGCCTTCTTCGTAATTGAGCACGAAAGACAGGGCAACGCGGGCATTGCCCGGCCAGTGTGGGTGAGGAGGGTTACTGCCGTAACCGATCAGGTCGCGTGGGTAGTCAGCGCTCACTGCAGTCTTCCTTCTTGTTCATGACTTATTCAAAGTCGGGATTACGTGGCTGCCTGGCGATGAGATTGCAGGCTGGCGTCACAGCGATGGGCTGATTGTATACAACTTTAATCGCACTTTGTAAGCCTGAATTTTCGCATTTTTCACCGACTGTCATCTTTTGCTGCTATTGGCGTGAGCCTGCAAGAAACCTGCCTGACCAGTCAGTTAATGGATGTGAGGTGCAATGTTCAGGCGCTTGAGGGGCAGATTGGGAGAAAAGTCCCGGATGGCGGGGGTGAAGGAAAAAATGTCGTTTTTATTGTGTACAATTTTTTTGAAAAGTGTCTTAATTAGTCGCTCGCCGCAGCTTTTCGTGCTCCGAATCGGTGCGGTCTCCTTTTCAACTGACTTCGGGAGGCGCGAAGTCTGACTGCACTATGCAGGCAGGCGCGCAGAATCAATGGGACGTTTGACTACACACGTTTTGGACGCTGCACACGGTTGCCCGGGCAGCTCGATCAAGGTCGAGTTATACCGCGTTGAAGGTTCGCAGCTGGAATTGGTCGCCAGCGCGATCACCAACAGCGATGGCCGGGTCGATGCGCCGCTGTTGCAGGGCGATGACTACCGTACCGGGGTTTATCAGGTTCAGTTCCACGCCGGCGATTACTACCGCGCCCGTGGTGTGCAACTGCCGGAGCCGGCGTTTCTGGATGTGGTAGTGCTGCGGTTCGGCATCTCTGCCGAACAGGATCACTACCACGTTCCATTGCTGATCTCGCCTTACAGTTACTCCACGTACCGGGGCAGCTGACCCCCAAGCGGCTGCCCCCACCGGGAAGCGACTGCGCATATAGCTTCTTTGGTCTTTCGCCCGCTCACACTGCGGGCTTTTTTTATTCCTTTGAAGTCGTTATGCGCAAGTCTCCGATGTTGCCAAACGGTCTGGTCAACAATCAGTTATCAGGCAGGGTTATCTTGAACATATCTGGATTCAGATGCGAGCATTGCCCCGTTACTCTTAGCTGCGAATAGTTGATTTCACGCGTTCTGTCGCTGTCCAGAATCCACTTGCGGTTTGCCAGGCTGTACAACAGGTTACCCGCGGTGCCATCGCTCATTTGTATGTTTCGCACTTTCAACTCCTTGTTGGCAATGGTGGCAAAGTCCTCCGGCATAAACGTGCCTGATGGGTCGAGCGGTTCGAAAAACCTGGCGTCCAGACTGTTTATATAGATCCGGTCGAAAGACAAATCCACCGTGTGGATGATGCCTCGGGAGGTGATGACGAAAATCTCGTCAATGAGGTCATCGGCGCCGTATTCCGGCAAGAAAATCGTGGTACTCCCCAGGTACAACTGGTTGTTGACCAGTTCAATACTGGAATACCAGTGCTTGGTGGTGTCCAGGAACCACGTGGAAGAGTTGTTCAGTCGCGTTTCGGCAGTGGCCATCCCTCCAGGAGTCGAAAGGCGCATGACCCGGCCAACATTAACGTGGACCAGATAGGTTCCCCCCATGCCTTCGAGATTGTCGACGGAAGTCTGTGCGCTGGATAAAGGCATATTTACGCAGGCTGAAACCTGATCCAGCTTTGGTGGTAAGGATTCGGGAAGATTAAAATTGACATCGCTTTTTATTGTTCGCGTTAGCTCCAGATTATGGAGAGTGTCTGTAAGTGCGTAAACCTGGTGTTTGAATTTTGCCTCGACGGAGGCCTCATCGAGGTGCGGCGTGAAGGATTTTCCATCTCTGAACAACAGCATGTATCCGTGAATGGACACTTTGTCTTTGGCCTTTTTCAGTGCCGCGTCAAGCGTCGTTGCCGGGTAAAAGCCAGCCCCCAGTATGTGCAACAGGCATTTGTCGAAATAGAAAAGGAAGTCGCATGAGACGTCGAATTTGCCTTCTACGTTGGTCTTGCTCATTTTGAAAACTGCGTGAGCGCTGGTCATCTCGGTACTGTCGTAATCCAGGAAAATACGCGTCCCAAAATAAGCGCTCGGAGAAGCCCCTGTGAAAAGCTGGACTTTTTTGGCAATTCTCTGGATATACAAGCTGGTGTTCTGGTTAAGCGGTACGTACCAGGCGTCTAATTTTAAAAAGAAGGTGTGTTCCGGTAACCCGGGTTTGAGGATGTCGGCTTGTATGACGACGGGATTGCCTTGTTCAATTTGTTCGGGCAGGTCGGCTTTGAAGTAGCAGTCATCCTGGGTGATAAAGGTCAATTTGTTATTGATCAGGATACGCTTGCCATCGGCTTCTTTATAAACGTCGTTGATGCAGACAGTGCTGCGGTGTCGGTGGAAATCGAATGCCAATGTGAGTACGAGGCTGTTCTCCCTGATTTCCATTTTTTCAATCAGATCCGTTCTCCAGCCTAGCTGGATAAAGCTGTCGTCTACGCCATCCTCGGTAATGCAGATGTCCCCCGATCGCAGCGACACATGGTAAATATCAATGCCGGCCTCTCCAGAGGCCTGTGTCCCTCCATGGAGCAAATGAATCGAGTCATCGCCAGCACCGGCGAGGATTCTGTCGCTTCCCCTGGACTTGATGTCATTGGCTTTATCGGTACCCGTGACAATACTTACACCGTTAGTCAGTGTTTGTACGTTCTCGATACTTTCAAGCGTTGCCCTTAATGGATAACGCTGGCTACTCGAGGATCCCGGAGCTGAATCCGGGAAATGGATATTCAAAGTTCCCACAGACAGGTCGATGTCAAATCCCCGGCCTTTCTCGGAAAAAAACTGTTTGCCATCCAGAATCAACGTATCGTTGCCGGCACCACCCCTTAGCGCGGAGGGTTCATTTTTGGTAACGTATCTTGTGATCTCTTCCTGGGATTCATCGAAGATGAAGACATCATCTTTTTCGCCGCCAGTGAGATCTTTTTTCCCTTCGCCGTAATAAAAATAGTTGTTTTTTTTCAGTACACCTTTGATGGTGTCTTTACCGTCGCTGATTTTCCATATGACACCTTTGTTCTCCCCGGGGGTACCCAATACCGCACCCGGTGTGGAAGCTGTAACGCCTTCACGAGCATCAATCGTATCGTCGGTACCAACGACTTCTACGGATTCGACGATTCGGCTGACGGGTAGTCCCCAGAAGTTTTTTTCGAATACTCTTGTTCTTGGTCTGATCTCGTGTTTATAGCTCCCGTTAACAACGGCCTCCACGATGTCTTTATGCGTAACGTCGAGCATCTCTCTGGAGGCTGATTCCAGCTCTTGGGCGGTTTCGATTTTGGCTCTGGCAAGCATGTAGCGGCGACTGATTTCTATATCGATCACACCGCCGGGAAGAAAGGAAAACCAACCGGTGCGCCAACGCTCCTCAACGGTGAGTTCGATGTAGTCGTCGATATCATCCACGATCCGCACCGCGCCGTAGATTTGCGAGCCGAGAACCATGATGGCGCAGGCGGCCAATCCCAACGGGCCTGCCATCGAAAACCCGGCCATGGCGGCACTGGCGAGTATTAACGTCATGGCGGCACTGGCAATGTTCAAGCCACCGTTGACGTAGTGATCCATGGCTTGCTTGCCGTCCGTATTGCCCGCAGCGGTAAACTCCATGACTGCACTGGCAATATCAAAAGGCACCGTGAATATTGCGCCAATGAGTCCGCCTGCACGGGCGAACCGCAATCCGGCTCTGGTTTTGGCAAAATCCCTCAAGGCACTGTTGCCGGCACTTATCATGTGCTGGCCGACTTTGGTGACGGCGACGTCAGTTACAATCGAGGCAACTTCTGTGCCGATTCCGACGCTGTTGAAGATAATTGCGGTCTCGTCATTGTTTTTTATAGCATCGTTGATACCGCGAACGCCCATGAACAGGCCGAAGAGCTGGAAGCCAACGCTTGCGCCGATCATGGTGTAGTTTTTTAAAACTCCCAGGCCTGCGCCCCCTCGTTTTTTCTGATAGGCCAGTCGCAGATCGAGGTTCTGTGTGGAGTTCAAAATGCGCGTCAGCTTTTCGTGATAACTGCCTGTTTCCACAGTTACATCGGGTTCAACCCTGATCACGGGAGGGCTCTGGCGAGAGCGCATGGTGGACATTTCGAAGAGCATTGTAGGCAGTAAATAGTCATCCCCGAATGCAGAAATCTTCATGCGTTTTTCGATTTCCGGGTAACTGAACTGGAGAGCATTTATGAAAGCGCGACTGGGTGTACGAAAATGCGTGTTGTAACCGTTTAGAGGATTGCCATTGACAGTGGCCCCCAGCGCATCCAGGCCACGGCGAGTTATTGTGTACGGACCAATCTTGAAAGGACCGTACAGATCATCAAGCATCTTCAACTGACCCGGTTTGCGCAGAAGATGAGGTGCCTTGGTGTTGGCTGACTGATCGGCGATGTCAGTGGTGAAGTCCATCGTGGTCGGCGTACGTTCGTTTTTGTGAATGCCCATGTCAGAGACTTTAATGTCGTCTTCCAGTGGGTAGTTCATTTCAGCGGACTGTGTAGACATTTAAACATCCTTGTTCATCGTCGGTGGCGCCGCGGCGCGCTGTGTTCTAGTCAAGAGGTTGCGAGCAATGCACGCTTTATGACGCGCACTAAAATAAACCCTTCTCTCGAATAAGTTTTATAAAGAGTTGTACTAAAGGTACGGTGTGTGAATGGATATTACCCAGCGTCGCTGATTCAGTTCAGGCTGGTGATAACCAAGTTGCTCTGTTCATTGTCTCTGGCGAGGAGCCCGGGGTTAACTTTTTCGGCGCTTTCATTGAATGTGTCCTTGATCATCATCAGCGTTTTCGTTCTTCGGTTGTCCGCAAGTTCTGTTCAGCCTTCACGGATTATGAAAAGGGTTGTTTGGCCCGAAGCGTCTGTTTGAACACCGCCGAGCAGATAAACAAGCCTGTTTGAATCCCGATAAGTGGCTAATGGCTG
The DNA here is from genome assembly GCF_020149425.1 of Pseudomonas sp. P116. Classification (NCBI taxonomy): domain Bacteria; kingdom Pseudomonadati; phylum Pseudomonadota; class Gammaproteobacteria; order Pseudomonadales; family Pseudomonadaceae; genus Pseudomonas; species Pseudomonas sp. P116. Next base: position 594,813 of record NZ_JACVHB010000001.1, on the reverse strand, counting down.
TTGTTGTGAGCCGATGGCGATGTCAAACAGCGAGTCAGTCGACTCGCTGAGTGGCGTTGCCGATCGATGTAGTCGGCCGTTGGTGATGGGTGGTAGTTGCAACACGAATACGACATCCAGGTTTTCCCGATAGAACAGCAACGCCTCATCACTTGATGACGGGAGTGCTGGACTGACGATGTACCCGTCGGCTTGCAATACCTCACTGAACAACTTGCGCAATTGCGCGATGGTCGGCGTCGTGGCGTACTCATTCCAGAGTCGGGGGAAACGCGCGGGATCAAGCTCCAGGTGTTGCAGACTCTCGCCCGGCGACGAGGCAATCGTCCACGAGGTGGCGTGGCGGGTATCCGGTTCGGCGCTGAGGTCGGGCAACATCATTAGCGGGTCTGCGAGTTTGCCGGGTGTCGGTGGCATGAGATGCCTGGCAGCCCAGTAACGGAACGTCTGGTTCAGTGTCGCCAGACCATGGCCGGTGATGATCTCCGCAGCGTTTGCCTCATTGAACAGGGTTCGAGCGAGAGTGCTTACCGATTGATCCGACAAGTATTTGAAGGTTCTGGAGATGTATTGCGTGATGGGCATCTGGAAGGGGAATTGCGTATCGAGAACAATCCACTGGCCATTCCTGTTAATCGCCCATTTGGGTTGCAACGATGGGTTATCCCGTAGCATCTCTTCGAAGGCGTCGTACAGCGCCGGGGAAAACAGGGGGTGTTGCAGATAGACGAGTTGCGAATCGGCGTTCAGCTCCTGCGGCACCACGCGATAATAGTGCCCGTCTATTTCGATGTGTTGGCCCAGACGCGGCAGCCGTTGTTTGCCCCATTTGCGCCACAGGCCATTAGGTAGATTGCGCGCGTGCTGATCAATCGAAAGCAGGCCTTCAATCAGCGTCTGGTTGGGCGGCAGGTCCTCCATAGGTGTCGCAGGATCATGCCTGTCTTGCGCCAGGCTCTCATGGATCGGATTCTTGTGACGCCAGAGTGGCGTGTCGGGAATGCGTTCAAAGTAGATATCAGGTGAATCGGCTACCTTCGGATAAGCCTGCTGATATTCACCCTCGGCGTTCTTTCGCACCATGACCGTTCCCTTCACGGTATCGACGTAGGTTTTGCGGTGTTTGTCATAACGGATGCCGTCGGGTGTATCCAGTGCCGAAGTAAGCCGGGCTGCGTCGGCGGGCTCAAGATAGGTCGGAAAAACGGTTGCAAGGTAATCAACCACGAGGGTTGCTGACGCGTCTTTCTCGTGTTCCTCCGTCAGCCAATCCGGGCGTTCGAAGTTCCACGTTGCCTGACGTTCTGATTTGGAAAGGAACAGGTCGGGCAGCTTTGGTGTGTTGAGGGGAATCCGATAGCGATTGTCGGGCTGGCGCCTGACATGAATATGGCCGGCATTTTCCACGTGCGCATATAAGTTGCCATCCGGGTCCGTGAACAGGCCGCTTTCCGATCCGAGGGCGCTCAGCAGGTGCGCGTTTTCGGCAGGCCAGGTAAGTGTTCGCAGCACCGAAGCCACTGTTGTCGGTTCGGAAACGGGGATCTCAGTGACCTGTAACGATGATTGGCGCAAACGGTCGTCGTAAAGCGCGTGCGTGATGTCTGCGAATGTTCGTGTGGGTTCCGGCCTTATCAATGGCGGGATATCGATATTCAGCCGACCGCCCTCAGGCACATTGGTTATGGGACGGTTGCTTATTGGGCGGGTATCCGGAAGGAAGATGCCCGGTACCAGTTTTGTAGGTTTGGCCATTAATGTATCTCGATGTCTGAATGTTTGTGGTGAGGCACCGCAGGGGTGCCGCTTAGCCTTCTCTGACGATGAACAGCGTCGGCCCCGAGGCAGAATGTTGGATGCCCCCGAGCAGATAAATGATTTCGTCCCTTGCCAGGTGGGTATTAAGTGCCTCTCTGCCCGCATCACTCAGTCGGGCCTGGAAATCTGCGCGAGTGAGTTCGAAACCGACAGCCGTGGGACGCATAACGGTGTCTGCGGTGATGGGGGGGAATTTCAAAACGAATACCGCACGGACGCCTTCACGGTGAAATATCAATGCAGCTTCGTTCAGCGGCCGTGAAGTCGAGTAGACGACGTATCCGTTGTCTTGCAGCAGCGCGCTGAACAGGTTGCGCAGGCTGGCAGGCGTGGCGGTCGTCTGGTATGCCTGCCATAGCCCGGGAAAACGTTGTGGATCAAAGTCCAGGCGTTGCAATAGATCTGGTCTGGGGGGAGGCAGGGTCAGTCTCCAGCCGGGTGTCACACTGTCGGACTGGATTGGCGTTCTGGGCAACATCACCAACGGATCGGAAAAAACATGCGGCGGTGGTTCGTAGGAGGCTCGGTTCATCCAGTGGCGAAATGTCAACGCCAGCGTCGAAAGTCCCTGGTTGTTAATACCGTCAGGCAAGCTGACGCGGTCGAATAGGGTCCTGGCAATAGCCTGCACCGAATGATCCGAGAGGGTATTGAATGTCCTCGAGACGTATTGAGTCATGGGCATTTCAAACGGTGGCTTATCCAGTACCTTCCACTGATCCACACCTTTCAAGGCCCATTTCGGCTGGTGCGAAGGGGTCTCGCGCAACATCTCTTCGAACGCATCAAAGCGTTTGGGTTTGAACCCGGGATGTTGCAAGTACACAAGTCTGGTCTCGGGGCCCAGGCCCTGATCCACAATCGAATAATGCTTTCCTTGTATTTCAATTGACTCGCCCGACTCGGGTTTTGTGGTCTTTCCCCAGTTTTCCCAATGACGCGTCGACAAGTCCAACGGGCTCGGCGGTGTGGAGAGAAGGTGTTGTGCCAGCGCCTCTGCTCCGGCCTCGCTGTCGGTTTCGCTCGCAAGGCGTGCTCGCTTGCTCGGACCGGCAATGGCGTCCTCCGGGTTAATAGCAAGGTCAGCTTCCGGGTGAGTGCGCTTGGCGGTCATTTCGGCTGGGGTCAATTCACGCCATTTCTGCTTGTCTGGAAGGTATTCGACCCAATCCCCGGTGGGGCTTGCTTCTCTTGAGTTTGTCTGCCGGTAATCGTTCTGTACTTTGCGCACCATGACCATTCTGCCGTCTTCCATTTCGACGTAAGGCTTTTTGCGTTTGTCGTAGCGAATGCCCTCTGGTGAAAGGGGTTTTTGTTTCAGTTGCTCCGCCAGCACGGCATCGAGAATGAACGGGTGTTGTAGACCAAGGCTGGCTGATGCGTCGGCACCTGAAATACGCGAGGCGGTGGACACGCCTTGCGTTGACACTTGCCGTGTCGGGGACGGGCTTTGCAGGTCAGGCATCGGGCTGACGAGCGCGCTGGATTGCTGCCGGGAGGCACCAGACCAAAGACTCGCTGAAGATGTATTGAATGTCGGATCCGCACCCGTACCCTCCATACCGGGGAGAACAGGTCCCAGGTCAACGCGGCTGCCTGCCAGCGAATCCGGCGAGGGTGTTCTGGAGCTCGGCGGTACGCTGGATGAGGACGAGCCAGGAATTTTCTTCGGCGGTGTTGCCATTGCATTACTCCATTGAATTGCTTCGCGTAAGACGCGATTCCAAGGGAGTGATGTTCGCCAACTGGAGGAGGGGGCGTGCGGTATATATGTCTTGCCTGGAAAGCAAACGATTCAAACCATTTCGGTGAAGGTTTTGAAGGGGCTGTCTGGGTGTCAGGCCGTTGTGACAATCCCCGTCTTTTGGGAAAAAATTACGCCGCCACCGCGTATTGCGATGACGACGTAAGGTCTTGAACACGTGCCGGTATTTAACAACCGGAAAACGGCATGAGTAGCCAGGGGAAGGCTCAACCCTCGCGGACGATGAACGGCACTTTCTGATTTGCAGGAGTCATCTCAATGCCACCCACGAGATGAATGGTCTTTCCGTTTTGCAGCATCAGGCTCCAGTCTGTCGTGTGCGACGTGGTCGTGGACGTGTCTGCGACCCTGGATCTCAATGCAGAGAAGGCCTGCTCAGCACCGGGTTCGACCCATCGTTTAAGCGTTCTTTCGACAGGTGCTGAGGGGAGTTTCAAGACAAAAACCACGTCTAGACCTTCCCGTTTGAAGATCAACGCATCCTCGGCGAACATGCAACTGGTGCGATCTACGGTATAGCCGCTGTGTTCCAGAATATTGCTGAACACCGCGCGCACACTTGAGTCTGGCCGATTCAGCTCATTGTTGAACTGTGCATTGACACGATCGGTGTCGAAATCAATGCGATGCAACGCAACGTCAAACTGCGGCGGTAGCGCGAGATCATGGCTGTTCGAACCTGTGCTTGATCTCCTTGGCAGAGTGGGCAGCAGCAGCAAAGGATCAAAAAGTTCTGGCGGTGGCAGGTCTGGGCTGGCTCGGTGCTTCCAGTGATGAAATGTCAAAGCCAGCGTCGAAAGTCCCTCGCTGTCGATCCCGCCTGGCAGGCTGGAGCGGTCGAATACGGTCCTGGCAATGGCCTGCGCCGAATGATCCGAGAAAAGGTTGAATGCGCTCGAGACGTATTGAGTCATGGGCATTTCAAACGGTGGGTGGTTATCCCGTACCCTCCATTGCCCCTCTTGTCTCAAGGCCCATTTCGGCTGACGTGAAGGGTCAACGCGCAACATGTGTTCAAACGCATCAAAGCGTCCGGGTTTGAACTCGGGATGTTGCAAGTACACCAGGTTGGGCTCGGTGCTTCGTTCCTGAGCCACAATCGAATAGTGCTTTCCTCCTATTTCGATTGACTCGTCCGACTCGGGTCTTGTGGTCTTTCCCCAGTTTTCCCAATGACGCAGCGACGAGTCCAACGCGCTCGGCTGCGTGGAGAGAAGACGTTGCACCAGAGCCTGTGTAGTGGCCTCGTTGGTGAGGCGTGCTCGCTTGCTCGGACCGGCAGTGGCGTCCTCCTGGTTGAAAGCAAGGTCAGCTTCCGGGTGAGGGCGCTTGGCGGTCATTTCGGCTGGGGTCAATTCACGCCATTTCTGCTTGTCTGGAAGGTATTTGACCCAATTCCCGGTGGGGCTTGCTTCCCGGGAGTTTGTCTGCCGGAGACCGTCCTGTCCTTTGTGCACCATGACCATGCTGCCGTCTTCCATTTCGACGTAACGCTTGTTGCGTTTGTCGTAACGAAAGCCCTCCGGTGAAAGGGGATATTTTTTCAGTAGCTCCGCCGGCTCGGCATCGAGAAACAACGAGCGTTGTGTAACAGCGCTGGCTGATGCGTCGGTACCTGAAGTACGCGAGGTGGCGGACATGTCTAGCGTTGACACTTGCCGTGTCGGTGAAGGACTTTGCAGGTCAGACATAGGGCTGACGAGAGCGCTGGATTGCTGCCGGGAGGCACCTGGCCGAGGGCTCGCTGAAGATGTTGCGAGTGTCGGATCCGCACTCGCCCCCTCCATACCGGGCAGAACATGTCTGATGTCAACGCGGCTGCCTGCCAGCGGATCCGACGAGGGTGTTCTGGAGCTCGGCGTTACGCTGGATGAGGACGAGCCAGGAATTTTCTTCGGCGGTATTGCCATTGCATTACTCCATTGAATTGCTTCGCGGGAAGCACGGTTTCAAAGGAGTAATGTCCGGCAATGGAGGTGCGAAGGTGCGGTGTATATGTCTTGGTGTGAAATTTTTTCGCCTGTGAATCAGCAGGCCGTGCCTGGTTGCAAGATTTTCATATGTACATGGCAGGAAGTAACTGCCCATTGCGGCGAACAGCTTTTAGTTGTCTGCCACATAGGGAGGATAGTTGGAGCAGCCTTGGAGGCTGCTCCAGCTATATCGCGTTTGGAGAGCGTGGGTAAGTGAGTAACTTCAAGCGGCCGTGGTCACAATTCTCTGATGATGAAAACAGACTGGCGACCGAATACGTCGCGGTGGGCACCACCCTGTAGCCAGACGATTTTGTTAGATGTACTGGCATCCATGAGGGCTTTATACGCAGTGCCGCCAACCCTCGCCCGCAGATCTGGGTCGGCGAGCACCGCCGCACCCGGGGCGGGGGAGCCACCCACTTCAACCGCATTACCGTTAACTTGTGCCAGCTTCAGGTAATAGACCGTGGTGCGCGTCTTTCCCAGGAACACCAGCGTCGACGAATCCAGGGTGGTGAAGGTTGCAACTTTATAGCCGGCGCGCCCGAGCACGCCCCTGACCAGCAATCTCAGGTTGGCCAATGTTGGATCTTGAAGGTAGATCGTCCAATCATCCCGGAAACGCTGCGGGTCAAACGTCAGGCGTTGCAGCGGACCGTTCACCTCGGGCGGCAACAATATCGTGGCTTTGCCGCCACTTTCTACCCGGGGCAACACGGGTAGCATGTCCATCGGTTCCGCGAACCAGGATGCAGCCTCCTGAGGTTTGAGCCGCCACTGGTCAGTCATCCGCTGCAGCTTAAGCAAGCCGGCCGATGTGATCGTGCGGGAGTAGTCGGCGCGCTCGAACAACATTCTGGCGACGGATCGTGCAGTGGAATCCGAAAATTCGCTGAACATCTCCCTGACCGATTCTGTCAGGGGCTGGGTGAATGATTTCTCGCCGACGTGAACTTTCAAAGGGCTCTCGCTACTGCGCCAGACCGGCACGGGTTGAAGGTCCGGGGCCTCGTACAACATGCGTTCAAACGAATCGAAGTGGGTTGGCGAAAAATCCGGATGTTGCAGAAAATACACGCGAGTGGCGTCGTTCGCCTGGGTTCCCACCGGAACGATAGGGTAGTGGTGGCCGTTAAGGGCGAGTGATTCGCCGGTCTCGGGCTTGGCTTTCTTGCCCCAGGCTATCCATTCGTCTATGAACCGCCACATTTTCTGCCCGGGAATCTGCTCGACCATTCGGCCCGTCGGGATGAGGCTTTGAGGGGATCTGTGTTGATAGCTTCCGTCGGGGTGACGATGAACCATGATGGTGCCCTCGATCGTGTCGACGTAGGGACGGCTGGCCCGGTCGTAACGGACACCCTGCGCCGAGTTCTCGCTTGGTGTCAGGGTGTCTGCCAAAAATGTCGGTAGGAACTCGAGAGCCTCGGGCATTGTGACTGTGCGCGTTACGCCAGCCCCGGGCATTGCGACAGTGCGCGGTACGTCTGCATCGAGTAAACCTTGTAAAGGGAGCCAATTGGCATCCCAACGGGCTTCACCGTCGATTTTTCTGAAGGTGTACGCTACTCCCGGCGATGTCACCATCGGACTTTGGTATTCGCCATCTGCGCGGCGCACGACGCACATGTAATCTTCGCCGCCGACGAACGCGTAAATCATGCCGTCAAAAGCTTCGAACAGACCGCTGTTGCCCGACACGGGGCGCAGTTCGTGGATTTTGTCCTTTGGCCAATTAGAGGCCTTGATGGCGGCCAGTATTCGATCCTGTGGCGAATACAGCATGGGCGTTACGACCATGGCCGATTGCGAGCCAGTGCCGCTTGAAGAGGATGAAGTCGGCTGTACGACGGATGTCGAGCTGTGGCCTGGAGTAGCCCTCCCAACGTGAGTGGCTGTGATCGGATCGGTAGGTAATTCCGCACCCGCCACTGGCCGTGAGGCAGAAGAGGAGGGGGGTGTCGTGGATGCGCTGGTTTTCTTGGGTAGCTTCATGGATCTGTTCCTGAATAAAGGGGTGATGTCATCAGCGCTCTCTGATGATGAAGACCGAGTCGGGTTTCGAATCGACGTTGAGAACGCCACCCAGCAGCCAGATCAACTGGTTTTTCGCATCGGCCGCCACCACCGCGTCGTAGGCTGGCTTGCCAATGCAGGCGGGCAGCAAGGGGTCAAAAAGCTCGGTGCCGGGATAGGTATAAAGGGTGATGCCATTGCCCTCGACCGCCGCCAGTTTCAAGATGAACACATCAGCTGTCGCCAGACTGCGGAATACCAAAGTGGGTGGTTGATGCTGAGGTGTCAGCCGGAAGACGTCATAACCGGCACGCACCAGCAGACCACCGGTCAATTGCCTCAAGGCCTTGCTGGAAGGGCTTCTGAGGTAGAAATTCCAGTCTTCGGGAAAAAGCTTCGGATCAAAGTTCAGGCGATGCAACGGTGCCTCCGCCTGGGCGTTGAGCGTCAGGTAGGTCGTTCCGTTCCGTTCGATTCGCGGGGCCTCGTGCAACATGAGCATTGGGTCGCCGAGTAGCGGGACGCCAGAGGTGGCTTTGGGATTCAAGCTCCAATGGGCCAGGACCTGACGGATATTGTTGAGGCCCGTGGAAGTGATTTGCGGTGAATTATCAGCGCGCTCGAACAAGGTTTTGGCGACCGACAGCGCCGTTCCCTCGGAGAATTCGGTGAAACGCTCGGCGACGGACCGCGACAACGGTTTACGAAAAAGCTTGTGCGCCGGTGGAACTTCCACGGAGTGGTTGCTTTTCGGAAAGACGGCAACCGGCTGAAGTTCAGGCGTGTCGCGCATTACGCGCTCGAAATCATCGAAGCGGCTGATCGGAGAATTGGGGTTTTGCAAGAAGTTCATCCCCGCCAATTCATCGGGAGCTGAACCCGGCGGCAAAACCGTGTAATCAAATCCGCCAAGCTTGACCGATGGGCCAGTCGGGAGGTCGTTGTAATGTACCCACTGCATCCAGTGATAAGGACTTTCAACGGTCGTTTGGGGAAAGAGCTGCGCCGTATTCGAGGCTTCCATCGGGTCGGATGACTCGCCAGCCTGTTCCAGCCTCGGTCGTTTCACCTGGGTGGCCGAAGTGTCAGCGTCCATGTCGGGCGACTCATGGATATACAGCCGCGGACTTTCAGGAGATGGAGGCCGTTCCGGAATTCGTCGCCACAGAACGGTGCCGGAGATTCGCTCAACTAACGGACCCGATGCGACCCGCTCATTGACGTCGCTGGCCTGATAATCACCGTCGTCATTTTTGCGTATCAGCACCGTACCTTCGCCATCAATATCAGCGTAGGTTCTGCCCAGTTTATCGTGACGAATACCGTCAAGCGGGCTTGCGGGTTCCAGCAGGTTCGCCAGTTCGGGAAGTAAAAATTTGAATGGTTGTGCGCTTGTGTCCAGCGGCGTCTGTACAGGTTTCTTCACCCAGCCTGGACGTTCGATGTACCAGTAGGGTTCACCGGCGATCCTGGCAAGAATCGGCCCCGGCACCCCGGGTGCGAACGGGAAGGGAACCTGATACTCGCCCTGGCTGGTACGCTCGACTACTGTTTTGCCCAGCCCCTTTATATCGGCAATCAACGTGCCATCGGTTACGACGAATAACCCTGTGTTTCTCCCGAACGGCATCAGCTCGCCGACACGGTCTTGCGGCCACATGATCATGTTAAGCGCGGACTTGACTATCGGGGGGGTAGCCGGCCTGACCGATCCCGGAATTTCAGTCACGATAATCTCGGACTGCGGGGGATGTTGAAACGGATGCTCAGTGCTGGCGCGTCGGCCAGCATCGGGACCAGAGACATTTCCAGGTAGATCTGATACCTGGTTACGGGGGCGGTTGGCGGCGGCCGAGTTGTCTTCGGTTCTGATTAAGCTTGAGGTGCCGTCTTTGTTGGATGTATTGATTTTCTTCGTCGGCTTTAACATTAATACACTTCGAATTGATGAATTATTATTGGGCGGTAATAAGGATTAATATTTTTGCACTGAGGACGACTGGCGTATTGCAACGGTCGTGCATCAGGTTTATTGGACTCGGTAGCTGCAAAATCACCTGGGCACAGTGAAACGCGGGCCAAGGCCAGGCACTAATGGCAGTGAAAAGAGGGCGGGGAAGGCGCGGCGAAAAAACAATAGTTCAACGCCGGGATGTTGGCATGGATCTCGATAATGCGGATTTGCAGATGCTGGGCCATATAGAACTTCCTTGTTCTGGTATTGGTTGTCAGTTGTGCAGGAATATAGAGAGGGATTTTGGTTGGTGTATATCGAAGTGTTGTTACGTGGTGTTGCGGCGTGCATCGAATTGAATAGGGTTACTTCATGATTCAGTTGAATTGATTTTTGTCAGAGTTTGTAACTGCTGTAGTCCGTTAAACAGTATTAACAGCAGTTACAACACCGTCGCTCAATCGTCGTCTTTCTCAGGAATGGCTGCTGAGCAAGGACGCCGCGCCTGCGCCGCCAAACAACCCGGCGCTGATCCGGTTGAACCAGCTCTGACCTTTGCCGCTGCGCAAATAACGGGCTGCACCATGGGCGCTCAGGCCGTAGGCGAGTTTGCATAGCAGATCGAGGAGGGTCCAGGTTGCAATCATTACCAGCAACTGCGGCAGAAATGCTTGCTCGGCGCTGAGGAATTGCGGCAAAAACGCGGCGAAGAAGAGGATGTCTTTCGGGTTGCTGGCACCCAATACAAACGCACGGCCGAACAGTGCGCGAAAGCGTGGCACCGGCGCCGCTTGCGGTACTTCGGCGGCCACTGATGGCTGGCGCGATTGCTGCCAGCTCTGCCAGGCGAGATAGAACAGGTACAGGGCACCGACAATTTTCAGTGCGCTGAACAGTTGCTCCGAAGCCAGGAGCAGGGCACCCAGTCCCAGCGCGGAAGCACTGAGCAAACAGATCGAGGCAATCACGCCGCCAAGAAACGCCGGGTACGAACGGCGCAAGCCGTAATTCAGACTGTTGCTGATCATCAGCAACGACAGTGGCCCCGGAATAAGGATCACCACCAGCGCAGCGCCGCTGAACAGCAGCCAGGTTTCCAGACTCATCACGTTCTCCTTTTTTAGTTGTACTCAAGAATGTGCAAAAGCCCCACCCGCAAGGGTGAGGCCGTTTTGAAGCTTGAACCGCGTGCCGCTTACAGGAAGATGAACTTGGCGAAGAAGATCGCGCAGAGCACCCACAGGCTGACGGAAATTTCCTTGAATTTGCCGGTGCCGGCTTTCAGCGCCACATAAGTGATGAAGCCCAGCGCAATACCATCGGCAACCGAAAACGTCAGCGGCATCATGATCGCGGTGACGATGGCCGGAATGGCGTCGGTGGCTTCGTCCCACTCGATGTGGGCCATGCTGCCCATCATCAGCATTGCAACGTAGATCAGTGCACCGGCGGTGGCGTAGGCGGGAATCATGCCGGCCAGCGGTGCAAAAAACATCGCCGCTATAAATAGCACACCGACGGTGACGGCGGTAAGACCAGTCCGACCACCAGCGGCCACGCCAGCGGCACTTTCCACATAACTGGTGACGGGCGGAACACCGACCACGGCGCCGAACACACTGGAAGCACTGTCGGCTTTCATGGCACGGGAGAGGTTTTCGATACGACCGTCAGCGTTCACCAGATTGGCACGCTGGGCAACGCCCATCAGAGTACCGGCGGTGTCGAACATGTGCACGAAGAGGAACGCGAGGACCACGCTGATCATGCTGACGTTGAATACGCCGGCCACATTCATCGCCATCCAGGTCGGTGCCAGGCTTGGCGGTGCCGACATGATGCCTTGATAGTGCACGAGGCCCAGGCCCCAACCGGCCAGGGTGACGGTGATGATGCTGATGAGGATCGCGCCAAATACGCGGTGGTAGCTGAGAATTGCGATCATCAGGAAGCAGACCGCGGCGAGCAGTGGGCCAGCTTCATGCAGAGAGCCCAGTTTGAGCAGAGTCGCCGGGCTATCGACGACGATGCCAGCGGTTTTCAAACCGATCAGCCCGAGAAACAAACCGACACCGGCGCCCATCGCGTGGCGCAGGCTGACCGGAACGCTGTTGAGCAGCCATTCGCGGATCCGCGAGAAGGTCAGAATCATGAACAACACACCCGAGACAAACACCGCACCGAGCGCGGTTTCCCAGTTGTAGCCCATGGTGCCGACCACGGTGTAGGTGAAAAACGCGTTGAGGCCCATGCCCGGCGCCAGACCCACCGGCCAGTTCGCGTACAGGCCCATCAACAGGCAGCCCAGTGCGGCGGCGATACAGGTGGCGACGAAGGCGGCCCCGTGGTCAATCCCGGCATCGGCCATGATGTTGGGGTTGACGAAGATGATGTAAGCCATGGTGATGAAGGTTGTCAGACCGGCAATCAGCTCGGTCTTCACCGTGGTGCCATGCAAGCTGAGTTTAAACAGGCGCTCAAGCAAGCCATTGCGTAACGGCGGCGAGAGATCCAGCGTCGATGCTTCGGATTTGCGGCTTTCCACAGCGAGTACTCCTCAAGAGTTTTATTGTTATTTCCAGGGCCGGACCCATGAGGGGTGGCAGCGGCCCTTTGAGGCATACGCGAATTTGTTGACCATGCGGTCAGGAACTCGCACGCTGTGGATTATGCTTTTGTGTACAAATAAAGCAAATATTGTTTTCTGTTTTGTTTACGAAAAGTCCGTCGATAGGGATATATCGACCTTACTGGCCTCATCGCTGGCAAGCCAGCTCCCACAATGATCATGGGTTTTCACGATATTTGTGTTCACCCAAAACCCTGTGGGAGCTGGCTTGCCAGCGATGAGGCCAGAGCATTCAATCAAAAGTCGCCTGACTGTCTCCCAACGCCAGATTCACCGCCAACCAACCATTCACCGCCACCTCCCCAGCCTCGGCAAACACCCGCTCCAGCAATTTCACCTGTTCACGCCGCAACACCTGTTCAAACTTTGCCCCTTCCGCAGTCAACGCCAGCAGTCGCTTACGCTTATCCGTCTCTGCCGCGACGCTGTCCACCAGATGCATTTCCTGCAGTTGCCGCAACGGCATGTTCAGCGCCTGCTTGCTCACGCCCAGCAAGGCCAGCAACTCCTTGACGCTCAGATTCGGGTAGCGGGCGATGAAAAACACAATGCGCTGATGCACCCGTGACAAACCTCGGCGCTCGAGCATTTCGTCAGCCTTGGCGGTGAACGCCTGATAACCGAAGAAAAACGCTTCCATGGCCTGCTGCTGACTGCTGGGGTTTTTAAGGTCAATCATGTTGACGTACTCGCTCAAGCTGTCGTAATTTCAGTCAACAAGTTTGACTCATTTTTCACACGCCTTGCTACCGGTGACCTCCATGGCTTTTTCCGAACGTGTCTCGCGCCTTAAAAGTTCTCTGATCCGTGAAATCCTCGCCGCGGCACAGCGCCCGGAAGTGATGTCGTTTGCCGGTGGCCTGCCCGCCGAAGCCATGTTGCCGAAAGTCGAATGGGCCGACATGCCCCTGTCGCTCGGTCAGTACGGTATGAGCGAGGGCGAGCCAGCATTGCGTGAAGCCTTGGCAGCAGAGGCGAGGGCGCTGGGGTTGGCCTGCGAGGCGAGTCAGGTGCTGGTGGTCAGCGGCTCTCAGCAAACGCTGGATCTGGCGGCAAAGCTGTACATCGACAAAGGCACCGAGATTCTGCTGGAGGCGCCGACTTACCTGGCGGCATTGCAGATCTTCCAGCTGTTCGGGGCTGATTGCCTGACTGTGCAGCAGGAGGCCGACGGCCCGAACCTGGCGCAACTGCGCACTCGCCTGGAACAGCATCGTCCGGCGTTCATCTACCTGATCCCGACGTTTCAGAACCCGTCTGCCGTGCGCTACAGCGAGGCCAAGCGCGCAGCCGTCGCCGCTCTGCTCGACGAATTCGGCGTGACCCTGATCGAAGACGAACCGTACCGCGAACTGACTTTCGACGGCGGCAGTGCCAAGCCGATCGCCGCACGCCTGAAGAAATCCAGCTGGATCTACACCGGCACCGTGTCGAAAACCCTTCTGCCGGGTTTGCGTGTTGGCTACCTGATCGCCAGCCCGGATCTGTTCCCGCATCTGCTCAAGCTCAAGCAATCAGCGGACCTGCACACCAATCGCATCGGCCAGTGGCAGGCGTTGCAGTGGATCGGCAGCGAGAAATATCAGCAGCACTTAACTGAGTTGCGCGGCTTCTATCGTGAGCGTCGCGATGGCTTTCAAGCAGCGCTGCAAATGCACTTTGCCGATCTGGCCGATTGGGATGTCCCGCAGGGTGGGCTGTTTTTCTGGCTGACGTTGAAACAGCCGCTGGACACGCGAACGTTGCTCAACGAAGCCTTGGCCAATGATGTGGCGTTCATGCCGGGCGAGCCGTTCTTTCCCGATCCGGACAACCATCATGGGCATTTGCGTTTGAATTTCAGCCACATCGACCCGGCGCGACTGGATGAAGGGCTGAAGCGATTGGCGGCGGTGGTGCGCCAGGCGCAAATGGAAAAAGCGGCTTGAAAACAAATAAACCGGCTCGAGGGCCGGTTTATTTTTGTCTGGGACTTGCGGTGTCTTTACTGGCCTCATCGCTGGCAAGCCAGCTCCCACAGTGATCTGTGGCGTTCACAGAACCTGTGGGAGCTGGCTTGCCAGCGATGAGGACATCAGCAACACCACAATCCATCAGACCGCAGCAAACCGCTTGTCCAGATAATCAATAATCACCTTGGACTCATACATCCAGGTCGTCTGCCCATTCTCTTCAATGCGCAGGCACGGCACCTTGATCCGGCCGCCCTGTTCCAGCAGCGTCTGACGATCCTGCTCGTTGTTCTTCGCATCCTTCAGCGCCACCGGCACGTTCAAACGACGCAGGGTACGGCGGGTTTTTACACAGAACGGGCAGGCGTGGAACTGATACAGGGTCAGGTCTTTGGCAGCCGTATCGACTTGCGCCTGAGCAGCGGCGGGGCGCTGTTTCTTGCCCGGACGGGTGATGAAGTCGACGAAAATAACCAGTTGGCCGAGGCCGACACGAAGCGCTTTGACGAACACGTTGAAAGCCTCACGGTGCACATTGAGAAAGGCGCGCAGCTTACCCGATTTTTCACGGGCGAAAAAAAACCGGCGATCAACGCCGGTTTTTTTGTGTGACGAGTTACTTGATCAGGCTGAGGAATTCGCTGCGGGTCGCAGCGTTTTCCCGGAACTCACCGAGCATCACCGAAGTGATCATCGACGAATTCTGCTTCTCGACACCGCGCATCATCATGCACATGTGCTTGGCCTCGATCACCACGGCAACGCCCAGCGCACCGGTAACTTGCTGCACCGCGTCGGCGATCTGGCGGCTGAGGTTTTCCTGAATCTGCAGGCGACGGGCGTACATGTCGACGATCCGCGCGACTTTCGACAGGCCCAGCACTTTGCCGCTCGGGATATACGCGACGTGAGCCTTGCCGATAAACGGCAGCAGGTGGTGTTCGCACAACGAATACAACTCGATGTCCTTGACCAGCACCATTTCGCTGTTGTCGGAGCTGAACAGGGCACCGTTGGTGACCTCTTCAAGCGTCTGTTCGTAACCGCGGCAGAGGTACTGCATGGCTTTGGCGGCACGCTTTGGCGTGTCGAGCAGGCCCTCGCGGGAGACGTCCTCGCCCAATTGGCCGAGAATCGCGGTGTAATTCTGTTCCAGGGACATGAAACTACCTGTGGGGATTTTCGCAAAGAGCAAGGGTACGGTGGCGGACACGCCCCTGCAAGTTCGGTGTAACGCGATTATTCGTCGCGGCCTTCCATCATGGTGCGTTTGAGCATCACGTAAACCGCGCCGGCGCCGCCATGTTTGGCCTGGCATGAGCAGAAACCCAGCACTTGCGCATGTTGGCGCAACCAGGTGTTGACGTGGCTTTTAATCATAGGCCGCTTGCCGTCCAGCCGCACAGCCTTGCCGTGGGTGACGCGCACGCAGCGGATTTCGAATTTGGTCGCTTCGGCGAGGAACGCCCAGAGGGTTTCCCGGGCCTTTTCCACGTTCATGCCGTGCAGGTCGAGGCTGCCTTCGAACGGGATCTGCCCGACCTTGAGCTTGCGCATCTGACTTTCCTGAACCCCGTCGCGAGCCCACATCAGCTCGTCTTCCGGGCCGACGTCGATCACGAACTGATCCGACAGCCCGTCAACGGTAGCTTGGTCGGTGCGCACGGTGGCCGATTGGCGCAGCTTGGCGATCTGGGCGCGGTCAGTCTTGGGTTTGCCGGTGTCGGCGCGATCGTGCTTGATCGGCTTGACGCCGCGCAGCTCGTTTTTGAACAGGGAAAAATCGTCGTATTGCATGTCAGCCTCCGCGAAGGGCGGCCAGTTTACCCAAGTCGAAACAAAACGGCCCGGCAAAAAGCCAGGCCGTCGATCAGTCGTGTTTTTTCATCAGGTGCGGGGACATGTTCAGTTCCCGCGATTGCCGTGCGCGACGGCGGCAGCGACGCCACAGGGCGACACCGAAATACAGAAACAGCAAACCGACCGCCAGAATAATCGCCGAGCCCATGGGCGTGGCGTTCAAGTCACCGAGCGCCGGCGGGCGTCCCAGCAGGCTGGCAGCACCGGCCATCGCCAGCAGCACGCCAAACGTCGCCAGAATGGCGGCGAATGCTGCGCCGAAGCGAAAACGCCAGTTGCTTTGGCCTTTGGGCCGCAAGCGGCGTGCGTCAAATCCATCGGATAACTTCATTCCGACCTTCCTCAATGGTATCGGCCCTTCGACCGGGAGTTGACCGGGTTGTTCCTGAGGCTATGGCATTTGCGGCAAATGAGAGGCTTTTGCGGATGAGCGGCGGCATGAGCCGCTCATCAAGCGGCGATCAGATCAGGTCTTGAGTCAAAGCGAGCGTGGCGAAGTTGTCGGCCATGATCGCCATTTCCGCCTCCTGCACGCGTTCGGCGCTCAGTACACGGCCCTTGAACGGCAAGTCACGGGTGGCGCAGGCATCTTCAACCAGGGTGCAGCGGAAACCCAGGTTCTTCGCTGCGCGCACGGTGGTGCTGACGCTGGAATGGCTCATGAAGCCGCAAACGATCAGGTCCAGCGAGCCAAGGTTTTGCAGGCGATCGAGCAATTCAGTGCCGTGAAACGCGCTCGGCAGCAGTTTGCCGATGATGGTTTCGTCACCCTGCGGCTCGAGGCCGGGGATGAATTCGCCGCGTTCACCTTGCGGGTCGAACAGGCCACCGACGGTGCCGAGGTGACGCACGTGCACAATCGGCCGACCGGCTGCACGGGCTGCGGCAACCACTTGTTTGATGTTTGCGACGGCCGCGTCCATGCCGCTCAGGGCCAGCGGGCCACTGAGATATTCTTTCTGGGCATCGATGATGACCACGGTCGCATGGCTCAGAGTGGCCGCTGCGTAACCGCGACCGCTGAGTTGAAACATCGTTTTTGGAACGGACATTCTGGGGCTCCTTGGGGTGGGGCTTTTGCGGCATTGTCCTCTGGCTGAGCGGTTCTGTGAATCGCTACCATCGTAGGCACCGTCGTTATTGGCCTGCAGCCTTGTCAAGTTACACGTTCTGTTCAATAGCGGATAAGAAAAACAGAACAGTCCTACGGTCGGCCCGGTTTTTTTCCTGCGTCGTCGTAGCGCGTTTTGGCTGGTAGAATCGCCAGTCGTTTTTTCTGGAGTTCTGCCCCGTGATCACTTCCCGACTTCGTACCCTGCGCGACCATATCCGTTGGGCCGTCAGCCGCTTCCATGGGGAGGATCTGTTTTTCGGCCATGGCACCGACAATGCGTGGGACGAAGCCCGCCAGTTGGTGCTGGGCGCTCTGCACCTGCCGTGGGAAATCGCCGACAGCTATCTGGATTGCGCGCTGGAAGACGATGAACTGGTTAATCTGCAACGCCTGCTCAAACGCCGCATCGAAGAGCGCATTCCAACCGCATACCTGTTGGGTGAAGCGTGGTTCTGCGGCATGTCGTTCATTGTCGATGAGCGTGTGTTGATTCCGCGTTCGCCGATCGGCGAGCTGATCGAAAACCGTTTTGCACCGTGGATCGGCGATGAACCTGCGCGAATTCTTGACCTGTGCACCGGCTCCGGTTGCATCGGTATCGCCTGCGCTTACGAGTTCCAGAACGCTGAAGTCGTGCTGGCGGATCTGTCGTTCGAAGCGCTGGAAGTGGCCAATCAGAATATCGAACGCCATGGCGTCGATGAGCGCGTGTACACCGTGCAGGGCGATGGCTTTGATGGATTGCCAGGTCAGCGTTTCGACCTGATCGTGTCGAACCCGCCTTACGTGGATGCCGAAGATTTCGCCGACATGCCGGACGAATATCAACACGAACCGGAGCTAGGCCTGGCCTGCGGTGATGACGGTCTGAACCTGGTGCGACGGATGCTCGCCGAGGCGGCGGATCATTTGACCGAGAAGGGTTTGCTGATTGTTGAAGTCGGCAATAGCCAGGTGCACGTTGATGCGCTGTACCCGGAAGTCGATTTTGCCTGGCTTGAGTTCCAGCGCGGCGGGCATGGCGTGTTCATGCTGACCGCGGAGCAGTGCCGCGATCATCAGGCGCTGTTCGCGTCACGCGTATAACCCTTTAAAAGCAAAAGATCGCAGCCTTCGGCAGGTGTACACCATCCCCGTGTAGGAGCTGCCGCAGGCTGCGATCTTTTGATCTACCGGTGTGTCGCAATCCAGATCAACAACCCCGCCTGAAACACCGCGAACGCCACCAGACACGTAATGGTGAACCGCAGCCCAGCGTCTTCGCGCTTGAACTTGCTGACCTTGTCTTCCTGCTTCTTGAGCTTCACTTCCTGCTCGGCCAGATTCTGCTCAGCCTGCTGAAGCATCTGCGCCGCTTCAAGAATTTCGACGACTTGCAGCTTTTCGCTGTTCCAGTCACCCAGCAAGTCACCGACCAGCACTTCCTTGACGCTGCCCTTCAAATGCTGCGCATCGGCGTACGCCACATCAAAACCATGCACGCGCAGGAAATGATCGCGACGCAGGCGAGTGTCCTCGTTCAGCGCGTCCTTGTTGTTCAAGTCCATGCCGTCGACGGTGTAGGTGGGCCAGCGTTTTTTCGCCCAGTTGATGCCTTGCGCAGCGACGAAACGGCCGATGCCACGGTTCAACGGTTCGATCTGCAAGCCGCTGTCCGGGCCGAAATGCACACGTTTGGTGGTGTGATTGACCCACACATCGAGCAGATTCTGTTCTTTGCGCACGCGCTGGCCAGGCAGTTTGATCGCCATGCGCATCAGGCTTTGTTCTTTGCTGTTGCGTTCGGCGTAACCGAACTCGACAAAGCGCAGCGGCCGGCCACCGGTGTTGCGGTCGGTCTGCAAGGGGGCCAGGCGGAGCATCTTGTGGTGCTCGGCGTGGACATCCGCCCACGGCAGCTCGACCGCTGGCGGTGCGTCTTTTT
Organism: Pseudomonas sp. P116; assembly: GCF_020149425.1. NCBI lineage: Bacteria > Pseudomonadati > Pseudomonadota > Gammaproteobacteria > Pseudomonadales > Pseudomonadaceae > Pseudomonas > Pseudomonas sp. P116. The sequence continues at coordinate 575,805 of NZ_JACVHB010000001.1, read as the reverse complement.
CAGCGGTGGTGTCGGGTGAAGTCTGCGTATCAGTCATAACGGCGAGATCCTGTCCAAGCCCTGCTTGTCACCAGCTATTGCGCTGGCGACAAAGGCTTATCGGCCGTTTTCTTCAGGACTGGAGGGGGATCAGGCGGGAAAACTGCCTGAAACGCCCCCAGTTGAGGCTTAACGGGTGCGAAGTCCGTCAATAAACTCGATGATTTGCGCACCAAGCTCCGCAGCCAGCGGCAAGTTTGGATCCTTGTAGGAGGCCAATTGCCGCTTCATGTCGTTATGCACGATGCGCAGCACATGGTTCATGCCTTCGATCACCACCAGTTCGGCATCGGGTTTGGCAGCCTTGAGCAATTTCGCGTCTTCGGTACCGACCTGCATGTCATTGCTGCCCTGGACAATCAGCGCCGGCATTGGCAATTGTGCGAATGCTTTAGCGGGATCCTGACGGAATAGCGAAATCAGATACGGCTGCACGCTCGGACGGAATATCACTTGCAGTTGCCCCGGCACATTGTCATCGACGTGACCGGCCTTGAGGCTGTCGAGCAGTTCATTGCTGCGCAGCATCAGCGGCGGCGGCAGGCTGCGGGCCAGTTGCTCGCGGATCACCTGATCGACCGGCCGGGCACTGCCGGACAAGGAAATCACGGCTGCCGCGTCTACCTTTGGCGCAGCGAGGGTGGCGATCAGCGCGCCTTCACTGTGACCGAGCAGAATCAGTTGACCGAAACGCGGATCCGCCTTGAGCTTTTGTCCCCACGCCACCGCGTCGGCCGCGTACGCCTCGACTGACAGATTGCGCTCATCCGGCGTCGCCGCCAGGCTCGCAGCCACGCCGCGCTTGTCGTAACGCACGCTGGCGATGTTGTGTTTGGCCAAGACCCAGGCCAGCCGTTTGAGGCTGTCGTTGCGCCCGCCGTCAGGGTTGTTTCCGTCACGATCCGTAGGACCTGAGCCAGAAATGATCAGGACAACCGGCACAGGCTTGTCGGATTTTGGCAGCAACAGCGAGCCGAAAAGTTCGCCGCTGCCGGTGTCCAGAGACATCGGGCGCTGTAGGACAGTCGCCTGGGCAAAGCCAGTAAAGAGGGTAAGACTCAAGATCAGAACTCGCAGCATCATCACGCCATCATTCGCCAAGGTGCCGGTTGGACTCACCAGCACCACTAAGGTTCGAGGATGAACTACTGGGTTAGCCTGCGTATACTGGCGCGCATCAAGAATTCGGGTTTGATTTCACGGAGCGTCCTGCATGTCCGGCAATACCTACGGCAAGTTGTTCACTGTCACCACCGCTGGCGAAAGTCATGGTCCGGCGTTGGTCGCCATTGTCGACGGCTGCCCGCCGGGCCTGGAGATTTGTGTCGCAGACCTGCAACGCGACCTCGATCGCCGCAAGCCCGGCACCAGCCGCCACACCACCCAGCGCCAAGAGCCCGACGAAGTCGAAATCCTTTCCGGCGTGTTCGAGGGGCGCACCACCGGTTGCTCGATTGGCCTGCTGATCCGCAACACCGACCAGAAGTCCAAGGACTACTCGGCGATCAAGGATCTGTTCCGCCCGGCTCACGCCGACTACACCTATCACCACAAATACGGCGAGCGCGACTACCGTGGCGGTGGCCGCAGCTCGGCGCGCGAGACCGCGATGCGTGTGGCGGCGGGTGCGATTGCGAAGAGATTCCTCGCCACCCAGGGCATCGTCATTCGTGGCTATATGAGCCAGCTCGGCCCGATCGAGATCCCGTTCAAGACCTGGGATTCGGTTGAAGAGAACGCCTTCTTCAGCCCTGACCCGGACAAAGTCCCCGAGCTGGAAGCCTACATGGACCAGTTGCGTCGTGATCAGGATTCGGTCGGAGCGAAGATCACCGTGGTTGCCGAAGGCGTGATGCCGGGTCTGGGCGAGCCGATTTTTGATCGTCTCGACGCCGAACTGGCCCATGCGCTGATGAGCATCAACGCGGTCAAAGGCGTGGAAATCGGCGCCGGTTTCGCCTGCGTTGCCCAGCGCGGCACCGAGCATCGTGATGAAATGACCCCGGAAGGTTTCCTCAGCAACAACGCTGGCGGCATTCTAGGCGGTATCTCGTCCGGTCAGCCGATCGTTGCGCATCTGGCACTCAAGCCAACATCGAGCATCACCACCCCGGGCCGTTCGATTGATGTCGATGGCAACCCGGTCGATGTGATCACCAAGGGCCGTCACGACCCTTGCGTGGGTATCCGCGCCACGCCGATTGCCGAGGCGATGATGGCCATCGTGCTGATGGATCACCTGTTGCGTCACCGTGGGCAGAACGCCGATGTGCGCGTAAACACGCCGGTGCTGGGTCAGCTCTGATGGCAGATATCAAAGCCGCTGCGGCTTGAAGGGCGTGGCGGCGCTTCCTTACTGGCGGCTGTCCAGTTTTTATCTGTTCTATTTCGCCTTGCTCGGTTCGACGGCGCCGTTTCTGGCGCTGTACTTCGATCACCTCGGGTTCAGCGCCGCGCGCATCGGCGAACTGGTGGCAATCCCGATGTTGATGCGCTGTGTGGCGCCAAACATCTGGGGCTGGCTGGGTGATTACACCGGCAAACGTCTGGCCATCGTGCGCTTCGGCGCGGTGTGCACGTTGCTGACCTTCTCGTTGATTTTCGTCAGCAAGAGCTACGCCTGGCTGGCGATGGTCATGGCTTTGCACGCGTTCTTCTGGCATGCGGTGTTGCCGCAGTTCGAAGTCATCACACTGGCGCATTTACAGGGCCAGACCTCGCGTTACAGCCAGATCCGCCTGTGGGGCTCGATTGGTTTCATCATCACCGTGGTCGCTTTGGGGCGTCTGTTCGAATGGCTCAGCCTCGACATCTACCCCGCGGCGCTGGTGTTGATCATGGCTGGCATCGTCCTCAGCAGTTTGTGGGTGCCGAACGCGCAACCGGCGCAGGGTAACCGACCGGGCGGGGAGGGCTTTCTCAAACAATTGCGCAGCCCCGGCGTGCTCGCGTTTTACGGCTGCGTGGCGCTGATGCAAATGAGCCACGGCCCTTATTACACGTTTTTGACGTTGCACCTGGAAAAACTCGGTTACACACGAGGCGTGATCGGCATGCTCTGGGCGGTCGGTGTAGTCGCCGAAGTGCTGATGTTCATGGCCATGAGCCGAATTCTGGCGCGGTTCTCGGTGCGCCGGGTGCTGCTGGCCAGTTTTCTGTTGGCGGCCCTGCGCTGGTTACTGCTAGGTTCGTTCGCGGAGTTTCTCTGGGTTCTGCTGTTTGCGCAGGTTCTGCATGCGGCGACTTTCGGCAGTTTTCACGCCGCTGCCATCCAGTTCGTGCAACGTAGCTTCGGTGCGCGTCAACAGGGGCAGGGCCAGGCGCTGTATGCGGCACTGGCCGGCACCGGCGGTGCGCTGGGCGCGTTGTATTCCGGCTACAGCTGGAATGCCCTCGGGGCGACATTGACCTTTAGTATTGCCAGTCTCGCGGCGCTCGCGGCTGCCGTTATCATTGCCACACGGATGCAAGAGGACAGGCCATGAGCTTTACGCGTGAACAACTCGCCCAGCAAATCGTCGACGCCGGGCGTTTCCTTTATGGTCGCGGCTGGTCACCGGCCACCAGCAGCAATTATTCGGCGCGCCTGTCGGCCAGCGAAGCGTTGTTGACCGTGTCCGGCAAGCACAAGGGGCAGTTGGGACTGGACGATGTACTTGCCACCGACCTGTCCGGTAACAGCCTGGAGCCGGGCAAAAAGCCGTCCGCCGAAACCTTGCTGCACACCCAGCTCTACAGCTGGCGCCCGGAGATCGGTGCGGTGCTGCACACTCATTCGGTCAATGCCACGGTGCTGTCGCGCCTGACCCCGCAAGACTTTATCGAGTTCGAAGACTACGAACTGCAAAAAGCTTTCAGTGGCATCTCGACTCATGAATCCCGGGTGCGCGTGCCGATTTTCGACAACGACCAGGACATTGCGCGCCTCGCCGCCAAGGTGCAGCCTTGGCTCGACGCCCATCCCGATTGCGTCGGTTATCTGATTCGCGGTCACGGTCTCTACACCTGGGGCGCGCAGATGAACGATGCACTGCGCCAGATCGAAGCCTTTGAATTCCTGTTTGAATGCGAGTTGAAAACCCGCAGCGTCATGAACCGCCAAGGCTGACTTCATCCGAAGTCGCCCATTTGCCTGATGAAATGCTGTGCCCGACCGGTCTGCAAGAACCGGACGGCAAGGCCGATACCGAGGAATTGCCCCAATGAGCAGCCTGTCCGTCTATCACGTTTCCAGCCCTGACATTCCGAACAAGGTGCTGACCCATCTCGAAGACATCGCCTCGACTCTGGCCGAGCAGGGCGTGCGCTTCGACCGCTGGCAAGCCACCGCGAAGATCCAGCCCGGCGCCACGCAGGAAGAGGTGATCAGCGCTTATAAAGAGCAGATCGACAAACTGATGACCGAGCGCGGTTACGTCACCGTCGACGTCATCAGCCTTAACAGCGACCACCCGCAAAAAGCCGAACTGCGTGCCAAGTTCCTCGAAGAACACCGCCACGGCGAAGACGAAGTCAGATTTTTCGTCGCCGGCCGTGGGCTGTTTACTCTGCACATCGACGATTACGTCTACGCCGTACTCTGCGAGAAGAATGACCTGATCTCGGTACCCGCCGGCACCAAGCACTGGTTCGACATGGGCGAGCATCCGCACTTTGTCGCGATTCGCCTGTTCAACAACCCGGACGGCTGGGTTGCCAATTTTACCGGCGAAGACATCGCCGGTCGCTTCCCGCGTCTGGAGGACTGAGCCCATGTCGATCAAAGTCATCCTCACCGACATCGAAGGCACCACCAGCGCCGTCAGTTTCGTCTTCGACGTGCTGTTTCCGTACGCGGCCAAACACCTGCCGGACTTCGTGCGCCAGAACGCAGAGCGTGCCGATGTCGCAGAGCAGCTCGACGCCGTACGTCGTGACAGCAACGAACCGCAGGCCGACGTTGAACGGGTTGTTGAAATCCTTTTGAGCTGGATTGCCGAAGACCGCAAAGCCACGCCGCTCAAAGCGTTGCAGGGCATGGTCTGGGAGCAGGGTTATCAGGCCGGGCAGTTGAAAGGGCATGTTTACCCGGATGCAGTTGAAGCACTTCAACGCTGGCACGCGGCCGGTTATCAACTGTTCGTGTATTCATCAGGTTCGATCCAGGCGCAGAAGCTGATCTTCGGCTGCTCGGAAGCGGGTGATCTGACGCCGCTGTTCAGCGGCTATTTCGACACCACATCGGGACCGAAACGTGAGACGCAGTCTTACACCAATATTCAACAGGCGATTGCTGTTGAACCTGCGCAGATTCTGTTTCTGTCGGACATCGTCGAAGAGCTCGATGCCGCTCAGTCTGCCGGTATGCAGACCTGCGGTCTGGCTCGCGAAGGCGGGGAGTTGGCGGGTCACGTAACCGTCGACAGCTTCACCGGAATCGAACCGGAAGCGTTCTGACGTCTACGCAAAACACTGAGCTGCGGCACGCTGCGATCTTTTGATCTTGTTCTTAAAAATCAAAAGATCGCAGCGTTCCGCAGCTCCTGGATAAATCTGAGCACAAAAAAACAGGCCGTGAAGCGAAAGCTCCACGGCCTGTTTTGTTTAACGAGTTCTTACGCAGTTACAGCGAGTGATAAGTCGGCAGGGCAAAACGCTGCTGGCTCTGCAGCATCGCAATCTGCGGCAACTCGCTGGCCTGTTCGGCCAGGTCACGACGAATCGCACTGATCGCCCACGACAGTTGGTCGCCGGCATGCAGTTGCTGATACGTCAGTGCACGTTTGAACACTTTGCCGTCGGCACTACGCAGCGTCAGCAAAATCCCGCCATCGGGACGCGGCGAGGTGGTGACGTCGAAGTTGGAGAACAGGGAGGTAAATTTCTCTTGAATCAGGCTCATGTTTTCAGCTCCGTATGCACTTGAATGGCAAGCATGCAAAGGAGGTTGCAGTGATTGTGCCAGCATCGGATAAAAATAAAACTGTTATAAATCAATGGCTTAAAAACAAGATGATTTTCTGGTGTCGTGCAAACTGCATGAATGGCCATCGTGCATCCTGCATTTTGCGGGATCGTTCAGGAATTGACGGAACCAATCGGGCTTTTCTGAATCATCGACATCGCCGCCGCCCGGGCGGATACAAAACATTGCAAAAACCGCGTGTACAGCCCGAGAAGCGCTGACGTACTTTCAGTCTCGACCCTCGCTCGAATGCGTCGGTCGCATCAGCCCGACAATAAAAAAACATCGGCCACCACGCGAAGGTCGAACGGGGAGCTTCCATGAGTCACGCGCCAAGCGACACGATTACCTGGGGCATGATGCTCCGCAAGCTGCCGATGATTGCCAAGGCCATTCCCCGAGTGGTCAAGGGCATGAAGGTCGCCAACGTCACGGATCCGACCCAAAGCTGTGGCCTTGGCTGGACGTTCGAACAAGCGACTCTGCGCAACCCCGATGGCCCAGCGTTGTTGCAGGGAGAGGTGGCGCTGAGTTATTCGCAGGTCAACCAGTGGGCCAATCGCATTGCCCACTATCTGAGCGAGCAAGGCATCGGCAAGGGCGATGTGGTCGCGGTTTTCATCGAGAATCGTCCGGAGTTGCTGGTGACGATTCTGGCACTGGCCAAGGTCGGTGCCGTCAGCGCGCTGCTCAATACTTCGCTGACCCGTGACACGCTGATTCACAGCGTGAATCTGGTGGCGCCGGTGGCGATTGTGGTCGGCGAAGAACTGCTGCCGGCGTTCGCAGCGGTGCGCGATCAGGTCTCGATTGCACCGCAGCGCAGCTGGTTTGTTGCCGATCAGGACACCAGCAACCACCCGGGCATTGCCCCCGAAGGCTACGTCAACCTGATCAGCGCCAGTGTTGATGCTTCCAGTGAAAACCCGCCAAGCAGCCAACAGGTATTTTTCGACGACCCGTGTTTCTACATTTACACCTCCGGCACCACCGGCCTGCCCAAGGCCGGGGTGTTCAAGCATGGTCGCTGGATGCGCAGTTCGACCAGCTTCGGCATGATCGCGCTGAACATGCGCCCCGACGATGTCGTCTACTGCACCTTGCCGCTGTACCACGCCACGGGTCTGTGTGTGTGCTGGGGCTCGGCGATCAACGGCGCATCGGGTTTTGCGATACGCCGTAAATTCAGCGCCAGTCAGTTTTGGAGCGACGTGCGCCGCTATCGCGCGACCACCATTGGTTACGTCGGCGAGTTGTGCCGCTATCTGGTCGATCAACCGGCCAGCGCCGACGACAACCGTCACGGCGTGCGCAAGATGATCGGCAACGGCCTGCGCCCCGGCGCCTGGGCCGAGTTCAAGACCCGCTTTGCCGTCGAGCACATCTGCGAGCTGTACGCGGCGAGCGACGGCAATATCGGATTCACCAACATTCTCAACTTCGACAACACCATCGGTTTTTCGCTGATGGCCTGGGAGCTGGTGGCTTACGACCATGACAGCGGCCAGCCAATCCGCAGTGCTGACGGTTTCATGCGCAAGGTCGGCAAGGGCGAGCAGGGCTTGTTGCTGGCGCGGATCGACGAGAAGGCGCCACTGGACGGTTATACCGATCCGCAGAAGACCGCCAAAGTTGTGCTGCACGATGTGTTTAGCAAAGGCGATCGCTTTTTCAACACCGGCGACCTGCTGCGCAACATCGGTTTCGGTCATGCCCAGTTTGTTGATCGCCTCGGCGACACCTATCGCTGGAAGGGCGAAAATGTCTCGACCACGGAGGTCGAAAACCTGCTGCTGCAACATCCGCATATTTGCGAAGCAGTGGCGTACGGGGTGGAAATTCTCAATACCAACGGCCGCGCGGGAATGGCGGCGATTACTCCGGCTGAATCCCTGGCGACACTGGATTTCGCCGAATTGCTGGCATTCGCCCGGCAACGCCTGCCGGCCTATGCGGTGCCGTTGTTTTTGCGGGTGAAGGTAAAAATGGAAACCACCGGCACTTTCAAATATCAGAAAACGCGCCTGAAAAATGAAGGCTTCGACCCCGGCCAGACAGGCGACGATCCGATATTCGCCTGGCTACCCGGCACGCAAACCTATGTGCAGGTGACCGATGAAGTGTTGGCTGAAATTCATCAGGGCAAATACCGCTATTGATTCTGGCTATGGGTAAATTTCAGAAAAAGGGGGTGACAGCCATCGTCGCGCTCGGGAAACTGTCGGCTTTCCGATTGACCGAAGTGGAGTTGCCCCATGTCCGACCAAAGCCGCCAGATGACCCCTGAAGAAGCTGCCGAATTCTCCGAGCAGGTTTTCAACAAGGCGCGCGACGGTGATGCGCTGATGCTCGATCGACTGGTCAGCGCCGGTTTGCCGGTGAACCTGAAAAACAGCAAGGGCGATACCTTGCTGATGCTGGCCAGCTATTACGGCCATGTCGACGCGGTGCAAGTGCTGCTTAAACACAAGGCTGATCCCGAGATGCGCAATGCCAACGGCCAGAGTCCGATTGCCGGCGCGGCGTTCAAAGGTGATCTGGCAGTGGTCAAGGCGTTGGTAGAGGCGGGCGCGGAAATCGAAGGCTCGTCCTTTGATGGCCGGACTGCGCTGATGATGGCGGCGATGTTCAACCGTGTTGAGATCGTTGACTACCTGATCAGCAAGGGCGCTGACCCGAAAGCCAAGGATGCCAATGGCGTTACAGCGGTCGATGCAGCGCGGACCATGGGTGCGGTTGACACTACGGCGCAGCTGGAGAAATTGCTGGCCTGACGGGCCTCAAAAGATCGCAGCCTTCGACAGCTCCTACACAGATCACCGGCGATGCGGGCAATCATGTAGGCGCTGCTGAAGGCTGCGATCTTTTGCTTTGTGCGCTATCCTCCGCGCCCTCAAAATCCATCTTCGCCACAGGATCCGCCCTCATGAAAGCCGCACTCGTCGAACTCATCAGCAAAATCAGCTCCGGCTGCATGGGCGAGGACGAGATCCTGAAAGTGGCCGACGAAGCTGCCCAGGCCTACGCCGATGCCGGCGCTTTTCTGGCGGCCAACCCGGACATCAACTACGACGACACTTTCCCGATCGCATTGGGCGAGTGGGTTGTGGTCGGCAGCCTGCCGGAAACCGTGTTGTTCCAGGCTGACACCTACGTCGACCTGTTCGCTCAGATCGTCGCCTCGTTCGGCCCGACCGTGGACTTCAACCTCAAGCCCAAGCAACTGGCCAAAACCGAAGCGCTGACTGCGCTCAACCGCATTCAGGTGCAGATGAGCAGCCTGAACAAGGAAAATGGCGGTTACACGCTGATGAACTTCAGCCAATTGCTCGACGACGAGCTGCAAGTGGTGCTGGTCTACGGCAACGACGTGCCACGAGTCCTCGAGTTGTGCGCGCAAGTCGGCATTGCCGCTGCGCCTTCTCTGGAAGCCTTGAAGGTCGCCGTTCACGTCTGAGCACAATAAAAGGGAACCCTGCACGCGACCGTCTATCCTAAAAGTGCATGCCACTATTCTGGAGCGACACCATGGGTTCCACGTTCAACGGTCTGATTGGCCTGATCATTCTTGCCCTCGATATCTGGGCCATCATCAATGTGCTGAAAAGCGGCGTCTCCACCGGGATGAAAATCGTCTGGGTGCTGCTGATCATCCTCCTGCCAGTGCTGGGCCTGATCATCTGGGCAATTGCCGGGCCACGGGGCAGCGTGCGGATCTGACGCACTACCCTGTAGGAGCTGTCGAAGGCTGCGATCTTTTGATGTTGTTTTTTAAAATCAGGATCAAAAGATCGCAGCGTTCGGCAGCTCCTACAGGTGCTTGTGTTCAGCCGATGAAGTGAGGTTCGACCTGTCATCTTCGGCAACGTAGAATGCGCGCCTTTCCCGGGCAATCGTCTCCACGAGCAACGCCCGTGCATTCATCGGAGCACTTGACCATGACCGTCACCAAAACCAGCGAGTACCTGGAAACCCTCTACGAAGGTTACGGCCAGCGTTTTCGCATGGAAAAACTGCTGCATGAAGTGCGCACCGAACACCAGCACCTGGTGATCTTCCAGAACCCGCGCATGGGCCGGGTGATGGCACTGGACGGCGTGATCCAGACCACCGAAGCCGATGAATTCATCTACCACGAAATGCTCACCCACGTACCGATCCTCGCCCATGGCGCCGCCAAGCGCGTGCTGATCATCGGTGGTGGTGACGGTGGCATGCTGCGGGAAGTGACCAAGCATGCGGGCGTCGAGCACATCACCATGGTCGAGATCGATGGCACCGTGGTCGAGATGTGTAAAGAGTTTCTGCCGGAGCATTCCAAGGGCGCCTACGACGATCCACGGCTGAATCTGGTGATTGATGACGGGATGCGCTTCGTCGCCACGACCACCGAGAAATTCGACGTGATCATTTCCGACTCCACCGATCCTATCGGCCCGGGCGAAGTGCTGTTCTCGGAAAACTTCTATCAGGCCTGCCATCGCTGCCTGAACGAAGGCGGCATCCTCGTGACCCAGAACGGCACGCCGTTCATGCAGATCGATGAAGTCAAAACCACCGCCGGTCGCCTGCGCAGCCTGTTCCCGGACTGGCATTTCTATCAAGCGGCGGTGCCGACCTACATCGGCGGTTCGATGACCTTCGCCTGGGGCTCGACCAACCCGGCATACCGCAAGCTGAGCCGTGAAACCCTGCAACAGCGTTTCATCGGCAGCAGCATCGTCACCCGCTACTACAACCCGGAAATCCACATCGGCGCGTTTGCAATGCCGCAGTACGTATTGCAGGCGATCAACAAGCCAAGCAACGACTAAACATCATGGTGCGCCTGTAGGAGCTGCCGCAGGCTGCGATCTTTTGATCTTGTTTCTGAAAGTCAAAAGATCGCAGCCTGCGGCAGCTCCGACAGTAAATTTTTTATTTTCATCCTCGCGCGCTGCATTCCTTTTGAACGATCAATCCCGCCAAAAGTCGAGATAGAGGTAAGCCCATTTGCGGGTTTGATCGAGGAGGCACCGATGCAAAAGTGGAAAGTCACTTTCGTGGACGATCATGGTGAAGTTGTCGATGAGGTGTTCGAGCGTGCGGAATGCCCAAGCGATGACGAAGCCGCTCGACTGATCAAGGCGCGGCTCCTGCCCGTTGCTGCCGAACTGGATCTGAACGATCTGGAAGGGCGCACCGCCGATGCCGGCGTGAAAAACCTGAAAACCCAGAACGCCATCGAAATCCGCAGCATCACTCCAATCTGAATACTTCCTGTCACTTGAAGCACCAGGCCTTGGCAGCGGCTCTATCTTGGGGCTACTCTGCAAGCGAGATCAGCGAATGGATCGCTAAGGTCTGGTCTTGTCAGCTACATGCTTGTTTCCCGCAGCAACCACGTTGCAGTAGTACTTTGGCCAGTAAGGCCCGGGGCGGGAATACGGAAAGTCTATCCATCTATCCGAGGGGGACGATTCATGAGCACAGCCTATCAAGAAGACATCAGCAGCAATGTTCTGCGCCGCATGAAAGAAGGCGGTTTCGATTTTTCCCGATTCCATCCCATCGAGTTCTACGCGATTTTCCCGGACGAGGAGCGGGCGCGCAGGGCAGCAGGAAAATTTCGCGGTGAATCCATCAATGCCCAGGTCAGCGCGCGCGACGACGGCGCGTGGTCTCTGGAATTAAGCAAAGTGATGTACGCAACCTATGACGATATTGGCGATTTCGAGCAGGGCTTTTCTGCCGTGGTCGAGCCGTTGGGCGGCATCATCGAGGGCTGGGGCGTGAAGCAGGAGGTGCGCAGTCGCTACCGTCTGAACTGATCTCTTGAAATAAATAACTGTTCAGCAACGGCTGACCTTTAGGTCGGCCGTTTTCGTTTCTGAAAATCAAAAGATCGCAACCTTCGGCAGCGCCTACCCCAATCACCTATAGGGGCTGCCGAAGGCTGCGATCTTTTGCTTTTGCTTTCAAAACGTTTCAAGCAGGCAAAAAAAAGCCACCGCAGAGGGTGGCTAAAAGGGAAGACCGATAAGGAGAGGAAACCGGTCAGGGTCAAGGCTTTGCGGGCTGCGTTGGCAGTGCGGATCAGTGGGGCTGAAGAATTCTGCGTAGAAGTTTTTTCAGCGAATGCGCGGATTATCCGCAGCCAGCCGCAAGCAGTGAAATCAACTCTGACTATGCTGGTGATAGGCGATGCAGTGCGTCGCAATGAAGCGGGGGCGATCAGGTGGGGGCATTTGCCGCACAGGAATGGTGCGGTGCCTGCGACGTGAATATCCAACCAATTGATATCAAAGCGTTTATGCCGATGGCACGGGCCTTGCGAAGGCCTGTAGGTCCGGGTGACAAGGAGTACGGCATGATCCGCACCTATTTTGATGAGATGTACGATGCCGGCGGCCAGGTTCGCCCGCATTACCGGGAATTTGCCCGTTGGCTGGCCGATACGCCTGATGAGCTGCTGGCGCAACGTCGACGCGAGGCCGATCTGCTGTTCCATCGCGCCGGGATTACTTTCACGCTCTATGGGGACGAGCAGGGCACAGAGCGCCTGATTCCTTTCGACACCATTCCGCGCAGCATTCCCGCCAGTGAATGGCGGATCGTCGAGCGCGGCTGCATCCAGCGGGTCAAGGCGTTGAACATGTTCCTCGCCGACCTCTATCACGAGCAACGCATCATCAAGGCCGGGATCATTCCCGCCGAACAGGTGCTGGCCAACGAGCAGTATCAGTTGGCGATGCAGGGTCTGGATCTGCACCGCGATATCTACTCGCATATTTCTGGCGTCGATCTGGTCCGTGATGGCGACGGCACCTATTACGTGCTCGAAGACAACCTGCGCACTCCGAGCGGCGTGAGCTACATGCTCGAAGACCGCAAAATGATGATGCGCCTGTTCCCGGAATTGTTCGCCGCCCAGCGCATTGCGCCGATCGACCATTATCCGAACCTGTTGCTCGACACCCTGAAAAGCTCCAGCCCGATCGATAATCCAAGCGTGGTGGTATTGACGCCCGGCCGCTTCAACAGCGCGTTCTTCGAGCATGCGTTTCTGGCGCGGGAGATGGGTGTTGAACTGGTGGAAGGCGCGGACCTGTTCGTGCGTGACGACAAGGTCTTCATGCGCACCACCGACGGCCCGAAAGCCGTGGACGTGATCTACCGCCGCCTCGACGATGCGTTTCTTGATCCGCTGGCGTTCAATCCGGATTCGATGCTCGGCGTGCCGGGGCTGCTGTCGTCATACCGCTCCGGCAATGTAGTGCTGGCCAACGCGATCGGTACCGGCGTGGCGGATGACAAATCGGTCTATCCGTTTGTCACCGACATGATCCGCTTCTATCTCGATGAAGAACCGATCCTGAAAAACGTGCCGACCTGGCAATGCCGCAACCCGTCTGAACTCTCCCACGTGCTGGCCAATCTTCCAGATCTGGTGGTCAAGGAAACCCAGGGCTCCGGCGGTTACGGGATGTTGGTGGGGCCGGCGTCGACGAAGGCGGAAATTGATGCCTTTCGCGAGCGGATCAAAGCCAAACCTCACGCGTATATCGCACAACCGACGCTGTCACTGTCGACCTGCCCGACCTTTGTCGAAAACGGCATTGCGCCACGCCATATCGACTTGCGCCCGTTTGTCTTGTCGGGGCGCGAAACCCGGGTCGTACCCGGTGGTTTGACCCGTGTCGCGCTGCGTGAAGGCTCTCTGGTGGTGAATTCCTCCCAGGGCGGCGGAACCAAGGACACCTGGGTGGTCGAGGATTGAAGGAAGCTTGCCATGTTAAGTAGAACTGCCTCGGATCTGTATTGGATGTCGCGTTACCTGGAGCGGGCGGAAAACCTCGCACGGATGCTCGACATCAGTTACTCGCTGTCGCTGATGCCGCAGGACGGTCGCGGCGACGGCTTGCACGAGCTGGCGATGCCGTTGCTGATCACCGGCACGCTTGACGATTATCTGGAGCGTCACGGCGCGCTGCATGCCGAACGTCTGCTGCACTTCTTCGCCCTTGATGCGGCCAATCCGGCGAGCATCTACAGCTGCCTCGGCGCGGCGCGGGCCAGTGCTCATGCGGTGCGTGGGCGCATCACCGCTGACATGTGGGAAAACATCAACGCCACGTGGCTGGAGATTCGCGGGATCGCCGAGCAGGGTCTCAGCCGCTACGGCATGAGCCGTTTCTGCGAGTGGATCAAGGAGCGTTCGCACCTGTTTCGCGGTGCGTCCTACGGCACGATCATGCGTAACGATGCGTTTCGTTTTATTCGTCTGGGCACCTTTATCGAGCGCGCGGACAACACGTTGCGGCTGCTCGATGCGCGCTACGAAATGGCCGGCGATCAGGCCGAAGCCGTCAGCGACGGCACTGCCCACGCGTATTACCAGTGGAGTGCGTTGCTGCGAGCGTTGTCGTCATTCGAGGCTTACACCGAAATCTATCGTGACGCCCCGGGTGCCCGGCATGTCGCCGAGCTGCTGCTGTTGCGAGCTGATGTTCCGCGTTCGCTGCGTGCCTGTACCGAGGAGATCGACCAGATTCTCGCGCAATTGCCGGGTGCCAACGGGCGTCCGGCCCAGCGCCTGGCGGCAGAAATGGACGCGCGTCTGCGCTACACCGGCATCAACGAAATTCTCGAGGAAGGCCTGCACGCCTGGCTGACCGAATTCATCCCGCTGGTGCGCCAGTTGGGTAACGCCATTCACAGTTCCTACCTGGAGGCTGCATGAGACTTTCGATTAGCCACGAGACCACCTATCACTACGAGGATCAGGTGCGGGCGAGCATCCAGTACCTGCGGCTGACCCCGCACGACAGCGAGCGTCAGCACGTGCTGAGCTGGCAGCTCGATCTGCCGCGCCCGGTGCGCGCGCAACTCGATCCGTTCGGCAACATTCTGCATGTGCTGACCATGGATGAGCCGCATGAGGCGATCATCATCGGTGCACGTGGTCAGGTTGATATCGACGAATTGCGTGAGGCCGAACATGAGAGCCAGTCGGCGCTACCGTTTCTGCGCTTTACCCGGTTGACCGAGACTGACGAGGCGCTAAGGGCGTTCGCGGCGAAGTCCTGCAAGCAACGCCGTGACCGAACGGCGCTCATCGATTTGATGCACGGTCTGAACCAGCACATGACGTATACGCCGGGTTCAACTGAAGTCGACACCAGCGCCATCGAGGCCTTCGCCGGACGTGCCGGGGTTTGTCAGGATCACACTCATGCGTTTCTGGCGTGCGCACGCAGTCTCGGGATTCCCTCGCGATATGTCTCGGGGTATCTGTACAGCGAAGATTGCGAACACCTGGCCAGCCACGCTTGGGCCGAAGCCTGGCTGGATGACGCCTGGTACAGTTTCGACGTAACGAACCAACTGGCGCGACCGGAGCGACACTTGAAGCTGGCGGTGGGCCTGGATTATCTGGATGCCTGTCCGGTACGCGGCATGCGCCGGGGCGGCGGGTGCGAGCAGATGCATGCGAAGGTGTTCGTGTCGCCGACCCCGATCATCTCAGTCCAACAACAGTAGGATTCACACAAATCCCCTGTAGGAGCTGCGGCAAGCTGCGATCTTTTGATCCTGTTTTAAAGATCAAAAGATCGCAGCTTGCCGCAGCTCCTACAGGGTTTTGTGCGGAACAGTTGATCAGTGCTTAGCCTTGCGCCCCACCATGTGTTTCAGATAACCCACTAACATCTGCAAATCCCCCTCCGGCAGCACATCCGCCGAAAACCCCGGCATCTTCGCCTGCGGCCACTGGCGCAAACTCTGCGGATCACGGATGTAACGCTTCAAGAAATCCGCGCCGAAATACTCGGTCGGGTTATACGGAATATTCAGATCCGGCCCAAACTGCGCATCCCCCGCGCCGTTCAAGCGATGGCAGGCCAGGCAGTTCTTCTGAAACAGCGCGAAACCTTGATTCACCGGGTCATCTGCTTTCAGCGCAGGGTCCGGCAACAGGGCAGGGAAGCGCTCAGCCACGGGTGCCATGCGCTTGATGCTGGCCACTTCAAAGGGCCATTGCTCGGGGCTGATGTTGCCGGCCTGCGGATCGGTCCACACCAGATAGAACGGCCCGGCGCTGTGCTTGCCCGCCGACAATGGTGGCCACGGATGCGCGGGG
Source organism: Pseudomonas sp. P116 (assembly GCF_020149425.1). Taxonomy (NCBI): domain Bacteria; kingdom Pseudomonadati; phylum Pseudomonadota; class Gammaproteobacteria; order Pseudomonadales; family Pseudomonadaceae; genus Pseudomonas; species Pseudomonas sp. P116. Next base: position 559,702 of record NZ_JACVHB010000001.1, on the reverse strand, counting down.
TCTTCAATCGCCAGCCAGGCCCGCGCGCCTTGGGTGTTGAGCAACGGCGCAGCTGCCAACTCGGCGGCAAAGCCATCCAGCGCCACCGCTTGCAGATGATCCTCAGGTTTGATTCCGCCCAGCAACGTCGCCACGGGCACGGCGCGATAAGTCATGTCCTTCTTGTAGGACACGTCGTTTTTTACCGTGAGGGTTTGCACCTGAGGATGCTTGAGCAGCTCCTCGGTCTGCCAGATGCGGCTGTTTGCGCCCAGCTGTAAATCCAGCTGTGCGGCAGACAAGGGCATGCTGACCAGCAAGGCCCCAAACACAATGAGCGCTTTCAAATGATCGCCGTCCATGTCGTGGAAAGTGCGCAGATTGGCACAGCCACGCTGGCCCGGGTAGCGAGCCAGTCACATTTTACAGGGGCGATAACCAGCATCTGTCGCTCGATTCAGCCGATGACCTTGGTCAGATTCGGCAAAATCAACAACAGCGTCGTGGCGAAAAGAATGAGCCCTGCTTGACGAACTTTCGGTTGTTTGAACATGGCTTGACCGCCTTTATTGTTATTTCCTGATGCCTGCCTGCATATCCATGACGGCAAGCGATGCACTTCCTGTTAAAGAACGCCTGCCTCGGCAAAACCCGACGACCATGACGTACATGTCTTACCTTAGGGCCCGCGTCACGCTTGGCTTAGATCCATTTCATATGGACTTCCAGCTGTTAGCGATTAAAAAGGCATGAGGCGTATTGCCAGCTCCGTCGCCGCCCGCTTGCTAGACAACTCGCTGACCTGAACCGGTTCACCCGATACCCGATGACCGTCCGTCTGAGCGTGTGCGTCAACACCATTGAGCGGTGTGGTCATTGAATCCTTGAGCGCGCGAGCCAAGAGTGGGAGCACAAGAATTCACTCACCGCACAGGTTCGAGGACGTCATGACCCAAGCTTTGATTTTCGATGCGTTACGCACGCCGCGCGGCAAAGGCAAGGCCGATGGTGCCCTGCACAGCGTCAAACCGGTGAATCTGGTGGCCGGGTTGCTGACCGCGTTGCAACAGCGCACGGCGCTGGACACCAGCCAGGTCGATGATGTGGTGCTGGGCTGCGTTACGCCGATTGGCGATCAAGGCTCGGACATCGCCAAAACCGCCGTGCAAGTAGCCGATTGGGACGTCAGTGTGGCAGGCGTGCAGATCAACCGCTTCTGCGCCTCAGGTCTGGAAGCGGTGAACCTCGGCGCGATGAAAGTGCGTTCGGGGTTCGAGGATCTGGTGGTGGTCGGCGGCGTCGAGTCGATGTCACGCGTGCCGATGGGCAGCGACGGCGGCGCTTGGGCGCTCGACCCGCAAACCAATTTGCACGGCCACTTCACCCCACAAGGTGTCGGCGCCGACCTGATCGCCACCCTCGAAGGATTCAGCCGTCAGGACGTCGATGCCTACGCGCTGCATTCACAACAGAAAGCCGCACGGGCGCGGGCCGATGGCTCGTTCAACAAGTCACTGGTGCCGGTGCAGGATCAGAACGGCATCATCCTGCTCGATCACGATGAATTCATTCGTGCCGAGTCGACCCTGGAAGGGCTTGGCAAGCTCAAGCCGAGTTTCGAAATGATCGGCCAGATGGGTTTCGACGCGACGGCGCTGCGGGTTTACAGCCATGTCGAACGGATCAATCACGTACACACCCCCGGCAACAGCTCCGGGATCGTTGATGGCGCGGCGTTGATGCTGATCGGTTCCGAAGCCAAGGGCCGGGCGCTGGGCTTGCAGCCACGGGCGCGGATTGTCGCCACGGCGGTGACCAGCACCGATCCAACCATCATGCTCACGGGCCCCGCGCCGGCCACTCGCAAGGCACTGGCCAAGGCCGGCCTGCGCGTGGAAGACATCGACCTGTTCGAGGTCAACGAAGCGTTTGCTTCGGTGGTGTTGAAGTTCATCAAGGACATGGCCGTCGATCCGGACAAGGTCAACGTCAACGGCGGTTCCATCGCCATGGGCCATCCGCTCGGCGCCACCGGATGCGCGATCCTCGGCACCTTGCTCGATGAACTGGAAACCCGGCGCCTGCGCTATGGCCTGGCGACGCTGTGCGTCGGCGGCGGCATGGGCATTGCCACCATCATCGAACGCCTCTGAGCCCCGAATTCAAGGAACCTTGTTATGAGCGAAGCCATTCGTTACGAAAAAGGTCAGGACGGCATTGTCGTCCTCACCATCGACATGCCGGGCCAGAGCGCCAATACCATGAACGCCGTGTACCGCGAGGCAATGGCCGCCTGCGTTGCCCGGCTTGTGGCTGAAAAAGAAAGCATTGCCGGCGTCATCATCACGTCGGCGAAGAAAACCTTCTTCGCCGGCGGCGACCTTAATGAGCTGATCAAGGTCGGCAAGCCTGAAGCCAAAGCCTTCTACGACATGGTGCTGACCCTCAAAGGGCAATTACGCACCCTGGAAACTCTCGGCAAACCGGTGGTCGCGGCCATCAATGGCGCGGCGCTTGGCGGCGGATGGGAAATTTGTCTGGCGTGTCATCACCGGATCGCACTGGACGATGCGTCGGTGCAACTTGGTCTGCCGGAGGTTACGCTCGGCCTGTTGCCGGGTGGCGGCGGGGTGGTGCGCATGGTGCGCATGCTCGGCATCGAGAAGGCGCTGCCGTATTTGCTCGAAGGCAAAAAGGTCCGTCCGCAACAGGCTTTGCAGGCCGGATTGATCGATGAGTTGGCGGCTGATCGCGATGAACTGCTGGCTAAGGCGCGTGCTTGGATCGCTGCCAATCCGACGGCGGTGCAACGTTGGGATGTGAAGGGATATCAGATTCCTGGCGGCACGCCGTCGAATCCGAAAGTCGCGCAGATGTTGGCGATTGCGCCGTCGATCCTGCGCACCAAGACCCAAGGCACGCTGCCGGCGCCGGAGAAAATTCTGTGTGCGGCCGTGGAAGGCGCGCAGGTGGATTTCGACACGGCGCACTTGATTGAAACCCGTTACTTCACAGAATTGACCACCGGCCAGATCTCGAAAAACCTGATCGGCACGTTCTGGTTTCAACTCAACGAAATCAACGCAGGAGGCTCGCGGCCGCAGGGCTTTGCGCCGTTCGTTACGCGTAAGGTCGGCGTGCTCGGCGCCGGGATGATGGGCGCGGGGATCGCTTTTGTCAGCGCCTCGGCGGGTATCGAGGTGGTGCTCAAGGACATCAGTATTGCTGCTGCCGAAAAGGGCAAAGCGCATTCGGCGGCGCTGCTCGACAAGAAAGTCGCCCGTGGTCAGATGGATGTTGCGCAGCGTGAAGCTGTGCTGGCGCGGATTCATGCCAGCGAAAACGATGCTGACCTGGCGGGTTGCGATCTGATCATCGAGGCGGTTTTTGAGGATCGCGAACTCAAGGCGAGGGTCTCTTCGGCGGCGCAGAAAGTGGTCGGCGCCGACGCTGTGATTGCCTCCAACACGTCGACCTTGCCGATCACCGGGCTGGCGACGGCGGTACCGGATCAAAGCAAATTCATCGGCCTGCATTTCTTCAGCCCGGTGGAAAAAATGCCGTTGGTGGAAATCATCAAAGGCGCGCAAACCAGCGACGAAACCCTCGCTCGCGGGTTTGATTTCGTCCTGCAAATCAAGAAAACCCCGATCGTCGTCAACGACAGTCGCGGCTTTTTCACCTCGCGGGTGTTCGGCACGTTCACCAATGAAGGCATCGCCATGCTTGGTGAAGGCGTGAGCGCGCCGATGATCGAGACCGAAGCGCGCAAGGCCGGGATGCCAGTCGGGCCTCTGGCAATCTCCGACGAAGTTTCCCTCAGCCTGATGAGCCATATCCGCAAGCAAACCGCCAAGGACCTACAAGCAGAAGGGAACCCGCTGATTGAACACCCGGCGTTTGCCGTGATTGACTTGCTGCTCAACGAATACAAGCGCCCGGGCAAAGCCGCAGGTGGCGGTTTCTACGAGTATCCGGCTGGCGGACAGAAACATTTGTGGCCTGAACTGAAAACTTGTTTCGAGAAAGCTGACGGGCAGATTTCTCCGAAGGATGTGCGCGACCGCTTGCTGTTTGTGCAGGCCATCGAAACCGTGCGCTGTGTGGAGGAGGGCGTGTTGACCTCGACGGCGGATGCCAACGTCGGCTCGATCTTCGGCATCGGTTTTGCGGCATGGACCGGCGGTGCGTTGCAGTACATCAACCAGTATGGAGTAAAGGATTTCGTCGCCCGCGCGCAGTATTTGGCCGAACAGTATGGCGAGCGTTTCGCACCGCCGGCGCTGCTGCTGGATAAAGCGGCAAAAGGTGAGATGTTCTAAGGGCGACGAGCATTCCGGGGCTTGCCTTGCCAGGGTGTTTCAGGGCAGGCTCTGGGGTGTTCATTATTCCCATCACGTGTCAGGTATTTTTTATGTCGCTACGCATCTGCATCCTGGAAACCGACATCCTGCGTCCAGAACTGGTCGATCAATATCAGGGTTACGGGCAGATGTTTCAGCGCCTGTTCTCGCAGCAACCGATTGCCGCCGAGTTCACGGTGTACAACGTGATGCAGGGCGAATACCCGAGTGACGACCTGACGTTCGATGCGTATCTGGTCACTGGCAGCAAGGCCGATTCTTTCGGCACTGACCCGTGGATCGAGACCCTCAGGGAATACTTGCTGACCCGCTACGAGCGTGGCGACAAGCTGCTCGGCGTGTGCTTCGGCCATCAACTGCTGGCGCTGTTGCTGGGCGGCAAGAGCGAACGCGCCACGCAAGGCTGGGGCGTCGGCACCCATAACTACAAACTGGCGGCCAAGGCGCCGTGGATGAGCCCGGTGCGTGAAGAGCTGACACTGCTGATCAGCCATCAGGATCAGGTCACCGCACTACCGGAAAACGCCACGGTCATCGCTTCCAGTGATTTCTGCCCGTTCGCGGCTTATCACATCAATGACCAGGTGCTGTGCTTCCAGGGGCATCCGGAATTCATTCACGACTATTCGCGCGCGTTGTTGGATCTGCGTCAGGAAGCCTTGGGTACACAGATTTACAGCACGGGCGTGGCCAGCCTGGAGCAAGAGCACCATGGTGCTACGGTCGCGGAATGGATGATGCGGTTTGTGGCGCACAAGCCAGAAACTGTTTAACAGCAGATCAAAGATCGCAGCCTGCGGCAGCTCCTACAGTGGGATCAGGTACACCTGTAGGAGTTGCCGAAGGCTCGGGCCGCGATCGGACGATCTTTTGGCTTTTACAACCATCCGGACTTCTTGAAACTCGCCCACAAACTCACACAACCCACCGTGATAAAACTCAGCACGCCAAAATAGCCGTAATGCCAAGTCAGCTCCGGCATGTTCTGGAAATTCATCCCGTATATTCCCGCCACTGCCGTCGGAAACGCCAGAATCGCCGCCCATGCGGCAAACTTGCGCTGCACCACGCTCTGCCGTGACGCTTCCAGCAACACACCAATCTCGATGGTCTGGCTTGCAATGTCTGCCAGTGTCGTCAGGTCTTCCATCTGCCGTGTTACATGGATCTGCACATCGCGGAAATACGGGCGCATGTTCTTGTCGATGAACGGGAAGCTCAGTTTTTGCAGTTCCTCACTGATCTCCACCATCGGCGCCGCATAGCGGCGCAGACGCACGACATCACGGCGCAATCCGTGCAACTTCTGAATGTCGTGCTCGTTCAACGCACTGCACAGGACGTTGCGTTCTAGCTCATCAATCTCGGCGTGGATCGCTTCGCCCACGGGCTGATAGTTTTCGATGACAAAGTCGAGCAGCGCATAAAGTACGAAATCTTCCCCATGCTCCAGCAACAGCGGACGCGCCTCACAACGTTGGCGGACATGGGCGTAGGACGCCGAGTGACCGTTGCGTGCGGTAATGATGTAGCCCTTGCCGGCGAAGATATGGGTTTCGATGAACTGCAGAATCCCGTGTTCACGAATGGGCGAGTAGGTGACGATAAACAAAGCGTCGCCAAAGGTTTCCAGCTTCGGTCGGCTATGTTTTTCCAGGGCATCTTCGATGGCCAATTCGTGCAGGTTGAATTGGCGCTGCAGATTGGAAAGTTCCTGAGCGTCCGGCTCTTCAAGGCCGATCCACACAAAGTGACCGGGCTTTTCAGCCCAGGCCGCGCCTTCATCCAGGGAAATATTGGTGACTTTCTTACCCGCGCTGTACACCGCAGCAGCAACAACTCGACCCATGGTGGTGATTCACTTCTTCTTGGCAGATGACAGGGAAACAAGGCTTCAGCTTAGCCGTGTCGCTGCTTGAGAGTCAGTGAAATCTGCACAGTTCACCCGGCAAAAGAAAACCCGCACAGGGCGGGTTTGTTTTTCAGGCGGCTTGCAGTTGCCGATCCATCGCTTCGATGCATTCGCGCATCTGCTCGCGGCACTGCTCGATGAGCTTGGGCATGTCGTCCATGGTCAGCCCGACAGTAGGAATTGCCGGCAGCGAGCGTATGAGAATTTTCCCGCTGCGCCAGCGGTTCAGGCGCATGTGCTTGACGTAGCTGCTGACACACACCGGAACGATCGGCACACCAGCAGCAATCGCCATCTGGAACGCGCCTTTTTTGAACGGCAGCAGCTCTTCGCCGAGGTTGCGCGTGCCTTCGGGAAACACCCAGATCGAGGTCGTTTCGTTCTGCAACGTATTCGTGGTGGTAACCATCGACTGTCGGGCTTTCTGCGCGTTCCCGCGGTCGATCAACACATTGCCGGCTAGCCAGAACAGTTGCCCGAACAACGGCACCCATTTCAGGCTCTTCTTGCCGATGCACACGGTACGGCGCGGCACGACATTGCCGAACACGAACAGATCATAGTTGGACTGGTGGTTGGCGATGATCACGCAACTGTCGGGCTTGTTTATCAACCCGCTGACATCGGTCTTCACGCGCAGACGCAAAATGCACATCGCTGGCAGAGCGTAGAGGCGGGCGCACAGACGGCTGTTGTCCGGATTGAATGGACGGCACAGACCGAGGACAACTCCAAGCACGCCCGCCAGAATAAAGTGCAGGCCCATCAACAACATACGAAACACGAACAGCATTTTCAGGCCCCACCGGGACAAAAGGTGGCGCAGTGTACGGATGTGCACTGTTTTCGGCAATTGCCACTATAGAGTCCGGAGATAGCCGATGTTTAAGCGCATGTTTCCAAGCCGGTCGTCAGACGCGTCCTAGAGCAGCCACGGCATGTTCAACCGAGCGTGTAAGAAAAAGCCCGACACGACGGTCGGGCTTTTCTTTATCGCGTGAGCCGGGTTTAACCCAGATGCTCCTGATCCTGGATGATCGCGTTATCCAGGGTTTCCAGCAGCGCCTTGCGCACCTTCAGTTTGGTGTTCTTGTGCGCGGTCATGTTGATCTTCTTCAATTGACGTGCGGCGGCGAGGGCGGCGCCTTGCAACTCTTCTGCCGACACTACCTTGTCGAGGAAACCGGCATCCACAGCACTTTGCGGATCGAACATCTCACCGTTGATCACCGAACGGTGAAATGCCGAGCGACGCAGGCGATCACGGGCCAGTTCGATACCGGCGTGGTGCATGGTCATGCCGATCTGCACTTCGTTCAGGCCAATGCTGAACGGGCCATCGACACCGATGCGGTAATCGGCAGACAACAGAATGAACGCGCCTTTGGCCACGGCGTGACCCGGGCAAGCAACGATCACCGGGAACGGGTGAGAAAGCAGACGACGGGCCAAAGTCGACCCCGCGGTGACCAGCGCCACGGCTTCTTTCGGGCCGGCGGTCATCACCTTCAGATCATAGCCGCCGGACAAAATGCCCGGCTGACCGGTGATGATCACGATGGCACGATCAGTCACTGCCTGATCCAGCGCCGCGTTGAACGCCGCAATCACGTCCGGGGAAATGGCATTGACCTTGCCGTTACTCAAGGTCAGGGTCGCGATACCGTCTTCGAGGTGGTAGGAAATCAACTCACTCATGACGCTATTCCTTGTAAGAAAGATGGGCAGACGTTACCCACCACCGCAGGCCAGGTAAAGCGCCGTGACTGACCCGCCGGTCACCGTTTCCCGGTGTAGCCAGCGCGGTGAGCCATTCTGCTTCTATATAGAAGGAGCGCCCTCACCGAAGATTGGCCGGTTTGCCATGGCTCGTCGGCGGGGAAAACCACTTTTTCTCTTAACCGCATGAAAATTCTGAAAAAAAGTTTGCCATCGGAAAAGCTTTCGACTACATTAGCGCGCCTCGACAGACAGAACATGTTTGAAGAGATACGGTGAAGTGTCCGAGTGGCTTAAGGAGCACGCCTGGAAAGTGTGTATACAGGAAACTGTATCGAGAGTTCGAATCTCTCCTTCACCGCCAAATTTGAAACGACTAAACCCCTGAAAACGTTGAAGTTTTCAGGGGTTTTGTGTTTTCAGAGGGTCAAAAAAGGCCCATATGGGAACATCCATGGGAACACAGGCTGCTGAATTGCCCGTGTTTTAACCCCGGTTTACGGGGCTTTGTCACGATCTGGTGGCTGAACACCCAAGGCGTGTTGCAGCATGCCGATGACGTCCGGGCCATCCTCGTTGATCCACATGCCGTAGTGCTGTCGGATCATGTTCGCGCTGGTGTGGCCCATCTGTTCCGCGATCCAGTCAACCGAAGCCACGCCGGTGGTGAGCAACTGGCTGGCGTAGGTGTGTCGGCACTGGCCAGGACCGCGATAACGAACGCCGGCCGCTTTCAAATGCGCTTTGAAGAACCTGTCCCTCACGACAAAGTCGCTGACGTGCGGCAGGCCGCTCTTTGTGTTCAGGAAAACAAAGTGCAGCTTGTGCTTGCGGATAGTCTTGTTGTCTCGCTCGACGACATCCACGGTGTCCACGGTCTTGAGCTGGTTGATGGCGTCCAGTTTGCGTAAGGCATCCCAGGCGGGCTCCAGCAGGCGCACTTTGCGTGTCGAACGTCGGGTTTTGGTCACTCGGTAGGCCCCGCGCACCTTCGACCGGCGAAAAGTCACCGTGCCCTGTTTCAGATCGACATCCTCCCAGGCCAGCGCAATGGTCTCCGACACCCGTGGGCCTGCCCAAATCATGAACTGCACCATCAGTAGCTCCTGGGTGCGGCTGGTATGTGTTTCGAGAATCTGCTTGATTTCCGCCCTGGTGAACGGGTCCGGTGCCTCTGGATCGGGCAGACGCACGAACAACCCCTCGGTTGGGTCGTGTGCAACTTTCTTCCGGGTGCGGTACAACCGGAACACCTGGCGCACATTGCTGATGATGTCGCGGATGGTCTTGTTTTTCAGCCGCTTCGACAGCGGCCCCTGGATCCACTCTTGCAGGTCCAAGTGGTCAATCTGATCGATCTGAACGTCACCCCAACGCGGCCGCACATGGACTTCGGCTTTGTTCTTGTACCCACGGAAAGAAGTCGCGGCCACGCTGTTGCTCTTGATGGTCAACCAAAGGTCCAGGTAGTGCCCGAAACTGTTCTCGGCCAGCTTGGTCGACTCGGGAAAATGCCGGCGGTAATCGAAGGTGCCAGCCTGTATCTCATATTCGATCACTGTCACCAGGCGCTTCGCATGCTCACGGTTTTCCGGTGTGTTGCCACCGGGAACCAGCTCCCGGCACAGCTCACCATTGAAACGAAAATAGACCCGTACTGAATTGCCACGGGCCTCTACGCCATCTGCCATATGCGTCCCCACGCGATGTATTGAAAGATTCTTCCAAGTGAAAGAAAAAAGGCCCGTCTCCGGGCCCTTGTGTATTGCGGTGAAGTGTTGCCGATCACTGCTGGCGAAGTAACCAGAACAGCCCGGCGCTTTTTCTAGGTGCCGGTGTGGCCCCGGCTTGGGCTTCCTCGGCCCGGCGCTTGGCATTAAAGGCCTGGCGCGCTTTGCTGCACTTCTGGTGGTTGCCGTGGGCACGGGATCTACCGCACTGGTCACAGACGCCGGTTAGGTCGAGGTTCCAAGGGAAGGATTTACCGTTGTTCATGGTTACACTCCCGGACGGCCTTTGAAGGCCAGCCAAATATAGTGGCGACCTTTGGCTGTGACCTTGATCTTGCTGGTCTGCTTGTTCCAGCTGATCAGACGCAACTCATCGAGGATCGTTGTCAGCGTGTGGCCCTGGTGCCAACCTGCTAGAGCCTTGATGCAGCCCTGGGCTAGTAGCCCTCGGAAGTCTGTGTGCCCGAAGTTAGTGCCTTGGAAAACGGCTTGCATTTGCTCGTTGCTCACCAGGTCGGTGATAACGCGCACGTTCGGGTCGCGGCGGTAGCACTTATGCGTCATCACGTTCACCCTCCGCTGCCATGCCTTGCATCACCCGCTTGAACTCGATTACCCAAACCCAAGGATTCGCCAAGTAGTCGCCGCCGGTGCTTTCCCAGATGTATCGGAAGTGCTCTTGCACTGTGGCGCTGTAGATGTAACCGGGGATTGAGCCGTGACCTCCCCTCGCTCCTTCGGCACTGCATTGCTCATTGGTAATCGCGTGCAGCCGCTCAACGCGCACTTCGGTAATTTCCAGCAGGATGCGGCTGACCCAGCGAGGCATGTGAATGGATGGACGCGTTTTTCCCGGTGTGATCATCGAGCAACCGGTATGCCTGACAGCCCCATCTGCTGGGTACTGGATCGGCTCGCCTTGGCTAAGGTCTCTCGGTGCAACCGCATTAACTTGAGCGTCAGCTTGCCAAGCCTCGCGCACCCAAAGCCGGTCACCGGGGCGCCCATACGGGCACGCATGTTCCCCGCTGCACCAGAAATGGAAAAAGCCAGGGCTGGTTTCAATAGGTGTTTGCACCGACTGAATCCAGTCGCGTTTCACCTCGCGGCGCGTGACTGTCTTCTGGCCGGAGAGGATTGCTTGCGCCATGGCGCCGCTGAATAAAATTGGTCGTTCAATGGTTGTATTCATGGTCTGTCCTTAATCGCCGCAGAAGCAGGCAATAGCCTCGTCGTGCTCGGCAAACATGTCGTATTGGGTATCGGAGTAGTCGATCATTTGTTGATAGCTGGGGCGGTCGAATCGAAAACGGTCACCGTCGCCGGTGAACCTGCCACCTGATACCACCTCGCTTTCCATCCTTGCCCACCACGCTGCCTTGGGGCGGTCGCTGGCGATGATGGAATAGACCTGCTTTGCACCCTTTAGGAAGCAAAGGTCGCAGTTACCTTCAAGAGTGCGGCCGTTAATGGTCGTCAACTTCAGGTCGAACGGCTGGTTTGCCCAGAAATCCGTCACGTCCTGCACGCCGATACCGGCATCAGCCAATGGCATGACCATCGAAGCCCATCTGCTTTCACTAGTGCTTTTTCGGACACGAATCTTTGCCACCCGGAGTGGCTCATCCGCACGGATGCCGGTCATCATGTCTACCGGCGCTTCCTCGGTGGAAAGCCCCAGGCTGCGCAGGTACTTGTGGATGATCCTAATCTTAAGGTCGATGGTGCAGAACCTGGTCACCGGGTTGGGCAGGTACTTGCGCTTGCGGATCAGAGCCTCGAACGGTTCGCCTTGGCGGCTAGCAGTGGCGTAATGCACTACAGCAAATCCAGCTTCATCGTCGCGGAACTCCAGCCAGGCAATTGGCACGGCCCAGCGCTCGGCGCATTCCTGCACGAACTCCAAGGTGGCGGGGTGCTCTTTTCCCGTGTTGGCGAAAGTGACCACCAGATCGGTCCAGTCTTCGTTGTTGTCCAGTACTTGCCGCAACATGTAGGCACTGGTACGGCCGCCGGAAAAGCTCACCACAGTCGGCCCGGATAATTTGTAGGGAGATAGTGAGTGCATAGCTGTTCTCCTTTTTACATCCGATACGATTTGTGAATGAACGCCGGCTGAGCCTTATGGTCTGCGGGTTTCGCTACGTCACGCTGGATCTCGCAAACGAACCGATGCCGCTTTCGGTTGGGTGCCGTCAGCGCCTCGGTCAGACTTGGCACGACGTCGGTGCATTGCTCATAGGCGTAGGGACCATTCCAACTGTCAGCCTTCACCACTTGGCAATCCGTCCGGGATGCATCCGCGCACAGGTAAAGCAGCAGAAAAACAGTCATACGGCCTCCGAAACGGTGGGAGGCCGTGATACCTCGGCCTTCATGAAAACAATCCAGTGCGTGCCACCTTTCTTGCCGCTCGGGTGCCCGAACAGTGGTTGCTGATCTGTCAGCGACAGAATTTGGCTGGTGCGGATCTGTGTTTCGTTCCACTTGAAAACCAATACACCGTCGGTGGCCAACACACGAAAACACTCCGCAAAGCCCCGGCGCAGATCTTCCTGCCATGTAGTCGGGTTGAGCACCCCGTACTTGGCCTTCATCCAACTTTCAGCCCCCGCACGCACCAGGTGTGGAGGATCAAAAGAAACCAGCTTGAAGGCGCCGTCCGCATAGGGCAGGTCACGGAAATCAAGTGTCACGTCGGGGCAGATGGTCAGTGTCCGACCATCACACAGGTTTTTTTGCTCGGTTCTGATGTCACCGAAGATGACTGCCGGGTGTTTCTTGTCGAACCAAAACATTCTGCTCCCGCAGCAAGGATCGAGAATTGTCTTGGTCATGACTGCCGCTCCAGCTTCGCTACGCGTGCGGACTCGTATTGGCTCGCCAGGATCTCCACTGCGCCGTTAATCCAACCGCAGGAAGGCTTCCCAGCCGCTACGTTGGCCAGGTGCTCGGCTTCATTGATTTGAAAGCCCAAGTGAAAGTACGCGGTGCCGTCGAGTTCAAGCTTGACCCCGCCGCTCATGAGCAAGTGGCCCGTGTTTACTCCCAACCGCTGCCAATATTCATGGGAGCTGAGCCGTTTTGGGCAATGCTCTGCCCACAAGGCAACCAGGCGTTCATGCTCAGCCCGAATTGCTGCGCGATCTTCCTTCGACATGCCTTTGGCTAGCTTGGCGGTGCTGCGCAGTGAGCGATAGCCGTAGTCATCAGCGCGGCACCAGTGCGCATCCAGCTCAGCACCGCCTGTAAGTTTCACACCACCCGCAAAGTGTGAGGTGATGTCCCGCATTGGAGCGACCTTCCCGCCGAACATCGAGCCAAGCACCGCCAGCTGGGCTCTGTGTATGTCCTTCTGAATGTAGAAGTCACGAACGATCGCAACGGTTTCTGGCTCGCTGGACTTGTAGAAGAAGTCAGACATGATCACTGCCCTCCCATGAGCATGCGTGTTAGTGCGTTGGGCTGGCCGTCTGGTGTCATGAGGTCGAAAGGAACCCATACCTTTCGGCCGTTTCGGTATTTCACGCGCGCCATGGAGCGCGTGACTTCAACCACCTCTCCTTGTTTGGAACTCATGTTGATTGTGCGGCCGGTCTCCCGGGTGACGACGAAGTTCACCTTGTCGCCGACTTTGAAGGCTGTTGTGCTAGCCTCTGCTCCGCTGCTGCTTGGGTTCTGTGCTTGCATGGTGCTGCTCCTTTGTAGTGGTAGGTGTCGGGGAGTTGGCGCTCCTCGACACCATCTTTCAGGCCGGTTTGGCCTGGTCTTGCTCAATGATCGTTATCACTTCGTCCCGGTCTTTCGCATAAGCGAAAGGCAGCTCGCCGCCTGGCCGAGTTACGGGGTAGCGCGACTCTGGCAACCGGCACAGCGCGACGGTGTAGCCGTTGTCGGTAACCCAGCAGTTCTGCTGGACTTGCCCATCCCTGTTGCGTTTCGGCGCCCATTTCATGCCCATGTACCTATCAGCTCTTCCCAGATCGCATCGCCGTCGGGGATGTACGTATGCACCTCTTGCTCTGGCGAGTAGTCGAGTTGCAGCACCGCCAGGCAGTCGTCGAATAGCGAAGTGTCCAGACCGCGCAGGCTGGTGAGCACAAAGGGGTAGTCGCGGCCGTTGTAGAGCCCGAGCAGGAAGCGACCAATCACCGCGCTTTGGCCTGTATCGCGCTGGGCGACAGGGATCAGGCGGCTCAGTGCCTCGATACCGGCCTTCCGGATGGCGGGGCGCTTGGCTTCGAACTCTTGCAACTGCTGAAACCAGTTGATTTGCTGTTTATGGGCAGGCGTATTCATGCGGATTCTCCTTTCGAAGGCCGATCAATAGGGCATCGTGTCGAGGAAGGCGATGTCGTGAACCAGCTTCCTGGTCTCAAGCTGAAGGTCCTGCGGAATAGCAAGAAGATTGCAGAGCAGATCAACGAGACAGATCATTTGTGCGCAGTTGAGGGCTGTACGCCCGTTCAGGGATGCCCCGTATTTACGAGTGAGCTGGCCTTGGCATGCAGGCAAAAAAGCCTGAAGACTGCCGCAAATCCATTCGCCGGCCTGATTTACCTCGATACCGAATGCACTTGCTTCCGATGCGTTGAGGTTCCCGATGGCTTCTGGCCTGACTCTGGGTGTATGGGCGTCGGCAGCTGAAAGATCGAGCATAACCATTCGGCTGGTGACCGCATCACTACAGTCCAGTGGCTGGCTTGCGGTTATCACCAGAGCACCGCGGAATGTCACTTCTTCACTCTGACCGTCCCCCGAGCGCAGGCTGACGCTGCCTGCGCTAAAAAGCGGCTTCAGTTCATCCCAATCGATGGTCTGGCCCAACTCACCGTGTTCTTCGCAAATAACAATCCGCTGCCCAGCGCTGGCAAATGTGCGCGCTCGCCCGGCCGGAGTGGCATGGGCAAGTGCATGGGAGTAAGGCGTTTGCCCGTTCAGCTTTTGGAGGTAATCCAACAGAAGAGTCTTGCCGCTGCCAGCGGTACCGACGATCTGAAGGAACGGGAAGCTGTTCTGGTCCTGACGAATCCGGGCGGCATGCACAGCCCCCATCCACCAAGCCATAGCCAGTACCCCCCGCGCGCCGAAGTACGCGGTGAAGTCGTTGAAGCGAATGGCTGCTTTGAGTTCGTTTTGCATGGTGTTGCTCCTGTTGTTGCGGTGGTTATGCGCCCTGGAATACCCAGCAGCGAATGGTTTTCGGTTTGTCGAAAGCGTCGAGCGACCGCGCCGAGTTGACGGGCTTGTTCGACTCCAGAAACTTGGGTGACTTGCTGGTCTTGAGCAGGCGCTTCAGATCACTGAGTGGGGGCACTTGCTGGCGTTTGTTGGCAGCCATTTCGACGAACTCATTGAGATTCACAGCGATCAGCTCGTCTCGGCGCGCATGGTTCAGCGCGCCTTTCTCGTCCATGCCGTTGAGGAATTCGTACAGGTCCCAGAATTCGCGAACGGTTGGGTGATCGGCGTTGATTGCCTGTTGCCGCTCCAGTGCCATGCGGTTGATTTCGGCGTGCGCAAGGGCCTTTCGGCGCTCGCCGAGCGGCACAACTCCGGCCAATGCGTCCACCAGGCTGCGCAGTTGGGCGTGGTTCTTGGCGATACGCACGGTGCGCACGCCGGGCAGGGCCAGCAGCTCCTGTTCGTAGCCGGAGGTGTTTTCTTCCATCAGGCGCATGGTTTCGGTTTCGCGTTGCAGCGCCTTGACCAGGAAGCCGCTGATGCTGTCCATCGGCATGCGCTCCAACTGCTCGGCGTACTGCTTGGTCTCCGGCGTGTGGTGCTCGCGTGTCAGGTGGACATGGCAGATACGCTGCAGAATTGGTTCTGATGCGTTCACCGGGTTGTTCTGTGCGATCAGCAGGGCGGCACGGAACGGCGGTTCATGGGTGTCGTTACCGTTGTTTTTCACGCCAGTGGAGCGAACGCTGCGGCCGTTGTAGGCGGTTTTCAGTTCGTCCCAGTCGAAGTGTTTAACTGGCTGGCCTTCCTTTTGTTCACGCTCAGACTCGATCAGCACCACCGGCAAGTTGCTGACCTGCGAAAAGTTTCGTGCACGGCTCGCGGCCGTTGCTTTGGACGGGTCGAAGCCTTCGTAATCAGTACGCCCAACCGATTTCCACAGCAGCTCCACCAACGTGGTTTTGCCCGAGCCGGCTTCGCCCACCAGCTCCAGGAACATCAGCGACTTGTGGATCTGGCGAATCTGCTCGGCGTGCAACGCGCCTAGCCACCAGGCCAGAACCACTAGGCCCTGTACGCCAAAGCAGCGCCAGTAAATGTCGAACCAACCTTCGTTGTAGGCATTGAGGTCGGTGTTGATATGCAGCACCGGCGACTGGCTTTGTGACTTGATGCTCAGCTTGCCGAGGTCAAAAAAGTCTTCCTTGTTGCGCACCTGAACCTTGCCGCCGTGAAAGGCCAGGTCGTTGAAGACATAGGCACCATGGTCGCGGCTGTAGCCGATCCATTCGATGGTGTTGACGGTTTTCAGGCAATCGAGCTGGGGCGCCAGAATCCGCTTCAGTTGCTGGGCGCTGCCCTCGAACATCGCGCCATTGGAGACGTTGAGCAGGCGATTCGCGAACTCAGGCGCCGATGTGAGTTGCTTGGCCGTGAACGTGCTTTTGATGGCCGGCCCTTGCGGACGCTCGATGCGGAAGTAATACCAGGCCTCATCGGTGAGGTCGTTGCGCATGTAATACAGCGCCTGGAAATTGCAGTTGGCGATGCTGGTCACTGAACCGGATTGGCGTAGTGCCTTGTAGCGCCGCTGTTCCTCAGTGAGCAGTTGGTCTTCATGCCGATCAGAACTTTCCAGATCGCCCATGGCGCGGTCGTACTTATCAAGGTCCAGCCGGAACCAGTACAGGCGCTTGCGGAATGTGAAATTGAATTCCTTGCGCTCGTCGCGCAGGTAGATGAGAAAGCCCTTTTCCTCTGCCGAGTCAGCCAGCAGCAGGTCGCCGTGGTGGCGGGCCTCGTCGAGATCCTGCTCGATACGCTCGGCGCGTTTGTCGTCACCCTCGATCGGTTTCCAGCGCAGGTGCAGGTCGTTCCAATCAAACTTTTTTCCGTTGGGCTGCGGGATCAACGCTGCCTTGCAGGTGAAGCCTAGGTCGCGGGCCTCTTTCACCCAGCGGCGCATGTTGGCCTTGGCGACGGGTTCGTTGTCCAGTGCCCACACAAGTAGTGGCAAACGCTTATCAGCGTCGTGGCGAAGTTTGGCAAGGGCCTTGAGTGAGTCGATCGGGCAGGGCGCGCTAGACATCATCGACACGGCCGACACGTCGTTATGCAGCAGCGCGATAGCGTCGAAGATGCCTTCCGTAATCCAAAGTTCGTCGACCTCCAACAGGTCCACGCTCGGCGGACACCACCAGACGCCCTTGTAACCGGTCAAGCCTTCGCCGGTGGGGCGGAAGCGTGCTTTCATTTTGCCGAAGCGGTCTGGCCGATCGATCAGGCGCTCCCAGTACCCACCTTTTTCCAGGGTGAAACGCACCGTGGCGCTGCCGATATTCTGCCGGCCATCCCAGTAGTTGTCCTGGGTGAACCAACCGGCGATGAGTTCAAATTTGAAGCCCCGGGCAAACTCAAGGTAAGCGCGTGCCGTGGCAAGGGGGTTGTCCGGCGTTGACGGGGCGGTCTTGCTCCATTCGTTGAACAGGTCGTCGTAGACGTCTTTCACGTGGACACGGTGGTCGCACTTTTCTGGTCGGCCGCAGATCAATGTCCAGGGCGAATCGTAGAAGGTGTAAAGGGTCTTCTGGCCGCAGGCAGGGCATACACCCTTGCGCATGTAATTGGTGTTGGCCATGTGCTTGAGCTGGTAATCCCGCTCAATGCGCTGGATGACGTCGGCTCGCAGCCTTTGTTCCATTTCCATCGTGGCTTACTTCGCTTCGTCGAGACTGTGTTTAAGGGCGCCAATCAGGCTTTTTCGTGCGGCCAGCGCGGGGAACGCCACCAGCAACGAACCGTGCCGCAAGCCCTCGGGGATCATGCGGAAACGGTCGTCATACCAATGCTCGTTGAACAGCAACGCGTACTGCGCACGCAGGTCCTGGAGCAGTGCCTCGGCCTGGTCGCGGGGCAGTTTTGCGGTGATGGCGATGTCGATTTCCATGGTCCACCTCGGATTGCGGGCAAAGCTCACCCAAACCCATTGGAAACGGGGCAGGGCGGGTTGGTTAAAGAGGGGTTATTGCGGGTTTTGCTTGAGCGCCGATTCGCGTAGGGCGAGCAGCGTTTGTGGTAGTTGGCGTGCAGCTACCGGGTATCGTTGGTTGGCCCGAATGTCCACCAGATGGACGACGGTGGAGCTGGCATCACGACCCCAGTCCACGCCAATCCATTTACGCTGGTTGATGACATGCAATTCAGTCCATGCGTTGTGCACCAGCTGCTGTGCCATGAACACCGGCACTTCCAGCGCGGTGGTCATGTGGCGAACGCAGTTCTCAAAGAGCAGATCCGAGTCCACCAGGTGCTGAGCTTCATGTCGTTGCAAGTAGGCGAATGCCGCTCGTTGCATACTGCTGCGATAGTCGTGATCAAGCTGTTCATGGTTCATTGCGCGCACTCCATTTCCATTTGGTCCAGCAGGTCGGGGTGATCATCGGCACTTTTCATCGCAGCCCTACGCAAAGCGATGTCTGCCACGGGCAGCTTTACGGTGGGGTTGGCCATGCCGCTCGGACTCATTTCATGGGTCATTTCGAACTGGGCACGGACCGACCACCCGCAGGCCTCATTGGTGCATTGCAGATAAGCCACTCGTAGAAAAATATGTGTGCCTTCGCTGGTGCGAATTCGCATGCGGCCGTGGCAGTGAGGGCAAACCAGTTTGTATGTGCTCACCCAGCGAACCCCCGGCTGTGTAGTTGGATGGTCGCCAGTACCTCTGAGTAGCGAGCGGACATGTAGTGCATCAAAGCCCTGACAATCGCTTCAGCTTCCCCGGCTTCAATAACTCCGTCGTCCAAAGCCTTGGCAATGATCTGATCGACCATTCCACGTTTGGCTGCGGCCTTGACTGAGCGGTTGTACAACTCGACGTTATCCAGATCTGCCGAGGCTGTTACGGGTACAAACATCCCGCCGTATTTGGCTGCGATGTAATCCGGCAAATAGGTCGTGCCTGCTACCTGCTCAAGCCGATGAATATGATCGTCGCTCAGAGGGCGACTACCGGCATTCTCGTAGGCTTGGTTATCAAACTTTTTGAGGGGCATTCCTAGATCAGCAGCGGCGTAGATCCGACCGCCTTCATAAGCGCAAATGACTGCGCTAACGACATCTCTTCTGTTGGCTAGAACTGGACGTTTCATCTTCTGGTTTCCTCCCTGAGCCAACAGCCCTAGTTTGTGACGACACCGTCTTTGATGCCGAGCAGTACGGCGGCGCGGTGAGCTTCTCCGCGAAGGCACTTTTTCTGCCCGTTTAGCACCGCATACACAGTTGAAGGATGCAGATCGTTTTTGATGGCGAAGTCTTTGACGGAAATACCCTGTAGTTCCAAGCGCGTTCTAGCGGCCTGGCAGGCTTGCTCGGGTGCGTAGGTGGCGTGCATAGTTTGAATTCGTGTGATTTCGCGTAATGGTTTGATGATATTGGTTCAGTAATTTGAACCTGTCAACGCTTGAGGTTCAAAAATATGACCATCGGTGAACGGCTGAAGGAAGAAAGGTCGCGTCTAGGCCTCAGCCAGACTGATTTAGGTGCTGCTGGCGGTGTCGGTAAAACCACCCAAATAAATTATGAGAAAGGCACCGGTACGCCGGATGCGAAGTACTTGGCTGCCGTCGAAGAATTAGGTGTGGATGTGCTTTACGTCGTGACAGGCCGGCGAGTCCCGGTCTCGGATCAGCTCATCGCGATTGATGAGTTAGAAATGGTGATGAACGTGCGCGGTCTTCTTAGCGAAGACAAAGAGGCTGTGAAGCGATTGATGCTTGCGTTCAGCGGAAAAAAATAGGGGAGGCAACAAATGTTTAAAGGGATGTTGGCACTAATCGGAGCAGGCACGTTTTTGGCTTTGGCCGGCTGCGGTGCAGATAGCAAAACTGAAACGGTCAGCAGCAAGGACTTCGGTGATAGCTGGCCGTTTACTGTTGAGAGCGTAGAGCTGTCCTGTGAGCCAAATCCACCCAAGGCATTGATGAAGACATCGGAAGGTACTCTCTATGCGCTCAATGCTAGCGCACTCAAAATCGCCAGCGAGCGTGGCTGGTCTGATGCCAGAGACCTAGCCAAGCCCAGCCGCTGGATACCGTCTGTGAAAATGGATCACGTCAGCATCTCGCAGCGAGCGATAGATCTGTGTCCGGCGCCTTAAACTTTTTACAAAATTTCTTTTCGTAGGCTGGTGACACACCAAAACATGCTGAGAATCGCTCACTCCCGGGTGCTTTGGTCGGCACCGATGAGGTGCCGGGTACCTGAACGTGTCAAATGGAGTGATACATGTCGGTAAACAACCAGCAGCAAAATAACCAGTCTGAGGCAAACGATCTGGCGCAACTCAATGAGCGCGAACGGATGGTTGTGCAGTTGTTCAGGCAACTCGATGAAGTGAGCAAGCAGGACATTATTCGCTTTCTGGATGTGTTACTAATCTCGAAATAAAAAGAGCCCGGCCAAGTGCCGGGCTCCTCTTTTCTGAGTCAAGCCTTGTCTGCCTGCATGCGCTTCCACTCTCGATCCACCGCCCGCTTCGCTGTCTTCTCGCTGGCGTACAGCCACCGTAGCCGACGTGGTTTGCTCTGATCCCCGGCTGTGACGGTCTTTTCCTTCCCGGTTTTCTTGTCGCGGTAGTGCGCGATGATACCGGTGAAGTCTCCCTTATTTTCTTCGGCCAAGTCATCAACGGTATCTTCCGGCAGCTTGCTTTCAAGCTCCAGGCTCACGGTATAGCCGTTGTCTGCACTAAGGGTGTGCTGCACGTTCCCCCCGTACCAGATGATTTCATCGATCTCCGGCTTCACGCCCTGGAGCGTGTAGGTCAGTTCGGGAATCAGATCGGGGCGTCCCATCGCCAAGGTGTAGCTCAGCGTGGCGCTGCCGCGTTGCAGGCGGTTGAACTCGGCCCGGGCGGCGCGCAAGGCTGATTGACGGTCGCTGAAGGTGTGGCGCAGATCCTTGAGATTTTCGCCGCCGCCTGCGATGGCTTCCTGTTTCTTGGCACTGTTCACGTCATAGAAGTAGGCCCGCACACCGTCGTAGCTGTCGCGGTCGGCTTGCAGGTAGCGGTGTTGGTCACCGTCAGCGCGTGTCAGGGTGATGTGTGGCAGCTCGGCGCCGCTGGCGGTCTTGCCGCCGCCCGCCGGTAGGCATAGCAGGCAACCAGCCTTGACGGTAACCACAGCGTCGAACTCTTCACCCACGCGGCTGATCAGGTTGGCGTCGGATTCGTTTGCCTGGTCGAGCTGCAGAATGGGTAATCCGTCGAGGACACCAGCGATGGTCGCGGTTAAGCCGTTACCCATGGCGATGTCGCCCAGGACGTCGCCGAGCGTGGTATTGCTCCAGCTGCGTTCGCGTTTGGTCTTGAGCCCTTTGCGCAGATCCGCAGAGCGGGCGCGAATACTCAGCACATCCGGGGCGCCGCTATGTTCGGTTTCGTCTACGGTATAGGTGCCTTTGTCGACTAGGCCGGTGTCGCTCCAACCGAGCCAGAGCCGAATGACTGCACCCTTTGGCGGGATGGCCAGCAGGCCGTCATGGTCGCTGAGGGTGATGCTCAACTGATCGGCCTCGATGCCACGGTTATCGGTCAGGTCCAGGCTCATCAGCCGCGGGCTGATCAGTTTGGCGATGTCGTTTCCGTCGACGGTGATGCGGAACGCCGGCACCGGGTACGCGGCCTCGCGACGGTAGCGTTCGACGGTGTCATCCAGAAAACCAGTGACACGGGAGATGGCGGTATCGATCACAGCAGCGACCTCATGATGCTGATGCCTGCTGTGGTACCGGCGCCGAGCAAATCAATGCGGTCATCGTCGATGCGTTTGAGGCTGATGGTGAATTCGATACGCCGTGGCGTGCCGTCACGAAAAAAAATGGTCTTGGTTTCGCTCAGTCTTTCGATCACCCATAAGCCGTAAATCCGGCCGCTGCCTTCGACCATGGGCCAGGCCTTGCCGGTGTTGGCCATCAGACGCAGGGCGTCGAGACTCAGAGCGCTGCCGGCCAGCTCCGGGAGGATGACACCAGGGAGAGTGATGGAGTCGTCCCCGCGCCCGACAAACTGCCGTGCAGGGGCTGCGCCGACGCGGTTACTGCTGGCGTGGCGCCATTCGGTTTGTCGTTGCAGCTCCTGATAGGCGAGGGTCGACAAGCTGAAGACGAACATGCCCAGGGCAAGCATCATGAGAATTACTCCAGATCGGACAGTTTGCTGCGCTGGCGGGCGCCTTTTTCGCTCGCGATGCGAGCCAGTTCGGTACGCACGGCACGGCTGATCGCCTGCGCATCCATCCCGGGCGTGGTGTGTATGTTGATCTCGTAGTGGTCGTGGCTGTCGTAGGCCGGCACCGGCGCAGGGCTGAGGGGCGCACGGTCATCAATGGCGAAGGACGGCATGGACATCGATCCGAACGCCAATGCTCCAGTGGCCAGTTGCTTGCCGAAGTTGACGATGGTCGGCAGCAGCCCACCACCATCGGCGCCCGCTGTTGGACGCTGCTCGGCGAGAGGTCCAAGTGCGACCGCTCGGGTTTCCTTAGCCTGCGCAACAGGCGCAGCGAACGCTGTAGTGTCAAACGTTGCTGGTGGTATTGCCGGTGCGCCGAACGCCAATGCTCCAGTGGCCAGTTGCTTGCCGAAGTTGACGATGGTCGGCAGCAGCCCACCACCATCGGCGCCCGCTGTCGGACGTTGCTCGGCGAGAGGTCCAAGTGCGACCGTTCGGGTTTCCTTAGCCTGCGCGACAGGCGCAACGAACGCCGTAGTGTCAAACGTTGGTGGTGGTATTGCCGGTGCGCCGAGCGCAAACGCCCCGGCCTCGGTGATTTGCTTGCTGAGTTGATTGACGGCCTGGAGTGGGCCTTTCTCTCCGCCTTCAAGTCCTTGCGTCAGGCCGGCCATGGTGAAGCCACCCAGCTCCGCAAACACTCGCGACGGGCTGTGGATGCCCAGCTTTTCCTTGAACCAGCCAATCGTTGAGTCGCCGATTGAGGTAATCGCCCCTTTGATTTGTCCCATGCCGGCGAATAGACCGTTGACTAGGCCGTTGACGATCATGTTGCCGAACTCGGTGAATCGGCTGGGAAGGTCGACGCCCAGGTAACTCAGCACCTCAGCAAAGGCCTGGTAGATCAGACCGACGGGGCTGAAGTTGGCCAGGGTGGTGAGAATGCCGCCGATACCACCGCTGAAACCCGCTTTGATTTCGGTCCAGGCACTGGCGAAGTAGAGCTTTACCGCGTCCCAGTTTTTGTAAATTAAATAAGCCGCCCCAGCGAGCACCGCGACGACGGCCGCGATGGCGAGTACCACCGGGTTTGCCGCCAGCCCCCATAGCGCAATGCTCACGGTCCGTAATGCGGTGATAAGGGCGCCCCCCATGGTGCTGGCCAACATCCGAACTCCCTGCGCGAGCATTGGGAAGGCGTTGCGCGCCAAACCGGTCAGGGTAGGGGCCAGTTTCTGCATGATCCGCAGCGTGCCGCCACCTTGCACACCGAACATCGCCATGCCATAGCGAACCACGGCGAAGGGGCCGAGCAGACTAGCTAGGGTCAGTGCCAGACCTCCAAACACGAACGAGAGACCAGCCACCAACGCCACGACTTTGACCAAGCCACCTGCCAGTTTCGGATTCTCCCGGGCCCAGGCACCAATCTTGTTCGCGATCTCGCCCAAGGTGCTGATCAGCTCCTTCAGTTCGGGTGCAACGGCGGCGCCGAACTCGGCCATGGCGTTGGTGAAGCTGCCTTCAGCGGCCTCCATGACGTTGGTCAGGGTGCTGAGCTGTTCGTTGACACGCGTGCGCAGATCGGCTTGGTTCTGAAGCTTCTGTTGGACCTCTTTGTAACCCGCCAGCCCCTTGTTCATCATGGTGTTGAGGGTGGTCATGGTTTCGGAGTCGTCACCGAACAGATCCTTGATGGTCTCCGTGCGGTCTTCGTCGTTGAGCGCCTTGAGCTTTTCGACCTGGGCGAACAGGTTCTCCAGACCGGCAAAGTTGCCGTCTTTGTTGGTGAAGCTGAACTGAATCTTTTGGCCTTTCAACTGGCGGATCTTGTTGACGTCTTCGACCTTGTCCTTATCCAAGCCTGCCTGAAAAATCTTCCGGAAAGCGTTACCGGCGGCGCCGCCTTCCATGCCGGCCTGGTCCATCATAACTAGCAGAGGCGCCAGTTCGTTGGCCGCGTCGATGCCGGACTTTTTGATGGTGTCCATCACCGGCGCGATTTTGCTGAACCCCTGGAGCATGTTGGTCGGGTCAACGCCCGAGTAGAAGCCGCGCTGGATGGTATCCATCAGCGCCATCATGTCCTTCTCGGTGGTGCGTGTGGCGTCCTGCATCTTGGCCGCGAACTCGGCGGCTTCAGCCACCGGCATTTTCAACTGCACGCCCAGGTACGCGGCCGCTTCGCCGGTACCGCCAAGGATGCTTTGCGCGCTGAGGCCTTGGCGCCGCAGCATGGTCATCATCTCTTGGAAGTCGGCGGTGGTACCGGGCAAGCGGTCGCCCAGTTTGGTGGCAAGGTCGGTGATCTTTTTGAAGTCCTCGGCGACCTTGCCGGTGCCGTCCATCATCGACACCTTCAGCTGCGTGGCCGAATCTTCGTTCGGTGCGAATGCGCCCACAGCTTTGGCCAGCGGTCGACTTGCGGCGTATCCCACGCCCAACCCGGCGGCACCGTTGACCGCCATGTCACTGGCAAGACTTTGGGTCTTCGCCAGTTTGGCACGCTCGGTGGACATGCGTTTCTGCTGGGCATTCAGCGCGACCAGTCGCTTGCCCTGTTCGCTGATCGTGGCGTTGGTTGCGCCTATCTGCTCGCGCAGCTGGCGTTCGTGAGTGCCGAGGTCTTTAGTGCTGATACCCGCGCTGTAGAGCTTCGTGCGCAGGGTCTGGAGTTGTTCATTCTGCTGTTGGTGTTGTTCCTTGAGTTTCTGCGCTTCGCGAACGGCGGTGCGGAAATCTTTGGCCATAGCCTTGGTCGGAGCGCCGGTGGCTGCGAACTGTTGACTGAGTGCCCGGACCTTGTCACGGGCGGCTCCGAGGGCTTGCTCTGTTTGTTCGGCGGCAGCGCGCTGAGTGCGCCAGGCGCTGACGTCCTTCTGTTGGGCGTTGAGTTCCTTGAGCTTGTCGCGGGCTTCCTTGAGGGCACGGGCAGCACCAACGCCGCCCTTGTCGATGGCCTTCAGTGGACCACTCGCCCGGTCGATGGCGTTGAGCAGTACCTGAAGTTTTAAGTCATTCGCCATCGGTGGAACTCCGCACCCTGGCGCGTTCGCGCCATTCCATCAGTTCTTGCAGGTCCAACTGATCCATGTCAGCCGGCGCCCAGTGAAAGACCACGGCCAGGTCTGCCATGGCGTCCTCTACGCAACGAGGGATGCTTCCGTTTTCACCGACTTCTGCAACAAAAAACCGGAAATCTTGCTACCACAGGCCAACAGGTCGGCCGGGTCCATGCCGGCGGCTTCCGGGGCGGTAATGCCAGGGCTGCTGATGCGCGGCAGGATCTTGATAAGGGTGGCCACGTCCATGTTCAGCAGCTCGACCAGCTGCACGCCGCGCAGCTCACCCGAGGCAGGTTTGCGCAAGGTGATGGTGTCGATGGTGGTATTGCCGCGTTTGATTGGTGTGTCGAGGGTGACGGTGTTGTCTTCTACAGTCGGCAAAACTTCGGTGGTGTCTACAGGTTTCATGTGTTGCTCCAAATTGCAGGGTGAGCCGCCCTTGATCGAGGGCGGAGGGTGATTAAAGGCCCATCGCGGTGCGTTGCGCTTCCAACATGTCGACGCCGTTTACCTTCTCGATGAAGTTGAGCAGATCGATTTCGATGATCTCCTCGCCGTCGACGGTCAATTTGTAGTAGGTGCAGGTGGTGGTGATGCTGTGCTCGGTGTCTTCACCTGGTTGAGCGTCACCCATCTCGATGGTTTCGTGACGGCCGCGCATGACCACTTCAACCGTGCTGATTTCACCGGTGTCGTCCTGCTGGAAAGGTCCAGAGAAGCGTAGGGCAACACCTGATGCGTTGACGGCAGCAAACTGTTTCAGAGAAATCAGATCCAGACCGCCAGTCTTCCATTCGAACTGGATTCCGTCGTCGGAGAAGCCGAGGTCAGCCTTGACCGGGCCATTCATGCCGCCGCCACGATAGGCTTCCATCTTGCGGCCGAGCGAGGGCAGGGTGACCGACTTCACCACACCCACGTAGCTGTTGGCGTCGTTGAAGAGGTTCAGGTTTTTGAGTTTGCGTGGCATGGCCATGGCGGTGTTCTCCGGTGCGCAGGCACGGGGTTAGCTCCCCTTGCGGGGAGGCCCGAATTAGCTGTTGATCTTGCTGGCGAAGTTGATCAGGTAGCGGTCAGTGATGCGCTGCCGCAGCGTGAGGTCTTCCAGCGGTGGCACCGGCGTGTAGTCGTAGTCGATGTACAGCTTGCCGGCCTTGAGGGTGTCTTTGTCGTTGATATCTTCCGGGTACCAGCAGCTGCCACCCAACAGGTAACCCTGTGCGATCAGCTCCCGGAACTTGGCGTTGTTACTTTCGATGATGTCGCGCACCAGGGAGGGATTCATGGGTTTGTCGATGGCCCACATCTGCGCCTCGGCCATGGTGTCGGCGAGGATCTGGGCGGTGCGGGTGTAGTTCTCGAAAGCAAACAGCGGGTCATCGCTGGTGGTCCGACTGCCCCAGAAGCGGAAGCCGCCTTCGTTGATGAGGGTGGTGACCTCATTGCCGTTGAGGTAGTTGGCGTCGGTGGCCGGGTTTTGCAGATCCCAGAACACGTCTGCGCTGATGCCGGTGACGCCATTGACAGCCACGTTGGACAGGGTTTTGTGCCAGCCCACCTCCTGGTCGATCTTGGCACGCAGGCCGAGGGCGCGAGCGATGGCCGAGGCCTTCACCGTTGCACCGGTTACGGTGTCCCAGTTTTGGAAGTCCGGCCAGATGACCATCACTTCCCGGGCGCCGAAGTTCTCACGGTAGGCGACGGCCTCTTCCTTGGTTTTGCAGTCCCAGGCACTGACGTAGTTGAAGGCACGCAACTGCTGACCAATGCTAACCAAGGCGGTGGCCACCGGCAGGCTGTCCAGTCCAGGCACACCGAGGATGCGCGGCACCATGCCGACTCGGGCCTTCGCGGCGAGCAGAGCTTTCATGCCGGTGTATTTGCCGTCTGCGGTGGTGGTACCGATCAGGGCAGTGATGGTCGCAGCTTCGGTTTCGCCTTCTTTGACACGCACCACGATGACGTAGGGTTTGGTCTGATCGGCAATCGCTTGCAGGGACACTGCCAGGGTGCCTGTGGTACCCGCCTTGCCGACAGCAGTCTGCACGTTGGTCAGCAGTACCGGCGTGTCGTAGGGGAAAGCTACGGGGTCGGCATCGTCGGCAGTGCAAACCAGGCCGATGACAGCGGTGGGAATTGTGCGAATGGGGCGGGTGCCGTCGTTGAGTTCGAGCACCCGCACGCCGTGAAGATAATCGGCCATGGTTTTGCCTGCGCAGTAGATGGGATGACAGTGCACAGGCTGCCGCGCGCGCGCCGGATGGGCGAGCGCGCGGGTTTGTAATGGCAGGGATTACAGCGCGACGTGCCTTACTGTGGTTGGCCGGTCAGCCATTGCGGCACGGTAGGACGATGCTCGACTAATGGAAACTGCGTGCCTTGTGGCCAGTCTCGCAATTGTCGTCGGTAGGACTGCAGCTCTGCATATTGTCCGGCTGTGAGCGAGGTTTCATCCCCGTCCTCCACTTCGTCACGATGCCTTGACACCATTGGGTCGGTTTGGGCCAGTTGCGTGTCACGCCAAGCCCGCTCGGCAGCCGCCAGTGCATCAGGATCGAGCGGAGGCGGATCAATCAGCACAGGCTGGCCATCAGGTCGCGACGACATTTGTTTTGGCTTGCGCTCCAGCTCTGCAAGCAAGCCCAGCCAAACACTTTCGGCCACCTCGACCACGTCCTCGGGCATATCACCACCGTGAAGCGCCGGCTCATACGCGCCACAGGTCGACGGACTGAAGTAAATAATCTTTTCCATGTTCAATCTCCCAATGCGCGCCAGAAAACCTGCCAGTTTGCCGAAGAACCACCCGCCGAGTTTTTCACAAGAATTCTGCAACCCTGCAAGGTAAACCCTACGTCCATGACCGCATGCAGCAGGGGGGCGGAGCCAAGATGCACCGGCGTCACATTCCGCACACCCTTGGTAAATGCACGCGGATAAGACACATAAACATAACCGTTGGCATCCGTGACACCGACGCCCCACTGCTCGATCAGCCCGTCCGGCCGCCGCGCCCAACCTGAGGCGCCGATGCTGGAGGCAAATTCCGTGGCGTACTTGAGAGCCGCAGGCCCCTCCTCAAATACCCAGTTAGATTCCCCACGCGCCAAAACACCGACTGACTGCGGTGGAACAGTGATGCCGGTCAAGGTATTGGCTAACGCCACAATGACATCCGCACCTTGTCGGTTAACCACAACGTCGCCCGATGACGAGTTTTGGATATAGAACTTTGTCCCGATAGGAATGGTGGACAACACCGGCAGCGTCAGAACACCGGACACGGTGACCACGATCCGACTCCCCGCCATTGCAGAAGTCAAATTGGCGGCAGCCGTAGTGATGTTCGTTTGCCCGCTGAAACTTCCGCTCGCCCTTCTCACAAACCCCGTCGTGGCCAGCTTATTGCTGTCATCAAACTGGGGTTGAGTGAGAAAATGTGCCCCGCTCATTGTCCCGGCAAATCGCAACGCCACCGTTCCGCCGCTTAAACGCCACTGGCTGCCGACTTGGGTGAATTCAGCCGTATCGCCCAAGCCCAACGACAAAGCGCCAATGACGCCGGTCGGGATGTACATGGTTTCGCCAGAAGCGGCTACGACATTAACCACACCATCATTCGTATTCGCCAACCCGATGGTGACGCCTTGAGGAATGCCTGCCAGCGGCGGCAGCGTCGCTGTAACTGGCGTCGGGCTTGCAAATGTGTGATACCCGCCGACATGAGCCGCTGAAAGAACCGTGCTCGCCAATAACCAACTGGTGCCCGAGTATTCAGCCCCTCGCCGTTTGAGAAACTCAGTCGTCGGGATCGACTTACTGGCGTCGTATTGTGCCGGCGTTGGAGCGGTCGGATTCCCGGCTAAACTTGGCGACAACAGTCGAGCGAATCCGTCGGTGATGTCCTTGAACGTCAGCGCCGTGGTGCCCACGACAATCACGCCATCGGTCACCAGTTGCCAGATCGTGTCGGCTTGCGTCGCACCAACCTCGACAGCAACCGTCAGATTCGGCGTCATCTTCGTGTTGTTGTCGGCATCCTTGGCCC
Source organism: Pseudomonas sp. P116 (assembly GCF_020149425.1). NCBI lineage: Bacteria > Pseudomonadati > Pseudomonadota > Gammaproteobacteria > Pseudomonadales > Pseudomonadaceae > Pseudomonas > Pseudomonas sp. P116. The sequence goes on along the minus strand of NZ_JACVHB010000001.1, from coordinate 530,467 downwards.
GCGCCCAGGCGCCAACCGCTGCCACATAGGGGCCATTTTCCTTGGCGGCAGTCTGGTTTTTCACCAGCACTCGATCACCGGCGGCCAGCGCGACACCATCAATCGTCTGCAAGCCAACCAGATTGATGTTGGCCGTGGTGGCCACGCGCACAGACTGCTTAGTGTCAAGCTTGCTCAGCTCATCCAGAATGCGCGAATCGACATACTCGCGGGTCGCCAGCACAACTGCCGGATCGATCTTTAGCGTGATGTTGCCGGCACTGGTGACCACGAAGTTCATCCGCACAACTTGCGTGCGCCCCGAGCCTTGCGACAGCGACGGCTTGAAACTCGGCGCGCAGTTGGCCACCGCGACCAGATCGCCGTCGGCATCGTAGAGGCCCATTTCGCGAATCCACTTACCGCCCTCATCGGCCGGAATGATCTGCTCGGCGATGATCACTGCCGAGTTGACCGGGTCAACCCGCAGCTGATTCAGCGGCTTGCGCCGCCACTCGTTGAGCAACCTGGTCTGAGCGGCCGACGGAATCGGATTTGGCGGATCAGCCAGCCCGCCCGGGTTGGCATCTCCAACGCCCATTTCCGTGAGTTTCCAGGCAATGCCGAGCGCGTCGGCGTTCGCCTGCTTGGCCATCCCCACGTTCGTGAGGATCGCGAAAAACTGCGAATTCGCATCAATCATAATAAACGTCCAGGGTGTCTATGGTGTGTTCGCGACCGACCACGCCAAAGCTGCCGGTGACCTCGATGTCACGCATGACGGGTGGGTAAACGTCGATTTCGTCGCCTTCGTAGACGGACACGGCGATATCTAAATTGCCTTGGGTTTCCAGACTGATCGCCAGCCCGGTCAGGTGCCGGGTGACGGGCTTGGCGTCATCAATCAGGCGCTCAAGCTCCTGATACATCTCTTCGGTGATACCAGTATCGAGTACTCCGATTTTCAGTGCGAAGGTGGCGCGAGGGCCTACCGGTTCGGTTTGCCACCACTCCACGACATCAATCAGGTACCCGAGTGGTTCTACGACGCGGCGCAAAGATCCGATAGTCCCTTTGCGTGAGTGAACGTAGTACGCCGCATGGCAAGCCGCGCGCTTAGCCGCTTCGGTCCATTTGCTGTCCCAGCGATCCACCGAAAAAGCCCAAGCCAGGTATGGCAGTAAGGGCAGCGGGCACAGATCCGGGTTGTACAAAGTGCGCAGCGGGATAGGGACGCGCTGGATCTGCGCCAGGGCTTGGGCTGCCTGACGCTCCAACGGTGTCGAATTGCCCGGGAGAAGTGGCATGTCGGCCATCATTCAACCCCCAGCGCTAGCTCGATGTTTGTGCAGTACGGGGCCTGGTACTTAGCGGCGACGATATCGATCCAGTCTTCCAGGACAACCTTGCGTACGCCTTCGACGTGTAGCGAGGCGTGAATGATGGACTCGGAGACTTCCAAGCCCAGACGACGTCGTTGATGTACGAAGGTCAGCAACTGGGCGTTGGCGGCGGCCAGGATTAATTCGCTCTCGGGGCCGGATGTCATCAAAAATAACTTGGCTTTGACCTGGTAGCTGAGGATCTCGGCGCTTTGAACGGTGAGCCGATCCGCTACCGGGCGACGGTCGTCGTCACTAAGATAGGCTGTTACGGTCGCAAGCAATGTCGGCGAGGCGGTGCCGTCGCCCAATACCGATTGCACCGTCACTACGGCTTCCGCCGGTGCAGGGCTTTCGGCGGTAGCATCGGCCACCTGACCGTCGGCAGACCGTGCGTGGAAGATGTAGCTATTACGCGGCCCAGCGGTACTCAAGCCTTCCCAAGCCATTTGCGCTCGTTCGCGCAGGCTGTCGTCGTTTTCCATCAGCAGCGGAATGGGCGGTACCGCTGATGGGTTGGCGACTTGGATGGTGAGTCGCTTTACGTTGTAGTTGGCGGCCAGATTCTCCAGATCGGTGCCTTTGGCCAGCGCAAGCATGTTGGCGACAGACGCCTCATTGACCCTCTGACGCCAGATGGTTTCGCGGTAGGCGTTCTCCTCGAGCAGTTTGGTCAGAGGTTCTGATTCAATGTCGAGGCGCGCGGCGATTGCCGCTTGTTCCTCGGCCGGCCACAGGCTGATGGCGTAGGCCTTGCGCTCGGCAAGGATCTGCTCGTAATCGATCTGTTCGACGATCTGCGGCGCCGGTAGCTGGCCTAGGTCGATAGCGACGAAGGTGTTCATACGCCGCCCCCTAGTTTGAGGGGCACGCTCAGGCTCAGCGGCTCGTTGGTGTCGACGATGCTGCCGTCAATATCCAGAAATGACTGGCCTTGCAGCGTTGCACCGAGGAACTGCACACGACTGAGGCTGATCCGGGGCTCCCATCGCATTAAGGCCATGACGGTGGCGGCGTACACACGCAAGCGGGTGGTGTCGTTGAATGGATGATCCACCAGTTCAGGCAGTAAGCTGCCGTACTCGCGGCGCATCACGCGTGTTCCGAGGCGAGTACTCAGGACGTCGGTCATGGATTGTGCAATGTGTTCGACGGTGTTGATGGCCGCCCCGGTTTCTCGGTTCATTCCGGTTTCCCCGTTTTGCCACCGCCAGACATCACACCGCCGTGCAGGTGCTTAACCAGGCTGATGCTGGCCGCGATGACGTCTTTGGAGACGGTGACCATGCCTGTGATGTTTTGGTTGCCGGTCTGGGTGTAATCGCCTTCGTGAGTTATCGGGCCGACGATGTGAATGCCGCCGGTGCTGGTCAGGTTGGTGGTACCGCCTTCGGCCAGCGTGGCGTTGAGGTGGTGGGCGACGCTGTCGTACTCGATGACGGTGCCGTCGCGGTAGGTGCACCGGTGCAGGCCTTCGCGGTCGCCGTTGGGCAGGATTAGGTCGCTGAACAGACCGGTCAGGACAATGCCGTTACCGAGTTGGCCGGAAGGGCTGAAAAGCAGGACTTGTTCGTCTACGGTTGGCGGGTTCCACTCCCGGTCGGCCCCGGCTCTGGGGGCGAGCCATGGCAGCCAGCCGGTGGTCAGTGTTCCGGTTTTCACCTGCACACGCGGTGGCTTCATCTGGACGGCGGCGATGGTGCCGAAGCGGATGAGGTTTTCGATCAGGCGGGCGAGGGTGGCTAAGTCGTTCATGGCGCCGATGGTGGCGCCACGCGTGCGCGAACGCAGCCTTGTTGCCTTGTAGGGCGGGTAGCTACAGCGTGAGGTGAGCGAGCAGGCCGTCGCGGATCAGATCAAGGTCGGCCTCGGTAAAGCCGAGCACTTCTCGACGCTCATACTTCACATCGGGAGCTCCACGTTCGGCGCGGTCTTTCAGGCCGTATTGGTGAACCCGGGCGATGCGGGCAATTCGGCCAGTGAAACCGACGCTGATGGCATTGCCGTCGCCTTGGACCTTGAGGAAGCTGGCTGTGCGCAATTTTTGGAACATTTGAACCTTGCGCTTCACCCGTCCCTGTTTGCCGCGCAAGTTGCGTTGCTTGCGAGGCGCGTACTTGCTGCCGTCAGGGTTGCGCTGTGCAATTACTCTCTGTTGCTGGCTGCGGCGCAATGCCTGCCCGAGACTTCGGGCCAGCTTGTTGCGCGACGCAGGCTCCAGCTGTCCAAGCAGGCCGGCCGCCCAGTCTTCCAGAGCTTCCAGGTGATTTGTCATTTCGGTAGCACCCATTCGCTACCAGTACCCAACGCACCTGGTATCCAGTTCGGGTCGAGAAAATCAGCCGCCCGTTGCGGCTCGCCTGGATGGCGGATCGTGGTGTTGCCCTGATCATCCTTGCCCACCACCACACGCTCCGTCAGCGGCAGCGTCAGGCTCATATCCACTTTACTGTTGTCGAGAATGTCGGCCTCGAACTGAATGCCATCAGCGGCCTTGTTCAGATTCTCTAGCAGCTCTGACTGGTGAACGCTCAACCAGCCGAGCAGCGGCAGCATGACGCTGTCAGGATGGCCGGCGAAGTCGGTAAGGATGACCTGGAGGTCGAAGCTGTACTCGAACGAGAGCGTGTTAGCAGCGGTGCAGCGGATCTTGCCGTTGTCGATGAAGATCAACAGTCGGTCGGGGTTATGCTTGAGTTCGGCCACCGTGGCGAGCAGGTGAGCTTTGAGGCTGTCGGGCTTGTTCATGGTCGGGCCTGCTGGTGTTGGTAAACCATATCCACTTGGCTCGCACAATCTGCCCAAGCGGCTTCGACGCGATCCTGATCGGTGAGCTGATCGCCGTTACTGCGCGGACTGGTCGCCGGCAGCGTGCACGGCACCACGGCCGGACAGCCACTGACGATAAGCGTCGGCGCCGGTGAAAGCGGGGCGCTCGCGCAGCCAGCGAGCAGCATCAGGCAAAAGCTGGGCAGCCCAATTGCGTAAATCGGCGTTTTCACGTTTCAGAGCCTCGATGGTGAGTTCGCGCTTCGCCAAACCTTGGCGCAGTTGATCCTGTCGCGTGCGCAGGGTGGTTTGGGCGTTGCGTTCCTGTTGCAGGGTGTCGCGCAACGCGTTGGCATTGGCGAGGTTGCGTTCGGCTTGTTCTCTGGCGCGGCTGGCGTCCTGCTGGGCCATTTGGGTGTCCTTGTTCGCGCCGCTGATGCGCAGCTCCTGGCTCCAGATCAACAGCCCCAGCGCTGCAAACAGTGCAACGCCGAGTGAGGCCTGCCGCAAGGTACTCACGCCCGGTACCAGCCGAGCTGATTCATGTCGCCGATGTCCATGTGCTGGATCGGGCCGCGAACGATGATGACTTTGCGCTGAGGGTTCTGGGTGCGGAGCGCGTCGCGTAACTGCACCATGTCTTGCTGGTCGCTGTTCTCTGGCACCACCAGTAGATCGCCGTCTTGGACATTCAGTCGCTGTACCGCGTCGAAGTCGATCATGCTGCCACCGCCTGCCCACAACCGCAGTCATCGTGCCGTTCATAGGCGCGCTGAAGTTTGATGTCGTACAGGTTTCGCTGGTAGTCCGGTCCGTTGTAGAGCTTTGCGAACTCGGCCCATTTGCGGCCCTTCAGCGCCTTGTGCAGCACCGGATCGGTCTCAATGAAACGGACGAAGGCGTCGAATTGCTCCGATTCTCCCGCGCTCATGGCTGCGACAAATTCCTGCACGCTGTTGTAGCCCAGGCGCTGCCAGTGAAAGCCCATGATCTGGAACGCGCCCCACGATGCTGATTCCAGCGCGGCGGTGTCGTCGATCAGGCGAGCGGTCGCCAAGCGCTGGTGTTCGGCGCTGCCGCCGGCATAGCCGCCGGATTTCTGATTGACGATGGCCGGGTTGGTTGCGGCCAACTGATCAGCGTTGCGTTTAAGCGCGGCGGGGTCGTCGCCTTCGTGCCGAACCTTCGCCAGTTGGCGATACATGATGTGCCGTTCGAACAGGATCACCGGTTTGCCGTTATCGAGAAAGCCACTGCCTTTCGATTCAACTTCATTGACCGCATAGACGCTGGCCAGCGGCACGTTGAGGCGCTCGGCTGCGGTTACCAGGTCGTTGTTGCGCAGCAGCTTGCCGCAGTCTCCACCGGCCAGGCTGGTTTGAGTCTTATTGCCGGCGACGCCATCGGCGACCAAACCAATCTTCACTTGGTAGGCGCGGACGGCGGCTTCGGTGGCGTCGCCGTAGGCACCATCCGGTATCAGGTTGGCGCCGTGCTTGTTGAGGTTCTTTTGCAGGATAAGTACCGCTTGCGAGCGGTCGCCGTGGCGAAGGGTGGTAGTCATGCGCTGGGCCTCAACAGGGCGGCGACGTTGCCGCGTGAACGGAAAATCAGGGTGCAGAGCAGCACGATGGACACGGCCTGCCAGAGACTGGTGGGCTGGCGATACAAAAGGATCTCCAGACCGCAGATGCACAGCGCGGAGCCGAACAGGCTGGCCAGTAGCGAGATGCTGCGCCGGTACCGGGCCTCACCTCGGCTGTAGCAGGCCAGGCGCAAGGCGCTCAGCAGATAGGCGATTGCCGTGACCAGTTGCACGGCCAGTTCGATGCTAGGCATGTCAGCTGCCCCCTCTGATGCGACGCCAGATGTCCCAAATGTCTGCTTTTTCAACCCAGACCATGAGCTTGATGCTGATGGGGATGACCACCAGAGCGCAGACGAATGCACCGCCACCACTGGTGATAAACGGGATTGCTTGTAAGGCCATGGGTGCGAACAGGTAGCCAACCCCCGCCGACAGAAACAGCGAGCCCAGCCGTTGCCAGACCTTGAGGTCATGTTTGGTACTGGTCACCAGCCAGGCGCCGAGGATGGCGCCAAACAACGCTTCGCCATCGATGATTGGCGTCACTGTGGCCAGGCCTAGACCCATAAGCAGGCCGGTCACAGCGCTGGAAGTCGGATCAGCCATGGTGTGGGTTTCCTTGGTTGCAGGGGATCAGTCCCATAGGTTCACCATCTGCCGTTGAGGGGCGCTGGCTTGGGCTTCGGGCATGTTGACGACAAGTCCTTGCGGCAGGATAGGGCCGTAGTCGGCCAGGCCGGGGTTCGCTTCAAGCACGGCCTCGGTGACACCTGCGGTGCGGCCGTAGTACCGCCAGCACAGGGCGTCGACGGTGTCGTTTTGAAAGGCGCGGACGGCAACGGTCATTACTCGGCCTCGGGCTTTGGCGGTGTTATTGGGGTGGCGTACTCGAAGGCACCATCGGGCGACACGTAGGCGCCGGGGGATGTACCTGTTTCAACCACTCTGAAAATCGCAAAGCCGAGCGGGTGCATAATTTCGCGGTTGATACGTTCGTGCAGGCCAAGGCGGCTGATTTCGTTCCAGTCGATGACTTTCATATCGCTCATCAGATCAACTCCACAGTGGTACGGCTGATGCCGAGAAAGTCGCGGACGGCCCAGCGCAGGTCGCGGCGGTAGTCGTCGATGTTCGGGGTGAGTTCTTCGGCTTTGCTGTTGCCGGTGTTGGTCGCGCTGTAATCGCGATACCGCTCGCAGATCTCAGCGCCGGTGCCGGCCTCGATCGCACGGCGGTACAGGTGGGCCTGGACCGGCACATCGTTGATCTTGTCGTCAGGAACGTCAGCCAACGTGGCGTAGCCAGCAGCCAGTTGCTTGGCTTTCCAAGATTTCAATTCTCGGTTGAGATTGATGGCTGCGGCGATTACGGCAGTCTCCAGGCGGGCCGGAGTGACGCTGTTGTCGATGCGAAGGGTTGCGCGCAGCTTCTCAAGATCGATTGAGGGCCAGAACGAGTCGGTATTGATATGACCGCCGGTGACTGGGCCGCTGGCTACGAAGGCGCTCAAAGGGAAGGGCCTCGGATTTCTGCGTGGGAAACTTCGCGCAGGATCTGCTGCCTGGTGAATTCGGGGTGTTTTATATAGAGACGGTCCATTGCTCGCATGGCGTTGCGATTCACAAGGCCGCGCTCGTGCGCGTTGGCCGGCATTATGCTGCCGTGTTTGATAGGGCCAGTGCAGACGGTGCGGTCGTAAGCCTCTGTTTCGTTGACGTACTGTTCAGCCGCAGCAGACAGGCGCCTTTCGGATTCCGTAGGAGTGAAATCACTCTGGTAGAGGTTGGCAAAGGCGGTGTTCATGACTGCTCCGATAGATCGCCGGTGGTCGGGGCTTCACGTTCAGGAGGAGCGGCCTGGCCGATCCGCCCCGAGCCGGCGGGGTGCGTGGGGACGCTCGGTTAGCTGCTGGGTGCAGCGTGTTTTTTCAGGAGGCGTTCGACGCGCTCCAGATCCTTTTTGCCGCCGCAGTTGGTGTGCAGCTCAATAGCTCGGGCCAGGTGCAGCTTGGCCATGTCCAGGTTCATCCTGATGATCAGGGTGTTTTCGCCCGTGTCTTCGTCGGGGACAAGTGCGGCGAACGCTTTGCCCAGTGCCAGGTGCAGCTTGGCCTTGGCCTGATCCGGCATGTCCTCTTCGCCAGTGATCTGTTCGGTGCGCAGTAGCAGGTCGAGATCGAAGGTGCCACCGGCCTTTTGTGTCTTGAGGGCAACTTCGGCGATCTCTTCAGCGATGATGGTGCCGGTGGTGCGTTCGAAGCGATCCGGCATCAGCAACGCGAACTGGATCACGTAGTCTGCAATGTCCAGGGCGCCGGTAAAGTCGCCGGCATCCATACGCCAGACCATCAGGGTGGTAAGTACCTGGTCTTGTGCGCCTTTGCCTTCGGCCAGGACGCCGTCAACGTAGGGCACGTACTCCGGCAGGAGTTGGCGCTTGAGTTCTGCCTTGCCCTCGGTCGATTGCACCTGTTTCAGGCGCAGATAGTCCTGCTGTAGTTTGGCCAAGTGCAGCTCGTAGACGGTGGCGCCTTCCATGGTCATGGCGGGACCGGCCACCGCAGCCGCTGCAACGGCTGCGGTGACGCGCTGGAAATGGCGGCGACAAGGGTTTGTCATGATGGCCTGCCTCAGCTCAGGGTGATGTTTTCGGCCATGGCAGCGCAGCCCAGGTCTTCGATCACGTAGCTTTCATTGACCGACTCGAAGTTCTCGATGCGGTCGCGTTTGGCATTGTCGACGACGGTGCGGCGACGGGTGTTTTCCTGCCAGTAGATCGACAGGTTGTCCAGACGCGTTACCAGCAGGCCGTTGGCTGGGAAGTGCGGTACCCGCACAGCCGGCAGGTTGCCGATACGTTTCTGGCTGGTGACGATATCGGCGGCGAGCATTTCGCTCGGTGCCTGTGTTTTGTTGATGATCGGGAAGTACTTGTCGGCCAGCAGTTGGCGACCGCAGATCACCACCAGCTCGGTGTCTTCCTGGTACCACGGTTCGATGAACTCGTTCACCATACTGATCACCAGGGCGTCGATGTTCTCGAAGTCTTTGCCGGCGCCGATCTGGATCTTGCCGCTGCCGTCAACTACTTCGTCCATGACGCGAGCCGGGTTCTCCAGTCGCATTTTCTCCAGCCAACCGATGTTGACGTCCTGCAACAGCTGGTTGATCGCTGGGTTGGAGGTGGCTGCTCGGCTGGTGCCGTTCCAGCCGATCATGATGCGGTTGAGGGCCTGGGCTTTGATGATGGCGTCGCGGATACGGGCCTGGAAGTCCTTGAACTTGGCCCACTGGTCGAGCTTCTGGTAGCGGATGCCGGTGTCGAAGTTGGTCTGAGTGCAGACGTACCCCCGGTTGTCCAGACCGCTTGGGTCGCGGGGCTCGCGGTCCTTGAGGGTGGTGTCGGTGGTACTGGCAATGGTGCCGTCGATACCAATACCGATTTTTTCGCCCGACTGTTCGGAAACACCAAACACGTTAATTGCGCTGAGGAAGGCGCTGGATTCCTGAATACGGGTCTCCAGGGTCTGGGCGACGCTTGGGGCGGCGGTAAACTTGGTAGTGACGTCGCCCACCCCGTGCAATTGCGCGAGTTGTTGCAGGTAGGCGTTAAAAAGGACGCGGGTATCGTTACGCATGGTGTTCTCCGATGTTCCTTGGCTGGGTGTTGTCCGTGATGTGGATCAGCAGTCGGTGACGAGCTTCCCGTCACCGCCGGTAGCAGCAGGGCGAGCGGTGAACTGCGATTTCGTTCCGGTGGTGTCCGGGGTGCTTTCGAGCTTCTTCACCAATTCGGTGAAATCGCTTTCCAGCTTGTCGTGCTTGACCTGTAAGGCTTCGCGTGCGGTCTTTTCCGCTGCAAAGGTGGTGCCTTGGTGGGCGACGTGTTCGGCCATGGCCTCAACGGCTTGGCCCAGCTCGGTGAAAAGAGCGGCGTCCTTGCCTTCCTTGTCCTTGCTCTTGCCAAGGGCTTCGAGAACGCGGGTAAACAGGCCAGCGACCTTGCTTCCTTCGTCCTCGACTTCCTCGAATTCCAGCGCGGTTTCGACGGCCTCGGTGAACAGGTTATCTGGGGCGTTCTTGCGCGCTTTGAGTGGGTTGGCGTCCGGGTGTTGGGCGCTGAAGGTGAGCATTTCGGTGCCCAGGCTCGCCGGGGTGTCGGTAACGGCAATGCCGTCCAGGTAGGCGCGGCCGGTGTCGGCGAATTTCGGGCGCAGCTCGATGCTGGTGTAGAGCTTCTGGCGGGCCTTGTTCATGGCTACCAGGTCGGCGGTCGGCTCGATTTGGGCAAACAGGGCGAGTTTCTTGGTACCCGCGATGTCGACTTCTTCGGTTTTCAGTGCGACCACGTCGCCATAGGCGCGGAATGGGCTGTCCGGCAGGAGGCTGCGCATGTGCTCGATCCAGACACGGGCACCGTAGGTATTGAGGCTGTAGGTTTCGGCAGCATCGACCAGCCACTGGCGTTCAATCTGGCGACCGTCGGTGGTGGCGCCTTCGACGGCGACGCGAAAGAACTTGGAGCGATACTTCTTGGCTGGGGTGTCAGTTTTGCCGGCCATGGGTGGATCCTCAATGCGTTGGCTGAGTGCTTTAGCGTTGAGGGCATGGTGTTCAGCGCGGGCGAGGCGGGCAACGTGCCGGCCTTGTATGGATAGGCTCTACAAGGGCTGGCGCGGGTAGAGTTCGCGCGCGGGCGGCAGCATCTGCGCCATGACTGCTGCCACTGAAAATCCCGTGCGTGACAACCGCCGCCAGGCCAAATTCCTCTACTGGACGGGCTGGCGTGTCTGCGAGATCGCCGAGTACCTGGACGAGAAAGAAAAGACCGTTCATGCCTGGAAGTCCCGTGACGAGTGGGACCGGGCGGACAATGTAGAGCGCATTGGCGGTGCGCTGGAGGCCCGCTTGGTGCAACTGATCCTCAAGGACGGCAAGACCGGTGGCGACTTCAAGGAGATTGATCTGTTGCACCGCCAGCTGGAGCGCCAGGCGCGTATTCAGCGTTTCCAGGATGGCGGTACCGAAACCGAGCTGAATCCGAACCTGGCCAAGCGCAACGACGGGCCGAAGAAGGCGCCAAAACGCAACGAGTTCGACGAGGAGCACATCGAGCGGTTGACCGAGGCGTTTGTTGACGGCTGTTTTGGCTATCAGCTGGACTGGTACAAGGCAGGCAATCAGCGCACCCGCGCCATTCTCAAATCCCGGCAGATCGGTGCTACGTACTACTTCGCTCGAGAGGCGTTGATCGATGCGCTGACCACCGGGCGAAACCAGATTTTCCTGTCTGCCTCGAAAAATCAGGCGCACATCTTCAAGGCCTACATTCAGGCCTTTGCCCGCGAAGTGGTGGGTGTCGAGCTAACGGGAGATCCGATCATTCTGGGCAATGGCGCCGAGTTGCACTTCCTGGGCACCAACGCCCGGACGGCCCAGGGCTACCACGGCAATTTCTATTTCGATGAGTTCTTCTGGACCTTCAAGTTCAAGGAGTTGAACAAGGTCGCCAGTGGCATGGCGATGCAGAAGCAATACCGGCGGACTTACTTCTCGACGCCATCGAGCATGGCGCATGAGGCGTACACCTTCTGGACCGGCGAGCGCTTCAACAAGGGCAAGCCGGTGGCGCAACGGATCAAGCTGGATGTGTCTCACGGCGCGTTGCAACAGGGGCGGCTGTGTGAGGACCGGATCTGGCGCCAAATCGTCACGATTCTGGACGCTGAGGAGCGTGGTTGCGATCTGTTCGACCTTGAGGAGCTGCGCCAGGAGTACGACGCCGAGGCTTTCCAGAACCTGCTGATGTGCCAGTTCATCGACGACGGGGCCAGCATTTTCCCGCTGGCGATGTTGCAGCCATGCATGGTCGACAGCTGGGACCTTTGGGCGAGCGACTACAAGCCGTTTGCTGCGCGGCCGTTCGGTGAGCGCCCGGTGTGGGTCGGCTATGACCCAGCCGAATCCGGAGACAGCGCGGGCCTGGTGGTGATCGCGCCACCCTTGGTACCGGGTGGCAAGTTCCGCATCTTGGAGCGCTTTCAGTTCCGAGGTATGGACTTTGCCGCGCAGGCCGAGGCGATACGCCAGGTAACGCGGCGCTACTGGGTGACCTACATCGGTATCGACATCACGGGAATGGGGTCCGGCGTGGCCCAGCTGGTGAAACAGTTTTTCCCGAACATCACCACCTTCAGCTATTCGCCCGAAGTCAAAACCCGCTTGGTGCTGAAGGCCTACGACGTGATTAAAAACGGTCGGTTGGAGTTCGACGCCGGCTGGATCGATATGGCGCAGTCGCTGATGGCGATTCGCAAAACCGTCACCGCTTCCGGGCGGCAATTCACTTACACGGCCGGTCGCACCGACGAGACCGGCCATGCCGATTTGGCGTGGGCGACGTTCCACGCGCTGCACAACGAACCCCTCGAAGGGCAGACCACGGCGAACACCGGATTTATGGAGTCCTACTGATGAGCAGACGTAAGCGCGTAACCCAGCTGACCAGCGCACAGCCCCCGATTGAGGGCGATCTGCTGCCACCGCAGGCGGGACCTGTCGAGGCGTTCACCTTTGGTGATCCCACGCCGGTGCTCGATGGCCGCGAGATCCTCGACTACTTGGAGTGCTGGGCCAATGGGCGATGGTTCGAAACGCCCATGTCTATGGATGGCCTGGCCAAGACCACGCGGGCCAGCGTGTACCTCCAGTCAGGGCTGAACTTCAAACGCAACATGCTGGCCCGCACGTTCAAACCGCACCGGCTATTGAGTCGGCAGGCGTTCGAACAGTTCGCCCTGGATTGGTTGTGGTGCGGCAACTGCTACCTGGAGAAGCGCAACAACATGCTGCGCGACACCATGGGCCTGATGCCGCCATTGGCGAAGTACATGCGCCGTGGTGTTGATCTGGATACCTACTACCAGGTGCGCGGTTGGAAGGACGAGCACCAGTTCGCCCCGGGCTCGATCTGCCACCTGCGCGAGGCCGATATCAATCAGGAGATCTACGGATTGCCGGAGTGGTTGGCTGCACTGCAAAGCGCCTTGCTCAACGAGAGCGCGACACTGTTTCGGCGCAAGTACTACAACAACGGTAGCCACGCCGGTTTCATTCTTTACATGACCGATGCGGCGCAGAAAGAGGAGGACATCGACTCGCTGCGCACGGCACTCAAGAACTCGAAGGGGCCAGGCAACTTTCGCAATCTGTTCGTCTATGCGCCGGCCGGGAAGAAGGACGGTATTCAGCTGATTCCGGTCAGCGAGGTAGCGGCCAAGGACGAGTTCAGCTCGATCAAGAACATCAGCCGGGACGATCTGCTCGCGGCGTTGCGTATCCCGCCGCAGTTGATGGGTATTGTGCCGCAGAACGCGGGCGGGTTTGGGTCGTTGCGGGAGGCTGCGGAGGTATGGGCGGTCAACGAACTGGAGCCGCTGCAGGCGCGATTGACCCAGGTCAACGACTGGCTTGGCGAAGAGGTTGTCAGCTTCAAGCCATTTGAGCTTGGAGCAGGGGAGAAGTAGTACCCCCGCGCAGTAAACGAGGCGACGAGCCGGTGCGTCAACACCAGCCCGACGCTGAATCACTCGAATATGCCGAGTGCTCCAACCAAGGCCTCGCCCCACTGCGCAGGGGGGCGGAAGCCTAAGCGATTCCAATAGCTGAAAACAAGGATCACTTATGAGCACACCGATTATCCCGTGGATGGGCGGCAAGCGTCGCTTGGCGGATCGTCTTATCCCGTTATTCCCACCCCATGAATGCTACGTCGAGGTCTTTGCCGGCGGCGCCGCGCTTTACTTCATGCGACCACAGGCTGCGCCCGTTGAAGTTCTTAACGATATCAATGGAGACTTGGTGACGTTGTACCGCGTGGTTCAGAACCATCTGGAAGAGTTTGTGCGCCAGTTCAAGTGGGCGCTCAGCTCACGTCAAATTTTCGAATGGCAGAAGATGACCCGGCCGGAAACTCTCACCGATATCCAGAGGGCAGCCAGATTCTTCTACCTGCAGCACCATGCCTTCGCCGGCAAAGTAAGCGGGCAGACTTTTGGAACTGCCACCACCGGGCCTGCTATTAATCTGCTGCGGATCGAAGAGAACCTGTCAGCCGCTTGGCAGCGCCTGTCTGGAACCTACGTTGAAAATCTGTCCTGGCTAGAATGTGCGGAGCGTTACGACCGGCCGCACACATTTCACTACATGGACCCGCCGTATTGGCAGACTGCTGGTTACGGTGTCGACTTCCCATTTGAAAACTACGAGCGTATGGCCGACTTTATGCGGCGCTGCAAAGGAAAGGTGATGGTCAGTATCAACGATCACCCAGATATCCGGCGGGTATTTGAGGGCTTTCATTTCGAGACCGTGGATATCCGGTACAGCAGCACCAATCAGCGCCAGGGGAAAGCGGATGTCAGCGGGGAGCTGGTGATTATGAATTGGGAGCCTGCCGCCTTGGGCGGTTTGTTCTAAAGTAGTGCTTAGGGCTGAGCCTATTTAATAATGCAGGCTCAGCCCTGCTGTCTTTTAATGTGTCTGTGAAAAGCATCAAGGTTAATTCGCCAGTCTCCTAAAATATCTAGGAGGGGTGTCAGTAATAGGTTTTTATCATTAATTGAATTGTCTAGGTGTAGCAGTTCGGCAAGTAAATTGCTGCAAGTGTATTCCGCCCATGGTGTTATTTCTTCTATAGTTTTTATCGTGCTTTTTGCATTCTCTTTCAGGTTTTCAACTTCTCTGAAAACTACATGGGTCAAATTCCACTCATCTTGATGCTTCCAGTAATTTGCACCAGCGTGTAGTGCGCGAACTGCTGTTGTTTGATTTTTAACGAAAGGAGGCAGAGCAAGGGCTGCACCTTGCTCAATGCCCAGAGTCCTATATGTTGAAGCAATGTATCGCTGTATCCCGGCGAACCCTACCCCGATGAAGTACTCCCCTCGATCACATAACCCGTCGGAATCTGGATCAGCACTTTGCTTGATCTGTGTGTTGATGGTTTTAAGTTCGGTGTCTAATAAGCCGAGTAGGGCCGCTAATGCGTTAAAGTCACCATCAGCAAACTCCCCATTCCATAACTTAAAGTACATGTGCTCAAACTCCTGTTCTAGGTTTTATCCTCTCAGATATCCTGCTTATGGAGGTTGGCATGGGTGATTTTCTCAAGAGCGTCGTCAGCCGCGATACTCATCGCTCTGATATGCGTTTTCTCAAACAGGCCCGTTAGTGAGAAAGCACTGATCATCCCGTTGACGTGTCCGTGATGCCAATGTGCATTGTCTCTGCGACCAGTAATGGATCTGATCGCCTCTCGAACGAAGGCCATTGCTTCGTCAGCATTGCTTGGTGGAGTTGGCATATTACTTCCTGTCGAATTCGTCATAGTCCAGTGCATCAGGGCTTCGTCAAAAAACCTTGCCCGTCACAAGTCTGGCAGTCTTCCCTTCGCCCGAACCGATCAAGGCAGGCAGGGCATTTGCAGAATCTCGCCAGCTCGATGAAGGGGCGTAGCCTTTCGAACGTGTGAAGGTTGCAACATTCTTTAGCGACCTGCGCGACATCGATCAATGATCGGAAGATGTCCGGGTCTTCCAGCGGCACATAGGTTTTACCATTGATGATACGAGCGGTCTCTACCAACCTGTACTGCAACTCACCAGGCATCGTCAACGAAAGGCCGCTGATACTACCAACTTCTCCACTCATGCTCAGAACAAGATCAGCCCCATCCGCATTCGGGTACACCTTTCCGTCGTAGGTGTGCGTGGGCCCCGGTGGTTCGACGGACGCCTCATTGAAGATTGACCGGCTGATGGTCCCCAGCAATTCGCCCGTGTGGATCTTCAAGACGTCGTATGTCGAGGATCCCCGGTAACGGCCGGGTGAATTCTGAAGCTCCTCCACAGCGTGCCAATACGCCGCGTCCGCCATCTCGTTCATATCAAACTGCTGAAGCTGGTCTATCAGTCCTTCTGTTGCCAGCGTCGTAGCCATTGAGTGGAGCGTTTCACGGTGCGCTTCTGGGTTCTGCATTCGGAAGTCGCGGTCGTCGAGGGTTGAGCGCCACTGCTGAAGTCTTAACGCCCTAGCCTGGTCGAAGTTCATGAGGTTCATTTACTGTAAGAGTACTGGTTATTAATACAGTAATTGAGGTGAGATGAGGATGCTAGCGCGACGCGACGAACTGCCGGAATCATTCGGGGGTTTTGACGTGCTACAAGGCGTGCCAACAGGCCTGTTCACACCTGGCGCGCGCCGTCGTCCCCCCACCTCGCCTGCGGGCTAAATGGGTCGTTATTTCTGCGCCCCTACGGACCACCCCCGGCTGCTCAGGCTGGGCGCTTGCTTGGCGTTGTGGGGAGGTTGAAAGCCTGCGGAACCCTGCACCGAGGGGGTATTTCTTCGAAAGGTCTGGAGGAGTTGCTGTGCAGGTATAGAGGGGGGCATTTCAAAAAGAGTAATTTCAGTAACCACGTATGGGGAATGGGCTGGAGGCCGCGTATTTCGTGGGGTTTGGTATTACAAAAAGGAGTAACAGAGAAGTAATTGAAAAGGTAATTATTCCCCAAGCTGTTGTTTCTAAAGGGTTTTTATAAAGGTGAGAATTACATTTATAAAGAGTAATCAGATTACTCAAATATTACTTAAATGTTACCTTTTGAACGTTTGAAGAAGCCCTTTAAATTCAATGGCTTGAGCGTCAAAAACGGTCAAGATTACTCATGTTACTCTTTTTTTTGACCCCCTCCAGATTTCGAATTTAAGCCCCCTATACGTGTGATGCGCACGCGTACTGAGGTTCATGCTGGTGCGCGTGGGAATGGCATGGGAATGCTTTTGCGCAACTGGCACCGCTGGAGCCCTTATATTCCGGGGCGTCGGCTGAGAGATCGAGGGTGCGGGTACTTTCGAATCTCTCCTTCACCGCCATATTCAGTAAACACAAACCCCTGATTTCGAAAGAAGTCAGGGGTTTTGTGGTTTTTGGTGTCTGGAATTTGCCGACGTGTGCGATGTGGTCGGCTGATTCTGGTTTGAGCATTACAATCGCGGTTTTATTGCCAGTAAAAGGACGACGTTCATGATCATCTCCACCACTCACGCCATCGAAGGCCGGCAGATCACCGCGTATCTGGACATTGTCAGTGCCGAGTCGGTGCAAGGCGTCAACGTGATCCGTGACATGTTCGCCGGTATGCGCGACTTTTTTGGGGGACGGTCGCAAACACTGGAGCGGGCATTGAAAGAAGCGCGGATTCAGGCAACGGACGAGATCAAGGAACGAGCGCGTGCCTTGCAGGCAGATGCGGTGGTCGGACTGGATTTCGAGATCAGCATGCCGGCGGGCAAGGGCGGCATGGTTGTGGTGTTTGTGACGGGAACAGCGGTGAAGCTGCGCTAGGCGGGCCGCCGCGGCGTTGGATTTTAGCGGGCCATTCGTCGGGTGTTGGTCGATCTGAATCACAAGTCCAGTAATGACCGGCTAGTCTCAAAATCCTGAGGGGTCGATATTTTTCAGGCGAGAGGGTTTTGCCGGTGTCGACCTGTTACGAAGGGGAGAGGGCATGACTGCACCGTATATCGAAGACGATGGCGCTGAATTTTCCTTCAACAACTGCGTACGCTGCGGACAGAGCGAGTACCAGTCGGGCTTTGGTGAAGACACGATTCAGAACGCCAAGATCAAATCCGCAGCGCCGAAAGGGCCGAAGGCGAAATTCCTTCCCAAGGTGGCGCGGGCCAGAAAATAAGCTTTCTCGACATAAACCCCGTCAATGAACGGGGTTTTTTACGTCTGATCGATGACTTACGAAACGTTCTGCGAATGGTTTAAAGATCTCGGTTTTTTTTCACAAACTTTTCACGTAGTCCGGATTAAGGTGAAGCCATCCGTTAGAAAGCAAGTCTCCAGCCCGTCTCCCCAGCGGGCTTTTTTTTGCCTGTCGTAAAACCTTTTCCAGAATCGCGGTCAAATCGGCGCCAAGTGCTCGCTGCGCTTTGGTTTCGTCTGGACTTTTGCCCTTTGGCGACATTAAATCCCGACCCTTTTTGTATCTCTGTTTTTGAGGTTTTCGTCATGCGTTTAAGACTCCCTGCTTTGGTTCTTGGCCTTTTCGTGGCTCAAGGTGCGATGGCTGCCGGCGACGGCACTGCGGCATTGGGCGGTGGTCTGGGTGGCGCGCTGGGTAATGTGGTCGGCCAGAAAATGGGCGGCAGCACAGGTGCCGCGATTGGCGCGGGCGTAGCAGGCGCAGCGGGCAGTGCGGTGGCGGCACGCAAGGGCAGCCGGACCAAAGCGGCCATTGGCGGCGGTGTCGGCGCGGCTGGCGGTTCGGTGATTGGCAACAGCCTCGGCGGCAGAAACGGCGCTACCATCGGTGCTGGTCTGGGTGGTGCCGCGGGCGGCGCGGTGGGCAGCAACCTGTCCAAAGGCCACAAGCGTCACTGAGAGTGATTGCGTGTCAGAAAAAGCCCGACTCGATGTCGGGCTTTTTCGTTGCTGAACGTTTTTCCCGCAAACGCCTCCAATGGGTTATAAGCCCTTGTACGGGCGGACTGTCCCGCTTCGGGAACTGTGAGGTTCAAATGCGATTGTCATTATCTGCACTGTTTTTCGGATTGCTGGTTGCTCAAGGCGCTATGGCTGCCGGCGACGGCACGGCCGCCGTCGGTGGCGGCCTGGGTGGTGCATTGGGCAACGTGGTCGGTGGACAACTCGGTGGTAGCACTGGCGCCGCAGTGGGTGCAGGTTTGGGCGGCGCTGCGGGCAGTGCCGTCGGCGCGGATAAACGCAGTCGCACCGAAGCCGCGATTGGCGGCGGCCTCGGCGCCGCTGGCGGATCAGTGATCGGCAACAGCATGGGCGGCTCGACCGGTTCGGCCATCGGTGCAGGCTTGGGTGGCGCGGCAGGTGGCGCGGTCGGCAACAACCTGGGTGACGATGGCGGTAAGTCTCATTCCGGTGGTGGCGGTCATAAACACAAGAACAAGCATAAGAACAAACATCATTGATTGATGTTTAAACAGAAACCCGGCCATGTGCCGGGTTTTTCGTTTCTGCTCACCGGACTCGGGAACGATTGGCGGAAGGGCGTTTCGAACGTCATACACTCCCCCGAATTCCCGAGGTATGCCATGACTCCCGAAACTGAAGGCAAGGAAGAAAAAGGTCCAAGTGGGCTGCCTTTCATCAACGATCCGGGGAATGAAGATCCGGGGTCGGTGATGGGTGATGCGAAGGTGCCGTTGAATGATTCGGATGAGGCGGATATGGAGTATGAAGAAGAGGACGAGCAATAAGTTGTCTTAGAAGTCGAGCGCGGTAGCGCGCTGATTTCATCTCCGGGGCCTGTACTTCAGGCCCCTTGATTCTGACCGGTTTGCTCGCGAAGATTAAGTTTGGTAAACAATTTTTGAGACGAGCGAAGGCCATCGATGTTTTTGTTATTTCGCAGTTAAGTCAGGGTTCACGCGTATGTAAAGGTTATCTGATGGCGACATTTTTTCTATTCGGCCTGATGCGATGTATTCTTTAAACTCCTTTTCAACTATTTTTTGATTGCAGTATTTTTTGTATTTGGATGGCCTATCGCTAGCGTAAATGTAGAGGCGCCATACATCAAAGCCGTCGATTCTGTTGTTCGATCCATAGTCGAAGTCCACTGATTCTGATGGGAAATGAATGGCGCACCCTACGCCGTGCAGTTCATATTGAATTCCATCAGTTATTTCACCGCAGCGTTCGATTTGCTTGCTCCGCCAAAGTCTTAAAATATTCCGAGTGCCAAATTTTTTTTCTAGTAACTCTGTGCCAATTTCAACTTTTGAAAGAAAGTCATTTATTAGATCCTCAAGATTTTTATCATCTGTTTTCATCTTCTTCTGTGATGCTCCAATCGGTCGTGTCCGACATTGTTCGCTGAATCAATGACTTCTTCAATCGTATTAAGCTGTCCTTTGTGTTCTCTGATGTTTGTGATCAGTTTTATAGTTATAGGCGTTGCTGTTTGTTTTGCAGCTGCTGCACGGTGATGTCCATCTAGAATATAGAAGTTGCCCTGATGTTCTGCTACGTCTATGGGATAGCTGACATCGTAGCCACCTGCTCGCATTTGATCTCTTATTTTTTCGACGTGTGTAGTTGATTTTTTTCCCATAATTGCATGCGTGCGCTTCACTGAGTGTGGGTCAACGCCATGAATCAAGCCCGGTAATTGTGGCTCACCCTCATCAACCTTAGCCCCACCAATCCCTCCCGGCATCTCACAACCCGGTTTCTTCGGCGGCGGGCAGTTAGAGCTCAACCCCAACGGATCCACCCACCCCGTCGGATTCGGCACGTACTGGTACTGATTCAACCCACCCGCCAACTTGATCGGGTCCGGCGTCAGATACCGTCCAAGTCGTGGGTCGTAGTATCGGTGCCGGTTGTAGTGCAGGCCGCTTTCCGCGTCGAAGTACTGCCCCTGAAAGCGCAGCGGTTGATCCAGGTATTCCTCGCCAGCCAGGGTGATCGCGGCGACTTTGCCGTAGGCGTCGTATTGCGCCGACCAGACGATTTCGCCGCTGTAGTCGGTGAGTTCTTGCGGGGTGCCGAGGTGGTCGAGTTGGTAGTAGAACGGGCAGGCCTTTTTCGGGCCTTTGCCGTCGAGCAGCGCCAGCGGGCGGAAGGTGCCGGGTTCGTAGACGTAGCTGCGGTGCTGGGTGTTGCTGCTTTCGGCGACGAGGTGGTCGCCTTGCCAGAAGAACTCGGTTTTTTCGCCGTCGACGGTTTTGCGGATGCGCCGGCCGAAGGCGTCGTACTGGTAGGTCGCGGTTTTGCCGTCGGGGCGGGTCAGGCCGACGAGGCGGTGCTGGCAGTCGTAGCGGTATTCGGTGACAAGTTTTTGCGCGGTGCCGCGGCGTTCGCGGATCAGGTTGCCGAAGGCGTCGTAGTCGTAGTGGCGATCGCCTTGCATCAGCAGGCGGTTGCCCTTGATCTGCGTGGGGCCGGGGCGGTCCTGCATGAGCAGGTTGCCGGCCGGGTCGTGGGCGAAGGATTCCGGCAGTTCGTCGCGTGAGTGGCGTACGCGGATCAGCCGATTGAGGGCGTCGTAGCCGTAGGTACGCTGGCCGTGACGGGTGTCGGCGATGTGCTCCAGATTGCCGTTGGCGCTGTAGGCATAATCGCGGCGGTACAGCGAATCGTGCTGATGGCCTACGGCGTGGGCGAGCAGGCGGCCCTGATCGTCGTAGGCATATTCGCTGAGCAGCAAGCCTTGCTGACGTTGTTGTTCGCGGCCCGACTGATAGACGTGTTGCGTCAGCGGCGCGCCGTTGAGGTGGATCGCCGTGAGCGCGCCGCCCTTGGCGTACTGATAATCGAGCTTACTGTTGTCCGGCAGGCGCATGCGTTTGAGCTGGCCGCAGGCGTCGTAGGCGTAACGCAGCGTGCCCCAGCCTTGATGCTCGGTGATCAACCGGTCCTGCAAGTCGTATTCAAAAGCCAACGGATGTTTCTGGCCGTCGTCGACGCCAGTCAGCCGACCGAGGCGGTCGTACTGATAGATGACCTTGATCCCGTCAGGCAATGTCTTGACCAGCAGACGCCCGGCCGCATCGCGCTCATAGCCCGTGACCAACACCGAGCCGTCATCGCCGAACTCGGTCTTTTCCAGCAGATGACCGTTGAGGTCGTAGGCATACCCTGTACGCCGTCCGTCGAAGCCGGTTTCCTGTCGGATCAGTCCGGTCGGCGTGTAGTCCAGTCGATACTTTTCGCCGGACTCGTTTTCGATTTCGGTGAGCAGCAGTTGCGCATGGTCGTAGCGGTACTGCACCCGCGTGCCGTCGGGGTTGATCCGGCGCGAAACCAGGTGCAGGTCATCGTCATACTCGAAACGAGTGATACGCCCGAGTTCGTCGCGCTCGGCAGTAACCTGGTTGTAGGCGCCGTAGCTGTAGGCGCGGGTGGCACCTGTAGGAGAAGTCGTCTGGATCAGTCGGCCAACGGCGTCCCAATGCTGACGCGTGATCGCACCGTGCTCATCAGCAGTGGTAGTCCTGCGCCCCAGTGCATCGTAGGAAAAGCGCCGCACACCGCCATCGGGCAGGGTTTCTTCAACCAACTGACCGAGGGGGTTCCAGACAAACACGTGTCGACTGGTGTCCGGGTAACGGATCGACAGCAACTGCCCGCGAGCGTCGTAGTAGTAATGGCTGACCTGACCATCGGGATCGACCGCCTCAGTGACATCGCCCTGAGCATTGCGCCGATACGTCCACACCGCCTCGCCACGGCAACGGCTGTGCAGGAAACCGTTGCGGTACTCGTAGGACGTTGGCACATCGTCTGGCGGAAGCAGCGCGATCAGCCGTCCGACATCGTCGTAGCGGTATTCGGTGACGGCGCCTAAGGGATCCTGCTCGGCGACCAAACGGCCCGCAGCGTCGTAGGCCTTGAGGTGTTCACCGCCGTCGGCCTCGACCTTGCGCACCAGTCGTGCGCGGTCATCGTGGACGTAGGTTTCTTCGGTGCCATCGACGTGATGCACGACGACACTGCCGTCGTCATTCCAGACGTAGCGCGTGTCCATCTGCGAGAACGACGCCCAGTGCCTGACGCAACGTGCAGCCTTGCCAGCGCGTTCCCACTCCCAGAAAAAACTCGCGCCGCCCGTGAGTTGGCGCTGGAGAATGACGTGCTGATCGTCGTAGTCGTAACGCTCGCTGTCGCCGACCGCGTTACGCGCCTCGACCAGATGCTGATAGGCGTCGTAGCGGTAACTGACGAGGGTTTGCTCAGTTGTCCATTCAGCCTGCTGAAAAGTCTGATAATCGACGGCCACCAAATGCTGGCGGTCATACCGCAACAACAGCGCCCGACCCGCGCCGTTGTCCAGACGCTGAACCCGATCCTGCCGATCGCGAACAACGCGCAGACGATTGCCATACGCATCACTGATCGCCGTCAGCCGCCCGGCGCGAAAGTGATAAAACCGCGCCGCGTCCCCCGCCAGCGCGAGGATCAATTCCTCCGGTTCATCCCCGAGAAAGATCGCCGCTCGCGACAGACTGTTATGAATCGCCGGCCGCTCAACGCTCGGCAGCGGGAAGCGCGTACGCCGGTTTTCATGGTCAACCCAGACAACACAGTCGCCATCGAACTCCAGCCGATGCGCCAGCGAATGACTCCAGCCAAACCCCAGCCCGAGGTCGATCTCGGCGGCACTGGTGCGATAAAGCCTTGTGAACTCGAATGGCAACAAACCATCAAGCACGCCATCGGTCAGAGTCAGCAGTTCCTCGCCGGTAACCATCGACACCGGGCAGCCGTCTCTGCAGGTGAGTGGCACGCAATCGGCGCTGTCGCCATTGGGGTTTTTTGCCTGATCGGACGCGTCATCGTGAGGCTCATGGCGCTCCATGCGGCTCATGCCATGCGACTTGTCCCGCGCAAGGGGCGCCGGATTCGGCACCGCCAAAACCACGGAATCGGCCTGACGAATGTTCAGCGGAATCGACGGCGTCGATTTCAGCTCGACGTCACGCACATTGAGCACCAGCGGTTTCAAAACGCCGGCATGGCGAGTCAAGTCAGGCGAGGAATGCAGTTCAGCCAGGCGCAAAGCAGAAGCCGCCAGCCATTCCCGCGCGCGCGGCGATTTGATTTTCGCCAGCACTTTGCTGCTCAAACGCAGCTGCACGCCAATGCCGCCAGAGACGCGCATCAACAAGAAACTGATCAACAATTCGACACGGACTTCTGCGACCACTTCCGCCACGTATTGCGGCGGCAGCATCTTCAGCCAACTGGTGAACGCCGCCAGATGAATGAACAAAAGCGGCTCGTCGCTGAGCATCAACAGGCCGTTGGCTATCGCCTCGTGGGAAGCCTGTAGCAAAGCGTCCAGCTCAATGTCGCTCAGATAATCCAGAAGCTTTTCGCTGTTGGCCTGCAAGTCGGCGAGCAGGGCGAATAGTTGTTTGATGTCATCCCAGACGCCGTGCAAGGCATTTTCGAAGCCGCGCCAATCGGCCTGTTGCAGTTGACCGAAACGCTCGCGGAATCCGGCGCTGGAAAACTCCGTCCAAAGCGGCTGAAACCCTGCCCATTCACCACGCAACCAGTCTTCCAGGCCACTGATGACACTTTCATAAGAGGCATACAGCGCCCGGACATGCCGGGTAGAAACATCAGGAAAGAAGGTGATGCGATAACGCTGGCCCCGGTCGCAATCGCTCACCTCCAGAATGCCGCTCGGGCCGATTTCATAATGTTGCGGATCGCCGAAGGTCAAAACGCCGCCGACGTCGGCAATCACCGGCTCGAGTGTCAGCGGGGTGTTGCCGATCGGTACAAAACGAGCCGCTTCGAACATGTGCACCAGGGTCAAGGGGCCACTGGCCGGGCACATGAACACTGAAGAACTGATGGGTTTACGGCTGTTGACGGGGGCGCTGAGGTTGACGTCGTTGCCGACTTTGAACACCTGCTCGATGTCCAGCGCCGAGCCCATCCAGAACTGTTCGGCCCAGGCTTCGTAGTTGTTCAGGCACAGGCGAAACTCCCGGATCAGGGTTTCGAAGTCCGGGTGCTCAGGATTAAGGGCGGCAACCACCAGCAGGCCGATGCTGTTGTTCAGGGGCAGAAGCCGATCGGGTGGAAGCATTCGCAGTCACTCGCGCATGTGAATAGAGGTGCGCGGACTTTGCGGGGGATCAAAAAGGAAAGAAGTCGGGAAGGTAGGCAATATCTGTAGGGCGTTTCGCTATTTGCCTGCGATCAGTTCATCGCTTGAGCAGATATTGCCCGTTGCTCAATGTCGGCCGTGCTCGTTATGCTGCTGAACCCATTAATCAGATCCGAGCAGCGGCGCTACCCGCCGCCTGGGATGTCTTTGTTAACGGATCCGATGATGAATGCACCGCTGAAGGCGTTCGGCCCGATCAAGGCCGTGATTTTCGATATGGACGGTTTGCTGCTGGACACCGAAGGCATTTACACCGAGGTCACCTCGATGATTGCCGAGCGTTACGGGCGCACCTTCGACTGGAGCGTCAAGCAGAACATCATTGGCCGCGGTGCCAACGATCTGGCGAACTACGTTGTGCAAGCGCTGGATCTGCCGATCACTGCCGAAGAGTTTCTGGTGATCCGTGAGCCGTTGATGCGCGAGCGTTTTCCCAAGGCCCAGGCGATGCCGGGAGCCGAAGAACTGGTTCGTCACCTCAAAGCCCACAACATTCCAATCGCCGTGGGCACCAGTTCGTCACGACAGTCGTTCGGTCAGAAAACCACGTTGCACCGCGAGTGGTTTGCGCTGTTTGATTTCATTGTCACGGCGGACGATCCGGAAGTCGGCGCAGCCAAACCCGCGCCGGATATTTTCCTCACCGCGGCGCGGCGTCTGGGTGTCGCGCCTGAAGATTGTCTGGTGTTCGAGGATTCGCCGTTTGGGGTTACCGCAGCGAAAGCGGCGGGCATGACGGCCATCGCCATTCCCGACGCCGCCATGGCCGATGAAAAATACGCCCACGCCGACGGGATTCTTCGTACGTTGAAGGCGTTTACGCCAAGTGCCTGCGGTTTGCCGGCGCTGGAATGGGCTTGATCGAGCGGTAACACGATCAACCAAAAAACGCCGCCCCTCCGTTAAAGGAAGGGCGGCGTTTTTCGTACAGTCGATTGAGAAATATCAGGCGCCGAAGCCGCCGTCGATGGTCAGGCTGGCACCGGTGATGTAACCGGCTTCCGGGCCCACCAGGTAGGCGACGAAGCTGGCGATTTCATCGGCGGTGCCGTAACGACCTACAGCCATGAGCGGGATCAGGCTTTCGGCGAAGTCACCGTGCGCCGGGTTCATGTCGGTGTCGACCGGGCCGGGCTGCACGTTGTTGATGGTGATGCCGCGTGGACCGAGATCGCGGGCAAGGCCTTTGGTCAGACCCACCAGTGCCGATTTGCTCATTGCGTAAACACCGCCGCCGCCGAAGGGCATGCGGTCGGCGTTAGTGCTGCCGATGTTGATGATGCGTGAGCCTTCGCCCATGTGCTTGGCCGCTTCCTGCGAGGCGATGAATACGCTGCGTACGTTGATCGCGAGGGTTTGGTCGAAGTCTTCCAGCTTGAAGTCTTCCAGTGGTGCGATGGCCAGCACACCGGCATTGTTGACCAGAATGTCCAGACGTCCAAAGGCTTCGACGGTGCTGCTGACCGCATGGCGGATGGCGGCGGCATCGGCACTGTCGGCCTTGATCGCGAGGGCTTTGCCACCGTTGGCGGTGATGCTGTTCTGCAACTCTTCGGCTTTGGCGGTGGAGCTCACGTAGGTGAAGGCTACTGCAGCGCCTTCAGCGGCCAGACGTTTGACGATAGCGGCGCCGATGCCACGGGAACCGCCTTGAATCAGAGCGACTTTGCCGCTGAGGTGTTGAGTGGTCATGTTCGATCTCCAGACTGTTCAAGGCGGGACTGCCTTGTTGTTGGAACCGAGTATCGACCTCTGATCCACAACCGTGTAGCCCATGATTGCTATAGTCTGTGTAAACCAGAAGTTTATAGTGGCGATCATGGAAACTTTCAGCAGTATTGAATGCTTTGTGCGCAGCGCCGAAGTCGGCAGCTTCGCCGAAGCGGCAAGGCGCTTGAGCCTGACCCCGGCGGCGGTGGGTAAAAGTGTCGCGAAGCTTGAGACGAGGCTGGGCGTGCGGTTGTTCCAGCGCAGCACTCGCAGCTTGGCGCTGACCGAGGCGGGCCAGCTGTTTTTGAGTCAGGTCAGTGCCAGTCTGACCACGATCCAGAACGCAGTGGCTAATCTGGCCAGTGTCGAAGGCCTGCCAGCGGGAACGTTGAAGGTCAGTATGGGCACCGTGTTCGGGCGTTTGTACATCGTACCTTTGCTGGAAGCGTTTTTACGTCGGTTTCCGGCGATCAACCCTGACTGGCATTTTGATAACCGTCAGGTCGATTTAATCGGGCAGGGGTTCGATGCAGCGATTGGCGGAGGATTTGAATTGCCCCAAGGCGTCGTCGCACGCAAATTGGCACCCGCGCATCGAGTGTTGGTGGCCTCTGCTGACTATCTGCAAAAGCACGAAGCGATCGTCGAGCCGGACGACCTGCAATATCACGATGGCATTCTGATTCGGTCGCCGCAAACCGGTCGAGTGCGCTCTTGGCAATTGGTCAGTAGTGGCAGTCAGCTCTGTCGAGCCCTGACCCTCAAGACGCGAATGACCATGAGCGATTCGGAGGCTGCCTGCGCCACAGCTGCGCAAGGCCTGGGGATTGCACTGGTGAGCATGCCGTTTGCGGTGGGTTATCTGGAGGCGGGCACATTGCAGCGTGTGTTGCCGGATTGGTTTGTCGATGACGGCAACATCTCGATCTACTACGCCGAGCATAAATTGTTGCCGGGCAAGACTCGGGCGTTTGTCGATTTTGTGATTGAGCAGTTTTTGGAGCAGGGGTTGGCGCAGCGGTTTAGTGCTGTTTGAGCAAGGCTTGGGACCGAGTTGCGGCCATCGCGGGCAAGCCACGCTCCCACAGGTTTCGCGTCGTACGCAAAGTGTGTGAGCAACGCAGAACCTGTGGGAGCGTGGCTTGCCCGCGATGAACGATAACGCGGATTACCGTGCAAACCGCCCCGGCCAGCCAATAATCGTCTTCGGCCGCGGCGTTGCGTAGGTGCGCACCTTGGACGTCGACAACCGCAATCGCACCAGCGATTCCGCAACCATCACCGCCGCCGTCACGCCATCCACCACCGGCACGCCCGTGCGCCGGCGAATCTGTTCATCAAGCCCGGCCATCCCGCCGCAACCCAGGCAGATCACCTCGGCCTTGTCCTGCGTCACCGCCAACTCAGCCTGATGGACGATTGCTTCCAGCGCGCGTTGCGGTTCGTGTTCCAGCTCCAGAACGGCCAGGCCACTGGCCCGCACCGACGCGCAGCGATCCCACAGCCCAGACAGTTTCAGTCGATCTTCGATCAACGGCACGGTGCGATCCAGCGTGGTCACCACCGAATAGGCATGGCCGAGAAACATCGCGGTGCTGGCCGCCGCATCGGTGATATCCACCACCGGCACGTTGAGCAATTCCTGCAAGCCTTCGCGACCGTGTTCGCCGTAACCGGCCTGAATCACCGCGTCGAACGGTTGGTCGTAGGCCATCACCCGGTCCATCACGGCGATGGCCGCCAGATAGCTTTCGAAGTTGCCTTCAATTGAGTCGGCGCCGAAGTAGGGCGTCAGGCCGACGATTTCCGTACCGGGTGACGCGACAGCCTGCGCCGAGCGGGCGATGGCATCGGTTATGGATTCGGTGGTGTTGACGTTGACCACGAGAATGCGCATGGAGAGTCCTTATAGCGGGCAGTTTGCGGCCCGAAGTGCGGGCCGCGAGGGAGTTAATGGCAGACGTTGTCGACAGCGATGCATTCGCCGCTGACGTCGGCGTAGTCAGGCTGGCGTTTGGCGATGATCAGATAGAGCAATCCGGCGATCCCGGCACCAATCAGCCAGGAGAACGGCGAAACACTGTGGAAACCCGGCACCAGCGCCAGGACGATGGCGATCAGCGCGGCAGGAATAAACGCCGCCACTGCACGGAAATTGACGCCGTGGCTGTAGTAATAAGCGCCGTTGGGATCTTCGCTATAGAGCTGCGGGACATTGATCCGGCCTTTGCGGATCAGCCAGTAGTCGACCATGATCACGCCGTACAACGGCCCGAGCAGGGCGCCGAGACCGGAGAGGAAATACACGATCACCAACGGACTGTTGTAGAGATTCCACGGCAGGATCAACACGGCGATGGCCGCGCTGATCAGCCCGGCGCGGCGGAAGGTCAGGTACTTCGGCGCCAGGTTACTGAGCACAAATGCCGGGGCGACGAAGTTGGCCATGATGTTCACCGCCACGGTGACGATCAGGAAGGCCAGGCAACCGAGGACCAGAAAGAAGGTATTGGGAATCGAGGCGATGATTTCGGTCGGGCTCTCGATGATCCGGCCGTTGATCTGAAACTGCGCGCCGCACAGCAGGACGGTAATCGCGGCGAATACCAGAATGTTCACCGGCAAACCCCAGAAATTTCCTACCTTGATGGTTTTTCGGCACGGCGAGGAGCGAGCGAAGTCGCAGAAATTGAGAATCAGCGTGCCATAGATCGCCAGCCACAACGCGCCGCCGGCAAAGATGTTGCGCCACATCTCACCACCGGTCAGCGGGTCGCGAGTCGACCAGGCGATGGTCGCGTTGGCCTGCGTGTACATCCAGGCGGCGAGGGCCGCGACGGTCACCAGAATCACCGGCCCGGCGAACGCTTCATAGCGGCGGACCATTTCCATGCCGTAGGCGAGGATCGCCAGTTGCACGAGCCAGATCACCACGAAACACACCCAACCCAACGTCGACAGCCCGAGGATCGAATTGTGGTCGTACTCGGCGAATCCGGGATGAACCGCCGTGAGCAAGACGCGAAATACCACCGATGCCAGATACGTCTGAATGCCGAACCAGGCGATGGCGATAACAGCACGGATCAACGCAGGAATTTGCGCCCCGTGGATGCCGAAACTGATCCGGCTGATGACCGGAAACGGCACACCGGTTTTCTGCCCCATGTACCCGGACAGGTTCATGAAGAAATACACCAGCGCCGCGCCGATCCCCAGCGACAGCAGAATCTGCCAGCCACCCAGGCCCAAGGCATACAGGCCAATGGCGAACGAGTAGTTGGCGATGTTGTGCACATCGTTGGTCCACAACGCGAAGATGCTGTATTTGCCCCAGCGTCGCCCCTCGGCCTTGGTCGGTGCCAGGTCGCTGTTGTGCAAGCGGGGGCTTAGTTGCAGCGGTTCGATCAGTCCATCGTGGGGGGAGGGGTGATCGAGTACAGAGGCGGGCAGATTCAGCGCGATGTTATTGGAGAGATTTGTACGCATTCCGGCAGGCTCCTGATGTTCAAGGCCGCGATGACTGTGCATAAGCCGTCAGGCTCGACAAATCTTCGTCGCGGCAGTGAAACCATCACAGGTTAGGGGCATCTGCAGCCTGTACGGGATAGGGCGCTTCAGGCTTGCGGATCGAAAGTGTGTTTATGTTTTGCAGTTTTGTATACAAAACATGTATGCACCAAAGCCAGATTTGTGCCAGTTACCCATCTATGAAATGCGCGGCTCATTTCTAAAAGTTATCGAAGATCCTTAAGTTGTTGAAAATAATTGGTTAAAAATTGACCGATTGAACAGGTATTTATTTTTTTCGAGGAATTTTGGCGGACGCCAGAGAGAAGGGAGTCGTGGAGCGCGTGTAACTTTTCAGGGCGCAGAAACAAAAAAGTGCACACATAAATGGCACCGATGGTGACATTCATGTGTACACATTTTTTAAGTCCCACAAAACACTGTAGGAGTGAGCCTGCTCGCGATAGCGGTGTATCAGCCAAAAAATTCATCGACTGGTACACCGCTATCGCGAGCAGGCTCACTCCTACAAGGGAAAATCAGCGTGGCAGGAATTTACGCTTTGCTAATGATATTCCCCGCATGCAACCCGCACTCCTTCTGGGTCGCTTCTTCCCACCACCAGCGGCCTTCGCGCTCATGCTGGTTCGGCAGGACAGGGCGGGTGCAGGGTTCGCAACCGATGCTGATGAAGCCACGTTCATGCAGGCTGTTGTACGGCAGCTCAAGCATGCGGATGTAGCCCCAGATCTCTTCGCTGGTCATCTGTGCCAGTGGGTTGAATTTGTACAGGGTACGTTCCGGTGTCGAGAATGCGCTGTCGATTTCCATCACGGCCACGGCACTGCGCGTGCCCGGGCTCTGGTCGCGGCGCTGGCCGGTGGCCCAGGCTTTGACGTCGGAGAGTTTGCGCCGCAGCGGCTCGATCTTGCGGATGCCGCAGCATTCGCCATGGCCGTCCTTGTAGAAACTGAACAGGCCTTTTTCCTTCACGAACGGTTCCAGTTTCGTGTAGTCCGGCGAGACGATTTCGATGTCGATCTTGTAGTGCTCGCGCACTTGCTCGATGAAGCGATAGGTTTCCGGGTGCAGGCGGCCGGTGTCGAGGCTGAACACTTTGACGTTCTTGTTCAGCTTCCAGGCCATGTCCACCAGCACCACATCCTCGGCGCCGCTGAAAGATATCCACAACTCATCGCCAAACTCGGCGAATGCGAGTTTCAGGATGTCCTGAGCGGATTTGTTGGCATAGGTCGTGGCGAGTTCCACGACATCGAACGTTGGGCTCATCAGGGCGGCTTCCTACAGGTCGGTGGCGCTGGGCGCTCTATATGGCGGCGATGGTAACAAAAAAGCTGCGCGAGTTGGCGCGCGCTGTGCGTTGCGCGGCCGTGGTGGAGCCGCTAGAGTTCGGCCTCGCTCGACTCAATAATCAATACAAACGGGAGTGTCTTGTGGAAATTGCTTGCCTGGATCTTGAAGGGGTGTTGGTGCCGGAAATCTGGATCGCTTTCGCCGAAAAAACCGGAATCGAATCCCTCAAGGCCACCACCCGGGACATTCCCGATTACGACGTGTTGATGAAGCAGCGCCTGCGCATCCTCGATGAACACGGCCTGAAGCTCTCGGACATCCAGGAAGTGATCGCCACGCTGAAGCCGCTGGACGGCGCGGTGGAGTTCGTCAACTGGCTGCGCGAGCGCTTCCAGGTGGTGATTCTGTCAGACACTTTCTACGAGTTTTCCCAGCCTCTGATGCGCCAGTTGGGCTTCCCGACGTTGCTTTGCCATCGTCTGATTACCGATGAAACCGGGCGGGTGACCAGCTATCAGTTGCGTCAGAAGGATCCCAAGCGCCAGTCGGTGCTGGCCTTCAAGAGCCTGTATTACCGGGTGATTGCGGCCGGTGATTCGTACAACGACACGACGATGCTGGGCGAGGCGGATGCGGGGATTCTGTTCCATGCGCCGGACAATGTGATCCGCGAGTTCCCGCAGTTTCCGGCGGTGCACACGTTTGCTGAACTGAAACAGGAATTCCTCAAGGCCTCGAATCGCGAACTGTCCCTGTAAACCCAATCCCTGTAGGAGCTGCCGCAGGCTGCGATCTTTGCTTTTTAAGATCAAAAGATCGCAGCCTTCGGCAGCTCCTACAGGGGGTTGTGGTGCTCAGAGGTTTTGCAGGGTTTCGAGGAGGATTTTCACTTTGGTAATCGACTCCTGATACTCCGCTTGCCAGTGCGAATCGGCAACAATCCCGCCGCCACCCCAGCAGCACACCTGCCCATCCTTGACCAACAGACTGCGAATCGCGATGGAGCTGTCCATCTCGCCGCGCACGTCCAGATACAGCAACGACCCGCAATACAAGCCGCGGCGGGTTGGCTCCAGTTCGTCGATGATCTGCATCGCACGAATCTTCGGCGCGCCGGTGATCGAGCCGCCGGGGAAGCTACCGGCGATCAGGTCTAATGCGTCGCGATCCTGCGCCAGTTCACCGGTCACGCTGCTGACCAGATGATGGACGTTGGGATAGCTCTCCAGACTGAACAACTCCGGCACCCGCACCGAACCGATGCGACAGGTGCGCCCCAGATCGTTGCGCAGCAGATCGACGATCATCAGGTTTTCCGCGCGGTCCTTGGGACTTGCCAGCAGTTCGGCAGCATTGGCGGCGTCTTCGGCCGGCGTCAGACCGCGTGGGCGGGTGCCTTTGATCGGACGGGTTTCCACCTGGCCCTGACTGACTTTGACGAAGCGTTCCGGCGACAGGCTTAACACCGCGCCACCGTCCGGCAAGCTCTGGAACCCGGAAAACGGCGTCGGGCAGGCTTCGCGCAGGGCGCAATAGGCCAGCCATGGATCGCCCTGGCAGGTAGCGCGGAAGCGCTGGGCGAAGTTGACCTGATAGCAGTCACCGGCCTGAATGTACTGCTGGATGCGTTCGAACGCCTGATGGTAATCGTCTGCCGAGAGGTCGGCGCTCATCGGATTGTTCAGTTTGAACGGGGCCAGCGAGTCAGCGGGCAGTTGAGTGAACAACGCAATCAGGCGCTGCTTTTCGCTGTCGACGATGGACGGGTGGAAAACCAGTTGGCTGGTAGCGGTCTGGTGATCGCTGATCAGCGCCCAGGCATATAGGCCAAATCGTGCGTCGGGCAATTGCAGATCATCTCGCGCCTGACTTGGCAGGTGTTCCAGATGTCGACCGAAGTCGTAGCTCAGGTAACCGATCAGCCCCCCGGCGAACGGCAGTTCATGCGTAGCGGGCAATTGCGCCTCACCCAAACGGCTCAGGTTATCGCGCAGACGTTGCAGGAAAAGGCTGCCGCTTTCGTCCGGCATGACGGCCAGTTGTTCCAGCGGCCAGGCGCTGAGCAAGTCATACCGGCCACGCTCGGCACTCGGCCGACCGCTGTCGAGCAGCACAGCGCCGGGGGCGTTGCGGATTGCCGCAAAGTAGTCGGCGGGATTGGCGCGGTAGGGCAGCGGGTGTACGGAGCAGGTCAACATGGGCGGGGCAGATCGGCCGTTGAAGCGGGGTGGGGATTGTAGTCCTCTGGGGAGCTTGCTCCTAGAGGGATGTCGGGGAATGGTAGATTGGCGGCAAGGTTGACTCGTGCGGTGGCAGGGAGTCCGCTATCGCGAGCAGGCTCACTCCTACATTGGAATGCGTTCCCCTGTAGGAGTGAGCCTGCTCGCGATGGCCGCGACTCGGTTTCGGCTCAGCCCTCTACCGCAGGAATATGCCCAAACATTTCCTGAGTAAACGCCACCCGCTCTTCAACCGACTCAGTCACCCCGCGCGCCTTCAATTCTTCCAGTCGCGCTTCCACCGCATGGGTACGCAACGTCAGGCCGCAATCATTGGCGATCTGGATATTCAGCCCCGGCCGCGCATTCAGCTCGAGAATCAGCGGACCTTTCTCCTGATCCAGCACCATGTCCACGCCGATATAACCCAGACCACACAGCTCATAACAACCGGCAGCGAGCTTCATGAAACCGTCCCAATAAGGCAGTTGCACGCCGTCTACTGCGTTGGTGGTGTCCGGGTGTTTGGTGATGATGTTGTTCAGCCAGGTGCCGCGCAGAGTCAGGCCTGTCGCCAGATCCACGCCGACGCCGATGGCGCCTTGGTGCAGGTTGGCCTTGCCGCCGGATTGACGGGTCGGCAGGCGCAACATCGCCATTACCGGATACCCCATCAACACAATGATGCGTATGTCTGGCACGCCTTCATAACTGATGCTTTTGAAGATCTGGTCCGGGGTCACGCGGTATTCGATCAGCGCGCGATCACGGTGGCCGCCCAGCGAGTACAGGCCGGTGAGGATGCTCGAGATGTGATGCTCGAGCTCTTCGTGGGCGAGGATCTTGCCCGAGACCGTGCGATAGCGGCCCTCGAAACGGTCGGCGATGACGATGATGCCGTCGCCGCCAGCGCCTTGTGCCGGCTTGATCACGAAGTCGCTGCGCCCGCCGATGATCTCGCCGAGTTTGTCGATTTCCTTCTCGGTGGAAATCACGCCATACAACTCCGGCACGTGAATGCCGGCCTCGATGGCGCGCTCCTTGGTGATGATCTTGTCATCGACGATCGGGTACAGACTGCGCTTGTTGTACTTGAGCACGTAGTCGGCGTTACGCCGATTGATGCCCATGATGCCCCGGGCTTCCAGGGCCTTCCAGGTCTTCCAGAAACCGAACATCAGCTGTCAGCCTTCTTCAGGAACGCCTTGAAACGCACCAGTTCGGTCAGGCGGTACCCGCGATAACGACCCATCGCCAGCATGAAGCCCACCAGAATCAGCAGGATCGCCGGGAAGGTGAACACGAAGTACACAAGCTCCGGCACGGTCATGATCAGGTGCGCCAGAGACGCTGCGAACAAGGTGCCGATCGCGACTTTCATCGCATGGCTGGCACCGCGTTCTTCCCAGGTGATCGACAGGCGTTCGATGGTCATGGTCAGAATCACCATCGGGAACAGCGCCACCGACAGGCCCCGCTCCAGACCCAGTTTGTGGCTGAACAGACTGATTGCCGCGATCAACACCACGACAAACGTCAGCACCACCGACAGTCGCGGCAGCATTTGCAGCTTCAGGTGTTCCAGATACGAGCGTAACGACAGGCCCAGCGCGGTAATCACGGTAAACAGCAGGATGCCAAACCCGAGCTGCGTTTCACGGAAGGCGAGGGCGATCAGCACCGGGGTAAACGTGCCGAGTGTCTGCAGGCCGATCAGGTTGCGCAGGATCAGGATCACCAGCACGCCGATCGGGATCATCACCATGATCATGAAGGTCTGCTGGGTTTGCAGCGGCAGGCCGTAGAGCGAGTATTCGAGGAAGTTGGCGTCAGTGTTTTCGTCAGTCAGCTTGGCCAGACGAATCGCGTTCATCTCGCTGTTGTTCAGGCTGAAGGTCACGTTGGCTTTTTTGCCGCCGTCGACGGTGATCAGGTTTTCATCGCCGGTCCACCACAGCAGACGGTCGGTCGGCAGGCCCTGTTCGCCGGTTTCCGGATTGAAGTACAGCCAGTCGGTGCCGTTGAAGCTGCGCAGCCACAGTTCAGGCGTTTGCGGCTGATCGGCGACGAGGCGGATGGTGTGGACTTTTTCCACCGGGACGTGGGCGATGGACAGCAGCAGCTCGACGATCTTGGCTTTGTGCGGCGTCGATGGATCGCCAGCCAGCAGCAGTTTGACGTTGTCGTCGTTGACGTTGTTGACGCGCTTGATCGCTTCGCCGATGAAGGTTTCAACGTCGGCCGAGTGCTGGCGGATTGGTGCGAGCAGCGATTCGGCGGCGATTTTTTCCGGGCCTTCGATGACCATGCTGTCGCGGAAGGTCGGGCCTTTGGTCTTGGTTTTTTCTGCGGTGTAACGCTTGGTCAGTACCAGACGGTAATAAAGGGTCTGATTGCCCTTGGCGCGTCGCGCCGACCAGGTCACTTTGCGGTTGCCGTCGACGCGGTTCACCGACACGCCGTAGTTATTGGAGATGAAGCTCTCGTTGAGGCTGACGTAATCGCGGCTCAGCGGCGGCACGAACATCTGGATCTTCACCGGGTCTTTGGTGCTGGCGACGAACTCGACTTTGGCGTCGATGTTCCACAAGTCGTCGGTGGCGTCTTCGGTCACCGGGATGCCGAGTACGAAAATCTGATAGGCCGTAACCGAAACGCCCAGGAGCACCAGAATGGTGATCAGGATTTTCAGGTGGAAGGTTAGAGAACGCATGGAAATTACTCGGCGGTATGAGCGGCGATGGTGCAAGCGGGTTTGCCTGCAGCGTATTTAAGACTGGGGTCGACCAGCGCGTCGAAGCGTTTCAGCGCTTCGGAACCGATCAAAAGCGGGTATTGGAACGCACTTCGGTCGGTCAGGTTCACTTCGATGCTGCGCATTGCCGAACCCATGCAGATATCCAGTTCGATCACCGGGCGCGCGGTGTACTTTTTGCCTTCTTCCGGGTCGTAGTCGCCGGCGCGGCGCTTGATCTTGCTGACGCGGGCCAGCGGGCGTTCGATCGGGTGCGAATGCGCGGCGTCGATCGCCAGGTAGAAACGTACCCAGGACTCACCATTGCGCTTGAAGCGTTTGATGTCGCGGGCACTCAGCGAGGCGGTTTTCGCGCCGGTGTCGAGTTTGGCCGCGACTTCCAGATTGATGCCGTCAAGCGAAGCGTATTCGTTGAGGCCGTACACGGTTTTTTCCCCCGCGGCGGCTAGGCCGGGCAGGCAAAACAGGGCGAAGAATGTGGGAAAAGGCTTGAGTCTCATAAATCCTGGTGCGCAGCGTTCCGTTTTCGGTTCAGGTGCCTGGCAAAACTTGCGCAGGTCCCTTCGTGTGCCTTTCAGCTTTTTATGACAAGCCGTACAAATGGCCAGCAAATGCGGGCGGCATTCTAGCACGGTGGGTTTATGGCGCCAGCGCTTGGGCCGGTCTATAAAAGATCAATAGATCGCAGCCTTCGGCAGCTCCTGCATTGGATTTGCGTGCGCCCTGTAGGAGCTGTCGAAGGCTGCGATCTTTTCCGGTTATTAGACGATTGTCGACAATACCTATTTATCCTTTGACTGATTCGGCCGAATTCGCTAGTTTTTGCCGCATTGGATTTCAAGGTGTCGACAATCATGCTGGATCAACTCGATCCCCCGGTCATCAGCGGCGACGATTCCGAGACGCTCTCGGAAAACGTCTTTCGACGCATTCAGGCGGCTATCGTCAGAGGTGAGATTGCTCCGGGTAGCAAGATCTCCGAGCCTGAGCTGGCACGCACCTATGGCATCAGCCGTGGGCCGTTGCGTGAGGCGATCCACCGTCTGGAAGGTCAGCGCCTGCTGGTGCGCGTGCCGCACGTCGGTGCGCGAGTGGTATCGCTGAGCCACGCCGAATTGCTGGAACTCTACGAAATCCGCGAATCCCTCGAAGGCATGGCCTGTCGTCTGGCGGCTGAACGCATGAGCGTCGAAGAAATCGATGAGCTGCGTCGGGTGCTGGAAACCCACGAGCGCGATGCCGCATTTCAGGCAGGCGTCGGCTACTACCAGCAGGAAGGCGATTTCGACTTCCACTACCGCATCATCCAGGGCAGCGGTAACCGCACGCTGACGCAGATGCTCTGCGGCGAGCTCTATCAACTGGTGCGCATGTACCGCATCCAGTTCTCGACCACGCCGAACCGCCCGCGCCAGGCCTTCGCCGAACACCACCGGATTCTCGATGCCATCGCCGACCGTGACGGCGAACTCGCGGAATTGTTGATGCGCCGTCATATCGGCGCCTCGAAACGCAACATCGCCCGTCATTACCAGGACGGCGCCCACAATAAGACAGCCACTGAACGAGGTGAGTCATGAGTTCCAACCCGAACACTCCAGGCCAGCGTTTCCGCGATGCGGTCGCCAGCGAGCACCCTTTGCAGGTGGTCGGTGCGATCAACGCCAACCACGCGCTGTTGGCCAAACGAGCCGGTTTCAAGGCGATCTACTTGTCCGGTGGCGGGGTGGCCGCAGGTTCCCTCGGCGTGCCGGATCTGGGCATCACCGGTCTGGATGACGTGCTCACCGACGTACGGCGCATCACCGACGTCTGCGACTTGCCGCTTTTGGTGGATGTCGACACCGGTTTCGGTTCTTCGGCCTTCAACGTGGCGCGTACCGTCAAATCGATGATCAAGTTCGGCGCGGCGGCGATCCACATCGAAGACCAGGTCGGCGCCAAGCGCTGCGGCCATCGTCCGAATAAAGAGATCGTCAGCCAGCAGGAAATGGTCGACCGCATCAAGGCTGCCGTCGATGCCCGTACTGACGACAGCTTCGTGATCATGGCGCGTACCGATGCGCTGGCCGTTGAAGGTCTGGAGTCTGCACTGGATCGCGCCGCGGCGTGCATCGAGGCCGGCGCCGACATGATCTTCCCGGAAGCCATCACCGAGCTTGAGATGTACAAGCTATTCGCGAACCGCGTGAAAGCGCCGATTCTGGCCAACATCACCGAGTTCGGCGCAACGCCGCTGTACACCACCGAGCAACTGGCCGGCGCCGATGTATCGCTGGTGCTGTATCCGCTGTCGGCGTTCCGCGCGATGAACAAGGCTGCGGAAAATGTCTACACCGCGATCCGCCGCGACGGCACGCAGCAGAATGTCATCGACACCATGCAGACTCGCATGGAGCTCTACGATCGCATCGATTACCACACGTTCGAGCAGAAGCTCGATGCGTTGTTTGCGGCGAAAAAATGAAGATCAAAAGATCGCAGCCTCGTTTCACTCGACAGCTCCTACATGGATATCTGTAGAAGCTGCCGCAGGCTGCGATCTTTTACAAACAACACCGAAATTGCAGATTCCCTAACAAATTCAAAAATTGGAGACAGCAATGGCCGAAGCAAAAGTACTCAGTGGCGCCGGGCTCCGGGGCCAGGTTGCCGGGCAAACCGCACTGTCCACCGTAGGCCAGGCCGGTGCCGGGCTGACCTATCGCGGCTACGACGTGCGCGAACTGGCAGCCGATGCGCAATTTGAAGAAGTGGCGTACCTGCTGTTGTACGGCGAACTGCCGACCCAGGCCGAGCTCGACGCTTATCAAGGCAAACTGAGCAAGCTGCGCGACCTGCCGCAAGCGCTGAAAGAAGTGCTGGAACGCATCCCCGCCGACGCCCACCCGATGGACGTGATGCGCACCGGTTGCTCGTTCCTTGGCAACATCGAACCGGAGAAGGACTTCTCCGAGCAGCAGGACAAGACTGACCGTCTGCTGGCCGGGTTCCCGGCGATCATGTGCTACTGGTATCGCTTCAGCCACGATGGCAAACGCATCAACTGCGTGACCGATGAACAATCCATCGGCGGCCACTTCCTGCACTTGCTGCACGACAAGAAGCCGAGCGAACTGCACGTCAAAGTGATGAACGTGTCGCTGATTCTCTACGCCGAACACGAATTCAACGCCTCGACCTTCACCGCCCGCGTTTGCGCGTCGACCCTGTCCGATCTGTATTCCTGCGTCACTGCGGCCATCGGTTCGTTGCGCGGCCCGCTGCACGGCGGCGCCAACGAAGCGGCGATGGAAATGATCGAGCGCTTCTCAACGCCCGAAGACGCGATCAAAGGCACCCTCGGCATGCTCGAGCGCAAAGACAAGATCATGGGCTTCGGCCACGCTATCTATAAGGACAGCGATCCGCGCAACGAGGTGATCAAGGGTTGGGCGAAAAAGCTCTCTGATGAAGTCGGTGACAAGGTGCTGTTCGCGGTTTCCGAAGCCATCGACAAGACCATGTGGGAGCAGAAGAAACTGTTCCCGAACGCCGACTTCTACCATGCCTCGGCGTACCACTTCATGGGCATCCCGACCAAGCTGTTCACACCGATCTTCGTCTGCTCGCGCCTGACCGGCTGGGCCGCGCACGTGTTCGAACAACGCGCCAACAACCGCATCATCCGCCCAAGCGCCGAATACGTCGGCGTAGAACAGCGCAAGTTCGTGCCAATCGAACGTCGCTGAATGGTGAGCTGATCCCGACCTTGAGCCACACCGAAAACCCTGTAGGAGCTGCCGAAGGCTGCGATCTTTTGATTTTGAGTTTTAGAAGCAAGATCAAAGGATCGCAGCCTTCGGCAGCTCCTACAGGGAATCGGGGTCGGTTCAGGGTTGGTGTCAGCACCCACCCTTTGAAACTCCCGTGACCCGAGTCCTGACCCGATGAACACAGAATTTCGCAAGAACCTGCCCGGCACTCCGCTGGATTACTTCGACGTCCGTGCGGCTGTCGATGCGATCCAGCCCGGCGCCTACGACACCCTGCCGTACACCTCGCGCGTGCTGGCGGAAAACCTTGTGCGTCGCTGCGACCCGGCCACGCTGACCGAATCCCTGAAGCAATTCATCGAGCGCAAGCGCGACCTCGATTTCCCGTGGTTCCCGGCGCGGGTTGTCTGCCATGACATTCTCGGTCAGACCGCACTGGTCGACCTCGCCGGTCTGCGTGACGCGATTGCCTCGCAGGGCGGTGATCCGGCGCAAGTCAATCCGGTGGTGCCGACGCAACTGATTGTCGACCACTCGCTGGCGGTCGAGGCGGGGGGCTTTGATGCGCAGGCGTTCGAGAAGAATCGCGCCATCGAAGATCGTCGCAATGAAGACCGTTTCCATTTCATCAACTGGACCAAAAAAGCCTTCAAAAACGTTGATGTGATCCCGCCAGGCAACGGCATCATGCACCAGATCAACCTGGAGAAAATGTCTCCGGTGATTCAGGTGCGTGACGGCGTGGCGTTCCCCGACACTTGCGTCGGTACCGACAGCCACACCCCGCACGTCGATGCGCTGGGCGTGATCGCCATCGGCGTCGGCGGCCTCGAAGCCGAGAGCGTAATGCTCGGCCGCGCCTCGTGGATGCGTCTGCCGGAAAGCGTCGGCGTCGAATTGACCGGCAAGCTGCAACCGGGCATCACCGCCACCGACATGGTGCTGGCGCTGACCGAGTACCTGCGCAAGCAGAAAGTCGTCGGTGCATGGTTGGAGTTCTTCGGTGAAGGCGCTGCCGCGCTGACCCTCGGCGACCGCGCGACCATCTCCAACATGGCCCCGGAATACGGCGCCACCGCGGCGATGTTCTATATCGACCAGCAGACCATCGATTACCTCAAGCTCACCGGTCGTGAAGACCAACAAGTGCAGCTTGTCGAGCACTACGCCAAGACCACCGGTCTGTGGGCCGACAGCCTCAAAGGCGCGCAATACGAGCGTGGCCTGACCTTCGATTTGTCATCGGTAGTGCGCAACATGGCCGGGCCGAGCAACCCGCACGCTCGCGTAGCAACCTCGGATCTGGCGGCCAAAGGTATTTCCGGTCAGTGGGATGACGTGCCGGGGCAAATGCCCGATGGTGCGGTGATCATCGCGGCCATCACCAGTTGCACCAACACCAGCAATCCGCGCAACGTGATTGCCGCCGGCCTGATCGCGCGCAATGCCAACCGACTCGGATTGACGCGCAAACCGTGGGTCAAATCCTCGCTGGCGCCGGGCTCGAAAACCGTGGCGCTGTACCTCGACGAAGCCGGGCTGACCACCGAACTGGAACAACTCGGTTTCGGCGTCGTGGCGTTCGCCTGCACCACGTGCAACGGCATGTCCGGCGCACTGGACCCGGTGATCCAGCAGGAAATCATCGACCGCGATCTGTATGCGACTGCCGTGCTCTCGGGCAACCGCAACTTCGACGGCCGCATCCACCCGTACGCCAAGCAGGCCTTCCTCGCTTCGCCGCCGCTGGTGGTTGCTTACGCGATTGCCGGGACCATCCGTTTCGACATCGAGAAAGATGTCTTGGGCGTGGTCGACGGCAAGGAAATTCGCCTCAAGGACATCTGGCCGAGCGACGAAGAAATCGACGCCGTGGTGAAGTCTTCGGTCAAGCCTGAGCAGTTCCGTCAGGTCTACATCCCGATGTTCGCCATCCATGAAGACACCGGTCCTAAAGTCACACCGCTGTACGACTGGCGCGAGATGAGCACCTACATTCGCCGCCCGCCGTATTGGGAAGGCGCACTGGCCGGCGCGCGTCCGCTCAAGGGCATGCGCCCACTGGCGGTGCTGCCGGACAACATCACCACCGATCACCTGTCGCCGTCGAACGCGATCATGCTCGACAGCGCCGCCGGCGAATACCTGGCGAAAATGGGCTTGCCGGAAGAGGACTTCAACTCCTACGCCACCCACCGTGGCGACCACTTGACCGCCCAGCGCGCGACGTTTGCCAACCCGAAACTGTTCAACGAGATGGTCGTGGAAAACGGCAAGGTCAAACAGGGTTCGCTGGCCCGTGTCGAGCCGGAAGGCAAGGTGATGCGCATGTGGGAAGCCATCGAAACCTACATGGAACGCAAGCAGCCGCTGATCATCATCGCCGGTGCCGATTACGGTCAGGGTTCATCCCGCGACTGGGCGGCCAAAGGCGTGCGTCTGGCGGGTGTCGAGGCGATTGCTGCGGAAGGATTCGAGCGTATCCATCGCACCAACCTGGTGGGCATGGGCGTGTTGCCGCTGGAGTTCAAGGCGGGCACCGACCGTCACACCCTGGCCATCGACGGCAGCGAAACCTACGACGTGATTGGCGAGCGCAAACCGCGCGCCGACCTGACGCTGGTGATCCATCGCAAGAATGGCGAGCGCGTCGACGTGCCGGTGACCTGCCGCCTCGATACCGCTGAAGAAGTGTCGATCTACGAGGCCGGCGGCGTGTTGCAACGCTTCGCTCAGGACTTCCTCGAAGAGTCGGCGGTTGCCGTTTAAATCATCGGATGTGGGCATGGGACTTCAAGTCCCATGCCTTCGCTAAGGATCACCATGGTTCACGTTCCGCAAATCAAGATTCCCGCCACCTACATGCGCGGCGGTACCAGCAAAGGCGTGTTCTTCAGCCTGAAAGATTTGCCTGAAGCGGCGCAGGTTCCAGGCCCCGCCCGCGACGCCTTGCTGCTACGCGTGATCGGCAGCCCCGACCCGTACGACAAGCAAATCGACGGCATGGGCGGCGCCACTTCAAGCACCAGCAAAACCGTTATCCTGTCGAAAAGCACTAAGGCGGATCACGACGTCGATTACCTGTTCGGCCAGGTCTCCATCGACAAGCCGTTCGTGGACTGGAGCGGCAACTGCGGCAACCTGTCGGCGGCGGTCGGTTCATTTGCGATCAGCAAT
Organism: Pseudomonas sp. P116; assembly: GCF_020149425.1. Lineage (NCBI taxonomy): Bacteria > Pseudomonadati > Pseudomonadota > Gammaproteobacteria > Pseudomonadales > Pseudomonadaceae > Pseudomonas > Pseudomonas sp. P116. The sequence goes on along the minus strand of NZ_JACVHB010000001.1, from coordinate 487,573 downwards.
GCCCTGGTCGACGCCAGCCGCATTCCGCACAACGGTATCGCCGTGGTGCGCGTGTGGCAGGCCAATATCGGCAAAACCATCATCGCCCACGTGCCGATCACCAACGGTGAAGTGCAGGAAACCGGTGATTTCGAACTCGACGGCGTGACCTTTCCAGCGGCCGAAGTGCAGGTGGAGTTCATGGATCCGGCGGCAGAAGAAGAGGGCGGTGGCGGCTCGATGTTCCCCACCGGCAACCTGATTGATGAGCTGGAAGTGCCGGGTGTTGGCACGTTCAAGGCGACCATGATCAATGCGGGTATTCCGACGATTTTCGTCAACGCCGAAGACATCGGTTACACCGGCACCGAACTGCAAAGTGCGATCAACAGCGACCCGAAAGCCTTGCAGACGTTCGAGACCATCCGCGCTTATGGCGCTTTGCGCATGGGCTTGATCTCGAATCTCGATGAAGCGGCCAAGCGCCAACACACGCCGAAAGTCGCGTTCGTCGCCAAGCCTTTGGATTACGTGGCGTCGAGTGGCAAAGCAGTTGGCATTGGTGATGTCGATTTGCTGGTGCGTGCGTTGTCGATGGGCAAGTTGCATCACGCGATGATGGGCACGGCTGCGGTCGCCATCGGTACTGCGGCGGCCATTTCCGGCACATTGGTAAACCTTGCGGCTGGCGGTGTTGAGCGCAGCGCTGTGCGCTTCGGCCATCCTTCCGGCACGTTGCGCGTGGGCGCCGAGGCCAGTCTGGAAAACGGTGAGTGGGTGGTGAAAAAAGCCATCATGAGCCGCAGTGCGCGCGTCCTGATGGAAGGCTATGTGCGCGTCCCTGGTGATTCCTTCTAAGCGACAACTTCCCCTGTAGGAGCTGCCGAAGGCTCGGGCCGCGATCGGACGATCTTTTGATCTGGTTCTTAAAGGAAAGATCAAAAGATCGCAGCCTTCGGCAGCTCCTACATGGGGGTCGCATTTCAATTCTAAAAGTCCATTGCCTGAACCGAGGTCCCATCAACGAACCACTTAAAGAGTGAATCGAACATGAGCGCCAACGTCGACCTGAACAACCGCCCCGACTACGACCGTGTCCTGCAGGACATCGCCGACTACGTCCTGACCTTCAAAGTTGAATCCACCGAAGCCCTGAACACCGCCCGCCACTGCCTGATGGACACGCTGGGTTGCGGTCTGCTGGCGCTGCGTTTTCCCGAATGCACCAAGCACCTTGGCCCCATCGTCGAAGGCACCGTCGTGCCGTTTGGCGCTAGAGTGCCGGGCACCAGCTATCGCCTTGATCCGGTGAAAGCCGCGTGGGATATCGGCTGTATCGTGCGCTGGCTCGACTACAACGACACCTGGCTCGCCGCCGAGTGGGGGCATCCGTCGGACAACCTCGGCGCAATTCTCGCGGTGGCCGATCATCTCTCGCAGAAGCGCTTGGCCAACGCTGAAGCAGCGCTGACGATTCGTGAGGTGCTGGAAGCAATGATCATGGCTCACGAGATTCAGGGCGTCATTGCCCTGGAAAACTCCTTCAACCGCGTAGGACTTGATCACGTCATTCTGGTGAAAGTCGCCTCGACCGCCGTGACCGCCAAACTGATGGGCGCCAATCGTGAGCAGATGTTGTCGGCGCTGTCCCATGCATTCGCCGACGGTCAGGCGCTGCGCACCTACCGTCATGCACCGAATGCTGGCTCGCGAAAATCCTGGGCAGCGGGGGATGCGTCCAGCCGTGGCGTGCGTCTGGCCGACATCGCCATGCGCGGCGAAATGGGCATTCCCGGTGTGTTGAGTGCCAAGCAGTGGGGTTTTTACGACGTACTGTTCAGCCACACCAACAGCGATCTGGCGTTGAAGCCGCAAGACAAACGCGCCTTCGCTTTCTCACGGCCATTCGGCAGTTATGTGATGGAAAACGTCCTGTTCAAGATCAGCTTCCCCGCCGAGTTCCACGCGCAAACCGCGTGTGAAGCCGCGGTGACGTTGCATCCGCAGGTGCGCAATCGTCTGCACGAAATCGAGCGAATCGTCATCACCACCCACGAATCGGCGATCCGCATTATTTCCAAGGTCGGGCCGCTGGCCAACGCTGCCGACCGCGATCACTGCATTCAATACATGACCGCTGTGCCGTTGGCCTTCGGCAACCTGATCGCCGAGCAATACGAGGACGATTTCCACAAAGCGCATCCGATCATCGATGTGCTGCGCGAGAAAATGCTTATTGTCGAAGAGCCGCGTTTCAGCCGCGAATACCTCGAGGCCGACAAGCGCTCGATTGCCAACGCCGTGCAGGTGTTTTTCAAGGACGGCACCAGCACTGACAACGTCGTGGTGGAATACCCGATCGGCCATCGCCGCCGCCGTGCGCAGGGCATTCCTTTGCTGGAAGACAAGTTCAAGGCGAACCTGGCAACACGCTTCACCGGCCAGCGCAGCGCCGAGATCTTCGCGCTGTGCAAAGATCAGTCGCGGCTGGAAGCCACTCCCGTAAACCGCTTCGTAGACCTTTTCGTGATCTGACGCAAACCCTGTAGGAGCTGCCGCAGGCTGCGATCTTTTGACTTTGATTGTAAAAAAACAAGATCAAAAGATCGCAGCCTGCGGCAGCTCCTACACGGACGATTTGCGCCATTTTTCGATGGGCAGTTTGGTGATCGCAAAACCACCCAACAGAATCGCCGAATAGATCATCAGTTCCCGGGACAGGGTTTGCCCTTCGTACCAGGCGCCGATGATCACGGCAAACACCGGGAAAATGATAAACACGAACGACAGAATGATCGGGCTCAGGCGTTTAAGCAGCAAAAAATAAACGATGAAACCACCCACCGACGCTACCAGCCCGAGATAGAGCAGGGCAGCCCATGAGCGCGCGGTCACGTCCTGGAAGCTCGGCGCTTCGAAGCCCAAGCCGACAATAAATAACATTAGCCCGGCGATGCCGATCGGCAGCGTGTTGTAGGTGATCACGGTGATGGCGCTGCCGTGCTTTTTCGTCACTACGTAGCACAACGCATGCATGACCGCTGCGCAGAGAATCGCCAGCACACCAAGCCATTCCGCCTGATCCAGATGCAAGCCTTGGCTGCGAATGATCATGAACAAACTGGCGAAGCCGATGGCGATGCCGAGCATTTGCGACGGATAGATTTTCTCGCGCAGAAACACCGCCGAAAACAGCAGGATAAACACCGGCATGCAACTGAACAGCAGCGCCGTCAGGCCAGACGACACGTGCATCTCGCCATAGTTGAGCAGGTAGTAGGGCAGGCTGAAATACGACAGCGTGACGAACACAAAAAACCAGCGACTTTGGCGCGGAAACAGCAGGGGTTCCTTGCGCAACACCGCGAAGCTGAGGAACAGTGGGAAGGCAATCAGAAAGCGCAGGCCAGCGGCGGTGAGTGGAGGCACGCTTTCCACGGCAATCTTGATCCCCAGCCATGTGGTGCCCCAGCTCAGACAAACGATGAGAAACAGGCTGCTGGTGATCAATCCGGCAAGCCAGGGTTTGCTGATGTTTATCGGTGAGCTGATGGCGGTCGACATGTGGGGTGCTCCGAGCGGGGAATTGACCTCATCACTGAAAAGGTCTATTCCTGATTGAACCTGTTTTCAATACGCTATTCGGGGCGAGAATGAGTGTCAAAGCAAGTATTGCCATGGTGTCAATCCTGCGTGACGGCCTCGCTCATGGCGCAGGCGTCAAGTACAAACGCTTGGCCGAGGCGGTCGAAAAGGCCATCGGCGAGGGCGTTATCGAGGCAGGTTGCAAGCTGCCACCGCACAGGCTTTTGGCCGATAGTCTTGGCGTCACCATCGGCACCATCAGTCGTGCTTACGGTGAGCTTGAGCGTGTCGGATTAGTCGTTGCCCGCGTAGGAGACGGCACCTATGTGCGTCAGCGCGGGATGGAACGGCCGCAGGACAAAGGCTTTCGCAATGTCAGCGACGAGCCGCCAGCGTGTTTCGACATGAGTCGCAACCAGCCGATCCCCGGCCAGGAGGCAGCGTTCATGCGCGAATGTCTGGTCGAGCTGGCCAATGATCCGGGCTTGTTACAGCAATTGACCGGGTACACCGCCGAAGGCGGATTGGCCAGGCATCGGGTGGCGGGGGCGGTGTGGTTGCGCCACGGGCATTTCGTGCCACACGCCGATCAGGTGCTGTGCGTCAACGGAGGTCAGCACGGTTTGCTGTGCGCCTTGATGGCTTTGCTCAAGGCCGGCGACACGGTCGTGACCGAGCATTTGTCCTACCCCGGATTGATCAGCGTCGCACGTCAACTTGGGATAAAACTCATCGGCGCCGCGATGGATGACGAAGGACTGTTGCCCTCGGCGCTGGAGGATATATGCCGTCAGCATCGGGTAGCGGCGGTGTATTGCACGCCAACGATCCAGAATCCTACAGCCGCCGTGATGTCGATCCCACGGCGCGAGGCGATTGCCGAGGTGTGCCGCCAGCACAATCTGCTGATCATCGAAGACGAAGCCCACGCTGTGCTCGACCGCCAGCGCCCGCTGCCATTGAGTTATTTCGCTCCTGAGCGCTCGGTGTTGATCGGTAGTTTGAGCAAGGCTGTTTCCGCCGGGTTGCGAGTCGGTTATCTGCACGCGCCGCAAGCGTTGATCGGGCGCATCAGTTCAGCCATTCGTGCGACGTGCTGGATGGCTAATCCGCTGTCGATGGAGGTGGCGAGCCTGTGGATCGAAAACGGCATGGCCGAACGCTTGCTGGATGAGCAGATCACGGAAATTGGCCGCCGCAAGGCGTTGGTTGCGGGCGTAATGGACGGCTTGAGCTACAAGACGCACAGCTACAGTCCGCACTTTTGGGTAGAGGTGCCGGCGTTGTGGCGAGCGTCGCAGATTGCTGCAGAGTTGAAAGAAAACAACTATCTGGTGGCGACCGCTGAGGCGTTTGCGGTGGGGCATGCGGCGGTGCCGCAGTTTATTCGGGTGAGTGTGTGTAATTCGGTGGGGGATGACAGCATGTTACTTGCTGGCTTTGAGGCTCTGAAGCACGCCTTGACGGAACCCAATCCTGTGTAGGAGCTGCCGAAGGCTGCGATCTTTTGATCTTATTTTTAAACATCAAAATCAAAAGATCGCAGCCTTCGGCAGCTCCTACAGGGGCATGCGGGGTTACTTGAACCGCCGCTCCACCCCTTTCTCCACCAGAATCTTCGCCGAAATCTCTTCCACCGAAAAATGCGTGGAATTGATGTTCGGGATGTTTTCACGGCGAAACAGGTTTTCCACTTCGCGCACTTCGAATTCGCACTGGGCATAGCTCGAATAGCGGCTGTTGGGTTTGCGCTCGTTGCGGATCGCGGTGAGGCGGTCCGGGTCGATGGTCAGGCCGAACAGCTTGTGCTGATGGGCGCGCAGGGCGGGCGGCAGTTGCAGGCGCTCCATGTCGTCTTCGGTCAGCGGGTAGTTGGCCGCGCGGATACCAAATTGCATGGCCATGTACAGACACGTCGGCGTCTTACCACATCGCGACACGCCCACTAGAATCAGATCGGCCTTGTCGTAATAGTGCGTGCGGGCGCCGTCATCGTTGTCGAGGGCGAAGTTCACCGCCTCGATCCGCTCCATGTAATTGGAGTTGTGCCCGATCGAATGCGACTTGCCGACGGTGTAGGAAGAATGCTCGGTCAGTTCCTGTTCAAGCGGGGCGAGGAAGGTCGAGAAAATGTCGATCATGAAACCATTGGACGTTGCGAGAATCTCACGAATGTCCTGATTGACGATGGTGTCGAAGATAATCGGGCGAAAGCCGTCGGTTTCGGCGGCTTTATTGATTTGTTGTACCATGGCCCGCGCTTTATCCACGCTGTCGATGTACGGTCGCGTGAATTTGCTGAAGGTAATGTTTTCGAACTGCGCCAGGAGGCTTTGACCCAGGGTTTCGGCAGTAATGCCGGTGCCATCGGAGATAAAGAAAGCAGATCGTTTCATTTGCACCTTGGGCCTTAAGCTAATAACGAATCTTGGATATGATAGGCGCGATTTGCCGGCCGCCATTGGCCAGCATTCTCACTTATTTTCCAGGTCCAGGCCATACAACCGGCCAACGCTCCCCCGAGCAGCCGGTTTCTGAGCTTTTCCAACACAGTTAGTGGAGAGATCACCTTGGTAGAGTACGTAGTTTCCCTCGATAAGCTCGGCAAACACGATGTTGAGCATGTGGGGGGCAAGAACGCATCCCTGGGCGAGATGATCAGCAACCTGGCGGGTGCCGGTGTGTCGGTCCCCGGCGGCTTTGCCACCACCGCTCAGGCCTATCGCGACTTCCTCGAACTGAGTGGCCTCAACGACCAGATCCACCAGGCCCTCGACGCGCTCGACGTTGATGACGTCAACGCACTGGCCAAGACCGGCGCGCAGATCCGTCAATGGATCATGGACGCCGAATTCCCGGAAAAACTCAACGCCGAGATCCGCACCGCGTTCGCCACGCTGTCGGCCGGCAACCCTGACATGGCCGTTGCCGTGCGTTCTTCCGCCACCGCCGAAGACTTGCCGGACGCATCCTTCGCCGGTCAGCAGGAAACTTTCCTGAACATCCGTGGCGTGGAAAACGTTATCCGCGCTGCCAAAGAGGTGTTCGCCTCGCTGTTCAACGACCGTGCGATCTCCTACCGCGTGCATCAGGGCTTCGACCACAAACTGGTCGCCCTGTCTGCCGGCGTGCAGCGCATGGTGCGTTCGGAAACCGGTACTGCCGGCGTGATGTTCACCCTCGATACCGAATCCGGTTTCCGTGACGTGGTGTTCATCACCGGCGCCTACGGTCTGGGCGAAACCGTCGTACAAGGCGCGGTCAACCCGGACGAATTCTATGTCCACAAGGGCACGCTGGAGGCCGGTCGTCCGGCGATCCTGCGTCGCAACCTGGGCAGCAAAGCCATCAAGATGATCTACGGCGAAGTCGCCACGGCCGGCAAGTCGGTCAAGACCATCGACGTCGACAAGGCTGATCGCGCGCGTTTCTGCCTGTCCGATGCTGAAGTCAGCGAGCTGGCCAAGCAGGCGATGATCATCGAGAAGCACTACCAGTGCCCGATGGACATCGAGTGGGCCAAGGACGGTGACGACGGCAAGCTGTACATCGTGCAGGCCCGTCCGGAAACCGTGAAAAGCCGCACCCAGGCCAACGTCATGGAACGTTACCTGTTGAAAGAAACCGGCACCGTGCTGGTTGAAGGTCGCGCCATCGGCCAGCGTATTGGTGCCGGTAAAGTGCGGATCATCAAGGACGTGTCCGAGATGGACAAGGTCCAGCCGGGCGACGTACTGGTTTCCGACATGACCGACCCGGACTGGGAACCGGTAATGAAGCGCGCCAGCGCCATCGTGACCAACCGGGGCGGGCGTACCTGCCACGCGGCGATCATCGCCCGTGAGCTGGGCATTCCGGCCGTTGTCGGTTGCGGCAACGCCACACAGTTGCTGAAAGATGGCCAGGGCGTAACCGTATCCTGCGCTGAAGGCGACACCGGTTACATCTTCGAAGGTGAACTGGGCTTCGACATCAAGAAGAACTCCGTGGACGCCATGCCTGATCTGCCGTTCAAGATCATGATGAACGTCGGCAACCCGGACCGCGCCTTCGACTTCGCGCAACTGCCGAACGCCGGTGTGGGCCTGGCCCGTCTGGAATTCATCATCAACCGCATGATCGGCGTGCACCCTAAAGCGCTGCTGAACTACGACGGTCTGCCGCAGGAAATCAAGGACAGCGTCGACAAGCGTATTGCCGGCTACGATGATCCGGTTGGCTTCTATGTCGACAAACTGGTCGAAGGCATCAGCACCCTGGCAGCAGCGTTCACACCGAAGAAGGTCATCGTGCGTCTGTCGGACTTCAAGTCCAACGAATACGCCAACCTGATCGGCGGCAAGCTCTACGAGCCGGAAGAAGAAAACCCGATGCTGGGCTTCCGTGGCGCTTCGCGTTACATCAGCGAATCGTTCCGCGATTGCTTCGAACTCGAATGCCGCGCGCTGAAGCGTGTGCGCAACGAGATGGGCCTGACCAACGTCGAAATCATGGTGCCGTTCGTGCGTACCCTCGGCGAAGCCAGTCAGGTTGTTGATCTGCTCGCAGAGAACGGCTTGAAGCGCGGCGAAAACGGTCTGCGCGTGATCATGATGTGCGAATTGCCATCCAACGCGATTCTGGCTGAAGAGTTCCTCGAATTCTTCGACGGTTTCTCGATCGGTTCCAACGACCTGACTCAGCTGACGCTGGGTCTGGATCGTGACTCCGGGATCATCGCGCACCTGTTCGACGAGCGTAATCCGGCCGTCAAGAAGCTGCTGTCGAACGCGATTCAGGCGTGTAACAAGGCTGGCAAGTACATCGGTATCTGCGGTCAGGGCCCATCCGATCACCCGGATCTGGCGCGCTGGCTGATGGAGCAGGGCATCGAAAGCGTGTCGCTGAACCCGGACACCGTGCTGGAAACCTGGTTCTTCCTCGCGGAAGGCCAAGCGCAGGCTTGATGGTTATGTGAACGGGCCGCTCTACTGTAGGAGCGAGCCTGCTCGCGAAGACGGACTGACATTCAACATCGATGTCGACAGATGTACCGCTTTCGCGAGCAAGCTCGCTCCCACAAGGGGTAAGGCTTTGAGATTGAAGTAGGGCGAGCGCCTCCGGATGCCGCCCTTTTTTGTGCAAGAGCATTATGCAAAGCAGCAGTAACCTATTTCCTGTCGCCCTGATCAGCGCCGAGCGGCGCGGCGATCTGAGCGAAGACGTTTATCGTCTGAAACCCGGCAACAGCCCGGACTGGTCCGTAGAAATCGCCGTCACCCGTTTGGGCATGGCCGATGAACCGGCGGTGCGCGGTGTGCCGGTCATTCTGTTGCACGGCAGTTTTTCCAACCGGCGATTCTGGTTCTCGCCCAAGGGTCTGGGGCTCGGCGCTTATCTGGCACGGCTGGGCTTCGACGTGTGGATTCCGGAGATGCGCGGTCACGGTTTATCGCAGCGCAACGAGGAATACCGCAGGAACCGTGTCGCCGACTACGCCAGGTACGATTTGCCGGCAATCGCCGCATTCGTGCGTGAGCAGAGTGGGCAGGTGCCGCACTGGATTGGCCATTCGCTGGGCGGCATTACCCTGGCGGCGGCTCTCGGTGGCGAGTATCTGGGCGAACCTGCCGTAGCGTCGGCAGCGTTTTTTGGCACTCAGGTCAGCCGTACTTACTGGCCGCTGAAGATTCCGCCGGTTGAATGGAGCGGTCGCTTCATTCTCAAGCGTTTCGCGCAGTTGTCGGGCTCACGCCTCAAGCGCGGACCGGAAGATGAGCCCATTGGCCTGGCCATCGAGAGCATGCGCTGGTACGGCCTGTTCGGCCGGTTTGGTGACAAGGACAAAGACTGGTGGGCCGGTCTGGCTGATGTTCAGGTGCCGGTGCTGGCGGTAAGTGCGGCGGGGGATCATCAGGATCCTGCGTGGGCTTGTCGCAAACTGTTCGAGCAGATGGGTTCTGAGCACAAACAGTTCATCAATCTGGGGCGCGAACAGGGCTTCAACGATAATTTCGGCCATGTCGAAATGTTGGTGAGCAAGGCTGCACAGACGCAGGTATGGCCACTGGTGGCACGCTGGTTGAACGATCAGCACACGCCGTTACTGGGTGAGAAGCCGGATCTGGCGGCAGCGGTCTGAGTCGCGAGGCACTGAAAAAAGGCCATTTCGTTCGGGTCGGCTTGCGGCTAAGATATGACGCATTGTGCGGTTCTGGTCACTTTTAGTGGCTGATTTGCTATTACGTTTCAGCGTTTGTTCAGGTTCGTTCAGCGACCCTTGCATGAACTAAGGTAAACAGCGACTGCCGGAACTCGTCTCACAAGAGTGCGTCATCCTTGATCGTCTTCCTTTTTACAGGAGTTTTTCGATGAACCATTACCTCACGCCTGACCTGTGCGACGCCTATCCGGAACTGGTCCAGGTGCTGGAACCGATGTTCAGCAATTTCGGCGGCCGTGATTCATTCGGCGGCGAAATCGTGACCATCAAATGCTTCGAAGACAACTCGCGGGTCAAGGAGCAGGTCGAGCTCAAAGGGAATGGCAAGGTACTGGTGGTCGACGGTGGTGGTTCGCTGCGTCATGCCCTGCTGGGGGACATGCTGGCCGAGAAAGCCGCGAAAAACGGTTGGGAAGGGCTGGTGATCTACGGTTGCATCCGCGACGTCGATATCATCGCGCAGACCGATCTGGGCGTGCAGGCCCTTGCTAGCCACCCGAGGAAGTCCAACAGGCGCGGGCTCGGCGACCTTGACGTTCCAGTAACTTTTGCCGGTGTGACGTTCCACCCGGGCCACTACATTTATGCGGACAACAACGGCGTGATCATCTCGCCGAGCCCGCTGAAGATGCCTGAATAAGCTTTTGACAAAGGGATGAGGATGTTCGAGGAAGAAAACGCGCAATGGGGGCTGGTGCATGCCCTGGTGCTGGACGGTAAAGGCGGTGCGCGTTCGATAGCCCGGACTGAGCTCGACGATTTGCAGCTACAGGCCCATGAAAGCCTGTGGCTGCACTGGGATCGCAGTCATCCGCAAACCCAGACCTGGCTGCGCAAATCCAGTGGCCTGAACGAATTCACCTGCGACTTGCTGCTGGAAGAGAACACCCGACCGCGCCTGTTGCCGTTGCCGGATTCCGAGTTGCTGCTGTTTTTGCGCGGCGTGAACCTCAATCCGGGTGCCGAACCGGAAGATATGGTCTCGGTGCGGATTTTTGCCTCTGCCCAGCGTGTTATCTCACTGCGTTTGCGTCCGTTGCGGGCCACGGATGAACTGCTGACGATTCTGGCAGAGGGCAAAGGCCCGAAAACGTCCTCCGAGCTGATCCTTTATCTGGCGCAATTCCTCACTAACAAGGTGCAGGATCTGGTCACTTGCCTCTCGGAAATCGCCGATGAGGAAGAAGAAAAGATGGATGCCGACGAACGGTATACCCCGGAGCACGGATCGATTTTGCACATCCGTCGAAGGGCGGCCGGACTGAAGCGGTTCCTCGCTCCACAACGGGATATTTTCGGCCAGATGACGCGGATAAAACTGCCGTGGTTTGTCGATGATGATGCCGATTACTGGAACGAGTTGAACAACAGCCTGACCCGCTATCTCGAAGAACTCGAATTGACCCGAGAGCGCGTGGGGCTTGTCCTGGAGGCAGAAGACCGGCGTTTGAGCGTGCGCATGAATCGCACGATGTACCGCTTCGGCATCATCACCTGCATCTTTTTACCAATGAGTTTTATCACCGGTCTGCTGGGTATAAATGTCGGCGGAATTCCGTTCGCGAGCAGCCCTTATGGTTTCCTGATCGCCTGCTTGACGGTGCTCGCCATGGCCTTCGGCCAATGGTGGTTATTCCGTCGTTTGCGCTGGGTCTGAACATGGCGCATGTGACCCGACCAAATCTGCCCGCGTCTTTCACAGACATCACGAGAGGTGCGTATGCACGATCCGTTTGAACAGTCTTTGCGCGACATGCTCAACGCCTCGCCGTCCAGCCGTGACGACGATGCGTGCCTGGGCCGCGTACTCAAAACCGCCAACCGTCAGGTCGGCGCCGGCGATCTGTTCAGCCTGCTGGGCCGCTGGCTGCCCGCGCTGATGATCGCCCTGAATAACGGATCGGCCCACGTCTCGCCGGTTTCCCGTCTTCGTAAACCTACCGCTCGCACTGCTGATAAGGCTGATTGAATATGGAACTTGATCTCTGGACTCAGAGCCTCGTCACTGCAATGACTGCGTTGTGGACCAAAGTCGCCAACTTCATCCCGAACCTGTTCGGCGCACTGGTGGTGCTGCTGTTGGGTTTCGTCGTGGCCAAGCTGCTCGATACCTTGCTGTCCAAACTGCTCGCCAAATTGGGCCTTGATCGCCTGATGGGCGGCACCGGGCTGACCAAGTTGCTGTCGCGCGCAGGGCTTCAGGTTCCGATCTCGACACTGATCGGCAAGATCGTTTACTGGTTCGTTCTGCTTATTTTTCTGGTTTCTGCAGCAGAATCCCTTGGCCTTGAGAGAGTTTCAGCTACGCTCGATATGCTGGCGCTGTATTTGCCGAAAGTATTTGGCGCAGCCCTGGTGTTGCTGGTGGGTGTTTTGCTCGCGCAATTGGCCAATGGGCTGGTGCGTGGGGCGGCAGAAGGCGTAGGCCTGGACTACGCTTCGGGGCTGGGGCGAATCGCTCAGGGGCTGGTGATCATCATCAGCATCTCGGTCGCGATCAGTCAGCTTGAGGTCAAGACCGACCTGCTGAACCATGTGATTGTCATTGTATTGATTACCGTTGGTCTGGCGGTTGCGCTGGCCATGGGGTTGGGAAGCCGGGAAATTGCCGGTCAGATTCTTGCGGGAATCTATGTGCGTGAGTTGTACCAGGTTGGGCAACAAGTGCGTGTTGGCGAGGTCGAAGGTCAGATCGAAGAGATCGGCACGGTTAAAACCACATTGCTGACCGATGAGGGTGAGCTAGTCTCTCTTTCCAATCGGATCCTGCTGGAACAGCATGTGAGTAGCCGCTAATCCGGCAAACCCTGCTAATGTATGCCGCCGCGAAAGCCAGCCGAAGCTGGTTGCGGCGGACATTGACCTGACTGTCGGCACGACTTGTTTTGAATAAAGCCCAAACGTTATCTACGCGCTACGACCCCCGCGAGCTCTCTGATGAGGAGTTGGTCGCGCGCTCGCATACCGAGCTGTTTCACGTGACGCGCGCCTATGAAGAACTGATGCGGCGTTACCAGCGAACATTATTTAACGTCTGCGCGAGATATCTTGGGAACGATCGCGATGCAGACGATGTCTGTCAGGAAGTGATGTTGAAGGTGTTGTATGGCCTGAAGAATTTCGAGGGGAAATCGAAGTTCAAAACCTGGCTGTACAGCATCACTTACAACGAATGCATCACGCAGTATCGGAAGGAACGGCGAAAGCGTCGCTTGATGGACGCATTGAGTCTTGACCCCCTCGAGGAAGCGTCCGAAGAAAAGACGCCAAAACCCGAGGACAAGGGCGGGCTTGATCGCTGGCTGGTGTATGTGAACCCGATTGACCGCGAAATTCTGGTGCTACGATTTGTCGCAGAGCTTGAATTTCAGGAAATCGCAGACATCATGCACATGGGTTTGAGTGCTACAAAAATGCGGTACAAACGCGCTCTAGATAAATTGCGTGAGAAATTTGCAGGCATTGCTGAAACTTAGTTCAGCGCAAATATCTCTTACGTGTAGGCAAGTTCTGATAGACTTGCCGCCGAGTTGTCCCCCGGTTTGCGGGACTGCTTCACAATCACCAGATGGGGATTTAACGGATGAAACTGAAAAACACCTTGGGCTTGGCCATTGGTTCTCTTATTGCTGCCACTTCGTTCGGCGCTCTGGCACAAGGCCAAGGCGCAGTTGAAATCGAAGGCTTCGCTAAGAAAGAACAATTCGACAGCGCTCGTAACTTCAAGAACAACGGCAACCTGTTCGGCGGCTCGATCGGTTACTTCCTGACCGACGACGTTGAACTGCGTCTGGGCTACGACGAAGTGCACAACGTACGTGCCGACGACGGCAAGAACGTAAAAGGCGCTAACACCGCTCTGGACGCTCTGTACCACTTCAACAACCCGGGCGACATGCTGCGTCCGTACGTTTCGGCCGGTTTCTCTGACCAGAGCATCGACCAGAACGGTTCGAACGGTCGTAACCGTTCCACCTTCGCCAACGTTGGCGGCGGTGCCAAGCTGTACTTCACTGACAACTTCTACGCCCGTGCTGGCGTTGAAGCTCAGTACAACATCGACCAGGGCGACACCGAGTGGGCTCCAAGCGTCGGTATCGGTGTGAACTTCGGTGGCGGCTCCAAGCCTGCTGCTGCTCCAGTTCCAGCACCAGCTGAAGTCTGCTCCGACAGCGACAACGATGGCGTTTGCGACAACGTTGACAAGTGCCCAGACACCCCAGCCAACGTAACTGTTGACGCTGATGGCTGCCCGGCAGTTGCTGAAGTTGTTCGTGTTGAGCTGGACGTTAAATTTGACTTCGACAAATCTGTTGTTAAAACCAACAGCTACGGCGATATCAAAAACCTGGCTGACTTCATGAAGCAGTACCCATCCACCACCACTACTGTTGAAGGTCACACTGACTCCGTCGGTCCTGACGCTTACAACCAGAAACTGTCCGAGCGTCGTGCAAACGCCGTTAAGCAAGTTCTGACCAACCAGTACGGTGTTGAATCGTCCCGCGTTCAGTCTGTTGGCTACGGCGAATCCCGCCCAGTTGCTGACAACAAAACTGACGCTGGCCGCGCTGTAAACCGTCGCGTAGAAGCGCAGGTTGAAGCTCAAGCTAAGTAATTAGCTGCCGCTCTGAGAAAAGCCCGGCTTAGGCCGGGCTTTTCTTTGTCTGCGATTTGGTAAAGCGCCAGCACTTACAAGGCGTGTGCACTCCCAATGTAGGAGCTGCCGAAGGCTGCGATCTTTTGATCTTGCGCAACAGCAGCGACAGCACCAATCACCAGGATGGCCGGACTTTTCAGCTCAAACGCAGAGGCATCCCACTCCATCGCCATCAAATCACTGCGGCACTCGCGCTGATGTGGCAGCGAGGCGTTTTCGATCATCGCTACCGGCGTATCCTTCGCCATCCCGCCCGCCAACAATTGCTCACGAATCTCGCCAAGCTTGGCCACACCCATGTAGATGACCAGAGTCGTCCCGCCTTGCGCCAGTGCCTGCCAGTTCAATTTGCTGTCATCCTGCGTATGCGCAGTCACCAGCGTCACGCCGCGCGCCACACCGCGCAGGGTCAGGGGGATATCGCACTGTGTCGCACCGGCCAACCCGGCAGTGATGCCGTTCACCAACTCGACCTCGACACCACGCTCGCGTAACAACTGAGCCTCTTCACCGCCACGACCGAAGATGCACGGATCACCGCCCTTGAGCCGCACCACGCATTTGCCGTGACGGGCGTAGCGCAACATCAGACGATGGATGAAGGCCTGCGGCGTCGAGCGGCAGCCACCGCGCTTGCCCACCGCAATGATTCGCGCGGCGGGGCAGTGTTCCAGCACGGCGTCGTTGACCAGGTCATCAATCAGCACGACATCGGCCTCACGCAAGGCGCGCGCGGCTTTGAGGGTCAACAGTTCTGGATCACCAGGGCCTGCGCCCACCAACCAGACTTTCGCATTCATGGTGTCTTCCCTCATCAAATGACGGCAACCGGCTGCACGTTGGCGGCCAGCAAGCGCTTTATTTCCGGGACGCACGAGCCGCATTGCGTGCCGCATCCCAGTTGATTTTTCAAACCCTGCAGGTCAAGTCCTTGGCCAATACCCGCGCAGACTGCGTTGAAGCTGACGTTATTGCAGTTGCACAAGGTTTTATCGCGAGTGACCTGCGCCCCGGCGTTGCCCGGCGGCGCGCTCATTGGCGCCAGCAGCCAGCGTCGCAGTTGTTCATCCGCGCGACCTTCCAGCCACAAACCTTGCAGCCAGTGTTGTGCGAGGGTTTCGCCAGCCAGGCGAATCGCGGTAATCCGGCCATTCTCAATGCGTACACGCTTGCCGATGGCCCGGCGCGGGTCGTCATAGGCCAATACGGGGCCATCGATCAGCGACAGACATTGGTCGATCTCACCCAGCAACTGCGGGTCCGGTGCCGCGCCGCTGGCAGCGCGTATCAGCAATGCCGGACGTTCACGTCCGACGAGGCTCAGACTCACGTAGGAAAACGCCTCGCACAGTGGTCGTAGCGTCTCGAAGTGCCGTTGAACATCACCCTCGATCAGTGCGAAGAGTTGCCACGGCAGATTGACCGGTTCCAGGCGCACACCGCTGTGCTTGAGTTCCGGTTGCCTGGACAACGGGTCGAAGGCCGGCAGCGTCAAGCTATTCACACCGCCCTTGAGAAAACGATCGCCCCAGTGCATCGGCAAAAAAGCCTGGCCCGGACGCACACCGTCATCGCTACCCACCGCGACAATCACGGCGCCGCGACGACTTTTAAGATTGACCAGATCTCCCGGCTGCAAACGGTGCCGGCGCAGTTCGTCCGGGTGCAGGCTCAATACCGCTTCGCTGACATGGCCGAACAGTTGCGCCGCCGTGCCGGTACGGCTCATGCCGTGCCATTGATCGCGCAGGCGGCCGGTGATCAGCGTCAGCGGGAAGCGCGCATCACGCTGCTCCTTGGCGGCGCGGTAAGGGTCGGCAATGAACTGCGCGCGGCCATTAGCTGTAGGAAAAATACCGTCGCTGTACAACCGCGCGGTTCCTTGCCGGGCGCCAGCGGGGAAGGGCCATTGTTGCGGCCCGATCTGGTCGATCAATGCATGACTGATCCCGGACAGATCCAGATCACGCCCTCGGGTGAGCAATTTGAATTCATCGAATAGCTGCGAAGGTTGATCGAAGGCAAACAGGCTCGGTTGTTGCGGGCGCAGACGTTTCTCCAGACGCTGTGCGAAATCTACGGTAATCGCCCAGTCTGGCCGTGCTTCACCCGGTGCGAGAATGGCTTTGCGTACGTGGGAAATGCGGCGCTCGGAATTGGTCACCGAACCTTCTTTTTCGCCCCAACTGGCGGCGGGCAGTAACAGGTCGGCGAATGGAGCGGTTTCAGTGGTGCGGAAGGCTTCCTGCAACACCACGAACGGGCACACCTCCAGCGCTGCGCGCACAGAGTGTTGATCCGGCATCGATTGCGCGGGGTTGGTGCAGGCTATCCACAATGCCTTGATCTTGCCGCTACGCACCTGTTCGAACAGTTCGATAGCACTGAGCCCGGTGTTTTCCGGCAACCGATCAATGCCCCAGTAAGCCGCGACTTCAGCGCGGTGCTCGGGGTTGGCCGCGTCACGATGGCCTGGCAGCAGATTGGACAGACTGCCGGTTTCCCGCCCGCCCATGGCATTTGGCTGACCGGTCAGGGAGAAAGGTCCTGCACCCGGACGACCGATTTGCCCGGTAGCCAGATGCAGATTGATCAATGCGCTGTTTTTCGCGCTGCCGGCGGTGGACTGGTTCAACCCCATGCACCACAGGGACAGAAAGCTCGGCGCAGTCCCCACCCATTCAGCGCATTGCTGCAGTTGCTCGACACTGATCCCGCAAAGCTGCGACACCATCTGTGGCGTGTAATCGCGTACCAGGCTTTTCAGCTCGGCCAGACCTTCGGTGTGGGCCGTGATGAAGTCGCGGTCGATCCATTCTTCCCACAACAGCAGGTGCAAAATCCCATGGAACAAAGCGACATCGGTGCCCGGCAGAATCGCCAGATGCAGATCGGCCAGATCGCAGGTGTCGGTGCGCCGTGGGTCGATAACGATGACTTTCATCTGCGGACGGCGCGATTTAGCCTCTTCGAGCCGACGGAAAAGAACCGGATGGGCGTAGGCCATGTTACTGCCGACGATCATCACGCAACCACTGAGCTCCAGATCTTCGTAGCTGCACGGTGGCGCATCGGCGCCGAGACTGCGTTTGTAGCCGACCACGGCCGAAGACATGCACAGGCGTGAATTGCTGTCGATGTTGTTGGTGCCGACCAGCGCCCGCGCCAGTTTGTTGAAGGCGTAATAATCCTCGGTCAGCAGCTGTCCGGAAATGTAGAACGCGACGCTATCCGGGCCGTGTTCGGCGATGGTTTCGGCGAACACATTTACAGCATGGTCCAGCGCCGTGTCCCAGTCGGTGCGGCTGCGCGCGAGGCCTTTGCCCAGGCGCAATTCCGGATACAGCGCCCGCGCTGCGAGGTCGCCGGTCAAGTGCAGGGTCGAGCCTTTGCTACAGAGTTTGCCGAAGTTGGCCGGATGCGCCGGATCGCCACTGACGCCGAGGATGCGCTCGCCGTCATGCTCGATCAGTACGCCGCAGCCGACCCCGCAATAACAGCAGGTCGAGGCGGTCGTCTGGCGGTTCATCAGATAGCGTCCCGCAGGGCCAATTGCACCCGGCCATTTTCAACCCGCGCCGCGTGATGATGGGCGCATCCGATATCAGGCGCCTGGGCTTCACCGGATTGCAGGTCGATCTGCCAGTTGTGCAGCGGGCAGGCCACACGTTTGCCGTAAATCAAACCTTGTGACAGCGGGCCGCCCTTGTGCGGGCAGCGGTCGTCGAGGGCGAAAACTTCGTCGTCACTTGTACGAAAAATCGCGATGTCACCTTTGGGTCCGGCAATGATCCGCGAACCGAGGGTATTGATCTCTTCCAGGGCACAGATATCGAGCCAGTTCATGCCGGCACCTCCAGGATTTTCACAGGGATCACGTCGAATTCTTTCTTCAGTTGCGGCTGCGCCAGGCGCTCTTTCCACGGGTCCTGCTCAAACGACAGGGAGAACTGCAGGCGCTCGTTCAAAGCTTTGCGACGTTCCGGGTCTTCAAGCACGGCTTTCTTGATGTGCTCCATGCCGACCCGTTGCAGGTAGTGCACGGTGCGTTCGAGGTAGAAGGCTTCTTCGCGATAGAGCTGCAAAAACGCGCCGTTGTATTCGCGAACTTCTTCGGCAGTTTTCAGCTTGACGAAGAATTCGGCGACTTCAGTTTTGATCCCGCCGTTGCCACCGATGTACATCTCCCATCCGGAATCTACGCCGATGATTCCTACGTCTTTGATACCCGCTTCCGAGCAGTTGCGTGGGCATCCGGAAACCGCCAGCTTCACTTTGTGCGGCGACCACATGTTGAACAGGTCATGTTCAAGCTCGATGCCCAATTGCGTCGAATTCTGCGTGCCGAAGCGGCAGAACTCACTGCCGACACAGGTTTTCACCGTGCGAATCGATTTGCCGTAGGCGTGGCCGGAGGGCATGTCGAGATCCTTCCAGACGCCGGGCAAGTCCTGTTTCTTGATGCCCAGCAGGTCGATGCGCTGACCGCCGGTGACCTTGACCATCGGCACGTTGTACTTGTCGGCGACGTCGGCAATTCGGCGCAATTCTGAAGGGTTGGTCACACCTCCCCACATCCGTGGTACCACCGAGTAGGTGCCATCTTTCTGAATGTTGGCGTGGGCGCGCTCGTTGATCAGGCGCGATTGCGGATCGTCCCTGGCCTCGCCCGGCCAGGTGGAAATCAGGTAGTAGTTGAGCGCCGGCCGGCACGTCGCGCAGCCGTTTGGTGTGCGCCAGTTGAGGTAGCTCATGGTGCCGGCGATGGTCAGAAGATGTTGCTCGCGGATCGCCTGGCGGATCTGGCCGTGATTGAGGTCGCTGCAACCGCAGATGGCTTTTTCGCTTTTCGGTTTGACGTCTGCCGCGCCGCCGACGGTGTTGATCAGGATCTGCTCGACCAGCCCCGCGCAGGAGCCGCAGGAACTGGCCGCTTTGGTGTGTTTCTTCACCTCATCGACGCTGAACAGGCCGTGTTCCTGAATGGCTTTGACGATGGTGCCTTTGCACACGCCGTTGCAGCCGCAGACTTCGGCGGTGTCGGCCATGACCATGGCTTTGTCCTGGCCCTGATGTCCTACGTCGCCGAGGGCGTTTTCGCCGAACATCAAGTGATCGCGGATCTCGCCGATGGCGTGATTCTCACGGATTTGTCGGAAATACCAACCGCCATCTGCCGTATCGCCATACAGACAGGCGCCGACCAAAACGTCATCCTTGATCACCAGTTTTTTGTACACCCCGCCGATCGGGTCGGAGAGGGTGATGGTCTCGGTGCCTTCGCCGCCCATGAAGTCGCCGGCGGAAAACAGGTCGATGCCGGTGACCTTCAATTTGGTCGACGTGACCGAACCCTGATAGCGGGCGAAACCCAACTGCGCGAGGTGGTTGGCGCAGACTTTGGCTTGTTCGAACAACGGTGCGACCAGGCCATAAGCGATACCGCGATGGCTGGCGCATTCGCCGATGGCATAGATGCGCGGGTCGTAGGTTTGCAGGGTGTCGTTGACCAGAATGCCGCGATTGCACGGGATGCCGGCCTTTTCCGCGAGTTCTGTGTTGGGGCGGATGCCGGCGGCCATGACCACCAGGTCGGCGGGGATGATGTCGCCGTTCTTGAATTGCACCGAACCGACCCGACCGTTACCGGCGTCGTGCAGGGCCTGGGTCTGTTCGCACAGACGGAAATGCAGGCCACGGGATTCGAGGGCGCTTTGCAGGAGTTGGCCGCTGGTCTTGTCCAGTTGCCGCTCCAGCAGCCACTCACCGAGGTGCACGACGGTAACGTGCATGCCGCGCAGCATCAGGCCGTTGGCGGCTTCGAGGCCGAGCAGGCCGCCGCCGATCACTACGGCGTGCTTGTGGGTTTTTGCGGTGTCGATCATTGCCTGAGTGTCGGCGATGTCGCGGTAACCGATCACGCCGTGCAAGGTGTTGCCGGGAATTGGCAGGATGAATGGCGTCGAGCCGGTGGCGATCAGCAGGCGGTCGTACTCGGCTTCAGTGCCGTCCTCGGCAATCACCCGGCGCTTGACCCGGTCGATTTCCACCACTTTGCGGTTGAGCAGCAGCTTGATGTTGTTTTCCAGGTACCAGTCGAGGTCGTTGAGCACGATCTCTTCGAAAGTTTGCTCACCGGCCAGCACCGGCGACAACAGGATGCGGTTGTAATTGGTGTGCGGCTCGGCACCGAAGACCGTGATGTCGTACAGCTCGTTGCTCAGCTTGAGCAATTCTTCGAGGGTGCGGACGCCGGCCATGCCATTGCCGATCATCACCAGTTTGAGTTTTTTCATCAGGTTCTCCGGGGAGCTGCGGCTGGCCTCTTGTGGGCTTCAGGCCTTGCTCGAGAAATTTTGCGCAAACAAAAAAAGGCGTCCCGCTAGTTGCCTAGCGAGGACGCCTTTGTCCTGGTCCCGTTCTCTCGGGGAGCACAGCCTTCGTCGTTGAAGGTTGGGCTTTATGTGTGTGTTGAAAGGATTAATGCAGTGGTTGTGCCAAGTATTCCCAACCCCGTGATTACGGGACTTTTCTGCCAGGAATGGAATTTTTCTGCACTGTCTGGAGGCGTGTTGCGCGATTTTGAGGCGCAAAGTCAAAAGATCGCAGCCTTCGGCAGCTCCTACACGGGAATCGTGCACATCCTGTAGGAGCTGCCGAAGGCTGCGATCTTTTCAAGGCTGATGAAACAACAAAACCAGCAGCACCAGATTCCCCAGCAACGCCACCAGCGCCATCGTCCGCCAGACCTTTACCGGCTCACGCTCCAGCAGTGGTCTGGGGCGTACGCTCAAACTGCGCCGCTCGCCTTGTTCCAGCACCAACAACCATTCTTCCGCCGTTTCAAAACGCTGTTGCGGATCGGCAGCAACACCGCGCTCCAGGCTCTGCGCCAACCACTCCGGCAGATCGGGGCGGTAGCGACTGGCACTGACCGGTAAGCCAAATCGCGGCCGTTGAAAGGCTTCGATCTCGCCATAGGGAAAATGCCCCGTGAGCAGGAAATACAAGGTCACGCCCAGCGCATACAGGTCCTGTTGAGCGCCGGGCGGGTCACCGCGAAAGGCTTCCGGGGCGATATAACTTGGGGTTCCCGGTAACGTCGAAACAGCGTCTTCGGACAGGCCGGGGCAATAGGCCAGACCAAAATCCAGCAGGCGCAATTCCCCATCGTCACCCAGCAGCAAATTCTCCGGTTTGATATCCCGGTGCAGAATCTGCCGTCGATGCAGCAGGCCCACTGCACGCAGCAGCCGCTCAGCCAGTTCCTGCCACTGCGCCAATGGCAACGGGCCGCTTCGCTGGAAAAGCTGCGCCAGGGTCGTCCCCGAATATTCCCGCATCACGTAGTACAAATGCTGACGCTGAAGGCACCCATGGACTTCAGGAAAATGCCGACCGGCCACGCGTTTCAGAAACCATTCCTCCGAAAGTAGCGCTTGCCCGGTCTGTGGATCATCGGCCAGTCGTGCGGGCAGGGTTTTCAACAACCATGGCTGGCCTTGGTCATCGCGCACGCGATAGAGCAGTGATTGCTGACTCTGGCTGACAACTTCTTGCACTTGCCAGCCTTCGAAGGATTGCCCGGATTTCAGAGGCGGGGGCAACGCCCATTGCTGCAAATGCATCAGTGCATCGCCGATGCTCGCTTCACCGACGGCATCGATCTGCACCAGCAAGGCGCTGGCGTTGTCCTGGCTGCCGGCCAGATGCGCGGCGTTCACCAGTGTGTGCGCCGCGTTGTTCAGGTCCGGCTGGTCGCGCAGGATCGCCGCAATGGCGGTATCGCCCAAGGTCGACCACACGCCGTCGCTGAGCAGCACGAAACACTCGCCCGTGCGTAATTCGCCGTCGAGAAAATCCAGCACCAGATGCTGATCAAGCCCTAACGCACGCTTGAGCACATGCTGCATGCCCGGCTGCTCCCAGACATGGTCGTTGGATATCCGCTGCAAGCTGTCGGCATGCCAGCGATAAACCCGGCAATCGCCTACATGGGCCAGGGTAAAGCGCCTACCGCGCATGACCAAAGCGCTGACAGTGGTGAGCAACGGCTGCCCACCACCGTTGGCCTGCAACCAACGATTTTGCGCCAGCAGCAGGCGATCCAGTGCCTGGGCCACGCTCCAGGTTTCCGGGGTGGCGTAGTAGTCGAGGGCCAAGGCTTGCAAGGTCGAGCGCGCAGCCAGTCCGCCATCGGCGCACTGGCTGACACCGTCAGCGATGGCGAACAGGTAACCCTTGCTCGCAGCCAGCGCCGGGGCGGGTGTGACCAGGCGCAGGGCGTCCTGATTCTCCGCGCGCGGGCCGGTGGCGCTGGCTTCGGCGAAACTCAATTGCAGGGCCATTCAGTCCTCAGACTCGAGCCGCAGTCACGGCTGCCGAACCCCAGGTGGTTCTCCAGCGCCGCTTGACGCCGTGCAGGCCAAACCACGCCAGCACGCCAAGGCTTGCGAACAACCACAGGGCCAGTTGATAGCTGCCGGTGCTTTGTTTGATCGCGCCCATGCCTGCCGCCAAAGCAAAACCACCGATGCCGCCAGCCATGCCGATCAGCCCGGTCATCACGCCGATCTCAAGACGAAAGCGCTGCGGCACCAGTTGGAAAACCGCCCCGTTGCCTGCCCCCAAACCGAGCATGGTGCAGACGAAAAGTGCCAGCGCCGCGTAGGAACTTGGCAGATTGAAGCCGACCGCTGCGATGCAGATAGCCGCCACGGTGTACATCGCCAACAAGGTGCGAATGCCGCCGAAACGATCCGCCAGCGCACCTCCCAATGGCCGCATCAGGCTGCCACCGAACACACAGGCAGCGGTGTAGTAGCCGGCGGTGACCGGGCTCAAGCCGTACTGATCGTTGAAGTAGCCGGGCAGGGCGCTGGCCAGGCCGATGAAGCCGCCGAAGGTGACGCTGTAGAAAAACATGAACCACCAACTGTCGCGGTCACCGAGGGCTTTGAAGTAGTCGGCCATGGACTTGGCTTTCGGACGTTGCGGGGCGTTTTTTGCCATCCAGGCGAACAGCACCAGCGTGAGGATCAAGGGAATCACTGCGAAGCCGAAGACGTTGCTCCAGCCGAAGGATGCGGCCAGTACCGGCGCGAGCAGTGCAGCGAACACGGTGCCCGAGTTGCCCGCGCCGGCAATGCCCATGGCTTTGCCCTGATGCTCAGGCGGGTACCACTGCGACGCCAGCGGCAGCGCCACGGCGAACGAAGCGCCGGCCATGCCGAGGAACAGACCGAGGATCAGCGCCTGTTCGTAACTGTGAATACCGAGTTTCCAGGCGCCGAACAGCGCGCAGATAACGATTACCTGGCCGATCAGCCCGGCGGTTTTCGGCGACAACCGATCCGCCAGCATGCCCATCGCGAAGCGCAGTACGGCGCCGGCAAGGATTGGCGTGGCGACGACCAGCCCGCGCTGTTGCGTGGTCAGGTGCAGGTCGGCGGCAATCTGCACCGCCAGCGGGCCGAGCAGGTACCAGACCATGAAACTCAGGTCGAAGTAGAGGAAGGCCGCGAACAGGGTCGGGGTATGGCCGGATTTCCAAAAGCTTTTATTCATCGCGCACCTCAGCTGTAAAGAGTCTCGAGAAGGAGTCATGAGTCAGCAAAGTGGGGCGCCGCCACGGCCGCACCACCGGCCCCGGGCTGTGGGGCCAAAACGCAAAAACGCCGCTACCTGATTCGCCGGGAGGGGCGAGCGGGTCAGCGACGTCTTTGTCGTAGGTGGGGCAACCGCCGTTGGTTACCTGTATGGAATGCTTAGCGAGATTTGTGCCAAGGCTTAAAGATCGCTGCCTCGTTGCACTCGAAAGCTCCTACAGGGGGAGCATCGAACTCCTGTAGGAGCGGCCGAAGGCTGCGATCTTTTGATCTTGCTGGTTATTCAGCCGAGTAATTCACTCATGGCAATAATCTGCTCCGCCACCTGAATCAGCTTCTGCTGGCGGCTCATGGCCTGGCGCCGCATCAGGGTGTAGGCCTCTTCCTCATTGCAGTCCTTCATCTTCATCAACAGTCCCTTGGCCAGTTCGATGCGCTTGCGCTCCGCCAGTTGCTGGTCGCGGGCGTGCAACTGCGCACGCAACGCCTGATCACTTTCAAAGCGCGCCATTGCCACATCGAGAATCGGCTGCAAGCGTTGTGCGTGAATGCCTTCGACGATGTAGGCACTGACCCCTGACTTGATCGCCTGACGCATCACGCCGGGGTCATGTTCGTCGGTAAACATCACGATCGGGCGTGGCTGGTCGCGGCTGACCAGCACCACTTGCTCCATTACATCGCGGCTCGGTGACTCGGTATCGATCAGGATGACGTCCGGGCGCACCGTTTCGACGCGTGCGGGCAGGTCGATGGTCAGGCCAGACTCGTCAATTACCTCGAAACCGGCCTCGGTCAGAGCGGCTTTCAGGCGTCCGACTTTTTTCGCTGTGTCGTTGATCAGCAGAATGCGCAGCATGTTGGCGGTCTCCTGTCAGCGGCGGGCGAGAAGGGGAGCGTCGTCGCTCAGAGCGTGCAGCTTGAAGCTGCGCGCATAACCGGCCGGATCGCTGCCGTCCCAGACCTTGCCGTCGAGCAACTGACTGCTGCGCATGTCCGTGCCCCACGCGGCAACGCCGACAGCGGTCGCCGCGTCGCGATAGAGGCCCAATTGCTGGACCTGACGCGCCACGGCGAGGTAATCCGGGTCTTCGCGCAGCAAACCCCAGCGGCGGAACTGGGTCATGAACCACATGCCGTCGGAGAGATACGGCAGATTGACTTCGCCATTGCCGTGAAAGCGCAAGGCGTGGGGATCCTGCCAGCGATTACCGAGGCCGTCGGCGTAGTCGCCGAGAAAGCGCGGTTCGATGCACGAAACCGGCGCGTCGAGATAATCCGGGGCGCTGAGTAATTGCGCGGTGCTGCGGCGATTTTCCGGGCTTTCTTCGATGAATCGGCTGGCTTCGAGGATCGCCATCACCAGCGCGCGCGCGGTGTTCGGGTATTGCTCGACGAAGGCGCGGGTGCAGCCGAGGACTTTTTCCGGGTGATCGGGCCAGATGGTCTGGCTGGTGGCCAGCGTAAAGCCGAGATCCTGCTGCACCGCGCTGGCGGCCCACGGTTCGCCGACGCAAAAGCCGTCGATTCGTCCCGCTTGCAGGTGCGCAACCATTTGCGGCGGCGGCACCACCACGCTGTCGACATCCTGTAACGGATGAATGCCCTGGCTCGCCAGCCAGTAATAAAGCCACATCGCGTGTGTGCCGGTCGGGAAGGTCTGGGCGAAAGTCAGTTTTGCGCGGGATTGGTGCACGTGGCGATCCAGCGCTTCAGGACTGCTCACGCCGAGGCTTTGCAGGCCGTGGGACAGGTTGAGGCTCTGACCGTTTTGGTTGAGGCCCATCAACACGGCCATGTCGGTGGATGCGACGCCGCCGATGCCCAAATGCACGGCGTAGATCAAACCGTACAGGCTGTGGGCGGCATCGAGTTCGCCGCTGACCAGTTTGTCGCGCAGGTTGGCCCATGAAGTCTGGCGCTTGAGGTTCAGGGTCAGGCCATAAGGTTGAGCGAAACCCTGAGTGGCGGCCACCACTACCGAGGCGCAATCGCTCAGGGCCATGAAACCAAGGTTGATCGCAGTCTTTTCCGGAGCATCGCTGCCGTTGACCCAGGCCAGCGGCCCGACGGAGGGTTCATTCATCGCATGCACCTGCAAAAGCCGCCTTCAAAAAAAACGCCGCCACCGGTTTTGCGCAGGCAAAACCCCATGACGACGCCATTGTCCCGGCCCGTACGCCGTCATTGGCGGGCGGGCTGATGGCAAGCAGGGTGCAAGGCATATGCCAGTCGCGTCGATTTGCGCGTGCGCCTCGCGCGGTGGGTCGATGCCCGGCTATAATCGCCGCCTCTTTTCGCCGCCCGAGTCATCGCCGCCCATGTACACCCTGGCCCGTCAGCTGTTGTTCAAACTTTCCCCGGAAACCTCCCACGATCTGTCGCTGGATCTGATCGGCGCGGGTGGGCGTTTGGGCCTCAACGGTCTGCTGTGCAAGGCGCCAGCGAAGGTGCCGGTGACGGTCATGGGCCTGGAGTTCCCCAATCCGGTGGGTCTGGCGGCGGGTCTGGACAAGAACGGCGCGGCCATCGACGGCTTCGCGCAGTTGGGTTTCGGTTTTGTCGAAATCGGCACCGTGACCCCGCGTCCACAACCGGGCAACCCGAAACCACGGATTTTCCGCCTGCCGGAAGCCGAGGCGATCATCAATCGCATGGGCTTCAACAATCTGGGTGTGGATAACCTGCTGACGCGGGTAGCAGCGGCCAAGTACAAGGGCGTGCTGGGGATTAACATCGGCAAGAACTTCGATACCCCGGTTGAACGCGCGGTTGACGATTACCTGATCTGCCTGGACAAAGTCTACGCCCACGCCAGTTACATCACCGTCAACGTCAGTTCGCCGAACACCCCGGGCCTGCGCAGCTTGCAGTTCGGCGATTCGCTCAAGCAGTTGCTGGCTGACCTGGCCACTCGTCGCGCCGAACTGGCGCTGCGCCATGGCAAGCATGTGCCGCTGGCGATCAAGATTGCCCCGGACATGACCGACGAAGAAACCGCGCAGGTCGCGCAAGCGCTGATCGAAACCGGGATGGACGCGGTCATTGCCACCAACACCACGCTGAGCCGTGTAGGCGTTGAAGGCATGGAGCATGGTGACGAGGCGGGCGGCCTGTCCGGTGCGCCAGTGCGTGACAAGAGCACCCACACCGTGAAAGTGCTGGCGGCTGAGTTGGCTGGGCGTTTGCCGATCATTGCGGCGGGCGGGATTACTGAAGGCAAGCATGCTGCTGAGAAGATCACTGCGGGTGCCAGTCTGGTGCAGATTTACTCGGGCTTCATCTATAAAGGCCCGGCGCTGATTCGTGAATCCGTCGACGCCATCGCCGCCCTGCGCAAATAACCCAGGCTGTCCCGGTCAATGCAGGAGCTGCCGAAGGCTGCGATCTTTTGATCTTGATGTTGATTTTAAAAAAACAGGATCAAAAGATCGCAGCCTGCGGCAGCTCCTACAGGGGTAGTCGGCAGACATTCGAAAGGCAAATCGACCGGGCATAAAAAAGGGCTCCTCGAAGGAGCCCCTGGGCCGTAGCCCGCCGTCCGGGAAGGACGTGCGTGGTTAATGCGTTACAAATTCAGATTGTCGTGTCGGAATAAATGCCCTGTGTCAGCCGACGGCGTGAAGTTCGTTGAGTCTGTGGATTCCCGCAGTGCCGGTCATACCGTCCCAGTTGTCGCCGCGTCCTTCTCGCCAGCCGTTAATCCAGGCTTGGCGTACCGACGGTAGAGTAAATGGGCAAAGCTCACGGGATTTGCCACCAACGCCATATTGATATCCGCGCAAAAATGCTCTTTCCAACGGATCACGCTTAAGTCTTCTCATAGGGTGTTTCCCTCACTTGTTGACTGTATGTGTCGCGTTGACCTCAACCGAGGTCTGGCAGAAAAACTCTGCCGGGGGCGGCTCGCTGCCGGCGTGGCGAGCCAAGGTGTTGACGCCGTTGCGACGTCAACCTGTGGTCATTTCTAACCAATGAGTCACACCGATGGAATGACCGTTTTGTCATAAGGACGTAAC
The DNA here is from genome assembly GCF_020149425.1 of Pseudomonas sp. P116. Lineage (NCBI taxonomy): Bacteria > Pseudomonadati > Pseudomonadota > Gammaproteobacteria > Pseudomonadales > Pseudomonadaceae > Pseudomonas > Pseudomonas sp. P116. Next base: position 459,520 of record NZ_JACVHB010000001.1, on the reverse strand, counting down.
GAAAAGGGTGCTACGGCAATAAGTAACTGCGTATTTGTTCAATGATTATTGAGCAAACCCCGGTATGATCGGCACCGCGCTGCATGATGGGGTTAATTCTTTAGTGAGAATGACCCACGTTTACACTGGGGTACTATTCGACGAAGGGTTGCTTTGAGTCATTTTGTTGCATCAACATTTTTCTCTGTCCTTGCATCTAAGCTCTTTTAACCCGAGCAGCAGGGATGGAACGGCACACCTTCGTGCCACGCGGGCGTTCTTTTAGAAAAGCGCCTGATTGAAAACCGGATCGGCAATGCGTTGCCGGTTCACATAGCCAAAGGCTCTGGAAATACCATGTCCGACCAATTCGAACTCTTCCTCACTTGCCCCAAAGGCCTTGAAGGCCTGCTCATCGAGGAAGCCGTCGGGCTTGGCCTTGAAGAAGCCCGCGAGCACACTTCCGCCGTGCGTGGCATGGCGACCATGGAAACCGCTTATCGCCTGTGCCTGTGGTCGCGCCTGGCCAACCGCGTGCTGCTGGTGCTCAAGCGCTTCCCGATGAAGGACGCCGAAGACCTATATCACGGCGTGCTCGACGTCGAGTGGCAAGATCACATGCTCAGCGATGGCACCCTGGCCGTTGAATTCAGCGGCCACGGCTCGGGCATCGACAACACTCACTTCGGCGCCTTGAAGGTCAAGGACGCCATCGTCGACAAACTGCGTACCCCGCAGGGCGACCGTCCGTCGATTGACAAGCTCAATCCGGATCTGCGTATTCACCTGCGCCTGGATCGCGGCGAAGCGATTCTCTCCCTCGACCTCTCCGGCCACAGCCTGCACCAGCGCGGCTACCGCTTGCAGCAAGGTGCAGCGCCGTTGAAGGAAAACCTCGCAGCAGCAATCCTGATCCGTTCCGGCTGGCCGCGCATTGCTGCCGATGGCGGCGCGCTGGCTGACCCGATGTGCGGTGTTGGTACGTTCCTCGTCGAAGCGGGGATGATCGCCGCCGATATGGCGCCGAACCTGCGTCGTGAGCAGTGGGGCTTCACCGCATGGCTGGGCCACGTGCCGGCGCTGTGGAAAAAACTTCACGAAGAAGCGACCGAACGTGCCGCCGCCGGTCTGGCCAAGCCGCCGCTGTGGATTCGTGGTTACGAAGCTGACCCACGCCTGATTCAGCCGGGCCGCAACAACGTTGAACGTGCCGGCCTGAGCGAGTGGATCAAGATCTACCAGGGCGAAGTGGCGACGTTCGAGCCGCGTCCGGATCAGAACCAGAAAGGTCTGGTGATCTGCAACCCGCCGTACGGCGAGCGTCTGGGTGACGAAGCCAGCCTGCTTTATCTCTACCAGAACCTCGGCGAGCGTCTGCGTCAGGCCTGTCTGAACTGGGAAGCGGCGGTGTTCACCGGTGCGCCGGATCTGGGCAAGCGCATGGGCATCCGCAGCCACAAACAGTATTCGTTCTGGAACGGCGCACTGCCGTGCAAGCTGCTGCTGATCAAAGTCACCCCGGATCAGTTCGTCACTGGCGAGCGTCGCACCCCGGAACAGCGTCAGGTCGAGCGTGAGCAAGCGGCTTACGATCAGACGCCGGACGAGCCACAAGAGCGCAAGTTCAACAAGAACGGCAACCCGATCAAACCCGTGCCTGCACCGGCGCCGGTGGTCGAGCAGGCGCGCTTGAGCGAAGGCGGGCAGATGTTTGCCAACCGTCTGCAAAAAAACCTCAAGGCACTGGGCAAGTGGGTCAAGCGCGAAGGCATCGATTGCTACCGCGTTTACGATGCGGACATGCCGGAATACGCGATGGCCATCGATCTGTACCACGACTGGGTGCACGTTCAGGAGTACGCCGCGCCGAAATCGATCGACCCGCAAAAGGCTTCGATCCGCATGTTCGATGCGTTGGCAGCGATTCCGCAGGCGCTGAACATCGACAAGAGCCGCGTGGTGGTCAAACGCCGCGAGCGCCAGAGCGGCACCAAGCAGTACGAACGTCAGGCTGCGCAGGGCAAGTTCAATGAAGTGACCGAGGGCGGCGTCAAGTTGCTGGTCAACCTCACCGACTACCTCGACACCGGGCTGTTCCTGGATCACCGGGCGATGCGCCTGCGCATTCAGAAAGAGGCAGCCGGCAAGCGCTTCCTCAATCTGTATTGCTACACCGCGACCGCCAGCGTGCACGCGGCCAAGGGCGGTGCGCGCAGCACCACCAGCGTCGACCTGTCGAAAACCTACCTCGACTGGGCGCGCCGCAACCTGTCGCTGAACGGCTTCTCGGACAAGAACCGTCTGGAGCAGGGCGACGTGATGGCGTGGCTGGAAAGTTGCCGCGAAGAGTACGACCTGATCTTCATCGATCCGCCGACCTTCTCCAACTCCAAGCGCATGGAAGGCATTTTCGACGTGCAGCGTGATCAGGTGCAGTTGATCGACCTGGCCATGGCCCGCCTGTCGCCGGGCGGCGTGTTGTATTTCTCCAACAACTTCCGCAAGTTCCAGCTGGAAGAGAACCTCGCCGAGCGTTACGCGGTCGAGGAAATCAGCGCGCAGACCATTGATCCGGATTTCGCGCGTAACACCAAGATTCACCGCGCCTGGAAAATCACGGCTCGTTGACGCTCCAAATGATTGGATCCACAGAGCCTTGATTTTTAAAGGCTCTTGGATCTGATCAACGCTAGCCAAATTGATGGCTAATAGCTATAAACTCACTCATGGCCAATGGGGGTTTCCCCCGCAATGCTGACGTAGTGAGTTGCCCTTATGTCGTTGCACCCCGTGCGTCCGAAGATCCTGGGTTTCATCAGCGAAGACGTCTCGGCCTGGCTGGTCGCGATGCTGGTATTGCTCGCCGGCGGGATACTCACGGGGCTGCTTGCCTGGGCCACTTATAGTCAGTTTGAGCAACAACTGCGTCAGCGCTTTCAGTTGCTGGCCAATGAGCGTTACAGCCGCATCGAAGAGCGATTTCAGGACCAGGAGCAACGCCTCGACAGCCTGCGCCGCTTCTTCACCAATTCCCAATCGGTGTCTCGCGCCGAGTTCGATGGTTATACCCGACCCTTATTACTGCGCACCCAGGCCTATTCGTTTGCCCTCAGGGTCAGTGCTGCCGAACGCGCCGAATTTGAGCAGCGCGTGCGTGCGGAAGGCCTGAGCACGTTTACGATTCGCGAACTTAATGAACAGCGCGAGCTGCAACTGGCGGGCGCCCGAGATGAATACGTGCCGGTGTTATACAGCCAGACCCAAAGCCGTCTGGGCTCGCCGCTGGGCTACGATTTGCTCGCGCAACCGCTGCGCCGCGATGTCCTGCAGCGCGCCGATGAGCTGCGTAATCTGGTCGTTTCGCAACCGATGAATCTGATCAGTGTTGAGCCAGCCTATGCCCGCGGGGTCTTGCTGGTGGCGCCAGTCATTCGCGAGGGGCAGCAAAAGCCTTTCGGCTATGTGATGGCAGTGATCAGCATGCGCCAGTTGCTGGCAGACGGTTTGCCGGACGCGTTCCATGACTACCTTTCGGTGCGCATTCTCGACCTGTCGATCCCTGATCAGCACGAGGTGCTCTACGAATCGAGCAACGATCCGGCACCCAGTGCGCTGGCCACGACGCGGCTGGTACGCATGGCCGATCACGACTATCAGGTTGATATTCTGCCGAGCGACGCGTTCATGCAGGCCAACCACTCGTCGGTGGGCAGTGTGCTGGTTCTCGGTGGATTGCTCAGCCTGCTGCTGAGCGCGTTGCTCTATGTGCTGGTCAGCCAGCGCCAGCGTGCCTTGCATCTGGTCGAGCAGCGCACGCAAGAGTTGCACGACAGCGAACAGGAACTGCGCGGCACTCACGGGCAGTTGCGCGGCGTACTGAATGCCGCAACGCAGGTGGCAATCATCGCCACCGATCTGCGCGGGGTGATCAGCACGTTCAACCCCGGCGCCGAACAGATGCTGGGCTACCGCAGCGACGAAGTGGTCGGCCGAATGACCCTGGAAAACCTGCATTTTCCGCGCGAACTGATGGCCCGCGCCGCGGAATTGAGTGCGCGTTACGGCAAGACGATTCCGACCTGTCAGGCGATGCTGGTGGAGGGCGGCGAAGTCGGCGGGCACGAGGCGCGCGAGTGGACGCTGATCTGCCATGACGGCAGTCATCTGCCGGTGAACATGCTCGCCACCCCCGTGCTTGATGAGCAGGGCCTGTGGGTCGGGCATCTGGCGATCTGCATCGACATCACCGAGCGCAAGCGTGTGCACGAGGCGCTCGCGGCGCGTGATGTACTGTTGAAAAAGCTCAGCGCTCACGTGCCCGGCGGCATTTACCAGTTCAAGATGGAATTCGACGGTCGCTTCAGTGTGATCTACGCCAGCGACGGCATCCGCGAGATCTACGAACTCGAACCGGATGTGCTGCTGCTCGATGCCGAGGCAATTTTCTCCCGTATCTATCCGCAGGATGTAATCCGCGTGCGCGCCTCGATTCGGGCATCAGCGCACAACCTCAGCCCATGGCGCGAGGAATATCGCGTGCAGTTGCCCGCACGCGGTCTGCGCTGGGTGCGCGGCGAGGCGACGCCGGAGGAGCTGCCGGGTGGTGGCGTGCTGTGGCATGGCTACATCTCGGACATTTCCGATTTGAAGCGCGTGGAGGAGGAACTGCGGGCGCTGTCGATCACGGATTCGTTGACCGGTATCCACAACCGTCGCTATTTCCAGGAGCGCCTGACCACCGAAATGGCCCGGGTGGAGCGCGGCGGCGGTGAACTGTCGGTGATCATGCTCGACATCGACCATTTCAAACGGATCAACGACCAGTACGGCCATGCCGTAGGCGACCGCGTGCTGCAAGCCGTGTGCGAGCGCATCGGTCATCGCTTGCGCCGCACGGATGTGTTCTGTCGCTTGGGTGGTGAGGAATTCATGGTGCTCTGCCCGGACATCGACGGCGAACACGCGCACATGCTCGCCATGGAATTGTGGCAAGGGCTGCGCAGTACGCCGGTTGATGTGGTCGGCGTGGTGACCGCCAGTTTCGGTATCGCCAGTTGGCGACCGGGGGAGGGCGCTGATTCGCTGCTGCTGCGCGCGGATTCAGGGGTGTACATGGCGAAGCAGCGCGGGCGGGATCGGGTTGAGCGGCAGATGAATTGATTGGGTGAAACGAAAAGATCGCAGCCTTCGGCAGCTCCTACAGGGTTTCGCATTCACCTGTAGGAGCTGCCGAAGGCTGCGATCTTTTGCTTTTAAAGGACGGAAGCAGTCTGCGGCAGCTTCGGCTGGCGATACAGATCCAGCAGCACCTGATCCAGCACCGACGATGCACCAAACGGCGCTTTGTCGTTGAGGATCGCCACCACTGCCCAGGTGTTGCCGTTGACGTCGCGGCTGAAACCGGCAATCGCGCGCACGGTGTTCAGGGTGCCGGTCTTGACGTGGGCTTCGCCGCGCATGGCGGTGGTCTTCAGACGTTTACGCATGGTGCCGTCCGTGCCTGCAATCGGCAGCGAGCTGATGTATTCGGCGGCATACGGGCTGTGCCAAGCGGCCTGCAGCATGTTGGCCATCTCTCGGGCGCTGACCCGTTCGGCACGGGACAGGCCGGAACCGTTCTCCATCACCAGGTGCGGTGCGGTAATGCCTTTTTTCGCCAGCCACTGACGGACCACGCGCTGCGCTGCCCTGGCGTCGTCCCCGTCGGCGTCGTTGCGGAATTTCTGACCCAGGCTCAGGAACAGCTGCTGAGCCATGGTGTTGTTACTGTATTTGTTGATGTCGCGGATGATTTCCGCCAGATCCGGCGAGAATGCGCGAGCCAGCAGTTTGGCGTTGCTTGGGGTCGGCGCGAGACGATCCCGGCCCTGAATGCTGCCACCCAACTCCTTCCAGATCGCGCGAACGGCACCCGCGGTGTAAGTCGCGTGGTCGAGCAGCGACAGGTAGGTCTGCGAGCTGCAACCTTCACCCAACTGGCCGCCCACCGTCACGGTCACGCTGCCATCGGGTTGTGGCACCGGGTTGTAGCGCACGCCGCCAGTGCATTGCTTGGAAGGGAGAGCCTTGACCGTGTTTTCGATGCGGATGCTGGCGATCGGCGGTTCCACCGAGATCAACACTCGGCCACCGTCATTGCGGGCGACAAAGCGCAGGGCCTTGAGGTTGACCAGCAGCGAGTCGGGTTTGACCAGAAACGGCTTGTTCTCGTCATTGCCGTCATCGTTGAATTCCGGCAGTTGTGGCTGCACGAAGAAATTGCGGTCCAGCACCAGATCGCCAGTGATCTGTGTGACGCCATTGGCACGCAGATCGCGCATCAACAGCCAGAGTTTTTCCATGTTCAGCTTCGGGTCGCCGCCACCCTTGAGGTAGAGGTTACCGTTGAGGATGCCGCCGCTCAGGGTGCCATCGGTGTAGAACTCGGTTTTCCACTGGTGGTTGGGGCCGAGCATTTCCAGCGCTGCATAGGTGGTCACCAGTTTCATGGTCGAGGCCGGGTTGACCGATACATCGGCGTTGAACACGGTGGCTGTGCCCGGGCCGTCGAGCGGCACCATCACCAGTGAAAGGGCGTTAGGCTGCAGTTTGCTCGCCTTGAGGGCCTTTTCGACGTTGGGGGTGAGGGCGGTATTGACTGGGGCAGCAGAGACGGGCAGGGCCAGAGGAAGAAAAAGGCCGGCGAAAAACAGTGGACGCAACGATTTGATCATATGAAATAAAACCCTGCAAAAGAGGGGGAGAAAAACGAGGACATGGATGAAAAAGTCCTCAGTGGTCACGAAAGTGTCGGCATTATGCCCCAAGGTGTAACCGCTTGTGCCGTCCCCGGGGTGGCTAATCAGTGATTTTTTTACAGGCGGTCAGCCATAGTGTCCAGAGAGTCGGGCAAATGACGTCTTAAACTGGTAAAGTGCCGGCCGTTATTACTTAAGAGGATTGTTCCAATGGCGACTAACCGTTCCCAGCGTCTGCGCAAAAAACTGTGCGTTGATGAATTTCAAGAGCTGGGTTTCGAACTGAACCTGGACTTCAAAGAAGACTTGTCCGAAGAAGCCATTGACGCTTTCCTCGAAGCCTTCATCAAAGAAGCCATGGAAGCCAATGGTCTGGGTTATGTTGGCGGCGACGACTTCGGTCTGGTATGCCTGCAGAAGCGTGGCTCGGTCAACGAAGAGCAGCGCGCTGCTGTTGAAGCCTGGCTGAAAACCCGTAGCGAACTGACTGAAGCAACCGTCAGCCCGCTGCTGGACGTTTGGTATCCGGAAAAGCCGATCAACGCGGCTAAGTGATACTGAAAAAAACGGCGACCTGAGGGTCGCCGTTTTTTTTCGTGGATCAAAAGATCGCAGCCTTCGGCAGCTCCTACAGGATTTACACATAGCCCGTGTAGGAGCTGCCGAAGGCTGCGATCTTTTGATCTTACGCTTTACGCCAATTCAAAATCAGCAGCGTCACAACCCCCGCAACAATCCCCCAAAACGCCGAACCGATGGAAAACAGCGTCAGCCCCGATGCCGTCACCATAAACGTGATCAGCGCCGCTTCGCGTTCCTTCACTTCAGCCATCGCGATGCTCAAGCCATTGATGATCGAGCCAAACAGCGCCAGGGCGGCAATCGACAGCACCAGTTCCTTCGGCAGCGCGGCAAACAACGCCGCCAAAGTTGCGCCGAACACTCCGGCGATCCCGTAGAAAATCCCGCACCACACTGCTGCGGTGTAGCGTTTGTTGCGATCTTCATGGGCGTGCGGCCCGGTGCAGATTGCCGCGCTGATGGCGGCCAGGTTGATGCCGTGTGAACCGAACGGCGCCAGTAACAACGAAGCGATACCGGTGGTGGTGATCAGCGGCGAGGCCGGGACGGTGTAGCCGTCGGCGCGCAGCACGGCAATGCCGGGCATATTCTGCGAAGTCATGGCCACGACGAACAGCGGAATGCCGATGCTGATGGTGGCCGCCAACGAAAAGTGCGGCGTGGTCCACACCGGCGTTGCCACCTCCAGATGAAAACCGCTGAAGTCCAGCAGTCCCATGAAGCCCGACAGCGTGGTGCCGATCAGCAGTGCGGCGAGCACGGCATAGCGGGCCGACAGGCGTTTGACCAGCAGATAGGTGAAGAACATGCCCAGCACCAGGCCGGTGCGGTGTTGCGCGGCGACGAAGATTTCGCTGCCGATCTTGAACAGAATCCCCGCCAGCAAGGCTGCCGCCAGTGAGGCCGGGATCTTCTTCATCAACCGTTCAAAACTACCGGTCAGCCCGCAGATCGTCACCAGCACCGCGCAGGTAATGTAGGCCCCGATGGCTTCGCCGTAGCTCACGCCGCCAAGACTGGTGATCAACAGCGCCGCGCCGGGTGTCGACCAGGCAATGGTGATCGGCGTGCGATAGCGCAGTGACAAGCCGATCGAGCACACCGCCATGCCAATCGAAATCGCCCAGATCCACGAAGAAATCTGCCCGCTGGTCAGGCCCGCCGCTTGTCCGGCCTGGAACATCAGCACCAGGGAGCTGGTGTAACCGGTCATCATCGCAATGAAACCGGCGACGATGGCGGAAGGCGATGTGTCCGCGATGGGGCGTAGTTGCGTGTGCGTGGCGTCGTTCATGACGGCGGTGTTCCTTATATCGATGACATTATTTCGCTGTAGGAGCTGCCGAAGGCTGCGATCTTTTGATCTTGCTTCTACAAAACAACATCAAAAGATCGCAGCCTTCGGCAGCTCCTACATGAGCAGATCGCGTTTGGGCGGCGGATTCTGTGATGAAGCCTAAACTTAAAAGTAACGGATCGTTGCAATACAGCGGTGGTCACAAACAGCCGTACAGTCGTGTTGCCACCATTCATTGTGTACAATCGCGCTGTTTTTTACGCGATACTTGCCAGCGACCTACTGTGCCGTATTACAGTCACGGTCTATTCGCCGCAGTTCTCCCGACTCGAGTGCCCATGAACGAACAGTTGCAACCCCTCAAGAAACAACCGCGAGCAGGCAAAGCCGGCCGCAGCGGGACCCAGGACGATATTGTCTACGCGCACATCTTCGAGGCCATCCTCGAACAGCGTCTGGCGCCCGGCACCAAGTTGAGCGAAGAAGCGCTGGGGGAAATCTTTGGGGTCAGCCGCACCATCATTCGCCGTGCGCTGTCGCGTCTGGCCCATGAAGGTGTGGTGCTGTTGCGGCCGAACCGTGGCGCCGTCGTTGCCAGCCCGAGCGTGGAAGAAGCGCGTCAGGTGTTCATGGCCCGTCGCTTGGTCGAGCGCGCGATCACTGAACTGGCTGTGCTGCACGCCACCGCCGAACAGATCGCCGAATTGCGCCAAATGGTCAACGACGAGCGCGACAGCTTCTCGCGCGGTGATCGCGGCGCCGGTATTCGTCTGTCGGGTGAGTTCCACCTGAAACTGGCGGAAGCGGCGAAGAACGCGCCGCTGGTCAGCTTCCAGCGCAGCCTGGTCTCGCAGACCTCGCTGATCATCGCTCAGTATGAAAGCGGTAACCGCTCGCATTGTTCTTACGACGAACACACCCAACTGATCGACGCCATTGAAGCGCGTAACGGTGAGTTGGCGGTGGATCTGATGATGCATCACATGGATCACATCGACAGCAAACTCAATCTCGATGAGGAAGGCGCGTCGGATGATCTGCATGCAGTGTTCTCGCATTTGTTGCAGACCAAAAAGCCGGGACGTCCAGCGGCCAAGCTTTGAGCTGATACCGAGTCGGCCCCAATCGCTGGCAAGCCAGCTCCCACAGGTTTCTCGGTGTATCGCAGATTTGGTGAACCCCGCAAAACCCTGTGGGAGCTGGCTTGCCAGCGATAGCAATCTGACAGGCAAAAAAAATCCCCCGGACTGAAAAGTACCGGGGGATTTTTTTGTGCCTGTGAAAACTTAGCGCTGATGCACCAGCGCACCCGCCGCATAAGTCTGCGCCACCGTCCGGTCATCGCCCAGCGTCATCAACACAAACAACGTCTCGGCAATGTTATTCGCCTGTTTCAAGCGATAGCTCAGCAACGGCGTGGCGTTGTAATCCAGCACCAGGAAGTCAGCGTCGCTGCCCGGTTGCAGGTTGCCGATCTTGTCTTCCAGACGCAGCGCCCGCGCGCCACCCAGGGTCGCCAGATACAGCGACTTGAACGGACTCAGACGCGCGCCCTGCAACTGCATCACTTTGTAGGCTTCGTTCAGTGTTTGCAGCAAAGAGAAACTGGTGCCGCCGCCAACGTCAGTGCCCAGACCCACGTTCAACTTGTGCTTTTCGGCCATCGGCAGATTGAACAAGCCGCTGCCCAGGAAGAGGTTCGACGTCGGGCAGAACGAAACGGCCGAGCCGGTTTGCGCCAGCCGCGCACATTCGTCGTCGCACAGGTGCACGCCGTGGGCGAATACCGAGCGCTCGCCGAGCAGCTTGTAGTGATCGTAAACGTCCAGGTAGCCCTTGCGCTCCGGGAACAGTTCCTTGACCCACTCGATTTCCTTGAGGTTCTCGCTGATGTGGGTCTGCATGTACAGATCCGGGTATTCAGTCAGCAATTGCCCGGCGAGGGTCAGTTGCTCCGGGGTGCTGGTCGGCGCGAAACGCGGGGTGACCGCATAGTGCAGGCGACCCTTGCCGTGCCAGCGCTCGATCAGCGTCTTGCTCTCGACGTAGCTGGATTCAGCGGTGTCGGTGAGGTAGTCCGGCGCGTTGCGGTCCATCATCACTTTGCCGGCGATCATCCGCAGATCGAGTTTCTCGGCCGCTTCAAAGAATGAGTTCACCGACTGCGGATGAACGCTGCCGAACACCAGCGCCGTGGTGGTGCCGTTGCGCAGCAGTTCCTTGACGAAAATGTCAGCGACTTCATCGGCGTGCGCCTTGTCTCCGAACTGGCTTTCGCACGGGAAGGTGTAAGTGTTGAGCCAGTCGAGCAGTTGCTCGCCGTAGGCGCCGACCATGCCGGTTTGTGGCAGGTGGATGTGGGTGTCGATAAAGCCCGGAGTGATCAGGGCATCTTGATAATGGTTGATTTCGATGTCTGCCGGCAGCGTCGGCAGCAATTCGCTGGCGTGGCCGATGGCGCTGATCTTGCCGCCATCGACCACCAGCAGGCCGTCCTCGAAATATTCATAGGAGGCTTCGATACCGACTTCGGCGGGATCGGCAATGCTGTGCAGGATGGCGGCGCGGTAGGCTTTGCGAGTCAGAGGCATGAGGGTTCTCTAATCAGTTTGAGGCTTTGAGTTTGGTGGCCGGACTGCGGCGCGAAAGGGGCAGCAGTTTGGCAATCGGTTCGGCGCTGGCTGTGTGCTGGCCGAAATTGGCGTTATAGGTGGCGATGATTTCGCCGGCGATGGAGATGGCGATTTCCACGGGCAACTTGCCTTTGACTTCGCCAATACCCATCGGGCAGCGCATGCGTTGCACGACGCTGGCGTCGAAGCCGCGGTCACGCAGACGGTGTTCGAACTTGGCGCGTTTGGTCTTCGAGCCGATCAGGCCGAACCAGGTGAAATCGTTGCGCTTGAGGATGGCGGCGGTGAGTTCCAGATCCAATTGATGATTGTGGGTCATGACGATGCAATAACTGCCGGCGGGCAGGTCATCGATTTCATCCACAGGCTCTTCGGCGACGATTTTACGGACGCCGTGGGGAATCTGCGCGGGGAATTCTTCTTCCCGGGAATCGATCCAGCGCACCCGGCAGGGCAGGCTGGCGAGCAGCGGCACCAAGGCGCGACCGACATGGCCGGCGCCAAACACGGCGATCTGCGCCTGCACCTGACCCATCGGTTCGAACAGCAACACCGTGGCGCCACCGCAGCACTGACCCAGACTGGCACCGAGGCTGAAGCGCTCCAGATGAGTGTCTTGCTTGCCGCTGGCGAGCATCTCGCGGGCGATCTGCATGGCTTTGTATTCCAGGTGCCCGCCACCGATGGTGTCGAAGATCTGGCGGGCGCTGACGACCATTTTCGAGCCGGCATTGCGTGGCGTCGAGCCGAGCTCTTCGATGATCGTCACCAGCACACAGGGCTCGCCCTGGTTCTGCAGGTCGGCGAGGGCGTCGATCCAGTTGTACATATCCACCTCGACATCGTTGTTGTCTGTTCGGGCCTCATCGCTGGCAAGCCAGCGATGGCCGCGCCTCGGTCCTAGAGCGGAGCCAACTCGGTTTCAGCTTCGACGGCTTTCACAGCCTTAAGCTGACGCATCTGCTCACACCCCCACAACACCCGCTCCGGGGTCGCCGGGGCGTCGATCTTCGGCTGATGCTTGTAATCACCGAGGCTCGCCACCGCATCCTTGATCGCACACCACGCGGCAATGCCGAGCATGAACGGCGGCTCACCAACGGCCTTGGAGTGGAACACGGTGTCTTCCGGGTTCTTGCGGTTTTCTACCAGTTTCACTCGCAGATCCAGCGGCATGTCCGCCACCGCCGGGATCTTGTAACTGGCCGGGCCGTTGGTCATCAGCTTGCCCTTGTTGTTCCAGACCAGCTCTTCCATGGTCAGCCAGCCCATGCCCTGGACGAAGCCACCCTCAACCTGACCGATGTCGATGGACGGGTTCAGCGAAGCGCCGACGTCGTGGAGAATGTCGGTACGCAACATCTTGTATTCGCCGGTCAGGGTGTCGACGATCACTTCGCAGCACGCCGCGCCGAAGGCGAAATAATAGAACGGACGGCCACGGGCCTGGCTGCGGTCGTAGTAGATTTTCGGGGTCTTGTAGAACCCGGTGCTCGACAGCGACACCTGATTGAAATACGCCTGCTGGATCAGCGCTTCAAAGGTCAGGATGTGGTCGCGAACACGTACGTGGCCGTTATGGAATTCGACGTCTTCCTCGCTGACTTTGAAGTGCCGTGCGGCAAACTCAACCAAGCGTTGCTTGATGATCTCGGCGGCATTCTGGGCGGCTTTACCATTGAGGTCAGCGCCGCTGGAAGCAGCGGTCGGCGACGTGTTCGGCACCTTGTCGGTGTTAGTCGCGGTGATCTGCACGCGATCGATTTCGACCTGGAACACTTCGGCCACAACCTGCGCGACTTTGGTGTTCAGACCCTGACCCATTTCGGTGCCGCCATGGTTCAGGTGGATGCTGCCGTCGGTGTAGATGTGGATCAAGGCACCGGCCTGGTTCAAGAAACTCGCGGTGAAGGAAATACCGAATTTCACCGGGGTCAGCGCCAGGCCTTTTTTCAGGATCGGGCTGTTGGCGTTGTAGCGACGGATCGCTTCGCGGCGCTCGTAATACTGGCTGCTTTCTTCCAGTTCCGCGGTCATTTCCTCGAGCATGTTGTGCTCGACGGTCTGGTAGTAATGGGTGACGTTGCGCTCGGTCTTGCCGTAGTAGTTGGCCTTGCGCACCGCGAGTGGGTCTAGGTTCAGGTGACGGGCAATCGCGTCCATCACTTCTTCGATCGCGACCATCCCTTGCGGCCCGCCGAAGCCGCGATAAGCGGTGTTCGAGGCGGTGTTGGTCTTGCAGCGGTGACCGTTGATGGTCGCATCGCCCAGATAATAAGAGTTGTCCGAATGGAACATCGCGCGGTCGACAATCGACGCCGACAAATCCGGCGAGTAGCCGCAGTTGCCGGCCAGTTCCATGTTGATCCCGTGCAGGCGCCCGGTGCTGTCGAAGCCGACGTCGTATTCGACATAGAAAGGGTGACGCTTGCCGGTCATCAGCATGTCTTCGACGCGCGGCAGGCGCATTTTGGTCGGCTGGCCGGTGAGATGCGCAACCACTGCGCACAGGCACGCGGGGCTTGCCGCCTGAGTTTCCTTGCCACCGAAACCACCGCCCATGCGGCGCATGTCGACGACGATTTTGTTCATCGACACGTCGAGCACTTCAGCGACCAGTTTCTGCACTTCGGTCGGGTTCTGCGTCGAGCAGTAAACGATCATGCCGCCGTCTTCGGTCGGCATCACCGAGGAGATTTGCGTCTCCAGGTAGAAGTGTTCCTGACCGCCGATGTGCAGCGTGCCTTGAATGCGATGATCGGCCGTCGCCAGTGCGGAGACCGAATCGCCGCGCTGGTGAGTGTGGCTATCGAGGACGAAGTGGCGCTTGCGCAGCGCTTCGACCACATCCAGCACCGGCTCGAGGTCTTCGTATTCGATGATTGCGGCCATCGCAGCCTTGCGTGCAGTTTCCAGATCTTTCGCCGCCACGGCGAGCACCGGTTGCCCGACAAACTGCACGTCGTCGATGGCCAGCAGCGGATCGCCCGGCATCAATGGGCCGATGTCTTTCAGGCCCGGGACGTCTTCGTGGGTGATGGCGATGCGTACGCCTTCGAAGGCATAACAAGGCTTGGTATCGATGCTGATGATCTTCGCGTGAGCGCGGTCCGACAGGCGTGCGTACAGGTGCAGCTGATTGGGAAATTCCAGGCGATCATCGATGTACTGCGCTTCACCGGACACATGCTTGGCGGCGCTGTCGTGCTTGACGCTGCGGCCGACACCGGTGGTCAGGTCCTGGGCGAACAATTCGGCCAGCTCAGCCTGGGTCTTCTCTACGGCGTGATGGTTAGACATAAGCGGTCACCCGAGTCTCGATGTGCGGTGTTTGCAGTTCGATGAAGTATTTGCGCAGCAGGTTCTGCGCGCTGAGCAGGCGATATTCCTTGCTGGCGCGGAAGTCCGAGAGCGGCGTGAAGTCTTCGGCCAGGGCAGCGCAGGCGCGTTCGATCACAGCGTTGTTGAATGGCTGACCGAGCAAAACCGCTTCGCAATGCGCCGCACGTTTCGGGATCGCGGCCATGCCACCGAAGGCGACGCGAGCATCGCTGATGACACCGTTTTCGATGCGCAGATTGAACGCGGCGCAGACGGCGGAGATGTCGTCGTCCAGACGCTTCGAGACTTTGTAGGCGCGGAACAACTGCTCGGCGCTGGCACGCGGGACGATGATCTTCTCGATGAATTCGCTTTCCTGACGCGCAGTGACGCGGTAATCGATGAAGTAGTCTTCCAGGTTCAGGGTGCGCCGGGTTTCGCCTTTGCACAGCACGATCTGCGCGCCGAGGGCGATCAGCAGGGGCGGCGAGTCACCGATCGGCGAGGCGTTGCCGATGTTGCCGCCGAGGGTGCCCTGATTGCGGATTTGCAGGGAAGCGAAGCGATGCAGCAGTTCGCCGAAGTCCGGATACTCTGCGTTCAACGCTTCGTAGCAGTCGGAGAGGCTGGTGGCGGCGCCGATTTCGATGCGGTCATCGAAACTGTCGATGCGCTTCATTTCGGCGACGTTGCCGACGTAGATCATCACCGGCAGCGTGCGGTGGAACTGGGTGACTTCCAGCGCCAGGTCGGTGCCGCCCGCCAGCAGGCGTGCTTGTGGGTAAGCATCGTAGAGATCGGCCAGATCGGCGACGGTCAGCGGCACCAGGCAGCGCTTGTCGCCGCTGTTGAGTTCGCCGATATCGGTGGGGGCAATGGCTTTGAGGCGGGCGATGGTGTCCGCTTCGCGGGCGTCGAACTGATCCGGTTGCTTGGCGCAGCACGACTGCTCGGCAGCGGCCAGAATCGGCCGGTAGCCGGTGCAACGGCAGAGGTTGCCGGCCAGCGCTTCGTGGGCCTTGGCGTTATCCGGCGCATCGCTGTTCTTTTGCAGCGCGAACAGCGACATGACGAAACCGGGGGTGCAGAAACCGCACTGCGAACCGTGGCACTCGACCATGGCTTTCTGCACGCTGTGCAGTTCGCCTTTGTGCTTGAGGTCTTCAACGCTGATCAATTGCTTGCCGTGCAAGGACGAAACGAACGTCAGACACGAGTTGAGGCTGCGATAGCGAATATGTTCGCGGCCAGCGTCATCCGTCTGCAACTCGCCGACCACGACGGTGCAGGCGCCGCAGTCACCGCTGGCGCAACCTTCTTTGGTGCCGGATTTGCCGACGTGTTCACGCAGATAATTGAGCACAGTCAGATTCGGGTCCAGGGCGTGCTCGCTACGGAGTTCCTGGTTAAGTAAAAACTGGATCACGGAAGGCCTCGCAGACTCATTATTGTTGTTAAGCGACTTGAGCCGAATTTAGCAGCTCTGACTTTTCGGTCAATGGTTTTCTGACTTAAAGGTCAAGAAAATCCATTTCGTCGATCTACAACCTGTCTATTCAGTATTGACCCTCATCGAGTCCCCTGCCTTTTTGCGGGAATCGTGCCAAAAACCGCTGAGTGGGCACTCCGCCATGACCTTGCATTTGCGCTACACTGCGCCGCTTGTGCAGATCGATAGAATTTGAAGGACACCATGACGTTCAAGGCCCCGGACAGCCTCGCCGAGCAAATCGCTCACCACCTCGCCGAACGCATCATTCGTGGCGAAATGAAGCCGGGAGAGCGCATCCAGGAACAAAAGGTCACGCTGGCGCTCAACGTCAGCCGCGGTTCGGTCCGCGAAGCCTTGCTGATCCTCGAGCGCCGCCACCTGATCGCGATCCTGCCGCGCCGTGGCGCGCATGTCACCGAGCTGACGGCGCACAAGGTGCAGAGCCTGTGCACGCTGATGAGCGAGTTGTACATCCTGCTCGGCAACTCGGTGGCCAATGGCTGGCAGGTCCAGTCGGACATGGCGCCGTTCGTGCAGATCCAGCAGCGCCTGACCGCCAGCTACGAGCGTCAGGACATCCGCACGTTCGTCGATGACAGTTTCAACGTCATGCGCGCCGCCTATCCGTTCGCCAACAACCCGTACCTGCAAGAAACTGTCGAGAACCTGCAACCGGCCATGAGCCGTGCGTACTTCCTCGCCCTCGAACAGCGCAAGGCCGAAATGAGTGAGTTCCTCGAACTGTTCGAGCGCTTGCTGGCTGCCGTGCTCGCCCGCGATTTGCCGCAGATCCGCATCGTGCTGACGGCTTACGCCCAGCGCAGCTGCGATCTGGTGGTGTCTGCCCTGACGGTCGCCTAAGCGTGCGGCTCAAGTGCATCAAACTGGCGGGATTCAAATCCTTCGTTGACCCGACCACGGTGAACTTCCCCAGTAACATGGCGGCGGTCGTCGGGCCGAACGGTTGCGGCAAGTCGAACATCATCGACGCCGTACGCTGGGTGATGGGCGAAAGTTCGGCGAAAAACCTGCGTGGCGAGTCGATGACCGACGTCATCTTCAACGGTTCGACCAGCCGCAAGCCGGTGAGTCAGGCGAGTATCGAACTGGTGTTCGACAACTCTGACGGCACGCTGCTGGGCGAATACGCGGCTTACGCGGAGATTTCGATTCGCCGCAAAGTGACCCGCGACAGCCAGACCACTTATTACCTCAACGGCACCAAATGCCGTCGTCGTGACATCACCGATATTTTCCTCGGCACCGGTCTGGGCCCGCGCAGCTACTCGATTATCGAGCAGGGGATGATCTCCAAGCTGATCGAGTCCAAGCCTGAAGACCTGCGTAACTTCATCGAAGAAGCGGCGGGGATCTCCAAGTACAAGGAGCGCCGACGCGAGACCGAAAACCGCATCCGCCGCACCCACGAAAACCTCGCCCGTCTGACCGATCTGCGCGATGAACTCGAACGTCAGCTCGAACGCTTGCACCGTCAGGCCGAGTCCGCCAAGAAATATCAGGAATTCAAAGCCGAGGAGCGTCAGCTCAAGGCGCAACTGTCGGCCCTGCGCTGGCAGGATTTGAACGATCAGGTCGGCCAGCGCGAGTCGATCATCGGCACTCAGGAAATCAGTTTCGAAGCGCTGGTCGCTGAGCAACGTAACGCCGATGCGGCGATTGAACGCTTGCGCGACGGGCATCACGACCTGTCAGAGCGCTTCAATCTGGTGCAGGGCCGCTTCTATTCGGTCGGCGGCGACATCGCCCGGGTCGAGCAGAGCATCCAGCACGGCCAGCAACGTTTGCGTCAGTTGCAGGACGACTTGAAAGAAGCCGAGCGCGCACGACTGGAAACCGAGTCGCATCTGGGCCACGACCGCACGTTGCTGCTGACCCTCGGCGAAGAGCTGGACATGCTCACCCCCGAGCAGGAAATCACCAGCGCTGCCGCCGAAGAAGCCGCCGCTGCACTCGAAGATTCCGAAAGCGTCATGCACGGCTGGCAGGAGCAGTGGGACACCTTCAACCTCACCGCTGCCGAACCACGGCGTCAGGCCGAAGTGCAGCAGTCGCGCATTCAGCAGCTCGAAACCAGCATGGAGCGCCTGGCCGATCGCCAAAAGCGCCTCGGCGAAGAGCGTGCGTTGCTCTCGGCGGACCCCGAAGACGCGGCGATCATGGAACTCAACGAGCAACTCGCCGAGTCCGAAGCGACCCTTGAAGATTTGCAGACCAGCGAAGAAGCCCAGGTCGAAAAGCTTGAGCAACTGCGTCAGGAATTGCAGCAAGCACTGACCGCGCAGCAGCAGGCGCAGGGCGATTTGCAGCGTCTCAATGGTCGCCTTGCCTCCCTTGAAGCCTTGCAGCAAGCGGCGCTCGATCCGGGCACTGGCACCGCCGAATGGCTGAAGGAACACAACCTCGCCGAGCGCCCGCGTCTGGCCGAAGGCCTGAAGGTCGAGGCCGGTTGGGAGCTGGCGGTAGAAACCGTGCTCGGCGCCGATCTGCAAGCGGTGCTGGTCGATGATTTCAGCGGTTTCGATTTGTCCGGTTTTACTCAGGGCGATTTGCGCCTGCTCAGCCCTGGCACCGACGGTGTTCGTGTGGCGGGCAGTCTGCTGGACAAAGTCGAGGCGCAGATCGATCTGTCGCCGTGGCTCGGTCAGGTCAAACCGGTCGACAGTCTGGAGCAGGCATTGGCCATGCGCGGCCAGTTGAGCGCCGGGCAAAGCCTGATTAGCCGCGACGGCTATTGGGTCGGCCGGCACTTTCTGCGCGTACGACGGGCCAGCGAAGCCGAAAGCGGCATGCTCGCCCGTGGCCAGGAAATCGAAGCGCTGCACCTTGAGCGCGAAGAGCGCGAAGCCACGGTCGAAGCCATGGAAAACCGTTTGCAAACCCTGCGCGCGCAGCAGCGTCAGCAGGAAAACGGTCGTGAGCATCTGCGGCGTTTGCTGCAAGACGAAGCGCGCCAGCAAGGTGAACTGAAAGCGCAATTGTCCGCCGGTAAAGCCAAGGCCGAGCAGCTGACATTGCGTCGTACTCGTCTGGATGAAGAACTGGTCGAACTCGGCGAACAACGTGCGCTGGAGCATGAACACATCGGCGAAGCGCGTATGCACTTGCAGGAAGCCCTCGATGCGATGGCGCTGGACACCGAGCAGCGCGAGTTGCTGCTGGCCCAGCGCGACAGCCTGCGCGAACGCCTCGATCGCGTGCGTCAGGAAGCGCGGCAGCACAAGGATCACGCGCACCAATTGGCCGTGCGCCTGGGCTCGCTGCGCGCGCAGCACGACTCCACGCGCCAGGCGTTGGAACGTCTGGAAATGCAGTCCGAGCGTCTGACCGAAAAGCGTGAACAGCTGAGTCTGAATCTGGAGGAGGGTGAAGCACCGCTGGAAGAGCTGCGCCTGAAACTCGAAGAGTTGCTCGACAAGCGCATGACCGTCGATGAAGAACTCAAGACTGCGCAGATCGCGCTCGAAGATGCCGACCGCGAACTGCGCGACGCAGAAAAGCGCCGCACGCAAGCCGAGCAGCAATCGCAACTGATCCGTGGCCAGCTCGAACAGCAACGCATGGAGTGGCAGGCCCTGACCGTGCGCCGCAAGGCCCTGCAGGATCAACTGCTCGAAGACGGCTACGATCTCAACGGCGTGCTCGCCACATTGACGGCGCAAGCCAGTGAACGCGAAGCCGAAGAAGAACTCGAACGGATCAACGCGCGGATTCAGCGTCTGGGCGCGATCAACCTCGCGGCCATCGACGAATACACGCAACAATCCGAGCGTAAACGTTATCTGGATGCGCAGGACGCCGATCTGGTCGAAGCGCTGGAAACCCTGGAAAACGTTATCCGCAAGATCGACAAGGAAACCCGTAACCGTTTCAAGGATACCTTTGATCAGATCAATGGCGGATTACAGGCGCTTTTCCCAAAAGTTTTCGGTGGTGGACGCGCGTATTTGGAACTGACGGGCGAAGATCTACTCGATACAGGGGTGACGATCATGGCGCAGCCGCCAGGGAAGAAGAACAGCACCATCCATTTGCTCTCCGGCGGGGAAAAAGCCCTGACCGCGCTGGCACTGGTTTTTGCGATCTTCAAGTTGAACCCGGCGCCGTTCTGCATGCTCGATGAGGTTGACGCGCCGCTGGATGACGCTAACGTTGGACGCTACGCACGCTTAGTCAAAGAGATGTCGCAGACCGTGCAGTTCATCTATATCACTCACAACAAGATCGCCATGGAAATGGCCGAGCAGTTGATGGGCGTGACGATGCATGAACCGGGTTGTTCGCGACTGGTCGCGGTGGATGTCGAGGAGGCGATGGCGATGGTGGATGCCTGATTCGGCATCTTGTGGGAAAGGTATTAGGGGTTTGTAGGACTTTTTTACCGGGCTCGACTTGCTGGCCAATCGACATATTCGCGCAAGCCGATGAGACAGACGGTGTAAAGTTGTCTATGGTCGTGCTAGTTTAATGTCAATTTTTCGTATACGTGGGCAAAACGCCTGTCAGAACATAGAGTTGGCGCCACGTTTTAAAGCGGTTTGCACAGTGTAAACCCCTTATTTTTCAGCATTTTTTATAGAGGCACGGGATTACATGGAAATCGGTCTGCGCGAGTGGCTGATCGTCATCGGCATCATTGTGATAGCCGGTATTCTTTTCGATGGCTGGCGCCGGATGCGCGGCGGCAAGGGAAAACTGAAATTCCGTCTTGATCGAAGTTTGTCCAACCTGCCGGACGAGGACACCAGCCCTGAGCTGTTGGGCCCGGCCCGCGTACTGGACACACACAAGGAACCGCAACTGGACGAGCACGATCTGCCGTCGGTGAGCATGCCGGCCCGCGAAGCACGCGAGCCTCGCGAATCCGGCGCCAAACGTGGCAAGCGCGGCAGCAACGGTCCGGCCCAGGGCGACCTGAACCTCGATCTGGATCTGGACGGCGGCCCGAGCTTCAGCAGCCGTGATGACTTTGTTGAAGACGCCAAGCCAGCGCCTGCCGTGGTCGAAAAGGATCAACCGCAAGCCGAAGAAGTTCTGGTGATCAGTGTGATCTGCCGCGACGCCGCCGGCTTCAAAGGCCCCGCGTTGTTGCAGAACATTCTGGAAAGCGGTCTGCGTTTTGGCGAGATGGATATTTTCCACCGTCACGAAAGCATGGCCGGCAACGGTGAAGTGCTGTTCTCCATGGCCAACGCGGTCAAGCCGGGCATCTTTGATCTGGACGATATCGACCATTTCAGCACCCCGGCGGTGAGCTTCTTCCTCGGCCTGCCAGGCCCGCGTCATCCGAAGCAAGCCTTCGACGTGATGGTGGCCGCAGCCCGCAAGCTGTCCCAGGAATTGAACGGCGAGCTGAAAGATGACCAGCGCAGCGTTCTGACCGCGCAGACCATCGAGCACTACCGTCAGCGCATCGTCGAATTCGAGCGCCGCGCCCTGACCCACAAGCGTTAAGGCTGAAGATCAAAAGATCGCAGCCTCGTTTCACTCGACAGCTCCTACAGAGTTTTTGATTTCTGTAGGAGCTGCCGAAGGCTGCGATCTTTTGAATCCGCCGCGAATGATGTATTGAAATGGAGCAGCCTCGGCTGCTCTTTTGCTTTATGAGAGAACACCCATGACCGCCGCCAAAAACCGCATTCTAGAGCTGCGCGCTGAACTCGATCAGCACAACTACCGTTATCACGTTCTCGATGAGCCGAGCATTCCGGACGCCGAGTACGACCGGTTGTTTCATGAGCTCAAGGCGCTGGAAGCGGCCAACCCCGACCTGATCACCAGCGATTCGCCGACCCAGCGCGTCGGCAGCGTGGCGCTCACCGCGTTCACGCAGGTGCGTCACGAAGTGCCGATGCTCAGCCTCGGCAACGCGTTTGAAGAAACCGATATGCGCGAGTTCGACCGTCGGGTGACCGAAGGTCTGGATCTGCCGGCCGGCGATCTGTTCGGCGGCAGTTCGGTGGTGGAATACAGCTGCGAGCCAAAGCTCGATGGCCTGGCGGTCAGCCTGCTGTATCAAAATGGCGTACTGGTGCGCGGCGCCACGCGCGGTGACGGCACCACTGGCGAAGACATCAGCGTCAACGTGCGCACGGTGCGCAATATCCCACTGAAGCTGCACGGCGAAGGCTGGCCGGCGACCCTGGAAGTGCGTGGTGAAGTGTTCATGTCCAAGGCCGGTTTCGAGCGCCTCAACGCCTCGCAACTGGAAGTCGGCGGCAAGACCTTCGCCAACCCGCGTAACGCGGCGGCCGGCAGTCTGCGTCAGCTTGACTCAAAGATCACCGCCAACCGTCCGCTGGAATTCTGCTGCTACGGTATCGGTCAGGTCTCTCACGATATTTCCGATACGCACATCGGCAACCTCAAACAGTTGCAGAAGTGGGGCATGCCGATCAGTCATGAGCTGAAACTGGCCAAGGGCATTGGCGAGTGCCTGGATTACTACCGCGACATCGGCGCACGACGCAACTCGCTGACCTACGAAATCGACGGCGTGGTGTTCAAGGTCAACAGCATTGCCGATCAGCGTGAGCTGGGTTTCCGCGCTCGCGAACCACGTTGGGCGATCGCGCATAAATTCCCGGCTATGGAAGAACTCACCGAGTTGCTCGACGTGGAATTCCAGGTTGGCCGCACCGGCGCTGTCACCCCGGTGGCGCGTCTGAAACCGGTCAAGGTTGCGGGCGTTACCGTGGCCAATGCCACGCTGCACAACATGGATGAAGTCGCACGACTGGGCCTGATGATCGGCGACACCGTGATCATCCGTCGCGCCGGTGATGTGATTCCGCAAGTGGTGCAAGTGGTCACCGAACGCCGTCCGGAAAATGCGCGGCCGGTGGCGATCCCGGAAAACTGCCCGGTCTGTGGTTCACACGTCGAGCGCACGCAACTGATCAAGCGCAGCAAAGGCAAGGAAACCGTCAGTGAGGGCGCAGTGTATCGCTGCGTCGGGCGGCTGGCCTGTGGCGCACAACTGAAACAGGCGATCATTCATTTCGTCTCACGTCGTGCGATGGACATCGAAGGGCTGGGCGACAAGAGCGTCGAGCAATTGGTCGACGAAGGTCTGGTCAGCTCACCGGCGGATCTGTACGCATTGAAGTTCGATGACATCGTCGATCTGGAAGGCTTCGCCGAAGTCTCCAGCAACAAACTGCTGGCAGCCATCGCCGACAGCAAGACGCCGGGGCTGGCGCGCTTCATCTACGCGCTGGGCATTCCCGATGTCGGCGAAGAGACCGCCAAGGTGCTCGCACGCTCGCTCGGTTCGCTGGAACGCGTGCAGCAAGCCTTGCCGCAAGTGCTGACCTACCTGCCGGATGTGGGTCTGGAAGTGGCACACGAGATTCACAGCTTCTTTGAAGATGCGCATAACCAACAGGTGATCAGCGAATTGCTGGGCCATGGTTTGCAGATTCAGGATCAAGGCGAGTTGGGCGCCGAGTTCGCCGCAAGCACTACGCTCGGTGGCTTTCTCGACAAGCTGCACATCCCCTCGGTCGGCCCGGGCGGGGCGCAAAAACTGGCGGACAAGTTCGGTTCGCTGGAAGCCGTGATGAACGCCGACTGGCTGGACATGCGCCAGGCGTTGCCGGAGAAGCAGGCGAACTCCGTGCGTGAATTCTTTGCACTGCCGGAGCATCGTCAGCTTGCCGAGGCTTCCGAGAAGCAACTGCGTGATTTCGGCATGCACTGGCAGAGCGAGAAGAAAGTCGTCGAAGGCTTGCCGCTGTCCGGCGAGACCTGGGTGCTGACCGGCAAGGTCGAGTTGATGAGCCGCGATGTCGCTAAAGATCACCTCGAAAGTCTGGGTGCGAAAGTCGCTGGTTCGGTCTCGGCGAAAACTCATTGCGTGGTTGCAGGCCCCGGCGCCGGTTCCAAGCTGACCAAGGCCAATGAGCTGGGCGTGAAAGTGATGGACGAAGAAACCTTTATCGCCTTCCTCAAAACCCATGGCATCTCCGCCTGAATCTTCCTCGTCAGGAAGAGTGGGGCTTTGGGGAAAGCAGGGCCTTGAAGAAGTGAGGGCTTTTGTGGCGAGGGGATTTATCCCCGTTCGGCGACGCAGTCGTCGCAAAACCAGTCCGCGCGGTGTGTCTGACTGAATGAGGGCGGATGGTTTTGGGGTCGCTTCGCAACCCAGCGGGGATAAATCCCCTCGCCACAAGGGGCTGCCTGGCTCCACAGTGCTGGACAATACTTGTGGTGGTATCACCAGCAGTGCGGTTATGCGCGGGAACGATGTTGTCATGGCAATGATCTAGTCTTGGCAAGCCCCAGGGAGAGATCGCCATGTACCGCTTTTTCGAGCAGCTCAGTTCTCGCATCGTCGCGCCGTTCATGGCCGAGTCCTCACGCAACAGCAAAGTCTGGCCGTGCCGTTGCGGTCAGTCGCTGTTCTTTCGCAACAGCCAATGTCTGGCCTGCAACGCTTTGCTCGGTTATCAACCCGAAGCGAGTCGCCTGACCTCGCTGCAACCTGGATCGCAGGAGGGCACCTGCACACTGGACGCCGACCCTGATGCCGGCTTGTTTCGCCGCTGCGCCAACCTCGACACCGCCGCTGCGTGCAACTGGCTGCTGCCGTTCAACGGTCACGACGAACTGTGTATCGCCTGCAACCTCAATCGCACCATCCCCGACCTGTCCATCCCGGAAAACCCCGAGCGCTGGCGCAAAGTCGAAATCGCCAAGCGTCGCTTGGTCGCGCAACTGATCACCCTCGGCTTGCAGGTCATCCCGAAAACCGTGGATGAGGACACCGGGCTGGCCTTTGACTTCATCGGCGTCGACCTCGAAGGCAATGCGCCCATGACCGGCCACTCCAACGGCCTGATCACCCTCGACATCAAAGAAGCCGACGACGCCCACCGCGAGCAGGTGAGGACGCAGATGCACGAGCCGTATCGCACGCTGCTCGGGCATTTTCGGCATGAGGTCGGGCATTACTACTGGGATCGACTGATCGCCAATGGCTCGTGGCTCGACTCTTTTCGCAACCTGTTCGGCGACGAGCGCGCCAGCTACGCCGAGGCGCTCGACCGCCACTATCAGCAAGGCGCGCCGCTGGACTGGCCGCAGCACTACGTCAGCGCCTACGCGACCATGCATCCATGGGAGGACTGGGCGGAAACCTGGGCGCATTACCTGCACATGATGGACGCCGTCGACACCGCGCTGGGTTTCGGCATGAGCGCGCGCGAGATGGACTTCGACTATCAGCCTTTTCCGACCAGTACGTTGTACGACCCGGAACACCCCGGTGGGGAGGCGTTCCTGTCATTCGTCAACGCGTGGATCGAACTGGCAGGCATGCTCAATGAACTGTCACGCAGCATGGGTCAGCCGGATTTCTATCCGTTCGTGCTGCCGGCGCCGGCGATTGCCAAGCTGCATTTCATTCATCTGGTCATTCAGCAGGCGGGCGGCAGGGCGGATGAAGTATTAGCCGCGCAATAAGATCAAAAGATCGCAGCCTTCGGCAGCTCCTACAGGGGTATGCGCCTCATGTAGGAGCTGCCGAAGGCTGCGATCTTTATGTCCTTGAACAGACTCATGTTTTTTTATCCACCCGAACGGTTGTAACTTCGTCTCAGATAGGTACAATGGCGCGGCTCGCCGACAGGCAAGCGTCGTTATGGTGACCCCATCGGTCCCCCCGCAACGATTACCCGTGAACCTGGTCAGATCCGGAAGGAAGCAGCCACAACGGGAACATTGTGTGCCGGGGTGTGGCTGGTGGGGTTACCACCTTAACGAACAATCGAACGCTTCAACCGAACTGCATGGGTTTCGCCCACTGCGGTTTTTTTGTGTCTGCGATTTATCAAATCAGCACGAATTTCCATGTTGACGATGACCCTGTGGGAGCTGGCTTGCCAGCGGGCCATCGCTGGCAAGCCAGCTCCCACAGGGTTATGGGGTGTTTTCGGGTTTGCCGGTGTACAGCCGGATAATCTCATCAATCTCCCCCGACATTTTCATCCGCAGCAACGTGCGCAAGATCCTCTGCACTGGCACCTTCGGATCATTCCTCACATAGCAACCGACATGCTGTTCCTGCAGCACCGCCACGCCATGCAGTTGCTGCTCCGGCGTCAGGCGCTGGTTAAACCAGTCCAGCGTCCACTGGTTGCTCACGGCGTAGCGATAACGCCCGGCCAGCAGTTTTTCCAGCACCTGTTCCTGATTGCGCGCGTCTTCGCGTTGCAGTTGATCGGCATCGAACAGCGGTTGCAGGGTAGGGTAGGTGTAACCGAGTACGGTGCCGATCGACTGGCGGGGCAGGTCAGCCGGATCGAGTGTGTTCGGCAAACCCTGGCGGCTGATCAGCAAATCACGCTGAAACAACAGCGGCAGGCTCCAGATGTAATCCCCGGACTGATTCGGCAGCCACGACTGAGCGGCATAGCAACGCACATCAATCTCGCCGTGCTCCATGGCGCTTTGTACTCGGGCGCGGGGCAGGACGCTGAACTGCGCTGGCACGCCGACCTGAGTGGCCAGGCTGAGCATGATGTCGTAGAGGATGCCTTGTGTCGGTCGGCCGCGTTCGTATTGCACCATCGGCATCGCCCAGCTGTCGGGCATGGCGAAGCGCAACGGGGTTTGCGCTGCCGTCACATTCAGGCTGATCCCCAGCAGTGCCCCCACGGCCCAACGCATAAACGCTCCGGTAATTCCCGATCCCGAGCCGATAAAAGCCTCTGCTGATGCAGCTTAGCCATATTAGAGAAGGACACCGGATGCAATTTTGCCCTTGCTCCGCTAGCATTAGCCGCTTCAGCTTCCTTCGTTGCGACGGTTTTCGATGAGTTATCAGGTTCTTGCACGTAAATGGCGTCCGCGCTCGTTCCGCGAAATGGTCGGCCAGACCCATGTGCTCAAGGCTCTGATCAATGCCTTGGACAGCCAGCGGCTGCACCACGCGTACCTGTTCACCGGTACGCGGGGGGTGGGTAAAACCACTATTGCGCGGATCATTGCCAAATGCCTGAACTGTGAGACAGGTATCACTTCCAGCCCGTGTGGCGAATGTTCGGTGTGCCGCGAAATCGATGAAGGCCGTTTTGTCGACCTGATCGAGATCGACGCCGCCAGCCGCACCAAGGTCGAAGACACCCGCGAGCTGCTCGACAACGTGCAGTACGCGCCGAGCCGTGGGCGCTTCAAGGTCTACCTGATCGACGAAGTGCACATGCTCTCCAGCCATTCCTTCAATGCGCTGCTCAAAACCCTCGAAGAACCGCCGCCGTACGTCAAGTTCATTCTGGCGACCACCGACCCGCAGAAACTTCCGGCAACGATTCTTTCGCGCTGCCTGCAGTTCTCGCTGAAGAACATGACGCCTGAGCGCGTGGTCGAGCATCTGACCCACGTCCTCAGTGCCGAAAACGTGCCGTTCGAAGACGACGCGCTGTGGCTGCTGGGTCGCGCCGCTGATGGCTCGATGCGTGACGCCATGAGTCTGACCGACCAGGCCATCGCGTTCGGCGAAGGCAAGGTCATGGCCACCGACGTGCGGGCGATGCTCGGCACGCTGGATCACGGCCAGGTCTACGACGTGCTGCACTCGCTGATCGAGGGCGATGCCAAGGCGTTGCTCGAAGGCGTGCGTCACCTGGCTGAGCAGGGCCCGGACTGGAACGGCGTGCTTTCGGAAATTCTCAATGTGTTGCACCGCGTGGCCATCGCTCAGGCGTTGCCGGATGGTGTCGACAACGGCCATGGCGACCGTGATCGGGTGCTGGCATTGGCGCAGGCCTTGCCGGCCGAAGACGTGCAGTTCTATTACCAGATGGGCCTGATCGGGCGCCGCGATTTGCCGCTGGCACCCGACCCGCGTGGCGGCTTCGAAATGGTCTTGCTGCGAATGCTGGCCTTCAGGCCCGCAGACACCGCGGACGCCCCGAGGCAAACGCTAAAGCCAGTGGGGATCAGCCAGGCCACAGTTGATTCCGCAAACTCCGTGGCTGCCGCGCCTAAACCTGCGCCGGTGGTCGCTGCGGCTGTTACGCCAACGCCAACGCCAGTGGCTGCACCTGCACCTGCACCTGCACCTGCACCTGCGCCAGTGCCAGTGCCGGCTCCAGCGCCAGTCGCCGCACCGGCTCCCGAGCCTGTGGTTGCAGCTGAGCCCGAGCCTGCGCCGGAACCTGAACCCGAGCCAGTCGCTGTCGAAGCTGTCATCGATCTGCCCTGGAACGATCCGGTAGAACCTGAGCCCGAGCCGGTGCAGCAACCTGCCGTCGAGCCCATGCTGGAAACCGCCGCTGAGCAGCCTGATCTGCCGCCGATGCCGCTGCCGACCCCCGACAGCGTCGTCCCTGACGCGCCAGAGTGGGCCGCCGCGCCGATCCCTGAGCCGAGCGTTGCCGAAGTCGATGCCGCCACACCGGGCATGGACGCGGACGATGAGCCGCCGCTGGACGAGGATTACATCGAGCCGGACATCGATTCGGCCTACAGTTACCTCGACGAACTGGCCAGCGAACACGCCGCAGAGCCGGCTCCGGAACCCGAGCCAGAGCCCGCCGCGATGCCGGCCACAGGTCTGGCGTTGCAGTGGCTGGAGTTGTTCCCTAAATTGCCGATCTCCGGCATGACTGGCAGCATCGCCGCCAACTGCACATTGATCGCGGTCGATGGCGACCATTGGTTGCTGCACCTGGACCCGGCGCACAGTGCTCTGTTCAACGCCACTCAACAGCGTCGTCTCAACGATGCGTTGAACCAGTACCATGGCCGCACGCTGGGCCTGACCATCGAACTGATCAAGCCTGAGCAGGAAACCCCGGCACAGGCTGCCTCGCGTCGGCGCGTCAACCGTCAGCGCGAAGCTGAAGAATCGATCCACGGTGATCCGTTCATCCAGCAGATGGTTCAGCAGTTCGGCGCGGTCGTGCGAAGCGATACTATTGAACCTGTCGACGCTCTGGTCGCTCAGGGCTAATAACTGAAGGCGTTCGGTGTTAATCGCCGGGCGCTGTTTTTGATCCAAGTACTTTTGAGGTGATTCCCATGATGAAAGGTGGCATGGCCGGCCTGATGAAGCAGGCGCAGCAGATGCAGGAAAAAATGGCCAAGATGCAGGAAGAACTGGCCAACGCCGAAGTCACCGGTAAAGCCGGTGGCGATATGGTCACCGTGGTGATGACCGGTCGTCACGACGTGAAAAGCGTGAGCATCGACCCAAGTCTGGTTGAAGGCCTGAGCGAAGACGACAAGGAAATGCTCGAGGCCGTTGTTGCCGCCGCCGTCAACGACGCCGTGCGCAAGATCGAAGCCAACAGCCAGGAAAAAATGGGCGGCATGACTGCCGGCATGAACCTGCCAGCGGGTATGAAACTGCCATTCTGATTCGCCATCCGGCGGCAGATGAGCTACACAAAATGCCAGGCATTGCGCCTGGCATTTTTGTTTCTGGCTGATTTCAGCGTCTGTCACAAATCTTTGCCAGGCCAGGCTCCTGTAGGAGCTGTCGAGTGAAACGAGGCTGCGATCTTTTGATTCGGGCTTTTAAAATCAAAAGATCGCAGCGTGCCGCAACTCCTACATGGATAGTGTGCAGCGACGAAACATCGAACCCGCCACGGCCACAAAGGTCTGCTCCCTATACCGCCGAATTCATCGTTCAAAGGAGACGCTGACATGTCCGACCCTCTGACTCTCAACCAGCGCTTTGTGCTGGCCTCGCGCCCGGTTGGCGCGCCGACCCCCGAGAACTTCCGTCTGGAGCGCGAAGCCCTGCCGGATCTTGAAGACGGTCAGGTGTTGCTGAAAACCCTGTACCTGTCGCTCGATCCCTACATGCGCGGGCGCATGAGTGACGCTCCGTCCTACGCCGCCCCGGTACAAATCGGTGAAGTGATGACCGGTGGCGCCGTCAGCCGAATCGAGCGTTCGCGTCATCCGAAATTCCATGAAGGTGATCTGGTAGTCGGTGCCACCGGTTGGCAAAGCCACAGCATCAGCGACGGGCGCGACATCATGCCGATCCCGTCCGGTCTGCCGAGCCCGTCGATGGCCCTTGGGGTGCTGGGCATGCCCGGTATGACCGCGTACATGGGCCTGATGGACATCGGGCAGCCGAAAGAAGGCGAAACTCTGGTGGTGGCTGCCGCATCCGGCGCGGTCGGTTCGGTAGTCGGCCAGGTGGCGAAGATCAAAGGTCTGCGCACGGTCGGCGTGGCTGGTGGCGCCGAGAAGTGCAGGTACGTGGTCGAGGAATTGGGCTTCGACGCCTGCATCGATCACAAGGCTGCGGATTTCGCCGAGCAACTGGCCAAGGCCTGTCCCGATGGCATCGACATCTATTACGAAAACGTCGGTGGTCATGTTTTTGATGCTGTGGTGCCGCTGCTCAATCCCAAGGCGCGTATTCCGCTGTGCGGCCTGATTGCCGGTTACAACGCCCACGAAGCACCGCAAGGCCCGGATCGTTTGCCGATGCTGCAACGCACGTTGCTGACCAAGCGTGTGCGGATTCAAGGCTTCATCGTGTTCGATGACTACGGCGATCGTCAGCCGGAGTTCATCAGCCACATGGTGCCGTGGGTGCGCGACGGCAAGGTCAAATTCCGTGAAGACGTGGTGGAAGGCCTGGAGCAGGCACCCGAGGCGTTTATCGGTCTGCTGGAAGGACGCAACTTCGGCAAACTGGTCGTGCGGGTTGCCCAGGACTGAGTATTTGACGCTGGCCAGAGGCGCGGGTATAAACCGCGTCTCGTTGTTTTGTCGGACTTTTTACCCATGAGCTTCAGCCCTTTGATTCGCCAACTGATCGACTCCCTGCGAATTCTGCCGGGTGTGGGTCAGAAAACTGCCCAGCGCATGGCGCTGCAGTTGCTCGAACGTGACCGCAGCGGCGGTACGCGCCTGGCCCAGGCGCTGAGCCAGGCCATGGAAGGGGTGGGGCATTGCCGCCAGTGCCGTACGCTGACCGAAGACGATCTGTGCCCGCAGTGCGCCGATACCCGCCGCGACGACACGTTGCTGTGCGTGGTTGAAGGGCCGATGGATGTTTACGCGGTCGAGCAAACCGGATTCCGTGGTCGTTACTTTGTGCTCAAGGGGCATTTGTCGCCGCTGGACGGCCTCGGGCCTGAGGCCATCGGCATTCCGCAATTGATCACGCGGATTGAAGAGGCGGGCACGTTTACCGAAGTCATCCTGGCCACCAACCCGACGGTGGAAGGTGAGGCGACGGCGCATTACATCGCTCAGTTGCTCAACAACAAAGGCCTGATCGCTTCGCGAATTGCCCACGGTGTACCGCTGGGTGGCGAGCTGGAGCTGGTGGATGGTGGCACGCTGGCGCATTCGTTTGCCGGGCGTAAACCGATCGCTCTCTGAAAAAAGCAAAAGATCGCAGCCTTCGGCAGCTCCTACAGGGGAATGCATTTCAACTGTAGGAGCTGCCGAAGGCTGCGATCTTTTGATCTTCTGCATCTTGAAAACCAAGCAAGCGCTCGGTTAACGTCGGCGAACTCTTCGATGGAGTTCGCCCATGCCTGCCTTTCAGGAATACTTCGACCCCAGCCACCAAATGGTCCGCGACAGCGTCAGACGTTTCGTCGAGCGCGAGGTGCTGCCGGATATTGATGCGTGGGAAGAAGCCGAAAGCTTCCCCCGTGAGCTGTACCTGAAAGCCGGTGCCGCCGGCATCCTCGGCATTGGCTACCCCGAAGCACTGGGCGGTAGCCACGAAGGCGATCTGTTCGCCAAGGTTGCCGCCAGTGAAGAGCTGATGCGCTGCGGCTCTGGCGGCCTGGTGGCCGGGCTGGGTTCGCTGGATATCGGCCTGCCACCCATCGTCAAATGGGCGCGACCTGAAGTGCGCGATCGCGTTGTGCCGCAAGTGCTCAGCGGCCACAGGATCAGCGCGCTGGCCGTCACCGAGCCCGGCGGCGGCTCCGATGTCGCCAACCTGCAAACCTGCGCCGTGCGCGACGGCGACTTCTACCGCGTCAGCGGCAGCAAGACCTTTATCACCAGCGGCGTTCGCGCCGACTTCTATACCGTCGCGGTGCGTACTGGCGCGCCGGGTTTTGGCGGCATCAGCCTGCTGCTGATCGAGAAGGGTACGCCGGGGTTCACCGTTGGCCGGCAGTTGAAGAAAATGGGCTGGTGGGCGTCGGACACGGCTGAATTGTTCTTCGACGATTGCCGGGTGCCTGTAGGAAACCTGATCGGCGCCGAGAACATGGGCTTCGCCTGCATCATGGGCAACTTCCAGAGCGAACGGCTGGCGTTGGCACTGATGGCCAACATGACCGCGCAGCTTGCGCTTGAGCAGAGCCTGAAGTGGGCACGCGAGCGTGAAGCGTTTGGTAAGCCGATCGGCAAGTTTCAAGTGATCAAGCATCGCCTCGCCGAAATGGCCACGGCGCTGGAAGTGTCGCGCGAGTTCACCTACCGGCAAGCGGCGAAAATGGCGGCGGGGCAGAGTGTGATCAAAGAGATTTCCATGGCCAAGAATTTTGCCACGGACACCTCGGACCGGATCACCACCGAGGCCGTGCAGATACTCGGCGGGTTGGGTTACATGCGTGAAAGCCTGGTGGAGCGGCTGTACCGGGATAACCGCATCTTGTCGATTGGCGGCGGGACGCGGGAGGTGATGAACGAGATCATCAGTAAGCAGATGGGGCTTTAGAAGCAAAAGATCGCAGCCTTCGGCAGCTCCTACAGGGAAATGCACATTTCAATGTAGGAGCTGCCGAAGGCTGCGATCTTTTGATCTTTATTACTTATCAGTCAAGGCAAACTGCGTCAGGCAGAACGTCGGAATTCCCATGTCCTGCAGACGCTGCGAACCGTTCAGCTCCGGCAGATCAATAATCGCTGCCGCCTCGTGTACTCGTGCGCCCATGCGGCGAATCAGGTTGGCCGCCGCAATCAGCGTGCCGCCAGTCGCGATCAAATCATCAAACATCACCACCGAGTCGCCTTCACACAGGCTGTCGGCGTGCACTTCCAGGAAGGCTTCGCCGTACTCGGTCGCGTAACCTTCAGCCAGTACGTCGGCCGGCAGTTTGCCCTGTTTGCGGAACAGCACCAGCGGCTTGTTCAACTGATAGGCCAATACCGAACCGATCAGAAAGCCGCGAGCATCCATCGCGCCGATATGCGTGAAGTCGGCTTCGACGTAGCGGTGAGCGAAGCTGTCCATCACCAGGCGCAGAGCCGTTGGCGACTGGAACAGCGGGGTGATGTCGCGAAAAATCACGCCCGGTTTCGGGAAGTCGATCACGGGGCGGATCAGGGATTTGATGTCGAAGGAGTCGAAGACCATCGTCGAGGTGTCCTGGCAGGGCTGCAAACGGCGCAGTATACCCGCGGCTGAATCGATTCGCTCGGCCGCGGGTCGAGATCAGCCTTCCAGCGAACCGCCAGCCAGGGCGCAGAGCTGGATCGGATCGAGAATGTGGATCTCTTTGCCTTCGGCTGCGATCAGTTGGTTTTGCTGGAAGCGGGTGAATACGCGGGACACGGTTTCCACCGCCAGGCCCAGGTAGTTGCCGATTTCATTGCGCGACATGCTCAGGCGGAACTGATTGGCCGAGAAGCCGCGAGCGCGGAAGCGTGCCGACAGGTTGACCAGGAAAGTCGCGATGCGCTCATCGGCGGTTTTCTTCGATAGCAGCAACATCATTTGCTGGTCGTCGCGGATCTCGCGGCTCATCACGCGCATCAACTGGCGGCGCAGTTGCGGCAGTTGCAGGGCCAGTTCGTCGAGGCGTTCGAAAGGGATTTCGCAAACCGAAGTGGTTTCCAGTGCCTGAGCCGAGACCGGGTGTTTCTCGGTGTCCATGCCGGACAGGCCGACCAGTTCGCTCGGCAGGTGGAAACCGGTGAGTTGTTCTTCACCGGCATCGCTCAGGCTGAAGGTTTTCAGGGCGCCGGAGCGTACTGCATAAACGGAATCAAACGTGTCGCCCTGGCGGAACAGGAACTCACCCTTTTTCAACGGGCGGCCGCGTTTCACGATTTCGTCCAGCGCTTCCATGTCTTCCAGATTCAGAGAAAGTGGCAGGCAGAGGGGGGCCAGGCTGCAATCCTTGCAATGGGCCTGGGTGTGAGCGCGCAGTTTGACTGGCTCGGACATTTCTTCAATCCTTGTGGGAAAACACACATAAGCCGTAAGGGTAACTCACGGGAGGACGTTCAGGCCAGTTTATGGCGAGTTTGTCCCACGGGCGTAAAGCCGCAGGGCAATTGGCCGATAAACTGTTATCAGAGCTTTGGAAGGAACCGGTTCAATGGCTGCCATTGGTACGCTGGGCCCCGCTAGCAGCGGTGTAGAGGCATTGTCGGAAACGTTTAAAAACGCCGACGGCAAAGACCGCGACGCCGACTCGACTACACAGGCAACCCCGACCTTGGTCGAAGGCGTCAAAGTGTCGCTGTCCGGTGCTTCAATCGAGCGATCGGCCGGTTCCGGTGGCGATAATCGCGACATCGAAGAGAGCGGCTTGCCCGAGAACATTCAGCAACTGCTGAAGATGATTCGTAAATTGCAAAAACAGATCGCCGAGAAAAAGGCGCTTATCGAAAAGATCATGGCCGACAAGCGCCTTTCCAACGAAGAAAAGATCATCAAGGTTGGCGCGCTGCGCGGCGCCATTGCCGCGTTGAACACCGGTCTCATCACCGCCAATCTGGCTTTGTCCAAAGTGGTGGGGCAGTCGGGTCTGACGTCTGATCAGAACCTGAAAGTGGGTTCGCTGTTGATGAAAAACTAGATTACCCGCGAAAAGCGCTGGCGATTCTGCTGTTCAAGGTAGGCATCGAACACCATGCACACCGAGCGCACCAGCAGTCGTCCGGCTGGCAATACTTTGATTTGCTCGCGATCAAGGGTGATCAAGCCATCCTTGGCCATCTCTTGCAGTTGAGGCCACAGAGCGCCGAAGTAACCCTGAAAATCGATGTTGAACTGTTGCTCGATCTCGGCGAAGTCCAGGCTGAAATTGCAGATCAGTTGCTGAATCACCGCCCGTCGCAACCGATCATCGGCATTGCACACCAGGCCCCGACTGGTCGCCAGTTGCGCTGAGGCGAGGGTGTTCTGGTATGCGTTGAGGTCGCTGCTGTTCTGGCAGTACAGGTCGCCAATCTGGCTGATCGCCGACACGCCCAATCCCACCAGATCGCAATGACCATGGGTGGTGTAGCCCTGGAAGTTGCGCTGCAAGGTGTGTTCTTCCTGAGCGATCGCCAGTTCGTCGTCGGGCAGGGCGAAGTGGTCCATGCCGATATAGCGATAACCGGCGGCGGTCAGTTGTTCGATGGTGCGCTGGAGCATTTCCAGTTTTTGCGCGGGGCTCGGCAGGTCATGGCCGTTGATCCGCCGCTGCGGCATGAAGCGTTCCGGCAAGTGCGCGTAGTTGAACACCGAGAGCCGATCGGGTTGCAGGCTGATGACTTCTTCCACTGTGCGGGCGAAGTTGTCCGGGGTCTGTTTTGGCAGGCCGTAGATCAGATCGATGTTGATCGAGCGAAATTGCAGCGTGCGCGCGGCGTCGATCACTGCGCGGGTTTCTTCCAGACTTTGCAGGCGATTGACCGCTCGCTGCACCACCGGGTCAAGGTCTTGCAGGCCGATGCTGACGCGGTTGAAGCCCAGTTCGCGGAGCAGGCCCATGGTCGACCAGTCAGCTTCACGCGGGTCGATTTCGATGCCGTAATCGCCGGAGTCATCGTCCAGAAGATTGAAGTGCTTGCGCAGATGCGCCATCAGTTGGCGCAGCTCGTCGTGGCTGAGAAAGGTCGGCGTACCGCCGCCAAAGTGCAGTTGCTCGACTTTCTGCGCCGGGTCGAGGTGGCAGCCGATCAGCTGGATTTCCTGTTCTAGCCGTTGCAGATACGGCAGGGCGCGACCGCGATCCTTGGTGATGACCTTGTTGCAGGCGCAGTAGTAGCAAATGTTCGCGCAGAACGGCACATGCACGTACAACGAGAGCGGGCGCTGGGCTTTACGGCTGTCGCGCAGGGCATGGAACAGGTCGAACGTGCCGACCTGACTGTTGAATTGCACGGCCGTCGGATACGAGGTGTAACGCGGCCCCGCCAGATCGTAGCGGCGGATCAAATCGGTGTCCCAACGAATGGCGTCGAGCATGCGGGCATTCCCCCGGATAGGCTGGCAGTGTGGCGAGTCTATCGGGGTGCGGCGATGGGGCTGTTGATTTGCATCAACAGCATAAGATCAAAAGATCGCAGCCTTCGGCAGCTCCTACAGGGGGACACATTCCAATGTAGGAGCTGCCGAAGGCTGCGATCTTTTGATTTTAATGCCCCATCAACCAATGCTGATGCGGGCCGGGCAGCGTCCAGATCCCGAACAGAATCACCAGCAAGCCGCCGGTCATCCGCACGCTGCGCTTGCGCAACAGCGCCGTCACCCGTTCGGCGGCGAGGCCGGTGGCCAGCAACACCGGCCACGTACCGAGCCCGAACGCCAGCATCAACAAAGCACTGTCCAGCGCATTGCCCTGGCTCGCTGACCACAGCAACGTGCTGTAAACCAGTCCGCACGGCAGCCAGCCCCACAGTGCGCCAAGCAGCAAGGCGCGGGGCAAGCTCGACACCGGCAGCAAACGGTTGGCCACTGGCTGAATGTAGCGCCACAAACCGCGACCCAGGCTTTCGATGCGAGTCAGACCACTCCACCAACCGGCCAGGTACAAGCCCATGGCAATCAGCAGCAACCCGGCCAGTACACGCATGAACAACGCGGCCGGGCTGTTGGCCACCGCCCACCCGGCGAGACCGATCAGTAATCCCGCCGTGGCATAGCTCAGGATGCGTCCCAGGTTATACGCCAGCAGCAAGCGAAAGCGTCGACTGCGTTGTTCCTTGGGGATCGCCAGGGTCAGCGCACCCATCAAGCCGCCGCACATCCCCAGGCAATGGCCGCCGCCGAGTAACCCGAGGATCAGCGCCGACACCAGCAGTGGCGCCAGCTCAAGCATGAGGAGGGGCCTTGTCGTCCGGTTTCTGCGCGCGGGCTTCGTCCACCGCTGCGGTGTGGTTCGGGTCCTGATCATCGAACAGGATGCTATGGGCCGGACCGTCGAGGTCGTCGTACTGGCCGCTGTCCACCGCCCAGAAGAAGATGTACACAGCGATGGCCACGATCAGCAGGGCGGCCGGGATCATCACGTAGAGAGCTGGCATCTGTACTCCATGCCCGCGCGGCTCAGGCCGGCAGCGGACGGGTTTCTGATCGGGCGCAGGCTTGCGGCGAACTCGGCAGGCGAGTCAGGCGCAGGGCGTTGAGCACCACGGTCAACGAACTGATCGACATGCCGACCGCGGCCCACACCGGGGTGATCCAGCCGAGGGCGGCGAACGGCAGCATGAGGCCATTGTACAGCGCGGCCCACAGCAGGTTCTCGATGATTACCCGACGGGTGCGCCGCGCCAGCGTGAAGGCTTGCACCAACGCATCGAGGCGATTGGACAGCAGCACCGCATCCGCGCTGGTCTTGGCCAGATCGGTGGCCGAGCCCATGGCCACGCTGATGTCGGCGGCGGCCAGCACCGGCACATCGTTGACGCCGTCGCCGAGCATCAGCACTTTGCGGCCTTCCTTGTGCAGCTGTTGCAGCACTTGCAGCTTGTCATCCGGGCGTAAACCGCCGCGGGCCTCATCAATGCCCAGTTCGGCGGCGACGCTGGCGACCATCGGCGAACTGTCGCCGGACAGCAACAACGTGCGCCAGCCACGCGCCTTGCACGCGGCGAGCAGGGCGGGCGCATCGTCGCGCAGACGATCGTCGAGCACGAACCACGCCAGCGGCCCGGAACCATCACCGAGCAGCAGCCATTGGCCTGGCTCATCCGGCATCGCCGGGATAGCCGCGGCACTGAGGGCGCAGACAAATTCAGCCTGGCCGATACGCAAACGTTGCTCGCCGACAATGCCTTCGAGGCCGAGCCCCGGTGTGCTGTGGACGTCTTCAGCGGCCAACGGTGCACGGCCGAACGCACGGGCAATCGGGTGTTCCGAACGGTTTTCCAGCGCGGCGGCGAGGCTCAGGCATTGGTCGCTGTCGAGTGCGCCCAGAGGACGGATCGAGCGCAGCACCAGGCGACCTTCGGTGAGCGTGCCAGTCTTGTCGAAAATCACCGTGTCGATCTGATTCAAGCCCTCTAGCACATGGCCGCGCGTCAGCAGCAGGCCGAGTTTGTGCAGGGTGCCGGTGGCAGCGGTGAGCGCCGTGGGTGTCGCCAGTGACAGCGCGCAAGGGCAGGTTGCGACCAGCATGGCAAGGACGATCCAGAACGCCCGCGACGAATCCAGCTCCCACCACAACAGGCCGATGGCGGCCGCAGCGATCAGTGACAACAGCAAAAACCATTGCGCGGCGCGGTCGGCGATTTCCGCCAGTCGCGGTTTTTCGGCCTGAGCGCGATCCAGCAAACGAACGATGGCTGACAGCCGCGTATCTTGCCCTAGCGCCTGCACCTGCACG
This sequence comes from Pseudomonas sp. P116, assembly GCF_020149425.1. Taxonomy (NCBI): domain Bacteria; kingdom Pseudomonadati; phylum Pseudomonadota; class Gammaproteobacteria; order Pseudomonadales; family Pseudomonadaceae; genus Pseudomonas; species Pseudomonas sp. P116. Next base: position 420,971 of record NZ_JACVHB010000001.1, on the reverse strand, counting down.
GTCAACGCGCCTTCGACGTTCAGTGTGCCGGCAGTGACCGCATCGCCCGGTGCACGCGGTTGCGGCAGGTACTCGCCCGTCAACAGTGATTCGTCGATGCTCGACTGGCCGTCGAGAATCTTGCCGTCCGCCGGCAGGATCGACCCGGGTTGCACCAGAATTCGCTCGCCCACCCGCAACTCGCTGAGGAGGATGCGCTCGCTCTGGCCGGTCTCATCAAGACGCAGGCATGAGGCTGGCAACAGATTGACCAACTGCGCCGTGGCGGCGGCGGTGCGTTCCCGGGCGCGACGTTCCAGATAGCGTCCGGCGAGCAGGAACAGCGCAAACATGCCGACCGCATCGAAATACAACTCGCCGACGCCGGTGATCGAGGTCCAGATTCCGGCGATATAGGCGCTGCCGATCGCCAGTGAAACCGAGACATCCATGGTCAGATGCCGCGTGCGCAAATCACGCATGGCGCCCTTGAAAAACGGCGCGCAACTGTAGAACACGATCGGCGTGGTCAGGAACAACGCGACCCAGCGCAGGATGGTGTGCAGCTCCGGGCTGAGGTCGATATTGAATTCCGGCCAGGTGGCCATGGTCGCCATCATCGCCTGAAACCACAGCAGCCCGGCCACGCCGAGTTGGCGCAGGGCCAGACGGTTTTCGCTGGCCAGTTGCTCGCTGGCGCGGTCAGCCTGATACGGGTGCGCGGCGTAACCGATGTGGCGCAGTTCGGCGAGGATCTGGCTGAGCGGCAATTGCCCATCGGCCCAGCTCACGTGCAGGCGGTGGTTGGACAGGTTCAATCGCGCCTCGGCCACGGCGGGCAGCGTGCGCAGGTGTTTCTCGATCAGCCAGCCACAGGCGGCGCAACTGATGCCTTCCATCAACAGGGTGGTTTCGGCCAGGTCGCCTTCGTGGCGGACGAAAGGTTTTTGCACGTCGGCACGGTCGTACAGTGCAAGTTCATCGACCAGTTGCACCGGCAGCGCTTCGGGGTTGGCCGAGGCTTCGCTGCGATGCTGATAGTAGCTTTCGAGCCCGCCGGCAACGATGGCTTCAGCCACGGCCTGACAGCCAGGGCAGCAGAATTCGCGGGGCTCCCCGAGTACGACAGCGGTAAAGCGGCTGCCGGACGGAACGGGCAGGGCGCAGTGGTAGCAGGGGAGTGGGGTGGTCATCGGATATTCACTAATACTGCTGAATCATTACCGCCTCTGTAGGCGCTGCCGCAGGCTGCGATCTTTTGACCTTGCTTTAAAAACAAAATCAAAAGATCGCAGCCTGCGGCAGCTCCTACAGGGAACGGTTTATTTTTTCAGGTCTTCCGCGCCCTGCAGTGGTTCATCACCCAGCAGCAGATCCTTGTCGTGGCTGACCAGTTCTTCCTCGAACATCCGCCAGATGTGCTCATCCTGCGTGCCCAGCAACTCCACAAAGCGGCGACCTTCGACTTTATCGTTCAACTGGCCGATGTAGCGGCCCGATTCAGTTTCGCTGCGGGTCAGGACAATCTTGCGATCTTTTTCCGGCTGGGTCGGCGAGATCAGATTCAGCTCGAGGGTTTTCGGTTGGCTGTCGCCGCTCAAACGCAGGTCGACTTCGCCGGTCACGTCATCCAGAAGCACAGCCGCGCGCATGTTCAGGGTCTGGGCCAGCAACTCGCGGTCCAGCGAACGGTTGATGCCTTTGCCGGCCTCGTAGTAGTTGTCGTTGACCAGGTTGTCCGGGTTGTTCACCGCGATGGTCACCATGGACAGGGTCAGCGTCACCGAACAGGCCAGAATCGCGATGATGATCCATGGCCAGAGGTGCTTGTACCAAGGGCTTGCGGCGTTTGCTGCGGGCATGTTCAGTTCTCTCAACGAATTTGTGGGCCGATGAATCGGCTCTTGGCTTCAACGTGGACGCTGTCGTCATCGGCATCCTTGAGGATGAATTTCACCTCGTTGGTGCTCGACGGCAATTGTTCAGGCGCGCTCGACAGTTCGACCGGCATGGTAAAGATATCCCCGGCGGCGACCTTGATCTCGCGTTTGCCTTGCAGGCGCAGATCCGGCAGACCACTGGCTTGCAGCAGGTAGGTGTGGTCGCGCTGATCCTTGTTCATGATCTTCAGGCTGTAGACGTTTTCGATCCGGCCTTCGGCGTTTTCGCGGTACAGCACGCGGTCCTTGCTGACGTCGAAACCGACCAGCGAGCGCATGAAAAACGCAGCCGCCAACAGGCTGATCATCGCCAGCAACACCACGGCATAGCCAATCAGGCGTGGCCGCAGTTTATGGGTTTTCTGGCCGGACAGGTTGTGTTCGGTTGTATAGCTGATCAGGCCGCGCGGGTAATCCATCTTGTCCATGATGCTGTCGCAGGCGTCGATGCACGCGGCGCAGCCGATGCACTCGATCTGCAGGCCGTCGCGGATGTCGATGCCGGTCGGGCAGACCTGGACGCACATGGTGCAATCGATGCAGTCGCCCAGGCCCATGGCCTTGTAATCGACGCCTTTCTTGCGCGGGCCACGGCTTTCACCACGGCGCGGGTCGTAGGAAACGATCAGCGTGTCCTTGTCGAACATCACGCTCTGGAAGCGTGCGTACGGGCACATGTAGATACACACCTGCTCGCGCAGCCAACCGGCGTTGCCATAGGTGGCGAGGGTGAAGAAACCGACCCAGAAATACGACCAGCCATCGGCTTGCCCTGTGAAGAACTCGAACACCAGTTCACGGATCGGCGAGAAGTAGCCGACAAAGGTCATGCCGGTGACGAAACCGATCAGCAGCCACAGCGAGTGTTTGGCGAGTTTGCGCAGAAACTTGTTGCCGCTCATCGGCGCCTTGTCGAGCTTTATGCGTTGGTTGCGGTCGCCTTCGGTGACTTTCTCGCACCACATGAAAATCCACGTCCAGACACTTTGCGGACAGGTGTAGCCACACCAGACGCGCCCGGCATAAACGGTGATGAAAAACAGCCCGAACGCGGCGACGATCAAAATTCCCGACAGCAGGATGAAATCCTGCGGCCAGAAGGTCGCGCCGAAAATGAAGAACTTGCGTTCCGGCAGGTTCCACCACACGGCCTGATGGCCGCCCCAGTTCAGCCACACCGTACCGAAATACAGCAGGAACAGACCGGCGCCGCCCATCATCCGCAGATTGCGGAACAGACCGGTGAAAGCACGGGTGTAGATTTTTTCTCGAGAGGCGTAAAGATCAACGCTGTTGTTCGCGTTTTTACTCGGTGGCGTGACGTCGTGTACCGGAATCTGGTTACTCATCATTGCATCCCACGGCAGTGGAAAAATGCCTCGGTCGATACGTGCCAACCGGGGTCAGAAAGGGCGTTGCAGTGGCGCAATGATACGCCTGTCACGCCGATGAACGGGTGCGACCTTTGGTCGCGTTGGGGAAAAAATCTGGATGGTGTAGCGAATGCGAAAAAGCCTGATGCAGGTCAATTGACTATAGACGAATCCTTTGGACCGCCATCCGCTCTTTCAACCGAAGCGCAGCGAAAGATGCTGCCGACGCGGGGCAGGGTTGTGTGCCTCTTCACCCTCCATTTGGACGGCTTCGTTATCGGCGGGAGGGGTTGGGTCCAATACATTGTTTTGCTCGTTCAAGTTGAACATTTTTGTTTTATAAAACTGATAGTAGATTGAGTGTTGCTGTTGTCGCTGTTGAAAATTATCGGCTAACGCAGTACTGGCGTAATGTAATGGTGTTGCCGTGTGTGAGTCGGGTTTTTTAAAGTTATTTATTGTCAGTCAGTGCAATGGGTTTGGTCGAAAAAACAGTTGGGAAATATCATCTTTTAATTGTCCTGCTTGTGGGGGTTGATTTGGTTTCTATCTGGAATAAATTGCACTGGCAGCACTGCGGTGCTGAATAACTTAACTTTAAAGATTTTAAGAGTGCTCTATGTCCTTTATAAAAAACATCAGGCTGCTTTGTGGCCTGCTTTTGAGTGTTGCCGCATTAACGGTCAATGCCTCAGCAATTACGCTGCCTGATCACATTGTATTTACGTCGGATCCACAGTTTCCCTGGACCGAAAATTCGGATACCGGCGTCGATGAGTCCGCTTCCGAGCGTGACAAGCGCTCGCGCTGGCTGATCGAAACTCAATACTCGGACGTTGCCAGTTTCAGAAAATACTTCAGTGTTGATCCGAACCATATTCCGGTCATGATCAATGGTGACATGACCGCTTTCGGTCATGGCGGTGAGCGTCGCACTACCCGGTCGATTCTGGATAACAAGTTGAGCGGCATTTACGATTATGGTTTGGGTAATCATGATTATGAAAACAACATCAATGATTGCAGTTTTCCAGAGAATAACTGTGCGGCAGGCAGTATCAATGATCTGAAGGAACGCTATTGGGGGAAAGTGAGTATGGACCTGGCAGCGCGCAGTGAGAGTGGCGCCAAAGTGTTGTATGGAAGTCTTGCTTATTCGAAAACATTTGGCGATGTCCATCTGGTTCAGTTGAATAATGAACCCACGTACTCGGTGAAGTTTGTCTCGGGGTTTCCTCTGTTTCGCGTTAATTTCGAAATTACTGATGCCCTGGACTGGCTGGAGCGAGACCTGCAAAAGGCCCAGAGTCAGGGCAAGATCATTTTGCTTAATATGCACAAACCGGATCGCTGGCAGGGCGACGATCAAAAAATTGCCCGATTCAGGGCAATGGTCGAACGCTATCAGGTGACTGCCGTATTTGCCGGTCACTACCATAACGATCCGGGGGGTTATACGAGTTGGAGAACCCGCGAATATTTTGGCGATGTGCCCGTTTTCCTGAGCGGTGGGGCGTCAAATCAGACTTACTTGATCGCGAGCTTCGCCACGGATCGAAAGTCGATCAACGTGCATCAGGTATCCGGCAACAGCTGGCCATCACGCAAGGTCATCGCCACTGTTCCGGTTCGCTGAATGTATTCATGGACTGAAACCAAAACGGCCCCGTCAAATGACGGGGCCGTTTTTTATTGCTTCAGGCGTTGGCCTTACTCGGCCTTCGCTTCCGCTGCTTTCTCACCGTGCGACAGGCTGTAAACATAAGCCGCCAGCAGGTGAACCTTGTCGTTGCCTTGCAACTGCTCTTGCGCAGGCATCTGGCCCTGACGGCCGTAACGGATGGTCTGCTGCAGTTGCGCAAAGCTCGAACCGTAGATGAACGCGCCCGGGTGGGTCAGGTCAGGTGCGCCCATCGCTGGCGTGCCTTTGCCCGCCGGGCCGTGGCAGGCCACGCAGTTGGCGGCGAACAGTTTCTGGCCATTGGCGACATCTGCCTTGGTGCCTTCCGGCAGCGGGCGAGCATCGAGGTTGGTGACCACGTACGCGGCCACGTCAGCCACGCCTTGCTCGCCAATCACTTCAGCCCACGCCGGCATGACCGCGTGACGGCCGCCCATGATGGTGGTCTTGATGGTTTCCGCTTCGCCGCCCCAGCGCCAGTCGGCGTCGGTCAGGTTAGGGAAACCGTAGGCGCCTTTGGCGTCGGAACCGTGGCACACCGAGCAGTTGGAGGCGAACAGGCGGCCCCCCATCTTCAGCGCTTGCGGGTCCTTGGCCACTTCTTCAATTGGCATGGCTGCGAACTTGGCGAAGATCGGACCGAACCTGGCGTCCGAACGGGCCATTTCCTTTTCCCACTCGTGCACGCCAGTCCAGCCGGTCTGGCCGTTGGCGAACGCAGTCTGTTTCTCGGTATCGAGGTAGTTGTAGCCCGGCAGCAGGCCTTTCCAGTTACCCAGGCCCGGGTACAGCACCAGATAACCCAGCGCAAAGATGATGGTGCCCACGAACAGCATGAACCACCATTTCGGCAGCGGGTTGTCGTATTCCTCGATCCCGTCGAACGAGTGGCCGACCGTCTCGTCCGTCTGCTCGGAGCGCTGGCCCTTGCGGGTCGACAGCAACAGCCAGGTCAGGGCGAAGATGGTGCCAAGACTGAGGACTGTGACGTACAGACTCCAGAATGTAGTCATTCTTTGTTACTCCTAGAAGCTTGCTCGACGTGCTTGATGGCTTCGGGATCATCCGCAAAAGGCAGCAAGGTCGCGTCTTCAAACTCCGACTTGCGCTTGGGGCTGAACACCCACAACGCCAGACCGATAAAGGCCACCATCACAACAACGGTGCCCAGGCCACGAATCATCCCGATATCCATCTAATTCACCGTTTGCTTTTGATGATGGTGCCCAGGCCTTGCAGATAGGCCACCAGCGCGTCCATTTCGGTCTTGCCCTTCACGGCATCCTGAGCACCGGCGATGTCTTCATCGGTGTAAGGAACGCCGAGCGTACGCAGGACCTCCATTTTCTTGGCAGTTTCCTTGCCGTCGAGCTTGTTTTCCACGAGGAACGGGTAAGCCGGCATTTTCGACTCAGGCACCACGTTGCGCGGGTTGTACAAGTGCGCACGTTGCCAGTCATCGGAGTAGCGACCGCCGACACGGGCCAGGTCCGGGCCGGTGCGCTTGGAGCCCCACAGGAACGGGTGGTCCCAGACACTTTCACCGGCAACCGAGTAGTGACCGTAGCGTTCGGTTTCGGCGCGGAACGGACGGATCATCTGCGAGTGGCAGCCGACACAGCCGTTAGCGATGTAGACGTCGCGGCCTTCCAGTTCCAGGGCCGGACGCGGCTTCATGCCCTCGACCGGCTTGTTGGTAACGTCCTGGAAAAACAGCGGAACGATCTGGGTCAGGCCACCGATGCTGACGGCGATGACCATGAAGAAAGCCAGCAGGCCAATATTCTTCTCGACAGCTTCATGCTTCATCAGTGAGCTCCAACGACAGCGATCTGGGCAGCGGCTTCGGCTTCAGCCGGGTTCGAGGCGCGCACGGTGCGCCAGACGTTGTAAGCCATCAGCAGCATGCCGCTGGCGAAGAACGCTCCGCCAAGAGCGCGGACGATAAAGCCCGGGTGGCTGGCTTGCAGCGCTTCGACGAACGAGTAGGTGAGGGTGCCGTCATCGTTGATTGCGCGCCACATCAGACCCTGGGTGATGCCGTTGACCCACATCGAAGCGATGTAGAGCACGGTACCGATGGTCGCGAGCCAGAAGTGCGCGTTGATCAGGCCGACACTGTGCATCTGCGCACGACCGAACAGTTTCGGAATCATGTGGTAGATCGCGCCGATCGAGATCATTGCCACCCAGCCCAGAGCGCCGGCGTGTACGTGGCCGATGGTCCAGTCGGTGTAGTGCGAGAGCGAGTTGACGGTCTTGATCGCCATCATCGGCCCTTCGAAGGTCGACATGCCGTAGAACGCCAGCGAGACCACCAGGAAGCGCAGGATCGGGTCGGTGCGCAGCTTATGCCAGGCGCCCGAGAGGGTCATCATGCCGTTGATCATGCCGCCCCAGCTTGGCGCCAGCAGGATGATCGACATCGCCATGCCCAGCGATTGTGCCCAATCCGGCAGCGCGGTGTAGTGCAAGTGGTGCGGGCCGGCCCAGATGTACAGGGTGATCAGTGCCCAGAAGTGCACGATCGACAGGCGATAAGAGTAAATCGGACGTTCGGCCTGTTTCGGCACGAAGTAATACATCATCCCCAGGAAGCCGGTGGTCAGGAAGAAACCCACGGCGTTGTGGCCGTACCACCACTGGATCATCGCGTCGGTCGCGCCCGAGTAGGCGGAGTAGGACTTGAACAGATTCACCGGCAGGGAAGCGTGGTTGACGATGTGCAGCATTGCGGTCACGACGATGAAAGCACCGTAGAACCAGTTACCGACATAGATGTGTTTGGTTTTGCGCTTGGTGATGGTGCCAAAGAACACCAGACCGTAGGTGACCCAGACAATGGCCAGCAAAATGGCGATCGGCCATTCCAGTTCCGCGTATTCCTTGGTGGTGGTGTAACCCAGCGGCAAGGTAATGATCGCGCCGACGATCACCGCTTGCCAGCCCCAGAAGGTGAAGGCGGCGAGGCTGTCGGAAATCAGTCGCGTCTGGCAGGTTCGCTGCACGACATAGTAGGAAGTGGCGAAGAGTGCACAACCACCGAAGGCAAAAATCACCAGGTTTGTGTGCAACGGGCGCAGGCGTCCAAAGCTCGTCCACGGCAGACCGAAGTTCAATTCCGGCCAGACCAGTTGCGAGGCGATGAAAACACCGAGCCCCATGCCAAGGATCCCCCAGACCACCGTCATGATGGCGAACTGGCGGACTACCTTATAGTTATAAGCAGTCGGACTGATTGCTGTGCTCATTCTAAGGTTCCACGGTTTGGGTATTTTATTAGGATGTAATTCGGCCGCAAGTATGGGCAAAGCAGGGGGGCATTGCAACGCGCCATGACCTGGGTCAATGCTTTCCAACGCTGATTCTGCGGCCTTTCCATGCGCCGCGTAAGGACAAAATCAGCCTCGGACAAAATGTCGCAACGGATGAAAAAAGCGAGGGGTTCAGGTCGCTTGTAACGAGGTGTGTTCAAACGCTCCGTTCGGCTGACGGAAGGCAATCGGCTCGACAGCCGGTATCTACCGGCGTTTGCGGCGACATCAGTCAGCCATTTCGCAGAACACAGCGGTTAGGGTCGACCTGGAACCGGCGCGAACCAGTCCTCATCGAGCAAGCGTAGACCCGAATCAGGGGAACCGAAAGGCGAGGGTGTGAAGGGTGCGACAATGCGTCGCAAAGGGGCAGGAAACTGCCGCACCGTAATCGGTGCGGCAAAGGTGTACTCAATACAGTTTATTTATTGTCTTCAGTAATAAGTTTTTCTGTGCTCAATCCATGGCTCAAGCTGTACACATAAGCTGCGAGCAATTGCACCTTGTCATTACCCAGTAGCTCCGTTTGCGCTGGCATATGGCCCTGACGACCGTGGCGAATGGTCTGTTCAAGCTGAGTAAGGCTGGTGCCATAGATAAACCCGGCCGGGTGCGTCAGATTCGGCGCGCCCATGGCTTCAGTGCCTTTGCCGGTTGCCCCGTGACACGCCACGCAAGTGGTGCTGAAGGCTTGCTGTCCGGCTAGCAGATCAACCTTGCTGTCGGCAGGCAATGGCAAGCCAGCCAATTCGTGACGAACATACGCTGCAACGTTCTTCACGCCAGCTTCGCCCAACACCTCGCCCCAGGCCGGCATTGCTGCCACCCGGCCACCCATGATGGTGGTCTTGATCGTGTCGGCATCGCCGCCCCAGCGCCAATCGCTGTCGGCGAGGTTTGGGAAGCCGAACGCGCCCTTGGCGTCGGAGCCGTGGCACACCGAGCAGTTGGAAGCGAACAGACGGCCACCCATTTTCAGCGCTTGCGGATCTTTCGCCACTTCTTCCACCGGCATGGCGGCGAACTTGGCGAAGATCGGGCCGAATTTGGCGTCAGCCTTGTTCATCTCCTTTTCCCACTCATGCACGCCGGTCCAGCCATCCTCGTAACCCGGCAGGATGCCTTTCCAGTTGCCCAGACCCGGATAAAGGATCAGGTAGCCCACGGAAAACACCAAGGTGCCGGCGAACAGCATGAACCACCACTGCGGCAGCGGGTTGTCGTACTCCTCGATGCCGTCAAAGCTGTGGCCCATGGTCTGGTCGACGCTGCCCTTGGTCTCGCCCCGGCGGGTGCCGATCAGCAGCCACGTCAGGCCGATCAGGCTGCCGATGGTCAGTACGCAGATCCACGTACTCCAGAAGGTGGTCATGGCCGGGTACTCCTTGGTTCAGGTGCTTGGGTTGTTTCAGATGCTGGGGTAGTGTCGGGTTGCAGTTCGTCGGCGAACGGCAGCAGGCGCGCTTCGGCGAATTCCGGATTGCGCTTGCGGTTGAACACCCACAGGGTCAAACCAACGAAGGCGACGAACACCACAACGGTGCCTAAGCCACGAATCAGTCCTGCACTCATTTCAACGACCATGGCTCACCTCTTGCTCTTGATTGCAGTGCCGAGCACTTGCAGGTAGGAGATGAGCGCGTCCATTTCGGTCTTGTCCTTGAGGCTGGCCACCGCGTCGCTGATGTCGTCGTCGGTGTACGGCACGCCGAGGGTGCGCATGGTCTTGAGCTTGGTTTCGGTGTGGCTGCTGTCGACCGCTTGCGTGACCAGCCATGGGTAGGCCGGCATTTTCGATTCCGGGACAACGTTGCGCGGGTTGTACAAATGCGCGCGGTGCCAGTCATCCGAGTAACGCGCGCCGACCCGTGCCAGATCCGGCCCGGTGCGTTTCGAGCCCCACAGGAACGGGTGATCCCAAACGCTTTCCCCGGCCACCGAGTAGTGCCCGTAACGCTCGGTTTCAGCCCGGAACGGCCGGATCATCTGTGAGTGACACTGGACGCAGCCTTCGCGGATATAGATATCGCGACCTTCCAGTTGCAGCGCCGTGTAGGGCTTCATGCCCTCCACCGGTTTGTTGGTGACGTCCTGGAAGAACAGCGGGACGATCTGGGTCAGACCGCCGATGCTCACGGCGAACACCATCAACAGCATCAGCAGGCCGACGTTCTTTTCAATCGTTTCGTGTTTCATGGCGGACTCCTCAGGCCATCTGCGCGGCGGCAACGACGTCAGCAGGCTGCGAGGCCCGCACTGTGCGCCAGGTGTTGTAAGCCATCAGGAACATGCCGCTGAGGAAGATCGCCCCGCCAACCAGCCGCACGACGAAGCCTGGATGGCTGGCCACCAGGGTTTCGACGAAGGAGTAGGTCAGCGTGCCGTCCTCGTTGACCGCGCGCCACATCAGGCCCTGAGCGATGCCGTTGACCCACATCGAAGCGATGTAGAGCACGGTGCCGATGGTGGCGAGCCAGAAGTGCGCGTTGATCAGGCCGACGCTGTGCATCTGCGCCTTGCCGAAGATTTTCGGGATCATGTGGTACAGCGCGCCAATGGAAATCATCGCCACCCAACCGAGAGCGCCGGCGTGTACGTGGCCGATGGTCCAGTCGGTGTAGTGGGAGAGGGCGTTGACAGTCTTGATCGCCATCATCGGACCTTCGAAGGTCGACATGCCGTAGAACGCCAGCGACACCACGAGGAAGCGCAGGATCGGGTCGCTGCGCAACTTATGCCAGGCGCCCGAGAGGGTCATCATGCCGTTGATCATGCCGCCCCAGCTCGGTGCCAGCAGAATCAGCGACATCACCATGCCCAGCGACTGCGCCCAGTCTGGAAGCGCGGTGTAGTGCAAGTGGTGCGGACCGGCCCAGATGTACAGGGTGATCAGTGCCCAGAAATGGACGATCGACAGGCGATACGAATACACCGGACGCTCGGCCTGTTTCGGCACGAAGTAATACATCATCCCGAGGAAACCGGCGGTGAGGAAAAAGCCTACGGCGTTGTGGCCGTACCACCATTGCACCATCGCGTCGGTGGCGCCGGAGTACAGCGAGTAGGACTTGGTAAAACTGACCGGGATTTCGAGGTTGTTGACGATGTGCAAAATCGCCACGGTGATGATGAACGCGCCGAAGAACCAGTTGCCCACATAAATGTGTTTGGTCTTGCGCTGCATGATCGTGCCGAAGAACACGACCGCGTAGGCGACCCAGACAATGGTGATCAGTATGTCGATCGGCCATTCGAGTTCAGCGTATTCCTTGGAGCTGGTGTAGCCCAATGGCAGGCTGATCGCCGCCAACAGGATCACCAGTTGCCAGCCCCAGAAGCAGAATGCGGCAATCTTTGGCGCAAACAGTTGGGTCTGGCAGGTGCGTTGTACCGAGTAGAACGAACTGGCGAACAGCGCGCAGCCGCCGAACGCGAAGATCACCGCGTTGGTGTGCAGTGGGCGCAGACGGCCGAAACTGGTCCAGGGTAAATCGAAGTTGAGCTCGGGCCAGACCAATTGGGCCGCGAGAAAAACCCCGAGCCCCATGCCGACGATGCCCCACACCACCGTCATAATGGCGAATTGGCGGACCACCTTGTAGTTGTAGGCGGTACTGATAGAAGTGTTCATGGTTCCCCATCCACGGTTCAGCCGAAGTGACCGCGCGCAAAAGAGCCGCAAATCCTTCGCCTGGAGTTATAGGCAGACTAAAAGCGAGGCAAGCATGAACAAACAGCACAAGGCCAGTATTGACGGGGATCAATGGGCGCAGTGCGTACGTGATCATGGGTGGCTTTGGAACGCCGCCAGTGGCGAGGCTTCGGCGACGTTGATCCTTGCGCATGGGGCGGGTGCGCCGATGGACAGTGAGTGGATGAACGACATGGCTGGGCGCCTTGCTGCACTTGGGGTGAACGTGTTGCGGTTTGAGTTTCCTTATATGGCGCAGCGGCGGGTTGATGGGGTGAAGCGGCCGCCGAATCCTGCGGGGAAATTGCAGGAGTGTTGGCGTGAGGTGTATGGCTTGGTGCGACGTCATGTCACTGGGGTTTTGGCTATGGGTGGGAAGTCGATGGGCGGGCGGATGGCGAGTCTGGTGGCGGATGAGTTGGGGGCTGATGCGCTGGTGTGTTTGGGGTATCCGTTTTATGCGGTGGGGAAGCCGGAGAAGCCTCGGGTTGAGCATTTGGCTGGGTTGCAGACGCGGACGTTGATTGTTCAGGGGGAGCGGGATGCGCTTGGCAATCTTGCGGCGGTTGAGGGGTATTCGTTAGCGTCGGGGATTGAGGTGTTTTGGTTGGGGGCGGGGGATCATGATTTGAAGCCGTTGAAGGTTTCCGGTTTTACCCATGAGCAGCATTTGGCCAGTGCCGCGCAGAAAGTATCCGAATTTCTCAAGGGGTGACCGGGATTCTGAACTTCATGGAGATCGGCTCCCTTCCCCCTCGCCCCCTTGGGGGAGAGGGCTGGGGTGAGGGGGATGGATATCAGCTACGACTTTTTTTTGAGTACATATCCATTGCTGCGGTAACGGCCGCTTAGGGTTCCGCCCTTACGGCGGGTCACTTTTTACAAACGCCTAAAAAGTAACCAAAAACGCTTGCTCCTACGTGCGGCCCGCTCGCTGAGGCTCGGGGTCCCTTCGCTCCGGAATTGATCCGGGCGCAGCGTCTCCGGTTTGCTGCGCTGCACCTCCTCTCGCTGTGTTTGGCTTCGCCAAACGGTCGCTGCGCTCCCACCCCCGGATCAATCCCTCCACTCAGCCTACCGACGTCGCCCGTGGATCAAGATCAAGAGCGGCAGCCGAGCTAACGCTCATCCTTTGAGTGGGGCGGCATGCGCCGCGTGCGGGTGGTACATATCATCCCTGTAGGAGCTGTCGAAGGCTGCGATCTTTTGATCTTGCTGTTGCTTTTTGTGGGAGTGAGCCTGCTCGCGATGACGGTCTGACATCCAACCAATCTCTAACTGAACACACTCAATCCCTTGTGGGAGCTGGCTTGCCAGCGATGGCGGCCTGACAGCCGACCAATCCCTTACTGACGCACCCAATCCAAATGTAGGAGCGAGCCTGCTCGCGATGACGGTCTGACATCCAACCAATCTCTAACTGAACACACTCAATCCCTTGTGGGAGCTGGCTTGCCAGCGATGGCGGCCTGACAGCCGACCAATCCCTTACTGACGCACCCAATCCAAATGTAGGAGCGAGCCTGCTCGCGAAGACGGCCTGACATCCAGCCAATCTCTAACTGAACACACTCAATCCATTGTGGGAGCTGGCTTGCCAGCGATGGCGGCCTGACAGCCGACCAATCTCTTACTGACGCACCCGATCCAACTGTAAGAGCGAGCCTGCTCGCGAAAGCGGCCTCAAAAACAACATCAATACAACAGGGGAATTTCCAGTTTTCTCTATCAGTAAACGCAATCCTGCAAGCACGTTTAAATCACACAACCCGTTACGCCATCGGGCCTACAACTCCTTGCGCCGTTACCTACGCGTACGCCAGAATCCGCCGGCTTACACGGATACGTGCCGGGCTATATCGTTCACCTGTCACTGCAAAACAGTGACCGGGTTTGGTAGCCCGTCTGTAATAGCTGTGTGGCAGCACCTTACAGAGTCTCTTTCTTGGGGCTTGGCTTTATGGTGGTCATGCGTGGGGCTCACTCGTGAGCGCCGGGTTCCTATTGCAGCCGGTCTACCAACCCGCGTATGGCCACCACCCACTCGTTTGGTAGCGAGAGTGATGGCTCCTTAAACTGCGATAGGAGTTTCATCCATGTTCAAAATCACACCAAACCCACCACCCACAGATCCAATCCCCCACGACCCAGCGCTCAGCCCACAAAAGATCAAAGAAGCAACCGATCGCGCCCTCGATTACTACCTCAAGCCCGACGACCTGGCGGCTCCGCCAACCTCGCCCAAGTTTCGCCCCGTCTTTCTCGTCGACCCCACCCTGGATGACGAAACCCTGCTCGTCGAAGCCTGCGAGTCGCTGTCTTACGCCCATGCCATGGCCGGTAACATCGCCCACTCAATCGGCGGCCCGGAGCGCAAACCGCTGCTGGCGCTGCAACAGGTGATCATGCTCAACGAACTGTTGGTCAATCGGCTATTAGATAAGCTGAAGTTGCCTCAGTAATCTCGCTGGCTGTTATGGCCTCATCGCGAGCAGGCTCACTCCTACAAGGGATTGTGGTCGGGCACAAAAGCTGTGGTCACCGCAGACCCCATGTAGGAGTGAGCCTGCTCGCGATGGCGGTCTGCCAGATGCCATTGATTTCACATAGGCAATAAAAAGCCCGGAAAGCTTTCGCCGTCCGGGCTTTGAAGATCAAAAGATCGCAGCCTTCGGCAGCTCCTACAGGAACATGCATTCCAATGTAGGAGCTGCCGAAGGCTGCGATCTTTTGCTTTTAGCGGTTAAACCGCTCCACCAACGAGTACTGCGTATTCGCCGTCTTGGTCAGCTCTTCACTCAGCAACGCCGAGTTATGCGCCTGTTCCGACGTCTGATCCGCCAACTCCGAAATATTGCTGATGTTGCGGCTGATCTCTTCAGCCACCGCACTTTGCTCTTCCGTCGCCGCAGCGATCTGCGTGGTCATGTCGGTGATATTAGCCACCGCTTCGCTGATCCCGACCAGTGCCTGATCCGCTTCCAGCACCCGCGCCACACCTTCTTCGGCCTGGCGATGCCCGGCTTCCATGGTTTGCACAGCGCTCGAAGCAGTCTGCTGCAGCTTGGCGATCAGGGCGTGAATCTGCCCGGTCGATTCGCTGGTGCGTTGCGCCAGTTGACGAACTTCATCAGCCACCACGGCAAAACCGCGGCCCATTTCGCCGGCACGGGCCGCTTCGATGGCGGCGTTGAGCGCGAGCAGGTTGGTCTGGTCGGCGATGCCTTTGATCACATCGACCACGCCGCCGATTTCGTCGCTGTCCTTGGCCAGTTGGGTCACGGTTAGGCCGGTTTCTCCAACAACCACGGACAAACGCTGAATGGCTTCGCGGGTTTCGCCGGCGATGTCGCGGCCGCGTCCGGTCAGGCGATTGGCTTCCTGAGTGGCATCGGCGGTGCGTTGTACGTGGCTGGCCACTTCCTGCGTGGTCGCGGCCATCTGATTGACGGCGGTGGCGACCTGTTCGGTTTCCACGCGCTGGCGTTCCAGGCCGGTCGAGCTGCTGTGTGCCAGAGCGTCGGACTGCTTGGCCTGATCGGTCAGGTGCTCGGCAGTGTCCTGCAGTCGGGTCAGGCAGGTTTTCAGACGGGCTTCCTGACTGAGGATCGCCATTTCCAGACGCGCCTGAGAGCCACGGCTGTCGGTGTACATCTGCGCGATCAGCGGATCGGACGTGGTCTGTTCGGCCAGACGCAGCAAGCGCTTGAGGCCTCGCTGCTGCCATTGCAGACCCAATAGGCCGAGTGGCACCGACAGACCAGCGGCGAGGGCAAAGCCCCACTGCGAGTTCAGGGTTGCGCCGATGACGAAGCTAAGCTGGCTGACCAGAATGAACGGCAGCCAGTCTTGCAGCACCGGCAGCCATTTATCGCTGGAAGGGATCGCCGACTTGCCTTGGTTGATGCGTTGGTAAAGCGCTTCGGCACGGCGGATCTGTTCGGCGGTGGGTTTGATCCGCACCGACTCGTAACCGACCACCTGATTGCCGTCGAACACCGGTGTTACATAGGCGTTAACCCAGTAATGGTCACCGGTCTTGCAGCGATTCTTGACAATGCCCATCCATGGCAAGCCTTGTTTCAGTGTGCCCCACATGTGCGAAAACACCGCAGCCGGGACGTCGGGGTGACGGACCAGGTTGTGCGGCGCACGGATCAGTTCCTCACGCGAAAACCCGCTGATTTCGACGAAAGCGTCGTTGCAGTAGGTGATCACGCCCTTGGCGTCGGTTGTGGAAATCAACCGTTGCTGAGCCGGGAAAGTCCGTTCGCGTTGTGTAATGGGCTGGTTGTTACGCATGGTTGTTCAATCCGCAAGGCTTTGAAAGGTTGTCGGCGCTGTCAGGAAATTATTGAATTTTTCTTTCAGTAATCAGCACGGCGTCGCAAAACGCGGCTTGCCTCAACCGGCCAGCATCGGATAGGTGAACAAGCCAAAATGCAGCACATTCAGCCCGAAGTGTGTGGCGATCGCCGCCCCGAGTCCGCCGAAACGGTAGGCCAGACCATAGCCGACACCCGCCAGTCCCGCCAGTAACACCCAAGTCCAGCCCGCACCGACATGCGCCAGCGCGAACAGTGACGAGGCGAGCAGCAGCGCGAGGTTTTCGCCATACGGCAGGTGTTTGAAGCGTCGGCTGAAACCGCCTTGTATATAGCCGCGAAACAGCGCTTCCTCGACCAGCGTCACCAGCAGCAGATTGTTCAGCACCCACAGCCACGCCTGATCTGGCCATTTCGGTGCCCAGGCGATAACGCCCAGCAACAACGCACCGCCGAGAGCGAGGATCGCGCTTAACGTCAAGGCGAGGGCGGTCGCGTACACGGTCAGGCGCAATGAGCGCCGCGCGACAATCCACGGGCAGACCAGCAACAGCCAAAAGCCAACCAGTGGTTTGTCCTGATTCAGGTACATCGAAAAGCGCACAGCGTTATCAGTGAAACGCTGCGGATCAATAGCGCGGCCGTTGTAAAAACCCGGCAACCAATGCATCGCCAACGCCAAAGTCATCACGATAAACAGGCCGTGGCCGAGGTAGCGTGCGAACGGCACTTGTTGCTGGCGTACCGCGTACCCGGCGAACAGCAGCAGGCCAACGGAAATCAGTGCCAGCCAGCCGAGTTGGCCGTAGCTGAGCGCCAATCCGTAGCCGAGGCTGAGCAGCGCCAGGTAAAGCCAAGGCAAAGCCTTCATCGAAACTCCCTGTGAAAATGGGTGGAAGGGCTTTCTACACGGCTGGGCGGCGGAAAGCAAAAGTCAAAAGATCGCAGCCTCCGGCAGCTCCTACAAGGATCGCATTCGCCGCCAATTGCGCGGATAAACGCCGGATCTGTAGGAGCTGCCGCAGGCTGCGATCTTTTGATCTTGCCTTTAAAGCAGGTTGAGTTTCGCCGCAGCACGCTCAGTAATTTCCGTGCGCAGTTTCAACGATGGCGCCGCTCGCAACCGGGCCTCATCGACGATTGCACTCGGCGCTGAATCCGGCGAGCCTGAGTTAAATGGCGGCGCCGGCGCATACTCAAGTTGCAACTGCACCAACTGCGCCGTGTCGGCATCAACCAGCTCAGCCGCCAGCACCAAGGCAAAATCGATCCCTGCGGTAATCCCGCCGCCAGTAAACAGATTGCCGTCACGCACCACCCGATCCTTTACCGCAATCGCCCCCAGCGTCGGCAGCAAGTCGTGATAAGCCCAATGTGTCGTCGCGCGTTTGCCATTTAACAGACCCGCCGCGCCGAGCACCAGCGAGCCGGTGCACACCGAAGTCACGTAACGCGCCTGCGCGGCCTGGCGTTTAATGAAAGCCAGCGTCTGCTCATCCTCCATCAACGGCCCGACGCCACCGCCACCGGGCACACAGATCACATCCAGATCAGGACAGTCCTCGAAGGTCGTGGTCGGTTTCAGCAGCAGACCGGTGCTGGCCGTGACCGGCATCAGATCCTTCCAGATCAAATGCACCTGCACACCCGGCAACGACGCGAGCACGTCATAAGGACCGGTCAGGTCGAGTTGTTGAACCTGCGGAAACAACAGAAAACCGATCTGCAACGTCATGGGGTTTTTCTCCATTGAGGGGGTGGACGGCTTCACTGTAGGCGCGTAGGTTCTGGCGCATACGCCAATCACCCCACGAATTACGCCAAATGCCCAAAGCCATTCACGTACTCGCGTTTGCCAACATGCAGATCCTCGACGTCACCGGCCCGTTGCAAGTGTTTGCTTCGGCCAATGACCTCTGTCGTCAACGCGGCCTGCCGACGCCTTATGCGCCAAGTGTGATCGCCAGCGAAGGCGGAGCGGTGATGTCGTCCGCGGGGCTGGCGGTGCTTGCCGAACCGCTACCTCAAGAGGCCAGCGATACGCTGATCATCGCCGGCGGCTGGGGTATTTATCCGGCGGCGGAAGATCTGCCCCTTGTGGATTGGGTGCGCCAACATGCAGCGAAATGTCGGCGCGTGGCTTCGGTGTGTACCGGCGCATTTCTGTTGGCGGCCAGCGGCTGGCTCGACGGTCGACGCGTCGTCACTCACTGGACGCGTTGCGAGCAACTGGCGCAGCAGCATCCGAAGTTGCAGGTCGAGGCCAATCCGATCTTCATCAACGACGGCCCGGTCTGGACTTCGGCGGGCGTCACTGCCGGCATCGACCTGGCACTGGCGATGGTCGAGCAAGACCTCGGCAGCGACATCGCCCTGGACGTCGCCCGCCATCTGGTGGTGTTCCTCAAACGCCCGGGCGGGCAGTCACAGTTCAGCGTGACGTTATCACTGCAGAACCAAGGCAACCGTTTCGATGAGCTGCATGCATGGATCGCCGAAAACCTGACCTGTGACCTCGGCGTACCGACTCTGGCCGAACAGGCCGGGATGAGCGAACGCAGCTTCGTCCGCCATTACCGCGCCGACACCGGCCAGACCCCGGCGCGGGCGATCGAACTGATCCGCGTTGAAACGGCTCGGCGTTTGCTCAGCGATACCGGGCTCCCTGTAAAACGCATCGCGGCAAATTGCGGGTTTGGCAGTGAGGAGACCTTGCGCCGGAGTTTTCTGCGGGCGATTGGGGTGACGCCGCAGGCGTATCGGGAGCGGTTTTCGGTCAGCGCTGCAACAATCAACACTGAAGTCATCGCGCGATGCTGAACCTGTGGCGAGGGAGCGAGCTCCTTTGCCACAGATGATTCAGGCCTCAACTTCCGCCACCTGATTAAAATACTTCGTCCGATCCGGCGTAAACGTCACCACCATTTTCGTCCGCGAACACGTCAACGAACGCTCCTCAGCCAAATCGATATCCAGATCTTCCCCACGCAACCCTTGCCACTGCGCGAGGTATTTCAGTGAGCCGTATTTTTCGTTTTTCTTCAGGCTGCGGCTCACGCCACCTTTCCAGCCGAGGACGGGCAGTTCGTTGGCGAGGCAGCGTTGGGCGAGGTCGGGGAAACGGGCGGCGCGCTGGCGGCCGATTTCCCAGCATTTGATCAGGCCTTTATCGGCGGCTTCCCAGAGCTGGGTGCGGGTCAGGCCGGTGCGTAGGGCGCTGTCGATGTTGCGCTGGACGTGCTGGGACATTCTGTTTCCTTGAATTCGGGTTTTGTTGGACAGCTCCGCTGTGCCCGTTGCGGTGGATGGTAGGGGCGGATGTAACAGCTGGCAACAAGGTATTTCGGGGTGTAAGTGCAAGTTGCGGGGGAGGGAGGGAACAGGGGGTGTTTAATGTTTGTAGGCACGAAGTTGCATTCTTTGTGGCGAGGGGATTTATCCCCGTTCGGCTGCGCAGCAGTCGCAAAGCCAGTGAATGCGGTAGTTCTTGAGTATTGAGTTTGCAGATTTAGAGGCCGCTTCGTAGCCCAACGGGGATAGATCCCCTCACCACAGGGGATTGCCGCGTGTAGGACCTGCTTTGATTGGAGCAGGCGTGCGGGATATTTCCGACAGACTCCGGCGACTTTTACGGCTGCCACTCACTCTTTTCCCCACTCAACCGCCGATCGAGAAAACTCGCCGCACTGATCAACGCCAGATGCGTCAGTGCCTGCGGTGTATTGCCCAGATGCCGGCCATGGCTGTCGAATTCCTCGGCGTACAGCCCCAGCGGATTGGCGTAACGCAGCAGCTGTTCGAACTCCAGATGGGCCTTTTCCACCTGGCCGGCGCGGGCCAGGCATTCGACGTACCAGAATGAACATGCGGCGAATGCGCCTTCGGTCCCGGCCAGACCATCAATGCCTGCCTCTTCGTTGCGATAGCGATAAACCATGCCGTCGCGCACCAAACTCTTTTCGATGGCCTCAAGGGTCGATAGCCAGCGTGGATCCTTGGCGCTGACAAAACGCACCAGCGGCATCAACAGCATCGAGCCGTCGAGTGCGGTGCCGCCCTTGTACTGGACGAAATGCCCGCGCTCTTCATCCCAGAAGTTGTCCCAGATGTCGGCGTAGATCGCCTGGCGGGTCTGGTCCCATTGGGCGAACGGTGCCGGCAACGAGCGCTTCGAGGCGAGGCGAATCGCTCGGTCCAGCGCCACCCAGCACATCAGCCGTGAGTGCAAAAAGTGATGCTGCTCACCGCGCATTTCCCAAATGCCTACATCCTTGGTCTGCCATGTCTCACACACCTGGTCGACAACTTCGCGCACATGTTTCCAGCCTTCGTGGGAAATGGCGTCGCCGTACTTGTTGACCAGATACACCGCATCCATCAGTTCGCCGAAGATATCCAGCTGAATCTGGTCATACGCGCCGTTGCCGATGCGCACCGGTTTCGCGCCACCATGCCCCGACAGATGCGCAAGTTCGGTTTCCGGCAGTTCCTGTTGACCGTCGATGGCATACAGAATGTTCAGTTTCATCGGCTGGCCGCAGCAATCACTGACCCGTCCGCGCAGCCAGCCCATGTAGGCGTTGGCTTCGCTGACAAACCCCAGGCGCATGAACGCGTAAACGGTAAACGAGGCATCGCGGATCCAGGTGTAGCGGTAATCCCAGTTACGCTCGCCGCCAGGGGTTTCCGGCAGGCCGAAAGTGGCGGCGGCGAGGATCGCGCCGTGTTTGCGTGAGGTCAGCAACTTGAGCGCGAGCGCCGAACGGTTGACCATTTCGCGCCAGCGTCCGCGGTAGATCGACTGGCCGATCCAGTCGCGCCAGAACTTCAGCGTGCGTTCCATGCAAAAATCGCCGGCGCCCTCGACGAAACGCGGGTCGTCGGTCGCACCGAGCATGAAAGCGGCTGTCTGGTCCTGTTTCAGCGTGAAGCGTGCGACAGCTGCGTCGGCGTCAATCTGCATCGGCTGATCCGACGCCAGACGCAGCGTCGGTTGTCCGGTTGCGCTGAACAGGACATCTTGCTGATCCGCCTGCGCGCGAGTGTCGGCGCGGGCGTAGTCGTGGCGCACGGCGCAGCGCAGGTGGAACGTTGCCTCGCCACTGACCACGCGCACGCGGCGCATCAGCAGCGGCAGGTCATCTTCGCTGTCGCCCACTGGCAGCATGTCGGTAATTTCCACCACCGCAAATTCGCTTAGCCAGCGGGTTTGCAGGACGTTTGTGTCTGGCAGGTAAATCTGCTCACGTCGCGCATCGGGCAAGTCCGGTGCGAGTTGGAAAATCCCCGCGTCGGGTGTGTCCAGCAACGAGCAAAAGATCGACGGACTGTCGAACTCCGGCCAGCAGAAAAAATCCACGCTGCCCTTGTCGTTGACCAGCGCTGCACTGCGCATGTCGCCGATGATGCCGTGGGCGTCGATCGGGCTTTGTCGTTCTTGATGATGATCAGCCATTGCCGCGAAACTCCGGATAGAGACTCATGCCGCCGTCGATGAACAGGGTGGTGCCGACGATGTAATCGGCGGCGTCGGAGGCGAGGAAAACCACGGCGTTGGCGACGTCATCGACGTCGCCGATGCGCCCATAGGGAATCAGATCAAGCAGCTTTTCAGCCGCTGCACCTTCGGTGGCTTTTTCATTAATGGCCGTACGAATCGCCCCCGGCGCAATGCCGTTGATGCGGATGCGCTGATGGCTGACTTCCTGCGCGAGGGTCTGCATCAACTGATCGACACCACCCTTGGACGCGGCGTAATTGACGTGCCCGGCCCACGGAATGCGCTGATGCACCGAGCTCATATGAATAATCTTGCCGGCGGCGCGGGACACACCCTCGCGAACGCCCTGACGATTGAAGATCCGCAATGCAGCGCGGGCGCAGAGGAACTGGCCGGTGAGGTTGACGCCGATTACTGCGTTCCAGTCTTCCAGGGTCATGTCCACCGCTGCGGCGTCTTTTTGCAGTCCGGAATTGGCCACCAGAATGTCCAGTGAGCCGAAGGCGTCGAGGGTCTGGGCGAACAACCGTTCGACCTCGTCTTCCTTCGATACATCGGCGCCGATCGCCAGCGCCTGACCGCCGTCAGCGATGATTTGTCGGGCGAGGGCTTCGGCGGGTTCGGCCTGGCGGTTGTAGTTGATGACCACTGCAGCGCCAGCGGCAGCCAGGGCTTTGGCGGCCGCGTGGCCGATGCCGGAGCTGGCGCCGGTGATGAGTGCAACTTGTCTGGCTAGGGAGATCTGCATGCAAAGGCGCGCCTTGTGTGAGGGCCTATTTAGCTGACCGACGGCCAGCCTTGAGAGTTCAGCCAGAAGATCAAAAGATCGCAGCGTGCCGCAGCTCCTACAGATGATCACATTCACCTGTAGGAGCTGCGGCACGCTGCGATCCTTTGATCTTCTGGCCCTTAACATTCCACCAACAATTCCCCGCTTCCACACCCCTCATCCATATGGCAACTTGGCCGCCCTTGATGAGGCTGCAGTCCATGGCAAACCCCTACCGCGAATTATTCAACGCCCCCGGCGCCCGCAATTTTGTGCTGGCCGGGATGATCGCGCGCATGCCGATTTCCATGACCGGCATCGGCGTGATCACCATGCTTTCGCAGCTGTACGGCGGTTACGCGTTGGCCGGTGCGGTGGCGGCGACATTTGCCTTGGCCACGGCGTTTTGCGCGCCGCAGGTGTCACGGCTGGTTGACCGGTTTGGCCAGGGACGGATTCTGCCGCTGTCGGCGTTGATCGGCGGCGGGGCGCTGTTGATGTTGCTGCTGTGCACGCGTCTGCAGGCGCCGACCTGGACGCTGTTCATCTTTGCCGCGCTGGCCGGTTGCATGCCGAGCATGTCGGCGATGGTGCGGGCGCGCTGGACTGAAATCTATCGTGGCCAGCCACAATTGCAGACGGCGTATGCGCTGGAGTCGGTGCTTGATGAGGTCTGTTTTATCGTCGGCCCGCCGCTGTCGGTGGGGTTGTGCGTTGCAGTGTTTCCCGAGGCTGGACCGTTGGCAGCACTGTTGGCGCTGACGATTGGCGTGACTGCATTTGTCGCGCAGCGCAGCACCGAACCACCCGTGCACCCGCATGCGTCCGGGCATCATGCCTCGATCATTCGCTCGACCGACATTCAGTGGCTGCTGGCATTGATGATCGCCATGGGCATCATCGTCGGTGTGATCGATGTGGTCAGCGTCGCGTTCGCTCAGCAACAAGGGCAACCGGCGGCGGCGAGTATTGTGCTGTCGGTGTATGCGATCGGCTCCTGTCTGGCCGGAATTGCGTTCGGCGCGATGCGTTCGAAACTGCCGTTGCCGCAACTGTTTCTGTACGGCGGAGTGGCGACGGCAGTGACCACGTTGCCGCTGTTGCTGGCGAGCAACATTTTTGGCTTGTCGGTAGCGGTTTTCATTGCCGGGCTGTTCTTCTCGCCGACGCTGATTGTGGCGATGGCGTTGATCGAGCGCATCGTGCCACCGGCCAAACTCACCGAAGGGCTGACCTGGCTGGTGACTGGTTTGAGTATTGGCGTGGCGGTGGGCGCCGCCGGGTCGGGTTGGCTGGTGGATGCGTTTGGCGCCCGCAGCGGATTCTGGCTGGCGATTGCGGCGGGGGCGGTGGTGTTGGGCTCTGCGGTGCAGAGCTTCCGGCATTTGAAGTGATCGATCCGCGGACTAATTCCGGTCAGGCCTCATACGTTCTCTTTTACAGATAACCCATTGAGGTAAACGCGGTGACAAAGCTGACACTGCTGTGCCTGCCCTATTCGGGCGCCAGCGCCATGGTTTACAGCCGCTGGCGGCGCCAATTGCCGTCGTGGATGCAACTGCAGCCGGTGGAATTGCCCGGGCGCGGCGCCCGTTACGACGAACCCCTGCAAATCGATATGCGTGAGCTTGCCCGGCAACTGGCCCGTGAGCACAAACCCGGTTTGCAGGCCCCCTATGCGCTGTTCGGGCATAGCCTCGGCGCACTGTTGGCTTGTGAAATGGCTCACGCCTTTCGCGAACTTGGCGTTGCTGAGCCGGTGGCGCTGTTTGCTTCCGGAACCGCGGCGCCAAGCATGCGCAGCGATTACGACCGAGGTTTCGCCGAGCCGCGCAGTGACGAAGAACTGATCGAGCAGTTGCGCGCCTTTCAAGGCACCAGCGAGGAAGTGCTCGCCAATCAGGAACTCATGAGCCTGACGCTGCCGGTGCTGCGTGCCGACTTCATGATGTGCGGGCGTTTCACTCCGATCGACCGACCGCTGCTCAATTGCCCCGTGCACGTATTGGGTGGCAAGGAAGACCGGGCGACCACCGAACAATTGATCGGCTGGAGCAAAGAGACCCAGGGCAGTTTCTCGGTGGACATGATGACCGGAGGGCACTTCTTCATTCATGAACACGAGGCCCGGGTCATCCGCACGATCAAGACCCATCTGGAAGTCCATCACCGGCGCCATGCGCAATCGGTGGCGCCCGCGTATTAACGCGCGGCTCTCCTATCAAATGATTACTGGAGGCCAGTCATGGCTGTTGCTGTGGGATTTTCCGTTCGGCCGCTGTTGCCGCATCGGGGGCGCTTGCCGCTATTGGTGGAAGCGACCGATCCGGACACCGACCTGTTGGCGGTGTTCGACGAATTGAAAGTGTTGGTCGACGAACATTTGTTGCGCGACGGTGGGTTGCTGTTCCGCGGATTTCGCCTGGACGGGGCCGAGCCGTTTCGTCAGTTCGCGGCCAGCTTCGGTCATCCGCTGTTGAATTACGAGTTCGGTTCCACGCCGCGCACCAACGTGACGCAAGGGGTTTACACCTCCACCGAATACCCGGCGCACCAGAGTATTCCGCTGCACAACGAGCAGGCCTACTCCCGCGACTGGCCGATGAAGATCTGGTTCTACAGCATGATCGCGGCGAAGTCCGGTGGCGAAACACCGATTGCCGACAGTCGCGAAGTCTATCAGCGTATTCCGCTGGCCATTCGTGAACGCTTCGTCAGCAAAGGCCTGATGTATGTGCGCAACTTCGGCAACGGGCTGGATGTGGCCTGGGAAGATGTGTTCAACACCGACGACCGCGATGTCGTCGAAGCTTACTGCAAAGCCCACGGCATCCTCTGCGAGTGGAAGGATGACGGTGAGTTGCGCACCCGGCAAACCTGCCAGGCAGTGGCCAGCCACCCGGTGACGGGGGACATGGTCTGGTTCAATCAGGCGCATCTGTTCCACATTTCCAACCTGCAAGCGGAAGTGCGTGAAAGCCTGTTGGACATCGTCGACGAAGAAGACTTGCCGCGTAACGTTTATTACGGCGATGGCTCTCCTATCGAAGATGAAGTCCTGGCTCAGATTCGCGCGGTACTCGACGAGTGCGCGATCAGCTTCCCTTGGCAGGAGGGTGATGTGCTGATGCTCGACAACATGCTGTCGGCTCACGCCCGTTCCCCGTTCGAAGGCCCGCGCAAAGTTATTGTCGCCATGGCCGAGGGGCATGCGATGGACGTGCGCTGAACGAACCGGTGGTTTGCTTGAATAAATGCCGAAGCCGTTCCTGTAGCGGCTTCGGCATTTGTGCGTCTGGCGCAGGTTGCCGCTGGGCCGGTATTGCGCCGGGTTGCTAAATCATTGCGTTTGTCATTCGTTCTTGTTGATACGACCGGGCCTCCTGGTCACGCCGCCGATCAGCAAGGACCCCATGCATGAATGCCGCAGACGCACAGAAACTAGCCCGCCGTTTTATCGAATTGCCGCAGGACAAACGACGTTTGTTTCTCGCCGGCATGGCTCGCGAAGGCATTGATTTTGCGCAGTTGCCCATGACGGCCTGTGAGGGAATCGCCGAGCGCGAAGGGCTGTCTTACGCGCAGCAGCGGATGTGGTTTCTCTGGCAGCTGGACCCGCAAAGTGCCGCCTATAACCTGCCGATGGCGGTACGCCTGAACGGCGAGTTGCAGGTGCAGGCCCTGGAGCAGGCGTTCAGCCTGCTGGTGGCGCGGCACGAATGCCTGCGCACCACCTTCGGTCAGGCCGGCGAACGTGCCTTCCAGCGAGTGGCCGAGCCGCAGGCATTGCAACTACCGCTCAACGATTTGAGCCGCGTGCCCGAGGCGCAGCGCTGGCCGCTGGTGCAACAGCACATGATGGCCGAGGCCACGCAAGCGTTCGACCTGGAACACGGCCCGCTGTTGAGCCTGCGGCTGTTGCGTCTGGCCGAGCAGGAACACGTGCTGCTGCTGACCTTGCACCACATCATTGCCGACGGCTGGTCGATGAACATTCTCATCGATGAGTTCATGCGCACCTACGACGCCCTCGTTGCGGGGCGTGAGCCGTCGTTGCCGGCGCTGATTGTGCATTACCGCGATTACGCGCTGTGGCAGCGCAGCTGGCTGGAGGCGGGTGAGCGCGAGCGGCAACTGGATTACTGGCGCACACAGCTGGGCGACGAGCATCCCGTATTGGAATTGCCGACCGACCGCGCCTATCCGGCACAATCGAGTCATCAGGGCGCGCGTCTGGAAACGGTGATTGATGCCGCGCTGCGCCAAGAACTGAAAAGCCTTGCCCAGCGTCAAGGCGTGACCCTGTTCGTGGTACTGCTGGCCGCGTTCAAGACCTTGCTGCATCGCTACAGTGGCCAGACCGACATTCGCGTCGGCGGTCTGATTGCCAACCGCACCCGCAGCGAGACCGAAGGCCTGATCGGCTTCTTCGTCAACACGCAGATTCTGCGCAGCGAAGTCACCGCGCAAACCCGCTTCGCCGAGCTGTTGCAGCGCCTGCGCGAGGCAGCGCTCGGCGCCCAGGTCCATCAGGAGCTACCGTTCGACGCCCTGATCGAAGCGCTGCAACCGGCGCGCAGTCAGAGCCATAATCCGCTGTTCCAGGTGATGTTCAACCACCAGCCGCTGGTGACTGACTTGCAGCACGTGCAGCTTGAGTCCGGTTTGCAGGTGGACTATCTGAGCGAAGCGCAATTGGCCGGCAGCGGTCGGCAACACGCGGCCACCAGCGACCTGATGCTCGACACCCGCGAGGAGGGCGAGCAACTGTTCGCCGCCTTCACCTACGCCACCGATATCTTCGATGCCGCGACCATCGCCGCAATGGCCGGGCATTGGCGCAACATTCTTATGTCCGTCTGCCACGACCCGCAGCAATTCGTCGGCGACGTCGCGCTGCTGGCAGATACCGAGCGTAAACAGCTGATTCAGTCCACTGCGTCGGAACCTGATTTCGCCAGCGTGCAAACCCTGTTCGACGCGCAAGTGGTGCGCACGCCGCAGGCAGCGGCGGTGATTCTGGCGAGCGAACCGTCGCCGTCACTCACCTATGCCGAGTTGAACACCCGCAGCAACCGTCTGGCGCATCAGTTGCGTGCGCGGGGTGTCGGCCCTGACGTGCTGGTCGGCGTCGCGTTAGGGCGCTCGCTGGAACTGGCGGTGGCGTTGCTGGCGGTACTCAAGGCCGGCGGCGCCTATGTGCCGCTGGATCCGCAAACCCCGGCCGAACGCCTGCGCCATGTGCTGGATGACAGCGGCCTGAAACTGCTGCTGACCGACAGCGTCAGCCTCGCCAGCCTGCCGCCCCTCGACGGTGTCGATTGCCTGTGCCTGGAGCAACTGGCCGACAGTGACGACGTCGACAATCTGTCGGTGACGGTCGCAGCGCAAAACCTCGCCTACGTGATCTACACCTCCGGTTCCACCGGGCGGCCGAAAGGTGTCGCGGTCAGCCACGGTGCGCTGAGTGAGTTCATCGCCCGCGCCATCAGTTACAGCGACCTGCGCGAAGGTGACCGCGTCATGCAATTCGCCACCAGCAGTTTCGATGGCTTCGTCGAGCAGTTTTTTCCACCGCTGTGCCATGGCGCTGGCGTGGTGTTACGCGATGCACAGCTGTGGGACAGCGCGACGTTGCGTCGAGTGATAGTCGACCACGGCATCACCTTGGCCGATTTGCCGGCCGCCTACTGGTATTGGCTGGTGCAGGAATACGCCGCTAATCCACCGGCCGATTTCGGTGCGTTGCGCCAGATTCACGTCGGTGGTGAGGCCATGGCGGTGGACGGTTTGCGTCTGTGGCAACAGGCCGGTTTGGGCCATGTGCGTTTGCTCAATACCTACGGCCCGACCGAAGCCACGGTGGTCTCGACGATTCATGACTGCACCGCAATGACGGCGGACGCTGTGTCGTGGCGCGGCATTCCCATCGGCCAAGGTCTGGATGACCGTCGCCTGTACGTGCTCGATGATCATTTGAACCTGCTGCCGCAAGGCGCGGTGGGCGAGTTGTACATAGGCGGCCCGGGCCTCGCCCGTGGTTATCACCGTCAGCCGATGCTCAGTGCCGAGCGCTTTATCGCCGACCCGTTCGCCGCTGGCCAACGCCTGTACCGCACTGGTGACCGTGCGCGACTGCGTGCCGATGGTGCGCTGGAGTACGTCGGCCGGGTCGATCATCAAGTGAAGATTCGCGGTTTCCGCATCGAACTGGGCGAAATCGAATCGCGCCTGCAGCAGTGCTCAGGGGTTCGCGAAGCGGTGGTGCTGGCAGTGCCGCTCAGCGGTGGCCAGCAACTGGTGGCGTACGTGGTCTGCGATCAGGCCGTGCTGGAAAGCGCCGCCACTCAGTCGGCGTTCCGCCAGCAAATACGCGCCGCGCTGCAAGCCCATCTGCCGGACTACATGGTGCCGGGGCACTTGCTGTTGTTGCCGAATCTGCCGCTGACGCCAAGCGGCAAGCTCGACCGCAAGGCGTTGCCGGCACCGGATCCGAGCCAACTGCAAGGCGACTATCGCGCACCGCAAACGGACACGGAACAGCAACTGGCGCAGATCTGGGCAGAGGTCCTGCAAGTGTCGCGGGTCGGTCTCGATGATCATTTCTTTGAGCTGGGCGGCCACTCGCTGCTGGCCGCACAAGTGATTGCGCGTATCAAAAGTCAATCGGGCGTGGTGTTGCCGCTACGCAGTCTGTTCGAAAAACCGCTGCTGGCTGATCTGGCGGCGGTGCTGGCGCAACTGGCTGACAGTGCAACCGAGGACGACTGGTCCGACATGGATCAGTTCATGAATGCTTTGGAAGGAGAAGAAGTATGAGCGGCACTATGGCGGAGCGCATCGCGAAAAGGTTCGTCGGCTTGCCGCTGGAGCAGCGTCGGCTGTTTTTGGCCAAACTGCGCGAGGACGGCAAGGATTTCAGCCTGTTGCCACTGCCAGTCAGCCGTCACGAAGTCACGCCGATTCCGTTGTCGTTCGCACAGCAGCGCTTGTTGTTTCTCTGGCAGCTGGAACCACAAAGCGCCGCGTACAACATGGCGGCCGGCCTGCGTCTGAACGGGCGTCTGGACGAAGCGGCGCTGCAACGCTCCTTCGATTTTCTGGTGGCGCGCCATGAAGTGCTGCGCACGGTGTTCCAGACCGACGGCGATCAACCGCATCAGGTAATTCTCGATCAACAACCGATTGCGCTGGAACGCATCGACCTCACGGCGCTGCCTGCTTCTGAGCGCGAGCCGGCCTTGGCGCAACAGGTGCAAACCGTCACGGCGCGGCCGTTCGATTTGCGCCACGGGCCGTTGCTTCGAGCCAGTCTGTTTGCCTTGGCTGACGAAGAGTTCGTGCTCGTGGTGAGCATGCACCACATCGTCTCCGACGGTTGGTCGATGGACGTGATGGTCAAGGAGTTCGTGCAGTGCTATCAGGCGTTCAGCCTGGAGCGCGAGCCGCAATTGCCGGCACTGGCGTTGCAATACGCCGACTATGCGATCTGGCAGCGGCGCTGGCTGGAAGCCGGCGAGGGCGAGCGTCAGCTCGATTACTGGCGCCAGCAGCTGGGCGAGGAACATCCGCTACTGGAAGTGGCGCCGGACTTCGCCCGACCCCTGACACAGAGCTTCGAAGGCCAGACTCTGAGCTTTGACTTTGGTGCGGACCTGTCGCGGCAACTCAACGCGTTTGCCCGCAGTCAGGGCATCAGTCTGTTCATGCTGGTGCTGGCGGGTTTTTCGCTGTTTGTGTCGCGACACGCCGGGCAGCGCGACATTCGTGTCGGTGTGCCGAATGCCAACCGTGGACGTGCCGAAGTCGAAGGGCTGATCGGCTTCTTCGTCAACACTCAGGTGCTGCGTTGCGAAGTGGATGAGCGCGGCAGTTTCACGGATCTACTGGCGCGGGTGCGTGAAGCATCGTTCGGCGCCCAGGCGCATCAGGAGCTGCCGTTTGAGCAACTGGTGGACGAGTTGGTCGCTGAGCGAACCCTGGGCCACAACCCGCTGTTTCAGGTCAAGTTCAACCAGAACGTCGGCATGCAGAAGCAGCGTGCGATGGCCCTGCCCGGATTGAGCGTGGCGGAGTATCCGCTGGACAAGGACGGCACCCACTTCGATCTGGCGCTGGACATCACCGACGACGGCACGCTGATTCACGGTCAGATGACTTATGCCAGCGACCTCTATCGCGCGCAGACTGTTGCCGGTTTCGTGCCGGCCTTGCTCGGTCTGTTCAGTGAATTGCTGAAAGCGCCGCAAGCGCCGCTGCACAGCGTCGCGCTGATCTCACCTGTGGCACTGCCAGCAGTTGCCGAGCCGGCACTGTCGGTGTTGCAGCACTGGGATCGTGAAGTCGCCCGCCAGCCTGAAGGGGCGGCTGCCCGCGATTTGAATCAAGTCTTGAGTTATCGGACGCTGGATCAGGCGGCCAATCGCCTGGCCCATCATTTGCGCGCCCAAGGCGTGCGCGACGGCCAACCGGTGGCAGTGCTGATGGAGCGTTCGCTGGATTGGCTGACCTGTGTGCTGGCGATCTTCAAGGCTGGCGCGGTGTACATGCCGCTGGACGTCAAGGCGCCGGACGCACGCTTGCAGCAGATGCTCGGTGCTGCCAACGCGCGGATACTGTTATGCGCCGAAGGCGATGCACGTGTTTGCGGGCTGGCGGTTGACGGCTGTCAGGGTATCGCGTTTACACCGCAGCAGTGGCAGTCAATGGCGGGCACCTGTCCAGCCGTGACGTTGTGCGCTCAATCGCCGGCGTACGTCATCCACACCTCCGGTTCGACCGGACAACCCAAAGGTGTGCTGGTCAGCCACGGTGCGCTGGCCAGCTATGTGCGCGGTGTGCTGGAGCGTCTGGCGCCGGCACCGGACGCCAGCATGGCGCTCGTCTCCACCATCGCGGCGGACCTAGGTTTTACCGTGCTGTTCGGGGCGCTGTGCTCCGGGCGGCTGCTGCATGTATTGCCGGAGGAACTGGGCTTCGATCCGGATCGCTTTGCCGAGTACATGGCCACGCATCAAGTGGGCATGCTGAAAATCGTCCCGGGCCATCTGAGCGCTTTGTTGCAGGCCTCAGGGGCTGCTGACGTATTGCCGGAACACGCGCTGATCGTCGGCGGTGAGGCGTGTGCGCCGGCACTGGTGGAGCGCGTGCGTCAGCTTAAACCGGGCTGCCGCGTCATCAACCACTATGGACCGAGCGAAACCACGGTGGGCGTGTTGGCCCATGAAGTCGGTGATCTGACCCTGACGCGCGGCGTACCGGTCGGTAGCGCATTGGCCGGAGCTCACGTTTATGTGCTCGACGACGTACTGAACAACGTTGCCGATCAGGTAGCCGGCGAGCTGTACATCGGTGGTGACAGCGTGGCGCTGGGTTATCTGAACCAGCCGGGGCTGACCGCAGAGCGTTTCCTCCCGGATCCGTTCGGCGCGCCGGGTGCAAGGGTTTACCGCAGCGGTGACCGCGTACGTCGCAATCGTCAGCAATCGATGGAATTCATCGGCCGCGCCGACGATCAGGTCAAGGTGCGCGGTTATCGCGTGGAGCCGGCGGAGGTCGCGCGCGTGCTGCTCGGGCTCGACGGTGTCAGTGAGGCGGCGGTGCTGGCGCTGCCACTGGATGACGATCCGGCGCGGCTGCAACTGGTGGCGTGGTGCGTGCCGGCGGCGAGTCTGACATTGCAGGCGCAGGCGCTGCGCGAGCAACTGCAAGCGTGTTTGCCCGATTACATGGTGCCGGCGCAGATCGTCCTGCTGGAGCAACTGCCGCTGACGGCCAACGGCAAACTCGACAAACGTGCCTTACCGGTGCCGGGGGTGATCACTCAGCATTTCGTCGCGCCGGTGGGTGAGATCGAAGAGAAGCTGGCGGCGATCTGGGCTGATGTGCTGAAGCTTGAGCGCGTCGGCAGCACCGATAACTTTTTCGAGCTGGGCGGTGATTCCATCCTCAGTCTGCAAATCATTGCTCGGGCCAAGCGCCAGGGCATCAAGTTGAGCCCCAAGCAGCTGTTCGAAAAACAGACGGTCGGCCAATTGGCCGCCGTCGCAAAACTGATCGAAGCCAAACCAGCGGTTGCCAGCGCGCAGCCGGCGCGTGGGCCGCTGTCATTGCTGCCGATTCAGGCGCGGTTCTTCGAGACCGAGATTGCCCGGCGTCAGCACTGGAACCAGTCAGTGATGTTGCAGCCGACTACCACTCTTGACGCCAATCACCTGCGCACCGCACTGACGGCGCTGGTTGAACAGCATGACGCGCTGGCGCTGAATTTCCAGGCGTCGGGCGATACGTGGCAGGTACTGCCGCAGACCCAGCGTGACCCGGAGTTGTTGTGGGTGCGCGAACTGGACAGTCTGGCGTCGTTGCCGGACCTTGCCGATGAGGCCCAGCGGAGTCTGGATCTGCAACAGGGGCGTTTGCTGCGCGCCGTGCTGGTGAACCTGCCGGACGCCGAGCAACGTTTGTTGCTGGTCATCCATCACCTTGTGGTGGATGGCGTGTCGTGGCGCATTCTGCTGGAAGATCTGCAGCACGCTTATACCGCGCTCGCCACCGGTACCGCGATGGTCTTGCCGGGCAAAAGCACTTCGCTGCACAGCTGGGCTGAACACCTGCAGCGTTATGCGCAGTGCGAGGCGCTGGCTGCTGAGAGCGAATACTGGCGCACAACCCTGGAGGCGGGTGACGCGCAACTGCCGCAGGATTTCCCGCAAGAGCGTCAGACCCGTGGACAAGCGGCCCGGGCCAGTTCGCGCCTGAGCCAGGCGCTGACTCACAAGCTGCTCAAAGTCGCCCCTGCTGCCTATCGCACACAAATCAACGACCTGCTGCTGACCGCGCTGGCGCGGGTGTTGTGCGACTGGAGTGAACAGCCTTCGGTATTGGTGCAACTTGAAGGGCACGGTCGCGAAGACTTGTTCGATGAAGTCGATCTGAGTCGCACGGTCGGTTGGTTCAGCAGCCTGTTCCCGGTGCGTCTGACCCCGCAAGCGCAGCCGGGCGCATCTCTTTGCGCGATCAAGGAGCAATTGCGTGCGGTGCCGGGCAAAGGCATCGGTTACGGCGTGCTGCGCTATTTGACCCGATCCGCCGAATTGCAGGGGCTGGCTCAGCCACGGGTGACATTCAACTATCTGGGCCAGTTCGACGGTGCGTTCAATGCCGACGAAGGCGCCTTGTTTATTCCGGCAGGTGAAAGCACCGGGGCCAATCAGGACGCTGCGGCACCATTGGGTAACTGGCTGAGCGTCGATGGTCAGGTGTACGGCGGTGAACTGGAACTGACCTGGACTTTTGGCACGGGCATGTACCGCGCCGAAACCATCGAAGCGCTGGCCGTAGCCTATCGTCGTGAGCTGGAGCGTTTGATCGAGCATTGCTGCGACAGTGGTGAGGCCGGTGTAACACCGTCGGACTTCACTCTGGCGAGCCTGACCCAGGCACAGCTGTCGGCACTGCCGATCCCGGCCCGCGACATCGTCGACCTCTACCCGTTGTCGCCGATGCAGCAGGGCATTCTGTTCCACAGCGTCAACGATCCGGACAGCCCGGCCTACACCAACCAACTGCGTGTCGATGTACAGAATCTGGACACCGAGCGTTTCCGTCAGGCCTGGCAGCAAACCGTCGACGCCCACGAAATCCTGCGCACGGCGTTCGTCTGGCCGCAAGATGCCGCCGCTGCGGTGCAAGTGGTTCGCCAGAGTGCGCAGATGCCATGGCGCTTGCAGGACTGGCGTGGTCGCGATGACCTCGGTACGGCGCTGGATCAACTGGCTGGTGATGATCTGGCCAGTGGTTTCGACCTGACCGCCGCGCCGCTGTTGCGGGTGACGCTGGTGCGCACGGACGACTCGACGCATCACTTGATCTACACCTGCCACCACATCCTCATGGACGGTTGGAGTACCTCGCAGTTGTTCGGTGAAGTGCTGCAGCGTTATGCCGGCATGACCCCGGCGGTCGGGCAGGGACGCTATCGCGACTACATTGAATGGCTCGGCCAGCGCGATCAGCAGGCCAGCCGCGAATTCTGGACGACGGCCCTGGCTGACCTTGAAGAGCCGACGCGTCTGGCCAATGCCGTGTCTGGCGGGCAGCGCAGTGCCAGTGGTTACGCCGATCACGAGCATGTGTTCAGTGAGCAACTGACGGCTGATTTGAACCGTTTCGCCCGCGAGCAGAAAGTCACCCTCAACACTCTGGTGCAAGCCGCGTGGCTGGTGCTGTTGCAGCGCTATACCGGTCAGGACAACGTCGCGTTCGGCGCGACCGTGGCCGGGCGTCCGACCGACTTGCCGGGCGTCGAGCAGCAGATCGGTCTGTTCATCAATACCTTGCCGGTGGTGGCAGCGCCGTCCGCCGATATCGTCGTCAGCCAGTGGCTGCAACAGGTGCAGAGCCTCAATCTGGCGCTGCGCGAGCACGAACACACGCCGCTCTACGATATCCAGCGCTGGGCGGGAGCGGGTAATGGGGCGTTGTTCGACAGCATTCTGGTGTTCGAGAACTACCCGATGGCCGAAGCCCTGCAACAAGGTCCGGCCAACGGCCTGACGTTCTCGGCGATTCGCCGTCAGGAGCAGACCAACTACCCGTTGACGCTGGTAGCGGTCACCGGTCGCGAGCTGAGTCTGGGGGTCAGTTATGATCAGGCCAGTTTCGCTGCGACGACAGTCGTTGCATTGAGTGCACAGCTTGAGAGTCTGTTGGCGCAGTTCCTGGCTGATGCCACGCAACCGTTGGGAACCCTGGAATTGCTCGCAGAGCCCGAGCGTCAATATGCGATCGATTGGGGGCGGGCCGATGTCAAGGCGCTGGATTCACGCAGCGTGCTGGAACACATCGCCGCACAAGTGCAGCGGCAACCGCAGGCGGACGCCATTGTGTTCGCCGAGCAACGGATCGATTACCAAGGCCTCGATGTCCGGGCCAATCGCTTGGCGCACAAGCTGCAAACGCTGGGGGTCGGGCCAGAGGTGCGCGTGGGTGTGTGCATGCGTCGCACACCGGACATGCTCGTGGCCTTGTTGGCAATTCTCAAGGCCGGTGGCGCTTATGTGCCGCTGGACCCGGATTATCCACAGGAACGTTTGCTGCATATGCTCGATGACAGCCGCGCCGCGGTGCTGCTCACCGAGCCGGCGGCGCAGGCGATGTTGCCCGCAGCGCTGAGCGCACAGGTGCTGTTGGTGGACGAGGGCACGCTGAGCGAATTCCCGTCCACGGCTCCGCTGGCGAAAGTGTCGGCGCAGAATCTGGCGTACGTCATCTACACCTCCGGTTCCACCGGCAAACCGAAAGGCGTGGCCATCACCCATGGCAACCTCTCGGCGCTGATTCAGTGGTCGGCCGGGGTCTATTGCGAGGAGCAGCTGCGCGGCGTGCTGGCCTCGACGTCGATCTGCTTTGACCTGTCGGTCTGGGAGATCTTCGTCACCCTCGCTTGCGGTGGTTGCCTGGTGCTGGCGGACAACGCGCTGGCGCTGGCCGATTTGCCGGCCCGCGAGCAGGTCACGTTGATCAACACAGTGCCTTCGGCAATTGCCGCATTGCAACGCGCCGGGCAGATTCCAGATTCGGTCACCACGATCAATCTGGCTGGCGAACCGCTCAAGCAAAATCTGGTGGACAGTTTGTACGCAAGCACATCGGTCAAGCAGGTCTACGACCTCTACGGGCCGTCAGAGGACACCACTTACTCGACCTTCACCCTGCGTACCGCGCAAGGGCAGGCCAACATCGGCCGGCCGCTGGAAAACACCGTGGCTTATCTGCTCGACAGCCAGTTGCAGGTGCTGCCGAACGGCGTGGCCGCCGAGCTGTATCTGGGCGGTGCCGGGGTGACCCGTGGTTATCTGATGCGCGCGGCACTGACCGCCGAACGCTTTGTGCCGAACCCGTACGCCAGCAACGGCGAACGGCTGTACCGCACCGGCGACCTGGTGCGCCAGGGCAGTGATGACAACATCGAGTACATCGGCCGGGCCGACCATCAGGTGAAGATTCGCGGCTTCCGTATCGAACTCAGCGAAATCGAAGCGCGGCTGTTGGAGCAGGACGAAATCCGCGAAGCGGTGGTGCTCGCTCAGGACGGTGCCGCCGGCAAACACCTGCATGCCTACGTCGTGGCGGCGCAGGCAGTGACGGATCAGCACGCATTGACGGAACGCTTGCGCAACGCGCTGGCCAGCCGCTTGCCGGCGCACATGGTGCCGGGACACTTGCACCTGATCGAAGCCATCCCGCTGACCCCGAACGGCAAGCTGGATCGCAAGGCCTTGATGGCGTTGGGCGACAGCCCGACACAGCAGCACTATCAGGCGCCGCAGACCGATTTGCAGTGGGAGGTGGCGACGGTCTGGCAAGAGGTGCTGGAGGTCGAACAGGTGGGCCTGGCCGACAACTTCTTCCAGCTCGGCGGGCACTCGTTGCTGGCCACGCTGGTGGTGACCCGGATCAAGGAGCGTCTGGGCGACAAGGTGCCGCTCAAAGAGCTGTTCGAAACCGACACCCTCAAGGCGTTCTGCGCGCGGATCGAGGCCTTGCGCGTCGAAATGTCGCCCGTTCAGGATGAATTGGCTAAATCCCTGGAGGCCCTCAAACGTCTATCCCTCGATGATCTGGAAAAACTGATTTCTTGAGAGGGAAAAACGCGTGCAAGAGTTAATCGAGTCGGTAGGACAACTTTCGGCTAAGCAAAGAAAGGCTCTGGCGGTTCTGCTCAAGCAGAAAGGCGTCAACCTCTTTGACATTGCCCCGGTTTTCAAGCGCACGGCTGAAGAGCCGCTGTTGCTGTCCTACGCTCAGCAACGCCAGTGGTTTCTCTGGCAGTGGGCGCCGCACAGCGCGGCCTACAACATTCCGACGGCCCTGCGTTTGCAGGGGCCGCTGGATGTGAGTGCGCTGGAGCGCAGCGTCCAGGCGCTGATCGAACGACACGAAACCTTGCGCACGGTGTTCACTCAGGAAACCGGGCAACCCTTGCAAAGGGTCCTGCCCGCAGGACCCTTTGCACTGGAGATCCATCAACTGAGCGCTGCGCTGGCGAACGACCCTGAGGCTTCAATTCAGGCGTTCGTGCAGACCCAGAGCCAGAAAACTTTCGACCTGGAGCACGGCCCGCTGTTGCGCGCGGCCTTGCTGCAAGTCACCCCGCATGATCATGTACTGGTGCTGACCCTGCACCACATCGTGTCCGATGGCTGGTCGCTGCAAGTGATGATCGAAGAGCTGGTGCAGCTTTACGCTGGCTTCAATCTCGGTCACGACGCCGGTCTGCCGGCCTTGCCGATTCAATACGCCGACTACGCCTTGTGGCAGCGGCAGTGGATGGAGGCCGGGGAGCAGGAGCGGCAACTGGCGTACTGGCAGGAGAAGCTGGGCGGCGAGCAACCGGTGCTGGAACTGCCGATGGATCGCCCGCGCTCCATCGAGCAAAGCTTCGCCGGCGCCAGCCATAACCTGATTCTCGACCCGACGCTGAGCAACGCGCTCAAGGCCTTTGCGCGCAAGGAAAACGTCACGCTGTTCGTCTTGCTGCTGGCCTCGTTCCAGGCTTTGTTGCACCGTTACAGCGGGCAGCCCGACATTCGTGTCGGTGTGCCGGTGGCCAACCGTGGGCGGGTCGAAATCGAGCGTCTGATCGGCTTCTTCGTCAACACTCAGGTGCTCAAGGCCGACATCGACGGGCAACTGCCGTTTGTCGATCTGCTGCGTCAGGTCAAGCAAACCGCACAAGAAGCGCAAGCCCATCAGGATTTGCCGTTCGAGCAACTGGTAGAAGCGCTGGAGCCGGGCCGCAGCTTGAGCCACAGTCCTTTGTTCCAGGTGATGTTCAACCACCAGGCCGAACGCCGCGCGAGCGTCGAGACGCGTCTGAACGGCCTGAGCATCGAGCCACTGGAATGGCAGAGCCAGACCGCGCAATTCGACCTGACCCTCAACACCACCGAACAGGCGCATGGCATCGAAGCCGTGCTCAAGTACGCCACCGATCTGTTCGACGCGGCAACCATCGAGCGTCTGGCGCAACACTGGACCGTACTGTTGCAGGCCATCGTCGCCGAGCCGACGCAGCGCATCGGCCAGTTGCCGATACTCGATGGCAGCCAGCAGCAACAATTGCTCGCACAGTGGAACCCGGCGTTGGTCGAGCAAACGGTCGAGCAATGCATTCACCAAACCATCGAAGCCCAGGCCGAACGTCATCCCGATGCGGTGGCCGTAACCTGCGACGGGCAACGCCTGACCTACGCAGAACTCAATCGCCGCGCCAACCAGTGGGCGCATGTGCTGATCGCGCGTGGCGTCGGCCCGGACGTGCGCGTCGGTGTCGCCGTTGAGCGTTCGCTGGACATGATCGTCGCCATCCTCGCGGTGCTCAAGGCTGGTGGCGCCTATGTGCCGCTGGACCCGGGTTACCCGGATGATCGCCTGAGCCACATGATCGAAGACAGCGGCATCGAGTTGCTGCTGACCCAAGAGCATCTGCTGGCGCAATTGCCGGTTCCGCAGGGGCTGGCGTGCCTCGATCTGAATCAAACGCCAGAACATGGCAACGACACCAATCCGGTGTGCCTGACTACGCCGGATAATCTGGCCTACGTCATTTACACCTCCGGCTCCACCGGCAAACCGAAAGGCGCGCTGCTGCCGCACAGCAACGTCATGCGCCTGTTCAGCGCCACCGAACACTGGTTCGATTTCGGTCCACAGGACAGCTGGACACTGTTCCATTCCTACGCCTTCGATTTCTCGGTGTGGGAGATCTTCGGTGCGCTGCTCTATGGCGGCAAACTGGTGGTGGTGCCCCACGACGTCAGCCGCTCCCCGGAGGATTTCTACACCCTGCTGTGCGACGAAAATGTCACCGTCCTGAACCAGACGCCGTCGGCGTTCAAGCCGTTGATGCAGGTGGCCAGCGAGTCGACACGCGATAACGCGCTGCGTTATGTGGTGTTCGGTGGCGAGGCACTGGAAGTGCAGAGCCTGCGTCCGTGGTTCGAGCGTTTCGGCGACTGTGCCCCCACGCTGATCAACATGTACGGCATCACCGAAACCACCGTGCACGTGACTTACCGGCCGTTGTCGCTGGCCGACTTGCAGCATAGCCACAGCAGCCCGATCGGCGAGCCGATTGTCGACCTGTCGTGGTACTTGCTCGACAACTCGCTGAACCTGGTGCCGCAAGGCTGCATCGGCGAGTTGTACATCGCCGGCGCCGGTCTGGCCCGTGGTTACCTGAATCAGGCGGGAATGACTGCTACGCGGTTCGTGCCGGATCCTTTCAATCCGCAGGCGGGAGAGCGTCTGTATCGCACCGGTGACCTCGCGCGGTTGCGCGGCGACGGTGTGATCGAATACATCGGCCGTATCGACCATCAGGTGAAGATCCGCGGCTTTCGTATCGAACTCGGGGAAATCGAAGCGCAACTGCTCAAGCACCCCGAAGTGCGCGAGGCGGTGGTGCAGGCGGTCGATGGCCTCAGCGGTCAGCAACTGGCGACCTGGATCGTCGCCAACGAGGCGCTGGACGCCGAAGGGCAGGGCGCGCTGCGCGAATCGATCAAGGTTCACCTGCGCCAATCCCTGCCGGATTACATGGTTCCGGTCAGTTGGGCGTTCCTTGAACGTCTGCCGCTGACGGCCAATGGCAAACTCGATCGCAAGCAACTGCCACAGCCCGACGTCGCCCAGGTGCAGGAAGCGTACGCGGCACCGCGCAACGAACTGGAACAGCGTCTGGCCGAGATCTGGCAGGACGTGTTGAAGGTCGAGCGGGTCGGCCTCAACGACAACTTCTTTGAGCTGGGCGGCGACTCGATCATTTCGATTCAGGTGGTC
This sequence comes from Pseudomonas sp. P116, assembly GCF_020149425.1. Taxonomy (NCBI): domain Bacteria; kingdom Pseudomonadati; phylum Pseudomonadota; class Gammaproteobacteria; order Pseudomonadales; family Pseudomonadaceae; genus Pseudomonas; species Pseudomonas sp. P116. The sequence continues at coordinate 380,555 of NZ_JACVHB010000001.1, read as the reverse complement.
AGCCGCGCCCGTCAGGCGGGCATTCGCTTCACCCCCAAGGACATCTTCCAGCACCAGACCGTGCAGCGTCTGGCCACCGTCGCGCAACAAAGCGATGCGGTGCAGACCCAGCAGGGCGAGGTGCTGGGCGACGCGGTCCTGACGCCGATCCAGCATTACTTCTTCAACAGCGACATCCCGGCGCGGCATCACTGGAACCAGTCGATCCTGCTGACCCCGGCCACCGCGCTGCAAGCGGCACCGCTTGCGCAGGCGTTGCAGCATCTGCAACGGCACCATGACGCCCTGCGCCTGCGTTATCGCCAATCCAGCGATGGCTGGCAACAGAGCCATGCGCCTGCGGAGCAAGCGCAAGCGTTGCTGCGCACCTTTACGCTGGACGACAGCGCGGCATTGCCGGCCTTGTGCCTGGACTTGCAACGCAGCCTCGATTTGCTCGATGGCCCGCTGATTCGCGCGGCGCTGGTCGATTTGCCGGACGCCAGCCAGCGCTTGCTGCTGGTGATCCATCACCTGGTGGTCGATGGTGTGTCGTGGCGGATCCTGCTGGAAGATCTGCAAACCGCGTATCAACAACTGAGCACCGAGCAAGCCGTGCGTCTGCCGGCCAAGACCAGCGCGTTCAAGGAGTGGGGCAAGCGTCTGCAGGAGCATGCCCGCAGCGCTGAGCTGGAAAGCGAACTGGATTACTGGCGCGGGCAGCTGCGCGATGTGTCGGTCGAACTGCCGCTGGACAACCCGCAGGGCCAGTTGAGCAACCGTTTCGAACGCAGTGTCGATACGCGTCTGGACGCCGAACGCACCCGTCAGTTGCTGCAACAGGCGCCAGCGGTTTATCGCACCCAGGTCAACGACTTGTTGCTGACCGCGCTCGCCCGGGTCTTGTGCCAGTGGACCCACACCGACAGCGCACTGGTGCAGCTTGAGGGGCACGGTCGTGAAGACCTGTTCGACGACGTCGACCTGAGCCGCACGGTGGGTTGGTTCACCAGCATGTTCCCGGTGCGCCTGACCCCCGACGTCAATCTCGAAGCGTCGATCAAGGGCATCAAGGAGCAACTGCGCTCGATCCCCAATAAAGGCATCGGCTATGGCTTGCTCCGTCACTTGGGCAGCCCCGCGGCGCAAGCTTCCCTGAACCCATTGGCGCAACCGAAGGTGACGTTCAACTACCTCGGCCAGTTCGACAACAACTTCGACGCCGACGCCCTGTGGGTGCCGGCCACCGAAGACAAGGGCGCCGGCCAGGACGAAAACGCGCCGATGGCCAACTGGCTGACCATCGACGGCCGGGTCTATCAGGGCCAACTGAGCCTGACCTGGACCTACAGCAGCGATGTTTTTGAAGAGGCCACCATCAACGCGCTGGCCCGCGCGTATGAAGTGGCGCTGGGCGAGTTGATCGACCATTGCCTGAGCCACCCGAGCGGTGGTTTGACGCCGTCCGACGTGCCACTGGCGGGGTTGTCCCAAGCGCATCTGGACAGCCTGCCGATCGCTGCTCAGCGCATCGAGGACATTTATCCGCTGGCGCCAATGCAGCAGGGCATTCTGTTCCACAGCCTGTACGACGCCGATGCCAGCGCCTATGTCTATCAGATGCTGCTGGACATCGACGGCCTCGACGTGGCGCGCTTCCAGCAAGCCTGGCAGCGCGTAGTAGATCGCCATGAAGTGCTGCGCGCCGGTTTCATCTGGGGCCGCGACGGCCTCGATGCGCCGCTGCAAGTGATCAACCGGCAGTTGACCCTGGAAATGCCGGAAGTCGATGTGCGCGGTGTGACGGATCTGCCGGCCGTGCTCGAAGCGCGGGCGCAGGCCGACCGTGAGCGCGGTTTCGATCTGCAGAACCCGCCCCTGTTGCGCCTGTGCCTGCTACGTACTGCCGATGACCGTCATCGTCTGATTTTCACCTGCCACCACATCCTCATGGATGGCTGGAGCAACTCGCGGATGTTCGGCGAGGTATTGCAGGATTACGCCGGTCACCCGGTGCCGAGTGCACAGGGTCGTTACCGCGACTTCCTGGTCTGGCTGCAAGGTCAGGACAAGGCCGGCGCAGAGGATTTCTGGCGCGGGCAACTGGCTGAACTGGACGAGCCGACCCGTTTGGCCTCGGCCTGCCATGGGCGTACCGTGCCGGGGCCGGGCAAGCAAATGCATCGTCTGCATTTCGACGAAGTCTTTACTCAGCGCCTGAACAGTTTCTCCCGTCAGCAGCAAGTGACCCTCAACAGCCTGGTGCAAGCGGCGTGGTTGCTGGTGCTGCAACGCTACACCGGCCAGGCCACCGTTGCGTTTGGCGCAACCGTGTCCGGGCGCCCGGTTGATTTGCCGGGCATCGAGCAGCAACTGGGTCTTTTCATCAACACCTTGCCGGTGATCGCCAGCCCGCAGGCCACGGTCAGCGTCGGCGACTGGGTGCGCAGTGTGCAGGACAAGAACCTGTTGCTGCGTGACTTCGAGCAGACGCCGTTGCAGGACATCCAGCGTCTGGCGCAACTGAGCGGCGAAGCGCTGTTCGACACTTTGCTGGTGTTTGAAAACTATCCGGTGTCCGAAGCATTGGAAGCCAATCCCGGTGGCCTGCGTTTCGCAGGTTTAGAACACCGCGAGCAAACCAACTACGGCCTGACCTTGATCGCCGGGGCCAGCGACGTGTTGAATCTGGACTTCAATTACCTCACCGAGCACTTCGCCGAGTGCAGCGTGCAGGGGCTGGCGGCGCATATGCAAGAAGTGCTGCGTCAGTTCCTTGAGGCGCCGCAACGGCTGTTGGGCGAGATCGGCCTGCTGTCGGTCGCTGAACGCCAGACACTGGCGCAGTGGAACGACAATCACGCCACGTATCCGGCTGAACGTCTGATCCCGCAAAGCTTCGAAGCCCGCGTGCAAATGCATCCGCACGCACAGGCCCTGAGTCACGCCGGCGTGGCCCTGAGCTACGCCGAACTCAATCAGCGCGCTAACCAGTTGGCGCGTCATCTGCAGGTGCTCGGGGTCGGCCCCGAAATCCGCGTGGGCGTGGTGATGCCGCGTTCGGCGGAGCTGGTGATCGCCTTGATGGCGGTGCTCAAGGCCGGTGGCACCTATGTGCCGCTGGACCCGGATTATCCAGCCGATCGCGTGGCTTACATGCTCGAGGACAGCCAGGCAAAAGTCCTGCTGACGCAACAGCCGCTGCTGGCGCAATTGCCGCAGACCGACGCCGAAGTGGTACTGGTCGAGGCGGGCGGTCAGGCGTTTGCCGAGTTGTCTTCGGACAATCTGCCGGCGCAGGGCGACTCCGCCAATCTGGCGTACGTGATCTACACCTCCGGTTCCACCGGCAAACCGAAAGGCGTGGCCATCGCTCATCGCAATGTGCAGGCGCTGATTCACTGGTCCGCCGATGTCTACAGCGAAGACGATCTGCAAGGTGTACTGGCCTCGACGTCGGTGTGTTTCGACCTGTCGGTGTGGGAGATTTTCGTCACCCTGGCGCGTGGCGGTTCGATCGTCATGGCGCGTAATGCGCTGGAGCTACCGGACTTGCCGGAGCGTGATCAGGTACGCCTGATCAACACCGTGCCGTCGGCGATTGCCGCACTGCAACGCATCGGGCAGATTCCGCAGGGCGTGCGCATCATCAACCTTGCTGGCGAGCCGCTGAAGCAGAGTCTGGTCGATACCCTTTACCGCGAAACCTCGGTGGCTCACGTCTACGACCTGTACGGGCCTTCGGAAGACACGACCTATTCGACCTGGACTCGCCGCGCACTCGGTGGTCAGGCGAACATCGGTCGGCCGTTGGTCAACACCACGGCGTATATGCTCGACGGCCAATTGCAGCCAGCGCCGATTGGAGTGGCGGCCGAGCTGTATCTGGCTGGCGATGGCATCACCCGTGGCTACCTGTTCCGCCCTGGCCTGACCGCCGAACGTTTCGTGCCGAACCCGCTTTCGAACACCGGCGAGCGCATGTATCGCACTGGCGACCTGACCCGCTTCACTGACGACGGCCGTATCGAATATGTCGGGCGCATCGACCATCAGGTGAAGGTGCGCGGGTTCCGCATCGAACTGGGTGAAATCGAAGCGCGTTTGCTGGCCCACAACAGAGTGCGCGACGGCGTGGTGCTGGCCGTGGATGGCCCGAGCGGTCAGCAACTGGTCGCGTACGTGGTACCGAGCGACAGCAGCCTGAGCCTCGAAGAGCAGGACGCTCTGAGCCAGGCGTTGCAGGACGTGCTCAAGGCGCATCTGCCGGATTACATGGTGCCGGCGCAGTGGCTGTTCCTCGAGCAGTTGCCGCTGACCCCGAACGGTAAACTCGACCGCAAGGCCTTACCGGCACCGGACGCCAGCCAGTCGCAGCGCGATTACGTGGCGCCGTCGACGCCGCTGGAGCAACAACTGGCTGAAGTCTGGCAGGACATTCTCAAAATCGAACGCGTCGGCGTCACCGACAACTTCTTTGCCTTGGGCGGCGATTCGATCATCTCGATTCAGCTGGTCAGCCGCGCGCGTCAGCAGGGGATTCGTTTCACCCCGAAAGATTTGTTCCAGCAGCAGACCGTGCAGAAACTCGCCACGGTGGTCTCGGTCGATCACGCCGACTCCGTCAGCGACACCCCGGCGGACTATCCGTTGGCCCAACTGGATCAAGCGCAGCTCGATGCATTGCCGATGCCGGCTGACATGATCGAGGACGTCTACCCGCTGTCGCCGATGCAGGAAGGCATGCTGTTCCACACGCTGTCGGATAACGGCAGCAGCCTTTACATGCAACAGGTCAGCCTGCCGATCAAGGGCCTGGACGTGGAGCGTTTCCGCAAGGCCTGGGAATTCGTGATTGTCCGCCAGGCCATTCTGCGCACCAGTTTCCATTGGCAGGATGGCTTGAGCAAACCGTTACAGGTGGTGCATCGCCACGCGCCGTTGCAAATGCAGGTGCTTGACTGGCGCGAACGCGACTTCAGCGAAGCGGCTATCGCCGAGTTCGCCAGCGATGACCGCGCCCTGGGCTTCGACCTGGCCGATGCGCGCTTGCAACGGATCACCCTGCTGCGCCTGAGCGACGATCAGTATCAAATGATTTGGACCAGCCACCACATCCTGATGGATGGCTGGAGCAGCTCGCGCCTGTTCGGCGAAGTGCTGCAGTATTACGCCAAGGGCGAAATCACCGGCGAGAACGGTCGTTACCGCGACTTCATCGCCTGGTTGCAGGCGCAGGATCAGGACGCTCAGGAGCTGTTCTGGAAGGCGCGTCTGGCCGTGGTCAACGAGCCGACGGCCCTGAGCCAGGCGATGCATCCGCGCCACAGCGTCGATGTCGCCGGCCACGATGCGATCTATTCCAATTGGGACAAAGCGCAAACCGCGGGCCTGTTGCAGTTCTGCCGCGATCTGCGCATCACCCCCAACACGCTGATTCAGGGCGCATGGCTGCTGCTGCTGCAGCGCTACACCGGCCAGCAGACGGTGACCTTCGGTGCCACAGTGTCGGGACGTCCGGAAAGCCTGGCGAATGTCGGCAACATGCTGGGTCTGTTCATCAACACCTTGCCGATCATTCAGACGCCGCAAGCGGATCAGCGTCTGGCGGACTGGCTGGGCGAAGTGCAGGCCTACAACCTCGACATTCGCGATTATTCCCAGGCGCCGCTGGCCGATGTACAACGCTGGTCCAACCTCGGTGGGCAGGCGCTGTTCGACAGCATCGTAGTGTTCGAAAACTTCCCGATCGACGACCGTTTGCAGGAAGAAAACGACACCGACCTGACCTTCGGCAAATCCATCGGCCATGGCGTGACCAACGTGCCGATGGACCTCGCGGTGATGCTCGGCGACGAGTTGTCGATCGAATACCTGTATCTGCGCAGCCACTTCAGTGCCGACGCCGTTGTCGGTATTCGCCAGACCATGGAGAACACGATTGCCGCGATGTTGGCGGCACCGTACGAGCGCCTCGGCAACTTGCAGCGCCTGAGCAACGAGCAATGGCAAGCAGCACAGGCCTGGAGCGCCGAACCGGCTCACTCGCATCAAACGGCTCTGTTGCCGGAACTGATCAGCCGTCACGCGCAACAGCAGCCGCAGGCGATTGCCTTGCAATGCGCGGGGATGAGCCTGAGCTACGGCGAACTCGAACAGCGGGCCAATCGTCTGGCTAACTGTCTGATCGAACACGGTGCCGGGCCGGAAGTAGTGATCGGCGTGGCCTTGCCGCGTTCGCTGGAGATGGTGGTGAGCTTCCTCGCCGTCCTCAAGAGCGGTGCGGCGTACGTGCCGCTGGATATTGAGTATCCGCCGGAGCGTCTGGCATACATGATCGAAGATTCGGGCATGGCACTGCTGCTGACCCAGAGCAGCCTGCGCGCGACGCTGCCGGCGCCGGAAGGTCTGCTGCGCCTGGAAATCGATCACCTCGACGAGAGCCGCTACGCCGAACACGTTCCCGACTGCCGCGTTCACGAGCAGGGTCTGGCGTATCTGGTCTACACCTCCGGTTCCACCGGGCGTCCAAAAGGCGTCGCGGTCACCCAAGGCCCGCTGAGCATGCACTGTCAGGCGATTGCCGAACTGTACGAAATGGACGCCAGCAGTTGCGAGCTGCACTTCATGTCGTTCGCCTTCGACGGCGCCCATGAGCGCTGGCTGAGCACCTTGTACAGTGGTGGTCGCCTGGTGATCCGTGACGGTTGCCTGTGGACGCCGGAGGAGACCTATCAGGCGCTGCACGATTACGGCATCACCATCGCCTGCTTCCCGCCGGCCTACCTCAAACAACTGGCTGAATATGCGGCGGCCAGCGGCATTGCGCCGCCGCCCGTGCGGATCTATTGCTTCGGCGGCGATGCGGTGCCGGATCAGACTTTCGAGCAGGTCAAGGCTGCGCTGCGTCCCGAGTACTTCACCAACGGCTACGGCCCGACCGAAACCGTGGTCACGCCGATGCTCTGGAAAGTCCCGGTCAGCCAGCATTGCGAAGCGGCCTATGCACCGATCGGCCGCGCCGTCGGCGCGCGTTCGTTGTACGTGCTGGACGAGGATTTGAACCCGTTGCCGCCCGGTTTTGCCGGTGAGCTGTACATCGGCGGGTACGGTGTCGCCCGGGGTTATCACGGGCGTGCGGACCTGACCTGCGAGCGCTTTGTACCGAACCCGTTCGCGGCGGGCGAGCGCTTGTATCGCAGCGGCGATCTGGTGCGTTTGCGTACCGACGGTGTGGTCGATTACGTCGGCCGTATCGACCATCAGGTCAAGGTGCGCGGCTTCCGCATCGAACTGGGCGAAGTCGAAGCCAGTCTGCGCCAATTGCCATCGGTCACCGATGCACTGGTGATCGCCCGTGACAATGCCTCTGGCAAGCAACTGATCGGTTATGTGGTCACCGCAACTGGCGAAGACATCGGCGATGAACTCAAGGCTGGCCTGCGTGCTTCGTTACCGGAATACATGGTGCCGGCGCAGATCGTCTGCCTGGATGCTTTCCCCGTCACGCCAAATGGCAAGCTCGATCGCAAGGCGTTGCCGGAACCGGAATTCAAAACCGAGGAATACATCGCGCCGCGCAACGAGCAGGAAAGCTTGCTCGCGGACATCTGGGCGCAGGTGCTGCAGGTCGAGCAGGTGGGTATCAGCGATAACTTCTTCGAACTGGGCGGCGACTCGATTCTGAGTTTGCAGGTGATCTCCCGCGTCAGAAACCACCCGACGTTGCAGATGGATCTCAAGCTGCGCGACCTGATGCGTTATCAGACCATCGCCGGCATCGTCGAGCAGGAAGTGGCGAAGGAGGGCACGGCCCAGCCACAGACGGACATCACGCAAGTGGCCACCGAGGGGCTGTTCAATCTCTTGCCGATTCAGGAGTGGTTCTTTGCCGAAGGCATGGCCGAGGCGCATCACTACAATCAGTCGCTGCTGCTGAGCGCGCGCCAGCCGCTGGATCTGGACGCACTGGAGCAAGCACTGAGCTGGGTCGAGCAACATCACGACTCGTTGCGTCTGCGTTTCAGCCACGAAGGCGGACGCTGGTTGCAACGCTACTGTGACCTCAACGAACAGGGCGAAGTGTTGCTCTGGCGTCGCGAAGCGGACAACAGCGAGCAGGTCGAAGCGCTGGCCAACCTCGCCCAGCGCAGCCTGAAACTCGACGACGGGCCGGTCTGGCGGGTGATGCACGTCGCCTTGCCCGATGGCCAGGCGCGATTGCTGGTGGTGATTCATCACTTGGTGGTCGACACCGTGTCCTGGCGGATTCTGCTCGACGATTTGAAAGTGGCCTACGAGGCGTGCGTGCAGGGGCAGGAGCCGAAACTGCCGATTCGCACCAGCAGTTATCGTTCGTTCGCCGAGGCGTTACAGACCCAGGCGCCGGTGATCGCCGAGCAGGAACTGTCGTATTGGCTGGAGCAACTGGATCAGCCGGGCGTCGATCTGCCGTGCGACAACCCGCGCGGCAAAAACCTCGTGCGCCAACAAGCGCAGGCGCGGCTCAAACTGTCACGCGAACACACCGAACAACTGCTCAAACAAGCCCCGGCGGTGTACGGCACGCAGATCAACGATCTGCTGCTGTCGGCACTCAGTCGCGCGCTGTGCCGCTGGAGTCAACAACCGTCGGCGCTGGTCCTGCTCGAAGGCCATGGTCGCGAAGACCTGTTCGAGACCATTGATCTGAGCCGCAGTCTGGGCTGGTTCACCAGCATGTTCCCGGTGCGTTTGCGTCCAGACAGCGATGACATTGGCCGTTCGATCGTCAACGTGCAGGCGCAATTGGCAGCGGTGCCGCAGAAGGGCATCGGCTACGGCGTGTTGCGCCATCTGGCGGGGGCCGAGGTATCCCGGCAACTGGACGAGCTGCCGCAAGCGCGGGTCACGTTCAACTACCTGGGCCAGTTCGACCAGAGCTTCGACGAGCAGGCGTTGCTGGTGCCGGCGCTGGAAGAAACCGGTGACAACTACAGCCTCAAAGCCAACCTGGGCAACTGGCTGGAAATTGTCGGCCAGGTCTATGACGGTCAGTTGGCCATGCGCTGCATCTACAGCAGCCAGCGGTATCGCGCCGGCACCATGGATGCCTTGATGAACGATTTCCAGCGTGAGCTGGAGGCGTTGGTCGAGCATTGCATGGCACGCGTGGGCTGATCGGCAATTGCACTGACTCTTGTGGGGGGCGTCGCCCGTGCGCGCCCCTTGTTTGCTCATACAAGGACCTTATCGATGTCGTTACACCCTGATCTGGAAGCCTTCCTCGACCTCGCTCAAGACAGCCAGGACGCCGGCCTGCCGGCCATGCACCAATTGACCCCGAGCGAAGCCCGGGCGACTTTCGAGCAGACCACGGCGCAGTTGCGCTGGCCTGTGCCCGAAGATCTGCACGTTACACCGGTCGACACCCTGGCTCGCGACGGTGCGCCATTGGCGTTGCGTCTATACCGGCCCAATGGTGCGTCTGCGCCGATGCCGGTGCTGGTGTATTTTCACGGCGGCGGTTTCGTCGTCGGCAGCCTCGACTCCCATGATGGTGTGTGTCGTGAATTCTGCCGACGTACGCCCTGTGCGGTGCTTTCGGTTGGTTATCGGCTGGCACCGGAGCATCGCTTTCCTACGGCGCTGGAAGATGGCGAGGATGCCTTGTCGTGGCTGGCGGAAAACGCTGCGGGCCTGGGTCTCGACACCTCGCGCGTAGCGTTTGGCGGCGACAGTGCCGGTGCTACCCTGGCCACCGTGCTGGCTGTACAAGCGGTGGTACAGCCGTCGACGGTGGCCATCGCGCCCAAGGTGCAGTTGTTGTGTTATCCGGTTACCGATGCGTCGCGCACTCATGATTCACGCTTGCTGTTCGGCGAGGGTTATCTGCTGGAGAACGATACGCTGGACTGGTTCTATCAGCACTATGCCCGCAGCCCGCAGGACTATTTAGACTGGCGCTTTTCGCCATTGCTGGCGGAGGACTTGCGTGGTGTGGCTCCGGCGATTGTGCTGTTGGCCGGGTTTGATCCCTTGCTGGATGAGGGGCAGGCTTATGCGGATAAATTGCGTGAGCACGGTGTGAGTGTTGAGCTTGAGCATTGTTCGGGGTTGACCCATGACTTGCTGCGTATGGCTTGCGTTATGCCTGATGTTTTGCAGGTGCATGAACGCCTGAGCCGGGTTTTGGCGCGGGCTTTGGGTTGATTGTGGTTTGGTGGTTTGGTGGTTTGGTTGGGGGGAATATCCGTTGCTGCGGGTGTTGCTGATTAGGGTTCCGCCCTTACGGCGGGTCACTTTTGGCAAACGCCCGGAATGCCGGCCCAGCCAAAAGTAACCAAAAGGTCTGTGCCCTGACGTTCGGCCCCTCGCTGAGGCTCGGGGTCCCTTCGTTCCGGGATTGATCCGGGGGCATCGCTTCCGGTTTGCTTCGCTGCACCTCCTTTCGATGTGTTTGGCTTCGCCAAACGGTCGCTGCGCTCCCACCCCCGGATCAACCCCTCCACTCAGCCTGCCGACGGGCTCCGAGATCAAGATCAAGAGCGGTACTCGAGCTTGCGCTCATTGTGTTGAGTGGGGCGGCATGCGCCGCGTGCGGGTTGTACTTGTTTTCTTGTGGGAGCTGGCTTGCCAGCGATGGCGGCCTGACAGCCGACCAAGTTTTGACAGATGTACTCAACCCCCTTGTAGGAGTTGCCGAAGGCTGCGATCTTTTGATCTGCTTGGCTTTGGCTTTGGCTTTGGCTTTGGCTTTGGCTTTGGCTTTGGCTCTGGCTCTGGCTTTTGACGTTGCTTTTGATCTCCAGACCCATCGGCAGGCTGAGTGGAGGGGTTGATCCGGGGGGGGGGGGAGCGTAGCGACCGTACGACGCAGTCGTATACAGCGGAAGGAGGTGCAGCGAAGCAAACCGGAAACGCTGCGCCCGGATCAATCCCGTAGCGAAGGAACCCGAGCCTTAGCGAGGGCCGTACGTCAGGGTAAAGCCTTTTTGGTTACTTTTTCGGCGTCTGGAAAAAGTGACCCGCCGTAAGGGCGGAACCCTAATCAGCAACACCCGCAGCAACGGATATTCACCCAACCCCCAAGAACATGGTCGGCCCAAAGGCCGCCAAAAAAAGCCAAAAAAAAGCCAAAAAAAAGCCCCACCAAGGCAGGGCTTTCTTAAAAGCGAAAAATCAGAAGTCAGCCTTCACCGACATCACGAAATTACGCGGATCACCATAAAAGTTACCGAACCCTTCGGTACCAATGGTCGAGTAGTAACGCTTGTCAAACAGGTTATTCCCGTTCAACGCAACCGACCAGGTGTCATCGATACGGTAGCCAATGCGACCGTTCCACACGGCATAACCGGCACCATCAATGTTGTCACCGCCCAAGGGCGAAGTCCGGTAGTTGCCCGTCTGCGCATTAACGCCAGCACCAATCGTCACGCGATCCAGCGGCCCGCTCAGGCTGTAGTCACCCCACACACGCAACAGATGACGCGGCACGTAGGAGTTATAGATCACGCCGTCTTGGGTGGCGTCAGCATCCTCCAGCACTTTGGTCTGGGTATAGGTATAGCCAGCCAACAATTGCAGGCGATCAATCACCTCACCGCTGACTTCAGCCTCGAAGCCCTGCGCGCGCACCTTGCCGGAGTTGATCGAGCAAGAGCTGTCTTCGCAACGCGGGTCATCCTGAGCCGCATCTTTCTGAAGGGTGCGGAACAGGTTGAAGGAGCTGTTCAGACGTCCGTCGAACCACTCACCCTTGATCCCCAACTCGTAGCTCTGGCCAACCAATGGCTTGAGGGTGCTGCCATCGATAGTCTTGTAGGCGCCTTGCGGGGTAAAGATGTCGGTGTAGCTGGCATACGCAGTCAGGTTGTCGTTGAGGTCGAACAGCACACCGGCGAACGGCGTGACCTGCCCGGTTTCCGTGGACTTGGTGTTGACCTGGGTGCCCTCACCGCGGAAGTACTGCACCGAGTCGGTGTCGGACTTGTACCAGCTCACACGGCTGCCCAAGACGAGGGTCAGCGGATCGGCGAGTTTCAGGCGGGCGATGGAGTAAGCGCCGTACTGCTTGATATGCATGTCCACCGGGCCGCCACGGGAGGCATTGGCCAGGTAGTAGCTTTCGTCCGGTTGCGGGATGTGGTGGTTGGGGTTGAGCACGTTCTGTCGTTGGGGCAGGGCGGCTACCGCGTAGAAGTCATCCTTGTGCGAGCGGCTGGCGTTGGCGCCGACCGTCAGTTCGTGTTGCTGGCCGAAGGCGTCAAATTTGCCATCCACGTAGGCATCGAAGCCGTAGTCGCGCTGGTCGTAGTCGTAAATGCTGCCCAGCATCAGCGTGTTGGAGGCAGTGGCACCGATCGGTACTGCGCCGCTCGGGAAGGCGTATTCCATGTCCTGAGTGTTGCGCGAGTAGACGCCGGCGACCTTGAGCGACCAATCGTCGTTGAATTGGTGTTTCAGGTCGGCGAAGTAGGTGGCGCGTTTGCTGCGCTGGTTGTTCCACGCGGTGTTCAGGCACGTGGAGCGCTTGAGGTGCAGGTCGGAGCCGTCGGCGTAACGCGGCAGACCGCCCCAGCACGGCGTGGCATCGACGTCTTCCCAGGCGAAGCCCAGGCCCAGGGTGGTGTCGGGGCTGAGGTCGAAGTCGAGGGCGCCGTAGTAGATCTGGTCCTTGCGGCTGGCCACGTCATAGAAGTACTGACGGGTCTGTTCGGTGACCACGGCGCGACCACGGATGGTGCCAGCGTCGTTCAGCGGGCCGCCAGTATCGACCTGACCGCGATAGTTGTCCCACGTCCCTGCCGACAGCGACAGTTGCGTGTGCGCGGTGTCCTGGCCGCGCTTGCGCACGAAGTTGACGCCACCGGCTGTGCCGCCTGCGCCTTTCATCATGCCCGCCGCACCGCGCAGGATTTCCACGCGGTCATAGATGGCCATGTCGCTGTTGAAACTGTCGGCCTGTACGTAGCTGCTGCCCATATCCAGCGGCACGCCGTCGTACTGATATTGACCGGTCATGCGGAAACCGCGGGAGTAGAAATACTTGCCGCCCATTGGCGAGTCGTAAACGGTGATGCCCGGCGTCTTTTCCATCACCTGTTCGATGGTGTTGAGGTTCTGGTCGTCGAGCATTTTGCGGGTCATCACCGTGACCGATTGCGGTGTTTCCTTCAGCGAGTGCACACCCTTGCCGATGGTCACTGCGCCTGTAGTGTAGGAGTTGCTGCCCTCGGTGGTGGCGGTCAGGTGCTGGGCGTTGACGTTGGTCGGTGCCAACTCCATTGCATCGCCTGTGGTCGGGCCGAGTACCGTGACGGTATTGCCGTCGCGCTGATAGCTGATGCCAGTGCCCTTGAGGATGGCTTTGAGCGAGTCGTCATCCTGATACCGGCCGCTGAGCGGGCTGGAGCGCAGACCTTGCAGGTTTTCAGGGCTGTAGATGATTTGCAGGCTGGTCTGCTGGCCCAGCGCCTGGAGCGCCTGCGCCAGTGGCTGAGCCGGAATGTTCAGGGTCCATTCCTGCGCCTGGACGTAAGGGGCGGCAGCGACAGTCAGTGCCAGACCCAGACCGGTGCTGGCCAGTCGGGAGCGTGTCGCGCCGTGCATCAGCAGGGCTCGAGTCAGAGGGCGAAGCATGAAACGGGATGCGGACATGAGGTTAAGACCTTGGCAGGTATAGTTGTTAATGGTTCTTATTCATCTCATTAAGACGAGGAAGCCGCGGCAAACCGGAAAATTATTTTTCCCAGCCTGGCCACGGCCTCTTCAATCAAGCAGTTTGCAGTTCGCTTTTGACCTTGCCGGCCTCCATGCGCACAAGCTGATCGGCAACGTCGAAGTAACGGTCATCATGGGAAATCACGATGATGGTTTTGCCCAGACGTTTCAGGTCGGGCAACAGTTCGGTGTAGAAAATGCGCCGGAACGTCGGATCCTGATCCGCCGCCCATTCATCGAACACCAGCACCGGACGCTCTTCGAGCCAAGCGTTGACCAGCGCCAGTCGCTTGCGTTGGCCGGTGGACAAATCGGTGGTGCTGAAGGCGCCGTCGCGCACGCTGACCTTGTGCGCAATCTCCAGACGCTCCAGGTAGCGCGTGGCGTCCTGCGGGACTTCGCGGTCGCCCTGAATCAGATCATCGAACAGGTAATAGTCGGCAAAGATGGTGGTGAAGTTCTGCCGGTAATCATCGCGGTTGAGCGCGGTGATCGGTTGATCGTTGACGCGGATTTCGCCCTCGGTCGGTGCATAGAGACCCAGCAACAGTTTGATCAACGTGGTTTTGCCACAACCGTTTTCGCCGACAATGAACACGATGTCACCCTGTTCGATGCGCAGGTTGACTGGCCCCAGACGGAACGGTTCGCTGCCTTCCACTGGTGGGAAGGCGTAGCGCACATTGTTCAGTTCCAGACTGTTGACGACGCCGGGTTTCTTGCCCTGATCCTCCAGCAACAGATGCGGTTCGGGCGAGGAAAACTGCTCGCTCAGCTCGGCGATGCGGCGGAAGGCAATTTGTGCGCGGCTGATGATCGGCAAGGTGCTGACCAGATGTTCCAGCGGCCCCTTCATGTACAGCAGCACCAGGACAAAACCGCTCATCACCGCTTTATCGCCGCTAGGCCAGAAGGATTGCAGGGCCAGCGCCAGGCCGATCACCACGAAGAACAGCATCGAACCGAACGACTTGGCGATGACGAAGGTGTTGATCGATTTGATCTGGGTGTCGCAGATTTTTTCTGCGGTTTTCTGAATCCCGGCGACAAACATGCGCTGACGCCGTGGACGATGAATGCGCAGTTCCTTGGCACCCTCGGCAATCGCGTTGTAGTGCTTTTGCAGTTCATCTTCGCAATCACGGGCGGCGTAGAAACCGCGCATGCCCTTGGCCCGGGCAATCGCCTGAATGGTCGTGCCGATGGCGATGGCCACCAGCATCATCAGGAACATCGGCCACGACAGCATCGCCAGATAACCGAGGCAGCCGAGGGTGACGGTCATCGAAATCGCCAACGGCGCAAAGGCGAAGGCGAAGTCACTGATGGTGTCGACGTCGTGAGTCAATACCGGGATCAGGCGATGGCTGCGATAGCGTTCGATCTGGTCGATCGGCGCCGACAGCACTTTTTCCCCCAGTTCCTTGCGCAGCTTGGCAATGATGTGTTGGCCGACATAGTTGGTGCCGATGTCGGACAGAATCGTCGTCAGCAGCGCCAGTGCACACAGGCCGGCGAAGATCATGACTACGGTGCGGGTCAGGCCGTCGTCGGAGTGCAGGGCATTGTTGATGGTCGCCAGCAGCACAGTGACACTCAGGCCGCCGATCATGCCAAGCACGATGGACGCAGAGACGATCAGGCGGAAGGGCTTGAGCAGGGCGAACAATTCGTTGATCGCCCCACGCGTAGGCTTGGTCATGGAGGATTCCTGCTTCGATGCGGAGGGAGTGCCGGTACTTAAGGAAAACGAATGGTCACGGACTTTCTTTAAACGACCGCAGGTGGGCTGCGGTCGCGTGAGGCGGGATCAGAGGTCGCGCACTACTCGAAACCCGAGCCAGTCGCCCTTGCTGGTTGGCCAGCTGCTGTTGCGGTTGCCGGAACGGGAGAACACCGGCGCTTCGCCCCAGTCGTTACCGCGCATGACCTGGCGCTCGCAATTTTCCTGCGTCCATGGGCGACCGTCGCTCGGTACGTCGGAATAATCCTTGTGATAACAGTCGGCGGTCCATTCGTAGACGTTGCCGTGGGCGTCATAAACGCCAAACGCGTTGGCCGGGAAGGTGCCGGCCGGTGAGGTGAAGTTGTAGCCGTCGGCGGCGCCATAGGTGTTGGCGTGTTTGGATATCTGGTAGTTGTTGCCTTCATCGAACGGGAACGGGAAGGGCCCGGTGCTGCCACCGCGGGCGGCGTATTCGCGGATCGATTCGCTTTGCAGGCGATAAGCGTTGCCGGTCTTCTTCGACAGCCAGTCGATGTAGCCTTGGGCTTCAGCGACGTTCATGCACACGGCCGGATCGCGCGCCGTCTGTTTGAATTCGGGTTTGCCGGCCGTGCAGCGACGACCCGGACGATCATCGAAGTCATAAGGTTTGTTGCCGGTTTCGCGCACATACGCGTCCCATTCGCCCACCAGCACCTGGAAGCGGCTGATGGCGAACGGTTTGCTGAAGGTCACTTCGTGGCGTGGGCCTTCGTCCGGTTCGCGACCGACTTCGTCGTCCGGGGTGCCCATGGTGTAACTGCCGGTCGGCAACACCACCATTTCCGGGCAGTCCTTGCAGTCTTTGAACACTTTTCCGGGTGCCGGCGGGGTGGCAGCTTGAGCGGCGCCGGGCAACAGGCCGGCGCACAGCGCAGTCAGAGCCAGGGCGGGGAGCGCCTTGAAAGTGAAGCGGGTGTGAGGCTTTTTCATGAGTCGTCTCTGTGAAAGGAAAACTGGAGTCGAGGAATCAGGCGCGCAGTTTTTTACCGAGGATGTCCATGAACCGGTCGACTTCGGTTTCGTTGTTCAGCAGCCCTGGCGACGTACGAATCACCGGACCGACATCGCGGCTGACGGCATCGCAGATCACCCGGTTGTTCATCAGGTAAGCGGCCACTTCATCACTGTCCTGGCCCTTGACCCGGAAAAAGCTGAAACCGGCGGAAAACTTCGGATCGAGCGGGGTTACCAGTTCGATGTTCGACTGTTCGCGCAGGCGCTGTTTCAGGTAGCTGTTGAGCTGATGGATGCGGGCCTGCACGTCGGCCTTGCCCAGTTGCAGGTGCAACTTGAAGGCTTCGTCCAGCGCCCAGCGATGTTCGAAGGCGTGGTAACCGCCCGGGGTCATGGTGTTGGCGAACGTCGTGGCTTCGGAAAATGTCGGTACGCTGGGGCTGATGTACTTGAGCTCTTCGCTGCGGCTGCAAACGATGCCGGTGCCGCGGGGGCCGAACATCCACTTGTGGGTGCCGGCAATGAAAAAATCGCAGTTCATCTTCGCGAAGCTCAGGTCATCGACACCGAAGCCGTGCACCCCGTCGACCACGTAAATCAGCCGATCCTTGTCGTCGCGTCCGCGATTGTGTTCATCGACCAGACGCGAGATGTCGGCGATCGGCAATTTCACTCCGCTGCCCGAATGCACCCAGGTCATACCCAGCACACGGGTTTCGGGGCGGATGTTGCGGTTGATGGTGTCGAGTACCTGATCCAGCGAAATGCTTTGCGAAGTGTCGAACAGCTTGAGTTTGCGAACTTGTGTGCCGTCGCGCCGGCTACGGAATTCGAGAATGTTGCGGGTTGAGTAATGCTCGTGAACCGTGGTCAGGATCTCCTGATCCGGGCGAACATGTACGCCGCCATAAATCATCGCCAGGCCTTCGGTGGTGCTGCCGGTGAGAGCGATCTGGCTCGGTTTGGCTTGCAGGTACTTGCCGGCCCAGACCCGCACGTTTTCTTCGCGCTGCTCGGTGACGCCCAGGTCCCAGTCCATCGCCAGTCCCGGATTCAGATCCAGCGCTGCGCGATGGCGTTCGATGGCCTCGCGCACGGGGCGGGGATGTGAAGTGACCAGAAAGTTGGCGAAGTGAATGGCCTGCGGATCCTGATCGAACAACTGGCGCAATTGCGTCCATTTGTTGCCCGGCAGCGCAGGGTGAGGGGTGGCAGCGGTCGCGCACGCAAGGCTCGAACCCAGGGGCAGGGCAGCGGCGAGTACGCCGGCCTGTTTCAGGAATGTACGACGGTCAGTCATGGCTTGGCCGCATCCTGACGGGAAATCAGCGTGGGTTTTGCAGCCTTTTGCACTTGATCCCAAACGCGCAGGAAGTTGCCGCCCCACAGCTTGGCGATGTCCGCTTCGGAATAGCCACGCTGGATCAGCTCGGCGGTGACGTTGCGGATTTCGCCGACGTTTTCCCAGCCCTTGATGCCGCCGCCATCGTTGAAGTCCGAAGCGATGCCGACGTGGTCGATGCCGATCTTGCGCACGGTGTAATCGATGGCGTCGCCGAGATCCTTGAGGGTCGCTTTCGGCTCTTCTTCAAGAATGCCGTAGAGGCCGCTGGCGTATTGCCCGAGTTTCTGTTCGGACCAGGCGGTGATGATCGGATCGCCCGGCATCAGGGCCATGGCCAGGTTCGGCAGTGGCGGCAGGTCGAAGCGTGCGCGCAGGGCGTTGAGTTTGTCCTGGGTGCCTTGAGTCAGCGGTTTGAGGTACTGCGAAAAGCCGACCACCTGCACTACGCCGCCATTGTTTTTGATCAGTTGCAGCTCTTTGTCGCTGAGGTTGCGTGGAATATCCACCGCCGCTCGCGGCGCTGAGTGCGAGGCGACAATCGGCGTACGACTCAACTGCACAACTTGCTCCAGACCTTTGGTCGACATCTGCGAGACGTCGATGATCACCCCCAGGTCGTTCAAGCGATGCACGGCTTGTTTGCCGATGTCGGAGAGACCGTCGAGCGCGTCGGGAGAGTCATTGAAAAAGGGCAGCGGGCGCGAAGAGTCGGCCCAGCTGTTGTTACCGATATAGCTGAAGCCGAACATGCGCATGCCGCGTCCGGCCCACAAGTCCAGTTTGCTCAGGTCGTTGCCCAGTGGATAGGCGTTGAGCATGCTGATGAAAATCGCAAATTTGCCTTCACCGTGCAGACGGCGGAAATCATCCGGGGTATAGGCGATGCCGACCTGATTGGGGAAGTCGCGCACCATCCCGGAAATGATCTTGTAGCGCACTTCCTGCTGGTTGCGCGCTTCCTCGACAAAACCTTCGGTCGGGCGGTGCGGTGCATTCGGGCCGTTCCACATTTCCGGCCAGCCAAATACGGTCAGTGCCGCGCCGGACAGCCGTCCACGGTTGGCCTTGATCAGGTCGAACTGCCCCGAGCCATCCTTGTCGGCTTCGTTGCCGTGAGTGCCGAAGCTCAACGGCACGGTGATGTGGCTGTCGAAAGACAGGATGCGGTCCTGCAGTTCGGTCGCCTGCTTCATCACTTTGACCGGATAGCCGGTGTTGTCCCGAAACCAGTAATCCCAAGCCAGAAACCCTGCGCCGGCGCTGATCGCCAAGGCCAGCGGCAGGCCGATAAATAGAGCCTTTTTCGAACGCGGTTTTGTCATTGCCATCTCATTCAGGTTCGCCGTCGAGGTTCAGGCGCAGGGGCCTTTGCTATCTGGGAGGAACGAGCGGCGGAGCGGGTAATTTAGGGACGGAAGGTGAAAAGGCGACGGCGAATGCCGGGATCTTTCGCCGCGGCCATAAATTTCCTCGGCGAGCAAACGTTCTAGCTTGGATAAAGCCTGCTTCATGGCTGACACAGGTAGGGCAATGACGATCTCTCGACGCTGGTTCATGGCGGGCATGGCACTCACGGGCGCCGCGCTGCCTGCCGCTTTTTATGCACATCGTGAACTGACCCGTGAGGAGTTTCCGATCACCCCGGGAGAGGCCACGGTCGACCTGGCGGACACGGCCGGTCAGCAGTTGGCGGACAGTTTGCGCGGCGTTTGGGACATTCGTTTCACTGGTGCTGCCGCTGGACTGGATGGCTTGCCCAATGAAGGTCTGGAGCTGTTTCTCGACATTGCCCACCGTGGCCGCGGTTTGCGCGGTTATCTCGACACGGGGGCTAACCTGCGTTCCGAGGCGCCAGTGCGTTATCAAGTCATCGGCGATCTGGCGCCGGGTAATGGCGCCGAGATGTTCTGGCGTCTGATGCGCAGCGATGCGCCGCAAGCGCCGGCGGTGTACGAATTTAAAGTAAAACTGGACGAAGTCTGGGCCGCGTTCGGCAACGCTGGCAGCGGCACGTTTACCGGGCAAGTGCTGCGACTGGATCGCGCGCTGGGTCTACCAGAACTCGACAATCACTTCATCGCGATCAAGCGACGGTTTCCCGAAGCCCGAGAAAGAGTCGGGTTGAATCCGGCGTTTCTGGCGTGGCTGGTAGCGCCCGAACATCGGCTGTTCCATCAGCTCTGGCACGCGTCGCGGGACAAGTGGCACAAACTCTCCGAAAAAAAACGTGATGCGTTACGTGGTATCGGCTGGCAACCTGGCCCACGGGACAAGGAGCGTGATGCCCGTGGGCCGCGTAAGGATCGCAACGGCTCGGGCATCGATTTTTTCTTCATGCATCGACACATGCTGGGCAAAGCCCGTTCGATGCAAGACTTGCCGTCATGGCAGGCATTCCCCATGCCGCAGCCGGAGCTGGAGCGTGACCGTCAGGGCTTCGCCCGCTACTTCGACAATCACGACGGCAACGCATTGCCGCCAACGTGGCTGACCGAAGGCGACGACGAGTACACCAAGTGGGTCAGCGACATCAAAGCGGCCGAAACCTATCACAGTAATTTTCAGGTGTGGGAGTCGCAGTACCGCGATCCGCGCTACTTGTCGAAACTCACCCTCGGCCAGTTCGGCTCGGAAGTCGAACTGGGCCTGCACGACTGGTTGCATATGCGCTGGGCATCGGTGGCCCGCGACCCGTCCAACAACATTCCAGTGCCGATGGCGCGGGATCAGGCGGATTTCGCCGCGCGTTGGTATGCCCCGGAAAACGACTTTCTCGGCGATCCGTTTTCCTCCCATGTGAACCCGGTGTTCTGGCGTTTTCATGGCTGGATCGATGATCGGCTTGAAGACTGGTTCCGCGCCCACGAGCGTTTTCACCCGGGGGAAGTCAGTCGCCTCGAGGTCAACGGCGTGCCGTGGTTTGCGCCGGGGCGTTGGGTGGAAGTCGATGACCCCTGGCTGGGCCCCGACACTCACGGCTGCAGCAGCGTGCCCGGCCTGCAAGTCGGGCGTTCGGTGGAGATGGATCCGGAGACCATGAAACTGGCGCTGCGCATCACTTTCGGTGACGAAGACAACATGGCCGACCTGTTCCGTAAGGTGCCGCAGCGGCCGTGGTACGCCAGGCATTTGAAGGTGAAAGGCCGGCAACTTTAAGCGTCACCCATCCGACACAACGCAATACCCCCTGTAGGAGCTGCGGCACGCTGCGATCTTTTGATCTTGTTTTTCTAGATCAAAAGATCGCAGCGTGCCGCAGCTCCTACAGGTTTTTGGTTCGGTAAAAGAGAGTGTGAGTGTTCGCTGTCAGATAACTTGCCAGCCACCACCCAGCGCCTTGTACAAGGCAATGCTCGCCTGCAGTCGCGACAGGCGCAGTTGCACGTTCATGTCCTGCGCCGCATACAAGGTGCGCTGGGTTTGCAGCACGGTGAGCAAGTCCTCGGCACCCGCCTGATAACGGCTTTGCGCGATGTCGAAAGCGGTTTGCGCCTGACTCAATTCTTCGCTTTGCCACTGCCGTTGCTCATCGAGGCCACGGATGGTGCTCAGGGCTTTTTCGACATCGGCAAAGCCATTGATGATCGCCCCGCGATAGGTCTCCAGCAATTCATCCTGACGGGCCCTGGCCTTGTCGCGTTCGGCGCTCAAGCGCCCGTTGTTGAAGATCGGCGCCGTCAATCCGGATGACAGGTTGTAGAACGTTGTGCGCAGCAGATCCGCCGCCAGATCGGCACCGGTGCCGAGGCTGGCGGTGAGGGTGATTTTTGGCAGCATGGCCGCGCGGGCTACGGTGACATCAGCCTGGGCCGCCGCCAGTTTGGCTTCTGCGCTGGCGATGTCCGGACGTCGACTCAGCAGATCGCTGGGCACGCCACTGGCGATGTTCGGCCACTGCAATTGCGCGAATGCCTGCTGAGGCGAGGACAGCGCCTGCACCGGTTGACCGAGCAGGGCGGCGAGGGTGATCAGCGCTTCGCGGGCCTGTTGCTGCACCAGCGGCAATTTGCGCTGTTGCTCGGCCACCAGACTTTTTTGCTGGGCCAGTTCCAGCGCGGTGGCGCTGCCTGCGTCGAAGCGGGTTTGCACCAGGTGCAGCACGTTTTGCGCGTTGGCCAGATTGAGCTCGGCAATGCGCGCCTGCTCACGCAAGGCGAGCGCCTGGGTGTAGCTGTTGGCGACGCCGCTTTGCAAGGTCAGCTCGACCGTGGCGCGATCAAACTCACTGGCCTGCACGCCGAACACGGCGCTGTCACGGGCGGCTCGTTTACCCCCCCAGAAATCGATTTCGTAACTGGCGCTCAGCTCGGCGTCGTAGTAATCCAGCGAGCGATTGTCCGGGCTGACATCCAGTTGGCTGTAGCCTTTGCCGTGCAGAAGCTTCTGCCGATTGGCATTGATTCCGGCCTTGAGTTCGGGCAGCAGCGGGGCTCCGGCAATCGTCGCGCTGGCCTGCGCCTGTCTGACGCGGGCAACGGCCGCGCCGAGGTCATGGCTGCCCAGTCGTGCCTGTTCGACCAGTTGATCGAGTTCGCGACTGCCGAACTGCGTCCACCATTGGCGATTGCTTTGCACCGCGCCGGGATGGTCTGGCGATTGCCAGGCGGGCGGTGATTGCACGCCGCTGTCAGGGCGTGGCGCAGGGCTGCTGCAGGCCGCCAGTAACAGGCTGGCGGCAAGGAATGTCAGTTGCGCTTTCATAGGTTGATCATTCACTGGTAAGGGCTGTGACCGGGTCGAGCCGGGCGGCTTTGCGGGCAGGCATGAAGCCGAAGATGACACCGGTGACCAGGGCGCAGGCGAAGGCGCCGATTACGGCCATCCATTGAAATGCGATTGCTACGCCGCTGAACGACAGAACGCCGCCGACCAGCATCGCCAGGCTGATGCCGGCAATGCCACCGACCACGGAGAGCATCACCGCTTCGGTCAGGAACTGGCGCAGGATGTCGCGCTGACGGGCGCCGGTGGCCATGCGAATGCCGATCTCGCGGGTGCGTTCACGCACGGTCATGAGCATGATGTTCATCACGCCGATGCCGCCGACCAGCAAGGAAATGGCGGCGATGGCGCCGAGCATCAGTGACAGCGTGCCCTGGGTGCGAGCCTCGGCCTGGATCATGGCGGCGTTGTTGGTCAGCTCGAAATCCTTTTTGCCGTTGTGCCGGCGCAGCATCGATTGCTCGATGGCCTGTTCGGCGTCTTTGACCTTGCGTGCGTCCCTGGCGGCGATCACGACATATTCCGGGTTGCGACTGCCGAACAGGCGCGTACTGGCCGCCGAGTACGGCACGGCAATCCGGTTGTCGCTGTCCGAGTCGCCGGAGCTTGAGCCTTTTTCCGCCAGCACGCCGAGCACCTGGAACGGAACGTTTTCAATCAGGATGTATTGACCGATCGGGTCAGCCACGCCCTTGAGCAATTTGTCGCGAACCTTGGTGCCGATCACCGCGACTGCGGCGGCGCTGTCTTCATCGGCCTGAGTGAAGTAGCTGCCCTGTACCACCGGCCAATTGAAGATGATCGGGAAATTGGTGTCGTTGCCGCCGACGTAGCTGGAGTGATCGGCGTTGCCGAAGCGCACGCCGGCAGTCGAGCCATTGACCGGCATGATTCGTTCCACCTGGGGCAGGGTTGCAAGTTCGGCAACGTCATCGAGGGTGATGATGCCCGGTGGCGTGCGCGGGTTGGGTGCCGCGCCGCTGAGGTAAATGATGTTGGAGCCGAACGCCCCCATTTGCGCCATCACCTGGCGTTTACTGCCTTCGCCGACCGCCAGCATCACCACCACTGACGCGACACCGATGACAATCCCCAGCAGCGTCAGCGCGGTGCGGAAACGGTTGATCCACATCACCCGCCAGGCCGCTTGCACGGCATCCAGCAGTTCGCCCCTCCAGGCGCCGGTCTCGGTGCTGCCGGCGCTCAGGCGCTGGCGCAGATCCACTGCCTGCAAGGCGCCGGAATTGGCGGTACGGGCAGGGGCACCTGGTTGCTCGGCGGTATCGCTGATGATCAGGCCGTCACGAATTTCGATAATGCGCTTGGCACGTTGCGCCACTTCGCGATCGTGAGTGATGAGAATCACCACATGGCCCTGGCTGGCGAGCTCGTCAAGCAGGGCCATGACTTCTTTGCCGCTGTGGCTGTCGAGGGCGCCGGTAGGTTCGTCGGCGAGAATGATGTGGCCGCCGTTCATCAGTGCTCGGGCAATTGATACGCGTTGTTGTTGACCGCCGGAGAGCTGGTGCGGGCGATTGCCGGTGCGGCTGCCCAGCCCCAGGCGTTCCAGCAATGCGCTGGCCCGGGCGTGTCGTTCGGCCGCAGGCGTGCCAGCGTAGATGGCCGGCATCTCGACGTTTTCCTGTGCGGAGCCGGACGGGATCAGGTGATAACCCTGAAACACAAAGCCGAATGCCTCGCGACGCAGCCACGCCAGTTCGTCGGTGTCCAGTTGCGCAACGTCTTCACCGGCAAAGCGGTATTCGCCGCTGGTCGGGCGATCGAGGCAACCGAGGATGTTCATCAACGTCGACTTGCCGGAGCCGGAGGCGCCGACGATGGCCACGAATTCGCCGGCGTGAATCGACAGATCGATGCCGCGCAATACCTCCACCAGCGGGCTGTCGTTGCCGCCGTAGGCTTTGCGGATCTGGCGCAAGTCAATCAGGGGCGTTTGCATTCAGCCTCCGTTGCCGACAGCGGGAGCGCTGAGAATGTGATCGCCTTCGGCCAGGCCCTCGAGGACTTGTGTACGTAACCGGTCGCTGATGCCGGTGCGGACTTCGCGCGACTGGATTTCCCCGTTGGCAGCGACGATCTGCGCCAGTTGCCATTGCGGGCGCGAGCCCGGTTGCAAGGCAGTGCTCGGCACTGTCAGGGTGTCCTGCGCGTGTTGTGCGACGAAGAACACCTGAGCGGTCATGTCGGTCATGAGGGCGTTGTCTGTGTTGTCGACGTCGAGCAGTACGGTGTAGAGCACCACTCGCTCACTGCCACTGCGACCGCCGGTGGGGCTGCCGCCCTGATTTTGCTCAAGGGGGCGCGGGGGCACCGGCAGAATCTGCCGCACCGTGCTGCTCCAGCGCCGGCTGCCACCGCTGAGGGTGGTGAAGTAGGCGGTCATACCGGGTTTGACGTGGCCGATGTCCGCTTCGGAAACTTCGGCCCACACCGTCATTGGCGACAACCGCGCGATGCGCAGGATCAGTGGCGTCTGTTGTTGCGCGTTGAGTGTCTGGCCTTCGCGCGCGCCCACAGCGACGACGGTGCCGCTCATTGGTGCAAAGATGCGCGTGTAGCCGAGCTCCGCTTCGTCGCTGCGCAGGCTTGCCTGGGCCTGACGAATCTGTGCCTGAAACATGTCAATGCGTGCCTGGGTGGCGCGGACTTCGGCACGGGCGGTCTGCACGTCCTCCTCGCGGGTGGCGCCGCCGGCGGCGAGTTTCTGTTGGCGCTGGTATTTCTGCTGCGCCAGGTCGTGCTGAGCGCGCTGTTCCTGTAATTGGGCCTTGAGGTTTTCGATGGAGAAACGACCTGCGTCGAGTTTGGCTTTTTGCGTCGACGGATCGATTTCCACCAGCAGTTGGCCTTCCTTGACCGCATCACCTGCCTCGACGTGGATCTTCTGGATTTGCCCCGAGGCCTGCGCGCCGACGTCTACATAGCGTCGCGGCTGCAAAGTGCCCAGTGCTGTCACGCTGTTTTCGATATTGCTGCGGGTCACTTGTACGGTCGCCAGGGTGTCGCGTCCCGGCGGCAGGACTTGCCATGCGGCGACGGCGATCACGGGAATCAGACAAAGGGCGGCGAACAAGGCGCGTCGGGCGGGGCGGGGACGTTTCATGCAGGGTTCCGGCCAGTGGGTTCGGCCCGACGTTCAGCAGGTGCACGGAATGTTCGGGCACTTGAACGCTGTCGCAAGGCACGACAGAAACGGGGAGCTGTCATGTAAACGATGAATGTACGAGGGAATTTAAGCGCTAACACATCAGGTAACACGTGCCCGTCCGACACTATTCGGCAGGTATGTGGAAACAAGACTTTAAATCTATATGAGAATTACTATAAATTACGCACCTAAGTTGCCACTATCTTGCTACTGCCTGTCAGCGCAGGGCGGATGGGTGAGCCCAAGGACAAAAACCGCGTCGTTGCGGCCAGGAGTCATGTTGGAAAACTACTATCGCGAGCTGGTGTGTTTCCTGAACGCCAAGCTGGGCAACCGTCAGGTTGCCGAAGATGTGGTGCATGACGCCTATCTGCGGGTGCTGGAACGCTCCAGCGACACGCCGATCGAACAACCCCGGGCGTTTCTTTATCGCACCGCGCTGAATCTGGTCATCGACGATCATCGACGCAATGCCTTGCGGCAGGTCGAATCCCTTGAAGTGCTCGACAATGAAGAGCGTTATTTCACCCCGTCTCCCCACGGCACCCTCGATCACGGTCAACGCCTGGAGATGCTCCAGCGAGCGCTGGCAGAATTGTCACCGCTGTGTCGTGACAGTTTTCTGCTGCGCAAGATCGAAGGTCTGTCCCACAACGAAATTGCCGAGAGTCTCGGTATTTCCAAAGCGCTGGTGGAAAAACACATCGTCAACGCCATGAAACATTGCCGGGTGCGGATCCAACAATGGGACGCCCATTGATCCTTCCCCGTTAAATTTTTTTTCACCGTCCTCGTTCCTACTCAACAGACGACCTGCTGTCCTGCTTCGGGCCGGTCAGGTCATTCAGGCTTTATCCCCGAGGTTGAGGGGTTCATCCAGAGGACACTGGAAATGACACAGGCAATTGCATCGCCCATCGTTCACGACCTGATCGGCGTCGGTTTCGGCCCTTCGAACCTGGCGCTGGCCATCGCGCTGCAAGAGCGCGGGCCGACCCAGGGCGAACTGGATGTGCTGTTCCTCGACAAGCAGGCCAACTACAGCTGGCACGGCAATACGCTGTCGACCCAGAGCGAGTTGCAGATTTCCTTCCTGAAGGATCTGGTGACCTTGCGCAATCCGACCAGCCCGTACTCGTTCGTCAATTACCTCAAGTACCACGGTCGTCTGGTTGACTTCATCAACCTCGGCACCTTTTATCCGTGCCGCATGGAATACAACGATTACTTGCGTTGGGTTGCCGGACAGTTCTCCGGGCAGAGCCGGTATGGCGAAGAAGTGCTGACCATCGAGCCGGTGCTGCACAACCATCAGGTTGAAGCACTGCGCGTTATTTCCCGTGGCAGCGATGGCCAGCAACATGTACGCACCACCCGTTCGGTGGTGGTCAGTGCCGGTGGCACACCGCGTATTCCGGAGGCGTTCAAGGCGCTGAAGGGCGACAACCGTGTGTTCCATCACTCGCAATACCTGTCGCAGATGGCCAAGCAGCCGTGCGTGAACAATCAGCCGATGAGCATCGCGATCATCGGTGGCGGGCAGAGCGCGGCGGAAGCGTTCATCGACCTGAACGATTCGTTCCCGTCGGTGCAGGTCGACATGATCTTGCGCGGCTCGGCCCTCAAGCCTGCGGACGACAGCCCGTTCGTCAACGAAGTGTTTTCGCCGGAGTTCACCGATCTGGTGTTCCAGCAGAACAGCGCCGAGCGTGAGCGTCTGGTCAACGAGTACCACAACACTAACTATTCGGTGGTCGACATCGACCTGATCGAACGCATCTACGGCATCTTCTATCGCCAGAAGGTTTCCGGAATTGCCCGTCATGCGTTCCGCACCCTGACCACCGTCGAGAGTGCTACCGCCACCGAACACGGAATCGAGTTGGCGGTACGCAACAACGCAACCGGCGAAGTGACTGTGCGCAACTACGACGCCGTGGTACTGGCCACCGGTTACGAGCGTCAGATGCACCGTAAATTGCTGGCGCCGCTGGAAGAATACCTGGGCGAGTTCGAGGTTGATCGCAACTACAAACTGATCACCGATGAGCGCTGCAAGGCTGGCATCTACATGCAGGGCTTCTGCCAGGCCAGCCATGGTTTGAGCGACACGTTGTTGTCGGTGCTGCCGATTCGTGCCGATGAGATTGCGGGCTCGTTGTATGAACATGGCAAGCATCGTGGGCATCGTTCGATGGCGGATTTGCTATTGGCGACTGCCAGCTAAAATTTGCGCCGCCTGCTACACCGCCATCGCTGGCAAGCCAGCTCCCACAGTATTTTGTGCGATGTCAGCTATCGCTTACTCAACACTGATCCCTGTGGGAGCTGGCTTGCCAGCGAAGGCGGCAGATCAGGCAACATCACCTTTGATGAGCCACCGCCTTCGCGAGCAGGCTCGCTCCCACATTTGGATCTTTGATGAATACAAAAACTGTGTTCGCAGGAGATTCCCTGTGGGAGTGAGCCTGCTCGCGATGGGGTCTTTGAAAACACCA
This sequence comes from Pseudomonas sp. P116, assembly GCF_020149425.1. Classification (NCBI taxonomy): domain Bacteria; kingdom Pseudomonadati; phylum Pseudomonadota; class Gammaproteobacteria; order Pseudomonadales; family Pseudomonadaceae; genus Pseudomonas; species Pseudomonas sp. P116. The sequence continues at coordinate 352,416 of NZ_JACVHB010000001.1, read as the reverse complement.
GAATTTCACAATCCTGAACCCTTCCTGAAGAACCCCGACATTCCCCGCCACACTGCCTTTCACGGGTTTACTCTCCAGACATCGAGGCGTAAGCTTCGCGCGTTTTCATCAATAGCGGAGACCCACAGTGGGTACTTGTTCGAGTGACAGTTGTCGGCCGGTCTCGGTAACCGGCAGATTCTCGGCAAGATAACGCGCATTTTTTTGCCGTTGTCTCGCCGTAAAAGCGAGCAGCGGCATCCCGTGCATGGCCAGTCCTTGGTCATGTCTCGACGTCCTTCTCATCGACGCTGAACAGAGCGTGATGTCGACTTTAAAGTCGCCATCGCAGCCCTATCGACACGCCTGTCTTTTCTGATCGGCGCGCCATGCCTTGCCGTGCCGGTTTTCCCGGCGGACGAGGCGCGGTTGTACCTGCTTGACGGTTTCCCGGCTGACTATAGGGGCAACAGCCATGAAACTTACGCTCAAGGAATTTTTCGCAGGTTTTCTGCGTACCCGCCACATCGCCCGGCACTTCCGCCGCCTGGCGTTGCTGGAAACCATCAACGACACCACGGTCAGCCGTGAAGTCCCGCCAACCCTGGCCAATACGCTGGTCGATGCCGCGCAAAGCGACAGCTCGGCATTGCTGTCTTCACTGGGTACGCACTCCGATGGCCTTACCGATTTCGAAGTCGATGCACTGCGTGCGCAATACGGTCTCAATGAAGTCGAACACGAGCAGCCGCTGCCGTGGTGGACCCACCTATGGCACTGCTACAAAAACCCGTTCAACCTGCTGCTGACGCTGCTTGCAGTGATCTCGTGGCTGACCGAAGACATGAAAGCCGCCGTGGTGATTTTCTCCATGGTGGTGCTGTCGACGCTGCTGCGCTTCTGGCAGGAAAGCAAATCCAACCAGGCTGCCGACGCGCTTAAAGCGATGGTCAGCAACACCGCGACGGTGATGCGCCGTGATGCACCGCGCAGCGAGTTGCCGATCAAGCAATTGGTGCCGGGCGATCTGATCGTGTTGTCGGCCGGCGACATGATTCCCGCCGATTGCCGGGTGCTCAGCGCCAAAGACCTGTTCGTCAGTCAGGCCGCGATGACCGGTGAATCGATGCCGGTGGAGAAATTCCCGCGTCAGGCGGATCGCGATACACGCAATCCGCTGGAGCTGGACAACATCCTGTTCATGGGCACCAACGTCGTGTCTGGCACTGCGGTGGCGGTGATTCTCACCACCGGCAACAGCACCTATTTTGGTGCGCTGGCGCAGCGGGTTGGTGCGACTGATCGGGCGCCGACTTCGTTTCAGCAAGGGGTCAACAAAGTCAGCTGGCTGTTGATCCGGTTCATGTTCGTGATGGCGCCGCTGGTGCTGTTCATCAATGGTTTCACCAAGGGCGACTGGTCCGAAGCACTGCTGTTTGCACTGTCGGTTGCGGTCGGACTGACCCCGGAAATGCTGCCGATGATCGTCACCTCAACGCTGGCCAAAGGCGCGGTGTTTCTGTCGCGTAAAAAAGTCATCGTCAAACGCCTCGACGCGATCCAGAACTTCGGCGCCATGGACGTGCTGTGCACCGACAAGACCGGCACGCTGACCCAAGACAAAATCTTCCTCGCTCGTAACGTTGATGTCTGGGGCGAAGATTCTGACGACGTATTGGAACTGGCTTACCTGAACAGCTACTACCAGACCGGTCTGAAAAACCTGCTGGACGTGGCCGTGCTGGAACACGTGGAAGTCCACCGTGAATTGAAGGTCGGCACAGCGTTTCGCAAGGTCGATGAGATCCCGTTCGACTTCAATCGCCGGCGCATGTCGGTGGTGGTGGAAGGGTGCGGCCAAGCGCATCAGCTGATCTGCAAAGGCGCGGTGGAGGAAGTGCTGGCGGTGTGCAGCCAGGTGCGTCACGGCGACGTCGATGAAGCCTTGAGCGATGAATTGCTGACCCGGATTCGTCAGGTCACTGCAGCATTCAACGCTGAAGGCTTACGCGTGGTGGCAGTAGCGGCACGCTCGATGCCTGAAGGGCGCGACACCTACAGCCTGGCCGATGAACAGGAACTGACGTTGATCGGTTACGTGGCGTTTCTCGATCCACCGAAGGAAAGCACCGCACCGGCGCTCAAGGCTTTGGCCGAGCATGGCGTGGCGGTGAAAGTGCTTACCGGTGACAACGAGTTGGTCACGGCGAAAATCTGCCGCGAAGTCGGCCTCGCTCAGCAAGGCCTGCTGATGGGCAACGACATCGAGCGCATGAGCGATGCCGAACTGGCTGTGGCAGTGGAAACCACTAACGTTTTTGCCAGGCTGACGCCGTCGCACAAGGAGCGCATCGTGCGCATCCTCAAGGGCAATGGCCATGTGGTTGGTTTCATGGGTGATGGCATCAACGACGCGCCGGCGTTGCGCACCGCCGACATCGGTATTTCCGTGGACAGCGCGGTCGATATCGCCAAGGAAGCGGCCGACATCATCCTCCTGGAAAAGAGCCTGATGGTGCTGGAGGAGGGCGTGCTCGAAGGGCGCCGCACCTTCGCCAACATGCTCAAGTACATCAAGATGACCGCCAGCTCCAACTTCGGCAACGTGTTTTCGGTGCTGGTTGCCAGTGCGTTTATTCCGTTTCTGCCGATGCTGCCGATGCATCTGCTGGTGCAAAACCTGCTCTACGATATTTCGCAGATCGCCATTCCGTTCGACAACGTCGATGAGGAGATGCTGAAGAAACCGCAGCGCTGGCAGCCGGGCGATGTCGGGCGCTTCATGCTGTTTTTCGGGCCGATCAGTTCGATCTTCGACATCACAACGTTCGCCTTGATGTGGTACGTGTTTGATGCCAACACCCCGGATCACCAGACGCTGTTCCAGTCCGGCTGGTTCGTGGTGGGCCTGCTGACCCAGACGCTGATCGTGCACATGATCCGCACGCCGAAGATTCCGTTCGTGCAAAGCCGTGCAGCGCTGCCGCTGCTGGTGATGACCGGGATCATCATGGCGGTCGGCATCTTCCTGCCGATGGGGCCGCTGGCGCACTACTTCAAATTGCAGGCGTTGCCGTCGATTTACTTCGTGTTCCTGCCAATGATTCTGCTGGCGTACATGGCGCTGACTCAGGCGGTGAAAGGTTTCTACATCCGCCGGTTCGGCTGGCAATAACACCCAGGCTGCGATCCTTTGATTTTTTCAAGATCAGAAGATCGCTCCCCCAGTAGGAGCTGCCGAAGGCTGCGATCTTTTGATCTTGGTTTTTAGAAGCCAGATCAAAAGATCGCAGCCTTCGGCAGCTCCTACAGGGTATGTGTTTTCAGCCCCCAATAAGGGGCTGTGGTTTATTCAAGGATTTCATCATGCAAGCCATCAACAACCTCAACCTGAGCTCACTGCTCGACACCCTCGTCAGCCTCAGCGCAGCTTTCCTTCTCGGCGGGCTGATCGGCTTCGAGCGCCAATACCGGCAACGTACAGCCGGCCTGCGAACCAATGTGCTGGTGGCGGTCGGCGCGGCGATTTTTGTCGACATGGCCAACCGTCTCGCCGGGGCCGAAGGCGCGGTGCGTGTGGTTGCCTACGTGGTCTCCGGCATCGGTTTTCTCGGTGCCGGGGTGATCATGCGCGAAGAGGGCAACGTGCGCGGCCTCAACACTGCTGCCACCCTGTGGACCTCTGCTGCGGTCGGTGCCTGCGCCGGTGCCGACCTGCTGGCCGAAGCGGTGCTGGGCACGCTGTTCATCCTCGCCGCCAACACTTTGTTGCGGCCGATCGTCAATAACATCAACCGCCAGCCACTGGACGTGGTCTCGGCCGAAGTCACCAATATCGTCTACGTGATCGCCCGACGTTCACAGCAAAAAGCTGTGCTCGCCTTACTCGAAGCCGAGCTGGAACGCAGCAACTACCCGGCCAGCGACGTCGACGTGCACGCCTTTGGCGCCGATGAAGTCGAGATCGAAGCGACCCTGGCGACCACTTCGGTGGACGGCGATGAACTGGATGCACTGATCGCGCGGATCTCGACGTCGGCGCTGGTGGTGCAGGCATTCTGGAGTCCGAGTACCACTGAATGACGTTACCAAAGGCATCCGCTGCCTTTGATCAATCAAGTAAGCCACTCCGGGTCATTGCGGTGTGGCCTTCTTCTTGTTTGCCGCCAGAAAATCCCGCTCGTTTATCAGACTTGTCTTACATGTTTTACGGCGCCCATTGATTAGAGTGTTCCGCTGATTGGAAACATCTCCTACGGCCGCCGAAATCAATGTCCTACAAACACTGGCGAATTCTCGTTGCTGAAGAGCAACTCATCGCGCACAACCGAATCTGCAAGTCCCTCAATGAACTGGGATATCGCACGCTCACACCGGTGCGTTCGTTTCGTGAACTGCTGGGCGTGACCCATTACTCGTTCGAACCGTTCGAGCACTTTGATCTGCTGGTCATCAACGGTGAGCTGATCGCTGCCGCCGGGATTGATCCGGTGCGGTTTTTCCAGAGCAACTCGCAGATTCGTCACGGTGTGATTTATGACGCACGCCGTGGCCAGGCACAGGCAGAAACGATTTATGCCAACCAACGACGCCAGTTGACGCTGATCCGTACTGCGGATCGGCAAACCCTGGCTGCACTCCTCGAACAACTCGATATTTAGGATATTTCCTATGGGATTTGGGACTTTTCCTAACGAGTTCTACGCACAAACACAGGACACTTGTGTGAATTTCACCATCCGCGAGGCAATGATCATGCCCCTTCAGCCGCTTCGAATTCTGGTGCTTGAAGATCACGCGTTCCAACGCTCCGTTGCGGTCAGCATCTTGCAAAGCCTGGGGTGTCGGCAGATATACGAAGCCAGCGATGGTGCGCAGGCACTTGCCCTGTTGGAGGACATCGGCTGCGTCGACATTGCCTTGTGCGACTTGCAAATGGAGGGCATGGACGGCCTGCAGTTCTTGCAACGCGTCGGCGCGTCCGGGCAGGTCAAGTCGGTCATCATCAGCAGCTCGTTGTCGGTCGATCTGCGCCGGGCGGTACATCAAATGGTGACGCTGCTCGGTCTGGATCTGCTGGGCGATGTCGGCAAACCACTGCATACCCAGGTGTTGGCCGATCTGCTGGAAAAATATGTTGAGCGGCCGAGCCTTCGCGAAACAGCGTCGGCGGTTGTTACTCTGGCCAGTGAGGTGTCCGTGCGGCGGGCTTTGGCCGATGGGCAGTTGCATGCCTGGTATCAGCCAAAATTCGATCTGCGCAGCGGTGAAGTCTGCGGTGCAGAAGTGCTCTGCCGCTGGCTGCATCCAACCCGGGGCATTATTTCGCCCGCGCAGTTCATGCCAGTGCTGGAACGCTGTGGCCTGCTCGACGAGTTGTTGTTCTCTCAGCTCGATCAGGCTTTGGATATTCAGCGAAGCGCCCGGGAGCAGGGTTTCGTCCTGAATCTGGCGTTCAACCTGCAAGCCGTGCAGTTGGCCAGCGCTGGGCTGACCGCGACCCTCAAAGGCATTTTGGCGCGCCACGCTGCCCAAGGCTTGGGACTGACCTTTGAGCTGACCGAAAGCGGCTTGCTGGAAGCGCCGGCTACCAGCCTGGAAAGCCTGGTGCGGTTGCGGATGATGGGTTGTCGCTTGTCGATCGACGACTTCGGTGCCGGATTTTCCTCGCTGCAACGGCTATGTCAGTTGCCCTTTAACGAGATCAAGCTCGACGCTGATTTCATTCGTAACCTTGAACGTGAACCCCGTTGCCGCGCAGCGATCAGCAGCACTTTGGCGCTCGGCGAAACCCTCGGCATGACCGTGGTGATCGAGGGCATCGAGACCGATGCGCAACGCCGCGAACTGCTGGCACTGGGCTGCACGCAAGGACAGGGTTACTGGTACGCAAGACCGATGGCCGGAACCGATTTGCTGAACTGGCTGCAACGGCGCAGTTATCAGCAGATCTCGGGCGAATGACGTTTTTTAGGGAAAGTCCTACAGAACCTGCCGTTGAGGTTGCGTAGTCTTGCCGCACCCAGAAACCTGATCACCGGGAGATTGACCATGATCAATAAAGCTCTGCGTATTCTTATCGCTGATCCGCAGCATTTTCACCGGATGAAAGTCGAGCGTCTGTTCAACAGCCTCGGCTACTACCGCGTTGCCCCGGTGCAGAGTATCGCCGAGCTGTTGACGCTGGTGGACTACGGCTGTGAACCGTTCGACGTGGTGGTCATCAACGCTGAACTGGCGATGGGGTCGCTGGATCTGCTGGGGTTTTTCCTCGACAACCCCCAGGTGCGTCATGCGCTGATCTACAACGAACCCTCGGCGCCATTGCAGGTGAAGTCAGGTTTCGCGCAGGAGAACGTGCAGATCAGTCATGCGGCGTCGCCCGGCGAGCAGGCAATCAGGCACTTGATGGCGCTGGTCGATGCGGCCAAATGGAAACAGGATGGCGTTGAGCAGCGTCGGGCATATGCATAAAAACACCCTCACCACAACTGTCAGATCTGACAGGTGATTTCCATTCCATTGCGTGTAACAGTCGCTGCGCAGCCATTGAGTCTGGATCAGCCGATCCCGGTGGTCTTATTGCCAGATTTTGTAGCGGGAGTGGAAATGAAGTCAGCGCTGATCGTCGACGATCACCCGGTGGTGCGCGCCGCCATCCGAATCGTGCTGCAAACCGAAGGTTTCAAGGAGATTCACGAGGCGTCCAGTGGCAACGAGGTGGTGCAACTGATCCGCGAACACCGGCCCCGACTGGTCGTGCTTGACTTGCATCTGCCAGCACTCGACGGGCTGGACGTACTGGCCCGAATCAAGGCCAACGATCTTGCGTGCCGAGTTCTGGTGTTCAGTTCCCACGATCCCTTGTTTTACCAGGAACGTTGCCTGCGCGCCGGGGCGATGGCTTACGTAACTAAAACCAACCAATTGCAACAGTTGCACAAAGCGATACAGGCAGTGATGTCGGGCTACACCTATTTTTCCGCGATGCCCGACAACGTCAGCGTGTTGAATGCAGTGCAAGCCACGGAAAAACAGATGATCGATCAGCTCTCTGATCGAGAGTTGAGCATTTTCGTGCAACTGGCGCAGGGCAAGGCCAACAAGACGATTGCCGAGGACATGCACCTCAGTCACAAAACTGTCAGTACCTACAAAACCCGACTGATGAAGAAGCTCGGCATGGGTACAGCGGTGCACTTGCGCGATTTCGCCAAGCGCAATCATTTGATCTGAGTAGCCGGACATGAGCCAGGGAGGGCGTATCTGTTGGCTGTGGCTAAGCCTTGTAACCTCTTGCTGGGCGAGTGAAACGCCGCAGGTTCTTGAGGTGCTGACCCGGTCCGGCCTGGACCATGTCCAGGTTCGCCTGGACGAACATGACCGCCAATGGCTGCGTCAGCATCCGGTGTTGCGCATGGGCATTTCCGGTCGCGATTACCCACCGTTCGAGATCACCCGCAATCAGCATGAACTGGAAGGGCTCACGGCCGATTACGCCGACCTGCTGGCGCAACTGCTTGGCCTGAGAATCGAAGTTCAGCGTTTTGCCAACCGGGATGCGGTGATGGCGGCACTCAAACGTGGCGATCTCGATGTGCTGGGGACATCCAACAGCTTTGAGATCGCAGATCCTGCGATCGTTCTATCCCGACCCTATGCCGAAGATCAGCCAATGCTGGTTACCCGGCTCGAAGAGTCCATGCCGTTGGATCTCGCCGGCAAGCGTATCTCGATGGTCGAGGACTATATGCCGCTGGCGACGGTGCAGATGTTCTACCCCGAAGCGAGCGTGCAACTTTACTCCGCGGCAATGGATGCACTGGGAGCAGTGGCGTTTGGTGCAGATGATGTTTATCTGGGCGACTTCATCAGTGCCAGCTACTTGATCAACACCAATTATCGCAATGACCTGCGATTGGCCGGGCCCGCGGGGCTTGATGCCAATCCATTCGGCTTTGCGCTGATGCGCAGCGATGTGCGCCTTAAACGTCTCGTCGACAAGGCGTTGGCGGCGATTCCCATGGAGCACCGGCAGCGTATCGAACAGCGCTGGAGTGTCGGTCTTGCCGAGATGGCTGAACAAACACGGGTGCAGCTCAGTGCCGCAGAACAGCAGTGGCTGGATCAACATCCGGTGGTGCGGGTCGGCGGCATCGAAGATTTCGCCCCGCTGAGTTTTTTCGACGCGGATGGCCGTTTCAGTGGGCTTGCGGCTCAACTACTCAACCTGATCAGTCAACGCAGCGGCCTGAATTTCCAGATCGTGCGAGGGCTGTCGCTGGATCGCCAGATCGAGCAGATGAAGGCCGGTGAGCTTGATGTGTTGCCCGTGGTGACGCCCAGCAGTGAGCGTGAAAACGAACTGCAATTCACTCGGGCCTATCTGAACAATCCGTTCGTGCTGGTCAGTGCGACAACGGCGGCGAGCCCGCGCAATCTTGATGACCTGATGGATAAACGGCTGGCGATTTATCGCGGCCACCCGTTGCGCGGTTATTTGCAGGAGCGCGTATCGGCATTACGTTTTGTCGAAGTCAAAAGCCCCGCCGAAGGCATGGCGTTGATCGCCAGGGGGCAGGCAGACGCCACCGTGAGTTCCTTGCTGGTGGCTCGATTTCTGATCGCCCGTCATCATCGCGAGCGTCTGCGTATTGCCAGCACCATTGGCGATCAACCAGCCCGAATTGCCTTGGCCACCGCACCGCAGTCTTCCATGTTGCATTCGATCCTGAACAAGGCGTTGCTGAGCATCGCTCCGCAACAGATGGACGAACTGATTGCCCGCTGGGGCCATGATGTGGTGGTGGAAGAGAGCTATTGGCTGCGTCATCGCCGCGAGATCCTGCTGGGTTTTGCGGGGGCGGCAAGCCTGCTGTTGGCGGCGCTGATCTGGATCGGTTTTCAGCGCAGGCAGATCCGTCAGCGTCAGCAGTGGTTACAACAATTGCAGCAAGCCAAAGACGCAGCGGACGACGCCAATCGGGCCAAAACCACGTTTCTGGCGACCATGAGCCATGAAATTCGCACGCCGATGAATGCACTGATCGGGATGCTTGAGTTGGCGCTCAAACGCGCCGATGAGGGCGTGACGGATCGCCTGGCCATTCAGGTGGCATCCAATGCCGGGCAACAGTTATTGGCACTGATCGGCGATATCCTCGACATCGCGCGCATTGAAACCGGGCATTTGTCCCTGGCCCCCGAGCGGGCCAACCTGCGGGAGCTGGTGGTGTCAGTGTGCCGGGTGTTTGAGGGGCTGGCGCGACAGAAGCGCTTGCTGTGGCATGTCGAGCTCGGTGCGCACAGCGATGTCGATGTATTGATTGACCCGACGCGCTTCAAACAAGTGTTGTCGAATTTGCTCAGCAACGCGATCAAGTTCACTGAGGAGGGCGAGGTCAGCTTGTGGCTGACGGTGACGGCGGTATCGGCCGAGCGACTGACCGTGAAAGTGCTCATCGAAGACAGCGGGATCGGCATCAGTACGCAGGACCGGCAACGGTTGTTCAGCCCTTTCGTACAGGCGAGCAATAACACTCAATCGGCGCGCGGTGGTTCCGGATTGGGCTTGGTGATCAGCCGCAGCCTCTGCGAAATGATGGGCGGCTCGTTGCACCTCGACAGCGAGCCGGGGCGCGGTACACAAGTGCAAGTCAACCTCGAACTGCCACTGCTGGCCGCCATCGCGCATGCCCCTGCATCACCGCTGACGCAGGATATGCCAGTGTGCTCACTGAGCGTTCTGGTGGTGGACGATCATCCGGTGAACCGTTTGTTGCTGTGCTGGCAGTTGAGTGAACTGGGCCACCGGACGATTGCCGCCGAAGACGGCCATGAAGGACTGGAACGTTGGCTGGCACAGCCATTCGACGTGGTCATCACCGACTGCAACATGCCGCGGCGCAACGGCTATGAACTGGCGCGGGCCATCCGTGACGAAGAAGCCGCTAGCGACCGCGCGCCCTCTCTCTTGATCGGATTTACCGCCAATGCTCAGGTCGAGGAGAAGGTTCGTTGCATTGATGCCGGCATGGACGAGTGCCTGTTCAAACCGATTCGCTTGCACGACCTGCAGCAGGCGTTGACGGGTGCCAGCCAGTGCGACAGTGATGTCGAACCGGTCGAGGGCACGACCCTGACAGAAATCGACCTGAGCGCGCTGGAGCAGATGGCCGGCAATGATCATTCGATGATTGATCGCCTGCGTGCAGAAGTTTTGCGCAGCCTGCACCACGACCTGCAACGCCTCGACGATCTGAACCACGAGAATGACAGTGACGGGTTGCGCGAACTGGCCCATCACATCAAGGGCGGCGCGCAGATGGTGGGGGCGGCGCGTGTGGTGTCGGCGTGCGCGGGTGTTGAACAGGCATGTATCGAGGCTGAAGCCGTTGCCGTGGTCAAGGCGATCCATACGCTGCGCGAGGCCATGAACAGCCTGGCGCAGCGTCTTCAGGGCTGAGCATTCAATCGCGCTGATTAATCCCAGGCAGGCGCAATGCCTTTGGGGCTGGTAAGGCGATGGCCGCGATCCAGCGTGGCGATTTGCGCCATGTCGGCATCGCTCAGCGTCAGGGTCGTGGCGCCGAGATTGCTTTGCAGGTTGGCGCGTTTGGTCGATGACGGAATCACCGCGTAACCCGACTGCATGGCCCAGGCCAGAGTGACTTGCGCCGGGGTGACGTGCAGGCGTTCGGCGATCTGCTGGATCAGAGGATCTTTCAGCACTTCGCCATAGGCGAGGGTCATGTATGAGGTGATGTGGATGCCCTGACTCCGGGCGAACTCGGCTACTTTGCGGTTTTGCAGATACGGATGCAGCTCGATCTGATTGGTCGCGATGTTGTCGGCGCCTACGGCAGCAATGGCCTGTTTCATCAGGTCGATGGTGAAGTTGGAAATACCGATCTGCCGGGTCAGGCCCAAACGCTTGGCTTCCAGCAGGGTCGTCATGAACTCTTCGACGGGCACTCGATCGTCCGGCGATGGCCAGTGGATCAACGTCAGGTCGAGGTAGTCGGTCTGCAGTTTTTGCAGGCTCTCTTTGAGGCTGTCAATCAGGCGCTCTTTGGCGAAGTTGGCAACCCAGATCTTGCTGGTGATAAACAGCTCTTCACGTGGGATGCCGCTAGCGGCGATGGCCTGGCCGACGTCGGCTTCGTTCTCGTAGATCTGTGCGGTGTCGATGACCCGATAGCCGAGCTCGAGGGCGGTGCTCACCGAATCGATGACCACCTGGCCTTGCAGGCGAAACGTACCAAGACCGAAAGCGGGAACAGACATGAAGACTCCAGAGGTTGCAGTGGGAATGGGGGGAGTATCCGCGTCTGCGGCCATGGGAAAAACCGTTGGCGGGGCAAAGCACTGTTGATCAGAAGTCATGAATCAATTCCGAGACCTGTGATGTCTGGCCAGGCCTCTTCGCGAGCAAGCTCGCTCCCACAGGGAATTGTGTTGGTGCTGAATTCTATTTACACCCCCGAAACCTGTGGGAGCTGGCTTGCCAGCGATCGCCGCGACTCGGTCTTGTGGCTGTCGAAGTTCACTGTCCTCCAGATAGAACGCTGAAGCTGATTTTTGCCGTCTAGTGCAATCATCGTCATGCAATTAAGCTCAATCCATTGCGTTATTCACACCTTTGGAGCCAATCATGAAAAACATCATCGGTATTTACACCAGCCCTCGCGGCCATTGGGTCGGCGATGGTTTTCCGGTTCGCACACTGTTTTCCTACGACAACCTTGGCAAACACATCAGCCCGTTCTTGCTGCTCGATCATGCGGGGCCTGCTGAATTTACGCCGACCACCGAGCAGCGCGGCGTGGGTCAGCATCCGCACCGTGGTTTTGAAACCGTGACGATTGTTTACGACGGTGAAGTGCAGCACCGCGACTCAACCGGCAGCGGTGGCACCATCGGCCCGGGCGACGTGCAATGGATGACTGCCGCTTCCGGGATCCTGCATGAGGAGTTCCACTCGGAAAACTTCGCCAAAACCGGCGGAAAGCTCGAAATCGTTCAGCTGTGGGTCAACCTGCCGGCCAAGGACAAAATGGCTGCGCCGGGTTACCAGACAATTCTTGATCACGACATCCCGAGCATTGCGCTCAAGGACAATGCCGGTAGCCTGCGTTTGATCGCCGGTGAGTTCGACGGTCACACAGGTCCGTCGCGCACCTTTACGCCAATTGATGTCTGGGATATGCGCTTGAACGCTGGCAAGTTGCTGGCGCTGGATCTGCACGAAGGACGCAATACTGCGCTGGTGGTGTTGAAAGGTTCAGTGCAGATCAATGAACAGGAATCGGCGGAGCAGGGGCAACTTGTGTTGTTCGAGCGCGACGGCCGTCAACTGACTCTCGAAGCTGGAACCGACGCCGTGGTGTTGTTGCTGAGCGGCGAGCCGATCGACGAACCGATCGTTGGCCACGGCCCGTTCGTGATGAACACCGAGCAGGAAATCCACCAGGCCTTCGCTGACTTCCAGTCCGGGCGTTTTGGCCGAATGCACGGGTAATTCCAGCCACACCAAACCCTGTAGGAGCTGCCGAAGGCTGCGATCTTTTGATTTGGTTTTTAAAGATCAAAAGATCGCAGCCTTCGGCAGCTCCTACAGGGGGCTTAGTGTTTTTTTGAAGGCTGAAATCAATTACTCCTACACTGTCCCCAATCTGTGCGATCTTCGCGCGATTGGCCTTCGTCGGAGTTGTTTGATGCTGTCTCTGCTGACTGAACATCCGTTGTTTTGCGCGTTTATCCTGATCCTGCTCGATCTCGGACTTTGGCGTCTGATCAGTTCCCGTGGCAGTGAATGGAAACTGCTTGTGCGGGTGCTGATTTTCACGGTGTTCAGCCTTCTGCTGTTCAATGAAGGTCTCAATCCGATGGAGCCCGCGCCGTGGGCCGACAACGTTCCGCTGCACCTGGCGGCGACCGGGTTGCAGATCGGCTGGTGGTTATTCGGCGCGCGCACGCTGACGGTGTTGATCGGTGCAGTCATGATGCAGCGGGTCGGGCACACCGGGCGGCTGCTCCAGGATTTGCTCGGCGCGGTGATTTTCCTGATAGCAATCATCGCGGCATTGGCGTACGTGCTGGATCTGCCAGTCAAAGGAGTGCTGGCGACTTCCGGCGCGCTGGCGATCATCGTCGGTCTGGCCTTGCAGAGCACGCTGAGCGACGTGTTTTCCGGGATTGTCCTCAACACCACCAAGCCGTATCAGCTGGATGACTGGATTTCCATCGACGGCACCGAAGGCCGGGTCACTGATATCGACTGGCGTGCCACGCGTCTGCAAACCAGTCAGGGCAGCATGGCGGTGATTCCCAATTCGTTGGCGGCCAAGGCCAAGATCATCAACTTCAGTCGACCGAGCAACATGTTCGGCGTATCGGTCAGCGTGCAGGTCAGCCCCCATGCGCGGCCCCATTCGGTGATCGACGCGCTGGAGCGGGCGATGCAGGGCTGTCGGCAACTGCTCGACACGCCCGCACCGAGCGTGGCGTTGAAAAGCTCCGGCAGCAACGGCGCCGAATACGAGATCAGCGGTTTCGTCGCCTCGATGAGCGAGAAACGGCTGGTGCGCAATCAGCTGTTTGATCTGGCGTATCGGCACTTGCAGGCATCCGGGGTCAATCTGCTGTCGAGCGATGAAGGCAACGCACCGACCCAGTCGTCGCGACCGCGTGCGTTGCTCGACAGCTCACCGATCTTTTCGACGCTGCGCCAGGAAGAAAAGGACACCTTCAGCCAGTACATGGTCCTGCAGACTTTCCGCGCCGGGGAGGTAATTCTGGCGGGCGGGGAGGTCAGCGATCACTTGTTCATTGTCGAGTCCGGGGTGGTTTCGGTGACATTGAAACGTCACGGCACACCGTTCGAGTCCGGGCGCATGGGCCCGGGCGAAGTGATCGGCGAGGCCGGAATTCTCGCCGATACGTCGCTGCCGGCGGACTTTACGGCAAAAACCTTCTGCGCCCTGTATCGCATCGAGAAGTCCTATCTCAAACCGTGTCTCGATGCGCGGCACGACATCAACGATGCAATGACAGCGCTGTTTGATTACCGTCTGCACAAGGCGCAATCGCTGACCGAGGAAGCGCCCGTGGTGGTGCCCAAGAAAGGCTTTTTGCAATGGCTGCGCAGTCGCGCCTGAGCCTTTCAGCGCTGTTGTCGCACGCCGTAGCGGAACGATTCAATGCAACCAGTGCGAGGCCGACAAGGTCAGAATTTTCACAACCTCTGGCACGAGCCCCGGACGATGAAAAACCTGCGGATCGCCACCTTCAACGTCAACGGCCTGCGCGCGCGGCTGCCCAATCTGCTGGAGTGGCTCAAACGCGAGCAGCCGGACATCGTTTGTCTGCAAGAACTCAAATCGCTCGACAGCGCGTTCCCTGCCGCCGACCTGGAAGCTGCCGGTTACGGCGCGATCTGGCACGGTCAGGCGGCTTGGAACGGTGTGGCGATCCTCGCCCGCGATGCGCAACCACTGGAGAGTCGGCGCGGCTTGCCCGGTGATCCCGAGGACAAGCACAGCCGTTATCTGGAAGCGGCGGTGCACGGCGTGTTGGTCGGTTGCCTGTACCTGCCCAATGGCAACCCGCAACCGGGGCCGAAATTCGATTACAAACTGGCGTGGTTCGAGCGGCTGATCAGCTACGCGAAAGACCTGCAAAGCAGCGATCACCCCGTCGTACTGGCCGGCGACTACAACGTCGTGCCCACCGACATGGACATCTACAACACCCGCTCATGGCTCAAAGATGCGTTGCTGCAACCCGAAAGCCGCGAGTGTTATCAGCGATTGCTGGATCAGGGCTGGACCGATTCGCTGCGGCATCTGTATCCCGAAGAGCGCCTCTATACCTTCTGGGATTATTTCCGCCAGCACTGGCAGAGCAACTCTGGCCTGCGCATCGATCATCTGTTACTCAATCCGGCGCTGAGTCCTTACCTGCACGAGGCCGGCGTAGATGCCTGGGTGCGCAATGAACCGCACGCCAGCGACCATGCACCGACATGGATTCGCATCGGTTCACGGAAAAAACGCTAGTTCAAAACCTCGCACCTGAGAATAGTTATCATAATAGATTGGTGAAAACTCAACCTAATCCATGTAGTGGCTTTTTGGTTCTGGATGTCGTAGCTTTGAAATATAGGAAATACAAAAATAATGATGGAGCGAAGCGAATGTCCAGTTACTTTAAAGATGCGATTTCCAAAATTTATGGTGATGATGACTTCATTATCATCGGTCTGACCGGTCGTACTGGGAGTGGATGCTCTACGGTTGCAAAAATACTTTCTAAACCGCAAAAGGAAATAAAGCACTCATTATTTTCCGGCAATAATCCTGAGTCTAATCCTCAGCGAAAACAGAAAATTGTCCTTAAGAATTTCGAAAAAACTTGGGAGCCATTTGTAACTATTCAGGCAAGCTCTGTTCTGACTCTCATGTTGTCGGAGCTGGATATTACTGATTCTTCTGTTTTTTTAGGTGGGGTGGAGGGAATAGATGAGGGGGTTAAGAGGAACATCGTTGAGGTTTTACAGGAGATAAAAAATGAGCCGCTTGAGGACGGTGATATAAAAAGCCTGCGTAGATATTACGCGGAGTTTTTACCCGGTCAGAATGAAAAGCTGAAACTGGCGATGGGTGGCTCAGGGTATGTTAAGTTGTTTC
The DNA here is from genome assembly GCF_020149425.1 of Pseudomonas sp. P116. Taxonomy (NCBI): domain Bacteria; kingdom Pseudomonadati; phylum Pseudomonadota; class Gammaproteobacteria; order Pseudomonadales; family Pseudomonadaceae; genus Pseudomonas; species Pseudomonas sp. P116. Next base: position 336,748 of record NZ_JACVHB010000001.1, on the reverse strand, counting down.
AGCAAGTAGGTAATAATCTGAGGAACTCAGGTAATCCGACGTCGGGTGAACTTAAGAGTGGTAGTTTTTACGCGTTAGCGGATAAAATAAATTTAATTATAAAGTCGATACGTTCCGCTCGAGGGAAAGGTCAGAAAACGTTTATTGTTATTGATGCTATTCGCAATCCATTTGAAGCGACTTATTTCCAGGATCGATATTCTTCATTCTATTTGATGGCTGTTTCATGTGAGGATGAGCAACGTAAGAGAAGACTGAGATTTTTAGGGTATACGGATGAGCAAGTAATTAGGATCGATAGCGAAGAATATAGCTCTCGAAGCCTTGATCAGCAGTCGACGTATATCAAGCAGGACATTCAAGCTTGCTTGGAAAGATCAGAGCTGTACATAAGTAATCCGGATTCAGAAAATGCCGTGTCGGATTTTTCCAGCTTGGCAAATCAGCTGATAACTTTTGTGTCCTTGATGACAAGGCCGGGTCTTGTTACGCCTACGCCTTTAGAAAGGTGTATGCAGATGGCATATACCGCAAAGTTGAACTCAGGTTGCATTTCGAGGCAGGTTGGGGCTGTTGTTACCGATTTGAATTTTTCAGTGCAGTCTGTTGGCTGGAATGATACTCCCTATGGACAAGTTCCGTGCAGTTTGCGTAATCGATTTGATCTGATTAGTGGGTATGATCAAATCGCCTATTCTGAGTACGAGAAAACCGATGTTGGGTATATTGAAAGATTTAGTGGTGAGAATTCTAAATATCTAAAGATTGCCAGTACGGGACGGAATGTCTCCTATTGTTTTAAAAGTGAATACAATAGCCTGAAGAAAGAAAAGAACCAGGTTCATACAAGATCCCTTCATGCAGAAGAAAATGCGTTTTTGCAAATATCCAAGTATGGTGGGCGACCGATCGAGGGGGGTAAACTTTTCACAACAGCTAGTCCTTGTGAGTTGTGCTCCAAGAAAGCTTATCAGTTAGGCATAAAGGAGATTTATTATATTGATCCCTATCCGGGAATTGCGGTGACTCATATTTTGATGGGTGGTACCAATAACCCTGAGTTGATAATTTTTTCGGGTGCTATCGGGCGTGCATTCCATAACTTGTATTCTCCTCGGCTTCCATACAAAGACGAATTGGCCGCTTTGGCGCGCGATGACTGATCATCGTGTGTGTTTTGCGACTCACTCAGCGGGTATCTCTGAGTGAGTCGTCATCGAACACCACGTTATCTGGTTATCCCGAGCACCCGACATGGATTCGCATCGGTTCACGGAAAAAACGCTAGGGGCGATTGGTGAAATCAATTGTCGAATTCAGTGCCCGATACCGTATACATGGCGACCATCAACGCAGTGACCTGCGGCCCCATGCATAAGGACTGAGCAATGAGTGAGCCCCGCCTGACGAGTCTGAAACGGTATCTGCAACGCCTGGGTTTCGAGGCACCACCGCCGCCGACCCTGGAAACCCTGCGCGAGTTGCAATTGCGCCATACCGGCGCTTTCACCTTTGAAAATCTCGCAACGGTCACCGGCACTCCGGTATTGATCGATCTTGCCTCGATTGAGCAGAAAGTCTTGCACGGTGGTCGCGGCGGTTACTGCTACGAACTCAATCATCTGTTTTTTGCCCTGTTGCTTGAACTGGGCTTCGACGTTCGGGCCATCAGCGGGCGAGTGGTCATGAATCAGCCCGAAGGCACCTGGACCGCGCGCACCCATCGCTTGAGTCTGGTAACCCTCGGCGGCGTGCGCTACATCACCGATGTCGGCTTCGGCGGCATGGTGCCAACCGCACCGTTGATGCTGGATACCGAGGCCGAGCAAGCCACACCGCACGAGCCGTATCGCATCGAAAAACAACCCGACGGCTACATGCTGCGCGCCAATGTCGGGGGCGAATGGCGGCCGATGTACCTGTTCGATCTGCAACGCCAGGAAGACATCGATTTCACCATCGGCAACTGGTATGTCTCGGCGCATCCGCAATCACCGTTCGCCAATCGGCTGATGGTTGCGCGTACTGGCGATGGCTGGCGGCGTACATTGAACAATGGCAGTTTCGCGATCCACCGCATCGGCGCCGAGAGCGAGCGGCGTGATGTAGCCGATGTGGAAGATCTACTCGATCTGCTTGAGGTTGAGTTCGGGATACAGGTCGCGAGCCCAGAATTGTTGAGGCCGGTGCTCAGACGCCTTATCGAGTCGGGTCAGGGATCCTCAGCGTAAGCATCGACCTGGATCGTAAAGAGATTGATCTTGGCCCACGACTCTCGTTGCCCGACCTCTGTTTCCTCTGAGCCAATGCTGATCAGGTAGTTGATGCCTGTTGCCGGATCCTTGAAACCATTTTGGGTCGAGTCCCAGGAGCAACAGGCGCGCGTGATCGGCGATATCCCGAAGTGCTGTTCAAGGTACTGTTCGGCTTTCGAAGCATTGGCCCCGGATACTTCATAGCTGGCAGAAAATGGCTGGCCCATGCGGTCAAGCGCCTGCTTGCAGCCTTTGAATTCAACAAACGATGGCTTGTCTGCGAGCTTCGACAGAAAGTCATCACAGCCAAAGTCGGCACTGGCGCTGTTGGCAATTACCAACAACAGCGCGGGTATCAATCGGATCAGGAACAGCCGAATCATTTATTTCTCCACCAGCAGTTCGCCGACATATTTCCCGCCTTCACCTTTGACTCGCCGGCAAATGAGGTAATCGTAAACATCGTTCCATTTGATCAGCTCATAAAAAGTGACGCAGCCGTCGGACAAATGGCCGACATGGATGTAACGGCTACTGTTGCCTTTCGTGCCTTGCAGTTCGATTGGAAACCAGACATCCGTGCAATGCAGGCTGCCTTTGGTCTTATAGCCGCCGGTTGAAATGTTCCCGTGAGAGCGGTCGGGTGCCATGATCCGGTGGCGGCCGGGCGGGATCGGTGTGTATTGGCCACCCCACTGACTATTGAGTGTCACCTTTGCCGTGATGCCGTTGAAACTGACCTGGGCCCATTGCTGAAGGAGTTTACCCTTGAACTCCGATACGGCATGGGCCGGTGCGCCGGTGTATTTGACCTTCACAGTCGCCGGCCCTGTGGGCGGCGTGTCCATCAGGTACTTCAAGGCATTTTCGGTCTTCAGGCTGGCGGTCTGCCCGACGAATTCAGAGTTGCCATCGGCAATCCGGAAGTAGGTTCGACCACCTGACTCCTTGGCGAGGGTCACTTTGGTGAATTCGCACAGCGCGACGAGGATGCCCTTCGGTTCGAGCTTTACGCTTAGCCAGCCGTTGTCGTCAGCGCGTTTGGTGTATTTGGTGACCACGGTAGACGGGTGGGTACTGCCGCCCTGCCTGTTCGAGGAGGCTAGATTATTGTTCAGGATCGCAAGCGCCATGCTGGTTACAACTCCTTCAGATAATTTTCAGCAGACTGGTTCCATCTGTTCAGGCCAGGTCGTCGGGTTCCAGATGCAACAGTTCGGTTGCCCTGGTGGAAACGCGTTGGGTCAGCCCCCGTTCATTGGTGACTCCGCGGAAAATCTTGCCTGAGGCGGTGGTGATTTTATAAGCGAAGTCCGGCACAGGCTCGCCGTCGGCGTCCGACAGGGTGAATTGCTCGTCGAAGCCGAGGTTGATCGGGGGGACTGGGCTGACCGCTGCGCCACCGCCACTTTGGCCAATGATGACTGTGCCGGAGCCGCCGACGATGACATCGCCGTGAGTGCCAAGGCTGCCTTGCGTAGCGGCATTTTTTCCGTTGATGAAGACCGTTGCCGAAATATTGCCACTGATTGTGCTGCCGCAAGAGGCAGGATCTCCGAGGCGCGCGGCTGGCAATCCATCGAAAAAAACGTCGGGCGAGCCGGCAGCGATTTTCTGTGCGGCATGCCCTGGGCAGTTTGTGGCGTCTGTAGCGCGTGCGGCTGGTTTTCCACTCATGCTGAATTCCTTATCTGATCCCGGAAAGGGTTTCCGTTAATCCCTACGGCATGCCGCCGATCCTGCCACGCGCCGAGGTTGAGCTCAATAGCTCTTCGCGGTACCGGTTTCGGACAACTCGAGATGATTTTTTGTATACAAAGCGATAGACACTTGTCGCGACTTTTGAATACAGTGTGCGCATAACAAAAACCAGGGAACCCCCCCACCATGAAAACGCCCCATGTTTCACACCAACGGCCCGAGGACGAAAACCTCGGGGTCGGCGCGAATATGGCTTACGGCCTGCAACATGTTCTGACCATGTATGGCGGTATCGTCGCGGTGCCACTGATCATCGGTCAGGCGGCCGGGCTGTCGCCCGCAGACATTGGTTTGTTGATTGCTGCTTCATTGTTTGCGGGGGGGCTGGCGACACTGCTGCAAACCCTGGGTCTACCGTTTTTCGGCTGTCAGTTGCCGCTGGTACAGGGTGTGTCGTTCTCCGGCGTTGCGACCATGGTCGCGATCGTCAGCAGTGGCGGGGAGGGTGGCTTCCAGTCGGTGCTTGGCGCGGTGATTGCCGCGTCGCTGATCGGGTTGTTGATTACCCCGGTGTTCTCGCGCATTACCAAGTTCTTCCCGCCGCTGGTGACCGGCATTGTGATCACCACCATCGGCCTCACGCTGATGCCGGTGGCCGCGCGCTGGGCCATGGGCGGCAATAGCCACGCGCCGGACTTCGGCAGCATGCAAAACATTGGCCTGGCGGCGGTCACGCTGGTACTGGTGCTGCTGCTGAGCAAGGTCGGCAGCTCGACCATCTCGCGCTTGTCGATCCTGTTGGCCATGGTGATCGGCACGGTGCTGGCGGTGTTCCTCGGCATGGCGGACTTCTCCAGCGTCACCACCGGCCCGATGTTCGGCTTCCCGACGCCGTTCCATTTCGGCATGCCGACCTTCCACTTCGCAGCGATCCTGTCGATGTGCATCGTGGTCATGGTGACGCTTGTGGAAACCTCGGCGGACATTCTTGCGGTGGGTGAAATCATCGGCACCAAGGTCGATTCCAAACGTCTGGGCAATGGTCTGCGCGCGGACATGCTGTCGAGCATGTTTGCGCCGATCTTCGGCTCGTTTACCCAAAGTGCCTTCGCCCAGAACGTCGGGCTGGTGGCGGTGACCGGGATCAAGAGTCGTTTCGTGGTCGCCACCGGTGGTCTGTTTCTGGTGGTCCTCGGCCTGCTGCCATTCATGGGCCGAGTGATCGCGGCAGTGCCGACTTCGGTACTCGGCGGCGCAGGTATTGTGTTGTTTGGCACCGTCGCCGCGAGTGGTATCCGTACGTTGTCGAAGGTTGATTACCGCAACAACGTCAATCTGATCATCGTCGCGACCTCAATTGGTTTCGGCATGATCCCGATTGCTGCGCCGAGCTTCTACGATCAATTCCCGAGCTGGTTCGCGACCATTTTCCACTCGGGCATCAGCTCGTCGGCGATCATGGCGATCCTGCTCAACCTGGCGTTCAACCACTTCACAACCGGTAACTCTGACCAGCAGTCGGTGTTTGCGGTAGCGGAGGAGCGAACTCTGCGCTATCGCGATCTGGCGGCGCTGCGTGAGGGTGACTACTTCTGCGACGGCAAACTGCATGACTGCGATGGCAAGGAAGTGCCGGTGATCGAAGTGGATGCAGATCACGACCATGGTCACGGTGCCCCGAAGGTGCAGGTGAAGAGCAGCGAACATGTTTGATCGCTGATCGAATAAAAAGGCCGATCTGTTGGAAGACAGATCGGCCTTTTCGTTTTCGTGGAGATCAAAAGATCGCAGCCTTCGGCAGCTCCTACAGGGGGAGTGCATTTCAAACTGTAGGAGCTGCCGAAGGCTGCGATCTTTTGATCTTTTCGAGCGCCCACAAAAAAGCCCCTGAACCTTTCGATTCAGGGGCTTTGCTATTTGGCTCCACAACCTGGACTCGAACCAGGGACCCAGTGATTAACAGTCACTTGCTCTACCAACTGAGCTATTGCGGAATTGGTGCGTATGTTACTGATTCAAAAAGAGAAGTCAAGCGTCTGTTGTTGAATTGTGCAATTCGCCAGGACGGACGGTGGTTTATCGGCGATTGGCGGTTACCAGAATCGCCTCAGGGGTCTACCATGGCCGCCCGGAAGTGGTCACACGCGCTGCCGGCCATTCGCCGAAAAGGTACGCGCCATGAATCACACATCACTGCACATCGAGGTGCTCGCATGACCACCGCTCAAATCAGCCTGCCAAAAGGCGTCGGCCCGCACGCCGAAAAACTCTTCGATGCAATCACCCAGGCCAGCACCGCTGAAGAACTGAACCGCGCTGGCGGCAAGGCTGAGGGTTTTGTCCTCGGCCTGGAAACTGCCAAGGCCATCAAAAGCCAGATCGCCGAATCGCTGTACGTTGTCTATGACGATGCCGCCAGCCAGCGTGCGAGCGAACTGGCTTAACTGCCGAAGGTGATGGTGCCCATCATCAGTTTGGCGTAAGCCGCGGTGGTCGCCAGTTGCACCAGCCACAAGGCCAGGCCGCCGAGAAACACCCCGGCCGCCACTTGCAGCACCAGGCTTTTCTCGCGTTTGGCGGGGGCGCGGGGGATGAAATCATCCAGATCGTCACGGTCGGCGCGCAGGTTGTCGTTTTTCATGGGTTTCTCGCAGAATTCTGAGGTGTTCACAAACCCTGTAGGAGTGAGCCTGCTCGCGATAGCGGTGTGTCAAGCAATGAAGCTTCAACTGACAAAACGCTATCGCGAGCAAGCTCACTCCTACAGTTTGGATTTGTGTGCAGTTTAGAGGGTGTGGACTGTTTACCGGCACAAATAAAAACGGGAAGCCCGAAGGCTTCCCGTTTTTCATCACAATGCGAAATCAGATGACCTGAACAATCGCATCCGTTACAGCCTTGATGTTGCTCTGGTTCAGCGCAGCCACGCAGATGCGGCCGGTGTCCAGGGCGTAGATGCCGAACTCGTTGCGCAGGCGATGAACCTGCTCAGTGGTCAGGCCGGAGTAGGAGAACATGCCACGCTGACGGCCGACGAAGCTGAAGTCGCGCTGCGGTGCTTTTTCTGCCAGCAGGCTGACCATTTGCTCGCGCATGCCGCGAATACGCAGGCGCATTTCCGCCAGTTCCGCTTCCCACTGCGCGCGCAGTTCCGGGCTGTTCAACACGGCGGCGACGATGCTTGCACCGTGGGTCGGCGGGTTGGAGTAGTTGGTGCGGATCACGCGTTTGACCTGCGACAGCACGCGTGCGCTTTCTTCTTTCGACTCGCTGATGATCGACAGGGCGCCAACGCGCTCGCCGTACAGCGAGAACGACTTGGAGAACGAACTCGAAACGAAGAAGGTCAGGCCCGATTCTGCGAACAGGCGCACAGCCGCGGCGTCTTCGTCAATGCCGTCGCCGAAGCCCTGATATGCCATGTCGAGGAACGGCACGTGACCTTTGGCCTTGACCACTTCCAGCACGTTGTTCCAGTCCGCCGGGGTCAGGTCGACACCGGTCGGGTTGTGGCAGCAGGCGTGCAGGATAACGATCGAGCCGTTCGGCAGGGCGTTGAGGTCTTCGAGCATGCCGGCACGGTTCACATCGTGGGTGGCAGCATCGTAGTAACGGTAGTTCTGCACCGGGAAACCAGCGGTTTCGAACAGCGCGCGGTGGTTTTCCCAGCTCGGGTCGCTGATCGCCACAACAGCGTTCGGCAGCAGTTGCTTGAGGAAGTCGGCACCGATTTTCAGTGCGCCGGTCCCGCCGACGGCCTGGGTGGTGATGACGCGACCGGCGCTGATCAGCGGCGAGTCGTTACCGAACAGCAGCTTTTGCACGGCCTGGTCGTAGGCAGCGATGCCATCGATCGGCAGGTAACCGCGCGAAGCGTGTTGAGCGACGCGAATCGTTTCGGCTTCGATAACGGCGCGCAGAAGTGGAATTCGCCCCTCTTCGTTGCAGTAAACACCTACGCCCAGGTTGACCTTGGTGGTCCGGGTATCGGCGTTGAATGCTTCGTTGAGGCCCAGGATTGGATCGCGGGGTGCCATTTCGACAGCGGAGAACAGGCTCATTTTTGCGGCGGCTCTGAATGGGGAGTGGAGGGACGTGTCGCGCTCCAGCCGGATGCACTAGAGCGGTGCACAAACGGGGAGCTAGTATAGAGGCCATCACTGAGCAATGGCGACAGGCGATTCGGCTTTTAGGGTAAGTTTTTCCGATTATTTCTTGACCGTTAGTCGATTGAGCGTGTCAGAGTTTTTACCGGATGTAGGACGTTTGCCTTGAAAGCCAAGGCAATCGCCACCACATTCAGCACAATCCAGCTTTTTCTTGCGCGACATCGGTCGTTTGCGGTCGTCCCCGTGGTGTTCCGCTTTGCTCGGAACCCCGCGATCCCAGAGGTGTGTATGTCCGAATTCCAGCTAGTCACCCGCTTTGAGCCCGCCGGCGATCAGCCGGAAGCCATCCGCCAGTTGGTTGAGGGCATCGAGGCCGGGTTGGCGCACCAGACGCTGCTCGGTGTGACCGGCTCGGGCAAGACCTTCAGTATCGCCAATGTCATCGCGCAAATTCAGCGCCCGACCCTGGTGCTGGCGCCGAACAAGACCCTGGCCGCGCAGTTGTACGGTGAGTTCAAGGCGTTTTTCCCGAACAACTCGGTCGAGTATTTTGTTTCCTACTACGACTACTACCAGCCCGAAGCGTATGTGCCGTCGTCCGACACCTTCATCGAGAAGGATGCGTCGATCAACGACCACATTGAACAGATGCGCCTTTCCGCGACCAAAGCGCTGCTGGAGCGCAAGGACTCGATCATCGTTACCACGGTGTCGTGCATCTATGGTCTGGGTAGCCCGGAAACCTATTTGAAGATGGTGTTGCACGTCGATCGCGGCGACAAGCTCGATCAGCGTGCGCTGCTGCGGCGTTTGGCTGACCTGCAATACACCCGCAATGATATGGACTTTGCTCGCGCGACCTTTCGCGTACGCGGTGATGTGATCGACATCTACCCGGCGGAATCGGATCTTGAGGCTATCCGCATCGAATTGTTCGATGACGAGGTCGAGAGTATTTCCGCGTTCGATCCGCTGACCGGCGAAGTCATCCGCAAGATGCCGCGCTTCACGTTTTACCCGAAAAGCCACTACGTGACGCCGCGCGAAACCCTGCTTGGCGCCATCGAGGGCATCAAGGTCGAGTTGCAGGAGCGTCTCGAATACCTGCGCAGCAACAACAAACTGGTGGAAGCCCAGCGTCTGGAGCAGCGCACTCGTTTCGATCTGGAGATGATTCTTGAGCTGGGCTACTGCAACGGCATCGAAAACTACTCGCGCTATCTCTCGGGTCGCGACTCCGGTCAGGCGCCGCCGACCTTGTTCGACTACCTGCCGGCCGACGCCTTGCTGGTGATCGACGAATCCCACGTCAGCGTGCCGCAGGTCGGCGCGATGTATAAAGGTGACCGCTCGCGTAAGGAAACCCTGGTGGAGTACGGTTTTCGTCTGCCATCGGCGCTGGACAACCGGCCTATGCGTTTCGACGAATTCGAAGGCATCAGCCCGCAAACGATTTTCGTCTCGGCCACGCCGGGCAATTACGAGGCGGAACACGCCGGTCGCGTTGTCGAGCAACTGGTGCGTCCGACCGGCCTGGTGGATCCGCAAATCGAAATCCGTCCGGCGTTGACTCAGGTTGATGATCTGCTTTCGGAAATCACCAAGCGTGTGGCGCTGGAGGAACGGGTGTTGGTCACCACGCTGACCAAACGCATGTCGGAGGATTTGACCGATTACCTCGCCGACCACGGCGTGCGCGTACGTTATCTGCACTCGGATATCGACACCGTCGAGCGGGTTGAAATCATCCGTGACCTGCGACTCGGCACCTTTGACGTGCTGGTCGGGATCAACCTGTTGCGTGAAGGCCTGGACATGCCGGAAGTGTCGCTGGTAGCGATCCTCGATGCGGACAAGGAAGGGTTCCTGCGCTCCGAGCGCTCACTGATCCAGACCATCGGCCGTGCGGCGCGTAATCTCAATGGCCGGGCGATTCTCTACGCCGATCGCATTACCGGTTCGATGGAGCGCGCGATTGGCGAAACCGAACGCCGTCGCGACAAGCAGATCGCTTTCAACCTGGCCAATGGCATCACGCCTAAAGGCGTATTCAAGGACGTTGCCGACATCATGGAAGGCGCCACGGTGCCCGGCTCGCGCAGCAAGAAGCGCAAGGGCATGGCCAAGGCCGCCGAAGAAAGCGCCAAGTACGAGGCCGAATTGCGCTCGCCAAGCGAGATCACCAAGCGAATTCGGGCGCTGGAAGAGAAGATGTATCAGCTTGCCCGGGACCTGGAGTTTGAAGCGGCGGCGCAGATGCGTGATGAAATTGCCAAGCTGCGCGAGCGTCTTCTGGCTGTTTGATTGTGCGGTGAATTATCCGGCCTCATCGCGGCCAGCGGGCCTGACAGACACAAACCTGGCTTAAATACCGTGCCCGCTGGAGCGGGGCGGGTGTCGCCTGTTACCATTCGCCGCTTATTGATCTTTGCTTTTCATTCTTTTCGAGACATGCCATGACCACCGTCCGCACTCGCATCGCGCCATCGCCTACCGGCGATCCCCATGTAGGTACCGCTTACATCGCATTGTTCAACTACTGCTTTGCCAAGCAGCATGGCGGTGAGTTCATCCTGCGGATCGAAGACACCGATCAGTTGCGTTCGACGCGCGAGTCCGAGCAGCAGATCTTCGACGCCCTGCGCTGGCTCGGCATCGAGTGGAGCGAAGGCCCGGACGTCGGCGGCCCGCACGGCCCGTATCGTCAGAGCGAGCGTGGCGATATCTACCAGAAATATTGCCAGCAACTGGTTGAGCTGGGTCACGCTTTCCCGTGCTTCTGCACGGCAGAGGAGCTGGACCAGATGCGCGCCGAGCAACAGGCGCGTGGCGAAACTCCACGTTACGACGGCCGCGCGCTGCTGCTGTCCAAAGAAGAAGTTGCCGCACGTCTGGCCGCTGGCGAGCCCCACGTGATCCGCATGAAAGTGCCGAGCGAAGGCGTCTGCGTGGTCCCGGACATGCTGCGTGGTGATGTCGAGATCCCGTGGGACCGCATGGACATGCAAGTGCTGATGAAGACCGACGGCCTGCCGACGTATTTCCTCGCCAACGTGGTCGACGATCACTTGATGGGCATCACCCACGTACTGCGCGGCGAAGAATGGCTGCCGTCGGCGCCGAAACTGATCCTGCTTTACGAGTACTTCGGCTGGGAACAACCGGAGCTGTGCTACATGCCGCTGCTGCGTAATCCGGACAAGAGCAAGCTGTCCAAGCGCAAGAACCCGACCTCGGTGACGTTCTACGAGCGCATGGGCTTCATGCCGGAAGCGATGCTCAACTACCTGGGCCGCATGGGCTGGTCGATGCCAGACGAGCGCGAGAAGTTCTCGCTGCAGGAAATGGTCGACAACTTCGACCTCAAGCGTGTGTCCCTCGGCGGGCCGATCTTCGACATCGAGAAACTGTCGTGGCTCAACGGCCAGTGGCTGCGTGATCTGCCGGTGGAAGAGTTCGCCAGCCGCTTGCAGACCTGGGCGCTGAACCCGGAATACATGATGAAGATCGCTCCGCACGTGCAGGGCCGTGTTGAAACCTTCAGCCAGGTCGCACCGTTGGCCGGGTTCTTCTTCGCCGGTGGCGTTAATCCGGATGCCAAGCTGTTTGAATCGAAAAAGCTCTCGGGCGATCAGGTTCGCCAGTTGATGCAGTTGATTCTGTGGAAGCTGGAAAGCCTGCGTCAGTGGGAGAAGGACAGCATCACTGCGACGATTCAGGCCGTGGTTGAGTCGCTGGAGCTGAAACTGCGTGATGCGATGCCGTTGATGTTCGCGGCAATCACCGGGCAGGCGAGTTCGGTGTCGGTGCTCGATGCGATGGAAATCCTCGGGCCGGACCTGACCCGCTTCCGTCTGCGTCAGGCGATCGACCTGCTGGGCGGCGTGTCGAAGAAAGAAAACAAGGAGTGGGAAAAACTGCTGGGCGCCATCGCCTGATCCCCTGTAGGGGCTGCGGCACGCTGCAATCTTTTGACGTTGGTTTTTAAAAACAGGATCGAAAGATCGCAGCCTTCGGCAGCTCCTACAGTCTGCGTAGGTTGTAAACCTCCCGAATTTACGGGGGGAGGGCGGTAAGTGATTGTTATGTCGGCAAAAAACTTTGAAATATTTTAAAAATAAGTTTGACAGCCCTCCGAAGCGCCATTAAGATTCGCCCCGTCCTCAGCGATGACATCAACGATGAGGGGCTTTAGCTCAGCTGGGAGAGCGCCTGCATGGCATGCAGGAGGTCAGCGGTTCGATCCCGCTAAGCTCCACCAATTTACACTTCAAGGTCTGGCCACACCGGCCTTGAAGCGATCAACACTCAGCGTTGATCAGTTGTATAGAAGGGTTTGCGTCCCCTTCGTCTAGTGGCCTAGGACACCGCCCTTTCACGGCGGTAACAGGGGTTCGAGTCCCCTAGGGGACGCCAGTTTTACAGAAGTGATGTTGCTGCAAGATGTCACTCCGCCGCGAGGCGAAAAATCCGGGGCTTTAGCTCAGCTGGGAGAGCGCCTGCATGGCATGCAGGAGGTCAGCGGTTCGATCCCGCTAAGCTCCACCAATTTTACAAGTTCAAGGTCTGGCCACACCGGCCTTGAATCGATCAGCTCTCAGCACTGATCAGTTGTATAGAAGGGTTTGTGTCCCCTTCGTCTAGTGGCCTAGGACACCGCCCTTTCACGGCGGTAACAGGGGTTCGAGTCCCCTAGGGGACGCCACGATTACCCGCTCTGCGGGATTTTATAAGGGTCATTCAATTATTGAATGGCCCTTTTGTTTGTCTGGCGTTTGGCCAACTCTCCTTTTTCCTTACACTGTGCTTCAGACCAGCGGTCATATCCTTGACTTGCAGAATATTATTATGCGAATAATATTCTAGTCGTAATATTCGGAGGCAACGATGAACGATAAAAAAGCTCAAACCCGCGAACGCATCCTCAAGGCTGCCAGCGCCGCACTGATCCAGCGCGGCCCGGCAGACCCAAGCGTGGGCGAGGTGATGGGCGCAGCCGGCCTGACCGTCGGTGGCTTCTATGCGCACTTCGAAAGCAAGGACGCGATGATGCTCGAAGCGTTCAAGCAGTTGCTGGGTCGGCGTCGCGACCTGATTGCCGACATGGACACCGAATTGACTGGCGAAGAACGCCGCGCGCTGGTCGCTGCGTTCTACCTGTCGCGCAAGCACCGCGATTCCAGCGAATCGGCCTGTCCGATTCCTGCCTCCATTGGCGAACTGGGCCGTTTGCCGGAGTCGTTCCGCATCGCGCTGAACGAGCACCTGGAATTGATGATTGCGCAGTTGGCGTCCAGCCCTGAGGACACCGACAAAGCCTTGGCCGACGTGGCCTTGATGGTGGGTGGGCTGGCACTCGCAAGAGCGCTCGGCCCCGGAGACTTATCTGATCGATTGCTGCGCGCTGCCAAGTCGGCGGTGCGTTGACCTGAAGGCAGCACGCCTGAGGAGAGAGCGATGAACACGTTGAAGTGGGTTCGTGGCGTTAATGGCACCTTGGGCTGGATTGCACCGCAACGAGTGGCGAGCAAAATGCGCCTGGCGTTCATGACGCCGCGCGCGCTGCCGCTGCGCGATTGGGAGTTGCCGCTGCTGGCCAATTCCGAACGGATCACTTTGCGCTTCGGCCTCTCCGCACTGCGCTGGGGGCACGGTCCGACGGTGTTGCTGATGCACGGTTGGGAAGGGCGACCCACTCAATTTGCTGCACTGATCACCGCACTGGTCGACGCTGGTTATACGGTGGTTGCACTCGACGGCCCGGCCCACGGTCGGTCGCCGGGGCGTGAGGCCAACGTTGTGTTGTTTGCCCGCGCCATGCTTGAAGCTGCTGCCGAACTGCCGCCCTTGCAAGCTGTTATCGGTCACTCCATGGGCGGCGCCAGTGCGATGCTCGCCGTGCAATTGGGCCTGCGTACCGAAACCCTCGTCAGCATCGCCGCCCCTGCGCGCATTCTTGGCGTGCTGCGCGGTTTTGCCCGCTACGTGGGAATGCCGCCCCGAGCGCGTTCCGCCTTCATTCGCCAGGTTGAGCAAGATGTCGGCATGCGTGCCGCCACCCTTGACGTCGCGCACTATCAACTGGATATGCCCGGGCTGATCGTGCATGCCGAGGACGACAATTTTGTCTCGGTCAAGGAATCGCAATTGATCCACGAATCCTGGTTCGACAGCCGCTTGTTGCGCCTCGAGAGCGGTGGTCATCAGCGCGTGCTGGCCGACCCTCGGGTGATTGATGGTGTGTTATCACTGCTGACCGGCCGCAGCCTTCAGGCGCGCCAATCGGCGTGAGCATCCGTTACACTGCCCCGGTTGAATAATCTGACCGGGAGTGGGGCATGGGCTGGGATCGGGCGACGCCGTTTACCATTGATCTGCAAGTGGGCGCCGAAGACATCGACGGGCTGGGGCACGCCAACAACGCAGTGTACGTGACCTGGCTCGAACGCTGCGCCTGGCGCCACTCGCAGCGTCTGGGGCTGGATCTGGTCGAGTACCGGCGGCTGGATCGAGCAATGGCCGTGGTGCGCCACGAGATCGATTACCTGGCGGCGGCCTATGAAGGCGACGAACTGCAATTGGCGACCTGGATCGTCGATTGGGATCAACGTCTGAAAATGACCCGGCATTTCCAGCTGATCCGCCCAAGCGACCAGACCACGCTGCTGCGCGCCCAGACCACATTCGTCTGCATCGAACTGTCCACCGGCAAGCCCAAGCGCATGCCGGCGGAGTTCATCGAAGGCTATGGCCCGGCGATCCAAACCCCAGAATCAGCGTAAATCCCTGTAGAAGCTGCCGAAGGCTGCGATCTTTTGATCTTGTCTTTAAAAACCAACATCAAAAGATCGCAGCCTTCGGCAGCTCCTACAGGTGGTCGTGGGTTTAACCTGCGCAATCCAGTAAACTGCCGCACGTTTTTCCTCAAGTAGTGTTTTCCCCATGCAAATTGCTCTGGCGCCCATGGAGGGGTTGGTCGACGACATCCTTCGCGACGTGCTGACCCGTGTTGGCGGCATCGACTGGTGCGTGACCGAATTTATTCGCGTCAATGACCAGTTGCTCACCCCAGCCTACTTTCACAAGTTCGGCCCGGAACTGCTCAACGGTGCCCGCACCGCGTCCGGTGTGCCGTTGCGTGTGCAACTGCTGGGTTCTGACCCGGTGTGTCTGGCGGAAAACGCTGCGTTGGCTTGCGAACTCGGCTCCGAAGTGATCGACCTCAACTTCGGCTGCCCGGCCAAAACAGTCAATAAATCCCGTGGCGGTGCGGTGCTGCTTAAAGAGCCCGAGTTGCTCAATCAGATCGTCGAGCACGTGCGTCGCGCCGTACCTGCGCACATTCCCGTCACGGCCAAGATGCGTCTGGGCTTCGACAGCCCGGATGGCTCGCTGGTCTGTGCCACGGCGCTGGCCGAAGGCGGTGCCGAGCACATCGTGGTTCACGCCCGGACCAAAATGGACGGTTACAAACCCCCTGCGCACTGGGAATGGATCCCGCGCGTGCAGGAAGTGGTCAAGGTGCCGGTGTTCGCCAACGGTGATATCTGGAGCGTCGAGGACTGGCGTCGTTGCCGCGAAATCAGCGGCGTGGAAGACATCATGCTTGGTCGCGGCCTGGTTTCGAGGCCGGATCTGGCCAGGCAAATCGCCGCTGCACGCGCCGGTGAGGAAGTGGTCGAGATGACCTGGGCCGAGCTGCTGCCTCTGATCCAGGATTTCTGGCTGCAAGCCAAAGCGCAGATGACCGCGCGTCAATCGCCGGGCCGTTTGAAGCAGTGGCTGGCCATGTTGACGCGCAATTACCCTGAAGCGACCGAGCTGTTTACCGTGCTGCGCCGTGAGACGGAACCGGATCACGTCTCGCGTTTGTTGGGTTTGCCAGTCGCCGAAGTGGCCTGAAAAAAATCTGCAAATACTCTCTTGAAATCAAATCAGCGGTCCCTATCTAAGGGTTACGCGATGCCGAATTCGGGTCGCGGAGATAAAAAACCTTGCTGATTGTTTTCAGGAGATTTGAACCATGAGTACTGCATTTTCCCTCGCGCCACTGTTCCGTTCCTCGGTGGGTTTCGACCGCTTCAACGACCTGTTCGAAACGGCCCTGCGCAACGAGCCAGGCAGCAGCTATCCACCCTACAACGTGGAAAAACACGGTGACGATCAATACCGCATCGTCGTAGCCGCGGCCGGTTTCCAGGAAGAAGACCTGGAGCTGCAAGTCGAGAAGGGCGTGTTGACCGTCAGTGGCGGCAAGCGTGATGCCAACGAAGGCGTGACGTTCCTGCATCAGGGCATTGCCCAGCGTGCTTTCAAGCTGTCCTTCCGTCTGGCCGATCACATCGAGATCAAGGCTGCCGATCTGAGCAACGGTCTGCTGAGCATCGACCTGTTGCGGGTGATCCCGGAAGAAGCGAAGGCCAAACGCATCCCGATCAACGGGACGCAAAAACCGGTTCTGCAGCACTGATTCACGCGCAGACACACAAGCGTCTGAACAAACATTGAGCCGCTGAATGAAGGCCCCGATACGTCGGGGCCTTTTTTGTGCGCGCTGAAAACCGGCTTTGCCGCCCGGCGGCGGTTTCTCTACAATCCGCCGCAGTTTTGCCGACCTCCTATTACTCACTCGGTCGGCCTGGAGCCTTTTTCATGGATGAGATTCAACAGCGTTGGCTGTGTGCCCTGTCTGCACCGATGGCGGCGCTCAATCCTGGAGCCGGGTACGACGATCCGGCTTTCTGCGACGACAACTACATCGATCTTAAAGACAGCTGGGGCATCGACAACCGGCAGCAGTTGTTCGACATGATCGAGCGTATGGCCGATGACGGCCATGCCACGCACCTCGAAGCGGCTTATCGGGCGTGGCAGCGTTGTCTGCCGGGTGAGTGGCAGGCATTGCTTGAGCGCCTCGAACCGCGAGAGCGCATCCTGCATGAGTTTGCCAGTCGCACGTTTGGCAGTTGCGGGCCGGGTGGGATCTTGTCCTGGGACTACGGGCGGATGGGGTTTCTCTTGCGTTGCGCCGTGCGCAACCAGTGGATCGATCTGGTAGAAAGCAATTGGTTGCATGGTCGTCTGGCCGTCAGAGCGCAATACCATTACGGCAGCTGGATGGCTTACTTCAATGGCTTCCTTGTCGGCCGTTCCTTCTGGTGTTGCTTAAGTAAAAGTGACGATGAGCTGGCGTTTGAACTGGATCGACAAGGGCAGAGTTCGCATAACCTGCTGATTGCCCGTGGGCTCGACCGGAACATCCCGCAGTTCCTCGCGGACTTGCCTTGGCAGATGGCGCTTGATCTGTCGCAACGTCCCGAATCGCTCAAGGAGTTCGACTGGTCATGAGTTGCTGGATCCGCTTGGGCATCGAGCCCACCACCGACGAAACCCTCATTCGCAACGCCTACCGCACACGCCTGCCGGAACATCACCCGGAGACCGATCCCGAAGGTTTTCAGGCGCTGCGCATGGCCTACGAAAAAGCGCTGCGTCTGGCGCGCGAAGGCGATGAAGAAGAATCAGAAGAATTCGAGGAATACGCAGAGCCGGAACAGACAATCATCGAGGTGCCGCAGGCCTTCGTCGATTTCTGCGAGTTGCTTGACGATCCTCTACGGCGCTTCGACTTTGCAGCGTGGCAGGCGTTTATCCGAGGGCTGGATCAACTGCCGCTCGAGTCTCTCGATGACCTCAGTTGGGGCTTGTACCATCGGCTGGCTGACGCCGGGCCGCTGTCCTATCGTTGCGCGAACCTGTTGGCCGAGCGCATGGCCTGGGACCAGCAGTTGCTGGATCTGTCGTTCGACGACGCAGAGCGTGTCGAAGCATTTCTGCAACGGATCAAGGCGGGTGATCCGTTCGATACGGATCTGATGAGCGCCTGGTCAGAAGCCGCGCAGACCGAATCCCTGTGGTACGCGCGCAGTCTGGATTTCATCTTCTCTCAGCGTCCGCTCCATGAGTTCGCCGACTTTGCCAGTCGGCACACCTGCCTGCCGTTGCCGAACGATGAAATGTACATCAAGCGGCTGGTGACGCAGTTCACTCAGGCGGGCATGGGTGGTGCAGGGTGGCTGCAGTGCTGCGAAGAGCAGCAGGGCAAACATCCTGAGGATGTCGATTGGCTCTACCTGCTCGCCTGCCAAAGCACTCTACTGGGCCTGGACGATCAGGCGTGGCCGTGCTGGATCCGGCTCTGGCAGGAGCATCGTCATCCGAAGGCTGAAAGCCACTTGATGGCAATGTGCGCAGAACGTCAGCCTGACTTTCTGCCGCTGCTGATTCAGGCATTTGATCGAGCGCAGGTTTTCAGTGACTGGTCCCGCGAGCTCGACCATGTCAGTCAGCAATATGGCAGCCCTTCACAAAGACCGGAAACCCTGGCGCGATGGCTGGGGATTGGCGGCCTCGAACTTCAGGGCCTGGCCAAGGCCTTCGTCGACTGGCGCATGGCCGACGATGAACTGCCGTTGCTGGCACTGTTGCTTGGCAACCATGACGACCCAAGGTTGCAGCGCCTCTATCGACATGCCTGGGTACTGCATCGCGGTGACGTGCCGCTGTTACAGCAAATGCTCGACGAACCGTTTTCGGTGGATGCCCTTGAGGCGTTGGTGCTGAGCGGATTCAAGCAACAGGCCGAGCAGCATGTGCGTTGGTTGACGCAAGCACCGATTCCGTTGGCGATGAGTGCCTACACCGATGCGAACGCGGTTTTGCCACAACTGCCCGAAGCCCTGAAAGAAGGTTTTGCGCACAGCCTCTGCCGACTCTGGTTACGCAGATTGCGTCCTTACAGTCGCACCGCGCTTGAGCGCATTGCCGAAGATTTCAAACTGAACGATGCGCGCGCCACCCTCGATTTGTCAGAGCTGGCGCTGCTGCTGCAACTGAGTCAGGGCGATGTAGAGTTGCCGTCGCCGGGGGCGGCTGAGGCGCTGTGGCAATGGCACGCTCAAACGCTGTTTCTGTTGGTGTTGCTGGGGCAAGCCGAGCGTTGGTTGCCATTGATCGACGTGCGACTGCTGGAGCAACTGCCTTACAACCCGGCCCATCCGCTCAGCCGGTTGCAGCCGTTGTTGCAGCGCTTGTTGCGTGAACAGGGTAACTGCGAGGGCTTGCTTGGCCTGCTGCAAACGGCGGACCCGGTGCATGCGCTGCTGGCCCGGCAAATGTGCGGTGTGCAGGAAGCACTCGCCAGCCTGCGACTGTTGAGCAACGACCGCCTGTTCGAATGCATGCGCAGCGATTTGAGTGCATTTGACGACGATCTGCTGGGGCGGATGCTATTGACGGCCGTGCTCTATCACTGCGGATTGTTCGACGCCAAACAGCGGCGCTTCCTGCTCGACAGAATGACCGAAGTCGTCAATCCCCAGGATTGGTTCGACGGTTTCCGCCACAGTCTGATCAAAGGCGAGCCAACGCGCCCACCACGCGAGGCTCTGGAAGACGAGGGCGTTAACGACATCGATGGGTTTTACCTGGCGCTCGACGTGCTCAAGGACCTGGTGCTTTACGGCAATGCCGGCGTGCCGCGCCAGAAAACCCTGATGCGCCTGCAACGCGCCAAGGACGATACGCAGAACGGGCTCGGTTTACGGTTTGCCTTCAGCGCATTGCTGTCGTGGTCGGAGCGCTTGTTGTTGGCCAAGGCCGACACACGTCCAGTTGCCGCCACGGCGTTCTGGCGTCTGGGCACACGGCTGGGGCGTGAGGCATTTATCGGTCAAGTGATCGGTATCGTGTTGCTGACGCCGCTGCTGGCATTGTTCAGCGGCTCAATGACTTCGGCCTTCGTTGTGTTGGCCGTGGCGCTGCTGCTGTTGCTCAGCGCCATGCTGCGGCGCCTGCACGACATGGGCCGCGGCGTCGCGACCTTTCTGGTGCTCGCGGGGCTGACACCGGTTTTGCCGTTTCTGCCGCTGGTGCTGTTCGGTTTTCCTGGCGAGAAGCTGCCCAATCGCTACGGCGTGCCACCGGAAAGTTTCCGTGAGGATCCTTTGTCCGGTGGGTTGCAGGCAGCGTTGCGCCGGCTCATTGGCTAGAGGCGCAACTCATCCAGCGCGCTGTTGAGCTGTGAGCGGTGGCTGGCGATCTCTGACGATTGCTGGCCGCCGAGCACGGTGGTGAAGCTGTGCAGCCATTCGGCAATGCGCTCGCGTTCCGTCCCCAGGCTCTGCATCCATGCGCGCTCCAGGCGTGCCAGCAGCGTGCGGTTGGGTAATGCATCGCGCGGGTGAACCTTGAGCGCGGCGAGCCGCTCATGACTGTTTTGTCGGGCTTGTTCATCAAGTCCGGTGGGGCTGCGGTCGATGCTGTGACTGTACCGTGCACCTGTTTCCAGCAGGGTGACGTCAACTTCGAGCAAGCCATTGATGTCGTAGCTGAAACGCACATCCAGTTGCTGGATGTGCTCGGTGGGCATCAGCGTGACATCGAAAGCGTCGATAAGAATGTTGTCGCGTACCCATGGACGTTCGCCCTGATACACCGCAATGCGGATTTTTTCCTGCCGCGGATGCGTCGTGTAATAGCGCTCCACCCGGGACGTTGGAATGATGGTGTTGCGCTCGATGATGGGCGAGAAGGCGCCTTCGATCCCCTTGCCGCGCATGGTCTCGATACCCAATGTGTAAGGGCAGACGTCCGTCAGGATCAGCTCTTCCACCGCACCGTCGCGCGCCTTGCACGCCGCTTGCGTCGCCGCGCCGAGCGCGACAATGGTGTCGGGATCCAGATGACGATAAGGCAGGCGCCCGAACAGCGTGGCGACCATCTGCTGCACCGCCGGCATTCGCGTGGCACCGCCTACCAATACCAGGCTGTCGAGATCACGCGGTTTGAGCCGGGCATCGCGCAGGGCTTGTTCGATCGGTGCGCGCAAACGGCCGAGCAGTGGCTCCCAGATCTTCACCGCAGCGGCTTCATCCAGCGACCATTCAAATGTCTTGTCGGCGTGGCGCCAGCTCAAATGCTGCGTGCCTTCACCGAGTTTGCACTTGAGCTGCTCCAGCGCGTCACCGAGGCTGGCCATGCCTTGCGCATCGACCATTGACGGGGTCAATTGCCAGGCCTTGAGGCAGGCCTGCAACAGCGCGGCGGTGAAGTCTTCGCCGCCGAGGAAGTTGTCGCCGGTGGACGCATGCACTTCGATCAGCGGCAGCGCATATTCCAGCACCGTGACATCGAAGGTGCCGCCGCCCAGATCGAAAATCAGCGTGCGTTCGAACTTCTGCTCATGCAGCCCATAGGCCATGGCGGCAGCGGTCGGCTCGTTGATCAGGCGCGTCACGGACAAACCAGCCAGCTCGGCGGCAAACAGCGTGCGTTTGCGTTGTTCGTCACTGAAATACGCCGGTACGGAAATCACTGCCTCGGATACCGGGTGGCCGAGAAAGGCTTCGGCGTCCTGCTTGAGTGAGCCGAGCACCAGTGCCGACAATTCTTCGGGGCTGAATTGACGACTGCCGAGTTCAATCTGCTTGTCGCTGCCCATGAAACGCTTGAAAGCAGCGGCGCTGCGTTCCGGGTGCGTAGTCAGTCGGGCGCGCGCGGCTTTGCCGACCAGAATCGTGTCGTCTTCATCGAGGCTGACCACCGACGGCGTCAGCACGTCGCCGAGGGCGTTGGGAATCAACCGGGCCTGACCGTCCTGCCAGACGGCGATAAGACTGTTGGTGGTGCCAAGGTCGATGCCCAGCAGGGCCGGGCGGGGGAGGGTTGCATCCTGCATGATTGATCTCGAAACGGCGCAAAAAACGCGACCCTACAGGTTGCCGCCAACACTGGCAATTGTTGGCCTGGTGCAAGCTGAGCGCGTTATGCCAGCAGCTTTTTCAAGCCCTCCAGCGGCAATGGCCGACTGTGCAGATAACCCTGATACAAATGGCAGCCCAAGCCCTGCAAAAACGCAAGCTGCTCCGGGGTTTCCACGCCTTCGGCAATCACTTCGAGTTCCAGGCTGCGAGCCATCGCGACGATGGCGCGAATGATCTCTGCGTCGTTCGGGTCAGTGGTCGCATCGCGGATGAACGACTGGTCGATTTTCAACGTATCAACCGGCAAGCGCTTGAGGTAAGTCAGCGATGAATAACCGGTACCAAAGTCGTCCATGGCGAAACTCACACCGAGCTTTTTCAGGCGGCGCATCTTGCTGATGGTGTCCTCCAGGTTCTGGATGACGATGCCTTCGGTGATCTCCAGTTTCAGCAGCGAGCACGGCAGGCCGTGGCTGACCATGCTGTGTTCGATACGCTCGACGAAGTCGTTCTGGCGAAACTGTCGCGGGCTGATGTTGACGCACAAGCTGAAATTGAGCGGGTCGACCAGTTTCAGGGCGATCAGTTGTTTGAACGCCGCACAGGCTTCATCGAGTATCCAGGTGCCGACTTCCAGAATCAGACCGCTGTCTTCCAGAACCTTGATGAACTCGGTCGGTGACTGTGCGCCGAGTTTCGGGTGGTTCCAGCGCACCAGGGCTTCGGCGCCGATGATGCGGTTGTCCTGCGCGTCGATTTGCGGCTGGAAATGCACCCTGAATTCGCCGCGCGACAGCGCCAGGCGCAAGTCGGTCTCCATGCGCAGGCGTTCGCTGGCCGCTTTCTGCATGGTGTTGTGATACATCTGCGTGGTGTTGCGCCCGGAATCCTTGGCTCGGTACAGGGCAATGTCGGCACGCTTGAGCAGGTCGGTCGGGGTCGAGCCGTGATCCGGAATAAGCGCCACGCCAATGCTCGGTGTCACTTGCAGGCGCTGGCCGTCGAGGAACATCGGCTCCGACAGCAGTTCACGCAGGGTGTCGGCCAGTTCGCGTACCTGCAAGCTGACTTCATTGCGCGTGCCCTCCAGGCCGCTGAGCAACACCACGAATTCATCGCCGCCCAGGCGCGCCACCGTATCCTCCATGCGCACGCTGGCTTCGAGCCGCGCCGTGATGATCTTCAGCACCGTGTCACCGACCGGATGGCCGAGTGAATCATTGATGTGCTTGAAGTGATCGAGATCGAGAAACAGCAAGGCACCGCGCAGGTTGTGGCGTTTGAGCAGGGCGATCTGCTGGCTCAGCCGATCCATCAACAACGCACGGTTGGGCAGGTTGGTCAGCGGATCGTGGTAAGCCAAATGACGGATTTGCGCTTCAGCGTTTTTCAACAGGCTGACGTCTCGGGCGGTCAGCAGCAGGCACGCCGTTTCATTGAGGGTGATCGGCTCCACCGAGACTTCCACCGTGAGGATTTCCCCGCGTTTGTTGCGCCCGAGCATTTCCTGGTGGTGCACGCGGCCCTTGATCTGCAGTTCGGCGAGCAGGGCCGAACGCTGTTTTTCCTCGGCCCAGATACCGACCTGATGCACGGTTTTACCCACCACTTCATCGGCGCGATAGCCGGTGAGGCGACAGAAACCGTCGTTGACCTCCAGATAGCGGCCGGTGTCGCGCTCGGTGATGGTGATGGCGTCAGGGCTGGAGTGAAACGCCTTGGCGAACTTCTCTTCGCTGGCTTTCAGGGCCGCTTCCGAGCGTTGTTGCTGAGTGATATCGCGCAATGTGGTGACGATGCACGGTTGATCGCCGACGCTGATTTGCCGACTGGAAATCACGCAGGTCAACGACTGGCCGTCCTTGTGCTGGACGATGATCGCGACATTGCTCAGGCCTTGTTCGCGGATCACCCGTTCGATGCGTTGCAGACTTTTCGCCGACGCGTCCCACAGGCCGATGTCTTCGGCGGTGCGGCCGATTACGTCGGCGGCGCTCCAGCCAAAGGTCTGGGTGAAACTGTTGTTGATTTCGATGAACTCGCCGCTGTCCTGACGGGTGACGCAGATCGGGTCGGGGCTGACCTGGAACAGCGTGGCGAATTTCTCTTCCGAGGCCACCAGGCGTTGTTCGCGTTCGACCTGATCGGTGATGTCGAGCAAAGTGCCGGCCATGCGCAACGGCGCGCCGTTGTCGTCGCGATAGAGGCGGGCGCGGCTTTCCAGATAACGTGAGCTGCCGTCGGGCAATTGCACGCGATACGTCAGTTGATAATTGCCCGCAGGGCCTTCGCGCAGACTGCGATAGGCGTCGCGCATGCTGTCGCGCTCCTCGCCGGGCACACCTTCGAAAAACTCGTCGAACGATTCATGGAAGGGTTTCGGGTCGAGTCCGTGCAATTGCGCGGCGCGTGCGGAGCCATAGAGCATGCCGCTGGGAATGTGCCAGTCCCAGGTGCCGAGCTGCGCCGAGTCCAGCGCCAGGTCGAGGCGTTCCTGACTGTCTTTCAAGGCGTGTTCCGCAGCTTTGCGCTCGGTGGTGTCGAGGAACGTGCTCAGCAGATAAGGCTGGCCTTCAAGTTCGACCTTTTGCGCGCTGAGAATGCCGTCATGGATCTGCCCGTTGCTGGCGCGAAACTGCACTTCCATGCTGATCAATTCGCCCTTGGCCTTGGTCTTCTTGACCAGTTCGCCGCGCTGCTCAGGGTGCACCCACAGGCCCAGTTCCAGAGTGGTGCGGCCAATCGCGCTTTGCACCGGCCAGCCGAACAGGCTTTCGAAATACTGGTTGGCTTCGCTGATCAGGCCGTCTTCCTGGCGGGTCAGCAGGACCATGTTCGGACACAGATGAAACAGCGTGGCGAAACGTTTCTCCGAGCTGCTCAGGGCTTGTTCGCGTTGCCGCTGGTGGGTGATTTCGCGAATCACCCCGATCATTCGGGGGCGGCCGTTTTTGTCTGGCAGCAGGCTGCCGTTGATCTCCAGCCAATGCAGGCTGCCGTCGGGCCAGCGGATGCGGTGATGCATCGCCTGTTCCAACGGGGCGCCGGCAATCACCGCGTGGAAGGCACGGACGGTTTTCGCCCGGTCTTCGGGCGGCAGCAAGTCGAGGTATTCGAGATCTGCCGGCAGCGGCTGGCGCGGATCGAAGCCGAACAATGCCTGCGTGCCCCGTGACCAACTGATCTGACCGCGCTCGATGTCCCAATACCAGGCGCCGAGCCGTGCGCCGTTGAGCGCTGCGAGCAATTGCGGCGCGCTCTCCCAGCTCTGCTCGGAATGTCGCGGGTCAATCGCTTGAATGCGCGGCATCGGCGGAATTCGGTCAACAGATTTCGGCATCGTTAACAGGCCTTGAGCGGGTGGTGGCATTTAGGCACAGAGACAGCGGCACTATAGGATTAGCACAAGTTAGCCCTGAGTCCCTGGCAGATCGATTTGTGCATCCAGCAAGGCCATAAACGCTCTTGCTGCATTCGATAGCGTCCGTTCGGTGTGCACGATATAGCCTAGCTGGCGACTGAGCTGTATGCCCGGCAATGCGATGCTTGCCACCTGTTCATCAAGCATGGTGCGCGGAAGTACGCTCCACGCCAGGCCGATGGAGACCATCATCTTGATGGTTTCCAGATAGTTGGTGCTCATCGCGATGTTCGGCGTCAGCCCTTGGGCCTCGAACAAACGTTGGACAATATGGTGTGTGAATGTGTTGCCGCCGGGGAAAACCGCCGGATGGCCGGCAATGTCCGCCAGACTGACGGCGCCGTTGCTGATCAGCGAATGCTCCGGGGCGACCACGAAATCCAGCGGGTCATCCCACACCGGCGTGGCTTTGACCAGCGTGTGCGGCTCGGGGGCAAGGGTGATGACCGCCAGTTCTGCACGGCCGTGGAGTATTTCTTCGTAGGCCACTTCCGAATCGAGAAACTGAATATCCAGCGCGACCTGGGGGTAGCAGCGGGTGAACTCCCTTAATAGCGGCGGCAAGCGGTGCAGGCCAATGTGATGACTGGTGGCCAATGTGAGGCGGCCGCTGACTTCGCCGGTCAGGTTGGTCAGTGCGCGGCGGGTGTCGTCCAGCACATTGAGAATCTGATAAGCGCGCGGCAGCAGGGCGCGGCCGGCCTCGGTCAGGCCGACTTCGCGACCCAGTCGATCGAACAGGCGCACCTTGAGTTGCTGCTCCAGACCGGCGATACGCTTGCTGATGGCCGGTTGCGTCAGGTGCAGCCGCTCACCGGCGCCGGAGAAACTGCCGGTCTCGGCGATGGCGATAAAAGCATTGAGGTTAGCCAGATCCATGGTGGTATTCCAGTTGGTTATCCAAAGCATAAAAAATATGAATTTGAGTTATTTAATCTAACCCCATAGGATCGACCTCACAAGCCAAAGGGTTATTGAATCTCTCAAATACCCAGGGCATAGAAACAAGCTGATGAGGAACCGTCTGATGGCCGGCAAAACGCTCTACGACAAGCTCTGGGATTCGCATTTGGTCAAGCAGCGCGACGATGGCTCTGCGCTGATCTACATCGATCGTCACATCATTCACGAAGTGACTTCGCCGCAAGCCTTTGAAGGTCTGCGTCTGGCCGGGCGCAAGCCTTGGCGCATCGATGCCAACATTGCGACCCCGGACCACAACGTACCGACGACCCCGGAGCGCAAGGGTGGCATCGAAGCCATTGCCGACCAGGTCTCGCGTTTGCAGGTCCAGACCCTCGATGACAACTGTGATGAATACGGCATCGTCGAGTTCAAGATGAACGACGTCCGCCAAGGCATCGTCCACGTGATCAGCCCGGAGCAGGGCGCGACCTTGCCGGGCATGACCGTGGTCTGCGGTGACTCGCACACCTCGACCCACGGCGCGTTCGGCGCGTTGGCTCACGGTATCGGCACTTCCGAGGTCGAGCACGTGCTGGCCACTCAGTGCCTGGTCGCCAAGAAAATGAAAAACATGCTGGTGTCCGTCGAAGGCCAATTGCCGTTCGGCGTGACCGCCAAGGACATCGTCCTCGCGGTGATCGGCAAGATCGGCACCGCCGGCGGTAACGGCCATGCCATCGAATTCGCCGGCAGCGCGATTCGCGATTTGTCCGTCGAAGGCCGCATGACCATCTGCAACATGTCCATCG
The DNA here is from genome assembly GCF_020149425.1 of Pseudomonas sp. P116. Taxonomy (NCBI): domain Bacteria; kingdom Pseudomonadati; phylum Pseudomonadota; class Gammaproteobacteria; order Pseudomonadales; family Pseudomonadaceae; genus Pseudomonas; species Pseudomonas sp. P116. Next base: position 309,784 of record NZ_JACVHB010000001.1, on the reverse strand, counting down.
AAGCCGGCGCCCGCGTGGGTTTGGTGGCGGCGGATCAAAAGACTGTCGATTACGTCAAGGGCCGTCCGTTCGCACCGAAAGGCGCCGAGTGGGAGATGGCGGTCGAGTCCTGGAAAGACCTGGTGTCCGACGCCGACGCCAAATTCGACACCGTGGTCGAACTCGACGCCTCGCAGATCAAGCCGCAAGTCAGCTGGGGCACTTCGCCGGAAATGGTCTTGGCCGTTGATCAGAACGTGCCGGACCCGGCTAAAGAGATGGATCTGGTCAAGCGCGACTCGATCGTCCGCGCCCTGAAATACATGGGTTTGACCGCCAATCAGGCGATCACCGACATTCAACTCGATCGCGTGTTCATCGGTTCCTGCACCAACTCGCGGATCGAAGATTTGCGCGCCGCCGCAGTGATTGCCAAGGGTCGCAAGGTGGCTTCGACCATCAAGCAAGCCATCGTCGTGCCGGGCTCGGGTCTGGTGAAGGCGCAGGCCGAGTCTGAAGGTCTGGACAAGATTTTCCTTGAGGCCGGTTTTGAATGGCGTGAGCCCGGTTGCTCGATGTGTCTGGCGATGAACCCGGATCGTTTGGAGTCCGGCGAGCATTGCGCCTCGACGTCCAACCGTAACTTCGAAGGCCGTCAGGGCGCCGGTGGCCGCACCCACCTCGTCAGCCCGGCCATGGCTGCTGCGGCGGCGGTGAACGGTCGTTTCATCGACGTTCGTGAATTGATTCAGGGAGCACAGTAACGATGAAGGCATTTACCAAGCACACTGGTCTTGTCGCGCCTCTGGATCGTGCCAATGTCGACACCGACCAGATCATTCCGAAGCAGTTCTTGAAGTCGATCAAGCGCACCGGTTTCGGCCCGAACCTGTTCGATGAGTGGCGTTACCTTGATGTTGGCCAGCCGTATCAGGACAACTCCAAGCGCCCGTTGAACAAGGACTTCGTGCTCAACGCCGAGCGTTATCAGGGCGCCAGTGTATTGCTGGCCCGCGAAAACTTCGGTTGCGGCTCCAGCCGTGAACACGCGCCGTGGGCGCTGGAAGAGTACGGTTTTCGCAGCATCATCGCGCCGAGCTACGCCGACATCTTCTTCAACAACAGCTTCAAGAACGGCTTGCTGCCGATCATCTTGAGCGACGCTGAAGTCGATGAATTGTTCAAGCAGGTCGAGGCTGAGCCGGGCTATCAATTGCAAGTCGATCTGCAAGCGCAAACCGTGACGCGTCCGGATGGCAAGGTTTACCACTTTGAGATCGATGCGTTCCGCAAGCATTGCCTGCTTAACGGTCTGGACGATATCGGCCTGACCTTGCAGGACCACGAAGCGATTGCGACGTTTGAAGCGAAGCATCGCGTGAGCCAGCCGTGGTTGTTCCGCGACGCGTGATTGATTCGAGATTGATGTAGTCAGGGCCGGCCCCATCGCTGGCAAGCCAGCTCCCACAGGTTTTGTGAACACCGCAAATTACTGTGGGAGCTGGCTTGCCAGCGATGAGGCCGGAACAAGCACCACAAGATTCAAGGAAAGTCCCCATGACCAGCACCGCCCAGCACAGTCAGGTTGTACAAAAGCAATTCGGTGAACAGGCCGCCGCCTACCTGAGCAGCGCCGTTCATGCGCAAGGCACTGAATTCGCCTTGCTACAGGCTGAACTGACAGGGCAGGGCGAAGCGCGGTTGCTGGACCTGGGGTGTGGCGCCGGCCATGTGAGTTTTCACGTGGCGTCGCTGGTCAAGGAAGTGGTCGCCTACGACCTGTCGCAGCAAATGCTCGACGTCGTGGCTGCTGCTGCCTTGGATCGCGGCATGAGCAATATCTCCACGGTCAATGGAGCCGCCGAGCGTCTGCCGTTTGCCGATGGCGAATTCGATTTCGTCTTCAGCCGTTATTCGGCGCATCACTGGAGCGATCTCGGTGTGGCCCTGCGCGAAGTACGCCGGGTATTAAAGCCGGGTGGTGTGGCGGCGTTCGTGGATGTGTTGTCGCCGGGTAGCCCGTTGTTCGACACTTACCTGCAAAGCGTCGAAGTGCTGCGCGACACCAGTCACGTGCGCGATTATTCTGCCGGCGAGTGGTTGCGGCAGGTCAGCGAGGCGGGGTTGCATGCGCGTAGCACTGCGCGGCAGCGTCTGCGCCTGGAGTACAGCAGTTGGGTCGAGCGCATGCGCACACCTGAAGTGATGCGCGCCGCGATCCGCCAGTTGCAGCAGTCGATGGGCAACGAAGTACGCGAATATTTTGAGATTGATGCCGACGGCTCGTTCAGTACCGATGTGATCGTACTGATGGCCGAACGATAAGAATTTTCCGGGCGCGCCAGTTGAGGGCGCACCGACTGAAGACACGAGGAAAGCATGAGCAAGCAGATTCTGATTCTCCCAGGCGACGGTATTGGTCCGGAAATCATGGCCGAAGCGGTCAAGGTGCTGGAATTGGCCAACGACAAGTACAGCCTGGGTTTCGAGCTGAGCCATGACGTGATCGGTGGCGCGGCCATCGACAAGCACGGCGTGCCACTGGCCGACGAAACCCTCGACCGTGCCCGCGCTGCCGATGCCGTCCTGCTGGGCGCTGTCGGTGGCCCGAAATGGGACACCATCGAGCGTGACATCCGCCCTGAGCGCGGTCTGCTGAAAATCCGTGCGCAACTGGGCCTTTTCGGCAACCTGCGTCCGGCGATCCTGTACCCGCAACTGGCCGACGCGTCGAGCCTGAAGCCGGAAATCGTTGCCGGTCTGGACATCCTGATCGTCCGTGAGCTGACCGGCGGCATCTACTTCGGCGCGCCACGCGGCACCCGCACGCTGGAAAACGGCGAGCGTCAGGCCTACGACACCCTGCCATACAGCGAAAGCGAGATCCGCCGCATCGCCCGCGTCGGTTTCGACATGGCCATGGTGCGTGGCAAGAAGCTGTGCTCGGTCGACAAGGCCAACGTGCTGGCCTCCAGCCAACTGTGGCGTGAAGTGGTCGAGCAGGTCGCCAAGGATTACCCGGAAGTCGAACTGAGCCACATGTACGTCGACAACGCGGCCATGCAACTGGTGCGCGCACCGAAGCAGTTCGACGTGATCGTCACCGACAATCTGTTCGGCGATATCCTCTCCGACGAAGCGTCGATGCTTACCGGTTCCATCGGCATGCTGCCGTCGGCCTCGCTCGACTCCAACAACAAGGGCATGTACGAGCCTTGCCACGGTTCGGCGCCGGACATTGCTGGCAAAGGCATCGCCAACCCGTTGGCGACCATTTTGTCGGTGTCGATGATGCTGCGTTACAGCTTCAATCTGCATGACGCGGCCGATGCCATCGAGAAAGCCGTCAGCGTGGTTCTGGATCAAGGCCTGCGCACCGGCGACATCTATTCGGCCGGTTGCAACAAAGTCGGTACGCAGGAAATGGGCGACGCAGTAGTCGCCGCGCTGCGGAATCTGTAATCTCTCGGGCCCGCTGCGAAATTCAATACAAAGCAGCGGCCCACTTTTCAAGAAGGTGTAGTTGCGATGAAACGTGTAGGTCTGATCGGTTGGCGCGGTATGGTCGGTTCCGTGCTCATGCAGCGGATGCTGGAAGAGCAGGATTTCGATCTTATCGAGCCGGTGTTTTTCACCACTTCCAATGTCGGTGGCCAAGGCCCGTCCGTGGGCAAGGATATTGCCCCGCTCAAGGACGCTTACAGCATTGAAGAGCTGAAGACCCTCGACGTGATCCTGACCTGCCAGGGCGGCGACTACACCAGCGAAGTGTTCCCCAAGCTGCGCGAAGCCGGCTGGCAGGGTTACTGGATCGACGCGGCTTCCAGCCTGCGCATGAACGATGACGCGGTCATCATTCTTGATCCGGTCAACCGCAAGGTCATCGACCAGCAGCTCGATGCGGGCACCAAGAACTACATCGGCGGCAATTGCACCGTCAGCCTGATGCTGATGGGGCTGGGCGGTCTGTTCGAAGCCGGTCTGGTCGAGTGGATGAGCGCCATGACTTATCAGGCTGCCTCCGGTGGCGGCGCGCAGCACATGCGTGAACTGATCAAGCAAATGGGTGTGACCCACGGCGCTGTTGCCGAGCAACTGGCGGATCCTGCCAGTGCGATCCTGGATATCGACCGTCGTGTGGCTGAGGCCATGCGCAGCGAAGCGTACCCGACCGAACACTTCGGCGTACCGCTGGCTGGCAGCCTGATCCCGTGGATCGACAAGGAACTGCCGAACGGCCAGAGCCGCGAAGAGTGGAAGGCCCAGGCCGAGACCAACAAGATTCTCGGTCGCTTCAAGAGCCCGATCCCGGTCGACGGCATCTGCGTGCGCATTGGCGCCATGCGTTGCCACAGCCAGGCGCTGACCATCAAGCTGAACAAAGACGTACCGATCGCCGACATCGAAGGGCTGATCAGCCAGCACAACCCTTGGGTCAAACTGGTACCGAACCAGCGCGAGATCAGCATGCAGGAGCTGAGCCCGACCAAGGTCACCGGCACCCTGAATGTGCCGGTCGGTCGACTGCGCAAGCTGAACATGGGCACCCAGTATCTGGGCGCCTTCACCGTCGGCGACCAACTGCTGTGGGGCGCGGCCGAACCGCTGCGTCGCATGCTGCGGATTTTGCTTGAGCGTTGATCGTTTGAAGTCATAAAAGAACCCGTGCCTTGTGAGAGGTGCGGGTTTTTTTATGCCTGAAATTTCTTGAGTGTCAGGTCTGGCCTCATCGCGAGCAGGCTCACTCCTACAGTGGGCGGTGGTGAACGCAAGTTTTCTGTTCCACACCAATCATTGTAGGAGTGAGCCTGCTCGCGATGAGGCCTGAACAGTCTCCGCAAACCTCCGGCAGAAATTGCCTGTGCGCCAGTCACCCGGTAAAGTGCCGCTCCCCCCGTTTCGCCAGAGGCTCGCACCATGACCCAGACCCTTGATATTGCCGTGATCGGCGCCACCGGTACTGTCGGCGAAACCCTCGTACAGATTCTTGAAGAACGTAATTTCCCGGTCGGCAACCTGCACCTGCTGGCCAGCAGCGAATCCGCCGGCAGCTCGGTGCTGTTCCGCAACAAGAACGTGCGCGTGCGTGAGGTCGACGAGTTCGATTTCAGCAAGGTCAAACTGGTGTTCTTCGCCGCCGGTCCAGCCATCACCCTGAGCTACGCCGCCCGCGTTCACGCCGCCGGTTGCTCGCTGATCGACCTGTCCGGCGCCTTGCCGGCCGATCAGGCGCCGCAAGTGGTGCCCGAAGCCAATGCTGCTGTGCTCGCCGGCTTGAAAGCGCCGTTCCAGGTCAGCAGCCCGAGTCCGTCGGCGACCACTCTTGCCGTAGTGCTCGCGCCGTTGCTCGATCTGATTGATCTGCAATACGTCAACGTCACCGCCAATCTGGCTGTTTCTGCCCAGGGTCGTGAAGCCGTCGCCGAGCTGGCACGCCAGACCGCCGAGCTGCTGAACATGCGCCCGTTGGAGCCAAAGTTTTTCGATCGGCAGATGGCGTTCAACCTGCTGGCTCAGGTCGGCACGCCTGACGCGCAGGGCCATACGCTGCTGGAAAAACGCCTGGTGCGTGAGTTGCGTCAGGTGCTGGCGCAGCCTTTATTAAAGATTTCCGCAAGTTGCGTTCAAGCCCCGGTGTTTTTTGGCGATAGCCTTAGCGTGACCTTGCAGTCAGCGCAGGCCGTCGACCTGAAAAAGGTCAATGCCGCGCTGGAAGCTGCGTCGGGCATTGAACTGGTCGATGCCGGTGATTACCCGACGGCGGTCGGTGACGCGGTGGGGCAGGACGTGGTCTATGTCGGTCGTGTTCGCAGTGGTGTCGATGACCCGGCGGAACTTAATCTGTGGCTGACGTCAGATAACGTGCGCAAAGGCGCAGCACTCAATGCTGTGCAGGTTGCCGAGTTGTTGATAAAAGACCTGCTGTAAAAGATACTTGGCAACAATTTGTCGACTGATTCTAGCTGGGCGCTATGCTTGGCCGAAGCAGTTGATAACGAGTCACCCTCCGGGACTTTCCGGGGCATCAAAGAAATGATCGCGCGCGGCAGTCTGTCGTCGTCGCGCGCAATGCCTTACGGCAGCGGTATTCAACATCTTCTCGCTGGCCGAGGAACGTTCAAACAAAGGATGAGGCTATGGTTCAAGTTCGCAAACTGGTGTTAGCAATAGCGGCCGCCTCGGCGCTGTCCTCCGGTATGGCGCATGCCCTCGGGCTCGGGGAGCTGACCCTGAAGTCGACCCTGAACCAGCCGCTGGTGGCTGAAATCGAGCTGCTCGACGTCAAGGATCTCACCGCTGCCGAAGTGGTGCCGAGCCTGGCCTCGCCGGAAGACTTCGCCAAGGCCGGCGTCGACCGCCAGGCCTTCCTCAATGATCTGACGTTCACGCCAGTGCTTAACGCCAGTGGCAAAAGCGTGCTGCGGGTGACCTCGAGCAAGCCACTGTCGGAACCGATGGTGAAATTCCTCGTCCAGGTGATGTGGCCGAACGGCCGCTTGTTGCGCGATTACAGCGTGCTGCTGGACCCGTCGAAGTTTTCGCCGCAGACCGCTGACGCCGCTGCTCAACCGGCGCCGTCGCAAACCATCACTGCGCCGACCACCGGCGCCACGCACTCGACGCAATACACCACCACCCCGCGCGACACCCTGTGGGAAATTGCGGCGAAGGCGCGTACCGGCGGTTCGGTGCAGCAGACCATGCTGGCCATTCAGGCGTTGAACCCGGATGCGTTTATCGGCGGCAACATCAACCGCCTGAAAGTCGGCCAGGTCCTGCGTCTGCCGGATTCGGTGCAAAGCACTGCGCTGCCACAGTCGGCGGCCATCGCTGAAGTCGCGGCGCAAAACGAAGCCTGGCGTCAGGGCCGTCGATATGTGGCCAAGCCTGGCACCGGTCAGCAGCAACTCGATGCGACCAACCGTGGTCGCGGCAATACTGGCGCTGCGCCTGACGCGCAAGACAACCTGAGCCTGGTTTCCGCTGAAAGCGCCAAGGCCCGCGGCAAAGGCCCGGCGGGCGACGCCAAGGCCCTGAGCGACAAGCTCGCGGTCACTCAAGAAAGCCTCGACACGACCCGTCGTGACAACGAGGAACTGAAAAGCCGCATGACCGATCTGCAAAGTCAGCTCGACAAGCTGCAACGTCTGATCGAGTTGAAGAACAACCAACTGGCGAAGATGCAGGCCGAAGGGCCGGGTGCTGCGCCAGGCGCCAATCCGGCGGTGCCTGCGATCACTGCCGAGTTGGCCGCCACACCGCCAGCGACACCGGCAGAAGCAGCGCCGACGCCAGAGTCGGCCATTGCACCACCGGCCGAGACGCCAGTTGAGCCAGTGGTCGAGCCGGTGGTCGAAACCACACCTGCCGCTGATGACGAAAAAACCTTCAACGAGCTGCTGACCAATCCGATCTTGCTGGGTCTGGTCGGTGGCGGTGCCGTGGTCTTGCTGTTGTTGCTGTTGCTACTGGCCCGTCGCCGCAAAGCTCAGCAGGAAGCCGAGAAGCATGTGCGCATGGCGCGCGCTCTGGCTGAGGAACAAGAGTTCTCCGCCGAGCACGATCTGCCGGAAAGCAGCTTCGAAGGCCTGGAAACCCCGGCCGCCAGCGTCAAGCTCAACACGCCGGCTCCAGCGCCAACGCCTGCGCCAGTAGTCGCCCCGATTGTGGCGCCAATCGTGATGGCCGAGCCGATCGCCGCACCGCTGGTTGCCCCGGCAGGCGAGCGCTCCGATGATGTCCTCGACAAGGCTCAATCGCACATTAACGCCGGACGTATGAATCAGGCTGCTGCATTGCTGGAAGAGGGCATCAGCCTGGAGCCGCAGCGCAGTGATCTGCGTCTGAAGCTGATGGAAGTCTATGGTCAGCAGGGCGATCGCGATGCTTTCGTAGGTCAGGAGCGTCAGTTGGTAGCCAATGGCGACAACTTCGCCAAGGTCGAAGAGCTGAAAAGCCGTTTCCCGGCCATGGCCGTAGCGGTCGCCGGTGGTTTGGCCGCCGCCGCCATCGCTGCCGAGCTGGACGCCCAGTACGTCAAGGAATTGCTGCTGGATGAGCCAGAAGTGCCTGAGCCATCGCCAGTTGCGGACGATCTGGACAGCGCGTTCGACCTGAGTCTGGACGATCTCGACAACATCACTCCGGTTGAGCCGGCGCCAATCGTTGAGCCCGAAGCGCCAGTCGAACTGGACGAGTTCCCGTCGGACGACGATCTGAGCTTTGAATCGGTGCTGAAAGAGCAGACCGACACCAAAGAGAATCTCGATGATCTCTCGGATTTCGACCTGGATCTGGACCTTGGCGCTGAGCCGGCTCCTGCTCCGGCACCGTTGGCCGATGATGACTTCCTGCTGGATCTGGACGACGGCGTGAAAGATCTGTCGCCGCTAGAGCCACCCGTCGTCGCCGATGTGCCGCAGGATGATCTGGAGCTGCCAGCCGATTTCGACCTGTCGCTGGCTGACGAGATGGACTCCAATCCGGCGGCCGAGCCTGATGCATTTGCCGCCGAACTGGATGACGTCAACGCCGAGCTGGATCGCCTGTCGCAGAGCATCGCCGAGCCGACGTTCACGGAGGCCGATGCGGCGCTGGGTGATGATCTGGGTGAAGACGATTTCGACTTCCTCGCGGGCACCGACGAAGCAGCCACCAAACTTGATCTGGCGCAGGCCTACATCGACATGGGTGACAGCGACGGCGCGCGCGACATCCTCAATGAAGTGTTGACCGAGGGTGATGAGAAGCAGCGCGGCGAAGCCAAGGAAATGCTCTCGAGCCTGTAAATCAGGTTCAGCGGTAAAGAACACGGCAGCCCATGAGGCTGCCGTTTTTGTTTGGCGCATTGGATCAAAAGATCGCAGCCTTCGGCAGCTCCTACAGGAAAACGCCGATTCTTGTGCAGGAGCTGCCGAAGGCTGCGATCTTTTGATCTTGAGGCCTTATAATGCCCGCCTTTGCAAAAACAGCAGGCTGTCCCACCTTGGCAAACATAGATAACCCGGTCGCCGAAATGGCCCCCGACGGCTTTTACCGCGTGGCGCTGGGCGTTGAATACAAAGGCTCGCGCTACAGCGGCTGGCAGCGTCAGTTAACCGGTGTGGCGACGGTGCAGGAAGCGCTTGAAAAAGCCTTGTCGAAAGTCGCCAACGCACCCGTTTCCTTGCAGTGCGCCGGGCGTACCGATGCGGGTGTGCATGCCTGCGGACAAGTGGTGCATTTCGACACTCAGGTCGATCGCTCGCTGAAGGCCTGGGTGATGGGCGCCAACATCAACCTGCCTCACGACATCAGTGTCAGTTGGGCGCGGGTGATGCCGGCGAATTTCCATGCGCGGTTCAAGGCCATCGCCCGGCGCTATCGTTATGTGATCTACAACGATCAGATTCGCCCGGCCCATCTCAATGAAGAAATCACCTGGAACCACCGCCCGCTGGACGCTGAGCGCATGGCTGAGGCCGCGCAGTATCTGATTGGCACCCACGATTTCAGTGCGTTCCGTGCCGGCCAGTGCCAGGCGAAATCGCCGATCAAGAAGATGCATCACCTGCGCGTGACCCGTCACGGCAAGATGATCGTGCTCGACATCCGCGCCAACGCATTCCTGCACCACATGGTGCGCAACATCGCCGGCGTGCTGATGACCATCGGTGCTGGCGAGCGGCCGGTCGAGTGGATGAAAGAAGTGCTGGAAAGTCGTGAGCGCCGGTCTGGCGGCGTGACAGCGCATCCCTACGGCTTGTATCTGGTGCAAGTCGAGTACCACGACGAATTTCCGCTGCCCGAGCGTTTTATCGGGCCGCATTTCCTTACGGGGTTCTCCGAACTTGACGGCTGACGCCCTCGAGCGCTTTTGTTACCATCCGGGACTTTCCCGGATTCTGCCTCGGAGTTTTTCTCGATATGTCAGCCGTTCGCAGCAAGATCTGCGGGATTACCCGCATAGAAGATGCGTTGGCCGCCGTCGAAGCCGGGGCTGATGCGATCGGATTCGTGTTTTACGCCAAAAGTCCGCGCGCAGTCTCGGTCCAGCAAGCGCGGGAAATCATCAAGGCCTTGCCGCCGTTTGTGACCACCGTGGGTCTGTTCGTCAATGCCAGCCGCTGCGAGTTGGGGGAAATCCTCGATGCCGTGCCGCTGGATCTGCTGCAGTTCCATGGTGACGAGACCGCCGAAGAGTGCGAGGGCTGGCACCGTCCTTACATCAAGGCGCTGCGGGTCAAGGCCGGCGATGACATCGCCGCGGCTGTCGATGCCTACCCAAGCGCCAGTGGCGTGTTGCTCGATACCTACGTCGAAGGCGTGCCGGGCGGAACCGGCGAGGCGTTCGACTGGTCATTGATTCCGCAAGGTTTGAGCAAGCCGCTGATTCTGGCGGGTGGTTTGACCCCGGAAAACGTCGCAGGCGCCGTGGCTCGGGTAAAACCCTATGCAGTAGATGTCAGCGGTGGGGTCGAGGCGAGCAAGGGCATCAAGGATCACGCAAAAGTTCAGGCGTTCATCGGCGCCGTCAGGGGCATTTAGGCCTGTGCATGATGTGACGGCTGGCACACTGCCGCCGTCCACAGCTTGGTACAAAAGAGGCTGAGGGTTTTTGGGTTGTACGAAGGTCAGTTTTACTGACCCGGCCATCCTTGATCATCGCCACACATGAATTTAGCTGAAGGGCATACGCGGGGCTGCGAACCAGAGCGTTCGAGCCGCCGGTACTGGAGAAAGAAAGCATGAGCAACTGGTTAGTAGACAAACTGATCCCTTCGATCATGCGTTCGGAGGTCAAGAAGAGCTCGGTGCCTGAAGGTCTGTGGCACAAATGCCCGTCCTGTGAGGCTGTGCTGTATCGTCCGGAGCTGGAAAAGACCCTGGACGTTTGCCCAAAGTGCAACCACCACATGCGCATCGGCGCACGTGCGCGCATCGACATCTTCCTCGATGCCGAAGGTCGCAACGAACTGGGCGCCGATCTGGAGCCGGTTGACCGTCTGAAATTCCGTGACGGCAAGAAGTACAAGGATCGCCTGACCGCTGCACAGAAGCAGACCGGCGAAAAAGACGCGTTGATTTCCGTCAGCGGCACCCTGCTGGGCATGCCGGTAGTGGTTTCGGCGTTTGAATTCAGCTTCATGGGCGGTTCCATGGGCGCCATCGTCGGTGAGCGTTTCGTACGCGCTGCCAACTACGCGCTGGAAAACCGCTGCCCGATGATCTGCTTCGCCGCTTCCGGTGGTGCGCGCATGCAGGAAGCCCTGATCTCGCTGATGCAGATGGCCAAGACCTCGGCCGTGCTGGCGCGTCTGCGCGAAGAAGGCATTCCGTTCATCTCGGTGCTGACCGATCCGGTTTACGGTGGTGTTTCCGCCAGTCTGGCAATGCTCGGCGACGTGATTGTTGGCGAACCTAAAGCCCTGATCGGCTTCGCCGGTCCGCGCGTTATCGAGCAAACCGTGCGCGAGAAACTGCCGGAAGGCTTCCAGCGTAGCGAATTCCTGCTGGAGCACGGTGCGATCGACATGATCATTCATCGTCAGGAGCTGCGTCCGCGTCTGGGTAACCTGCTGGCACAAATGACGGGTAAGCCAACGCCGACATTCGTTGCTGCGCCAATCGAGCCGATCGTCGTTCCGCCGGTGCCTGCCAACATATGACCGAGCGCACCCTTGGCGAGTGGCTCGCCTACCTTGAGCAGTTGCATCCGTCGGCCATCGACATGGGTCTGGAGCGTTCGCAACAGGTAGCGTCCCGCATGGGGCTGGGCCAGCCGGCGCCTCGGGTGATCACGGTCACCGGCACCAACGGCAAGGGTTCGACGTGCGCTTTCGTGGCTTCATTGCTGCGGGCGCAGGGCCTGAGCGTTGGTGTCTATAATTCTCCGCACCTGCTGCGTTACAACGAGCGGGTGCAGCTCAATGGCGTCGAAGCCACTGACGCACAGCTGTGCGAAGCCTTCGCTGCGGTCGAGGCCGGGCGTGGCGAAACCTCCCTGACTTACTTCGAAATGGGCACCTTGGCGGCGTTTTGGCTGTTTCAACAGTCAGGGCTCGACGCTGTGGTGCTGGAAGTCGGTCTGGGCGGGCGTCTGGACACGGTCAACGTGGTGGATGCCGATATCGCGCTGGTTACCAGCATTGGTGTCGATCACGCCGATTATCTGGGTGATACCCGCGAATCCGTAGCCTTCGAGAAGGCCGGCATCTTCCGTCAGGGCAAGCCTGCACTGTGTGGCGATTTGAATCCTCCGCAACCGTTGCTCGACAAGGCGCGTGAGCTGGCGTGCCCGTTCTTCCTGCGTGGGCGCGATTTCGATCTCGGCATCACTGATCAGAACTGGCAGTGGCGCGGTACCGATGCGCAGGGCCGGGTTGTCGAGCTGCATGATTTGCCGCTGCTCGATCTGCCGATGGAAAACGCCGCGCTGGCGTTGCAGGCGTATCTGCTGCTCGGTTTGCCGTGGAATGCACAGCAGATTGTGGCGGCCTTGCGGGCGACGCGAGTTGTCGGGCGTCTGGATCGCCGTTCGTTCGAATGGAATGGCAAGCGCCTGAATCTGTTGCTGGATGTTGGTCATAACCCGCACGCGGCGGAGTATCTGGCTCGACGTCTGGCCTCGCGGCCTCCGGTCGGCAAGCGTCTGGCGGTGTTCGGTCTGCTGGCGGACAAGGATCTGGATGGTGTTATCGGCGAATTGAATGCTAGTGTCGAGCACTGGGCCGTGGCGCCCTTGGATTCGCCGCGCGCACGTCCGGTTGCAGAATTACACGCGGCATTGCAGAACCTTGGCGCGTCGGTCACGTCTTACGACAGTGTTGCCGCCGCACTTGAAGGGCAGTGCGCAGTCGCAACCAGCGACGATGAGATTCTGTTGTTCGGATCATTTTATTGTGTCGCCGAGGCCCTTGAATGGTTGGCCCGGCGCTCCACGGAGGAAGCGGCAAATGGCTTTGCTGGATAAAGCGTACAAACAGCGCATGGTCGGTGCCCTGGTGCTGGTGGCGCTGGCGGTGATTTTCCTGCCAATGCTGTTTTCCCGTCAGGACGAACAGCGTCAGGTGACCGTAGAGGCCCCGGCTGCTCCGCATGCGCCTGCCGTGCCGCAGGTGCAGTTGGAACCGGTCGCCGTTCCCGAGCCGCAAGCCTTGCCGCAAGAGCCCGTGCCAAGCGATGACGAAATCGCCGAGCAAGTCGCGCCTTCTGCGCCGATCGCCCCGGCACCTGTTGTGCCGGCCCAGATCGCCAAGCCTGCCGCGCCGCCGCCGGTGTCCAAGCCGATTCCTGCGCCTGCCCAGCCGATCGCTTCAGCGACAACCAAGCCTGATACCACTCAGAGCCGCGTCGACGCCAATGGTCTGTCGGTCAGCTGGTCGGTGCAACTGGCCAGCCTGTCGAGCCGCGCCAGCGCCGAGAGTCTGCAGAAAACGCTGCGCAGCCAGGGCTACAACGCTTACATCCGTTCAGCCGATGGCAAGAATCGGGTGTTCGTCGGTCCGCTGATCGAGCGCGCCGAAGCCGATCGTCTGCGTGATCTTTTGAGCCGTCAGCAGAACCTCAAGGGTTTTGTCGTGCGCTTCCAGCCCGAGCGTGGCTAGGATCTATCGATTCGATTGAAATGCACTGAAAATCGCAGCTTACCGACAGCCATGCGCTCTGCTAAAATGCGCCGCCTTATCCGTCTGTAGGCTGCACTGTGCCATTTACCTGGGTTGACTGGGCGATCGTTGCAATCATCGCCATCTCCGCATTGATCAGTTTGAGCCGCGGCTTCGTCAAAGAAGCATTATCGCTGGTGACCTGGATCATCGCAGGAGTCGTCGCCTGGATGTTCGGTGGTTCATTGTCCGAGTACCTCGCCGGATACATCGAAACCCCATCGGCTCGCGTGATCGCGGGCTGTGCCATCATGTTTGTCGCCACGCTGATCGTGGGCGCAATGATCAATTATCTTATCGGCGAGTTGGTTCGCGTCACCGGGTTGTCCGGGACCGACCGCTTCCTGGGAATGGCCTTCGGCGCGGCGCGTGGCGTGCTGCTGGTGGTCGTCGCAGTCGGGCTGTTGAGCCTGGGGCCGGTACAGCAGGACGGGTGGTGGAAAGAATCTCAGCTCGTGCCAAAATTTCTATTGGTCGCCGACTGGTCCAAAAACCTGATTCTCGGGTGGAGCAGTCAGTGGCTTGCCAGCGGAATCAGCGTACCCGCTGAAATTCCGTTCAAGGAGCAGCTCTTGCCGTCGGCCAAAACGCCGCAGTGAGTGTTGTTCAGTTCAGATCCATTAAGTAGGGGTTGCGTCGCATGTGTGGCATCGTCGGTATCGTCGGTAAGTCGAACGTCAATCAGGCGCTGTATGACGCGCTAACCGTGCTCCAGCACCGCGGCCAGGACGCTGCCGGTATCGTGACCAGCCATGATGGCCGGTTGTTCTTGCGCAAGGACAATGGCCTGGTGCGTGACGTGTTCCATCAGCGTCACATGCAGCGCCTGGTCGGCCATATGGGTATCGGCCACGTCCGTTATCCAACCGCGGGCAGCTCGACTTCGGCCGAAGCCCAGCCGTTCTACGTCAACTCGCCTTACGGCATTACGCTGGCGCACAACGGTAACCTGACCAACGTTGAACAGTTGGCCAAAGAGATTTACGAATCCGATCTGCGTCACGTCAACACCAGTTCCGACTCGGAAGTGCTGCTCAACGTGTTCGCCCACGAGCTGGCCCAGCGCGGCAAGCTGCAACCGACCGAAGAAGACGTGTTTGCTGCCGTGACCGACGTGCACAACCGTTGCGTCGGCGGTTACGCGGTAGTGGCCATGGTGACCGGTTACGGCATCGTCGGTTTCCGTGACCCGCACGGCATCCGCCCGATCGTGTTCGGCCAGCGTCACACCGACGAAGGCGTCGAGTACATGATCGCCTCGGAAAGTGTTTCCCTGGACGTGCTCGGTTTCACCCTGATTCGCGACCTGGCACCGGGCGAAGCGGTCTACATCACTGAAGAGGGCAAGCTGCACACCCGTCAGTGCGCGACCAACCCGTCCCTGACCCCGTGCATCTTCGAACACGTCTACCTGGCGCGTCCGGATTCGATCATCGACGGTGTTTCGGTGTACAAGGCTCGCCTGCGCATGGGTGAGAAGCTCGCCGAGAAGATCCTGCGCGAGCGTCCAGAGCACGACATCGACGTGGTCATCCCGATTCCGGACACCAGTCGCACCGCTGCGCTGGAGCTGGCTAATCACTTGGGCGTGAAATTCCGCGAAGGTTTCGTCAAGAACCGTTACATCGGCCGCACCTTCATCATGCCGGGCCAGGCTGCCCGCAAGAAATCGGTACGCCAGAAGCTCAACGCCATCGAGCTGGAATTCCGCGGCAAGAACGTGATGCTGGTCGATGACTCGATCGTGCGCGGCACCACCTGCAAGCAGATCATCCAGATGGCCCGTGAAGCCGGCGCGAAAAACGTCTACTTCTGCTCGGCCGCTCCTGCGGTGCGCTTCCCTAACGTCTACGGCATCGACATGCCAAGCGCCCATGAACTGATCGCCCACAACCGTTCGACTCAGGACGTGGCTGATCTGATCGGTGCTGACTGGCTGATCTATCAGGACTTGCCTGACTTGATCGAAGCGGTCGGCGGCGGCAAGATCAAGATCGAAAACTTCGATTGCGCAGTGTTCGACGGCAAGTACGTCACCGGTGACGTCGATGAGGCGTACCTGGACAAGATCGAACAGGCTCGCAATGATCTCTCGAAGGTCAAGACCCAGGCGGTCAGTGCGATCATCGATCTGTATAACAACTGAGTTTCTACCGGCCCTGAGGGGCCGGTTTTGTATCTGGCAAAAGACTTTTTATTTATCGAGAACAGGCAAGGAGTGACAGCATGAGTCAGGAATGGGATGCCGGTCGTTTGGATAGCGACCTCGAAGGCGTAGCGTTCGATACCCTGGCCGTACGTGCCGGTCAGCACCGTACGCCGGAAGGCGAACACGGTGATCCGATGTTCTTCACCTCAAGCTACGTGTTCCGCACTGCTGCCGACGCAGCAGCACGGTTTGCCGGCGAAGTGCCGGGCAACGTTTACTCGCGTTACACCAACCCGACGGTTCGTGCGTTCGAAGAGCGCATTGCTGCGCTGGAAAGCGCCGAGCAAGCTGTTGCGACGGCGACCGGTATGGCCGCGATCATGGCGGTGGTGATGAGCCTGTGCAGTGCTGGCGATCACGTGCTGGTCTCGCGTAGCGTGTTTGGCTCGACCATCAGCCTGTTCGAAAAGTACTTCAAGCGTTTCGGCATCGAAGTCGACTATGTGCCGCTGGCAGAGTTGCCGGCGTGGGATGCGGCAATCAAGCCGAACACCAAACTGCTGTTCGTCGAGTCGCCATCCAATCCGCTGGCTGAGCTGGTCGATATCACTGCGCTGGCTGAAATCGCCCACGCCAAAGGCGCAATGTTGGTGGTCGACAACTGCTTCTGCACGCCTGCGTTGCAGCAGCCGCTGAAGCTCGGTGCGGACATCGTCGTGCACTCGGCGACCAAGTTCATCGACGGCCAGGGTCGTTGCATGGGCGGCGTGGTTGCCGGTCGTAGCGAGCAGATGAAGGAAGTCGTCGGTTTCTTGCGTACCGCCGGGCCAACGTTGAGCCCGTTCAACGCGTGGATCTTCCTCAAAGGTCTGGAAACCCTGAACCTGCGGATGAAGGCGCACTGCGCCAACGCCCAGCAACTCGCCGAATGGCTGGAGCAACAGGACGGTATCGAGAAGGTGCATTACGCCGGTCTCAAGAGCCATCCGCAGCATGAGCTTGCCCAGCGTCAGCAGAAGGGCTTTGGTGCGGTGGTGAGTTTTGAGGTCAGGGGCGGCAAAGAGGGCGCGTGGCGCTTTATCGATGCCACCCGGTTGATTTCGATCACCGCCAACCTCGGCGATAGCAAAACCACCATCACCCACCCGAGCACCACGTCCCACGGCCGTCTGGCGCCGCAGGAGCGTGAAGCGGCGGGTATTCGTGACAGTCTGATTCGCGTTGCGGTCGGTCTGGAAGACGTGGCTGATCTGCAGGCCGATCTGGCGCGCGGTCTGGCGGCGCTGTGATCGAGTTGTCCACTGCGAAAGCGGGTACCCATGGCCGCGTTGCACTGGTCACGGGCGCCGCGCGCGGCATTGGTCTGGGCATCGCCGCGTGGCTGATCAGCGAGGGCTGGCAAGTGGTCCTGACCGATCTCGATCGTGCGCGCGGTTCGAAAGTGGCGAAGGTGCTGGGCGAACACGCCTGGTTCATCGCCATGGACGTTGCGGATGAAGGTCAGGTGGCACTGGGCGTGGCTGAAGTACTGGGGCAGTTTGGGCGTCTCGATGCGCTGGTGTGCAACGCGGCGGTGGCTGATCCCCACAACATCACCCTGGAAAGCCTTGATCTGGCCTACTGGAATCGGGTGCTGGCAGTGAATCTCAGCGGGCCGATGCTACTGGCCAAGCATTGCGCGCCGTATCTGCGAGCGCACAATGGCTCGATCGTCAATCTGGCGTCGACCCGTGCCGGACAGTCCGAACCTGATACCGAGGCGTATGCGGCGAGCAAGGGCGGTTTGTTGGCCCTCACTCACGCGCTGGCCATCAGCCTCGGGCCGGAGATTCGGGTCAACGCCGTCAGCCCGGGTTGGATTGATGCGCGGGACCCGTTTGCACGCCGTGCCGAGCCGTTGGCCGATACCGATCACGCTCAGCATCCGGCGGGCAGGGTAGGCACGGTTGAGGATGTCGCGGCGATGGTTGCGTGGCTGCTGTCGAGGAATGCCGGGTTCGTCACCGGGCAGGAATTCGTCGTTGACGGCGGCATGACCAAGAAGATGATCTACAGCGAGTAGGGTGCGAAGCTGCCATCTCTGTGGGAGTGAGCCTGCTCGCGATAGCGGTCTTGCGGTTGATGGCTTCTTCAGGAATGACTCGATTTTGTCTTTTTCAGAAAAACTTCAATCCTGCTATTGACTTAGGTTCGCTACCTGCGTAAATTTCGCGGCCTCGGAGATGCAAACGGGTGATTAGCTCAGCTGGGAGAGCGTCTGCCTTACAAGCAGAATGTCGGCGGTTCGATCCCGTCATCACCCACCACTTCCGGGTAACTTGCGAAAGCAAGAGGGTAGGCTGAAAGTGCCTGCACCGACGCGCAGCGGTAGTTCAGTCGGTTAGAATACCGGCCTGTCACGCCGGGGGTCGCGGGTTCGAGTCCCGTCCGCTGCGCCATATTTAACGAGTCAGACACTGTCTGGGTCGTGATTGAAAAGCACCGAAGCTTTCAATCAAAACGAGTTACTTGAGCGCAAGCTCAAAGCGATACGCAGCGGTAGTTCAGTCGGTTAGAATACCGGCCTGTCACGCCGGGGGTCGCGGGTTCGAGTCCCGTCCGCTGCGCCATATCTGCCTCAAGGCCCACTGAACGCCTTGAAGCACCGAAAGCAACCATTGGTTGATTCGGAATCGATAGCAAAGACCCTGGTCGAAAGACCGGGGTTTTTTGTGTCTGAAATTTGACCTTCCTCTTTCCTCTCTCCTATTTACGTCCCTGCACGATATCCCTGTAGGAGCTGCGGCACGCTGCGATCTTTTGATTTTGATTATTAAAAAACCAGATCAAAAGATCGCAGCCTCGTTTCACTCGACAGCTCCTACAGAGTTTTGTATTCGCAAAGATCTTGCGCGCAGAGTTTTCTATCGGCTTGCTGCGGTGCCACGTCGCATTGATTTTTTGATTCTTTAGTCAGAATTATGTAACTGGTTGTTTGCTGCGAGCCAAGAAACCTTTAAAGTTAACCTTTCGGTCAGCTTTGCACTGTCAACACAGCTCTTTGCTTCGCCAGAAAGAGCTTCTGCAAGACTCGAGATTCCCAGTAGATAACCAGAAGGGCGGACAAATAACCGCCCAGAGGATGATCCATGTCCAACCGTGAAATATCCCGGCGCTCATTTCTTCAGGGCGGGCTGGTAGCGGGGGTGAGCGTCACGCTCACGCCGCTCAGCAGTCAGGCGCTGGCTGCCTTGATGGAAAACAGCGTCACCGTGCCGTCCGAGAAGTGGCTCGGCAACAACGGTAAGGCGCGTCAGCGTAACGATGCACTGTCCAAGGTCTGCGGCAGTAAAGTGTTCGCCCGTGACATCCGTTCCAAGGACATGCCGGGCTGGCCTGAACAGCAAGGCCACGCCATGCTGCTGAAAACCATCAAGGCTGATCGCATCTATGCCGGCTACGACCTGTCGTGGCTTGGCGCAGACTTGCAGCCGGATCGCATCGTTACCGCTGCTGACCTGGACAAGGACGGCATCGTCTTTCCGGAAGAGCACGCTCCGGATCCGCTGTTGCCGGAAGGCAAAGTGCCGATGTTCATTGGGCACCCGGTGGCAATCCTGATCTGGAACGATTTCGAGCGTTTCCGTCAGGCCAAGAACCAGCTCAAATTCAATGACAAGGCGATTCGTTACGGTGCTCAAGTGCCGTTCTACGAGCGTGACCCCTACGGCAGCTTCCGTTATGTGCGCGTCGGCGGCCCGACCTCAGCTGATGAAGACGAATTCGCCAGCCTCAAGGATTCGATCCTGTTCCCGATGCTGAAAAACCGTCGCCCGGTGTGGAATGCATCGCCGAACCTGCATGGCAACCTGACCGAGCGCGGATTGTTCTACGCCGATCGCATGAAGAAAGAGATCGACACGCCGCCGGACAACTGGCTGGTGTTCGATGAGCGCTACAAGACTCCGTCGATCGAGCCGGCCGCCATGGAGCCGGACAACGGCAACGGCTGGTATGACCCGAAGACCAAAACCCTGCACTTTGTCGTGGCGACCCAGTGCCCGCTGGAAACGGCGACCGATACCGCGAAAATGATCGCGCCGTCGCGCTTTGGCCTGGCCAATCTGAACATGCACCCGGGTTACACCGTGGGTTACGGCTCAAAAGACCACAACATCTTCGTTTACTACGCGGCCCTCGCTGCGCTGTACGGCGCCGGTGTGCCTGTGCGTCTGGCCAACGACCGCTACGAGCAGTTCCAGAGTGGCATCAAGCGTCACCCGTTCGACATTCGCTACCAATTGGCCGTGGACAAGAACGATTACAGCTTCAAGATTTTTCGCTCCGAAATGAGCGTCGACGGTGGCGGCCGGATCAACTACAGCCCGTCGGTAGCCGCAGTGGGTGCCACGGCAGCACAGTCGATCTACTACATGCCGCAGAATGACCTGCAAGTCACCGCCTATCACTCGCGCGGTGTTGAGGCGGGTTCGATGCGCGGCTACGGCACCCTGCAAAGCATGGCGGCGACCGAAATGATGGTCGACGAAATCGCCAATCGCCTGGGCGTCGACGCGATCGATCTGCGTCGCAAGAACGCTCTGCGTTCCGGCATGAAAAACACCCAGGGTGCGATCCCGGCCGGCGCGCTGCGATTGCACGAGATTCTCGACAAGGCCTCGGTGCACGAAGTCTGGAAAAACCGCGACGCGATCAAAAAGCAGCGCGAAGCGGCAGATCCGGATAACTGGTATGGCGTTGGTTTTGCCATCTGCCAGAAAGACTTCGGCACCGGTTCCGAAGCGCCGATGGCCAGCATCGAATTCACTGCCGACGGTCGCATTACCCTGCGCCACATCGGCATCGAAATCGGCACCGGCATGTCCACTTCGCAAGCTTTGGTCGTTGCCGATTTCCTCGGTAGCCCGGCGCACGAAGTGAAGACTGGCGAAACCGAATGGAAGGAAATGCAGCTGATCACCAGCGGCAACCCTTACATCATGAGCCAGGCCGAGCAAGACAACCTGCTGCGCAACCCGCGCTGGGTGGGCAAATTGGCCTCGGCGTCGTCCGCGACCAACTCCGCTTACTACTTCAGCCACGCCACCCGTGAAGCGGCGCGTGTGTTGTTCAATCACGGTCTGTGGCCGGCGGCGCTGGAGATCTGGCGTCAGGGCCCTTATGGCGGCCAGGCCAACCCTTACGTGGTGCGACGTGAAGACGCGCATTGGGTCGATGGCAAACTGACCGCTAACGGCATGCAGCCGCTGAGCTTCGAAGAGCTGGCCAAGCGCGCGCACGAGCGTGGTTTGGTCACAGCAGCGACAGTCCACGGTTTCAACCGCTGGAGCTGGGCCGAGGCTGAGTACAGCATCGACGGCGTGAAAGAGCGTCTGCCGCTGGACGGTCTGGCGGTGAAGTATGGCGACGGCGCACCGAAGGCCAAGCAAGCGTTGATGAGTACCGCCGGTTTCCACCTGCTGGATCGCCAGAACATCAACTATCCGGTCACCCAACTGAACAATGCTGCCGTGACTTACTACAGCCCGGTCGCCACGCTGGTCGAGTTGAAGGTCAATAAAGGTTCGCTGGAAGTCGAAGTGCTCAATCACCATTCGTGGGTCGAGTGCGGGCGTGTGTTGGTCGAAGAACTCGTCAAGGGCCAACTTGAGGGCGGTATCGCCATGGGCATCGGCCACGCACTGATGGAAGAAATGCCGCTGTACGAAGGCGGGCCGGGGGAGGGTGACTGGAACTTCAACCGTTACCGTCTGCCGATGGCGCGTCACGTTGCGGTGTGGAAACAGACGGCGGAAATTCTGCCGCCGCTGTCGCCAAGCGATCCGTCCAAAGGCATCGCCGAAGTGGTGATGATCCCGGTAGTCGGTGCCATCGGTAACGCCGTGGCGCACGCCATCGGTAAACGTGTTCGCGATCTGCCAATCACTGCTGCGCGCATCAAGGAGGCCCTCAATGGCTAACCGTCCGCTTCAACTGACCCTCAATGGTCAATCCGTCGGCCCGGTGGACATCCCTGATGACCTGCCGATGATCGACTACCTGCACGAATACAAGAATCTCACCGGCTCGCGCCTGGGCTGCGGTCAGGGTATCTGCCACGCCTGCGTCGTGATCGTCGACAACCCGGACGGCACCAGCGAAGAAGTGCGCACCTGCATCACCGGCGCGCATTACTTCGAAGGCAAGAAAGTCCGCACCATTGAAAGCCACGCCAAGCGTGACGAAGATGGTCAGGTCACTGAGCTGAATCCGATCCAGCAGCGTTTCGTCGATGAGTTCGCCTTCCAGTGCAGCTACTGCGCACCGGGCTTCGTCAATGCCGCGACCGTGCTGGTGGAAAAGCTGCAACGCCAGCCGATCGTCAAAAGCCAACTGGAACAAGTCATCGAGGACAGCCTCGGCCATCACATCTGTCGTTGCACCGGGTACGTGCGTTACTACAACGCTACCCGCAACGTGCTGACCGATCTCGGCCTGGTCAAGGAGGGTTAAGCATGAAGCTTTTATTGACCCGCCTGACCCTGACGGTCGGGCTGGCTGCGCCGCTGTTGTTGGCGCACGCTGATGATCAGGTCAAGCGCGGCGAGTATCTCGCCCGCGCTGCCGACTGCGTGGCCTGCCACACAGCGCCGGGTGGTGCGCCGTATGCGGGTGGTCTGCCGATCGTCTCGCCGTTCGGCACGATCTACGGCACCAACATAACGCCGAGCAAAGAGCACGGCATCGGTTTGTACAACGATGACGAGTTCTTCGCTGCATTGACCGCAGGCAAGCGCCGCGACGGTGCGAATCTGTATCCAGCGATGCCGTACACCTCCTATCACCTGGTGCCGCGGGAAGATTCGGACGCGATCCATGCGTATCTGAAAACTGTTGCACCGATCGAGCGTGCGGCACCGGTCACCAGCCTGAGCTTTCCGTTCAACGTGCGTCTGGGCCTGATGGGCTGGAACATGATGTACGGCAAAGATGTGAAGCTGGATTCGGGCGAAGGCAAAAGCGAAGCGTGGAAGCGCGGCCAATACATGGTCGACGTTCTTGGCCACTGCGGCGAATGCCATACGCCACGCGGCCTGCCGGGCGCGATGCAGATGGACAAGCGCATGACCGGCGGCATCCTCAACGGTTATCTGGCACCGAGCCTGTTGGCCACCGATCTGGCCGCTCGCGGCTGGAATCATCAGGATCTGAGCACATTCCTCAAGCACGGCATGAGTGCGCAGGGCACGATGTTCAACGAGATGTTCCCGGTGTTCCACAACAGCACTCAGGGCCTGACCGATACCGATCTGGCGGCGATGGCCACGTTCCTGCTCGGTGATCAGCCGCCGGCAGCCAAAGCGCTGGTCGAAGTGCCAGTGGACAAACTCAGCGCGAGCGCCCAGCGTGGCCGTCAGGATTACTTGAACGTCTGCGCCGGATGTCACGCGGTCGGTGGCGAGGGCAAACCGCATATCGCGGTGGCCATGCGCGGCAACACCACGCTGCGTCTGGAAGATCCACGGAACTTGTTGCGCGTGATCGAAGATGGTATCGGCGAACAGAAGTTCTCCGGTTTCGAGCACATGCAACCGATGCCGGGTTTTGCCGACAAGCTCAGTCCTGAGCAGTTGACCGATCTGCTGAACTACCTGCGCCAAGGTTGGGGCGGTCAATCCGCCGAGCTGGCAGTGAGCGACGTGCAGAAGCTGCAAGCCGACGCCCCGACCATCGAGCACAAGGCGCACTGACATGCAGCATCTCGATCTGCAAGTGGTGCGACGTGCGCTGGAGTGGTCGGTGGCGGGGCAGCGCATCTGGCTTTGCACCGTGCTGACCACCTACGGCTCGGCACCGCGTGCGCCGGGTTCACTGCTGGCGGTGAATGATGGTGGACAGTGGATCGGGTCGCTGTCCGGCGGTTGCGTCGAGGAAGATTTTCTCGAACGCGTCGCCGAAGGTGCGTTTCTCGATGCGGTCAACGTTGTGCGTTACGGCGAAGGTGACGATCCGCGCTCGCGGGTCAGCCTGCCCTGCGGTGGCATTCTCGATGTGCTGGTAGAGAAATTTGACGCCGACTGCGAGGTGCAGGCGCATCTGCGCGAATTGGAGTCGGCACTGCTCGGTCAGCGTCGATTGATTCGCGAGGTCGATCTGGCCAGCGGTGCGCGCAGTCTGTTCGCTGATCGCGAGCAGGGTGCGCGTATCGAGCGGGAGATTGATCGGGTGCGGATCCGCATCGGTGCGGCGCAGCGTCTGTTACTCGCCGGATATTCCAGCGTGGCCCAGGCCTGCGCCGAGTTTGCGGTCGGCCTCGGTTTCGAAGTGATCCTCTGCGATCCGCGCGATGAAGTGCTCGAAGGTGTGGTGCTTAATGGCGTGGAGATTCGGCGGCAACTGCCTTCGGTGTTCATCGCCGATGGAGGCTGCCATCGCGATACCGCGGTCGTGGCGTTGACCCATGATCCGCGCATCGACGATCTGGCGATGATGGAGGCGGTGCGGACCGAAGCGTTCTACATTGGCGTGATGGGCTCGCTGCAGACTTCGCAGAAACGCTTCGAGCGTTTGCGTCGGATTGGCGGGCTGGGGGAGGGCGAGTTGGCGCGGATTCATGCGCCGATCGGTCTAAACCTGGGCAGCAAGACGCCGGCGGAAATCGCGTTGGCGGTACTGGCGGATATCTTGCGCATTCGCAGTGGGATTGCTCGGGATCAGCTCTGATACGGATTTTTAGATCCATCTGTGGTGAACGGATCTGTGGTCAGAGGGGGTATCTGGGGGTTAGGGGATTTATTTGTGGCGAGGGGAATTATCCCCG
Organism: Pseudomonas sp. P116; assembly: GCF_020149425.1. Taxonomy (NCBI): domain Bacteria; kingdom Pseudomonadati; phylum Pseudomonadota; class Gammaproteobacteria; order Pseudomonadales; family Pseudomonadaceae; genus Pseudomonas; species Pseudomonas sp. P116. The sequence goes on along the minus strand of NZ_JACVHB010000001.1, from coordinate 285,210 downwards.
ATGGGGCGCGCAGCGGCCCTGCTTTTGAAAAGCAGAGGACTGCTGCGCAATCCATCGGGGATAAATCCTCTCGCCACAAATGCTTCTGTGGTCAGAAAACCTGATCAGAACCCATATCTGTCGCGCAACCCGTAATACCAGGCCCCCAGCGCCGCAAACGGCGTACGCAGCAGTTGCCCGCCCGGGAACGGATAGTGCGGCAGATCAGCAAACGCATCAAAACGCTCCGCCTGACCACGCAACGCCTCGGCCAACACTTTGCCGGCCAGATGCGTGTACGTCACACCATGACCACTGCAACCCTGCGAGTAATAGATGTTGTCGCCCAGGCGTCCAACCTGCGGCAGGCGCGACAGGGTCAGCAGGAAGTTTCCGGTCCAGGCGTAATCAATCTTCACGTCCTTGAGTTGCGGGAAGGCCTTGAGCATTTTCGGGCGGATGATCGCTTCGATGTTCGCCGGATCCCGTGCGCCATATACCACGCCGCCGCCGAAGATCAGGCGCTTGTCGCCCGTCAGGCGGTAGTAGTCGAGAAGGTAATTGCAGTCTTCGACACAGTAATCCTGTGGCAGCAGGGTTCTCGCCAGTTCATCGCCCAGCGGTTCAGTGGTGATTACCTGGGTGCCGCACGGCATCGATTTGGCCGCCAGTTCCGGCACCAGATTACCGAGGTAGGCGTTGCCGGCAACGATGATGAACTTCGCTCTGACCTTGCCTTGCGGCGTGTGCACAACCGGGTTGGCACCGCGCTCGATCCGCACGGCGGGCGATTGCTCATAGATAGCGCCGCCAAGCGATTCAACTGCCGCTGCTTCGCCGAGCGCCAGGTTTAGCGGATGAATATGGCCGCCACTCATGTCGAGCATGCCGCCGACGTACTGATCGCAGGCCACAACCTCGCGAATACGACGTCGATCAAGCAGTTCAAGCTGCGTATGGCCGAAGCGTTCCCACAGACGCTTTTGCGATTCCAAGTGGCCCATCTGCTTGGCCGACAGCGCCGCGAACACGCCGCCGTCCTTCAGATCGCACTGTATGTTGTACTTGGCGACGCGCTCGCGAATGATCCGGCTGCCTTCGAAGGCCATGTGGCCAAGCAGTTGCGCTTGCTGCGGGCCGACGGTGCGTTCGATCACATCAATGTCGCGGCTGTAGCTATTAACAATCTGGCCGCCGTTGCGCCCTGAAGCGCCGAAACCGACTTTGGCGGCTTCCAGCACGGTCACGCGAAAACCGCTCTCCAGCAGAAACAGGGCGGAGGACAGCCCGGTATACCCGGCACCAATCACACAGACATCCGTCTCCACATCATCCTGCAAGGCTGGACGTGCCGGTACGGCATTCGCCGACGCCGCGTAATAAGACTCTGGGTAAAGGGTGTTCGCCATCCTGCAGCCTCTGTTTAATATATTTTACGAGTGCGCCGATCCTACCCGAGTTGAAAAACCTCCGCCAGCCACGGAAAAATCTGTGTCGCTGGGTGGAAATTAAATATTTTGCATATTCATAGGGTTAGGTGAAAAAAAGGTGTTGACACCCCTCCGGAATTCCGTAGAATGCCGCCTCACAGCAGGCACGTAGCTCAGTTGGTTAGAGCACCACCTTGACATGGTGGGGGTCGTTGGTTCGAGTCCAATCGCGCCTACCAAACAAAATCCGCTCTGCTGGGCGGTCTAGAAGGGCTCACCGAAAGGTGGGCCCTTTTTTGTTGTCTGGGGTTTGCAAACCCTTTGCAAAATCCTCGGTTCAGAACACCAACTCGACACTCACCTCGACGTACGCTTACCTTCTCTTTCCAGATTGATGAGACTGCTTCAGCGCTAGCGCATATAGCCAGTCATTCCGTCGCGTCAAACTCTCATTCCTTAAAAATAGTGTGGATATTGAATGAGTTACGAGTTTTTTTAACCGACCGGTTATCGAAAAAATATTGTCGCTGAAGCGATTAATCAGTAATATCCGCTCCGCGTTCACCACCACGGTTTATGCATTTTTAATCCCAAGCTTCCATCAGCTGCTTGGGATTTTTTTTGCCTGCGATTTGGCTTTTGCAGCACTTCTCTATTGCGTTCCTCGGCGTCACCACTGGCGATGTGGCACGAGCGAATCTCCATTTTTTCGACTACTACTGACTGGCCGATTTTCAACTCTCTATAAAGGAGTGTGTCGATGCTGGGTCATTGGTTTCTAGCGGCTATTCATCTACTGGCTTTTGCCTTGGGCTTTTGGGCGGTACTGACGCGTGGAACGGCGTTCAGTCGTTTGGCGGCCGGTGCGGGGGAGGTCAGGCGCGTGTTGCTCGCCGATAATCTGTGGGGCATCTCTGCGTTGATTCTGTTGATAACGGGCGGGATGCGTGCTTTTGGCGGGTATGAGAAGGGCACTGACTATTACCTTCACCAGCCACTGTTCCATCTGAAAATGACACTGTTTGTAGTCATTCTGCTGATAGAGCTCGCGCCGATGATCACATTGGTCAAATGGCGCATTGCATCAGCCCGCGGTGCGGCACTCGATACCGGGCGTGCAAAGTTGTACGCGCGAATCAGTCATGTCGAGGCGTTGTTGCTGATGCTGATGGTGGTTGCCGCCACCGGCATGGCGCGTGGCGTGACATTCGCTTAGGAGGGCGAATTCCCTGTGCTCTATCGGAATCGTCCGACAGCCAGCCTTTGGAATGGCCGGTAATATCGAGCGGTAACAAGGGATGGGGAGAATGAATCGGAAGGGGATGGGTGTGTCAGGCGCCGTGCCCAACAGAGTGGGAAGCGGGTGGCAATACGGCGCGTGTATCTCTAGCCAGTCATTGTGCTGGGCAAACGAACTGGCTACTGACTGCGATGCGGATCAGGGTGTCTGTGGTTTGTCCGGAGCGGTCAGACCAGCCTGAATGCGCTGGTAGATCTCTTCACGGTGCACCGCAACGTTCTTCGGAGCGTTGATGCCAATTCGTACTTGCTGGCCGCTAACGCCCAGGATGGTGATGGTGATGTCATCGCCAATGTTTATGCTTTCACCGACTTTGCGGGTGAGTATCAGCATGGTCTTCTCCTTGATTGCTTTGTAGGGCACCTGATTCAGACAGTGCAGAGGTCGGTGGTACGTATAGATTAGTGCGAAGTCTCACGGTTTGGGTGCCTCTTTCTGACGCGCAGATGCGGCATTAATTCCCAGGGCGTAACTATACAGAGGCTGCAATCATCAATCTCGTTGTTTCGTGCCCATTTTGCGGGGCTCGCGAAGTATTTATGAATGGTAAGATCGCCGCTTTGAGATTTCCGAGGAAACCGTTGTGCGCAAATTGGTCTGGATGGTCGCGGCACTGGCATTGGCAGGATGTGGTGAAGGCAAGAGTGTAGACGCGCAAAAGCCGAAAACGGTGGTCGCGGCTGCTCCTGCGGTGGCCTCCGCTCCACAGTGGGATCTCGAGGTGCGCGGCGAAACGCCTCAGGCTGTCAGTGATCTGAGCGGCTGGCTGATCGAGCATGCGTTTGTTCCAACGGTAATCAAGGACAGCAGCGGTAAAGCGCGGATTCTGATTGGCCCGTTCAACACCAAGGCAGAGGCTGAAGCTCGTCAGGTGCAGGTCGATGCAGCATTGGTAAAGGCCAAAAAACAGAATATTGAATCGGTGGTGATCGAGCATCCGATCCAACCGTAAATTTTGCTTTCAGCGGAGCAGCCTAAAGGGCGTCGGATGCGATTCGTCTTATACGAGTCACTTACGATTTCTTGAAGGAGCTCCGCATGGCCTCCGCCAATCCCTACAAGCTCTTCAGTGCTGTGCTGCAGCGTAAAACCCTGTTGAGTCCGCACTTGATGCGGATCACCCTCGCCGATCCAGAAATTGCCAACATGGCCACCTGGGCACCCGATCAGCGCGTCAAACTTTTTTTCCCTGCCGCAGATGGCTCTCCTGCAAACCTTGCGCAGGAGGAAGGTTGGTACGCGCGTTTCCGTTCGATGTTGGCGAGCAGCCGCCCGGCGATGCGTACTTACACGATTCGTCATCTGCGTACCGAACAAGGTGAGGTCGACATTGATTTCGTCTTGCACGGTGAAACAGGACCGGCTTCGCGCTGGGCGTTGCGAGCGCAGCCGGGCGAGTCGATGCAGATCCTTGCGCCTGACAACCGTTTTTCTGCGAAGGAAGCCGGAGGGTTCGAGTGGCGGCCGCCGCAGGCTCTCAAGCAAGTATTGCTGGTTGCCGACTCGACGGCGTTGCCGGCAGCCATGGGCATTCTTGATGAGTTAGCCGCCCTCGCCGAACCACCCCAGACGCAAGCTTTCTTCGAAGTCGACAGTGCACAAGACATGCTTCCAGTGCCCGACTGGCCGGGGCTTACAGTGCAATGGTTGATCCGTGAGCAGGCAGGTGCGACCGTCGCCGGGACGCTGATGGTTGAAGGGGGGCGGCAGGCGACCTTGCCAATTCATGCTTCGTCAGCGAGCCAGGCCATCGAACTCGCCGAAGTGGATATCGATGAAGACATTCTTTGGGAAATCGCCAATACGGCCGAAGAAGGATTTTACGGCTGGATCGCCGGCGAAAGTGCGGCCGTCATGAGCTTGCGCAAGTACCTGATCAAGGACTGCGGGATCCCTCGTGAATCGCTCAACCTGATGGGGTATTGGCGCTACAACAAGTCTGGCAGCTAGCCACAAAAAAAGGCCTCGAACATAACGTTCGAGGCCTTTTTTGTGCTGCGATCAACCGCAGGCTTTCAGGTTTATCGGGCCGACAAATTCATTGCCGCGCCCCATTACGCACGCCACGCTCTGATTGCGCTGGCGTTCCCAGTCTTGCACCGGGTAGGTCTTGTCCCACGCCTCATACAACTGCCGATCCTGTTTCGACAGACGCAAGCCGTATTGCTTGCTCATGTAGAAATAGGTGCGGGCAATCATGCCGCGAATTGAAGGTCGGGGCATGACCTTCTTGGCCTTGAAGTCGACTTGGGTCAGGCAAGAGCCGTACTGACCGGATTGCACTGGCAGCCAGCCGTAGCTGAAATTGCTGCGATCGCCATTGACCTCGCCAATGCTCGGTACCAGGTTATGCAGGTCGGCTTCGGCCTTCTGGTAGGTTGGATCGTAGCGTGTACAGTTCTTGCGTCCGCCTTCCTGCCAGCATTGGCGCTGATGGCCAAACTGCCAGGCGGGCACGATGTGCTCCCATTCGATACGTGACGCGCGCTTGGCATTTTTGCGCGGTACATAACCGCAAGCTTTCAAATCAACTCTGTTGCCAGTGTATTTGCAGCCGCAATAGAACTCGGTGGACTGCGGTGCGTACAGTTTCCAGGCGACCTTCTTGGCTTCAGAAAATGTGCGAGGTGCGCCCGCTTGGGCGCCCATGGCGATGAACAGCAGGAGCAAAGCAAAACAGCGGACAATCATTGAATCAATCTTCCTTCGGCACAACCCAAAAAATCTGCACGCCACCATCGTCGCGGTAGGCGAGGGTAACGTTGTCGTTCTCGTCGATTTCCTCGAGCAGGCGCTCCCAGTCATCCATCGGCTCGTCCGGCAGGCGGAAGATCAGTGCGGCTTTGGCTTTCTGTGCGGTGGGGGAATTGATGATTTTTTGAACGCGCATACCCATGCGTTCATAAGCGTCAGGAGCATCAGGGGAGGTGGCCACGAGGTTATCCTTATTAAGCTGTACGTGCATACAGTATTTAACTGTAAGCATTTTCGCAACTGCTTAAAATTCAAGAAAATCCTCTGACAGCGCTTTTCCTGTTTTGGTGTAGGACGAGTCGAAATTTTTGTCGGGAAGATGCACGGAGATTTGTAGGCGACGCACCACCCGTGAATCAGGCGGGTGGTGCGAGGATTGCCCCATCAAGAGCTGATCGGGCGAGGGTCAATCAGTATTCCCAGAACATCCGTTGCAGCTCTTTGCTGTCGTTGGTTTTGGTCAGTGCGACCATCGCCAGGATGCGGGCTTTTTGCGGGTTCAGGTCGTGAGCGACAACCCAGTCGTATTTTTCGTCAGGTTGTTCGGCATTGCGCAGAACGAAGCCGCCAGCGTTGACGTGGGACGAGCGGATGATTTGCACGCCTTCTTTACGCAGGGCTTGCAGTGAAGGGACTACGCGCGAGGACACCGAGCCGTTACCCGTGCCTGCGTGGATGATGGCTTTGGCACCGGATTGGGCGAGTGCCTTGTAGGCGGTATCGCTCACGTTGCCGTAGGAATAGGCGATTTCTACGTCAGGCAGGCTCTTGATGTTTTTGATGTCGAACTCGGAATCCATGGTGTGACGCTTGGCTGGCAAGCGGAACCAGTAGGATTTGCCTTCAACCACCATGCCCAGTGGGCCCCAGGCACTTTTAAAGGCCTCGGTCTTGATGTTGATCGTTTTGCTCACGTCACGACCGGACTGGATTTCATCGTTCATGGTCACCAGAACGCCCTTGCCGCGAGCTTCTTGGCTGCTGGCCACCGCGACGGCGTTGTACAGGTTGAGCATGCCATCAGCGGACATGGCGGTACCCGGACGCATCGAGCCGACGACGATAATTGGCTTGTCGGTCTTCTCTACCAGGTTAAGAAAGTAAGCGGTTTCTTCCAGCGTGTCGGTGCCGTGGGTGATGACGATGCCGTCGACATCTTTGCTGTCAGCCAGCTCGGCGACGCGGCGGCCCAATTGCAGCAGATTGTCGTTAGTGATGCTTTCCGAGGCGATCTGCATGACTTGTTCGCCACGCACGTTAGCCAGTTTGCTCAATTCGGGAATGCCGGCAATCAATTGCTCGACGCCGACTTTGGCCGCTTGATAAGTGGCGCTGTTAGCTGCACTGGCGCCGGCCCCGGCAATGGTGCCGCCGGTAGCGAGAACCACGACGTTGGCGAGTTTGGTCTGGGTTTCGACTTCTTTAGCCTGAAGGGCAGTCGGCAGGAGCAGGAGGAGGGCCAAAGCGCCCGGAACGAAGGTGTTGAAAGCAGATTTCATTATTTTTCTCTCTAGTAGTGAGACAGTGCTGATGCAGGTTCATCTAGATGCGCCCCGAGCCGATCTGGATGCCGGGGTACGGTGAAGGGAGCAGGATCTGTACCAGCCGTACTATGCGTCAGAGAAATGTTTAACCCGATGATTTACATCAGTATTTTGTGATTCTAAAAATAGCGTCTGGCGTCGGATATCCGGTTTTCCGAACAATGTGAGCTTTCATGTTCGGCTCTCCGAAAAGGACTACTGCTTCTGTCGAACGAATCGGGTTGCCGTTTCTGGAATGGGTGCTAAAGAATCCTTCGCGCTGGCCGATGCGTGTTCAGGGAAACTAATATTTAGGGAGTTCTCATGTCACTGACGATCGGTTTATCAAATCCCGCGGCTGTCACCATCGGCGGCAAGACTGCTGCGACGATCAATGCATTGAGTGAGGCGGAAGCGGACGCTTCCGCTGAGGCGCTGGGCACTGAGAAAGAAGCGAGCAATCAGGTCCGAACCGGTGGTCCCGCGCAGGAAGACAGCAAAGCTGAAAGCGGCGACAACCTGAGTATCACGGTCAAAATGCTGCTGAAGCGGATGCAGGAATTGCAGAAGCAACTCCAGGAACAGCAGCAGCAACTGGCTGCGGCCCAAGCTCAGAGCTATCCGACTCCGGAGGCCAAATCCCAGGCGGTCATGTCCATTCAGGGGCAGATCATGCAAACCAGCGGCGCGCTGACGGAAGTCGCGGGTGCGCTGCTCAAGGAGATGTCCAAGGACGCTACAAGCGGTAACCTGGTCAGCACAACGGCCTGAGCAACGGAGAGCGAGTTGGAAGACTCGTCCTACAATAAATGGCGATTTCCGATTGTTGACAAATCGCGGCGAGGTTCGCATAGTTCGATCTACGCAAACGTTTGCGCGGCTTCGACGGGGTAGTACTCCATCGTTGGAAGCGCTATAGCTGATGCCAGCGCAAGCGTTGCTCAAAATAATCATAAGATCGGAGTGAACCCATGAAGCTGCCATTCGCTGGACGTCTTCTTGCTGTCGCTATGCTGGCTGCCACAGCCGCTGCATTACCCGTCTCTTCGGCGTTCGCCGAATCTGCTGAAAAACCCAAAGTCGCACTGGTCATGAAATCCCTGGCCAACGAATTCTTCCTGACCATGGAAGATGGCGCGAAGGCCTACCAGAAAGAACACTCTGCCGATTTCGACCTGATCTCCAACGGCATCAAGGACGAAACCGACACTGCAGGCCAGACGCGCATCGTCGAGCAAATGATTCTGGCGAAGGTCAATGCTTTGGTCATCGCGCCTTCTGACTCCAAGGCCATGGTGCCGGTGATCAAGAAAGCCGTCGATGCCGGTATTACCGTGATCAACATCGACAACCAGCTTGATCCGCAAATCGTCAAAAGCAAAAACATCAGCGTGCCATTCGTAGGCCCGGACAACCGCAAAGGTGCGCGTCTGGTTGGTGAATATCTGGCCAAACAGCTGAAGGCCGGTGACGAAGTCGGCATCATTGAAGGCGTGTCCACGACCACCAACGCCCAGCAGCGTACCGCTGGCTTCAAGGATGCGATGGAGGCGGCGCAGATCAAGGTGGTTTCCCTGCAGTCCGGCGACTGGGAGATTGATAAAGGCAACAAGGTTGCCGCGTCGATTCTCAGTGAGTACCCGGATGTCAAAGCGTTGCTGGCCGGTAACGACAGCATGGCAGTCGGTGCCGTTTCCGCCGTGCGTGCTGCGGGCAAGGCAGGCAAGGTGCAGGTTGTCGGCTACGACAACATCAATGCCATCAAGCCAATGTTGAAGGACGGTCGCGTACTGGCGACTGCCGATCAATATGCCGCCAAACAAGCTGTGTTCGGTATCGAGACCGCGCTGAAAATCATCAAGGGCGAGAAGGTCGACAGCGGTACCAATGGCGTGATTGAAACGCCGGTCGAACTGGTCACCAAGTAAGTCCTCTGGCGATACAACGGCGCTCGTCCGCCCGGGCGAGCGCATGGAGATTTTTATGTCAGTTTCCGCTCCGAACGCTGTCCTCTCGGTCAGCGGTATCGGTAAGACCTATGCGCAACCGGTGCTCACAGGCATCGATTTGACGCTGATGCGCGGTGAAGTACTGGCGCTGACCGGCGAGAATGGCGCCGGTAAAAGCACCCTGTCGAAGATCATTGGTGGCCTGGTTACCCCGACCACGGGGCAGATGCAGTTCCAGGGCAAAGACTATCGCCCGGGCAGCCGTACCCAGGCTGAAGATCTCGGCGTGCGCATGGTCATGCAAGAACTCAATCTGTTACCGACATTGTCGGTGGCGGAGAACCTGTTTCTCGACAACCTGCCGAGCAACGGCGGCTGGATCAGCCGCAAGCAATTGCGTAAGGCAGCCATCGAAGCCATGGCGCAGGTAGGGCTCGACGCGATCGATCCGGACACGCTGGTCGGCGAATTGGGTATCGGGCATCAGCAGATGGTCGAAATCGCCCGCAACCTGATTGGCGATTGCCATGTGCTGATTCTCGACGAGCCGACCGCGATGCTCACGGCGCGTGAAGTCGAAATGCTTTTCGAGCAGATCACTCGCCTACAGGCACGCGGCGTCTCGATCATCTACATATCCCACCGTCTCGAAGAGTTGGCCCGAGTCGCGCAGCGCATCGCTGTGCTGCGAGATGGCAACCTGGTGTGCGTCGAGCCGATGGCCAATTACAACAGCGAGCAACTGGTCACGCTGATGGTCGGCCGCGAGCTGGGCGAACACATCGACATGGGCCCGCGCAAGATTGGCGCCCCGGCGTTGACGGTCACAGGCCTGACTCGTTCCGACAAGGTGCGCGACGTCTCGTTCGAAGTGCGTGCCGGGGAGATCTACGGGATTTCCGGCCTGATCGGAGCAGGGCGCACTGAACTGCTGCGGCTGATTTTTGGTGCCGACGTCGCTGACAGCGGCACAATTGCACTGGGCTCGCCCGCGCGAGTGGTGAGCGTACGTTCGCCGGTCGATGCGGTGCGCAATGGCATCGCGTTGATCACCGAAGATCGCAAAGGCGAAGGCTTGCTGCTTAGCCAATCGATCAGCGCCAACATTGTCTTGGGCAACATGCCGGAAATTTCCAGTGGTGGTTTCGTCAACAACGGCGACGAAATCTCACTGGCGCAACGACAGATCGACGCGATGCGCATCCGCAGCTCGAGCCCGACACAGTTGGTTTCGGAACTGTCCGGTGGTAACCAGCAAAAGGTCGTGATCGGTCGCTGGCTGGAGCGTGATTGTTCGGTGCTGCTGTTCGATGAACCGACCCGTGGCATCGACGTCGGTGCCAAGTTCGACATCTATGCCTTGCTCGGTGAGCTGACGCGCCAGGGCAAAGCGCTGGTGGTGGTATCCAGTGACCTGCGTGAATTGATGCTGATCTGCGACCGGATCGGTGTGTTGTCGGCCGGGCGTCTGATCGATACCTTTGAGCGCGACAGCTGGACCCAGGATGATTTGCTTGCTGCCGCGTTCGCCGGCTACCAAAAACGTGATGCGTTGCTCAACGAAGCGGCGCCTAGGGATCTCCCATGAAAACTGCATCTCCTGCCAGCAAGCGTAGTGGCAACTTTTACGGACTGGGCACCTATCTGGGGCTGGCCGGTGCACTGCTGGCGATGATTGCGCTGTTCTCGGTCTTGAGCAGCCACTTTCTGTCCTATAACACTTTCAGTACGCTGGCCAACCAGATTCCCGACCTGATGGTGCTGGCCGTCGGCATGACCTTCGTGTTGATCATTGGCGGCATCGATCTGTCGGTGGGCTCGGTGCTGGCACTCGCGGCATCAACGGTCAGCGTGGCCATGCTCGGTTGGGGTTGGAGCGTGTTGCCGGCGGCGTTGCTCGGTATGGCGGTGGCGGCATTGGCGGGCACCGTGACGGGTTCGATTACCGTGGCCTGGCGGATTCCTTCGTTCATCGTTTCTCTCGGTGTGCTGGAAATGGCCCGTGGTCTGGCTTACCAGATGACCGGCTCGCGCACGGCTTATATTGGTGATTCGTTTGCCTGGCTGTCGAACCCGATCGCTTTCGGTATTTCACCGTCGTTTATCATTGCCTTGCTGGTGATTTTTATTGCGCAGGCAGTTTTGACGCGCACCGTGTTCGGTCGTTACCTGATCGGTATCGGTACCAACGAAGAAGCGGTGCGGCTGGCGGGGATCAATCCAAAACCCTACAAGATTCTGGTGTTCAGCCTGATGGGCCTGCTGGCCGGTATCGCCGCGCTGTTTCAGATTTCTCGCCTGGAAGCGGCGGACCCGAATGCCGGCTCAGGCCTGGAGCTGCAAGTGATTGCCGCGGTGGTGATCGGCGGCACCAGCCTGATGGGTGGACGCGGTTCGGTCATCAGCACGTTCTTCGGTGTGCTGATCATTTCCGTACTGGCGGCCGGTCTGGCGCAGATCGGTGCAAGCGAACCGACCAAGCGCATCATCACCGGTGCGGTGATTGTCATCGCGGTCGTGCTCGATACCTATCGCAGCCAACGCGCCAGTCGGCGGGCTTGAAACATGGCGACAATCAAGGATGTGGCGGCACTCGCGGGGATTTCCTACACCACCGTGTCTCACGTGGTGAACAACACCCGACCGGTCAGTAAGGAAGTCCGGCTGAAAGTCGAGGCCGCCATCAAGAGCCTCGACTACGTGCCGAGTGCGGTGGCGCGCTCGCTGAAGGCCAAAACCACTGCAACCATTGGCTTGTTGGTGCCCAACAGTCTCAACCCGTACTTCGCCGAGTTGGCACGGGGCATCGAGGATTACTGCGAGCGAAATGGCTACTGCGTGATCCTTTGCAACTCCGATGACAACCCGCAAAAGCAACGCAGCTACTTGCGCGTCCTGCTGGAAAAACGCGTCGACGGTTTGATCGTCGCGTCGGCCGGCGGTGACAGTGGTCTGGCACAGGGGCTGGCCGGCGTGAAGACGCCGATGGTGATTGTCGACCGTGGACTGGATGGCGTGGATGCCGATCTGGTGCGCATCGACCATGAGTACGGCGCTTACCTCGCCACCCGTCATCTGTTGGAGCTTGGCCACCGCGATATCGCGACCATTGGTGGCCCTGCGAGCACCAGCGTGGCGCAAATGCGTCAGGCCGGTTTTTGCCGGGCGCTGAAAGAGGCGGGCATCGAAGTGTCGCCTGCGCGCATGCTCGAGAGTGATTTCACCAGCACCGGCGGTTACAACGCGGCGACGACGCTGCTTGCGAACGATCCGCCGAGCGCAATTTTTGCCGGGAACGACATGATTGGCATCGGGGTGCTGCGAGCGGCGGCTGAGCGCAAGGTGCGAGTGCCGAGCGAGCTGTCGGTGATCGGCTTCGACGATATCCAGATGAGCCGTTACGTGTACCCGGCACTGACCACCGTCGGCCAGTCGATCCTGCAACTGGGCGAGATGGCGGCTGAAGTGCTGCTGCGAAGGATTGCTACCCCAGGCCTGGTCACTGATCAACGGATCGTGACCCCGAGTATTGTCTTGCGCGAATCGACTGCGCCGCTGTCCGGCGTGTTCACCGAGTACCGCTGAAACCGAATTGACGAGTAGTGATGTATGCCAGCAAATGTAGTGGTAATAGGCAGCCTGAACATGGATCTGGTAACCCGGGCGCCACGGCTGCCCCGGGGCGGTGAAACGCTGATCGGACATTCCTTCGCCACCGTCTCTGGCGGCAAGGGCGCCAACCAGGCGGTGGCTGCCGCGCGCCTGGGCGCTCAAGTGGCGATGGTCGGTTGCGTTGGTAGCGACGACTACGGCGTGCAGTTGCGAAACGCGCTGCTGGCCGAGCAGATCGACTGTCAGGCGGTCAGCGTCGTCGAGGATTCGAGTGGCGTGGCGCTGATTGTGGTCGATGACAACAGTCAGAACGCGATCGTGATTGTCGCCGGTGCCAACGGCGCCATGACGCCGGCGGTGATCGACCGCTTCGATGCTGTGTTGCAAGCAGCCGACGTTATCATCTGCCAGCTCGAGATTCCGGATGCAACCGTGGGCCATGCGCTCAAGCGTGCGCGTGAACTGGGCAAGACCGTAATCCTCAATCCCGCCCCTGCCAGCCGTCCATTGCCGGCAGACTGGTTCGCAGCCATCGATTATCTGATTCCCAACGAAAGCGAAGCTGCTGCCTTGAGCGGGTTGCCGGTTGATTCGCTGGAAACTGCAGAAAGCGCGGCAAGTCACCTGATCGCGATGGGCGCAGGAAAGGTCATCATCACCCTTGGCGCTGAGGGCTCGTTGTTCGCCAACGGCAAAGGCTTCGAGCATTTCCCGGCGCCGAAAGTGAAAGCGGTCGATACCACGGCGGCGGGGGACACCTTCGTCGGTGGTTTTGCCGCTGCGCTGGCCGCCGGCAAGTCCGAGGCCGAAGCGATCCGCTACGGGCAGATTGCCGCCGCTCTGTCGGTTACTCGCGCCGGCGCGCAGCCTTCCATTCCAACCATGTCCGACGTACAGGCCTTTAAACCCGCATGAAAAAGACTCCTTTGCTGAACGTCGCGCTGTCGCGACTGATCGCATCTCTGGGCCATGGCGACATGGTGGTGATTGGTGATGCCGGCTTGCCGGTGCCGCCGGGTGTCGAGCTGATCGACCTTGCGCTGACCCATGGCGTCCCGGACTTCGTCAGCACCCTGAAAGTCGTGCTCAGCGAGATGCAGGTGGAAAGCCATGCGCTGGCCAAGGAAATCTTCGACAAGCAACCGACGGCGTTGCCCGTGCTCGACGCGTTGAATGATGAAGGCGCACTGGGTCGTCGCGATCTGCTCAGTCATGAGCAATTCAAGGTTCTTAGCCGACAGGCACGAGCGATTGTTCGTACAGGCGAATGTCAGCCGTACTGCAACATCGTTCTGGTGGCTGGTGTAACGTTCTAACTTTCGATTTCACATGCACAAGGAATGCGCCATGCAACGCTATGCTCAAAAACTGCACCAACTGCTCCGGAGTCTGCTGCTTTTGTCCCTGATATCTGCAACCGGCGCTCACGCGGCGGAAAAAATCGACCTGATCATCGACACCGATCCGGGTGCCGACGACGTGGTTGCCTTGCTGTTCGCGCTGGCTTCGCCAGACGAGTTGAACATCCGTGCGCTGACCACCGTGGCCGGCAACGTACGCCTCGACAAGACTTCGCGTAACGCGCGTCTGGCTCGCGAGTGGGCAGGGCGCGAGGATGTACCCGTCTACGCCGGCGCGCCGAAGCCGCTGATGCGTACGCCGATCTACGCCGAGAACATCCATGGCAAGGAAGGCCTGTCGGGTGTCACCGTGCACGAACCGAAAAAGGGCCTGGCTGAAGGCAGTGCGGTCAATTATCTGATCGATACCCTGAAAAAAGCCAAGCCGCACAGCATCACCATTGCCATGCTTGGCCCGCAGACCAACCTCGCACTGGCTTTGATTCAGGAGCCCGAGATTGTGCAGGGCATCAAGGAAGTGGTGATCATGGGTGGCGCGCACTTCAACGGCGGCAACATCACCCCGGTGGCGGAATTCAACCTGTTTGCCGATCCGCAAGCTGCTGAAGTGGTACTCAAGAGCGGCGTGAAGCTGACCTATCTGCCACTGGACGTGACCCACAAGATTCTTACCAGCGATGCGCGTCTGAAGCAGATTGCTGCGCTCAACAACAACGCGAGCAAAATTGTCGGCGACATCCTCAATGAGTACATCAAAGGGGATATGGAGCATTACGGCATTCCGGGTGGCCCGGTGCATGACGCAACTGTCGTGGCTTATCTGCTCAAGCCAGAACTGTTCACGGGTCGCTCGGTGAATGTCGTGGTTGATAGTCGTGAGGGGCCGACCTTCGGTCAGACCGTCGTCGATTGGTATGACGGTCTCAAGGCTCCGAAGAATGCATTCTGGGTGGAAAATGGCGACGCTCAAGGTTTCTTCGATCTGCTGACCGAACGCCTGAAACGCCTGAAGTAAAACCCCGCCCGCAGGTGAGAGCCTGGGGGTTTATTCCCCCAGCGCGTGCTCGGTCTGTTCGACCGGGTACCGCTCGAAAATCTGCTTGATGAATTGCTGGGCCGCTTCGGTGCCCAGCTCTTTGACCAATAGATCGATACCAATAAGCGCCAACTCTTCGGTGGACCCCGGGCTGTAGGAACTGTGTCCGTCTGCCCATTTGGCTTTGATGTCGGCGTCGATGCTTACACTGGTCATGATGAGGCTCGAAAAGTCGGGAGGTCTGTGTACCGAGTTAACCATTTTGTCGGGCATTTGGCACTGCGACTTAGGCATGAGCGCAGTGCTATGCGACACTTGGTCTTTTCCTGCGAACTCAAGGACAGTGCTGTGCAGATCGATTTGAATACCCCTGACGGCCTTACGCTTGATGCTGTGCGTCGATTGCTGGCCTCGGCCAGCGATGATGAACACACGCAGTTGCGAGTGACCAAGGGCGGTATGGCTTACATCTCTTCAGGTGTGACGGGCGGGCAGGATATCGATGGCTTGTTGTTTCGTCTGGAAACCTGGGCCAAGGGGTCGGGTTACGTTGGCAATGTCGCGGCCAGTGACGAGGTGTGGGTGATGCAGATTTTCAATGCGCTCAAGGATAATTGGCCGAATCCGCCATTCGACTACATCGACGTTTACTGAGCTCGTTAATATTCAGTCACGATTGATTGAAGAGCCGCGTGCGCCTCTCAGGCACACTCGGCGTTTTTCCGATTGTGGGGCAGGGTGATGGCATTTGTCATGAAACCAAACGCCGGATCGGCGGTCGCACGATCTCAGCTAACTATTTGAAAACAAGGAGGCTTCATGCCTTTGAAGTTCGCATCACTGGGTGCACTAATGGCCGTTGCCATGTTGGCCGGTTGCAGCACAACCTCCAGCGAGTCGGCAAAGGATCCTGTGGCGACCGAAGCCGGTCATAGCCGCTGTGAAGCAACGGCTGCGGAGTTCGCCATTGGCAAGAAAGCTTCGCCCGCCCTGTTGGAGCAGGCCCGCGCCAAGGCCGGCGCGCAAAATGCCCGCTTCCTCAAGCCGGATGACATGATCACTCTGGAATACCGCTCTGATCGCTTGAACCTGAATACCGACAACAGTCTGGTGGTTACTCGCGTCAACTGCGGCTGATAGCCGGCAGCTTTTGTTGCAGGCATAAAAAACCCCGTCACATGGACGGGGTTTTTTTAGTGCGCGTAGAAATTACTCTGCGCGAACTTGTGCTGCTTGCATACCCTTTTGGCCTTTCTCAGCCACGAAGGAAACGGTCTGGCCTTCTTTCAGGCTTTTGAAACCGTCGCTTTCGATAGCTTTGAAGTGTACGAACAGGTCGTCACCGCCACCTTGAGGAGTGATGAAGCCGAAGCCTTTTTCATCGTTGAACCACTTAACGGTGCCGGTTTGGCGATTAGACATGGTGTATCTCCAAGAAACATATATTTTTCAGTACTGTGCTGCTCAGGCCAACTGGGCACACCGGGATATCATAGTCGAAATGTTCACTTTGTAACCCCCCGGACGTGCTGTTTGCCAATCAGTCGTGTTTTCTTTACGAGTCTTTTCGTCTGAAAGCCCCGGTTTAAAAGGCTTTCATCGAAAAGTAAAGACTATAAAAAAACCTGTAAAACCTGCATAAATCGATCAGAAAAGCTCAAATCAGCAGCTTTTTCTCAGGTTAAACCCGGCCCAAAATGAATTTTTTGTCACTTTTTCGCCGGGGTGTTGGCCTTGCATTTGGCAATCTGGCCCAGTGCTTTCTGTTGCAGTTCAGGCGTTGCCTTGTTGTCCATCAAAGCCTGAATGTCACTCGCCGGATAAGACTTGATGGCATCAGCGCCACACGCGCAGTGAGCCTTCGCCGCTGCAGCGCCGATCTGAGGCGTCGCGGCCTGCGAGCATTGCGCCATGTATTTCTCACGTTCGCCCTTTGGCCAGTCTGCGTGAGCGCTCAACGGCAGCAGCAGAACGATAGGGGCGACTACTGCGAACAGTTTATTCAGACGCATGGAAGGATGCTCCTTGTGGGTCAATGTCTTGTTATCTGATGGCTGAATGGCCAATCAAGTTCAGCACTCTGGCATAAAACGGACGATTTGCCTCACGGCAAGCCCAGAGTACATCGGCGACCGTTCATCTGTGCTAGCATGCCCGACTCGGGCGTTTGCAGGCTTCGGATGACCCTTGGTCCCGGCAGCGGCGGCGCACGAAAATTCCCGATTTGAATCCCAGTCACTCTGGTTCGGTTTTCCGGTTGGCCGCAAGGCTCCTGCCGCTGTAAGGCAGGCGTTCGTCATTGAATGGCCTGGATCGGATCTTGTACTGGCTCATCCCAACCCACGTGACCTTTGGTAGGGGTCACCACTAGGAGAGGAGGCGCCATGCCAACTATTACTCTTCCCGACGGCAGTCAACGTTCATTCGATCATCCGGTTTCCGTAGCCGAGGTCGCCGCATCCATTGGTGCTGGTCTGGCCAAGGCCACTGTGGCCGGCAAGGTCAATGGCCAACTGGTTGACGCCAGTGACATCATCGACAGCGACTCGACGCTGCAAATCATCACGCCAAAGGATGAAGAGGGGCTGGAGATCATTCGCCACTCTTGCGCCCACCTGGTTGGCCATGCGGTCAAGCAGCTGTACCCGACGGCTAAAATGGTCATCGGCCCGGTCATTGACGAAGGCTTCTATTACGACATCGCCTTCGAGCGTCCTTTCACTCCGGACGACATGGCTGCCATCGAGCAGCGCATGCAGCAGTTGATCGAGAAAGATTACGACGTCATCAAGAAAGTCACTCCGCGCGCCGAAGTGATCGAAGTGTTCAAGGCTCGCGGCGAAGACTACAAGCTGCGTCTGGTCGAAGACATGCCGAACGAGCAGGCCATGGGCTTGTACTATCACGAAGAATACGTCGACATGTGTCGCGGCCCGCACGTGCCGAACACTCGTTTTCTGAAGTCCTTCAAACTGACCAAGCTGTCGGGCGCTTACTGGCGCGGCGATGCCAAAAACGAGCAATTGCAGCGCGTTTACGGTACTGCATGGGCTGACAAGAAGCAGTTGGCGGCCTACATCCAGCGTATTGAAGAAGCCGAAAAGCGCGATCACCGCAAGATCGGCAAGCGCCTGGGCCTGTTCCACACTCAGGAAGAGTCCCCAGGTATGGTGTTCTGGCACCCGAACGGCTGGACTCTGTACCAGGTGCTCGAGCAGTACATGCGCAAGGTGCAGCGTGACAATGGCTACCTTGAGATCAAGACGCCGCAAGTCGTTGACCGCAGCCTGTGGGAGAAATCCGGGCATTGGGCCAACTACGCCGACAACATGTTCACCACTCAGTCGGAAAATCGCGACTACGCCATCAAGCCGATGAACTGCCCGTGCCACGTGCAGGTGTTCAATCAAGGCCTGAAAAGCTACCGCGAACTGCCA
Source organism: Pseudomonas sp. P116 (assembly GCF_020149425.1). Classification (NCBI taxonomy): domain Bacteria; kingdom Pseudomonadati; phylum Pseudomonadota; class Gammaproteobacteria; order Pseudomonadales; family Pseudomonadaceae; genus Pseudomonas; species Pseudomonas sp. P116. The sequence continues at coordinate 266,829 of NZ_JACVHB010000001.1, read as the reverse complement.
ATGCGTCTGGCCGAATTCGGGGCTTGCCACCGTAACGAGCCATCGGGTGCGCTGCACGGCATTATGCGCGTGCGTGCATTCACTCAGGACGATGCTCACATCTTCTGCACCGAAGAGCAGATGCAGGCCGAGTCCGCTGCGTTTATCAAGCTGACCATGGACGTTTATCGCGACTTCGGCTTCACCGATGTCGAAATGAAACTGTCCACTCGTCCGGAAAAACGCGTTGGCTCCGACGAATTGTGGGATCGCGCGGAAGCTGCATTGGCCGCAGCCCTTGACAGTGCGGGCCTTGCGTACGATCTGCAGCCGGGTGAGGGTGCGTTCTACGGTCCGAAAATCGAGTTCTCGCTCAAAGATTGCCTTGGCCGTGTCTGGCAGTGTGGTACTCTGCAGCTCGATTTTAACCTGCCTATCCGTCTGGGAGCCGAATACGTCTCCGAAGACAACAGTCGCAAGCACCCGGTAATGTTGCACCGGGCGATCCTTGGATCCTTCGAACGATTCGTCGGAATCCTGATCGAGCACTACGAGGGTGCATTCCCTGCGTGGCTTGCTCCGACCCAGGCAGTGATCATGAACATCACTGACAAACAGGCCGATTTTGCCGCCGAGGTTGAAAAAACTCTCAACGAAAGCGGATTTCGTGCCAAGTCTGACTTGAGAAATGAAAAGATCGGCTTTAAAATCCGCGAGCATACTTTGCTCAAGGTTCCCTATCTCTTGGTTATCGGGGATCGGGAAGTCGAGATGCAGACTGTCGCTGTGCGTACTCGTGAAGGTGCTGACCTGGGCTCGATGCCCGTCGCCCAGTTCGCTGAGTTTCTCGCGCAAGCGGTTTCCCGGCGTGGTCGCCCAGATTCGGAGTAATTACTATTAAGCGTGAAATGAGACAAGATAAACGAGCTGCACCGAAAGCCCCGATCAACGAGAATATCTCGGCACGCGAGGTTCGGTTAATTGGGGCTGAAGGTGAACAGCTTGGGATTGTGTCAATTGAAGACGCGCTTCTTAAGGCTGAAGAGGCCAAACTGGATTTGGTGGAAATTTCCGCCGATGCAGTACCCCCTGTTTGCAAACTGATGGACTACGGCAAATCGATCTTCGAGAAGAAGAAGCAGGTTGCCGCAGCCAAGAAAAACCAGAAGCAGATTCAGGTTAAAGAAATCAAGTTTCGTCCAGGGACGGAGGAAGGGGATTACCAGGTAAAACTGCGCAACCTGGTACGTTTCCTGAGTGATGGGGACAGGGCCAAGGTATCCTTGCGATTCCGCGGCCGTGAGATGGCCCACCAGGAGCTGGGGATGGAACTCCTCAAGCGAGTTGAAGGTGACTTGCTCGAGTACGGTTCGGTCGAGCAGCATCCTAAGATGGAAGGACGCCAACTTATCATGGTCATCGCCCCGAAAAAGAAGAAGTAATCAATAGGGCACGGCAGGCCTTCTGATTATGTTTATCAACTGAATGCGGAGTACCGAACATGCCAAAGATGAAAACTAAAAGTGGTGCTGCTAAGCGGTTTCTGAAAACTGCTAACGGTATCAAGCACAAGCACGCTTTCAAGAGCCACATCCTGACTAAAATGTCGACCAAGCGTAAGCGTCAACTGCGCGGTAGCAGCTTGCTGCATCCGTCGGACGTCGCAAAAGTCGAGCGCATGCTGCGCCTTCGTTAATTTTAGTCAAGAATAGAGGAAGTAACTCATGGCTCGTGTAAAGCGTGGCGTCATGGCGCGTAAGCGCCACAAGAAAATTCTGAAACTTGCTAAAGGCTACTACGGTGCACGTTCGCGCGTATTCCGTGTTGCCAAGCAAGCGGTTATCAAGGCTGGCCAATACGCCTACCGTGACCGTCGTCAGAAAAAACGTCAGTTCCGCGCTCTGTGGATCGCTCGTATCAACGCTGGTGCTCGTGTTAACGGTCTGTCCTACAGCCGTTTCATCGCTGGCCTGAAAAAAGCGTCCATCGAGATCGACCGTAAGGTTCTGGCTGATCTGGCAGTGAACGAAAAAGCGGTGTTTGCTGCGATTGTCGAGAAAGCTAAAGCCACCTTGGCTTAAGTACCCCCGACAATCACCCGGCCTCACTTCCGTGGGGCCAGGTGGTAAACGTCTTAAATAGGGGAAGAGCCTTCAAGCTCTTCCCCTATTTTGTATCTGGAGTCTGTACATGGAAAACCTGGATGCGCTGGTCTCTCAAGCACTAGAGGCTGTGCAAAGCGCTGAAGATATCAATGCCCTGGAGCAAATCCGGGTTCAATACCTTGGCAAAAAGGGTGAATTGACTCAGGTGATGAAGACCCTGGGGAATTTGCCAGCAGAAGAGCGTCCGCAAGTCGGCGCCCTGATCAACGTTGCCAAGGAACGTGTTACAGGCGTTCTCAATGCGCGCATGGCCCTGTTTGAAGAAGCCGAACTGGCTGCCAAACTGTCTGCCGAATCCATTGACGTAACGCTGCCGGGCCGTGGCCAGACCTCTGGTGGTCTGCATCCGGTTACCCGGACTCTGGAGCGTGTTGAACAGTTCTTCACTCGCATTGGCTACGGCATTGCCGAAGGCCCTGAGGTCGAAGACGACTACCACAACTTTGAAGCGCTCAACATCCCAGGCCATCACCCGGCCCGGTCGATGCATGACACCTTCTATTTCAACGCCAACATGTTGCTGCGCACCCATACCTCGCCGGTACAGGTCCGCACCATGGAATCGAAACAGCCGCCGATCCGCATTGTCTGCCCAGGCCGTGTGTACCGCAGCGACTCCGATATCACCCACTCGCCGATGTTCCACCAGGTCGAAGGCCTGCTGGTCGATCGCGACATCAATTTTGCCGATCTCAAAGGCACCATCGAAGAATTCCTGCGGGTGTTCTTCGAGAAAGAGCTGGCCGTACGCTTTCGTCCTTCGTACTTCCCGTTCACCGAGCCATCCGCTGAAGTCGACATGGAATGCGTGATGTGCAGCGGTAAAGGCTGCCGTGTCTGCAAGCAGACTGGCTGGCTGGAAGTGATGGGTTGCGGCATGGTTCATCCGAACGTGTTGCGTATGTCCGGCATCGACCCGGAAGAGTTCTCCGGCTTTGCCTTCGGCATGGGCGTCGAGCGTCTGGCCATGCTCCGTTACGGCGTGAACGACTTGCGTCTGTTCTTCGACAACGACTTGCGGTTCCTCGCGCAATTTCGCTAGTCGTAACGAATTCTTAGGAGAGCAGGATGAAATTCAGTGAACAATGGCTGCGTGGCTGGGTTAGCCCGCAGGTAGATCGCGACGAGCTGGTTGCTCGTCTGTCGATGGCCGGTCTTGAGGTCGATAGCGTTACGCCGGCCGCCGGCGTATTCAGTGGCGTGGTCGTGGGCGAGGTGCTGAGCACCGAGCAACACCCTGATGCCGACAAATTGCGCGTTTGCCAGGTCAGCAATGGCGCGGAAACCTTTCAAGTTGTTTGCGGTGCGCCAAACGTGCGTCCGGGCTTGAAGATTCCGTTCGCCATGATTGGTGCCGAGCTGCCGGGCGACTTCAAGATCAAGAAGGCCAAGCTGCGCGGCGTCGAGTCCAACGGCATGCTGTGCTCGCAAGCCGAATTGCAAGTCGGTGAAGGCAACGACGGCTTGATGGAACTGCCGGCCGATGCCCCGGTGGGTGAAGATTTTCGTGTGTATCTGGAGCTGGAAGACGCCAGCATCGAGGTCGATCTGACCCCGAACCGTGGCGACTGCCTGTCCCTGGCCGGTCTGGCCCGTGAAGTCGGCGCGCTGTATGCCGCTCCGGTCACCCGTCCAGTGGTGCTTGCCGTTCCTGCCGTGCACGATGAAGTTCGCTCGGTAGAAGTGCTGGCGCCGGCCGCATGCCCGCGTTATCTGGGGCGTGTGATCCGTAACGTCGATCTGTCCAAGCCAACGCCGCTGTGGATGGTTGAGCGTCTGCGTCGCGCCGACGTGCGCAGCATCGACGCCGCCGTCGACATCACCAACTACGTGATGCTTGAGCTGGGCCAGCCGCTGCACGCATTCGATCTCGCCGAAATCAATGGCGGCATCCGCGTGCGGATGGCCGAAGAGGGCGAGAAGCTAGTGTTGCTCGACGGTCAGGAAGTCAGCCTGCGTAGCGATACGCTGGTCATCGCCGACCACACGCGTGCCCTGGCAATTGCCGGTGTGATGGGTGGCGAGCACAGCGGTGTCTCTTCGACCACTCGCGATGTATTCCTTGAGTCCGCGTTCTTCGATCAGATCGCTGTCGCTGGCAAGGCTCGTTCATACGGCCTGCACACCGACGCGTCGCATCGCTACGAGCGTGGCGTCGACTGGCAACTGGCCCGTGAAGCCATGGAGCGTGCCACTGGCCTGCTGCTGGAAATCACTGGCGGTGAAGCCGGCCCGATCATCGAGACCGTTAGCGAGCAACATCTGCCGTCGATCGCGCCGATCACCCTGCGTGCGCAGCGCATCACCCAGATGCTTGGCATGGAAATGGATTCGGCACAGGTCGAGCGTCTGCTCAGCGCCTTGGGTCTGAACATTTCTGCTGATGGAGCAGGGCAGTGGCGCGTAGAAGTGCCAAGCCATCGCTTCGACATCAGCCTGGAAGTTGATCTGATCGAAGAGCTGGCCCGTCTGTACGGTTACAACCGCTTGCCGGTTCGTTACCCGCAGGCGCGTCTGGCGCCACAAGCCAAGGCTGAAGCGCGCAGTGATCTGCCAGAACTGCGTCGCCTGCTGGTCGCTCGCGGTTATCAGGAAGCGATCACTTACAGCTTCATCGATCCACGGCAGTTCGAATTGTTCAACCCGGGCGTCGAGCCGCTGTTGCTGGCCAATCCGATCTCCAACGACATGGCTGCCATGCGTTCGTCGTTGTGGCCAGGTCTGGTCAAGGCGCTGCAGCACAACCTGAACCGCCAGCAAGATCGCGTGCGTCTGTTCGAAAGCGGCCTGCGCTTCGTTGGTCAGCTCGAAGGCCTGAAGCAAGAGCCGATGCTGTCCGGTGTTGTCTGCGGTAGCCGTCTGCCGGAAGGCTGGGCGCAAGGTCGCGACACTATCGACTTCTTCGACGTCAAGGCTGACGTGGAAGCAGTGCTGGGCTTCGCCGGCGCGCTGGATTCGTTCACTTTCGCTCCGGGCAAACACCCGGCGCTGCACCCGGGTCAAACCGCGCGCATTGAACGTGAAGGGCGTGAAGTCGGTTTCATCGGCGCCATCCACCCGGAATTGTCGAAAGCCTTGGGTCTGGACCGTCCGGTCTTCGTTTTCGAGCTGGTTCTGGCTGAAGTGGCGCTCGGTAAAATGCCGAAATTCCACGAGTTGTCGCGCTTTCCTGAAGTGCGTCGTGACCTTGCACTGATCGCGCACAAAGACGTCGCAGCCTCGGCTGTACTGGACGTAATCCGTGAAAATGCAGGCGAATGGCTCACAGATCTCAGGCTGTTTGACGTATATCAGGGTAAAGGTATTGATCCTGATAGAAAAAGCCTTGCAGTTGGCTTGACCTGGCAGCATCCATCGCGCACTCTTAATGACGATGAGGTGAATTCGACGACGCAAAATATCCTCACCTCGCTCGAACAAAGGTTGAACGCCACGTTAAGGAAGTGACGTATGGGGGCTTTGACGAAAGCTGAGATGGCGGAACGTCTGTATGAAGAGCTGGGCCTGAACAAGCGGGAAGCCAAGGAATTGGTGGAACTGTTTTTCGAAGAAATCAGGCACGCTCTTGAAGACAACGAGCAGGTCAAATTGTCCGGTTTCGGCAATTTCGACCTTCGGGACAAGCGCCAGCGGCCTGGCCGCAACCCGAAAACGGGGGAAGAAATCCCGATCACGGCTCGCCGTGTGGTCACCTTTCGTCCAGGGCAGAAGTTGAAGGCCCGAGTTGAGGCTTATGCTGGAACCAAGTCATAACGACGAACTACCCGTCATCCCGGGCAAACGCTACTTCACCATCGGTGAAGTCAGCGAGCTGTGTGCCGTAAAGCCACACGTGCTGCGCTACTGGGAGCAGGAGTTTCCTCAGCTCAACCCCGTCAAACGCCGCGGAAACCGCCGGTATTATCAGCGCCAGGACGTGCTGATGATCCGGCAGATCCGCGCGCTCCTTTACGATCAGGGGTTCACCATCGGCGGCGCACGCTTGCGCCTGTCCGGCGATGAAGCCAAAGACGACACCACCCAATACAAGCAAATGATCCGCCAGATGATCGCCGAACTCGAAGATGTGCTGGTGGTACTCAAGAAATAAAAAGCTGCGTTTGAATACTTCCAGTTTTCAAAAGCTTGCGATATATTCTTGAGCGTTCTTCGAGGTGAAGAACGAGATGCAAAACCAGTCGGGGCGTAGCGCAGTCCGGTAGCGCACTAGCATGGGGTGCTAGGGGTAGAGTGTTCGAATCACTCCGTCCCGACCATATTTTTCAATGACTTAGCCCGGTGCCGAAAGGTCCGGGCTTTGTTGTTTCTGAGATTCGAACGCTTTGGTCACCGTTGGGTCACCGTTAGCGAAAAGCTGGTAACCCTCTTTATGTAGCTCATCGCGCTGAAGTCAGCCAAAGCTGATTAATCTTGGTGGTATTCCGCGCCAAAATGAAACCGTGTACTGATGCCTCGTTAGCCCTAAGCGCCTTAGCCTTCGGCATCAGGCTAAGCGCCGGTCCATGTATCATGCGGTCCTCCGCTTTGCCTTGCTCGTTAATTACAAAGGACACACGATGCCCTCGCTAAGCGTCCACCAAGTTTGCGGCCGGCACTCCTGCTGACCGTGTGGCTCCAATCTGTAGTTTATTTCCAGAGCATCTGAATCACTGCTGCCGTCCTATTCTTGCCGAGATCTCTGGCAGTTTGCCGCCCCACTCCCTTGCAGGAGTGGGGTGGTGGGTTTCGGTATTAGTATTATTTATATATCCATATGTTAGACATGGATTCATTGAGGTAGAGCTTGCATTTCTCATAGCCGTCATCAACCTATAGATCCTACCCATACATCCATTCAAGGCAGCCATCCCATCACGCTCATCCCTCAAGAAGGGATGAGCTCAGCCAGTGACTGAACAAGCTCCTAGCGCAGTTACACCTGCAGAACGAACTGTAAAAATTTACAGAATCCACTGAGTTGATGTACCTACTCAGTGGATCATTCCCATGACATACCAGCCCAAGCGTCACCCTGACAACAGCAATCTCCACCTACACTGCGAGAGCACCTTCCGTGGGCTACCCGTGCTGACCGCGCACGTGCCCTTCATTACCCAATACCTCGAAGGCGTCTATGAAACCACTCGGTTGGCGCTGAGCGCTCACCGTCGAGTGTTCGCGTTACGGTTCGACCTGCATTTCCCAGATGACGACTCCGTCCCTGAATCAGATAACACTGTCATTTCCAGATTTGTCGATTCGTTGACCTTCAGAATCCAATCAGCACGGGAGCGTTCCAGGCGACTGAATGGTTCTGCACATCAGACACAAGTGCGCTGGTGCTGGGTCAGGGAGATCGGGCGAGAGGGTAGACCGCATTACCACTTCGTCCTATTGCTTAACCGGGATGCGTACCACACCGTGGGATACTTTGACTCAGCACGAGAGAATACATACGGCCGCATTCATGCTGCATGGGCCAGTGCGTTGAGAATGCCTATCGATGATACCAATGGCTTGGTGCATATCCCTGACAACGCTGAGTACCAACTCACTCGGAATGATCCAGTGGTGATGGACCAGTACTTTCGTCGAGTGAGCTACCTCTGCAAGGCAGCTACCAAGGTGTACGGCAATCGCTGTCGTGTGTTTGGTTGCAGTAGAGGGTGAGTGAGCCAGCGCTGCAGACCAAGGTGCCCATCAGTAGTGTTGTCGGTTTAACAGAAAACCCGTTTACCCAAAGTCTGGGACACCCTCACGGTTAATAGATTAATTGTTGATCATTTCGTAAAAAAGCGTAACATTGCCAGCCATGATACTCGAACAGCTCAAAGCCCTGGGCAATGACACTCGCATGCAAATGATGGAGTGGCTCAAAGACCCACTTAATAATTTCCCACCTCAGGATCATGGCGATCCTGCCATAGGGGTGTGCGTAACCCATTTGCAGCACAAGGCAGGGCTTTCGCCTTCTACCGCGTCTGCACACTTAGCAATATTGCAGCGCGCAGGCTTCGTGCTAACCACCCGCATCGGAAAGTGGACTTACTACCGGCGCAATGAGCAGGCGATTGACGACTTTGCGGCTAGGCTGATCATCGAGTTGTAATTTTTGAGTTATCATTTCGTTATTTCGCGTAATTAGAAAACATAAGGAATCCCCCCATGAGCAGCAAAACGATCTTCGTCCAACCCGGTGGTGGCTATGAAAACGTTGTGGTTGGCAGCAGCGAAGTCCGAGCCGCAGCGCGTGGCGAAATCACCGTACGCCTCCACGCCAACTCGCTCAACTACCACGACTTCGCGGTGGTCAGCGGCATGTGGGGCCCTAGCGAAAAACGCATCCCCATGGCCGATGGTGCAGGTGAAGTCATTGCTGTCGGCCCAGATGTCACTGAATTCAAGGTGGGTGACTCGGTCGTCAGCACCTTCTTCCCGGAGTGGATCGACGGTGCGCCACTGGTTGAAGGCTTTGTTAGCGTGCCAGGTGATGGCATTGACGGCTACGCTCGCGAGCAAGTGACGGCCAAAGCCACATCGTTCACCCTCGCGCCTACTGGCTACAGCCATGCCGAAGCGTCGACGCTTACCACCGCCGGCCTTACTGCATGGCGCGCGTTGATGGCCGATGACTCACTCAAGCCGGGCGACACCGTGCTCGTTCAAGGCACTGGTGGCGTTTCAATTTTCGCCCTGCAGTTCGCAAAAATGGCCGGTGCTACCGTCATTGCTACCTCTTCAAGCGACGAAAAACTTGAACGTCTGACAGCGCTAGGCGCTGATCATGTGATCAATTACCGCAAAGACCTTAACTGGGGCGAAACTGCACGCGCTCTAACGGGTGGCCGTGGTGTTGACCACATCATCGAAGTCGGCGGCCCTGCGACGCTTGAGCAATCGATGATTGCAATTCGGGTCGCTGGTCACATCTCCGTCATCGGGATATTGAGTGGCGTAAGCGGTGCAATGAATTTTGTACCGGCACTGATCAAGCAAGTGCGTCTGCAGGGTGTATTGGTGGGTAGCCGCAGCCAACAGCAAGACATGATCCGTGCCATCAATGCTAATGGCATGCGCCCCATTATTGATCGTCATTTTCCGTTGAGCCAGATTGTCGAAGCGTTCAAGTATCAGGAAACCAATCAGCATTTCGGCAAAATCTGCCTGGATATCTAAGCGACACATCGTCAGAGGACGCATGCGACGTGTGCCTCTGGCTTTTCAGTCAAGGCTCGTCCTTTCGACAAACGACTCATCGCCCCAGATGTTGAGCCATCCGCAGGATGTCGGCCTCGGTGGCCTGTGGGCTCTTAGGGAAACTCTTATATGGACGCCTCCCGAAGCTCAAGGGGGTATTCGTGCTGACGTATAGGTAGGAGCAGTCTTATATCCGGCCTGTTTGTGCAGGCCGACAAGCCTACTCGCCCTGATAGAATCTGCTGACGAGGCCGAATATGCTGGCAAACGTAAGCAGACCCGCCGCGAGCGCTTCCTGATCGAGATGGGTCAGGTAGAGCCCTGGAAGGGCTTGCTTGCCTTAATCGAACCGCATTATCCAAAGGGCGAAGGGGGCCGTCCGGCGTATCCGTTGCTGGCCATGTTGCGGGTTCATCTGATGCAGAACTGGTTCGGCTAAAGCGATCAGGCGATGGAAGAGTTCCTGTATGAAACGACGATTCTGCGCCAGTTCGGGGGGTTGAATCTGGATAGGATTTCCGATGAAACCACGGTCCTCAATTTCCGTCGTTTGTTGGAAAGACATGAGTTGGCGGGCGGAATTTTGCAGATCCTCAATAGCTATCTGGGTGATCGTGGCCTGCTGATGCGTCAGGGCTCGGTGGTCGATGCGACGATCATTCACGCGCCGAGTTCGACCAAGAACAAGGACGGCAGACGCGTTCCCGAAATGCATCAGACGAAATGTATGGTCAGCCCACCTCCCGCAACCCAGCGTGATGAACGGTAAAACATGCTTGCGCTAATGTATCCGGGCTCATGGTGAGCACGGTCATTAGCGCTCGGCCCTTGATGAGAAGTCGCTCCCAACAGTCCTTGATAAAAGGATCAGCTACGAACAAAGCTATCTTCGTCTTCAGGTTTTCAGTCGGGATGTTTGCCGTTTATCGTCATCATCACTGTCGTCGCAAAAGCCGGTGGTAATTCGGTTAGATCAAGCCGTTTGTTGCACGTTGTAGCTACCGCCTCGGGCTAACACAGCCCAGACGATTCTTGCCATTTTGTTGGCTAGCGCACAGGCGACCTTGTTCGGCGGCTTGCGAGCCAAAAGCTTTCTTACCCAGGCTCCGAGCGCATCGTTTCGCTTGTCGATTCGGATCATCAGTGCGTGAGCGCCTTGCACCAGTAGGCAGCGCAGATACTTGTCGCCGCGTTTGCTGATGTCGAGCAAGCTCGTCTTGCCACCGGTTGAATACTGTCGAGGCACCAACCCGAGTGAGGCGGCAAAGTCGCGCGAGCTTTTGTAAGTCGAAGCGTCGCCGACATCCGCCAGCAGCGCGCTAGCGGTGAGAGGGCCGATGCCGGGGATGCTCAACAAGCGCATGCCGGCTGCGTCCTCAGACAGTTGCTGTTTGATCTCGACATCGATGGTTTTGATATCTCGAGTCAGGCGTTGAATATCGAGCAGCATTCGCTCAACCGCATTGCGCAGTCGAATCGGCAGTTCGTGGTTTTCCATTAACGCCGGTACCTGCTCCAGAGCCGCATATCCAACGGGGAAAATGATGCCGAACTCCAACAGAAAGCCGTGCACCTGGTTGATGATTCCCGTGCGATTATCCACCCAAGACTTGCGCAGCTTGTGCTCGGTCGACAGGATTTGCTGCTCAAGGGTCTTTACCGGAACCGAGTGGGTTCTGGGTCGCGACGCTGCTTCGCAGATGGCCTCTGCATCGATAAAATCATTCTTGTTGCCGGGGACGTAGGCCTTTACATGCTGCGCCGCGATTAATTGCACTCGATGGCCTAAGCTTTCGATCTGCCTAGCCAGCCACTGCGAGCCGCCGCAGGACTCCATGGCAATTTTGCAGGTTGGCAACTGCGTCAGATACGGCAGCAATTGGCTACGATTGAGCTTCTTGCGCAAGAGCTGGTTTCATCTGGCGTCCTGGCCATGCAAGTGGAAGGTGTTCTTGCCGATATCGATACCCAGAAGCGTCACGGTATTCATGAGAGATCCTCCTCCGGTAAAGAGAGAAACCCGGTAAGTCTAGACTCACTGGGTTTCTCGAGCAGGGCTGACCATCTCATTAAAGGAAATATGTATTTCTTCAGGATGAAAGTGCACGTCGGCTTCGACGCCGAATCAGGCTTGGTACATGGCCTGGTGGGGACTGCGACGAATGTGGCGGACATGACGCAGGTCGATCAGTTATTACACGGCGAGGAAACTTACATGTGCGGCGATGCGGGTTGCACCGGCGTGGACAAGCGTCTTGAGCATCAGAATCGCAAGATGATCTGGTCGATTGCCGCCCGGCCCAGCAGCTATAAAAAGCAGGCGGAAACGAGTTTGATCGGCCGCCTACGCCGCAAGATCGAACACGCGAAAGCGCAGGTACGGGCCAAGGTTGAGCACCCATGTCGGGTGATCAAGCGCCAGTTTGGCTATACGAAAGTGCGCTTTCGCGGTTTGGCGAAAAACATCGCTCAGCAAACGACCTTGTTCGCGTTGTCAAATCTATGGATGGTGCGAAAGCGGATGTTGAATGCGGGAGAGGTGCGTCTGTAATGCGGGCTGATCGCCCTGAAACAGCACGATCAGAGGAAAGAGCCGTGAATTAAAAACAGGAAGCGTCTGTTTTTCGGCCGACTTGGAATTTCTTGAACCTCAAGCAGCGAGGGCATCAAAAATCGGTGGGTATTTCAGACCTTCCCTAGATGTTGAGCCATCCGCAGAATTTCGGCCTCAGTGGCCTGTAGGCTCTTAGAGTAAGTAGCCATGGCAGGCTTAGAGTCAGCCACGGCTGTGTGTTAAAAAGCTCAACTCAGTTAGCGTCTATATTCAGTGCTCGTTTATAGCTAGTCTGATTTTCAAGGTTGCGAATATAGCTCTCGATATGTGGGAATTTGCTCCCGGATTTGAGCCAGTTGAGCGCGCCTTTCACGACAAACCCCAGCATGAAGTCTGCTCCGGTGAGTCGCTCTTCGACTAAAAACGTCCTACCATTCAGGTAGTCGTTTAAATATGAAAAAACTTTATTAAATTCTTTTTCAGCGTAATCATTAAGAAACTTGAGATCGGTTCCGGATTGTATTTCAAACTCATTAAATACTTTCAGCAAGAACGGAAGCATTGCTGAACTTTCTGAGAAGTGAATCCATTGTATATAGTCGATGTGCTCAGGCGAAAGTTCATCTGGTGCTAAATGAGGAGCGAATTTTTTTATCAAAAGCTCCGTGATCGCGCCAGACTCCGCAATTATCTTTCCATCCAGTTCTATAACTGGAGACTTGCCAAGGGGGTGAATAGCTCTCAGAGCCTGGGGGGCCAGATGGGTTTTTTCATCACGCTGATACCGGATAATTTCATACGGTTCGCCTATTTCTTCCAGTAACCACAGAATGCGAATCGACCTTGAGTCATTAAGGTGATGAAGTCTTATCATGATTTTTACGCCTTTGAGTAATCACCGTAAGGTGGTGTCACGTTGCGTGAGGCTATCCACAGGTTGATATTCCAACTCGCAACGAGTGAGTGGGAAATTGTATCTGTCGATATGCGACCAGTCTACTAGATCAATAATTTAAGTACTCTCATATCCATCGAGGTCATATCCCGTCCGGCTTGGCGCGGATCTAAATTCATAGGTTAATCTCTAATGGAAGGGCAGTGCCTCCAGAAGCCTAAGGCGCTTTAGGCAAGCTTAGGGTTGGTTCTTGCAAGGATTGCCGCGTTGTCGGGCCGCCGAATGTGAGGTGGCGCGTATGTTGTTTTGTGCGGCTGTGAGAGACAATTGCTATGATTTCATCAGCAATCTCATATAGACGACTGGTCTATTTTTTTGGTATCTTGTGCAAATGAAACCACGCTATGATGCTACGCGCCAACATTTGCTCGACACAGGCCACCGAATGATGGTGGTCAAGGGATTCACCGGTGTTGGGCTTAACGAGATTTTGCACGCGGCAAGTGTGCCGAAGGGCTCGTTCTACCATTACTTCAAATCCAAGGAGCAGTACGGGCAGTCCTTGCTCGAGGATTACTTTCGCAATTATTTGGCGAATATGGACGAGCGCTTCGCCGTGACGGGGAATACAGCTCGTGAGCGACTCATGGAGTACTGGCAGAAATGGCTTGATAGCTATTGTGAGCCCTGTGATGAGCAAAAGTGCCTGGTAGTTAAGTTGAGCGCCGAGGTGGCGGATCTTTCGGAGGTGATGCGTATCACTCTTCGCGACGGAGCAGATCAAATAATTGAACGTATTTCTGGTTGTCTCGAGCAAGGGCGCCTCGACGGTTCCTTGCCTCAATGTGATGCTTACCTAACCGCTACGGCCCTATACCAGCTTTGGCTTGGTGCAAGCCTGCTGAGCAAGCTGCACCGTAATAGTCGGTCGCTAGAAAATGCCATGGCAACTACTCAGGTCATGCTGGCCTCTGAGAAGGCTTGATTGCGAGATCGCCCACCCACAGGTGGGTTGCTTTACCTGAAAAATAGCAGACTGGTCTAATCTATTGTCTGTTGATACGACTGTTTTTTCAACACCAGCCAAGGAATTTGAAGATGCCCCAATCAAAGCAAATCAATCGAAGCGTTGTTCTGGCGTCGCGTCCACATGGTGCGCCTGTCGAAGCGAATTTTCGTATTGAACAAGGCCCAATTCCTGAGCCCGCAGAGGGGCAGGTACTTCTGCGTACTATCTATCTATCACTCGATCCTTACATGCGTGGTCGCATGAGTGATGCGCCGTCCTATGCCCCTCCAGTCGAAGTGGGCGGGGTAATGGTGGGTGGCACTGTATGTCGTGTGGTTGCCTCAAAGCATCACGCCTATAAAGTGGATGACTGGGTTCTGTCTTTCAGTGGTTGGCAAGACTATGCCTTGTCCGATGGTAGCGATCTGACCCCGCTAGGTGAGACGGCGGCGCATCCGTCTTATGCCTTGGGAATATTGGGCATGCCAGGTTTCACTGCCTACATGGGGTTGCTGGACATTGGCCGACCTACGGCAGGTGAGACTCTGGTGGTTGCTGCTGCCACCGGGCCGGTCGGAGCAACTGTGGGGCAGATTGGGAAGATCAAGGGGTGTCATGTTGTAGGCGTTGCAGGCGGGGAAGAAAAGTGCAGGCATGCCGTGGAAGTTCTGGGTTTTAATGTTTGCCTGGATCACCGTGCGCCAGACTTCGCTGAGCAACTGGCTAAGGCTTGCCCAGCGGGTATTGATATCTACTTCGAGAATGTCGGCGGAAAAGTATTCGATGCGGTACTGCCGCTGCTGAATCCAAAGGCCCGAGTGCCTGTCTGCGGTATTATCGCGCATTACAACGATACTGCTTTACCGAACGGGCCAGATCGTTTACCTGCATTAATGGGCACCATTCTACGGAAGCGCATTAATGTACAAGGATTTATTATTTTTGATGATTATGGTCATCGTTATAATGAGTTCTTTAAAGAGATGTCAAGCTGGTTTGCTGATGGTCGTATTAAATATCGTGAGGAATTAGTAGTCGGATTAGAAGAGGCGCCTAAAGCATTTATTGGACTGCTAGAGGGTCGTAACTTTGGAAAGTTAGTTGTTTGTGTGAGTGACGAATAACTTATTATTGATGTGTCCGTAGAGTTTTTACCCTGCCATTGTTACTACTCTTTGGCAGGGTTTTTTTAAAAAAACAGTCCGTTTTAAGTGATCGGCTAGGAGGTGTGATTATGAATTCCCGCAGCAATATGTCGCACAAATTACACTCCGCGTTTTGGCGCGTTGTGGTTGGTTGTATAGGTCTTTATCCGACACTTTTAATTGTGCTGAGTTTGTTGGGTCCACTCACGCGTAATCTCAGTTTTCCATTAATGGTGCTGGTTGAGGTGGTGGTGTTGGTCCCTGTTACCCAACTCGTATCTTTTCCACTTGCGGGGTGGTTGGTTTCTCGTTTGAGGCGTATTGCTTAATAAAAGCTGCTGAATATTTTTAATATATCCCTGTGTGCTGATTAGTAATGAAGACTGTCGGCTCATTAAAAATACTAGTCTGAGGAATGAAGATGCAAACGCTAATCATCAATGGACAGTCGCACCAAGTCGACGTGCCGCAGGATATGCCTCTGCTTTGGGTCTTACGCGATGTGCTTGGCCTCACCGGGACAAAATACGGCTGTGGTATTGCTCAGTGTGGCGTTTGCACCGTGCATCTTGATGGTCAGCCGATACGTTCGTGCGTGACCCCTGTAGCTGCTTTGACGGGCCGCTCAATCACCACCATTGAGGCCATCGGTGAGACTGCTGTCGGTCAAGCCGTTCAACAGGCTTGGCTGGCGCATGAGGTGGTGCAATGCGGTTACTGTCAGTCAGGGCAGATCATGGCGGCCACTGCTCTGCTGCAGAGCCAGCCCGCGCCAGACGATCAGGCGATTGATGCTGCAATGGCAGGCAATCTTTGTCGCTGCGCCACCTACACCCGTATTCGCACAGCCATCCACAGTGTTGGCCGTGTAGAGGAGGCGTGAGATGAAGAAGACAATCGAAATGAATGTTGATATGTCCCGTCGCCGTCTCTTGCAAGGCAGCGGTATCGCGGTCGGCGGCTTGGTGTTGAGTACCTGGCTACCGCCGTTGGTGTCCAAAAGCGCTGCCTCCGAGGCTGCTGCTTTAGGCCGGCTGGGTGATCGCTCCGCTGAGGGGTTCGGGGCCTTTGTGCGGGTGGGCCCAGATGGCGTGGTCACGGTGATCTCGCCGAAGATTGAAATGGGTCAGGGCGCGCAAACTGGTATTGCAATGATGGTGGCGGAGGAGCTTGAGGTCGATTTGGATAAGGTAGTAATCCAGGAGGCCCCACCGAACTCCGCACTGTATACCGATACCCTGCTTCAGTTTCAGGCCACTGGTGGCTCGACCTCTACCCGTTACACCTGGGAGCCGCTGCGTCGGGCGGGCGCTACAGCGCGCATCCTGTTGATTCAGGCGGCAGCGCTGCAATGGCGCGTCGCGCCGAGCCTGTGTCATGCGCAGAATGGCCAGGTGTTTGGCCCCAAAGGCCTGCAGGCTGACTACGGCGATTTGGTCGAGGCCGCTGCGACGCTGCCGTTGCCCGACGCGGTGCCGCTGAAAACCCCCGAGCAGTTCAAGCTGTTGGGCACTCCCGCGCAACGCCTGGACACGCCCGCGAAGGTCAACGGCAAGGCGCGCTTTACCATTGACCTGCAAATCCCCGGGATGCTGGTGGCCTCCAGCATCACCTGTCCGGTGTATGGCGGACGGCTGCGTTCGGTTGATGAAACTGAGGCGCGACGGGTGTTAGGGGTGCGCGACATCGTGCGTTTGGACAATGCCGTGGCCGTTACCGCAAGTAACTTTTGGGCCTGCCAGCAGGCCATCAAAGCGTTAAAGATCGAGTGGGAACTTGGGTCGAACGCAACTATAGGCTCAAAGCAACTGGACCAGGAGCTGCTAGCCGCAAGTAGCCGTGATGGCGTGGTCGCTAAGCGCACAGGCGATATTGAGCAAGCCAAACAGGGATCTTCCAGCCAGTTCGAGGCCGTTTACGAGCAAGCGCTGTTGTCGCATTCGCCGCTTGAGCCCATGAGCTGCGTGGCTCATGTGCGTAAAGATGCGTGCGAGCTATGGGTGGGCACCCAAGTGCCGGTCTTCGCCCAACAGACGGCCGCCCAAGTCACCGGGCTGCCTGTGGAAAAAATCCAGGTGCACAATCAATTGATCGGTGGGGCATTTGGCCGGCGTCTGGAGTTCGACTTCATCACCCAAGCAGTGGCCATCGCGCGTCAGGTCGATTACCCGATCAAGCTGGTCTGGAGCCGTGAGGAGGACATGACCCACGACCTCTATCGGCCGCTCTATGCCGATCGTATGCAAGCCGCCCTCGATAAGCAGGGGCGTCCGCTGGGCTGGGAACACCGTATCGCTGGTGCCTCGATTCTCGCCCGCTATGCCGGCGGCTTGCCTCCCAGCGGCGTGGATGCCGATGCCGTTGAAGTCGCGGTGGAGCCCATCTACCGCCTGCCGCATTTGCAGGTTCGCTATATCCGCCAGGAGCCGAGTGTCGTGCCCGTGTCCTGGTGGCGAGGCGTGGGCCCTCTGCGGGGGACGTATGCCCTGGAGTGTTTTATTGATGAGCTGGCGCACAATGCCAAGGCCGACCCGGTGGTCTACCGTTTGGAGCTGTTGGCGGACCAGCCACGTGCCCAGGCGGTGCTGCGCTTACTTGCTGAGAAGAGTGACTGGTACCAGTCTTTACCTGCTGGGCAGGGTCGTGGTGTGGCAGTAAGTTCGGTGTTTGGCAGCTATGTAGCAACTCTCGTTGAGCTTGAGATGCAGGGCGAATTTGGCTTGCGCATTAAACGCTTGATCAGTGTTGTGGACTGCGGCTTCGCGACTAACCCGACGTCGGTCTTGGCGCAGGTTGAAGGAGGGACATTATTCGGTCTGTCTGCTTCGTTGTTCAACGAGATTCTTATCGAGAACGGTCAGGTTCAGCAGACCAACTACCACAACTATCGGCAGCTGCGCATAAGTGAGGCGCCAGCAGTTGAGGTGCACCTGCTGTCTAGCCTGGAAGCACCGGGCGGAGTCGGGGAAGCCGGTACTGCGCTGATCGGTCCAGCTTTGGTTAACGCTCTCTACGCTGCTTCCGGTACGCGCATTCGTCGGTTACCACTTAGCCGTGCTGGCTACTATCCGGTTTGAGGAGTTACTCATGAATATGATAACAAGCTGGCTATTGCTCGCTAGCGGATTCCTGATGGCGCAGTTTGCGTATGCGCAGGACGACTTACTCGCTAGGGGCGAGTATCTTGCGCGCGCTGCAAATTGCGTGGCTTGCCATACCGTGCCCGGTGGTAAACCCTTCGCCGGTGGTGTCGAATTTAAGCTGCCATTCGGCTCGCTTTTTTCGCCCAATATCACTCCAGATAAGCAAACTGGCATCGGAGCCTGGACTGATGATGAGTTCGTTAGCGCGCTGCGAACCGGCGTGGGGCGCGATGGCAAACACTACTATCCAGCATTCCCTTATACGTCCTACAGCAAGATGTCGCGTGACGACATCCTGGCCATCAAAAGCTATCTCGATAGCCTGGAGCCAATCGAGCAGGTGGCTCGAGAGAACCAACTGAACTTCCCGTTCAATCAGCGTTGGGGGATGTTTTTCTGGAATATGCTGTTCCTGGACGACAAACAATTTCAAACCGAGGCCCAGCACTCTAACGAGTGGAATCGAGGCAAATACCTAGTGGAAGGTCCTGGCCACTGTGGTGAGTGCCATTCGCCTCGGAACCTGTTCCAAGCTGTCAGCAAAGACCGTTCGCTTGCCGGTAACCTGATACAGGGTTGGAACGCTTACAACATCAGCTCTGACCCGATACATGGCGTCGGTGCCTGGCCCACGGACGTGCTGGCGCGTTACTTGAAAGACGGCGCGGCGCCCGGATTCGGGTTGTCCACCGGGCCGATGGCGGAGGTGGTGGAGCACAGTCTGAGCCATCTGACCGACGCCGATCGTCACGCGATCGCCGTTTATCTCAAGGACTCACCGGCGCGCAGCGAAGGTGTGGCTCGTCCGCAGCAGGCTAAGCTTGCACCGCAGGGGGGCGACAATGCCCTTGGCAACAAACTGTTCGCCGAAGCCTGTTCTAGTTGTCACCGCTGGGACGGGGCCGGAAACCAGAGTCAGACGGCCATGCTACGGGGTCTAAAGACGGTCAACGATCCTGCCGCCAGTAACTTGCTGGGCATCCTGCTAAATGGGCATGGTTCGACCGACACCCGGGTAGATCGACGCATGCCGTCGTTCGGGACCATTTACTCCGACCAGGAATTGGCTGCGCTGAGCAGTTTCGTACTGAAACGCTTTGGCGAGACTGGTGCGCAGGTATCTGAGCAAGCTGTGGCCAAGCGCCGTACCGAGTCCCTTCATTGAGCCGAGGTGCCTCATGTCTGGTTTGATTCCACTGCTGGATGTACTCCTGGCGGAGCGCAATGCTGGCCGAGAAGCGGTGCTTGCGACCGTGGTAAAAGTCGACGGCTCTGCGTATCGGCGACCAGGAGCGCGGATGCTAGTCTCGCGCTTCGGCAGGCCCGAGGGGACCATCAGTGGTGGCTGCCTTGAGGCGGAAGTCGCCAGAAAAGCCTGGTGGTTAACTGAAACTGGGCCTGCACTGCGTAGCTACAGCACCTCCGAGGCGGATGAGGGCAGTGAGGAAGCGCTTAGTTTCGGGCTGGGCTGCAACGGTAAGGTTCACGTATTGTTCGAGCGGCTGCCTGCCAGTGGACCTTGCGCGTTGATTACTGCGTTGCTTGGCGTTCGCGACACCCAGCAACCGGCGGCCATCGCCACGGTGATCGCCAGCCCGGCTGATGGTTCACACCGGTTAGGTGATCGCCTGTTATTAGTGTCAGGACAAAGCGCCGAGGGCGAGTTGCTGCAGTCGGCGCTGGCTGAGCAGATCAGGAGTGATCTCCAACAGACCTTGGTGCGTGGAAAGTCATCCCGATATCTTTACCCGAATGGCACCGACAAGATTGAAGTGCTTATGGAGTACCTGCCGCCCGTGCGGCGTTTGGTAGTGTTTGGTGCGGGCCATGATGCCCAGCCGCTGGTGCGCATGGCCAAGCTCTTGGGCTGGCATGTGACAATCATCGATGGGCGGTCACACTTTGCCCGAGCAGAGCGTTTTCCCGACGCTGACCAGGTGCTGGTTGGCGATGTTGAGCAACCTTTCGCCTACCGTGAACTTGTACGCGGCGCAGCGGTGGCGGTGATGACTCACAGCTTGGTGCAAGACGCGCACTGGCTGCAGGGAGTGTTGCACAGTGAGCCCTGTTATGTAGGGCAGTTGGGCCCGCGTGAGCGCACCGAGCGCCTGCTGGCCGGTATCCACGAGCAGCAGGGCGAGTTGCCGGGGCTGGCGTGTTTGCATTATCCGATTGGCCTGGACCTGGGCGGCGACACTCCGGAAAGCGTGGCTATGGCGATGCTGGCGGAAATTCAGGCGGTGCTCAATGGTCGCAATGGTGGCAGCCTGCGTTTCAGGTCCGCGAGTATCCATGATAGCGACCCAGTGCTGATCGCTAGCGAGACCGAAACCGAAATCGCTTTTGCTGCAGAGGCTTATCGGCGGTTCGCCGTGCAGCCTTGACGACTAATCAACCGAGGAACCTATCAGGATGAATCAAGCCATACGCGTTGTAGCGATACTGACCGCCAAAGGCGGCAAAGAGCAGCAGGTCGAGCAGATTCTGCGAGCTTGCGTGCAGCCCTCGCGGGCCGAAGACGGTTGCTTGTCTTACGTCCTGAGTCGGTGCATTGAACAGGTCGGACGGTTTGTCTTCGTCGAGCGCTGGGCAAGCCATGAGGCGATAGCGCTTCATCGGCAGATGCCCCATTACACGGCCATGGCCAATGCCCTTGGCGAGCTGCTGAGCGATCGTCAGGTTTATGTGCTGGAGGCGTTGGCTGAGGATGGCGAGTCAGCCACTGGCTTCGACACGGACGTGGCTGGGTGATCGTCGATCGACAGGGTCGGCGTTTCCGCAAACTTCGCCTGAGCCTCACGGCTGCCTGCAATTACGCCTGCACCTACTGTGTGGCCGATGGCCGCCGCTTGGTGGCCGCGCGTGATGAGCTGACGGCCGCGTCGATGCTGCGCGCCGTCGAACTGCTCAGGGATGTCGCCGGTATCGACGCGCTGCGCATTACCGGCGGTGAGCCGCTGCTGAGTGATCGGCTGGAGCCTTTTCTGCAGGGCATCGGTGCGCTAGCGTTGCAGGACATCAGCCTGACCACTAATGGACAATTGCTGGCCGGCAAGTTGCCGTTATTGCGCAGCGCGCGCCTTCCGCAAGATCGCAAAGGGCGGCGATCTGCAGACGGTGCTTAACGGCATTGAGCTGGCGCGTCGATCTGGTATGAGCATCAAAATCAATATGGTGCCGATGCGTGGCAGCAACTTCGACCAGGTCATGCCCATGTTGGCGTTCTGCCTGGAGCAGGGCTACAACTTTTCGTACCCAGTTCGTCGGCCAGCGCGAGCTGATGGAGCTTATCGGCGAGTGTTATGTCTTCACACAAACCGAGGCAGCGCTAGATGCCACTGCGCTGCGTTATAGCGTGGGCGAGCGCGGGGCGTTCGGTATTATTGCCAACGAAAGCGCGCCCTTTTGCCGGAGCTGCAGTCGTCTGCGGTTGTCGTCTACGGGCTGGTTATACGGATGCCTATCATCCAATCGCGGACATTTTATGGGCGCGCTGTTGGATCTGCCGACTGAGCAGGCGCAGCCGCAACTGAAAGGGTTGCTCAGTCGTGCGCTGCAGGACAAACAAGACGCCACTTTTACCGGCAGTGCCCTGATTATGAAATCGGTGGGTGGCTAAGGTCGGCCGGCTTGTCGACGTCCAGCAGGATGCCCCTGTCAGCAAGCGTCACTTCTATCACCTGTTGCGCATGGGTGGCGATTAAAGCCTTGGCCCCATTCTCCCCTTGCAGTTGCATCAGCTCCGGCCAAAAGCGCCGGCCGAACAACACGGGGTGTCCGCGCTGGCCATCGCAGTAAGCGACAACAATATGTTCAGCGTGCGCATGCGCGCGCAACTGCAACAGCGTTGCGAGAGTAATCCACGGCATATCCCCGAGCAGCACCGCCACCGCAGTGGCCTGCGTATTTGCCAGGCTCTGGATGCCGGCGGCCAGGCTTGAGCCCATGCCCTGTTTGGCGTGGGCCGCACGTACCAGATGAATGCCATGCGGAATAGCCAAGGCCTCTGCATCATCCTCAGCCTTTAATACGACTCGAACATCGCTGAAGGCTTCTTTCGCGCGCAACAACGTCGCGCGCAAAAGGCTGTTGCCGTCTGCCAGTTGGGCAAGGCGTTTGTCGCTGCCGAAGCGTTGCCCGGAGCCGGCGGCGAGCACTAGGCCGACATACTCAGGCTTGCGGTGCGGTTCTGTCATGTTGAAAAAATCCTATGCTGCCCCCTGAAGAAGAGGGTCGGCCGTAAAAGACCACTAGGAGGCTTCGCGCTTCTCTCTGGCATGTGCAGTATTTTGCGTATACCGCTCCGGTTTCAGAGTGATTAAGTGACAGTTTGGCGAAACCAAAGTGCGTTTCCACTGGGTAGTGAAGAACGCCGCGCCACAGGTCAAGTTGTTCGATCTGTCGAACCTGCACATGTTCTGGCTGGCCGGTATTTGCTGATCACCCCAGGCGAGATGGGGGCGTAATGCAGAGTATGCCCGCTACGAAATGCTCGCTGCGGCTAAAAACTCATAAATGAACGGGTGATTTGATCGTTACTTGGTCAGATTGCTATTTTTGAAATCGGCAAGCACTGAAATCAGCCAGAAATACAAGGTTTCTTCAGCCTTAGATTTTTTCTTGCAGCGCCTTGAAAAAGGCATCGATATTTTCGTCGTGGCGTTTGTAGTAGGTCCAGGGGCCGATCCGCTGCGATGTCACCAATTGCGCGCGCTGCAGAGCTGCGAGATAAAGCGATGTGGTGGACTGCGAGAGGCCCGTGCGCTCTTGGATGATACTGACGCACACGCCTACCTTTTCTGGGTCGACCTCCTGCTCTGGAAAGATTGTCCTGGGATCCTTGAGCCAATTGAGGATGGCAAGGCGCATCGGGTTTGCCAATGCTTTCAGTGCTTCGTTGACGTCAATGGTCATAGAATTTTGATACCTGTTTTTTGCGATATTTAGATATCTTCCGGGTTTGCGCAGAAAAATGGAAGGTATTGACGTGACCTCTGCGCCCGCCGTCTGTTGCAAGGACTGGCCGCTCCTGGCTGAAGTATTGTTGCTCTGTCAGGCAGCACTATCAGAAGCCTGGACGCCGAATTGCGGGACGATATGCTTGCCAAGTTCCTCGATAACCTCTGCTGCGGGGCGTTTACCATACTTAAGGTTCAGGATGACGTGATCTACACCGATTTCCTGAAGTGTATCCAGCAAGGCCCGAAGGTGGTTACGTCCTAGTCGGAATCCTAGATGGATATGCGAGGGCGGCGTGGACGGGTGTTCGTCCAGGTCGATGTAAAGCGATTGCAAGAACGGCTTGTAGATAGTGCCACACTGTTTAACTATTTCCTGTCGCCAATCCTCCACGATCAGTCGCTGTATTTTTGGCGGACGTGGATAGTTGATCCATCCATGGCTTTCACGTGCGATCCAATCGAGTGGCTGGCGGCTGTGTCCGGTTACGAATAGCGGTATTTCCCGAGTCGTAGGTTTGGGAACGAGGTCGGCCCCCAGTAACTCGCCGCGACTCCAGCGAATGGGCTCGAAGTGTGTTCGATGGGCTTGGCGTATCACATTGAAGTTTTCTTGAAAGGTCTCGCCACGCTTTTCTGGATCAATGCTGAATGCGGGAAACTCCACGGGACGATCGCCAGAGGCTACTCCCAGGAGCAAGCGACCTCCGCTCAACTGATCAATGCTCGCTGCGGCCTTTGCCGTGTGCAAGGGATTACGCAAAGTAAGGGCGATGGAGGCGGTACCTAGTGCGATTTTTGTTGTATGGGCGGCCATGTAGCCCAGATACACCCAAGGGTCGAAAACCTGGCCGACATCGCCGAAGCTTGGGTCCCTGAGTGGGACGTCGCGAAACCAGAGCGCCGAAAAACCAAGTGCCTCTGCACGTTTGGCCAGCGCGACCTGATCTAGCATGCTCGGTGTATCACCTTCGAAAGCCTCTAGGGGAAAGAACAACCCAAGGCTTAGATGACCCTGCCTGAAGGTTCGTTTGAATCCCCTATGCTCTTGGTAGGGGATCGTGCTCGGTTGGTACATGCTTAACTTCCTCGGTCAGCAAACGCTGAGCCACGCCCCTGAGTTATGGGGCGTGGCATTGAGCGTTTAGGATTTGTAAGTCGGGTAGTCGGTGTAGCCCTTATCGGTACCGCCGTACATGCTGCTTGGATCAACTGGGTTAAGCGGCCAGTTGTTGGCGATACGAGCGGGCAGGTCGGGGTTCGCAATGAAGGGGCGACCAAAAGCGATCAGGTCGCCCCAGCCAGCTTTTATCACGCGATTTCCTCGTTCAGCGGTGTACTTGCCGGCATAGAGAATCTTGCCGCTGAAGGTCTTACGAACATCTTCCCGGAACGTCTCAGGCAGCTCGGGTGCGTTTTCCCAATCGGCTTCGGCGAGCGACAGGTAGGCAATGCCCACTTCCTCGAGGATCTTCACTGCCTCGATGTAGGTTTGGTGAGGATCTTCTTCGACCAGGCCAAGGTATACGCGGTCTTCGTCTGTGGTCGCGAACAGCGGGGCGAAGCGAACGCCCATGCGCTCCTTGCCGACGACACCAGCAACGGCCAGGGTGATTTCGCGCAGGAAGCGAAGACGGTTCTGCAGCGAACCGCCATATTCATCATCACGCTGGTTGGTATGGGCCGAAATGAACTGGTTTACCAGGTACCCGTTCGCGCAGTGAAGCTCCACCCCGTCAAAACCTGCGTCCAAAGCATTTCGGGCTGCTTGGGCGTAGAGCTCAACCAGTTCCTTTACCTCCTTGGTGGACAGGGCTCGTGGGGTCGATGGGTCGGCCAGTGCACCCGTGCCGGGGCCAGTTTCGATGAACACCTTGACGTTGTCCGCGCGGATGGCTGATGGCGCGACGGGCGCTTCACCACCGGGTTGCAGCGATGTGTGCGACACGCGGCCTACATGCCAAAGTTGAGCAAAGATCACCCCCCCTTCGGCGTGAACAGCGTCGGTGACCTTACGCCAGCCTTGTATCTGTTCTGGGCTATGAATGCCGGGTGTCCAGGCATAACCCTGTCCTCGGGGTTCGATCTGTGTGCCCTCGGTCACCATGAAGCCAGCACCGCTGCGCTGACGGTAATATGTGGCCATTAGGTCGTTCGCAATATTGCCGGGTTGGGAGCTGCGCGAACGCGTCAGTGGCGGCAGAACGATACGGTTCTTGAGGGTGTATGGGCCCAGCTGAGTGGTTTTAAAAAGTTCTGATTGTGTCATTTCGTTTACCTGCATATCTAAAATATTCGATGTTATAGGTCAAAAAAACATGGATCAGCGAGGTCAGAAGAGCCCGAGCGGTGCTTCGTTGAGGCTGACGTAGATGTTCTTCTTCTGGCTGTAGGCTTCCAGCATTGACTTGTGAGTTTCCCGTCCTAGGCCAGATTTCTTATAGCCACCAAAGGGGGCGTGGGCAGGGATCTCATGGTAGGTATTTACCCACATACGTCCGGTTTCCACCGCGCGTGCCACACGTAACGCCCGGTTGATGTCTTGGGTCCAGACTGCACCCGCTAGGCCGTACTCGGAGTCGTTGGCCATGGCGATGACCTCCGCTTCATCCTTGAAAGGAATGACGCACAGAACAGGGCCGAAAATTTCCTCGTAGGCGACGCGCATATCGTTGCGAACACCGACCAGAATCGTTGGCTGGATGAAGAAGCCGGCATCGTAATCGGCACCTGTAAGACGACCGCCGCCGATCAGTACCTCGGCACCTTCCTGTTTGGCGATATCAACGTAGCCGAGGATCCGTTCCATCTGGGTCTTGCTGACCTGTGCGCCCATCATGGTGTCTGGGTTCAATGGGTCACCCACACGCACAGCTTCGAACTTATGCTTGAGCTCAGCCAGGAATTGCTCGTAGATGGACTCGTGAACGAACAGCCGTGCGCCGGATTCGCAGACTTGGCCTTGGTTCCACAGGATGGCGAGGACTGCGCCTTCCACGGCCTTGTCCCAGTTCGCATCGGGGAAAACGATGTTGGCCGACTTGCCGCCCAGTTCAAGGGTGGCAGGAATGATTTTCTTCGCTGCCGCATTGGCGACGAGTTCGCCGACACGCGTCGAGCCAGTGAAGGCAAGCTTGCGCAGGTCTGGATGATCCAGTAGCGCCTGGCCAACTGAGGTGCCTAAGCCTGTGACGATGTTGACCACGCCGGCCGGAAGTACCTTGGCGAAGATCTTCGCCAGTTCAAGGATGGTTACCGGGGTCAGCTCAGAAGGTTTGATGACTACGGTGTTACCCGCCGCGATGGCTGGAGCGATCTTCCAGGCGGCCATAAGAAGCGGGAAGTTCCACGGAATCACTTGGCCCACGACGCCGAGGGGTTCACTGAGCGCGATGCTGAGTGTTTGCTCATCCAGCATGACCGCCTCATCCGATTGGCTGCGGATTGCGCCGGCGAAGTAGCGGAAGTGATCAATCGCCAGTGGGATGTCGACGGAGCGACTTTCACGAATGGGTTTGCCTACATCAAGGGTTTCCAGAACGGCGAACCGATCGGCATCGGCTTCCAGCAGGTCGGCGATCTTCAGCAACGCATTGGCGCGTTCCGCTGGCGAGGTGGTACGCCAGGTCACGAAGGCGCGTTTTGCGGCCTGCACCGCGCGGTCGACGTCGGCAGCTGTGGCGTCTGGGATGTTGGTGAGAATTTTTCCGTTAGCGGGGTTGATAATGTCGAGGGTTTCACTGTTTTCGGCCGCCACCCACTGGTTGTCGATAAACAGGCCGTAGCTGTTGTCGGGAAGGTAGCTCGGATGGGTATCACTGGAATTTTGCATGGGTTACCTCCTGAGGTAAGTGCTATGGGTTTGGTTGAGATTATTTGAGATATTGATATATGTCAATATGCAGTTGTGTATTCGCGCAGGCATTCCTATCGCCGCACCTTTTCAGCCTGCTTCTGGATCGGCGGGGAGCGCGCTGTGCTGCGCGCCAGGCTTGGCTACGTAGTCCAGCCCCCCCCCGATCTCTTCATCAAAGAGGGGGGGCTGCTGCATAAAAGCACTGAGGCCTGTTTGCGTTGAGGTGAAGATGTAAGTCAGAACGGCGCGTCGATATCCATGACGTTAATCAGCTTGTGGTTGACGAATTCCTTGATTCCCAAACCAATCAGCTCGCGACCGTAACCAGATCTTTTGATTCCGCCGAAAGGTAGGTCGGCTTTCGATGACGTTGGGTGATTGACGAACACCATGCCTGTCTCGATGCGCTTAGCAACCTCAACACCATGCTGGGCGTCTGCGGTGAATACCGAACCACCGAGCCCGAACGGAGAGTCGTTGGCGATAACTATCGCGTCTTCTTCGTCTTTAGCTTGTAGGATCATCGAGACCGGACCGAAGAACTCCCAGTAGTAGGCAGGGTTATCAGGCGTCAGGTTGGTCAGAATGGTCGGTTGAACAAATGCACCCTTGCTTGGTACCTTGGGCCCAACCTCGGTGGCCGTAGCACCGTAGTTGACTGCTTCACGAATCTTCGCGCGGATTTCGTCGGCGGCAGTTTGAGATGACAGGGGGGCTAGATTTGTTTCCGGATCGAACGGGTCGCCGGCCTTCAGTTGTGCTACACCTTCGGCATAAAGGCGCAGGAACTCGTCGTAGACTTCTTCCACTACAATCATGCGTTTGGATGATATGCACACCTGTCCAGCATTCCAGTGACGGCCTACAACAGCCCACTTCACGGTCTTTTTCAGTTCAGCGTCGCGCAGAACTATGAAGGCATCTGCCCCCCCCAGTTCCAATGTAGATTTCTTCAGTGCCTTGCCAGCCTGGGAGGCGATGATGGCACCTGCGCCTTCGGAACCGGTCAGTGCCACCCCATGTACTCGAGAGTCGTTGAGGATTGTCTCGATTTGCTGGCGAGTTGCGTACATGTTGCTGAATGCGCCAGCAGGTAGACCAGCATCAAGCAGTAGTTGTTCGAAAGCTTCGGCACATTGCGGTACGTTTGAAGCATGTTTGAGCAGCACGGTATTACCCGCTGCCAACTGCGGTGCGAGAATGCGAGCAATTTGATAGTAAGGAAAGTTCCATGGTTCAATGGCCAGGATAGTGCCCAACGGCTCATGGACCAAGATTGCTTCACCCTCGGCTGGGTCGGCTACCGGCAGCTTCTGCGGAGTTAACAAAGCTTCTGCATGTTTAACGTAATACTCAAAGATACTTGCTGAGATTTCTACTTCACCTAATGCTTCGGCAGTGATCTTGCCCATCTCCAGTGTTAGCAACCGGGCATAGTCGTTTGCTCGCGCGCGCAGCAGGTCGGCAGCTCGCTGAAGGACGGCCCCACGCTCTGCGATTGAGCAATTCTTCCAGACAAGAAATGCGTTGTGAGACGCCTCAAGAGCCTGTTCAATCTGAATATCTGTTGCATCTGGAAAACTTTTTAGAACTTCACCTGTATAGGGATTAACGGATGCGTATGCCATGCTGTTTCTCCAGTAATTTTAAGTAAATTTGATTTGTTAATGAGGCTGTTAAGTAGACAGAAACTAAACTGCGGGAATATTTTGGTGCATTTACTAATGATTGATGCCATCAATCAGGAATACTCGGTAAACCGCACCTTTAAGACGATGTTGCAGTGCCTCTTGGTAGGCGGGGCTGGAGTACCACTCTCGAGCTGCTGCTATGTCCGGAAATTGAAGAATGACTGCGCCCTCAATCGGTCCGCCTTCGAGCACCTCCAGTTGGCCGTAGAAGGCCAATGGTGTGAGGTTCCGACCCTGGCGTGCCGCCGGTGCTTTACGGGCATAGAGTTTCAACTCAGCCTCGTCGGTGGTGTGTTCACGTGTGAAGACTACGTAGGCGGACATTGACGTAGTCTCAGGCCAACAGCTTGAGCAGCGAGTGAGCCGTAGCTTCAGAGGAAGCAGGGTTCTGGCCAGTAACGAGCAACCCATCGACTTCGACATGAACCGTCCAGTCGGCACCCTTGGTATAGCGCCCACCATTTGCCTTGAGCATGTCCTCTACGAGGAAAGGCACGATTTGAGTTAGACCCACCGCAGCTTCCTCGCTATTGCTGAAGCCGGTTACTGTCTTGCCTGCAACCAGTGGTTTGCCATCTGTACTTTTGACGTGGCGCAGAACCGCTGGTGCGTGGCAGACAGCTCCGACAGGTTTGCCGGATTGGACGGATTTCTCGATCAGAGAGATGGAAAAGATGTCTTCCGTAAGATCCCACAGTGGGCCATGGCCGCCTGGGTAGAACACAGCGTCGAAATCTGTAATGGAAATCTCGCTTAACTTACGGGTGTGGGCCAGCTTGTGGATTGCGACCGGATCTGTATCAAAACGGTGAGTGGCTTCGGTCTGGAAGTCGGGTTCGTTGCTCTTTGGATCGAGTGGCGGCTGACCACCCTTAGGGGATGCCAAGATGAGTTCTGCACCTGCGTCAATGAAAGCGTAATAGGGCGCAGCCAACTCTTCGAGCCAAAACCCAGTCTTCTCGCCGGTGTTGCCAAGTTCGTCATGTGAAGTGAGGACTAGAAGGATCTTCATGCTATTTACCTGTCGGTGTAGGGTTTTAATGGGTTTCTGCTTTTACTAGCCCCGTCCGCTGATGTGGAGTTTATTTCACGGAATCGGCACAGAACTCTGGAGTAATCGGTTCGATTTTACTAAGCGTCGGCTAGTCGCCGGGTGCAGACTTCCTTGTGCTAGCGGAGTTTGATCAGTTGAGAACTTCCTAGACGCCAAGACGAAGTGCGCAAGGCCTACTGGCAATATTGAGCATGTCTAGATTCTAAATTAATAGACCAGTCACTTATTTTTCGGATAACACTTTAGCCCTATAGGTGTTCTTCTCCAATGGAGTTGGTTGTTCCAACAAGTGTCGGGTAGCGTTTCGTGCATCTTCTAAGGGTATTCTGTCTCGAGTGATCTTGGCTCGCAGACTCGCACCTAACCAGAGCTGGTACAACATGGTTGCCGTACTCTGTGCATCTAAATGGGTGGGCAATGATTTGTCCACGATTCCATCGTTAATAGCATCAACCAGTCGCGCAATGACCCGGTCAGTACTTTGTAGTAGAACTAAACGCATGGGTTCTGACAGATCGCTGACTTCTGCTGCCAGCTTCACGGCTAGGCATTTGCTTTGCGGGTCGCAGGTTGATTGTGTCTCCAACCAGTGCTCCCAGTAGCTCATGAGACGCTCCGCGGAGGATGTCAAAGAGCCAGTTAACAAGCTCTCTAGTTGCTCCATGTACCCGCAGAAGTAGTTCTCCAATAAGGCTTCGCCGAAGGACTCTTTGGATGAAAAATAGTGATAGAACGAACCCTTGGGCACATTTGCAGCCTTCAGGATCTCGTTCAAGCCAACTGCTGCGAAGCCCTTGCCCGCGATGATTGCCTGGGCAGTACCCAGAATGTGTAGACGTACGTCGGTCGTTGTAAGTGGGTTCATAGGTGTACTGTATGACAAAATAGACCAGTCGTCTACAGTTGAGTGCTTCTCCTGGCGAGCTGGCAGTGCTGGAGGGCTTACTGGTTTCCCACACGGTTTTTTCCATCTCGCAATTCATTGGATATTAGTCGGATTTAACGCAAAAAAATTGCCGAGGCAGCCACCTCAGTGGCGTCCTTTGGACTCAACCAAAGGCAACCATAGAGGCGGTTAGCATCGTTTTACAAATAACCCCGCTCAGCCAATGACACACAGCCCTCATACCCCACAATGACATGATCCAATGTTTGGGTACCGACCATGTTCAGGGCGTTCTTGAGCGTTGTGGTGAGCGTGCGATCGGCTTGGCTGGGTTCAGGATCGCCCGATGGATGATTGTGAACCAGAATTACGGCCGCGGCGTTGTGCTCCAGCGCGATCTTGACCACTTCCCTTGGGTACACGTAGGCACCATCCAGCGTGCCTCGGAACAGCTCTCGGAAACCAATTACCCGGTGTTTGGTATCGAGCAGCAGTAGCGCAAAAACTTCGTGCTCGTGGTACTGCAGCAGTGTTTGCAGGTGGCTGAAGACCTGCTTCGGCTCAGTCAGTGCCCGGCCTTTAGACAGACGACTCATCGCGAGTTGTTGCGCCATCTGCAGGATGTCGATCTCGGTGACTGGTGATTCCATGACATAGGTACCGGTCGTTTCACCGGCTATGAGCTTGTGATATTTCATGCGGGTATTCCTGTACGAATGCGTGGGAACGGAGGGGTATTGAGACGCGCGGTTACTGGACGGTGGGTTTGCTGTTGTGCCGCGTGGCTTGGGATTCCAGCTTTTGGGCCAGTGATGTTTTTGCAGGCGCTGCCCGTTGGGCTTGGGGCTCTACAGGGCTGGGCTGATCTTCAATGACGGGGAAGAGCTCCTCGACGACGGCACCGGTGTCCTCCTCGCTGTCCTCAAAGGCCCCATTGTTAAAGCCCCGACGGGCCGCGTGATCCAGTGCTCCCTGGTCAAAGCCAGAGGCTTGCCGGGATTCATCCAGTTGCTTAGCCTCCAGCAAGGCATGTTCCATACTCAGACCTCTGCGTACCGTGATGTCTACGTAGAAAATCGGGGTACCGTGGCTCTGCCGAGTGGACTTACCACGCAGACGCAGCTCCAGCGGCAGACAGGCCAGGCGATTGCCGGAGATTGCGCTGAAGTACTGCAGGCGTGCCGCCAGGGTGCGGATGCTGTTAAAACCTGTAGTGCGAAACACAAAGCTGCCCAGCGGATCATCGTCACCGACCACCACGTTGAGTCGGCCGTAAGGCTTGCAGGCATTGCCTTGGGCCAGTGAGCAGCCATCCGGTGAAGGGCAGGACAACGACTCGATGCCGTCCTTGGTCAAACGCTTGCAGGTCTCACCATTTCCGACGCACACCGGCCGACCGGTGTTACGGTCGAACAGGCTGTAGTCAGCCCGAAAATTCAGGTCCGGCTCGTTGAACATTAAACGAATCGGAATGCTGCGCAGTTTGCCATCTTGGCCATTACGCAGTTCCTCATTGAGCGGGTGCAGCAGCCAACCGTCGCGGTTTTGTACCTGCGAGGTAAGGGTGAACTGATCGTCTTTCTCGGGCAGACGCTTGCCGTTTTTCTCGACGACTTTGCCGATGGAAATGCGCCCGAGCACCGGTGGGGTAATGGCTAAACCTTTGAGCATGGGAGTTCTCCTGTATCTGAAATAAAAACGCCACCGAGACCGCGCAAACGGCCAGGGTGGCGTTGGAGAGAAAGGGCATGGGAAGAGCGAACGAACGTTCAGGCCAGCAGAAAACGCCGACTGCCGATTTTGGTGGTCGAGTAGCGCATTTGCAGATAGGGCTTTTCTTTCAGCAGACGGGGGATATCCAGGGCCACGCTGTCTTTGGCCTTCTTCCAAGTGATGCAGCCGGTTGCGAAGGTCGCCCGACTGGCATCGCCCATGGCCTGTTGCAACGTTTGCTTGAGCTGAGCTTCCTGCGTCTCCTGCAGAGCAATCGATTCGCGCACGCTCTGCAGTTTGGTAAAGGTCGTACAGAGCAGAGTGTCCTGGCTGAAGTCCAGGCTTTGCCCACTGTCCTGTGGATACAGGCAGCGCAACGCCTGCTCCGCCGAGGCCGAACCGTCTGCCGGCGGCGGGGTATCACTGACGACGTAATCCCAGAACAGCTGCTCCAGGTCGATCAGCCGAGCAATCAGCGACTCGTCGCGTTCGATGCGATGGATCTCCAGGTGCTGACCACCCAGCAAGACCGCTACATCCGCCGCCTGCTTGCCAGTCACGGCCAGCTGGTGCATGACCTGCAACTGAACATACTCCGGCACGCCCTCTTTCCAGAGACGCGCGCCGTTTATGCCTGCAGTTTTACATTCAAGGATTTGTACATCGTCTGCACCGATCACCTCTCGGTCGATGTTGGCCAGCATCCAGGGCAGTTTAGGATCCGGATGCTGCAGCACTGCATTGATACGTCGTACTCGGTTACCGCTACGCTTGCTGTAATGCCAGGCGACGATGGGTTCCAGCACATTGCCCCAGTAGGCTGGACTCTCCTCATCCTGCGGATCGAGCTTGGGCAATGGTTCGTCACGGCCAGTTTTCTCCATCCACAGCTCCAGCTGAGATTTGTAAGGGTTAAGGCCTATGGCAGCGGCGGCATCCGAGCTGCCGATGCCTTGTTTACGTACAGCCAGCCAGTCTTCTCGGGGAAGTTGTTTGGACCCCACCAGGCGCAAGGCGGGGCGGGGTTTGCTGCAGGGTTGTTGCAGCGATTGCGTTTCCATGATGTTTTCCTATCTGGCATAAAAAACGCCCGGCCAGCAGGAACTGACCAGGCGTTTTAATAGATGAGTAGGTGAGTGGGGCTAGGCGACAAGTTGCAGCGCTGCGTTCAGTGCGCGCTCTTTGAGGACGGCCCCGGCACCGAACCACGCAGAGTCCATTCGATATTCGGTACTCCTGGCGCGCCGCTCATGATCGACATACTCCGTCACGGCGTTGAGTAAGCCCCACGCAGTTCCTTGAGCAGATTCAAGCGTCGCTCCACGACCTTGGCCTTCGTACAGCCATTGGACTTTGCGCAGTGCTCGCTCATTCGGCAGAGCTTCCGGCAACGGGCTGTTCGGGTTGACGTCGCAAAGCACATTCATGAAGAAGCCCATCGCCTCATGCCACTGCACCTTGCGTTCCGCCAGGGCGCGCATGCGGTACATAAATTCATCCCATTGGGAGACGGCGATGCCGAGTTGCTTCTTCACGGCCTGCGGATCAAAGCGGGTGTTGTGCGGCACCTTGATTGCGCGGGTGGCACCGTTCAGGGAAATGGTCAGGGTGTTATTGCAGACCACCCGAACAGTGGTTGGAGTGGCGGTGGTGGCCAGGGTGCCGTCGCAGGAGGTGGCCAGCAGCAAGTAGCCATTCACCTGGTCGTTGCCCTTTAGCGTCGTGCCTTGCCCAGTACGGGCCAAGGCCCAGAACTTGCGGCCACCTTTGAGTATCCCAGCTGTTTCCAACTCGTAGCCTGAGACCTCAGTCAGATCCCGGTAGAACTCCAGCACCTCACGAGGCTGCACAACTTGGTAACGGTTGGAAACCACCGACAAGGGCGCCTTGGTGTCGGAGCGATACAGCACCTTCTGTTCAGGGAAAGAGAGAATCGAGCCCAAGGGACCGATGCTCTCGGATTTGAAATGCACCGGGCTGTCCTGGATCTTCCAGTCCATACCCGCTTCACGTTGCCAGACTTCGAGCGGTTGTTTTTGCGTCAGGCGGTTTCCCAAACCATGCCAAGGGGTAGCGCCAACGTAGGCCATTTGTTCGACGAGATGAGCCATGGGAGTGATTCCTTTGGTTATGTGCCGGCATAAATGCTGCAATCGCGCAGCATTGGCCTAAGAATTTTGTAAGAGGATTAGGCTGGTAGGTTGAAGCGATGATTGCAGGCGAGACAGAGGTTGTTGGCGAACACATGGCGATCGAGTTTTTCGCCGAGCTGAGCACCGAGGGCGCAGCCACCTGCACCTCCAGCGAGCCCGCCGAGGATGGCACCAGAAACTGCGCCGAGGGTGATGCCAAGCGGGCCGGCAATAGCGCCAACAGCAGCCCCCATCTGGCCTGTTGCCAGAGCGGCGCTCGCACCACGAGCGGCTCCGCCGACGGTTCCAACAGCTGCGCCAATCTTCATGGCCGTTTGTAAAGATGCGATCTTGGGGGAGTTACACAAAGGACATTGCAATGACATGGTTCTGAGTTCCATGGGGTGGATGTCATGGCAGTGATGTAGGACTAAATTTTTTTTGAATCTGATCCTTCGTGGGCCGGCTATAGCTGCTATTACTGCTACGGAATAGCAGCTATAGCAGCTATAGCTCAGCTTGTGAGGCTTGCCCTGAAGGCTGGCCATTGCTTCTAGATCAATTTTTGTTGCTCGCGTCAAGAGGTCTGCTTGAGTAAAAAATTACATTAAGCAGATGGTCAAATGACCCATGGGGATCGTTATAGATTCACTCATCGATTAGGAACTTGAGGCAAAAACGATGAGCTTAACGGGCATGACAAGCTGTGTTTCTAGGGTGCTGAGGTTGAAGCATGTACAGGAACGAGTTGGACTGGGTAGGTCCACAATTTACGATCGGATGAATCCGAAGTCGCCAAGGTATGACAGTACTTTCCCCAAGCCCATCAAGCTGGGCATCGCTGCGATAGGTTGGATTGAGGCTGAGATTGATGCCTGGATTAAATCAAGGATTACTGCTGGATGGGGGAGCGCTTCAGGCAGAGTTGTGCCTGAGAGCGGGAAATCAGCGGGATGCTACAGCGGCAGTCAAGGGACTGATGAGGTGCAGCAGTGAGTATCGTCCTGAGTGCAGTGAAGCTTCATGAGAGTCTCCCGAGGGTAGGGGCACGCTTTCCGCGCTTTGTTCCTTGTGCCCTGCTAGCAGCTGCAGTTAATGAGGCGGAAAAAAATGTCCAAGCCCCGAGGGCGCTAATATTCTCAGGTGCGTTGACGGCTATTTCACTGGTGTGTCAGGGGCTAATAGATGTTTGCAAACCAACTGGCCAGTGTGTCCCGACATCCTTAATGTTGTTGACAATAGCTGGGTCGGGCGAGCGAAAGTCGACTGCGGAAAATGTTTTTTTAGGTCCAATTCGTGAATTTCAGCGCTTGGAGTATAAAAGATACCAAGAAGCTGTTGTCGAGTGGAATGTTCAGCTAGAAATGTGGAGGGAAAAAAGAAAAGTTATCTTAAAGAAGATAAACAAGAATACAGATAAAGGTATTAATTCCAGCGAGGAAGAGTTGCTTTTTAGTGCGCATGAGAAGTCAAAGCCTTTGGGGCCAAGGCAGTACAAGATGGTTTATGATGATGCGACATCAGAGGCACTGTTCTTTGGCCTGTACAGTAATCTCCCGTCTGCGGGGTTAATATCTAGCGAAGGTGCCGGAATTCTTAATGGTGGAGCACTGAATGATCTTTCTAAGCAGAACTCATTGTGGAGTGGCGACTCTATAACAGTTGATCGCGTTTCTGTTGAAAGTTATCAGGTTACAGATTCTCGCTTAACTATATCCGTTATGCTGCAAGCGTCAGCATTTAAAGAGTATATGGAGCGTCGTGGCGAAAAAAGTCGTGGGTCAGGGTTGTTGGCTAGGTTTTTAGTTTGTCATCCTGAATCGACGCAAGGTACTAGGACAATAGGTGATGACACGTTATCGTGGGAGAGATGTAATGATTTTTCTGCGCGTATTGGCGAATTGCTTATTCTGAATCGAGCATTGTTAGACTCTCCGAAAAAAGAGAGATTAACTGTGCGTTTTTCTCAGGAGGCCGAAGAAAGATGGCGGGATGTATTTAATGAGATAGAAACAGGTATTGTTGAGGGTGGCAGATTTGAGGGCGTCGCGGATCACGCTTCAAAACTGGCCGACAATATCGCTAGGATTGCGGCGTTGTTGCACTTTTTTGACGGCAGGCAGGGGGGGATTTCGTGTGAGGTACTAGATTTTGCTGTTGATTTATGCTGCTGGTACTCAGATCAATTCTTTAAAATATTTGTTCCTCCACCACAAAAAAATATTGATGCGGATGAATTGTTGGAGTGGCTATGTAGTTATTTTGGTAAGAAATATGGTGAGATCAGGAAGAATAAAATTCTTCAGTATGGGCCTGGTAAGTTGCGAAATAAGCTTCGTCTGGAGCATGCTTTAGATGTACTTAAGGAAAGAAGGTTGATTGATGTTGTTAGGTATAAAGGAGTTGCGTATATTGATTTAATTTAATTTAATTTAATTTAATTTGATTTGATTTGATTTGATTTTTTGGGTGTTAATTTTTTCACTGTGCTTGGCTGCGCGCCGTGTTGATTGTTACGGCGCTTCGGATTATAGGGAGGGATTCAACTCTCTGGTGAATCAAAAACCTTGATGACTTCTTCGTCTTCCCGTATCAAGTTGATCACTTTAGAAATCAGATCTTTTATGTCGTTCGGGATGGGAATGTTGTTTTCGTTAGCTTGTATTGATAGTTCGCTTGCGATGTCGTTTGCGGCATCGTAAGCGTTTCGCCAGCCTCTTCTTGGTCTTTTTTTATTCAGTAGTATTATAACTAATTTCTCAAAATCTAGTGCGTTTTGTGCTTTTTTACGGCCGCCCTTTTGGGCGCGCTCAGCTCTTTTATGATTTATCGGGTCGGTAAGTCCGAAAAGGTAGGCTAGAAAATACTTGGCTTCTGATAAAGCCGCCCAGGCTTTGCTTTCTAAATTTTTGTTTAGGAAGTATTGGCTTAGTGCTGTATAGATAAGAGATAGCTGTAGTGAGTTGTCTTTTTTTGTGGCTAGATCTTTGCTGAGTATTATGTCTGTAGCTAGTTTTGTTATTGTGTTTTTAGATATATTCCCGTTAAGAAGTACTTCTAGGTACGTGTCTATAATCTCTTGGCTGTTTTCTTCCCCTTGCACATTGAACATGTAGTCGTCAATTACACGTGTTAGGCTGTCTATTGAAACTTCTATTGTTTTATTTTCAATGATTGCGGGCGCTGTGTTTTGGAATGCGTCTTCGTTCAGGTCATTATTTGATGAGTCTTCTTTCATGGGCTGCTGTCCATTTATACGTTACTAGTGGTTGGTCTTAGGTATCAGTCAGCAAGTGCTAAATTGAAGTAATTTTTAGGCTGCAGTTGGATAGGGTGATACAAATCTACTCCGGTCATTCATGAGTAAGCGCCTTTTATCGAGAAAGTCCGAACGAGAGTACGCCCCTTCAGTCTGGTCGTGCTCGTCATGCGCCAGCGCCATTGCACAAACCTCACGTGGGTAGTGAGTACATTCACCCGCCCAGTCACGAAATGAGGATCGAAAGCCGTGTCGAGTGATGTGTTCGTATCCCATGCCATGTAGGAGCGTTCGAATGGCGTTTGCGTGCATCATTCCTGCATACCCTAGACTGGGAATAGATATACGAATGTAAGCGTCTTGCCAAGTCACCTTGCGTGACTCAGACGAGTGCATGTCGCAAGATAATTGTTTTTTGATGCAAGGATTTTTTTGTTGGCATCCATACCTGTTAAATTTTCTAAGTATTCACCGAGTAATTCCCATGCGGCAGCCATTTCGTCAGCATAGCTGTG
Organism: Pseudomonas sp. P116; assembly: GCF_020149425.1. Lineage (NCBI taxonomy): Bacteria > Pseudomonadati > Pseudomonadota > Gammaproteobacteria > Pseudomonadales > Pseudomonadaceae > Pseudomonas > Pseudomonas sp. P116. The sequence goes on along the minus strand of NZ_JACVHB010000001.1, from coordinate 228,699 downwards.
ACGCTGATAAGTACGTTTTACTTTGTTTTCCTCTGTGTGGTTGAGGCAGCGTTCAGCTACTTCGGGGAGCACGCCCAATGCTGTCATGACTGTGGCGCCCGTGCGTCTTAAGTCGTGTGGCGTCCATTTTCCGCCGGGTAGCAATAGTGCCTGCGCTTTTGCGCTTCGGCGACTCATCGTGCCCTGATCAGGTTGACGCTGCCTATCCCCTAACTGCTTGGTCGCTGTCTTAGAGCAGACTGGGCCGCTGTCGTCGGTGTTGGGATAGCACCAGGCAGAGTTACCGTTATACGCTTGAACGCGCTCGAACTGCCTGACGGCGAACGGTGACAGAGTGACGCTATGGGGTTTGCCGTTCTTGCTGTTCTCGGCAGGAATCAGCCAAGAGCCATTGATCAAGTTTAGATGCTCCCAACGTGCGCCAAGCAGCTCGCCAATACGGCAGCAGGTGGAAAGAGCAATCCAGATAGCGGCCTCGGTGGTAGGCAGCAATCCGGCTTCGGGGGCTAACCTAGCTAAAGTGCGGATTTCTTCATTGCTCAACACCCGGTCGCGCTCGACATCCTTGCCGCCGATTTTAGCCTTGCGGATGCTGGCGGTAGGGTCGTATTCAATCAAGTCGCGATCCACTGCAAAGCGGAACATTTGGCGCATCAGGGAAAAGGCAATTTTCGCAGCGCGATTGACTCCGCGAGCGAGCATGGCGTCGGTAACTACTGTGATGTGGCTTTTTTTGATGTCTGCTACAGCCAGACTTCCTAAGAACGGTAGGACGTCTTTTTCAAACATGCGACGCACCTCTGCGCCTTTATCTTTGCGGTTGATCAGGTCAACCCTGGCCCAGTGCTCGAATAGGTCGGCAACAGTTTTACGTGCGGCCTGACGAGCCTGCTCGGCTTCCGTAGCTGCTTTCTCGGCGGTTAGACGTGCCAACTCCGCATCTCGGGCTGCGATTCGGGTCGCGTCCTCAGCATCCAGATGTTCACGTAAGTTGCGAGTTCCACTCTGGTAGAGGCGTGACCACTCTCCAGCTTTATTTCGTGCTTCCTTGAGGGTAAGCCCATCGGTGCCATTGGCGTCATATGCACCAATGGGCAGAAATACTCTTCCACCGCTGGTGTCGGTGTACCTGAAGTAAAACAGGCGTTCGCCATCTGGGCGAAGACGCGCCATGAATCGGCCGCAGCCGCGAGGAGCATCCTCGATCAGCCAGGTAGGTTTGGCTGGTTTTGTGCCCATCTGTTTGTCGGTGATCGTTGCCATTTTCGCTTCCCCAGAAAGGCCAGGTTCCAATTGGTCACCGTTGGGTCACCGTTTCTCGCTGGCTTTGGTGGCATGCTATCGGAAGTGGTTGGACTGTGTAAATTGCATAGGCCCAGTAAATACAGTGCTTTAGGTCTTTTTATTGGATTTATTTAGACTGGTTTGGACTATGGTTTACCTTTATGGGGTGCTAGGGGTCGAGTGTTCGAATCACTCCGTCCCGACCATATAATTCAATGACTTAGCCGCTTTCGAGCGGCTTTGTTGTTTTTGCCATAGTGACTTTTCAAGTGACCCTGGCCTTTTCCTCATGCCTCCCTCCTTTTCAGAATCGTCAGCGCTGGTGCGCGCGAGTCGGTTGCTGATACCTTATTTGCCGCCGCAATGAGCTGATCCAATTCCGCCGCCGAGTAGTGGCTGGTGATGCTCCCGTTCTTGTGGCCGAGCAGCGCTTTCCGATCCTCCTCAGTCACGCCAGCCGCACGCAGCCTTCTCCCAAAGGTGTGCTTCAAGTCGTGAATTCGGATTCTGGCAAAGCCGTCATGTGCCGGCCGCAAGAATTTCTCCTGCCACTTCTTCGCCGCTCGAATCCGCGCCTTCTTCCAGGCAGAGTCATTCATGCGGTGAACCGTCGTTTCATTCCCATCACCATCTGGCTTGCCAAACGGGAAGACATAGAGCGGATGCTTGCCGCGCTGCTTCTCGATCACTGACTTGGCAACGTCATTCATCACGACCAGACGCTCGTCTCGGTTCTTCACGCCAGACCTGGCGCTTCTACCCCCAAATCCCGCAGGTATCAGGAACACGCTCGTTCCTAGCTCAGGTACCGCAATCTCCCAATTCCACTGAAGCTTGCAAACTTCCTGCTCCCGGCAACCTGTATTGACCTTGAACATAGCCATGGTCTGAAGGTGCGCCGGGAGTTCGGCGAACAGGATCGACTGCTCTTCCCATGAAAGCGGGTAGGGCTTTCGGCTGTTCGTCTTCTCGTCCAGCAGGGAAATCATCGGCACCACGTCCAGCAGTGGCCGTCGTTCCTCATCACGCCACTTTCGCGCGCAAAGGTTCAACACGCGGATGACCCGTTGAAGCGCGATATTCACTGTCCGGTTCGTGACCGGTTTCCCTACCGCTGGATTCAGCTTCGACTGGATGTAAGGCGCGAGGGCATCGTCATCGATGTGGGTCAGCGGCATATCGCCAATGAACGGGTCGAGCTGCTCCATATAGGTGGCCGAGATGTGAATTGAAGCCTGATCCTTCACTTCCAGCAGGAAGCGAGTTGCCGCCTCCCGCCACGTCCTGACCCGCCGGACGCCGTACACCTTCTGCTGGCGCAACTGCTCCAGCTTATGAATCAGGTACTGCTCTGCTTCGGCGCGGTTACAAGTGCCAGTACTCTCTTGAATTCGTTCTCCTCTGTACTTTTTGTCGATCTTCCAGATGCCGTTCGGCATTTGCTGGAGGCCGGTGATTGCTTTTTGGGCCACGGCGTTGCTCCTTTCTTCTTGCCCTGGCGCTCGCTGCGAGGGCGATTGTTGTCCTGATTCGCCGCTTTTTCAATCGACTTGCGCTCGACATAGGCGTCCGCCCATTCATCAAGCTCGATCCGGTCGAAGGCCACACCTTGTTTACCGATCGGGAATTCCCGAACGCTTGGGCGAACTGTTTTGTTGAATTCGTCCCGGCACATGCCGAGGTAACCAGGAGCATCGCCAAACCTGATGAAGCGCGGTTGAATGCTGCTGGCCTTTGCCGCTGTGGCGTTTGCCATGTGATGCTCCATGCCGCGCGTGGCGGCAGAAGGTGGTGATGGGGTGGTGTTATTCGTCTTCGTCAGAATCGAAGTCGTCTTCGTCATGGCTGACGCTGATCGGCAGTTTCCCGAGGCGCTCAATGGCGAGCACGAGGCCGATCCGCAAACCCTTGGCCATGTCCTTTGTCAGAGCGATCTCGACGGGATCTTCGGTGCCGAGCTGGAGCGTCACGCCTTCCTTTGCGTTGTCGCTGATGATCTGCAACTGGTCGGCCTGTCGCTTGTGCCACGCCAGTAACGACTCGATCATTTCACCGACGTCCTGCGGGGCGTTCACCGATCCCTCCAGCGCACCGGTGACCAACTTCTTCAGTTCCGCCTTCTCTTCTTCGGCGCGTTCGAGCTGATCGTCTGCGGCAAGCGGACCGCCGACCATTGACCAGCTGCTGGCGAACACCTGGGACTGGTCCATGATGGCTTTGATATTTTTCTCAGACATGCGAATACCTCGCCCGCCGTACACCGGCAGGCTGTTGAGTTGGGGGAGGGGTTACTGCTGGGCGCGGCGCTGGAAGTCAGTGCAGCGCACGATCACCGTCTGGCCGTCGTTCGAAAGCGGCGGCATGGTGCTGAAGGGAAGGTGGCTGCAATTGCGGAGGGCGTGGGCACAGGTGGCGCACATGCCACCTTTGGGTTGATGGTTCATCGCCACGGCCCTCGGTAGATGTGCTGGAGCATGAACAGGGTGGCGAAGATCATAGTAGGTGCGCTCCTGCTTCGAGGAGGCCGTCGCGGTCTTCGCGCAGGTTGTCTCGTTCCTTCCGCAGCTCTTCGTTCTCGGCGATGAGGGCCAAGACTGCGGCAGGATTAGCGGCTGCAATGAAGTCGGCGTCGGCGAGTGGCTGAGTGCCAGAACCATGCAACTGCGCCGGACCAGCGTTCTCCCACGACCAGTAGGCTTCATCACCTTCGTACGAAACGCTGACTTCGTTGCCGTCGCTGCGATCCCATGGTCCGGGCGTTGCGGCCTCGGCCAGCTCTTTTAGTTTTGAATGGTCGCTCATGAGGTCACCGCTGCAACAGAGAGGAAGATCAAGCCCCAGAGGCAGGCGCTTATGGCTGCTGCTTTGAGCATCATGGCGTCACCTCTCGGCGCGCCCACCAGCAGACCGGGCCGTCGTCTGTGTCGTGAATAGCCAGGCAGAACCAGCCTTCGCCTTCAGGGCGGTCAGGCTCCCAGTAGCTGAAGTCCGGATCACCGGATTCGAAGTATCGATCGGCAACGGACTCGTCGGCGTACTCAAGACGGGCCTGCGTAACCTTCAGGCCTTGTTCGGCCACCCAGGCCTTGACCTTGTCGCCGTCACCCTCGTCGAAGTCGGGCATATCCGGGTGCTGGAAAGACCCCGTTTCGTCGCGCAGGACCGGTGCTGGCTGGATCAATTTGATTTCTTCAGACATGACTTCGTCCTTGCCGCTATAGCGGCTGACTTTGAAGGGGGAGGGTGTTTCGACTATTGTGTTTCTAAAGTTTTTTATAAAAAGGGTGGGATATCATGAAAAAGCAAGTTTTAGAGGTGTATTTAAGAGAGCTCGAAACTCAATCGCGGATGGGCTTTCTGGCAGCTAATGATTTGAATAAAATAAACGCACTTCCAATAGAGAAAATACAAGAATTTAAGGGCAGGGATAGAGAGTTATTTATTTCTGAGCATTTTCGATTAGTGCACAGCCTTCTCACTCATTCCAGTAATGTTTCAAGGATTATTTGGCCTCCAGCGCTATCTAAAAAACAAAATTGTTTTTGCGGAAAGTCAAAAGCAAAGGGATTGACATGCAGCACCTGTCTGGCTAGAGACAGATCATCAAAAATGATAATCGCTCTCCAACTGGAGGATCCAAACCATGTTTTAAAAAGCCGGACACTGCGCGATCATCTTGAACATTTCGACGAGCGAATAGATCACTGGGTTCAGACGAGTGAGCGGATGAACTATGTACAGGATTACATAGGCCCGAAAGGCGAAATGGGGGGGATAGATAATTCAGACATGATGCGCCAATACGACCCGACGATTGCTGAGTTCACCTTCAGAGAGGAAACGTACAGCCTAGTCGATCTTATAGCCGGACTAAAAGATATCCACGATAGAGCGGCATCAGCGCTTTTAAACACGAAAGATATCGCAGCGAGCTTCTAACATTTCGCGCGCTATTCAGTTGTCGGTACCGGTGTAGGTGCGCCAAGGCACCTTCACGCCGTTTACGAGGAATCCCCAGTCACCGCGCCACTTGCTGGTGATGAAGAGGGTGATGACGCCGCTGGGGCCGACTTCGTCGATTCGGTGATACTCGCCGTGCAGCAGTTGCGCGGTGTCGCCCGGCTCACGCCAGTATTCAAGATCGGTGTGTCCGCCGGCTTCCCAGAAATGGCGCCGCTGTTCCTTGTAAAAGCCGCGCAGGATGATTGTCCGGGCGTTCCACGGGTGATCGTGCAGATCCCGGTCTTCATCCGGCCGCATGATGTGGTGGATGCGGAACGACCAAGGGCACCACCAGAGCGCGGGTTTGTGCGTCTCCCGGCTGTACGGGTTGAACAGCCACCAGCGGCCCATGTACATCTCGGTGCCGTCGGCGGACATGATGTGCTGGTACGGGGTGAGCTTGGCGCGGGCGATGAGCCAGTCGGCGATGGCCGGGCGCGCGAGTACCTTGGCGACCAGGCGCCAGAAGAGATTGATCATGCTGCCTCCTGCTGCTGTTCCTGGCGCAGCGCGTGCTGCACCGCTTCAACAACGCGGCGCAGGTAGGTGAATTTGTGGTTCTCTTCGACCGCTTTGCCGTCGAGCGGGTAATGCCATTCATCACCGAACAGTTCTGTCAGTAACCTGCTTTGATGCCAGCACTCGTTAGCGCTCTCTATGCCGCGCAGCTCGTCGATGTCGCGCCAAAGCTCTCGGGCTTCGTCTTTACTCAGCTCACCCAGCTCCCACTCATGGCGCCCTGTCTGTTGCCGGCGGCGCTGAACGATGCACTTCTTGGCCAGAGCGTGGAGGGCGTTACCGCTGAACACCGTGGGGCTGATCCCGCGATCCAGGCAGTTGAGGATGTAATGCCAGTCGCAGTCGGCGACAAACTCCGCGACCGTGCGCGGGCCCATACCTCCCCAGTAGGCGTTCCAGCTGTTGTCCCAGCAATTGATCGTGATCTTGCCCTGGGCGGTCTGATAGCTCGGGTCGGATTCAGTAGGGCAGTCGCGGCGGCCGAAGTCTTCGAGGAATACGGTAATCGGGTCAAGCCGCGGTGCGCCGGTGATTACCAGCTTGGTCACAGTCGAGCGCTCAATCTGCAGCTCGGCCGGTTTGTTTTCTGTGGGCATGGGCGTCCTATGCCGGGGCATGCCCGGGCGGTGGAGGGTGGGTTACGACTTCTTGAAGGTCTTGGTCAGCGCCGCGTTGACGCTGTTGCCGCGTTTCAGCACGACATTGGCCAGTGCTGCCCGGTCTTTCTGGCTGTGACTGGCTTGGCCAAGGAGGCCGAAGTAGCTGTTTGCGGTCTCGCGCAGATCCTCGACGGGTGCTGCGGCAACCCGCTTCAGTGCTTGGGCTATCGACCGCTTCCGTGTTGCCCGGCGCCATGGCTTGATGACGTGCCCGACGAAGTCGACGCCTCGGTCTATCGGCTGCAGGATGGTCTTCGTTGGGTTCAACTTGGCGCCAAGGCTGGGCAAGAATGCTTCAACCTCTGCCAGCCATGCGTTGAGCTGCTGCGGCGATTCATGCAGAAACACGAAGTCATCGACGTAGCGGATGTAGTGCTTGGCGCCGAGCTGGTGCTTGGCGAACTGGTCGAGTGCGTCGAGATAGATGTTTGCGAAGAACTGCGATGACAGGTTGCCGATCGGAAGGCCGAGGCGCGCAGGCTGCGCTGTCAGGCGCTTATGCTGAGGCACTCGGTTGAACAGATGCGGTGGGCTACGCAGCACGTAGTCTTCACGCGGGTCGTGCATCAGGATCGTTTCAGCCAGTGCCAGCCACCAGGGCTCGGTGATCTTCTTGGCCAGCTGCTGGCGCAGCACCTGCTTATCTATCGCGACGAAGAAGTTGGCCAGGTCACACTTGAGGTAGAAGGTCGGCTTCGACCAGTTCTCGCTGGCACTGCGGATCTTCGATTCAAGCCGCTTCGCGGCGTACAGCGTGCCGCGTCCAGGGATGCACGCACAACTGTCCGCTATGAAGCTGGCGTAGAAGCGCGGTGCCACATGGTTGTACATCAGGTGGTGGACGACGCGGTCCCGAAATGCTGCCGCCCAAACCTCGCGGGCTTTCGGCCGGGTGACCACGAAACAGATGGAACGGCCTGGCCGGTAGGTGCCGGCGATCAGGTCGTCGTGTAGCTCCAGCAAGTTGATCTCCATGTCCTTCTCGAAGTGCCGGGCGCTCGCGGTGTTCCGCTTGTTCCGGCGACAGTCGTAATACGCTTGGACAAGATCCTCGAACTGGAAGGGTGCAACACTTAAATCTGCGGACCGGGCGCGCGACGCGCTCGTTGTTCTTGTCGTTGTTGTTGAGCCAGCCATCTTCAAAGTCCATGTTGTAGGCGTTGTTGGCGGAGAACTGCGACCTATCGAGCTATCTACATCGCCTTGCCGAAGGCGGAACCGATCAGCAAGGAAACTGCACAAGACCTACACGGACGCTTTAGACCGGCGGTTTCTTTTGTGTGCATGGCGGTGACCCAGAGGTCAGCGGCTCGACCAGATTTTGCGCACAGACGCGAGAGCCTTGGCCCTCACGCAGCGGGCGCGGTTGCGGACTTCTTCCAGGCATTTGCCTGTCGGCCTACAGAGGCCGTTAACTTCATTGCTTTGGCGTGCTGCCCCTTGCTGATGAACGCTTTGTTGGTAAGCGCTCGCAGCAAGTAATTCAGCATCCAGATGCTTTCCAGCAGGAGGTTCAGGTGGGGCAGCTTGTCTCTCGACATATTGGCCCGGCCGATCAACACCAGAACCTGCAAGCACTCATCTCGAATCTTTGCCCCGACAACCTGTTTCAGGTCGCGAGGGATGTTGCGCACCAGATCAAGCGACATGCCGAGCAGTTCTTCTGCAACCTTGTGGATCTCCAGATCCATGTGAAGGGCCATCCTGGCCTCCTTGAAAAGCGAGGGCGCTATCGCGCCCATGAATGAAGGATTGAAGGATCAAATAAATCGTCTGCGGACCGGGCGCGCGACGCGCTCGTAGTACTTGCCGAGGAGGCGGGGCCAGCCATCTGCAAAGGCCATGGTGTAGGCGGTGTCGGCGGAGAACTGCGAGCTGGTCCAGTGGTAGCGCTTGCTGAATACATCCTTGTCGCCCAGCGTGACCTCCAGAAATGAAGCCTCGCGACGGGACATCAGATGGAAGTCCTTGTGGCCCTCGCGCTCGAAGGCGGCGCAGAACTGGGCCGCGGGGTAGGAGTCATCGGCGCCGATCAGGTCGTCCGTGTTGGCTCGACCATCCCAGGCACTCTTCGCACCGTTGAGTTCGTTGCCGTAACCACCCCATTCGAACTCGCCCTCAGCATCGGCGCCGGTCGGGACGATCAGGTAGTAGGGCTTGCCGTCGCCCGGAAACAGACCGCCATTCACGCCACCTTCTCCGGGCCAGATTTCACCTACAGCAGGAATGCCGCTCGCAGAAGTGACCGGTGCGGCGGCGATGGCCAGCGAAGCCAGCTTGAGCACCACCGATTCATCTGGGCTGCTGATCATCAGATCGCCACTGGTATAGGTGGTCAGTTGATTCGTTTGCATTGGATGCTCCTGTGAGCGAGTTGGGCGCAGGCCGCCGGCGCTACCCGGCAAGCTTCTGGTCTGAGCGTCGTCCTGACACTCCCGGGAATCGCCTGCATAAAAGCAATGAAGGAATGAATTACTGAATAGGAAGGCTGCGGACCGGGCGCGCGACGCGCTCGAGGTCCTTGCCGTAGCTGGTGAGCCAGCCAACTCCAAAGTCCATGTCGTAGGCGAAGTCGGCGGAGAACTGCGAACTCAGCCAGTGCCAACGATCCTCGCGCAGGGTGACCAAGCCTTCGGCCTTCGCTGCCATCAGCAGAGCGCCTTCGAGGTAGGACGGGATGTGTGCATCCAGATCCAGAGCCTTGACGGCGATATCGCTGCCGGCTTCAGCCATGGCGCGAGTGTTGGCGGCGCCGTCGCTAAGGCTCTTGGCGCCGGCAACGTCCTCGCCGTACTTGCCCCAGGTGCCGATCAGTTCGTTGTCGAGCAACACCAAGGCGCGCTCTTCGCCGTTCAGCCAATAGCGGGTAACGAAGGTGCCGCCTGCGAGAGGTTGACCGCGCTCTGGCAGGTCGGCGGCGGCTACGGATTGCTGTGCATGTTCAGTCATGGTTTTCTCCGGATGTGCGCCGCCCTCCGTGACCGGATGCGCAGCGTGGGTAGTGGTTATTCGTCGTGGGTGATGCGAAGGGCTTCGCGGTTGTAGGCGAGTTTCAATTTCCGCGACACGTTTTCGGGTATCACGTATTCGTGTCGCGGAGGCGGCTCAAGCAGTGGAAGGGCGCCGCCGGGGCCAAGGCCGTGCAGGTGGTGAATCATCAGCGTGATTGCCTCGCCATGTTCCTCGATGCCGCTCCAGGCCATCAGCTCAGCAAGGGCTTGGCGCGTACCGGGCAGGCAGTGCAGCCTGATTTCCTCTTCGCCGCGCTCCTTCCTCTTCGCCGCGGCTTTCGCTGAGCGATCTGCATTGCTCTTGGCCATGGCCTACCTCTTCTATTCCGCTGGCCGGCAAGTCCAGCCATGTCTGTCGTTTGCGTTGCTGGGGTCGAGCTATGCGGCGCATGAAGTACAGCCGCGCCGCGCCTTCGGATAATCGATGCCGTAATTGGCGAGAATCCGCTCGAGTGTTTTGTTGGCGATGCCGAGGCGACCACACACCTGCCGGCGAGTGATGCCCAGTTCAAGGAATGCCCGGATCCGCTCGGCGAACTTCGCGTCGCGGGCTTCCAGATGCTCCTCCCGGTCTTTACCGGTCAGGCGGCCGCGAGCTGCACTCTTGAACGTCAGGTCGTGGGCCTGGGCGATGTTGTAGAGCGTGCGGCGGCTAATGCCAAGCGCTTCAACGATCTCTGCCTGCGTGTGCGTCGGCACCATTTCGCGAATCCGTTCGAGCTGCTGCATGCGCTCCTGATGGCGAATATCTTGAGCTGACAGCGGTTGAGGCGGGGCAAGCGCCCGACGCCGAACGAATGGCTTCGGCGCCGGCGGCATCTGGGTGCTGTAGCTGACCGGCTTGGGTTTGTAGCCGATTGGCTCCGCCTCTTGGATCGTCCCGCCAGCGGATAGGAACTCTTCAACCTGGGCCGCCAGCTCGTTGGATTTTGGCCGAAGCGCTTCGACCATGCTGAGGTGGTTGCTGATCATGATTCATCCTCAGCGCAGTAGCGCCTTCCGAACAAATGGGTCAAGGTCCGGCTGATTAAGGAGCCAGCGCCTGTAGTCGCTAGGCAGATCAGAAAAGGCGGTACCTTTGTGTTTTCCGAATCCGATAACCGTGGGGATTCGCGCATCCTCTGAGATCTGCCAAAGCTCTTCCCAGTCGCTGACCGGCCGGCCACGTTCGGCAGCGAGCTGATCGAGAATCTTCACTAGCAGCAGACGGCAATTCCTCACGTCATCTAGCGCTGCGTGAGCGTTGCGGAGAAGGCCCGTGGCTTCGGCACGGTAGTGAAGGTAGATCATCGCCGACTGAGTGTGGCTGTCGGCGTTCGGCCAGAGTTTGGAACTCAGCGCCCGCGTGCAGATGCGCTTTACATCCGGCTCGCCAATGACGCGCCAGTCGTAATCCACGTTGTGACCGATCAAATACTCAACATCGCTCGGCAGGTTGAAGTCGGTGTGCGGGTGAAAGCCGGCAAGTTCTTCGTCGAGGATGTGACTGGTCGCCAGAGCGCTCAGCTCGATCGGCTTTCCAGGCTTGTATCGCTGCAGGAAATCTGCCGTTACCGCGAGGCTGCTGATATTTTCCAGCTGAAGCCAAGCCGCTTCAATTAAATGTGGATCGTTAAGGCCCGTTGTTTCGCTGTCGAAGATGTATGCGGTCATGCCGATTGCCTTTGTGATGAGAGTTCGTTTTTGCGTTTGTCTTTTGCTGACACGACCTGTTGAACTAGGTCGTCAAAGCCGACGGCAATCGCCTTGGCCGCATTGAACGCGGACTGGAGAGAGGCCATGTCCTTGGCTGAAGCTATATCAGCCAAAGCATCCACCAGCAGCTCCTTGGCCCTTTCTTCTGGGTTCAGACCAGAGTTCAGCCAGGTCAGCAGGCGCGAACCGGTGTATGCGCTGATCAGCTCAGGCTGGTCGAACAGCTTCGTCCGGTCCTTGCTGGCCGTTGCGGTGTGGCCGTCGTGGGTGAGGTCCAGAACCACGGTGAATTCGTAGTCGGTGCCGTCGCGCTGCTCGGACTTCATGCCCAGCTTGAGGATCTTCTTGCCCTCGCCTTGAACCGTTTCCGTCTTGCTGCGCATGGTGCAGATGATGTGCATAGAGCTGGTGAGTATCTTGTCCGTAAGCTTCCGGTGGCGCGGCGTGGTCTCATTCCAGGCCGCCCAGGTGTTGCCCCGGAACTTCTGGTGGGCCACTGTCTCGTTCTGCTCCAGGCACCCCCCGGAGCCGGTCCACTCATGCGAGTAGCTGTCGATGATTAGGGTTTCGTACCCGGCCTGCTCGGCGGCGGCGATGACTTCGATGTAGCGCTCGGGAGAGTAGGGGGCGTGTAGCTCCATCGCGTCGAAGTCAACAAGGTCAGCGTAGAGCGAAGCGCTCCCGTGTTCTGTGTCGAGAACCGCGATACGCCCACCCAGGCCCTGAGCCAGGAGGAGAGCGGAGTAGGTTTTGCCTGATCCAGACGGCCCGGCAAGTGCCAGCCGTAGCTTGGCCTGCTTGCGTTCGGCTTTCTTGAACATTTGAGTTTCCTCAGATTGGTTGGTTGTCCCACTGCCGCTGGATGCGGCGGGCTTCGTCTTCGTACTCTTTGCGCTGGTCGCCGGTGAATCGCTCAGGCGAGAAGGCGCCGACCGTCATCCAGTCGAGCTGGGCGGACATTGCCGGGCTCATACAGCCCTCCTGTGGCTCAAACCCATCAACTGGGCTGCCTCGGCCATGGTTTGTGGCTGGATCACTCCTAGGTTGCTGGCTACTCGCTTGAGTACCACCAGGTCATCCAGTGTCCGCGCCTTGTCGATGTATTCTGCAAGGGTGACCAGCTTCGACTTGCTGTCTGTCAGCGCCATGGCGAGGTGCACTAGGCTGAGCTTGCGAACGTCCCGGCCTACAGCTCTGCTGACCGACTCGAAAACCTGCTCCAGCTTCTTCTTGGCGTAGTTCGCCTCGACCTGTGCGCGCTTGCGGTCATCGACTGCTGCTGCAAGCCTGGTCTCCAGGTCCAGAACCAACTCAGCCGACCCTCCAAGCCGTTCAATGCGCTCGCGCTCGGCTTGGCGGTGGGCAGCATCGAGTTCTTCTCGCTCGATCTTGGCGGTTGGCGCGGCGTGGGCAATCGTCCGCAGATCTGCAGCCGATAAGAGGGATTTGCTTTCTTGAGACATAGAGCCTCCATCACAGCCACATGATGGCCGCGTTACTGGGCGTTGTTTGGGGGAGGTCAGGCCAGAAGGCTGAGGACGAGCATTACCATGATGGTGATCGTGAGTACCGGGAATGAGCCACGCCAAATTGCGAGGCGACGAGCACGCCGATAGGAACTCATGACAACCTCGCAATCAGCATGCCGCGTGGTGTTTGCTGCAGACGGATGGGCTTAGGCAGGTCGCTGACCAAGATGAAGCCCTGCGCGATCAGGGCGCTGGCTATTGCTGGGCGGCTGGTGGCGATGACCGCCGTAAGCGAGTTCTTCATGATGCCCTCCGAAGATGCGTATCGCGGCGATTGGTGTCGGAATCCTTGGCTTTGCGGTTGAGGCGAATGGACTGGATGCGGCTGATCAGCAGGTCAAACTCTTGGCGACGGATATCCCCGTTGCTCAACGCGTAGAGCGCCATTCCTTCGGCTCTCGCCATGTCAGTTTCTGCGTGATGGTTGCATGCTGGAGCCCAGTTTTTGGCAGACTCAAGCTCAATATCAAACATGTCTTTTGCGCCCTTATCGAACATGGCGACCTCCAGTGTTTGGGGTTAGGCGGTGGCCGGAACGGCTTCACGAAAGCGCGAGGGGCTCCAGTCGCACGACTCATCCGCAGGGATGTGGCCGAACATCGCGGTGCAGCGCTTGCAGTGCACGCAGTCGCCGCAGGTCTTGCCCTCGGGCAGGTTCATCTGATCGGCGTTGTCCGCCGACCGTGGATACGGCGCTCGTTGCTCGGCCATGATTTGCTCCATGTGGTTGATCCAACAAAACTCGGATGCACTCATCCGCTCCGCTGGTTGCCGTTGGGCGCGGAGGGGAGTGCATTCGGGCGGTGTCGGGGAAGGGGTTGCCGGTTACTTGTCCGGCGCTGATGTCACCAGCAGATCCAGTGGGCTATACCCGCTGCGGGGCGCTGACAAGGCGCGCTCTCCGGGGCCGATATTCTCTCGTCGGCCCAAGCGCCCGACGCTGTAGCGGCCGGGTAGGCTGTTGCTCGGCAACGGCTGGTTAACGCTTCATGGCGGTATCTCCTATTGCTCGCTCACTGGGCAGGCAGTGGCCACCTAATGAATGGATGCTCGTCTTTCCGAGCTGTCGCACCGGCTACTCAAGGTGTTAGGAGGCAGTTTCCAGGCGTAAAGCACGCTCCCAAACTACAAAAGGACCCGCTTTCGTGGTGGCTTTCGCCGAATAAGTGATGCAGATGCCCGGTGCTGATCTCCGGGTTGAGAGTCATGCCGAGGTCAACGGCTTGCGCCTACCTCAATATCAGTTATTACGAGCCGGTACCGCGCGGGCATAAAATAGTACTTAGCCGGTCAGCGCTCACTCTCGGAACTGTTAGTTTTTAAACCTGCCCATCAGCCTGGGCGTGCATCCGCATCGGGGTGTGATCTGGCCGGAGCTGATCCCGGCATATGGGTAGATTATCCCGCTACCCCATCAAGCGGTGTCGTCGCATCAGCCTGCGCATTCAGATCACACCCCGATGCGCTCTCATAGAGAGGATCGGGCACAAAAAAGCCCGAAGTTATCGGGCTTGATTTGTTCAGTGATTTCTATCGCCTGCCGCTAGGCAGATCCATATAACGAACGAAGAGATATTTGCCGCCACCCATGGCGAAATAGAGCCAGCCACGCTTGAGCTCTGGGTCGTCCTCTGAGCTGCTGACTTCGTTCCAGCAGAAACCCGGCTCAATCTCAACGCCGCGATGTTCTTCGACAATCCTTACGACGTTCCACTCGCCGAACTCGCCTGCTTTGGCGATTAAGCGCTCCATGAATTCGCTGGCTTCCACTTTGGACCTCCAATCTATTTTCGATGTGATCAGTATTGCATGTTCGATTTCCAATGCCGCCTCATCGAAGCGGCATCAGTAAATCTGTGGTCTTGCTATCCGCTCCATGCTCGGCGCCGCGGTTTCCCCACCTGGCCGGCGTCACACATTTCGTGTTCGGTGTTCTTCGCCGGCTGGCTTGCATGGTTTGGCGTCCTCCCATTAGGGGAGTCCGGCAGGTTCCAGAGCCTGCATGGAGATCGAAGTTTGTGTTTCGCGCTATGCCCGTTTCCGGGGATCGATCCGCGAAGATTCCAAATTGTGAAAGAACGGCGGGTCTGTTGAGGCCCTTCGCAGTGGCTGTGTGTCGCTGCGATGGGTAAACAATACCTCCGGTATTGTATGCGGTCAATACCGCCGGTCATGTATTTTTTAAAAGGCATGAAAAAACCCGCTCAGTGGCGGGCTGCGGATCAGATCGGGAAGGGCAGAAACAAGAAGCCCGGCGCTGGGCCGGGCATTTTTGTTTAACGAAGCATCAGGCGTGAATGAATTTTGCCGCCGTGAATGCTATTACCGCCAAGGCGATGGCTGTACTGATGAACCACTTCGTTTGCGAAGTGAAACCTTCTGCGATCGCAGTTTTCAGGTCGGCAATGTCTGTTTTAGTGGCTGCAGCCTTCTCAAGGCTTTCAAGCTTAGTCTCCACGCGCACAAGCTTCTCCCGAATATCTTGGGATACTTTCTCTAGTGCCGCTACACGAGCTTCCATTGAGCCACCTCCATCATTGCCCCCAGTATTGCCCGGCCCACCTCTTTTGTCATCCGATGATGGAAAGGCAAGAACGTTGTTGCCATTCGAGTCGATGATAGAGTTACTGCTCACCTGCCACTCTCCTGGTCTCGGCCTGGGCAATCATGCGGATCAATGTTTCAGAAAGATGCTTGGCGGTATCGAGGGGCATCGATACGGCGCCGACATCTAGTCTGAAAATCTCAACATCTCCGGACTGTCTTTCCGTCCCATCTGGAACGGGCACAAATTTTGAGCTCTTAACGTTTATCGAGGTTCTGCCGAATGTGAGGTGTATCGCCTCCTGGCCGTTCCAAGAAATCGCAAACGCATCGAACTGGTCAACCTGCTCATCCATGTAGCTGCCGGCTTTGATGTGGTTGATCATTACCCCGGGCTGGTCGCTCAAACTTGCCTCCTTGCGCTAAGCGCAGATGAATTGGTCACAGCATCCCGCCGCGCCACACGACGCGTCCGATGATCCGCACTTCGTTTATTTCGCCATCTCTCAAAATCTCGTCGCCGTAGCGCGCCTTATCCGAGTTGTCGCTACGGATGATCCAGCCCTCGATGTCCGACTTCACCAAGCGCTTCACGATCGTGCCTTTGGTCGCGCTCTGCATGGCGAAGATCTGACCGTCTTTCGGTTCGATCTTCGACTCATCCACCAACAGCACGTCGCCGTCGTTGATGGTCGGTTCCATGCTGTGTCCGTTGGCATAGATCACATCGAGGTGGCGCTGATTGAGGTTGTTTGCGCGCAGCCATGACGACTTGAACGCCATGACGCCGCGAATCTCGACGTGAGGGTTGTCATCGCCGTCGCCGGTAGATCCTCGCGCAGTCAACTGCAGCACGCCCGTATAACCAGGCTCGTTTCTGAGATCGAAGCTCCGCGGCGGAATGCGAACATCTTCGGCCTCACGGTGAGCAGGGCGCATATCTGGGAGCGATGCGGCCATCTTCTCAATCTGGGCAGCGAGGGTTGGACTGATATCTGAAACGGGGACATGAAGCGCTTTCGCGAAAACTACGGCAGCGTTAACGCTGAGCGCAGTGCGCCCATTCATGAAGTGGCTCACAGCGCCTTGGGTAACACCGTCACCGAGTTCGGCTGCGAGTTTTTCTTGAGTGAGCTTCAGCTCCCCACGTTTTGCTTGGAAAAGGGATTTCAGGCGGGCGCTGTCTTGCAGCTGCCAGTCTGATAGCGGTAGCCGTCGGGAGTCTTTTTTCATTGAGTGATGTTATTACCCACGGTATTTACTTAACCAATATCGCCGGTATTGACTGTTAACAATACCGGCGGTCATACTTGCGGCGAAATCTACGCAGAGGACGCCGCAATGCGCCGAATCCCACTCACCGAATTTGCCAAAGAACACGGCCATACCAAGGCCGCGCAGCTGCTCGGCTGTACGCAGGGCGCCCTCAGTAAGGCGATCCGCGTAGGTCGTGATGTGTACGTGACCCTCGAAGACGACGGCAGCTTGTCGGCGCAAGAGCAGCGTCCGTTCCCGTCCCAGAAATCCGCCGCATAACCAATTTCAACAGCCAGGAGCATCGAAGCATGTACATGGACCCCAATCAAAAGCGCGCCATCCCGGTGAAGGTTCGTTTTGAACCAGTGCTTGATCGGATTCTGCGTAAGGCCGCGACCAAAACCCGTATGCAGCACGCCACCTACCTCTACGAAATCATCGAGTGGGCAGTGGCCAATGGCGTGATCGAGGAACTCATGCAGGACAAACAAGAAGATATCGCGGGCTGAAGCCCCTTTGGAGGGCCAAATGACCGTAGAGCTGGAAAGGCTGCCTCCGCAAACGCGGAAAAGGGTGGAGGAGTTGATGCGCGCCAATGGCTGGAGTTTCAGCCATGCCATCAACGCAATGATGGAAACCGCGATCGCATGCGGTGCGCTCTCTGAAGTGGGGCGCAAGAAAGCCAAGGTGCTGAAGTTGGTGCCCCCAATGAGGGCCTCTGGCAGGGACTCTTCGGGGTAATCCAGAGGGCCTCTGCCAAATTCGGGACGAAAAAAAGCCGGGATTGCAGCCCGGCTCTCTTAAAACGCTTGTGGAGCAAATCATGCACCAATCAATCCAAACGATCAATACCCCGGCCAGTGTCGCGACACAATTTGGCAACGGTGAAAACGTGTCGCGTACAGATGAAATCGCCCGGGAGATTCTTTCAATCCAGGCGGGTACAGCGCCGATGGGTGTCGTTTATGAATGGGCCTTCAAGGTCGTTGCACTCGCAAGCCAGAAGGTCGGATCAATTGATCTAGGCGACTTAGACCACATGGATCGTGCCCAGGCTCGCGCTGCTCTGGATGAGATTGAATCCGGACGCGAATACCTGCGTGGGATTGCGCCGGCGTTTGACAACTACCCGTATATCGCTGCGGTGATGAAATTTCACCTGAGCGCTCTCTTCTACGCGGAAGCAACCCTGATTCCTTTCTACATCCTCACCAACAAGACCGCCGTAGCGCGCAAAGACGAATCAACCAGCACCTACATCGTTCGGCACCCCATGACGGGCCTGATCAAGATTGGACGCACGAATGATGTTCCTGGCCGTCTCAAATCTCTGCAAACGGGAGCCGGGGCCATTCTCGCTACGCTGGCGGTGATACCGAGCGACGTTGAAAGCAAACTGCACAAAAAATTTGCGGCCTTTCGGCGGCATGGTGAGTGGTTCGAGGATGTTGGCGGTGCTATCAGCGACTACGCGAAAACCAGGGAGGCTGCGTAATGGCCCGTGCACGCAACATCAAACCCGCATTGTTCAAGAACGAAATCCTTGGCGTAGCCGACCCAATGGCAACGCTTCTCTTCGAAGGGCTGTGGCTGCTCGCCGACAAAGCTGGACGCCTCGAAGATCGCCCGATACGAATCAAGGGGGAGCTTTTCCCGTACCGCGATGGGCTGGACGTTGAGGGGCTTTTGAGGTTCCTCGCAAACGAAGGTTTTATTGTTCGGTACTCAGTCGGACCGAAGCGTTACATCCAGGTTGAGAACTTCGACAAACATCAGAACCCGCATCGTAATGAACCGGAGTCAGTTATCCCTTCTGTATCAGATGGTTGTATCACTACCGATTTTGGCGGAAGTACTTCTGCCATTCTCGGTAGCGCTCCGGCTGATTCTCTGATTCCTGATTCCGGATCCCTGACTGCTGATTCCCTCACCGCGTCAACGCCTTCGGCATTGCCGACTTCGCCGAGTGACGACCTCTTCCCGAAGTTCTGGAAGCTGTACCCGAACAAGAAGGGTAAGGCCGCAGCTGAAAAAGCCTGGAAGAAGCTCAAGGTCACTGCTGACCTGTTCGGCCAGATTGCTGAAGGCCTGGCTGCGCAAGTCGTTTGCGAGGCATGGGTCAAGGACGGCGGGAAGTTCATTCCCCACCCAGCGACATGGCTGAACGGCAAGCGCTGGGAGGACGAGGTGAAAGTCGCCAGCAACGTGCACCCGTTCCCGCAATCCCGCCACACCGGTTTCGCTGAACGCGATTACACCTCCGGATTGAAGCAACGAGAGGACGGCAGCTATGCGCTCTGAGCCAGTCCAAACCACTCCCGAACTGCCGTCGGGCACTCGCATCCAGCCTGCCGAGTGCGAAACTCACGGCGCGTACGAGCAGAAGGTTTATGCCGTGCTGGGCCGCGAGCTCAGAAGCAATTGCCCTGAGTGCAGCCGTATTGCCCGCGAGAAAGCCGACGCGGCCGAGAAGGCCAACAAGGCCATGGAACTGCGCATGTCCCTCGCTCGCAAGCTGGGCGATGCGCTGATCCCGAAACGCTTTACCACTCGCACCCTGGGCAACTACCAGGCCGAGAACGACGGCCAGCGCAAAGCCCTCCGGTTCTGCCAGCACTACGTGCAGATCTTTGACGAGATCCTGAAGACTGGTCGCTGCATGGTGTTGATCGGCAAGCCCGGTACCGGGAAAACGCACCTCGGCGCCGGCATGGCCAACGAGCTGCTGCACAACACGTCACGCACGGCCGTGTACCGCACTGTCGGCGCAATCCTTCAGGCGATCCGCTCCACGTATGACAAGCACAGCGAACGCAGTGAGGCCGAGATTCTTTCGAGCCTGATCGATCCCGATCTGCTGGTGCTGGACGAGGTTGGCGTGAGCAAGGAGCAGCCGAGCGACTTCGAGCTGACGACCCTGTTCGCAATCATTAATGGCCGCTACGAGCAGGAGCGCCCCACGGTGGTGATCTCCAACCTCGAAGCCAGCCAGTTGCCGGCCGCCATGGGTGACCGCTGCGTCGACCGCCTGCGCGAGGGCGGAATGATCGTTGTCCCGTTCGATTGGGAATCCCAGCGCGGCAAGGAGGGTTTCTGATGCGAGCCAACGTGAAAGACCTTCGCGCCGTTCTGATTCTGGCGGAGACATTCGCCAAACACGGTGTGCTGTTCGTGCCAATGCCTGTGGCAGACGCCCAAGAGTTCGAAGAACTCAAGACCAAGGCCTGGCAGAAGCTGGATGAAATGGAAGCCGAAGCGGAGCAACGGACATGACCATCGACAAACAAGAACTTCAGAAGCTGCTGTGGGCCGAAGCTGCGTCGTACCGCACCGACTGCGCAGACTGGAAGCGCAACACTGAGGCTCTGCAGGAATTCCTCGGTGAGAAGACGGTGGAGGAGGTGGCGCTGGAGCTGCTGGAAGAAAATTCGGCCTTGCGTTCGGATATCGAAACTTGGGGTCTGAGCATCCAGGCCGAACGGAACGGCCACAGGGCCGAGAAGGAAGGCTTGCAGAAAGAACTGGATCGGCTGAAGGGGCCGGAATTTGCTGAAGAGCTGGCCGAGCTGCGCAAAGACGCGGAGCGGTACAGGTGGCTTCGCGACTCAAGCCAGTACGACTGGGATGTCATCTACGGGAAGCTTGAGCTTCGTATTGCAACGTCCCACTACGACTCCAGCGACCTTGGCGCATGCATCGACGCTGCCATGACCAAGGCGGTGCAGCCATGACCGAGTTCGCAATCCGCAGCCAGCGCGATATCAGCCGTCTGATGGGCGTCCTGCACGCAACCGACTTCACCAAACCCAAGATCGTGGTCATCAAGGACGAGAAGCGCCCTGACATCTGCAACCGCAAGATGTGGGCAATGCTCAAGGACGTATCAGAGCAGGTGGTCTGGCACGGCAAGAAGCTGACCAGTGAAGACTGGAAGTGCCTCTTCAGTGCCTCGCTGGAGAAGCAGCGCGCAGAGCCTGGCCTCGACGGTGGCTTCGTCGTGATGGCCGTATCGACCCGCAAGCAGTCGCAGAAGTGGTTCAGCGATCTGTTCGAACTGATGCATGCCTTCGGCGCTGAGCATGACGTGCGCTGGACTGAGCAGGACAAGTGGGGAGGGCGGTATTGATGCGAACCGCCATCAAGGAACCGAAGGCCCCGAAGCCGAAGAAGTGCAAGAACCCAGCGTGCGGCATCAGCTTCCCGCCGCAGCGCCTGGGGCAGGCAGTGTGCAGTCCAAAGTGTGCGCTGGCCATGGCGCCGGCGAACAGCGAGAGAGCCAGTAAGGCCATCGCCCAGCGCGACCGCCGCGAGATCCGGGTGCGCAAGGAGAAGCTGAAGAGCAGGGCAGATCACCTGCGAGAAGCACAGGCGGCCGTGAACGAGTACGTCCGCCTGCGTGACGCGCACCTGCCGTGCATCAGCTGCGACTCCATGCCGAACGACAACGACCTGATGACGGGCAGTCGCTGGGACGCTGGGCACTACCGATCCGTCGGCGCCTGTCCGGAGCTGCGATTCGAGCCGCTGAACATCCACCGCCAGTGCGTGAAGTGCAACCGCAACCTGTCCGGTAACGCGGTCGAGTACCGCATCCGGTTGGTGCAGCGCATCGGCGCCGAAACAGTGACATGGCTTGAAGGGCCTCATGAGCCCCGCAAGTACACCGTCGAAGAAATCAAATCCATCAAGGCCGAATACCGGGCCAAGACCCGCGAACTGAAGAGGGCTGCAGCATGATCTATCCAAGCGTTCTGAACGCAGTTGTTTCGGCCCTCGCGGCTGAGGCGATCGACAACACCAGCAAGCAGGCGTGGCAGAAGCTGTACAACTCTGCCGACGAGGATGAGGGCGGCGATCTGGCGACTCTGGTCCGTTCCCGTGGTGCCGACAGCATCGACCGCACTCAGGTTGATTGCTGGGTATCCGCGCGGCTGCACAGCGCACTCGAGCAGAAGCATTGGGATGCGCTGGTGGCGAAGTACAGCACCCACAAGGGACGCAAGGTGCAAGCCATTGCGGCAATGCAGGCCCAGATCAACACGCCGGCGCCGAAGCTGTTCCTGTTCAAGGCGACCACTGCTTGGGCTATCCCGCAGCTGAAGGGCGCGCGACCGAAGGTGGCGACGTCCGTATCCGTCGAGATCCCGATCGATGCGCCAGAGTGGCGCCGTGAGGCTGTGGTGAAGGCTGCGCTGGCCGCCGGTCAGGCGAAGGTGAAGCGTGACAGCTCCCGATCCGCCGACATGATCGTGCTCAAGGACAGCTTTTACGACATGAACACCTGGGATAACGACGGCACGCCGGAGTCAACTCGCCGCCGGTGGCGTCAGGATATCGGCAAGGCAGCTGATGACCTGGTGAACGAGGCTCTGGCACACGCCGCCGACATTCTCGGAGGCGAAGGTTTGCTGATTGAACAAGCTGCGTGATTGCCTGTTGACATCAGTGAGCGAATGAGCGAAATTAATCCCATCCTGTCATTCCTGCGCGTATCGAGGAGTGACAAACGAAACCCGGCCACCGCGCCGGGTTTTTTATTGCCTCGAATTAAGCCTGCTGGAGGTGTGCGTGAAGCTGAAAGCCAAAAGCAATCTGCTGGAGCACGCCAGAACGGCTTGGGAGGCGGTCGCACGCCAAGTTGGCGAGACCGACTTCTCGCGCCATCCGCGCACCGGCGAGTATCTGCATCCCGGTGTCGCCATGGGTTGGCGCATCCACAAAAAGAATCTGTAGTTTCACCTGTAGCCAGGGCAGCCTTCGGGAAGGCCTGGACGTCGATAGCCGGATAGTGCGACGCACGGATCAACGCCGGCAGCCCGCGCACTCTGACCTCACAATGCTTTCAGGGTGGCGCGAGACAGGATCAGCGAGATCGATGCAAATGGGCGTCGACGCTGGGATCGTCTTTGGCCGACAGCTCGGAAAGACGAGCGCACCTATTCAGGGTCTCGGAGCCAAACCTTTTGGAGGTCGCCCGGTGCCAGCGGCAAATGCATGCTCCTTCACGATCTGCAGTCGAAGGCCGAACTGATCGAGAGCGTCCTCCAAGCTTTCCATCTTCGACGTGTGCTCGAAATCAACAAGCCGAGCGGCTGCTGTAGGAGAGATACCCAGCATCGCAGCCAGGTCTGCTTTTGATTTTCCGGTGTGGATCAATTGATTCCAGAGGATGATTTTTGCCAGCGTGACGGCCGAAAGCCGCACGTGGTGATCGCCCTGTCCGGACGCGTGAGGAATTTCACGTTTTTGATCCACGTAAATCGAGAGCGCCAAGGTAAGCCCATCGGCAGCATTTTCCAGCAGCTCCTCCAGCGTATCCCCAGCGCTATGAGCTTCTGGGATGTCTGGGCATGTCGACCAGAAATGATCGGACTCTTCGTGAGCGACGATTTTGTAGTTGTACATAAATTTCCTCTGTTGAGAGCTGACTTGTCGCGAGCAGATGAGTTGGGGCCTCATTTGAGGCCCAGTTGTTTGATTATCTCTTTCCGAAGCCCTTCACCTATTTCCTTAGATCCGTGGCTTGGAAAGATCGCTTGTCGGTCCTTGTAGCGAATCTTGAAGTGGCTGCCTTTTGCTGACTTCGAAAACTCGACCCCTCGGGCCTCCAACCATCTTCTGAACTCGCTGTACTTCATCAACCCTCCTTTGTGTGTTGATGGAGCCAGTTTAAACACATAAGTGTTTAGTGTAAACACTTATGTGTATTTCCCCTCGCGTTCGGAAACGGAAATTCTTAATTCGGCTTCCCTGCAAATATCTGCACAGGCCGATCAATCTAATCTCCCCAAGGGGGAGGCAACCCGGATGCCAAACATGCCTGACAAGCCAGACACATGGGCCAAGATCTGGCTGGCGTTGAGCAATCCGCTCTGGCAGGGCGTGATCATGTCCATCACCGTATCGTTGCTTCGAGTCATGTACGACGCGAAGGAAACCAGTAAGCGCCGTATCGTTTTCGAGGCGCTGATCTGTGGATCGCTGAGCTTGGTCGCGTCCAGCATTATCGAGTGGATGGCCTGGCCTTCCAGTCTGTCGGTTGCTGCCGGTGGCACGATCGGCTTCCTTGGCGTGACAGCCATTCGCGAGCTGGTGACCCGCTTCCTCGGTCGCAAGGCGGATGCCGCATGAAGGCCTTCGCTGCAGCAATCATCATCGCCCTGGTCGGCCTGCTCCTCATTGGGATTCAGCAATCGCGCGTCGTCGCCCTTCGCGGGGAGGTGGCATTCGAAGCCAGCGAGAAGAAGAAGGCGGTCGACGCCAACCTCGAAAGCCAGGCCACGATCACCACGCTACGCGCCGAGGCCCAGCGCAACGCCGATTACCAGAAAGACCTGAGCAAGCGCTTGCAGGCTAGCCAGGCCAAAGCCAGAAAGGCGGAGAAGAACTTTGAAGACCTCAAGCGCAACAGCAAGCCTGTTCGTGATTGGGCTGCTCAGCCTCTGCCTGACGGCCTGCGCGGGAAAGCCGCCAGTGGTAACAAAGACACAAGCCGTAAGAATTGAAGCCCCTGAGCTGATCCCCTGCGAGCGGGTGGACCAAGACGAAGCCGACCTTCGCCTAAACGGTGACGTGTGGGAATTGAAGAACCAAGCCATCAACCTGCTCGACACCTGTGCAGATCAAGTGGACGCGCAGATCAAGCGCAGTCAGAGCAAGTAGGTCGCGACACGTTTCGAGAGAGTGCAAATTGTGTCGCGACACTGGAGCAGAGAATGACCAACATAACCCGCCTGCGCCACGCGCTTCCATTGAGCGCGGACATCAACAAGGCCGTGACAGATCTGGACGCCGCTATCGCCAAGGCGATCGATGAGGCCAAAGCTGCCGGCTTGCCTCAAGGGCTGGTGGTGGCGATTCTCCACGGACAGGCTCACGCCCAGACTCACGAAATGGTGAAGGCATGAGCGCAGACATCCACGACATCGCCGACCAGCGCCCGCATTTAACCGTAACGGCTCATGACGGTGTGCACGTACTGCCCTGTGAGCTGATCCGATCAGTGATCGCCGGCGACAAGCCATCCGCCATCCTGAGTGAGCCGGTAGTGCAGCGGATCATTGAAGAGTGGTTTAAGAACCTAACCGAATGATCGTTGAATGGCGTTCGAACGACGTTCAATGACCCGTTCTGCGAAACACCCCATGAATGAGGCGTGACCATGGCCCATTGCGGCGCAAAGAAGCGCAGCAACGGGGAACCATGCAAGCGACACGCTGTACCGGGTTCCTCTCGCTGCAAGCTACACGGCGGAGCGGCCACCAAGGCCAACAAAGGCAATCAGCACGCGCGGAAGCACGGCATCTACTCCGACACCCTGACTGACGATGAGCATGGTCTGTGGGATGACATCGGCATTGGCACGTTGGATGACGACATCAAGATCGCCAAGCTCCAGCTGCGACGTGCACTGATAGCCCAGGCCAAGGCTGAGGCGGGCGATGGTCTTGTTCTCGATATGGAGAGCATCAGCACACAAGCAACTGATCCGCAGGAAGAGGGCGAGGATCCGAAAGAGCCGGGCCGCCCATCAATGACAACCCAGCGTCGACGCCAGGGCTACGAGGACATCATCAACCGCCTGCTTGGCCGTATTGGTGACCTTGAGTCGAAGCGCGCCGACATGATCAAGAAGCTCGACCCTGAAGACGACGGGCCATTGCCTCAGCGCATCGAAGTGGTGGTGACTGACGCGAGACGACCGAATGCCGAGCCTTAACGTACCCCAAGCACAGTTTCTGGCACTGCCTCACAAGTTTCGCGCATTCGTGGCCGGGTTCGGATCTGGTAAGACGTGGGTTGGCTGCTCCGCGCTTGGGAAACACTTTTGGGAGTGGCCGCGCATCAACGCCGGTTACTTCGCTCCAACCTACGCCCAGATTCGAGACATCTTCTATCCGACAATGGAGGAGGTGGCGCACGACTGGGGCCTTCGCACTGAGATCAACCAGTCGAACCATGAGGTCCATGTCTACAGTGGTCGGCAGTACCGCGGCACTGTGATATGCCGGTCGATGGAGAAGCCGCAGACCATCGTCGGCTTTAAGATCGGTCACGCCCTAGTGGATGAGCTGGACGTGATGAGTCTGATCAAGGCTCAACAGGCATGGCGAAAGATCATTGCCCGGATGCGTTACAACGCCCCAGGCTTGCGCAACGGGGTTGACGTAACGACGACCCCCGAGGGTTACAAGTTCGTCTACCAACAGTTCCTCAAACAGGTGCGCGACAAGCCTTCACTCGGCGACATGTACGGTCTGGTGCAGGCAAGCACGTTCGACAACGAGTTGAATCTACCGCCTGACTATATCCAGTCGCTGATGGAGTCTTACCCGCCGCAACTGATTTTGGCCTACCTCAACGGCCAGTTCGTCAACCTGACATCGGGCTCGATCTACCACGCGTACGATCGCAAGTTGAACAGCTGTTTCGACACTGTGCAGCCCGGCGAGCCGCTGTTCATCGGCATGGACTTCAACGTCGGAAAGATGGCGGCGATTACGCACGTAAAGCGCGATACCGGCCTGCCGCGTGCCGCTGATGAGCTGGTTGATGGCTACGACACGCCCGACATGATCAGGCGCATTAAAGAGCGCTACTGGCGCTACAACGGCCAGGATTACGAGAAGACCTGCGAAATCAGGATCTATCCGGATGCCTCGGGAGGTTCGCGCAAGTCCGTGAATGCCAGCGAGACGGACATCGCCATTCTCCGGCAGGCGGGATTCTCAGTGATCGCGCCGGCGGCTAACCCGCCAGTGAAGGATCGAATCAACGCGATGAACGCCATGTTTTGCAATGCCCAGGGCGAGCGCCGCTACCTGGTGAACCCGCTCACCTGCCCGACCTATGCGGACGGACTGGAGCAACAGGTGTGGGCGCCCAATGGTGAGCCAGACAAGAAATCCGGCGTCGACCACGCGAACGACGCGGGCGGCTATTTCATTCACCACGACTACCCGATCATTAAGCCGATGACCCATATCCCCGTCACCTTCACCTTCTGAGGCCAATATGCCCAACTACAGCGCCAAACGGCAGGAGTACGACGACGCCTTGCCCGGTTGGCAGCTGGTCAAGCGTTGCGTCAAGGGGCCGCGAGAGGTTCGCAAGTACAACGAATACCTGCCCATGCCGGATCCGCTCAATCAGTCGCCCGAGAACATCGCGCGGTATGAGCAGCTGAAGAAGCGCGCCATGTTCCTGAACGTGGTTGGCCGCACTCGCACCGGTTTGCTCGGCGCGGTGTTCCGCAAGACGGCCGAGATCGAGCTCCCATCGGCAATTGACTACCTGATCGAAAACGCCAGTGGTGACGGGTCGAGCCTTGAGCAGTTGAGCAAGGAGTCGACCGGCGAATGCCTCGACACAGGGCGCGGCGGGCTGCTGGTGGACTTTCCAAAGGTTCGGCTACCAGAAGGCCAGACTGCACTGACCGTGGCCCAAGCGGCCAATTCGCGCGCCTTCATTCACTTCTACTGCGCAGAGAGCATCATCAACTGGCGCGAGGACGTGATCGACGGCGTGCGCCGGCTGACCTTGGTGGTGTTGCACGAGAAGATCAACGAGCCCACTGCCGACGGGTTTGAGTTCACCGCCAAGGATCAGTACCGGGCGTTGATGCTGCGTGACGGCAAGTACGTGCAGAGCGTGCACAGCTCCGACAACCCGGAAGGCGAAGAGACAATGCCGGCGGACAAGGCAGGCCAGCCATTCCACCACATGCCGTTTCACTTCTTCGGCTCCGAGAACAACGACGCGAGCATCGACAAGGCCCCGCTCGAGGACTTGGCCGAGGTGAACATCCTCCACTACGGCAACAGCGCCACGGTGGAAGAGTCGGGTTTCATCGCATCGCAACCCACGCTGTTCATCACCACCGACATTGACCCGGACAGTTTCATCAAGCTGAACCCGAACGGTAT
Organism: Pseudomonas sp. P116; assembly: GCF_020149425.1. NCBI lineage: Bacteria > Pseudomonadati > Pseudomonadota > Gammaproteobacteria > Pseudomonadales > Pseudomonadaceae > Pseudomonas > Pseudomonas sp. P116. The sequence continues at coordinate 201,274 of NZ_JACVHB010000001.1, read as the reverse complement.
GCAGATCGGCTCACGCAGGGGTCACAACCTCGGCAAAACCGGCTCCGCCATCTTTCTACAGGCTGATGAAAGCCAGCTTGCCCGCGAGCTGATGAAGGACAAGGAAGAGCAGATGCTCATGATCGGCGCCCGCATCGTCCAGCAGGGCGGTGGCGCCGAGACGGCAGAGGCAGTTCGCATCCGCTACAGCTCGGATAACTCGGTGCTGGGCACGATCGCCGGCAACGTATCCGAGGCTGTGCGGCTTTCCCTGTTCGATGCCCAGCGCTTCATGATGGATGCGATCGACGAGACCGGGACCGTCTTCTGGCTCAATCAAGAGTTCTTCGATCAGGTCATGGACGCGCAGTCGATCCTGGCTCAGATGCAGCTCTGGCAACAGGGCATCATCGCCAAGAAGGACTTGCGCACGAACCTGCGTCAGGCGGGTGTGCTGGAGTCTGACCGCACAGACGACGACATTGACGACGATCGCGAGGGCGAGGCGCCGGTGCCGGGTAGCGAAGACGACCCGCTGAAACCGAACGAGGCGCCAGAGGTGAAGGATGAGTAGTGAGGGCTATCTGACGGATGCCACCACTCGGCACCAGGTGTACGTCCAGCGATACGCCGGCGGCAACCTGAAGCGGGTGGCGTCATTCATCAGCAAGGCCATCAATACGGCGAAGGCTCGCGTGGCGGCAGGACTGAGCGCCTACGGCACGCGTCGGTATACCTCGCAGATCGAAACGCTCCAAGGAGATTTGCGGGGCATCTACGACGACATGAAGGGCAGGGCTCAGCTCGACCTCGGCGAGTTCGCGGTCTATGAGGCTGAGTTCAACGGCAAGATGCTGGGCAAGGTCATTAAGGCCGTTGTGCAGTTCAACGTGCCATCAGCTGAGATGGTGAGCGCGGCGGCACTGGCTGACCCGATGTTGCTGGAGGCTCGCAAGGGTGTGCAGCGGATCAGCATCAGCGGTGCGCTTGACCAGTTCGGCACGAAGAAGGCAGCCGAGATCATCGGCGAGATTCAAATCGGCTCCAGCCTGGGCGAGACCAGCCAGCAGATCGGTCGGCGTCTTACCAGTATCCACCAGTTGCATCAGGATCAGGCTTCATCGCTCGTTCGCACCATGACCAACCATGTCGCCAGCACGGCGCGCATGGAAACGCTCAAGGCCAACGACGACATCCTGCAGGGCTGGCGCTGGATCTCCACGCTCGACAGCAAGACCAGCGCCATGTGTCAGGCGAGGGATCAGCACATCTACGGATGGGACGACCCCAAGCCACCCGGCCACTGGAATTGCAGGTCAGGCGCGCTGCCAGTGCTGAAAGATCAGTTTGCCCGCGAGATTCCCGGTTCTACCCGGCCCTCAATCGGCCCTGACGGCGTCACGCTGGTCTCCAGCAAGACGAGCTATCAGGAGTGGCTTTCGCGCCAGCCTGCTGCGTTCCAGCGAGATATCCTTGGCCCGAACCGCTACGCGCTCTTCACCAAGGGCGAGCTGACGCTGGAGAAGTTCGTGGATGACAACGGCAAGACGCTGACCCTTCAACAGCTGAAAGACCTTGAGCCGCTGGCTTTCGAGCGAGCAGGGCTCTGACAAAGAACCACACAAACGACCGGCCTTGAGCCGGTTTTTTTATGCCTGAGGCTGAGCCAACGGCAAATCATCCGGGGGATGACATGAAGTACAAGATCAGCAAGGCTGAATACGAAGCGCTCGATGCGGCCATGCAGGCGCTCTACAAGGCGATGGGCGATGACTTCGTTCTCTTCGTTGAGGGCTTGCCTACGGGCAGCGATGACCTCGAAGGCTTGCGCAACCAAGTGCAAACGCTACTCACCGAGAAGAAGGAAGAAAAGCGCAAGCGCGACGCAGCCGAAGCGGAGCAGCGACGCCTGCAAGAAGAATCGCAGCGAGCGAACGGCGAATACGAGCAGCTGTACACCAGCTCTCAGCAAGCCCTTGAGCAAGAGCGCACCCGATTGGCTGAACTGACCCAGAGCATCGAGCGCCGCGACCTGACGTCGGCAGCCTCGAAGGTTTCCAGCAGTATCGCCGACGGCGAGAACGCCGAAATCCTCGCTGAGTTCGTCCAGCGCCGCCTGAAGATCGTAGACGGGCAGGTGAAGGTCACGGATGCCGCCGGCAACCTGACCATCGCCAGTCTCGAAGACCTGGCAAAAGAATTCCAGCAAGCGCCGCGCTACGCATCGCTGGTGCGCGGAACGAAAGCGAACGGTGGCGGGGCTACCGGGGGTAGTGGTGGCGGGGCCACCAAGCAGTTGCACGAAATGAGCGATGCCGAGCGCATCCAACTCTCCAACGAAAATCCGACCTTGTTTAACCAAATGGTTCAACAGGCAAAATCCAAGGAATAAGGCCCCATGCCAATCACCACCATCGGCAATATCATCACCGGCAATATCCCGGTGCTGACTTCGTACCTGACTGAGGACCCGGTAGAAAAAACCGCGTTCTTCCAGTCCGGCATTCTGACCCCAACCCCTTACGCGTCCGAGATCGCACGCGGCCCGTCGAACATCGCGAACATTCCTTACTGGAAGGCGATCGATACATCGGTAGAGCCAAACTACTCGAACGATGTTTACGCCGACGTTGCGGAGCCGCGCAACATCGAAACCGGCGACATGATGGCGCGCGTTGCGTACCTCAACGAAGGCTTCGGTCAGGCCGACCTTACCGTTGAGCTGACCAGTAAGAACCCGCTGCAATCCGTAGCGGCTCGCCTGGACAACTTCTGGCAGCGCCAGGCTCAGCGACGCCTGCTGGCGACTTCGCTGGGCATCTACAACGACAACATCGGTGCTACCGACGCATCGCACACCCAGAACGACATGGTGATCGACGTGTCCGCAGCTGGCGGCTTCGATGCCGGTGCATTCATCGACGCAACCCAGACCATGGGTGACGCGCTGATGAGCGACAGCGGCCAGGTTCTCGGCGTGATGGCGATGCACAGCTTCGTGTATGGCGACATGCGCAAAAAGCAGCTGATCGACTTCATCCGCGACGCTGACAACAACACTCAGATCGCGACCTACCAAGGTTACCGCCTTGTGATCGACGATCAGATGACCGTCATCGGTAGCGGCAGCTCGCGCAAGTTCATCAACGTGATCTTCGGCCAAGGCGCGATCGGTTACGGCGAAGGCAATCCAGAGCACCCGACAGCCTACGAGCGCCAAGAATCGCGCGGTAACGGTGGTGGTGTCGAAGTCTTGTGGAGCCGCAAGACATGGCTCCTGCACCCGCTGGGGTACAGCTTCCTGTCTGCGACCATCACCGGCAACGGCACTGAAACCACGCCGCGTTCTGCGTCTTGGCAGGATCTGGCGCTGGCGACGAACTGGAGCCGTGTGATGGAACGCAAGCACATCCCGATCGCGTTCTTGGTCACCGGTGTGCCGGCGCCTTAATCCATAGGGGCGGTTCGCCGCCCCACTCAGGAGTAAATGCCGATGGCTACCCCAAAAACTGGAAAGGGCTTACCCCGATCTCTGCGGACCGCAAAGCCGGCCGCAGCGACGGTTCAGGTCGCCGCCGATGCAACTAACGGCATCGCTGCCGGCGACCTTCAGGCCGCGCTCAGTGCGCTGGCAGCCCGAGTAAAAGCACTGGAGACACCGTAATGACCGATAACAACGTTAAGAAAACCCGGTTCGCCGGATTGGAGCAGGACGAGAATGGTCAGGTCCGACTGAAGTCGGACGATGTGGCCGATTCTGATTTGCTCGGTCATGGCACGCCTGAGAGCGGCGGCGAGCTCAACGGTGGCGGCGAATTGCAGGCTCAATTCGCAAAGCTCAAAGCTGAGAATGCCGGCCTGACCTCTCAGCTGGAAGAAGTGGGGAGACTGGCCGCCGGCCTTGAAGCAGGCGTACTGAATCCTGTTGAAGGCGAAGGCCCAGCGATGCGCCTGTATCAGACCCTGTCCGGCATCCAGTCGAGCATGCAAGGCTTGGCAGATGCCCGCGACGCTGCGGTAAGTAAGTCTGATGAGCTGCAGAAGCAGGTCGATGACTTGCTGGCACAGGCAGAGAAAGATCGCTTGGCCGCCGCGACCGACCCGCTCGAAGAGCTGACTGTTGTGCAGATCAAGGAACAGCTCGACGCCAAGGGCGTGGCCTACAAGGTCAACGACTCGAAGCCTGAGCTGCTCGCTCTGCTGAAAGCCAACAAGTAACACTCGGGGCTTCGGCCCCACTCATTCAAGCGGAGGCCTGATGGCTACCTACATCACCGTGGCGGACGTTGACGCCGAGCTCGGGCCTTCATGGGCTCCAGATGACAAAAAGGCCCGGGCGGTCCTGCAGGCCAACGCCTATCTGACCTCGCTAAACCTGACTGGCGTTGATATGGACGCCATCCCTGAAGAGGTGAAGCAGGCCGGCGCCGAGCTGGCGGTTGTCGCCTCCGAGGGCAAGCTGTACCAGCAGCACACAGAGGGATCGCTGGAGGCCAAGACGGTGAAGGCCGGATCGGTGACCACCAGCAAGACGTTCGCCTCGATCGATACCACCAAATCTACCGCGCTGCCCGATGGCGTCCAGTTCGCACTGGGGCTGCTCGCGCCATGGCGTGCCAGCGGCTTCAGCTTCAACGTGTACAGGTGACCCATGGGCCTACGTGAAGAGATCCAAGCTGATCTGGCCGAGGCCTTCGACACTGATCTGGCGGACGCCGTGCAGCCATTCAGCGGCGGCGTGACGCTGCCGGGAACGTGGGATCCGGTCACTGAGGCGGCGGGCGACCCTGTTGTGATCGCCTACACCGGCCGGGGCGTGTTCGACGCGTTCAAGATTGCTCAGGTCGATGGCGTGAACATCCGCGCCACCGACCAGCTGCTGATCGCGCTGACCAACGAAACGATCGGCGGGGTTCCGGACATCGGACACAAGATCAACGATTTCGACGTGGTCAACGTCCAGACCGACCCGGCCGGCGGCCATTACGAGATCCAGCTGAGGAAAGTCTGATGGCCAATAAAGCCGGCTGGAGCCATAGCCTCACGGACTTCGCCGATCAGGCTGGCGAGGACATCACCCAAATGGCACGCGTCATCGCCACCGCCATGCTCACGGAGGTGGTGAATCGCTCGCCGGTGGGCAATCCTGACCTGTGGCAGGCCAACGTGGCGTTGCGCACGAAGAACGTGGCGTTGGCGGATGCGTATGACGCGAACGTCGACGCACGTAACGCGGCGCGCACCGGTGGCCGAGCCTTCAAGAAACTGACCAAGCGCGAGCGCGAAGAGAACTATTTCGTCAAAGCGCAGGCGGCGGGGAAGGGGTACATCGGCGGCACGTTCCGAGGTAGTCACCTGGTATCGATCGGCACGCCCGACATGACCGTGACCGACAACATCGACCCGTCCGGCCGCGAAACGATCAGCAAGGGCAGCATGCTCATCAAGGCGTCGGGCCAGTTTCCCGTCATCTACATCCAAACGAACAGCCCCTACGGCGAGATGTTGGAACTGGGGCATTCCACGCAGGCGCCCGGCGGGGTTTATGACCTCGCGTTCATCGGCGTATCCGAGGCCTACAAATGACCTTCGAGCAAATCAGGGCGCTCATCACCGCGCGCATGGTGGCCTTCACCGGCATTGAGCAGGCGCGGATCGATTACCCGAACCAGCCGGAGGTGTTCACGCCGCCGGCGACCGGCCTCTGGTGCCGGCTGAATATTCAGTACGCCTCGGCCTTCATGGCTGGCATGGCTGACCGGCCACACACCCGCAAGCCCGGGCAGATCAGCATCCAATGCTTCGCCCGCGAGCGAACCGGAACCAAGGCCATCAACGAACTTGCCGACGCGCTCGAAGCGCACTTCGCCTACTGGATGTCCGGCGACCTTGAGTGCATGGAAGCCAGCCAAGTAGTGGCCGGCGAGTTCGAGGGCTTCTACCAAATCAACGTCAACATCCGGTTTCGCGCCGGCTGAGAGGGAAAATGCAGAGCGCAAATTATGTGCCGGGTGTCTCCGGTTGGAAGATCGACAAGAGCGGCCGATTCGTACTCAACGACGGCAACCAGCGAATCATTGCTACGAGCCCGATGATCATCACGGCCGGCCCCGGGCAAACCAACGATCAGGCCAATGATTCAATCCGAGCAAGCATTACGAGTGAGACCGAGGCTCGATGCAAGGTCGATGAAGCGGTGGCCACTCACATCGGCGCCATGGAATGCAGTCTCTCCAAACCTTTCGTTGTTGTCGATGGCGTGATGTACATCCGCCAGGCATCCATCAAAGAAGCCGATCTCCAAGCCAAGATCGGCGACAACTGGTCGGTCAAGATGGAGTTGCGCAAAGGCAAATATGTGGCTGCCGGTATCGGACTTGGCATCGCGTCGCAGTCTCAGGTTGATGCTGATAAGTGCCGCATTCACTGCATGTGCGGCGGCGGTCCTGCCGGATTCGAGCAGACATAAACAGCCCTTTGATCCTTCCAGCCCCGCCTTGAGCGGGTTTTTTTATGCCCGCGAATAGGAGGCTCCAATGAGCTCTGGCGCAAAAGTTGTAAGCCACATCATCAAGGAGGTGACGCCAGGCGTTACCCCCGTCGGCACTTGGGACACGCTGCGCCTCACCGGCAACGCGCTAACCCCGACCGTCAACACCGAAGTCAGCGACGAAATCACCGACACCCGCCTGAGCCAGGGCTCGGTGGCTACCAGCATCGATATCGGCGGCGATCTGACGGCCGAGTTCTCGTTCGGCTCTTTCGACCAACTGCTCGAAGCTGCCTTCTACGGCGTCTGGACGGCTGACGTGCTGCGCGTGGGCGATACTCGTCACACTTTCAGCATCGCCAAGGGCTACAACGACGTCGGCGTCTATGGCGTGTTCAAGGGCGCGCACGTCTCGACTTTCGCGTTGGACATCCCGTCCGAAGGCAAGGTGACCGCCACGTTCAACATGGCGTGCCTGGACTACACCGACGGCGACACCCCGATTGTCGTTTCGCCGAATGCGCCGACCACCACGCCGTTCCTTTCGAACAACAACGTCGGCACGATCCTGGTGAATGGCCAGTCGCTGGAAGGCGTGGCCTGTGTCTCGGCCATGACCGTAAACCTCGACAACAGCCTGCAGGCTCAGCGCTGCCTTGGCTCCGATCGTCTGGGGCCGGGCGCACACATCGCCACCGAGGCGGCGGTCACCGGCAGTATCACGCTGGCCTGGTCGAAGCGCGCGTGGGAGATCTGGAAAAACACCTTCACGCGGACGCCGATCGCAGTTGTGTTCCCGATCACCGACTCGCTGGGCAACAAATACACGTTCAACTTCCCAGCAGTGGAAGTGGACGGTGAGCTGCCGAATGGTGGTAAGCGCGACCTGATCGAGGTCACGCTCAACTATACCGTCGCCAAGCTCAGCCCGACCATCACCCGCGAAGCGGCTGATCCAACCCCGTAAACCCTTTGGTTCCCTCGGTTCAAACGCCGGCCGGGGGAGCTCTTTTATTGGCGTGGCCTTGAGGAACTGAAATGGCTCTGCAACTGGGCAAGAAGAAGCCGGCGCTCGCTGGTGAGCGATGGGTGAAGTTTGACGACGATACCAAGATCCTGCTCGCCAGCATCGACAACCCTGAATATCAAGTCGCCCTCGAGCGCATGTGCCGTCGGATCGTGCGCAACGACGCGCGGTTTGAAGAAGGCCAGGTGGGTGTGATCGCTGGCGAAATGACCGAGCACCAGAACCACGCAATGCTGCTCAGCCACTTCATCGTGAAGGACTGGGAGGGCGTGCTGGACGCCGACGGCAAACCGATCAAGTACAGCCCAGCGGTGGCTGCTGAATTGCTCGAAAACAACATCGAATTCTTCATCTTCGTCCTGCGCGAAGGCGCGCTGGCTGCAAATGACGCCGCCGAGGAGCGAGCTGAGTCGGTGGGAAAGCAGTCGCCCGCTTCGAGTGGGAGCAAGATTGGGGCGGGGAAAGCGAAAAGCGCAGGGCGGTCTACTCGCGCCTGAAGATGGCCATCCCCGGCGAGCCAGAGAATGACCCGCTCACCGCCTACCTGCTCAACTTGTACCGGAACGTTTCTCGCGGCCGCCGGTACATCGCCGGCATGGCTGGGGCGTTTCCGCTGCCGCTTTCGGCGCGGGAGATATCCGACTGGCTGGAGTCTCACCCATCACCGCTGCCGCGCGATGAGATTGATGACGTGATGTTTGCGCTGGATGCGGTGTGCTTGGCTGGGGATGATGAGTGAACGCTTGAGGAGGGGGCTATGAAAAGGGAAAGCTTGGTTCGCATTCGCTGCATAAGAGTCGCGACGACTGCAGGCGAGTGCGGCGCCCTGGGAGGCACCGCATTGGATATTCCCGATTATCAACAGGGGCATATCTTTCATGAGTGCTACGCCAGAGCGGATTTAGCTGACGTAGAAACGGAAGATGTTGCTCTTGTAATCCATCACGAGCCTTCCTGATTTGATGACCAGAATTCCGATAATGAGACTCTGGCCTATACCTCCTTCATCAATAAGGGGGGATGAAAAAACATCAGTCTCGTATTGGCTTCCGGTTTCGGGAAGGAAGATGTGGGCTAGATGTTTAGTCGAATCTATCCAGCCCGAGGCGCTGCGCAACCTGGCTGTATCTATCTGAGGGCAACCGGCTTCGGCAATTAGCTCGGGCGTCGCAAAATTGAAGTCAGCCCCAGTGTCTAAAAGCGCATAAACGGGCTTGAACCCCGTAAGTTCTCGCGCCCCGGCGCCATGGTCTGGGTCGTGCCTAAGCGCCGCCACGATGACCGGGCTGCCTGGAGGGAGTGTGTACACATTACCGTCTCTTCTCGCAAATTTGATCGTCGCGAATTTGGCTCCATCCGGTATGGCATAAGCGCTCAATTTTATCTCCTTGAAAAGTTCGTATATTGATCGGCGGCAGAACGCTACTACGCAGTTCGCTTTTGAGCTACTGGGCATTCGTACAGCCCGCTTTGGCGCTTACTGCGGATGGTGGTAGATTGCAGCCATTACTCAGGGAGGTTTGGCATGCAAAACGATACCGGTCCACTGGGAGTGCTGGTCCTGTTGTTCGTGGGATTTTTGGTCTACTTCATGCCAAGTCTCAACGCGCGCCACCGCCGGCACCCAAATTTCAATTCGATCCTTCTGTTGAACCTGTTCCTTGGCTGGACGCTAATTGGCTGGGTGGTCTCCATCGTGTGGTCGGCGTCTTCCATTCCGCCGATTGAACCAATCAGGGTTCGCCCTGAGGCGGAGGCTTCTGAGGACAAGTATCAAAAGATAGAGCGGCTCGGCGGGCTAAAAGAGAAAGGCCTGCTCACTGAAACTGAGTACGAGGCTGAAAAAGCCAAAATCTTGCAGAGCTGAATGCCTGCACAAATGACCCGCTTCGGCGGGTTTTTTTATGCCTGGAGAATGGTATGGCTCAAACATCGCGCTTGGTTTTGGAGATTGATAGTCGGGACGCAGAGCAGAAAGCTGCGGACACGCGAAAGGCTCTGGAAGCCCTTGAAAACGTCGGCCTTCGCGTCAAGCCTGCGATGGATAAGGCCGGTAATGGTATGGAGGGAGCGGGGAAGAGTGCCGACAAGGCCGCGAAATCGCTCTCTTCCGAGCGAGATGAAATCGAATCTCTCCTTGGCCGAATCGATCCGCTTACAAAAAAATTAGGGGAGCTTGACCGCCAAGAGCAGGAGCTGGCTCGTCATCGCGCTTCCGGGAACCTGGACCTCGATACCTACACTGATTATCAGTCGAGAATCAGTGCAACCCGGGCCGAGCTCACGCGCTTCAACGATTCCATGACTCGGACGGGAAACACCTCAAAGCAAACTGCCGCCGCAATGAGAATGTTGCCGGCTCAGTTCTCAGACATTTTCGTATCGCTTCAGGGGGGGCAGGCACCGCTGACCGTTTTCCTGCAGCAAGGCGCTCAAATCAAAGACTCGTTTGGCGGGATCGGCGCAGCTTCCAAAGCGTTGGGCGGCTACCTGATGAGCCTTGTGAATCCATTCACTGTTGCGGCATCGGCGGCGGGCGCCCTGGCACTCGTGTATTACGATGCCGAAAAAGAGGTCAGCGCCTTCAATAAGGCTCTGTTTTCAGGTTCGGCAAGCTCCGGGCAGACTTCGGCGAGTCTTTCGAAGATCTCAAAGGACACCGCGACAATCACTGGCAACCTGTCTCAGGCCAAAGACGCCGTGGTGGCGCTCGCCGCCAGTAGCGGACTCAGCCAGGTCCAGTTCAAGAATCTTGCCGAGGCATCAGCTTCAATTTCAGAGTTCACTGGAAAGGGCGCGGGTGAGGTTGCCAAATCTCTGGGAGACATGGGCGACAACGCTACCAAAGCGGCAGAGAAGATCAGTGCCCAATATGGATTGCTCACATCCGCTCAGTACGAAGTGATCGTCGGCCTGGACAATCAGGGCAAGAAGCAGGAAGCACTCGATTCCCTAAGTGAGTCGCTGAACCAAAATGCTCAAGAGCGGCTGAAGAAATATCGCGACTCACTTTCAGAGGTCGAGCGCGACTGGAACGATATAGGCACCGCTATCAGCAATGCTTACTCCAATGTCAAAAGCTCACTTTTCCCAGATCTGAATCAGGAGATTGCGAATCTGGAGAAGGTTCTGGAAGGGCGAAAGTCCGGAGGCTTTCTATCGAGCCTCTTCAGCGACGAGCTCGGCCCGGACAGCCAGTCCACAAAATTCATCGAGGCACAGCTTAAAGCTCTGAAGCAGCAGCGTGATTTAGCTGCCTCGAAAGCCGAAATTGATGCCTCCGCAACTCGCCAGAACCAAGAACGTATCGCCGCCGAAAGCAAGTGGGCCTCAATTACCAGCAAAAACATGTCGGATCAGAAGAAGTTGGCGCTGGAAATTGCCGAAGCGAGGAAAGTCGGTGTCGAGGCCGGCAAGTCACAGGCGGTGATCGACAAGGAAGTAGCCGATATCCAGGCAAGGTTCGATAAGAGCCAGCCGAAGGAAAAGGCTTACAACGAAGACGCCGGCATGAAGGCGCTCGACCAAGCCCGCCAGCAATATGCCGTGCTGCAACAGCAGAACTCGCTGATCGGCGTGCAGAAAGGTGAGGTCGATAAGCTAGGCGCCGCCGGGCAGGCGCTGGTGAAGTGGGAGCAGGAACTCGCCGACATCAAGGGTAAGCAGATCCTGACGGCCGACCAGAAGGCTCTGGTTGCGAACCAGGAGCTGATCACCGCCCAGCTGAAAAAGAACGCCGCGCTTGAGAAGGAAAACCAGCTCAAGAAGATATCCACGGAGGAGACGCAGAAGCTCGCGGCATTTCAGACCAATCTGGCCAGCCAATTGGCAAAGGCACAGACGGGCTTGGACAACAACCTCGCCGGCATGGGGATGGGCGACCAGCAGCGTCAGCGCTTGCAGGAACAGCTCAGCATTGAGCAGCAGTACCAGTCGCAAATGGATGCTCTGCAGCAGCAGCGCAACGAGGGGCGCATCAGCGAAAAGCTTTACAGCGAAGAGACTGATGCGCTCCGCTCAGCGCTGCAAACCCGTCTCGCCATGCAGCAGCAGTACTACACGGATGTGGACAAGGCTCAGTCGGATTGGGCGCTCGGTGCTTCGTCGGCATTTCAGACCTATTCGGAGCAGGCCCGGGACGTCGCCGGACAGACCCGCAACCTGTTCACCAACGCCTTCAGCAACATGGAAGACGGCATCATCCAGTTCGTTAAGACCGGGAAGTTGTCGTTCAAGGATTTGGCGGACGGCATCATCGCCGACTTGATCCGCATTCAAGTGCGCCAGGCGGCGGTGGGTATCTTCGGCACGATCTTCAGCGGGCTGACCGCCGGTGGCGCTGCTGCCGGCAACGGCCTTGCGGCCGGATCGGCGGGCGCAACGTCTTCCACGCTCGGCGCATCTGCCGCTGGCTACAGCTCGAAGTTCGGCTTCTCCGACGGTGGCTATACCGGTGACGGCGGCAAGTTTGAGCCGAAGGGCGTCGTGCACGGCGGCGAGTTCGTTGTCCGCAAGGAAGCGGTCAGTCAGCCAGGTGCTCGGGAATTTCTCGAGCGCATGAACGCAAACGCCAAAGGGTACGCGGATGGCGGCTACGTCGGCGCTACCGCTGCGGGATCTACCTCCAATGTCGTTCCGATCTCGTCGGGGTCGTCCACTGCTCCGGTCATCCAGCAGAGCTTCAGCTTCCAAGGCACTCCGGATGACGCCACCGTCAACATGGTGAGGGAGGCAGCAATGCAGGGCGCCAAGGGCGGCTACGAGCTGGTCGTGCGCGACCTGAAAATGAACGGAACCATCCGCCAGCTGATCGCGAGGCGCTAAGCAATTTAAGGAGTACTGCATGGCTCTCACGTGGCCGGCTTCGCTGCGCCCGTCAGAAATGACGTGGGGCATCGTCAACAACAGCAGGGCGTTTACCTCGACGCTCTCGAACGCCCAGCAGATCGTCGGCTACCCGGGCGCCTATTGGCAGTGCACCTTGACCTTCGGATTGCTGACCAGAGAGCAGGAGCGACAGCTAACCTCTTTCCTCGGGAAGCTCGACGGCATGATGGGTACATTCAACCTTCCGGCATTCACCCGCCATCGCACCAACAGCGTCGGAGCGCTGGCCGTGGTCACTGGCAATGCTCAGGCGCGATCGATGGTCATCGGCGGCGCGCCGGCGAATGCTGCTGTGTTCGCTGAAGGCGACTACATCACCATCGCGGGCGAGATGTTCGAGGTTACCGATGCGGCATCGGCGAACGCGCAGGGCAGGGTGACGGTGTCAGTCAACAAGCGCATCCGCAAGACGCTCACAGCCGGTACCGCTGTCGAGTACCTCAATCCGTATTCGGAAATGCGCATGACTACCGACACTTGGGCAATGTCCATCAAGCCGGTGATCGCGAACGGCAGCTACCAATTCAGGGAGGCTTTCTAATGCCATCAGCATTTCCGTTCAGCCAGAGCGTTGTGAACATCATCGCCACCGGCCGCTTCATGCCTGTCTACGCCGTGCAGCTCGACCTCGTCGACGGCATGGTATTCGCGCACACCGGTACCGGTGATCTTGTGGTCGATGGCATCACTTACCTCGGGGTCGGCAATTTCGGCCAGGTCAGCCAGTCGCAGGAGAGCGACAACTCCGGATCGCCAATGTCGGTCGAGCTGACGCTCAGCGGGCTGGATGCCTACATCCTCTCAGAGACGAACGTCCGGGGCTGTCGAGGGCGAATGGTAAAAGTCATATTCGTGGTGTTCGACGAGACCGGCAACTACGCGGCGGACATTCTGTTCTCTGGTCGCATGGACGCGGCGAAGTTCTCCTTTGCCGGCAATGGCGAGGACGGCAACAGCATCACTGTCCCGGTCATCGATCGCATGGCCGAGTGGAGCCGTACCGGCACCGAACGATTCACCGATGAAAACCACCGAGCGCGCCATCAGGGCGACCGATTCTTCTACGCCATCGCCCAGATGTCCGAGTGGCCCATTTATTGGGGCTCGAAGAAGGACGCACCGACATTCACCTATGGAAGCTAGCCATGCGCTACCGAGACTGGACAACCCGTCTGAACGAAACGATCAAGGCCGCCCAAGAGCGGCCTTTTTCATGGGGCGAATTTGACTGCTGCCTGTTCGCCGCCGACTGCACGGCCTCGGTGTGTGGTGTCGATCCGGCGGAGAACTACCGCGGCAAGTACACGACGGAGACCGGCGCCAAGCGGCAGTTGAAGAAACAGCACGGCAGCCTTGAGGCTGCATGGGATGTCCACTTCGCCCGGGTGCCGCTGGGTTTCATCCAGCGCGGCGACGTCGTGCTGTACGACGCACCAGGCGGCCGAAGCATGGCCGTTTTCTGGGCTGGAGATTACTGGGCTGCAACCGATGACGGTGCGGCTCGGGTTGAGTGCGAGCCATTGGCCGTGTGGAGAATTGAATGAGCGGCGGCGTTAAGAAACTCGCTTCAGTCGTCATCGGCGCGGTGGTTGGCTTTGCTCAGGGCGGCCCATGGGGTGCTGTGGCTGGCGCGGCGCTTGCCTTTTACGCAGCAGAGCAGCAGGAAAAGCTCAACACCAAGTCGCCGCTGCGCGACAACGAGCCGTCCGCCCAGACCGTACGCTCCTCGAAGGCGCCGGTGCGCTACATCCTTGGACGCGTTTCCACCGGTGGCGTGCTGGTGTGGGCGCAGGAGCAGGCTGGCGATCAAGGGGAGGGCGAATGGCTGCACCTGGTGTACGTGCTTTGCGAAGGGGCGATCGATGCCCTCGAAAACATCTACCTTGGCGAAGAGGAAATTGGTTCGTTCGGTCCGTTCGCCACCTACGAGCTCGTCGTCGAGCCGACGCAGGTGAATGCATTCCTCAAGGCCAACTGCCCGGACTGGAAAGACTCACAGATCGGTCGTGGTTTGTCCTTTGTACGCATCTCTCTTTTTTACAGCGCCGAAAAGTTCCCGTCCGGCATTCCGGACACTCGCTTTGTCGTGCGCGGCCGCAAGGACATTTACGATCCCCGGAGCAACACGGCGGGCTACAGCGCAAACACTGCGCTGCATCTGCTGTGGTACCTCCGCGCCCGCTGCGGGGTTCCTGACGATGAAATCGTTTTCGAAACTTTCGCCAGTGCTGCGAACGTGTGCGACGAGGCCGTCACCAATGCGGACGGCTCTACCAGCCAGCGCTACCGGAGCGGTTGCGTGATCGGTGCAGACGAGCAGCGAACCGGCGTCCTGCAGAAGCTCGAAGCCGCTGCTGGTGGCCACCTGATCCGAGTTGGTGGTCGCTGGATGTTCCAGGCCGGCGCCTACTACGGGCCGTACGACTTCGAAATCACTGAAGACATGGTGATCGGCACCGTCACCGGCAGCACAGAACCCACCAATGACTCGGCGATCAACACGGTTCGCGGTACGTTTATCGACCCGTCCCAATCGTGGACAGAGACCGATTACCCCGAGGTCAGTGTTGCCGAATGGATTGTTGAAGACGGCGGCGAGGCGGCGGAAACGCTGACCTACTCCTATGTCACTGACCCCTATCAGGCCCAGCGGCTGGCGAACATGGAGCTGCGCCGGCGCCGTGCTGGTGGCGCTATCAGCATCCCGATGAACTTTGCGGGCTACAACTGCCGGCCGGGCCGGGTCGTGCGTGTCAACCTGCCTTCGCTGAACATCCTCGGCGAGTTTATCGTCTCTGATTGGTCAATGGGCGACCGCGAAGGCTGCACCGTTCAGGTCAAGCAATACGAGCCTGCGATATTCGATGATGCGGTGGGGCAGCCGTATAACCCGATCGGATTTATCAATTTGCCATCGGGCGGTCTTGGTTCTCCAAGCGCGCTGACGTGGACTCAGGACACCACCGCCGAGGTAATTCAGGGTCTCCTGTCCTGGCTGCCGCCTAGCGGCATCGTGAAGGAATACATCGTTATCGTGCGCCAGGGTACGACAGCGATTCAATCGCACAACGTGCCGTCGACCTCGACAGAGTGTGCAATCAATGGCTTGCCGTCAGGCAACTACACGATGAGCGTGGCCGCCGTAGGGCCCATGGCCCGATCGGGTGAGGTGACGATCACCGTCAGCATCAATGGCCCACCCATCCCGGAAAGCTGCGTGGTGCAGTCTTCTATCGACAGCATCGTGCTGATTCCGAGCAACTCGCAAAACGGACTGAACGGAGGCACCTACGAGTACTTCTTTAGCACGTCACCGACAGCCACCTCTGCTGATGCCGAGTATCTGGGGCAGGGGCTCTCCTTCACTCACACGGGGCTGGGCTTCTGGACGAACTACTACTATTTCGTCCGCTCGTCGAACGCCTACGGGAAGAGCTCTTTTCTTTATGTTCCGGCACAGACCTCAAATGATGTTTCGGCCTACCTCGCGGCACTTGCCGGGAAAATCACGGAGACAGAGCTAGGTGAGGATCTGCTGGCAGAAATCGAGAAGATCCCAGGCCTGCAGGAGCAGATCGACGCACTGGATGGGCTGAAGGGCTACGACCCTGAAGTGCCCTACGTCGAGTACGACCTGGTGGTGCAGGGCAAGCGGATCTATCAGGCCACTGGCCCGGTTCCTATCCAAACCCCGCCGCCGAACCCGCTTTACTGGCTCGACGTCGGGCAGACGGTGGAAACAGCCAATGGCCTTGCCCAGCAGGTGGCAACCAACACTGCCGAGATTACAGATCTCGACGGTGTTGTTACTGCTCAAGCCACAGCGTTCGAAGCCCTGCGTGCCTCCTCTCGGGAAGATGATGGGGCTGGAGATCTCGCGGACGCCATGAAGGGCTGGACCAGTACGGCTTCAATTGCTGAGGAGAGCAAGGTTCGCACTTCTGAGAATGAGGCGACAGCCCGGCGGCTGGTCACGTTTGACGCGAAGGTTGCGGCAAACGAGGCGAACATCACCGAGTTGACTCAGGTGGTTTCTACCACTAACTCGGCGACGGCTACGAAAATTGACCAGCTCAATGTGTCGGTTGCACAGCAAGGATCTGACATTCAGCAGAACGGCTCAGCTATCCAGCAGAACACTGCGGCGATTCAACAGACCTCGACTGCTTATGCGGACACCGCCGGCAAACTGAACACGATGTGGTCGGTAAAAATGCAGGTCACGGCGAATGGGCAGTACGTCGCCGCGGGTATCGGCCTCGGCATCGAGAACACTGGCGCCGGGCTGCAAAGCCAGTTCCTTGTGAGCGCTGACCGTTTCGCCATCGTCAACACCATTGCCGGCGGTGCCATTGCGGTGCCGTTTGCAGTTCAGGGCGGGCAGGTTTTCATGAACTCGGCCTTCATCATGGACGGATCAATCACCAACGCGAAGATCGGAAATTACATCAGCTCTTCCAACTACATCGCCGGCCAGCAAGGCTGGATCCTGAACAAAGACGGCACACTCGAAATAAACGGCATCGTTCCAGGGCAGGGGCGTCTGGTGATCAACTCACTGAACGTTTCGGTCTACGACGCCAACAACGTGCTGCGTGTTCGTCTCGGCTATCTGGGGTAATCAATGGCTCTATTTGGCCTTCGTGTCTTCAACGAGAGCGGTCAGCTCGCCATGGACACCAACAGCTTCACCTATCAGGTGATTTGGCAGGGCGTGATTGACTTCAGCGGGACTGTGCCCAGCTACACAATTGCGATACCTGGTTTCAACCCTGCCAATTGCGTGTTCATGATCATCCCGACGAGAGCACAGGACGTGCAATCTTCGGAGACCGACGGCAGCGGGAATCAAAAGTCCTACCCGTATGTCACGACCTCGGTGAATCAGGTTGTTGTAAGACCTAAAAACCCTTCCTCCAGCGCTTCCACGATTCAATCAAGGATCGTCGCCAAAGGGTACGCGATCAGGTATTCGACATGACCTTTGGATTCCAAAGCATCAATGACAATTCATTTGTCCAGATCGATTCGGAGGCACCCAGGCTTTGTGTGCTCACCAAGGGCACCTATTCAGGTGTGGCAAGCGCATCGGGCACATTTGCTCGGGCGGTTACCAGTCAAGATCCGCCCATGGTTTTCATTCGGCCTGATCAGGGCGGAGCGATTCAAGTTCCAATTTCGGTCTGGTTTACCGGTGGTCCGGGTAACTGGACTGGTTTTGCGATGAATGCCTCGCGAGTCAATGAAACCCTAAGCGGTCAGTACTTCGTGGCTGCATGGGCGTCTATGGGCACAGCTGCGTACGGTATGAGGCTGTGGGACGGTGCTGGATCGCTCGTTTACGACAGCGGAGCGCCCGCGGTGGTTGTGACATTTGCCGGCGGGAACTGGACGTACCTCGGTGATGAGATCCTCACAGTTGGACGTCGCTATATCTGGACGATCAACAAAGCCCTTGGGGTTGGCGAGTACGTATCTTTAAACCCCTTCGCAATGAACTGCCACAACAATGCTTCGGGTGGGGGATGCGCTCTCGGCGTCGACTACGCAAACGGTCGAATCGTGATGTACAGCCTCGCTACGACTGCGTGGACCGACCAAGGCCACCGCCCATTTCTCTGCGCCAAATTGCTGGCCTGAACCTTTCATTTCTGGAGATACACAATGTCCTGGTATAAAACGGGAACGGTCTCTGTCACCCAAAATACCAACGCGGTGATCGGTACAGGCACTGCATTCATTGCTAACAGTCGGGTCGGGGACGGATTTCGCGGACCAGACGGCCGCTGGTACGAAGTGACCAACATCGCGAGCAATACAGCCCTGTCGATCTCTCCGAACTACGAAGGCCCGACAGTGGCCGGCGGCTTCTATTCCATCATGCCGGTGCAGGGATATCCCAAAGATCTGTCCGACCAGGTGCGGAATTGGGTCAACACCTACGGCCCGAAGATGGCAGCGCTCGGCACCACCGGTAATTACGACATCCTGCCGGTAATCAAAGGAGGTACGGGCTCGAACACCTTGAATACAGACGTGGTTCCAGAGGGGGCGACGAACAAATATTTCGCCGGGTCCAGAGTGCTAGCGTCCTTGTTAGATGGGTTGAGCACAGCCAGCGCAGCCGTAATCGTTGCGGGTGATAATGTTCTTTCAGCACTTGGGAAGCTTCAGGCGCAAATAACCGGTAGAGCGCTCAAGGGCAATAACAACGATATCACTGGTCTGTTAGCGACTGCCTACGTTCGCACAAGCGGCACAACCAATGTGGCGCAAGGTCAGGGGCTATATCAGCTTTGGAATACCGGCGCGGGTGGGTTGGTCGGATCGGGTGATTGGGTTTGCAACCAGGGTGGCGGCACGGGCGGCTTCAGTTGGCGCTCTGTTAATCTAAATAACACCCTAACCGGCCCCACCATGACCTACACCTACGCCGGGAACCTGAATGTTCCAGGTACAGTAAGCCAAGGTTCGGACCGTCGCCTGAAGACAAACGACGTTGAAATTCTAGATGGCCTTGATCGAATCCTGCAAATCCGCCCGGTCGAGTTTGACCGTCGTGACTTCCTTGACTCCACTGAATACCCACACCATGAAGTGGGGGTAATCGCTCAGGAGCTTTACGAGATCACGCCGTTGCTGGTCACCCCAGCGAAACCGGATGTTGAAGAGGACATCTGGCGGGTAAATTACACTGGGCTGATCCCCTACCTGGTATCGGCTATCAAAACTCTGAAGGCCGAAATTGAGGAGCTGAAGTCAACACCTCAATAGAACCAACGGTACAACACCAAACCCGCCATCGAGCGGGATTTTTTTTGCCTGGAGAAAAGCATGACCGTCACTGAAAGAGAGCGCGACATTCTTGCCCGCACGCTGTGGGGCGAGGCGCGCGGCGAAGGCGCGGCCGGACAAGTGGCCGTGGCGTGGGCAATTCGCAACCGGGTCTTCGACGGCAAGGAGAAGTCATGGTGGGGAGAAGGCTACGCGGGCGTTTGCCAGAAGCCGTACCAGTTCAGTTGCTGGAACAAGACTGACCCGAACTATCAATTCCTGATCGGCGTGAAAAAGATACCGTTCCGAGAGCTGGCCCAATGCCGGATCGCGGCTGATCAAGTGATTGACGGCAAGGTGGCGGACCCTACCGGCGGCGCCACGCACTACTACGCCACCAGCATCAAGGCGCCAGCATGGTCGGCGAAGGCCAAGCAGACCTTGAAGCTCGGGCACCACATCTTCTTTAAGGATGTCCCGTAAGGGCGATCATTCTTCCTCGCTATCGCGCAGCTCCCTAAGCAGGCGCTGATGTTCACTGTGCAAATATTGCCTTTGATGTTCCACGTCAGCAAAGCTGCGCTTCTCTCGGAGTAAATCCGTTTCTGCTGACATCAGCTTTGCCCGCAATGAGTCCCTCTCCTGCGTGATTGCGTCGTTCGCCTGCACCAGTCCCTGGACGTTTTCGAGTGCTCGCGCCAGTTTAAGGGTGAGCGCCTCGAATTCGTTCTCATACATCCTGAGCTGGTGACGGCAGGTTTCGAGCGGCTCGGGGGTTCCGAGCCAGTCGTCGGTGTCTTCTATATAGAGGGGATCCACGGGAATGCCTTGCTGAGTACTGTTTGTATATACAGTAATCGAGGAGCTGCGGGTGGGCGAGGGTTAGGCGACGAGCTGTAGGGTTTTGGATTGGTGCTCGGTCGGCAGGACGCCGAGGAGGGGGCCAGGAAGGCTAAGTGACTTTTCGAGTGACTTCGTAAAACACGGTTCCGCACTGTTATGCATCGTTGCAGCGAGCGACAGGCGCGGAGGCTTGTATTTAGCGGGCTGTAGGGCAGTCCGCTTGCATGGGGTGCTAGGGGTAGAGTGTTCGAATCACTCCGTCCCGACCATATAATTCAATGACTTAGCCCAACTCTAGCCAGTTGGGCTTTTTCATTAGTGGGGAGTTTTTCGGGACTTCATCCAGTTTTCCTTTTCAGGATGGTCAGTACCGGCCCACGTGAGTCTGTTGCTGATACCATATTTGCAGCCTCGATCAGATGCCCGAGCTCAGCGCCCGAGTAGTGACTGGTGATGCTGCCGTTCTTGTGTCCCAGCAATGCCTTTCGGTCTTCCTGAGTGACACCTGCCGCCCGAAGGCGACGGCCAAACGTGTGCTTCAAATCGTGCACCCTGATGGATGCATACCCTGGGTGAGCGGGGCGAAGGTTTTCCTCCTGCCAGAGTTTTGCCGCTCTCACCCGCGCCTTTTTCCAAGCCGAGTCGTTCATTCGATGTAGAGCAGTGCCGTTGTAAGGGAAAACCCATTCCTTGCTCAGGCCGCGCTGCTTTTCGATGACTGACTTGGCTACGGAGTTGAGCACTACCAGTCGCTCGTCTCCGTTCTTCACCCCCGATCGCTCGTTGCGGCCGCCGAAGTCGGACGGTATCAGGAACACGCTGGCGCCAAGCTCTGGCACCGAGATCTCCCAATCCCACCTCAACTTGCAGACCTCTTGCTCGCGACAACCTGTGTTCACCTTGAACAGGGCCATCGTTTGCAGGTGAGCCGGCAACTCTCCGAAAAGAATCGACTGTTCTTCCCAAGTCATTGGGTAGGGCTCGCGAACCTTCTTCTTCAAATCCAGCTTGGCCAGCATCGGAACTGAATCAAGCCAAGGCCTGCGCTCCTCGTCCCGCCACTTTCTTGCGCAAAGCGATAGAACCCGAATCACCCGCTCGATTGAGATATTGATCGTGCGAGGCGCTACCGGCTTCAACTGCTTCCCGCACGGCAACACCATTCCTTTCAAACGATCTTTCACGAACGGCTCAAGTGCCTGGTCATCGATGTGAGTCAATGGCAGATCCTTGAGATAAGGATTCAAATACTTCAGGTGGTGCGCCGTCAGCTTGATTGACGGCTGATCCTTGCTCTCGATCAAAAACCTAGTTGCTGCTTCTTCCCAAGTTCTGGTTCGGCGCACGCCATACACCTTTTGCTGCCGAAGCTGCTCGAGGCGATGAATCAGGTACTGCTCTGCTTCTTGCCTGTCACCAGTTCCAGTGCTTTCTCGAAGTCGCTCACCTCGGAAAACCTTGTCGATTTGCCAGACTCCACCTTTCTGGTAGAGACCGGAGATCGCTTTTCTCGCCATGGTTTGCCTCCTTTGGCTTCACCCTGGCGCTCGCTGCGGGGGTGATTGTTGTCCTGATTCGCCGCCTTTTCAACCGACTTGCGCTCGACATAGGCGTCCGCCCATTCATCAAGCTCGATCCGGTCGAAGGCCACACCTTGTTTACCGATCGGGAATTCCCGAACGCTTGGGCGAACTGTTTTGTTGAATTCGTCCCGGCACATGCCGAGGTAACCAGGAGCATCGCCAAACCTGATGAAGCGCGGTTGAATGCTGCTGGCCTTTGCCGCTGTGGCGTTTGCCATGTGATGCTCCATGCCGCGCGTGGCGGCAGAAGGTGGTGATGGATTATTCGTCGTCATCCAGATCGAGGACGTCATCGCCGTTATGGCTGACGGTGATCGGCAGTTTCCCGAGGCGCTCGAGGGCGAGTACGAGACCGATCTTCAATCCCTTGGCCATGTCTTTTGTCAGAACGATCTCGAAGGGGTCTTCGATACCGAGCTGAAGCGTCACGCCTTCCTTCGCGTTGTCGCTGATGACCTCCAGCTGTTCGGCCTGTCGCTTGTGCCAAGCCAGTAACGACTCGATCATTTCGCCGATGTCCTGCGGGGCGTTCACCGATCCCTCCAGAGCACCGGTGACCAGCTTCTTCAGTTCCGCCTTCTCTTCTTCGGCGCGCTCGAGCTGATCGTCTGCGGCGAACGGACCGCCAACCATTGACCAGCTGCTGGCGAACACTTGGGCCTGGTCCATGATGGCTTTGATATTTTTCTCAGACATACGAATACCTCGCCCGCCGTACACCGGCAGGCTGTTTAGTTAGAGAGAACTTGTTAGATGGCTATTTGATATTTGCTGGAGTAGCTTGGGGTTTTCTGCCAAGGGGCGAGTGAGAATGCATAAATTTTTGTACCTGACACATGCCTCGTGGACTGAACCATGGGTTCATGGAGGTTCAATCCCTCTGGCGCTCGCAAGTAAGTACAAGCGAATGGATCGCGATGGTATTTACACGCCAGATGAAAACCTTATCCACGAGGCGGAAATAGATTTGCGCTCACTTCATCCGTTTGTGTCATTCGGCGCAAATCCAAATGTTAGAGATTTCACGTTCACGGGAAACACTTGCGGCGAAGTACCAATGCCCGAAGTAAGAAACGCGAACTTCTATACGGAGGACGGGCTGATCCAATCTTTCTGTAATGTCTTCGATGTTGAAATTGCTAACCGTTTCGGTAAGACCGCGTGTGTGCGAATTCACAACATTGAGAAGCTGCGGAAACATTTAGATAAGCGCTTGGGGCGCAAATCTAGATTTGGGAACTGCGAATACACGCATGATCACCAACGAAATCATTTCCTAAAATCTCATGATGACGCTTGGCAGCAGGAATATAGGTTTTTCTGGCCGAACAAAGCTGATTGCTCTGTTGAACTGCCGCCCGGGATCGCCGAGGTAGTGTGGACGGCGTAGTTCTAATCAGTGTGAGTAATTATCGCCACGGCCGCTTGTAGATGAGGTAGGCCATGTAGAGCGGGGCGAGGATCATGGCGTCACCTCGCGTCGTGCCCACCAGCAGACCGGGCCATCGTCGGTGTCGTGAATCGACAGGCAGAACCAGCCTTCGCCTTCCGGTTTATCCGGATCCCAGTAGCTGCAATCCGGATCATGGGAGTCGAAGTAGCGCTCCGAGATCTCGTCCGGCGCGTCCTCAATGCTGGTCATCTTCACGACCAGGCGCTGCTCGGCGATCCACTTCTTGCACTTATCGCCATCACCTTCATCAAATGGCGGCAGTTCCGGGTGCCAGAACATCCCGTTTTCATCGCGCACAACCGGCACCGGCTGAATCAGTTTTATCGTTTCCATGGGCGAACTCGTCCTTGCCGCTATAGCGGCTGACTTTGAAGGGGAGGGGTTTCAGAGCTATTAGATCAGTCTGTAATTCTGCAAATACTCAATTTGCACTGTGTAAGCAGAACGTCGGTAGGTAGTGAAATGTAGATATGTCGAAATGCCATCCACCTGCTTTAGAATCTGCTCCTCATCGGAGAGAGCAAACTTGGACGCACACAAGATTGAAACCCTGAAGCTAGAAGCGGAACGCATTGCTCTTGAGCGGTTTGGTGCAACTTCATCGGCGGAGATTGAGTCGATTCTCGCTGTGTTGTCTTACGAGCAGACGCTGCTCCAGAAGCATGGGAAGCGACAGCCTGCTGCTTATACGTGGCGCATGCTCGAAAAACACGGGATCGTTTCGGGCGTCGAGAGAGTGGTTATCCGTGAGGCAGAAACGCAAGGCTACAGAGCTCTACTCAGCCTTGGTTTACAGGATTTCGCATTTGAAGCCGTTGTGGTTAGGCATCCTGATATTTTTTCCCCGGAGGCAGTAGAGCATTCGGCAGCACGCCTACGCGACTTTGAGGACACGTTAACCGCCCGGTATAAATTTTGGTGGGTAAACCATAAGCAGACCTTTAAGGCCGAGTTTGACGGTGGCTATATTTGGTCGCCGAAAACCAATAAAAATGGCGCTCGCAACAAAACTTATGAAAATTTAACCCAGGTGGAGCCTGGGGATGTAGTGGTGTCCTACGCTAATGGACGGATCAAAGCTATTGGCATCGCAATCAATAATTACGCAGAAGCTCCAAAGCCAGAAGAATTTGGAGCGATTGGCGCAAGCTGGGCTGCTACAGGATTTTTGGTGTCGATCAACTGGATCGCACTATCGACTTCGATTTCGCCGAAGGCTCATATCGACAAAATCCTAAAACTTCTGCCGAAGAAAAATTCACCTCTCCAGTCAAATGGTAACGGTAACCAGGGCTGCTACCTGGCGGCCATTTCAGTTGCATTGGGTAGCGTAATTTTTGGCTTCTTGGACGCCCCTGATTTGGAAGCGGTAATTGCAACACAAGCCTTAGTTTCCGTAGATGGGACTGGGCTGGCAGGCAACGCTCGCTTGCCGGCGGAAGAATTACGTAAGGTCACTGCTGAGTACATTTGGAAAGCAGTCCAATATCTCCTTCAAGGTGTCCTGGCAGAGGATTTTGGACCCTCTATCGACTACGACCTGTTAGTTGACGCTAATGCCAGACTAGCTCCCAAGCAGGTCTTCGGCCTCGCTGCAACGGAAGCGTTGGGATTCAAGGTAATGCCCAAGCATTTCACTGCGGGAAAGGGGACCGTCTGTTTCGAGCTGTTGGAAGCTGCGGGTTACAAAGTCGTCCCCAAAGGTGAGCAAGTCGAGACGCTTGAAATACCCATAGACACTGAGGATAGGGAGTGGGCCGAGGGCCAAGTCAAGCTGGTGTACCACCTGAAACGTGAACGCTCACCGGGTCTTTCTAAAGCCAAGAAAGCTTCATTTATCAAGAAACATGGCCGGCTATTCTGCGAGGAGTGCGGAACAGATCCTGTCGAAGCGTACGGCGATTTTGGGGTGGCTTGTATTGAGGTTCATCATGAAGCGATCCAGGTCGCAGATATGGGCGAGCAGCACAAGACAACCCTGGATCAATTGCGATGCCTGTGCGCCAACTGTCATCGTGTTCTGCATCGCAAATTGAAGGCTCAGATTGTTGACCGTATACCGGCTAACGCTCTGCCCGACGTTATGTCCGCACCGCTTGGTTGATAGTCGGCTTCAGCTATCTCGCAAAAGAAAGAGCAAGCTGGTAACGCCTCGTTTCGGCGGGGTTTACCAGACGGAAGGTCACGTAGAGAGAATCGGATATTGGTCTTGCGGTCGCGATGCAGGTACGAGCCTGGGCCAAGTTCATCCTGAACACGGCAAAGCTCTTCAAATTGCTTCGGGAAGTCTTCGCGGATCGCTCGAAAGTAGCCTTCGCCACCTTTCACGCAGCCGATGCAGTTAGCGTTGTCGTAGCCCAGGCGGTACATCAGCGGTAACTCGATCCCTGCACGCTCGACCATTGCCTTGCAGTCCTCTTTACCAAGGCCGGCGTCTATCAGGGGCGCGATGACAGGGCGATTGGGGTTGCGCTCGCGGAAGTCTTCCAGACGGTCGACTTCTTCGGCGGTATAGCCAAACACCATTATGTCGCCCGGTTGCTTCCAGGTATCGAGCAGACGACGCTTCAGTAACTTGGTGCATGGCGCGCCGTTCCGGCTTTTCATGAATCGCTCGCGCCGGAACACCTGGATGATATCGGCGCCGTACTTCTCGTCACGCAGTTGCACGATTTTTTGTCCGAACCATTCTTGGCAGTTCAGAAGGAAGCGCCGGTTGTCTTCGTGCTCGTTTGCCAGGAGCGCGTTGATGATCTGCACGTCGTGTGTCGCGCAGTACTGTGTCAATGCCAGCTTGGTGGCCACCGCCGAGGCAGCGCCGCAGCTGAATTGGCAGACAATTCGGGGATGTTGTGCGGACATAGGGGATCCTCGCCGGTATAGTTCCGGGATCTACAGGGGAGTGGGGTTATGAGCTTGGAGGTGATTTTTTGTTGGATTGAAGCGCATCCAGGACTGGCGTCGTGGCTCCAAGCATTTCTTTCAGTACTTGCGATATGCGCAGCAGGGGCGCTGCCTATATGGCACGAGCGGGTTAAAGAAATTCGCCAGATTGAAAATACGATTACAAGCCTGATGTATCTCGCTAGCGAATTAACCAGCATCCATCGTCGACTGCTGAGAGCGCTTGAAAGCGAGGATGATTCCGCCGATTGGCGCTTTGGCAATAAAACACATGATCTCGAAATGATATGCGCGCTCGCAGCCGAGATTCCCGCAAGTATGGTTGTTGGTGAGCGAATGGCTTATTTGTTTGAAATTCGCAAGAGCTGTGAACATGCCAAGGATCTTGACTTCATTATTTCGGAGCCCAGTTTCGACAAATCACTAAGCGCCTACGACTTAGAGGACATGATTGCGCGACAGGTGTCCGAAGCAGAATCAATAAATGCATTATTCGAAGTTCTCAAGGCGGAGAAAAAGGCGCTTTGAATAGCTTGACACATTGCTCGTATGGTCGACGCTCATCGATATTTTAACCATCTAGATGCCGCCCTCCGTGACCGGTGGTGGCAATTTGGTTTGGGTTGGGGTATTACGAGTGACCGGCATGAGGTCGGGACAAGGAAAATTACGTTATGAAGGAAGAACTTTTAATTCCGCTAGTTGGTGCAGTTGTAGTCGCCATAATCGCTGGTTCCATTTCTCTTGCAGTCACAATTCTATCTAAGGATCAAAAGACATCAGAGTTTCGTCAGTTATGGATTGATTCCCTGCGGAATGATGTTTCTAAGCTTGCGGGCGTGATGCATATGATTTTAAGCTTTTCGAGGTTTGTTAAAAAGAAAGGAGCAGATCATGCTTATGAGTTTGCGGTATCAAGTAAGGAAGATTTTGTTGAGATAAATAATCTTATTACGCGCATTCGCTTGCGACTTAACGTTAAAGAACATAAGCATCTCTTAAAGCTTCTTCAAGAGATAGATGACACCGTTGAGTTTTCTAAAGAAAAAGGTGAGCTTCAGATAAGAGGCGTCGTTGATGAAACGCAAAAAATTCTTAAAACGGAGTGGGAAAGAGTCAAGAGGGGGGAGCGGTCATTTCAGATCTTGAAATGGTCTTCGGCAGCAATTCTCATCGCAGGTGTTTTCTGTTCAGCCTGGTATTTCTATCTGTAGCATGAATGGTCACTCTTCAATTGCTCTGGAGAAATAATTTCATCGTCTGGTTCGCCGGGGCGCTTAGACAAGTGCAGCAGACCGGCAGCTTTCAACTGTCGCAACACCTTTTCGCTAACAACATAAGGTGTTGTGACACCGCGCAGCATCCACGCCTGTGTTTCGAAATCAGCCGCGATCAGGTTCGTTAGCAGCCGCTGGTGAATGTCTTGCTGGTTGTTGATGCTGTGGGCGGCCATGACCCGCTTGAGGTCAGGCTTGAACACCCCGGCCACTTCAACCGTAAACTTCTCGACGCCCAAAGCAGCGTCCTTTGCTGCCGCCTTCTCGCGCTTCCTCCGCTGCTTCTTGGCTTCCTCCGTCAGTTCCTTTTCCTCGGCCATGGCCTACCTCTTCAATTCCGCTGGCCGGCAAGTCCAGCCAGGTCTGTCGTTTGCGTTGTTGGGGCCTTCGTTTCATCGAAATGCAGGCTTCAGCTTTGGGAAGTCGATCTCGTTGTCCCGGGTGATCCGATCAAGCATGTTGTAACTGATCGCCAGAGCCTTGCAGCACTGGCTCCGGTTCATGCCGCCGGCGATGCATTCATTGATCTGAGCGACCAATCGCGCTTCCACATCTGGCGGCGCTTTGTTCGGCGCGGTGCCGATTTTCTGCCGCACCTGGAACTTGATGGCGTGCTTGCAGGCGATCGCCTTCAGCGTGGCCAGCGCGATTCCTTCCCGCTCACAGATCTCGTTCCGGGTCAGCGTCTTGGCCATTTCACGGATTCGCGCAACGCGCGCAGTCGTTTCGTCCTTCACACTTGGGCGCTGAAAGCTTGGTGGATGCTTCCGCTCGGAGGTGCTGGTGAACTTGATCGGCGCCGGTTCTGGCACGTCGATCTTTCCACCAGCGGCCAGGTACTGGGCAATCTGAGCGGAAAGGTCGTTTGCGTCCTGACGCCGACGCTCGACGTCGTTGAGGTGGTTGCTGATCATGCTGGCCTCACTTGATCCGGATCGAGCTTTCGCCGCGCTCAAGGTGGGCCCAGGCCGGTTCCGGCAGCAGCTCATGCTCCGCGTCTTCGCCTGCATCGATGCGTTTGCGCACCGCATCGTTATGCTCGCGGATCTCCTTGAGCTTCACGGCGATAGTTTTCTTGTCTGGAGTGATCACGCTCTTCAACGTGACGAACTCGTCAGGAACTGCTTGCTCGTTGTCGACGATGACCCTCTCGGGCGAGAGCGCCAGTGTGATAGTGAACAGTGGTCGCTTGATCGACTTGATGTCTGCGGCCTCCATGTTCCGGCGCAGGTAATCGCTGAGTTGCCCAACGGTATTTTTCTTGATGCGCTTGAGCTCGTTCAGACGGTCGACCTCCTTGTCGATTGCGTCGATGTCACCCTCGATGTTGCGACGCAGCATGACGACGCTATCAGCCTTCACTTCGAACTCGCCTTTGATGCCGTCCATGGTGTCTTGGATGGCCTGGCGCAGTCCTTCGTCGTCGCTGTCAGCCAAGGCTGCGAGCTCGGCCATCTGCACATTCAGTTTGTAGAGATCGGTCATGCTGCGCCCTCCAAGGCATCTTCAAGGTCTGCTTTACGGGCGTCTTTGGCGCGCGTGAATTTGAGTTTGTGGGCAGCGCACTCTGGTTCGGTTTTGCGCAAGTCCAGCTTGCGCATCGCTGATTTGTAGAGCTGCTCCAACTCGTTGAGTGATTGCGCGGTACCGATCAGGCGGAGTGTTTCATTTAGCCAATCGCGGTATTCGGCAGCCAAACGTTCCTTCGCTTCGATCTTGTCCTCGGCGCGTTCAATTTCTGCTTCACCTAGGCGTTCGTTGACGTAGTGAATGTCGTCGTAAAGACCCAAGCGAACGTCGGCGGAGAAGCCGAGCTGACTCAGACACTTGCCGATCGCATCAGTGAGGGATTTCTTTGGGGCATCGAAGTCAGTGCTGATGCTCCCGAATTTGTTCTGAGTGATGAAAGGTGTGTGCCCGTAGTGCGTAATTGTCTTGCGCTCACCGTCGCCGCCCAAGTACCAAAGCGCGACCTTGAGGGTGTGCACCTGGGCATGTGCCAGCACCGAACCTTCTTTGTTCAAAAGTGGGCCGCCGATATCGAAGCGTTCCTCGATGACGTCGTAACCCCAGCCGGCACCGCATGGGCCGAACTGCTCAGTAGCGCGTTTAGCCAGATACTGGGCATTAACTGCAGTACCCGTGAAGCCGCCGAGACCGGTGTATTCCTTTGTGAATTTTGGGTCGGTCTTTTCGACCTCTTCCCATAGAGCTAGGTTAGGTGCAGACATGACTATCTCCCGCCGCGCAGGAGGGCGGCTTTGAAAGATGGGGTTTATTGAGTAATGCGATCGGCGAGGGTGCTGAGCAGCATCAGGAAGGTGAAAACGCCGAGGGAGGAGAACGCGCCGCGCCAGATGATCAGGCGGCGCGCCCATTGGCGAGCGGTCACGGCCGAACCTTCACGGCAATTCGTTTGCCCTTCATGGATGGCGCCAGGCGCTGCGGGAGATTAGCGACCAGCTCCTCGCGCTTGCGGCCGATCACCTCGTTGAAAGGAAGACCAAAGCCGAGCAGGGCAATCTTGTGTTCGATGTCTTCTAGCTGCTCGTCGATCAGCGATTTAACCGGTGCCGTACTCATGCGTCCTCCTTGCGCCGCTGACAGGTGTCACGCAGACGTTTGCAGTAGTGGTTGAACTCGTCGATGGTGATGGCGCCGTCGGTGAAGAGGCGGGTGATCAACCCCTGAACCAGAAGGCTGATGTCTTCTTCGCCGGCGGGCGCCGACACTCCATCAAGTGCTTGGTCGATCAGGATGTGCGGGCTCACAAGTCGCCATCCACATCGTCTTCAGCCTCTTCGTGCTCGGCAGCCACCGCATTGGCTGCGTGCGGACGGAGGAAGTCGGCGGCCAACGCCTCAAGTTGTGTCACCGGACTATTGCTGCCCAGCAAGTGCTTGGCATGGGTCAGCGCCTCGGCCGGGCTGCCTACGACCACCGCTAGCACCAGGTTGGCGAACGAGTCGCGATCATCAAGGCCGTCGATCTGCCGCTGATTCAGGTGCGTTTGTAGGTGTTCGGCGTAATCTGCCGAGGTCACCGTAAGAGCTACGCCAGATCGGCGCTTCCACGTTACGTCTGAGCCGCACACCAACTGTTCAGCAGCGTTTTCCAGCCATTCCTGTTGATCGTCCGATTCGCTCACTGCCGGAGGCAACTTCGCGTCGTACATGGCCTGACAGAGTTTCAGTGCTGCGTTCAAGGTCGCCTCCAGAGTGACGGGTGTTGATCCAACAAAACTCGGATGCACTCATCCGCTCCGCTGGTTGCCGTTGGGCGCGGAGGAGAGTGCATTCGGGTGTTGTCGAACGATTTGCAAAGCGGCGAGTTGAATTTTTTGATTTCACTGCCGATAAAGCGCAGAACTTCTAAGGATGAATTCCCATGCGTGTTATTTCGAAGACTGTCTGTCTAGTTGCTTTGGTCGCGCTCAGTAATTTAGGGCAGGCCCAAGCGGATACCGAGGATCACGACATTGCTATAACCATGGTGGCTA
Organism: Pseudomonas sp. P116; assembly: GCF_020149425.1. Taxonomy (NCBI): domain Bacteria; kingdom Pseudomonadati; phylum Pseudomonadota; class Gammaproteobacteria; order Pseudomonadales; family Pseudomonadaceae; genus Pseudomonas; species Pseudomonas sp. P116. The sequence continues at coordinate 170,558 of NZ_JACVHB010000001.1, read as the reverse complement.
TGGGGCGTATGTGTGCAGAACAAGAGCCCGGAATGAATTACTCGCTGCAGAACATCTTCTCCCTTCCAGATATAGCGGCAAATGCAGAACTGAAGAAGGAGATTCTTGCAGTTGATGCCAATCCGGCATTTCAGGATGAAATAAAGGCAGTTCAAGTGCAGGCCGCAGGGGATCCGTCGGCAGCAAAACATTTCTGCCCGAGCTATGCGCCGAAACCTAGCAAGTAATCTGTCCCAGGCCCGCTACTGGCGACGGCCTGGGTTTGTAGCATCAGATTGTCGACGTGCGTAGAGGTGGCCTACCTCATTCGGCCGATGCGCGGTGACATCGACGGCCTACTGTCCGCTGCCTGTATGAGTGATGGGCGCCGGCCTTCAGGCTTGCCGCGCCGCGCAGGTGAATCGCTCACGTTTACATGGCTGTCATTCCTCTGATTGAAGGCAACTGCCGAGAAATCCTCGGTAGTTGGTGGAGATGCAGGTGGGCGGTTATAGGCCGCAGTTTCGTCCGCATCGGAGAGTGATCGAAACACCGGGACGCTACCCCCGCTTGTTTCCCGCCGCGTTTCTGGTACTGGCTGGCAGACCCAGCTCAGGAGATTTACGGGGCTTTGCGATCCTAGCGCTGCAGCCCGCTTGGGCACGCTTCGATCACTCTCCGATGCAGCCTCTTTCGAGGTGATCGGGCCAGTCTCTCCCGGCTGTCCGTCGTACTCTTCCGACTGTCAGCGTTCTTGATTTGGCTCATTGGCTAAGCCTTCGCTTATACGGAGCGAAACGAACACTGCTTTGGAGTGCCCACAAAGACCGTATTGTCCGACGGTCGTGGCGGAGGCGGCTTAATCCCCGCTCAGGATTCTTTTACCGCCTGGCCCTGCCGCCAAGGCCAGCCAGTGAAATCTCATTCAGCAGCCTTGCAGTCGGCCGCCGTCATTCGATGGCCGTCTTCGCACTCAACAACGCGCACGCCGCTTTTGAGTCCGCGCTCTGCGTTGAGCCTGTTCGCCTCTCGGATGCAGGCGTTTAGGTCGGCATCAGCGAAGACCTGCAACTCTCCGCACAGGGTGATGTGAATTACCTTGTTCATTGCGTTGCCCTCGGTCGTTTTCCCAATGCACCCGTCACCAGGTGCATCAGTGAAAAATTCCGCTGATCCTTCGGCGCTACTGGCGCGGTACAGATCGATTCAAATTGTTCCTCCAGCCGCGGGCCTTTCGGCTTGTTCTCCCGCTGGAAAACTGCTTTCGACGTTTTACGCTGCACGCCCGGGTCAGTTGCCAACCCTCTGAACCGTTTAGGCCGGTTCATCGCTGCCTTTGAATCTGGGCCGGTGGTGATCCGGCAAGTTGAAGCTGTGTCGCAAAAGAGCGGCGGGTCTTGTCAGGCCCTTCGCAGTGACTGTGTCGCTGCGATGGATGCAAATTAACCGGCGGTTTCTTTGTAGTCAATACCGGCGGTTAATTTATTTTTCTCAAGGATTGGTTGTGCTTTGTTTTAACTGGATGGATATACAGCTATCAGGAGAGAAGTAGGTGGCAATGGCACAAGAACAAGACCGGCTCGAAAGCGTTGGTATGTCAGGCCTGGAGCGTCTTGGGCTCCGCGTCTCGTCAATGATCAATCACCCAGTCGCGCAGATTCAGCGCTGGGTGACGATCCATCGCCTGGACACGGACGGGGGCAGGGAGTGGGAGGAGGTAATGGGGCTACTGAACGAGACGGATGGGATAGACATGACGTTCAACGACGATTCGTCAGTGACGCTCAGGTGGGATCCTCAAGTCGAGGAGGGGCGAGTCGCCGAGGTGGAAAGTACGTTTGAAGTGGCGATGGAGCAGGCAGCTCCTTTTTGATAGATGCAAAAAGCCCGCTTGTGGGCGGGCTTCTTCTTTAGCGTACTTACTAGAAATTAAATAATTTGCATGCCTTCTGGAGCTGGCGATATCTGCATGCCATTGCATTCCAGATCTACCCCGTCAGCGATCACGGAAATTTTGATTTTGCCTGGCTCTTGGATATGCAAAGGCGAAAGCACGAACATAGCTTGCGCGGAAAGCCCTTTGGCGTCATCGATTTGATTCGCAGCCTGCTCGTGCATTTGCTCCAACTGTTCCTTCTCTAAGGCAACGTCAAATAGGACGGTTTCACCGATGGTGCCTTTGAACTGAAGAGACTCGAACGGATGGTCGTGTGTTGTATTTGCAGTTACCGAGACACACAATTTGGGCAGTACAGCGGGGAAAGCTGGAATGTACATGAGGTTGCCGATGATCCCAATGTACGAGCTTTTGTTATTGACCTCATACCGAATGTCATCGCAGAAAATAGAGTAGGCAAACCGGTTCATTTTTTAGCCTTCGCTTGGTAAATTTTTTCTTGCCGATCAAGCATCTCGTCAAGCTCATCCGCTGAGACGCCGAGAACCTCACGAAGCCTCTTGCACGTCGATCGCTGTAGATCAACATTTCCTTTTTCTATTCGTGCAACCTGAGCCTGAGTGGTACCCAGTAGTTCGGCGAGCTGCGTCTGATTCAAGCCTTTTTTCAAGCGCAGTGTTCTGACCGTTTTGCCTTCGTCAACCAGAAGATTATCAGCCAGCCACGTGCGAGCATCAACGATGCCCTCTTTGTGTTCCGCGCTTTCTTCAAGGCGTGCCATGAGACGCGAAAATGCAGTGTTTTTTTGGGCTAGAGGTGCTGGAAGGACGGATGCTTCGAATTTCAGCACAACACCAACACTGGCCGTACCCACTGATTCTTCACCAGCCCTCTGCCTCAAGCTGCTTATAGGCATCAAGGACGCGCTGTGTGACAGGGTGGTTCGGATCATAGTTAAATGCTCTCTCAACGACAGCTAATACGAAATAAAGGTCCTTTGAAGGGATGTAGGCGTAGATAATTCGATACTCAAACCCCTCCTTGGACAGTTCGAAATCCCTCAGCCTCCAAATATTCTTTCCCGTTCTGTAAAGGGAATAGACCTTTGAAACGCTGAATGTTGCTCCCAGCTCAGGCAGGTGCGGCTTGCCGCCGTACTGATCCCAGGAAAGCTTCTCGAGCAAATCCTGATCGCAACCCAGCTCCTGAAGGAAAACACCCAAGCGATACGCCGCTGGCGCATTCTCCTCAAGAATTTCTTCAAGATCGCCAGTGGCGTCGTCGCCAACTATTAGCTCGTACAATATATCTTCTCAGGTATATTCCCGCAAGGCGAGATGGCATTGATCGGTGCAAATCGGTGCTGTGCCGATTGCCATTAAAAAGCCATTTTTTACACAAAGTCGCGAGAGCGCGCCCCTCCTCGTTAAAGCAATTGAGCGTTCCAAGCGAGCAAAACACGAGCTTGAATGTAGGTGTCACTCGCCATGATTGTTTGCGGCGGGTGACGGTCATTGTCGGAAATCATTTTGATTTGATCATCGCCCAGCCACTGCAGTCGCTTGATATAAAGGTGACCCTCCCAAGAAAACATGTAGATCCCATCGCCTACGAATTCTCGGATGCTGATGTCTACCAGGAGCGGGTCGCGATGCTTGATCGTAGGCGCCATTGACTGGCCCCAGCCGGTCACCATTTTCAGATGGAAATGCTCTTTGAACTCGACACCCATCTCGCGCAGATGCTGGGGGCTCACCCGGACATCCTGCAGCATCTCGGGATAGTCATGCGGGATCTGACCGCCGCCCATCGCGGCGCGGACGTCATAATGGGCGATCCACACCTCATCCCCCACAGCGCCTGGCCGGTAGTAGTCAATCTCGATGGCGCCTCCGGCATCATCTGCGTCAGCGGCTGCCATCAATCTTTGTCTGGCAGTGTCGGTAAGCCCTTTGCCCTGCTTTTCAAGCATCGCTCGGACCATATCAGCGGCTGAAAGCGTCGAAGCAGATGGCCCTTCGGCGACACTTGTCAGTCCGCTGATCTCGCGCGCAAGTCGCTTGCTGAAGCGCTCGACAGGCACGCCGAGTAGGCGCGATAGAACCGCCGCGAACTTGGCGTTCAGAGGATTGGTTCCGTTCAGGTACATCGCTACCGCAGCGGCCGATATATCAGCCTCCGCCGCAAGACTCGCCTGGGTCAATCCAAGCGCGTTCTTTTTCGATACGAAAAGCGCCTTGGCGGCGTCGCACTCAGCTTTCAGTTCTGGGGACAGCTCTTTCTTTCTGCTCATCCGTGAAATTTAACCGTTGGTTAATTTTATTGCGTCAACCGCCGGTATTGCTTGAAAGCTAACCGGCGGTTAATATTGGGTCTGACAAAGTTTGCTGAGGCAACGACATGAAGAAGACGCCACTGCCAGAACTGGTTGAGCGAATTGGTCAGTCCGCTGTCGCCAAGGGCCTTGGCGTCAGCGCTCCAGCCATTTCAAAAGCCTTGAAGGCGGCCAGGGAAATCCTGGTCATTGAACATGAGGACGGAAAGCTGACAGCGGAGGAGGTTCGTCCATTTCCGTGCCAGTTGCCGGTACAGAGAACCGCCGCCTGACATGCCCGCCCGCCGATCCAGTGCTGCCATTTTGACTGCAACCAACCCAAGGAAAAACTAGGACATGAAAACCCCCGTGCTAGAGACCCGCCGCCAAGTTATGGCAGCCGTGTCCAACGCTTTCCCTGGCGGGATGGACTGTGCAGCCGCTCGTCTTGGCATCAAGGACAAGCGTCTGGAAAACCAGATCTACGAGACAGCAGGCTGCAAGCCGTTGAGCGATGCAGAAATCTTCGTGCTGGAAAGCGAAACGAAAACTGAGCATCTGCCCGACTACATCTGCGGCATGTATGGCGGTGTGTTCGTGAAGATCCCGGAAGCGGGGGAGTTAGACAACGTCGACCTGTACCAGCGCTCGCTGGCTGCATCTGCGCAGCGCGGCGCCCTTGATCAGATGGTGGCGTCAGCTTTGGAAGATGGCGAGATCGACGCGGGCGAAGCAAAGAAAATTCGCGCGCTACATGCCAAGTACATGTCGGCAAGCCTTGAGGCTGTCGGCGCCGTAATCGAGTTGCACAAGGCTCGCGGCTGAATCGCGGGCACAAAAAAGCCAGGTTCGTGGCCTGGCTCATTGCTACATCTGCGAGGCAATAATGAATACACAGAATGCTTACGTCAATACCCCCAACAATGTCGCGACACGTTTTTCTGATTCTGAAAACGTGTCGCGTACCACGATGTCCTCTCGCGAGATCGCTAACGTCACCGGCAAGCGGCACGCCAATGTGAAACGCGACATCGCTGCGATGCTGAAAGAACTGAAATTAGATGTACTCAGTTTTGAGCACATCTATCTGGACGGTCAAAACCGGGAGCAGGTCGAATACATGCTCGACCGCGAACACACCGACTGCCTGCTCACCGGCTACAGCGCCCCGATGCGCATGAAGGTGATTCGCCGTTGGCGGGAGTTGGAGCAGCAGCAGGGCGCTCGCGAGCAGGTTCTGCTCAATGGCACCAAGGTCGTTGGCGAGATCGCCATCATGGAGTGCTTTACGCGCCTGCTGAAGCCGGCTCCATCCTGCCAGATGGCCATGCTCACGAAGATCGCCCAGAACAACGGTCTTGACCCGAAGTTTCTCCCAGGCTACGCCGTCGACGCCGCGCCAGATGCTACCGGCGGATCCTCTATGCCCACCAAGTCAGCCACGGCCTTGCTGAAAGACAACGGCATTCGCGTGTCTCCCGCTGCGTTCAACCGAGCACTGGAAACCAAGGGCGTTCTGAAGCAGCTCCAGCGCAAGAACTCCAAACAGGAAATGGTTCCGTTCTGGTCGGTGACCGAGAAGGGCATGACCTACGGCAAGAACCTGACCAACCCCCAATCCCCACGCGAGACGCAGCCTCACTGGTACGTCGATCGCTTCCTCGAACTGGCCAAACTGGTCGGGAAGGCCTGATATGCAATTCACCGTCACGATCAATCAGGTAAAGGCGTTGGAGTGGGGGCTGAATTCTCAGCAGGCTCTGCTGTTCGCCTTTGTCTATGGCTGCCCAAGCTGGACAAAGCCAATCAAGACTGACGATGGGATCTTCTTCGCGCTGAGCAAGGCCAAGATCATCGAGGAGCTGCCGCTGCTCACTGACAAGCCAGACACTGCTTATCGCATGCTGAAGGCCCTGGAAGAGGCGGGTTTGATTGAGCTTTCCAGCACTTCGAACATCACACTGTTCCGCCTGACCGAAAAGGCGATCGAGTGGAACCAGAAGCTCGACGGGTCGGAAAAATATCCGACCCCACCAAAGAACGAGGGTCGGAAAAAAATCCGATCTACCTCGGAAAAAAATCCGAGCAAGGTCGGAGAAAAATCCGAACTAGGGTCGGAAAAATCTCCGACAAATCAGGATACCAATCATCAGGGTACCAATCAGGATACCAGTCAGGACTTGCAAGACGGCCCGGACAAGCCGGTCCGCAATCTGGTTCTGGTGGTTGATCGCACCGATGCGCCACGGGTTGAGATTCCCGCTGACATGCCGGGCCCCAAAGACCAGTCCTGCAAAACCTTCAAGGTCTGGGCGAACTACGCCATGGCCTACCGCAAGCGCTACAGCACCTGGTCGGTATGGAACGCCAAGGTCGGTGGCCAGCTCGGCCAACTGGTCGACCGCCTCGGCGGCGATGTCGCCCACCACGTCGCCGCGCACTTCCTGAAAACCAGCGATGCCGCCGTTCTGCGCAAGTGCCACAGCCTCAACGATCTGCTGGCCAATGCCGAGAGCTACCACACCCAGTGGGTGACGGGGCAGCGCATCAACGGAACAACCGCGCGCCAGATGGAGCGCACCGAAGCGAACGTCTCCGCCGCCGAGCAGGCCGCGCAAATGGTCTTGGCCAAGCGCCAAGCAGGGGAGCGCAATGAGTACCTTTGAAATGAATGACCAGCAGGTTGCCGGGCTCGCTGCTGCGATCTGCGCCACCGCCGAGGCCATGGGTCAGGAAATGAACCCAGGCACTGCGGCGATCATGGCCGAAGACCTTTGCGCTTACCCGGTACCGGTCGTGAAAGCCGCGCTGAAGGCCTGCCGCTTTGAGGTGAAGGGCAAGTTGGCAATGGCTGACATTCTTCAGCGCGTTCAGATTGCTGACGGCCGGCCGGGCAAGGACGAGGCCTGGGCGATCGCGATGACCACCAACGATGAATTCGAAACTGTGGTGCTGACCGACGAGATCCAGCTCGCACTCGCAGCGGCGAAGCCTGTCCTCGATGCCGGCGACAAGGTTGGTGCGCGCATGGCGTTCAACAGCGCTTACGAGCGTTTGGTAGGGCAAGCACGGGAGGACCGCAAAGAAGTGAACTGGCATGTGTCAGTCGGCTTCGACGCCGACCGCCGCACACAGGCGATCACCAAAGCCGTGCAGATGCAGCGAATCCCTCAGGAGCGCGCTCAGCAGTACCTGGCCGACTTGAGTGTCGTGCCGGTCACTGAAGACGGTCGGGCCGTCGTAGCGCTGCTCACGGGTGAGGTTGCGCGGCCTTCGCCAAAGCTGCGCGAGAGGCTCGCCGCGGTGAAGGATTCGATGCTTTCCATGCGCCAAGCATCAGCCGAGGAAAAAACAGAAATTCGAATTCAGGCAGCCAATGAGCTGGCGGATCGCCGGGCGCTGCTCATTCAGCAGGCCGAACAATTGGAAGCAAGGAGCGCTACTCAATGAGCATCGATAAACAAAAGCTTCAGAAGCTGCTGTGGGCCGAGGCGGCGTCGTACCGCACCGACTGCGCGGACTGGAAGCGCAACACGGAGGCGCTCCAAGACTTTCTCGGGGAGAAAACCGTGGAGGAGGTGGCGCTGGAACTGCTGGCCGAGAACGAGCGACTGACACAGCAACTCAGCGAGCTGATCAGCGGATTGCCGAAAAAGGTGGCCACCCATGGCTGACAAAATATCCGTGAACTGTCAGGCGAAACTCTCCGAGGCCATCACGAGGCTTAGCGCCATGTACCGCGACAAAAAGTTCGTCGTGGTGTCGCTGCGCCCAGGCAAGGACCGCACGCTCGACCAGAACCGGTTGTGGTTCGCGATGTACAAGCGCATCGCGGAAATGACCCAAATCGGCGATGAGGCTGAAGCCCGTCGCTACTGCAAGTTGCACGTCGGCGTGCAGATCCTGCTGAACGAGGACGCCGGGTTTCAGGCTGAGTGGTACCGGGTGATGCGTCATCTGCCATACGAATCGAAGCTGGACATGATGGGCGAATGCCATTTGTTCGGCCCGGACGGCTTCCCGGTGACCAGCCTGTTCAATCGTTCCCAAGGGATTGCGTACACCGACCGCATTGTCGCGCGCTTCGCACCTCAGGGCGTTTACTTCGATGATCTGCTGAGCCAGGAGGCCGCATGACGATCGCAAGGAAGCAGCCCAAAGCAAAAAAATGCTGTGTCGTATCGTGTGGGAAATCTTTCATCCCTTCGCGCATGGGGCAGGCCGTATGCAGTCCGGCTTGTGCGGCAATTGATGCCCCCCGTCATCAAGAGAAAGCTCGCAAAGCAATCGATCAGTGCGAGCGCCGCGAGATTAAAGTCCGTAAGGAGAAACTTAAGAGCAGGGCGGAACACATGCGCGAAGCCCAAGCAGCGTTCAATGAGTGGGTCCGCCTGCGTGATGCCGATCGCCCTTGCGTGAGCTGCGGTCGCCACCATGAAGGCCAATACCACGCCGGGCACTACCGCTCTGTAGGAGCGAACCCCGAGCTGCGATTCGAACCGCTCAACGTGTGGAAGCAATGCGCGCCATGCAACACGCACCTGTCCGGCAACTTGGTCCATTACAGGCTTTCGCTCCTCCAGCTGATCGGTCCGGAAAAGGTCGATTGGCTGGAAGGGCTGCACCCGGCCTGCAAGCACACCGTCGAAGAAATCAAAACTATTAAGGCCGACTGCCGAGCCAAGATCCGCGAACTGAAGAGGGCCGCAGCATGACTTATCGCAATGTGATTTCCGCCGTAGTCCGAGCCTTGGCCGCCGAGACAATTAGCTCCACGGGTGGCTGCGACTTTGAGCCTAAGGTGCAGTGCGCCAAGCAGAAAGGAGAGATCGTAGGTAAGGAGGCGGCGCTCCTCCAGGATTGTTGGGTGTTTGGTCGGCTGCACAAATCGCTAACTCCAGCTCACTGGCGCGCACTCGTGGCGAAGTACTCCACCCACGAGGAGCGTAAGCACGGCGCCATTCTGGAGCTGCTCAACTCGGTGAAAACGCCAGCGCCAAAGCGCTTCCGGGAGTGTGCAGTGCTTACTTGGGCGATTCCTCAAGTTGCCGGCGCTGAGGGTAAGCGTTCTGCCTCCGTACTTCCGGCCGCCTGGTACGACATCACCAACTGGGGCAACGACGGCAAGCCGGAATCCACCCGTTATCGGTGGCGCTCTTCGATTCGCAAGGCTCTGGACGACCAGGTAAATGAGGCTCTCACTGCCGCTCAAGAGCTACTAGACGCAGAGGGTCTAATCGAAAGTTGCGCCGCGTAGCAAAAAGCCATTGCAATTAATGAGAAAGTGAGAGAGTATTTACCCATCCTGTCGATCTTGCGCATTATGGATTGACATTAGGAAGCCTCGCCAACGTGCGGGGCTTTTTTATGGCCGCTCGTCTAGGAGATCGCACTCCTTGTTTTCGAATCTTCTCTCAGTAGTAAGCGCAGCCCCTGCGCGTCTGACGGGAGAGAATCATGATTGACGACAACAACGGCCCTGAAGCGCCATACCCAGGACCAAGCGAGCAAACGCCTGACGCTGGTGAAGGACATGATTCGGGTTTAGAGCAGACCGAATCTGAGCCGAAGCAGGGCACTGACGAACGACCAGAAGATTGGAACCCACCACCCGGAAACCCAGGCTCTGATCAGGATGCCCAGACGGACCGCGATAACGGCGGTGCGAAGTAAAATCCATTGAGCGCGCATTACTCACATAACCCGGCCAAGAGCCGGGTTTTCATTGCCTAGCAAAATGTGAAGACGTCACTAATATCTCCATTGCCCCTTTTGGGGTTCTTGGGAGGGACGCGTATGAAGAATTTGGCAATGATTGCACTAGCATCTGTTTCCATCGCAGGGTGTCACGGAGTTACGACCCCTCCTTTTCCGACTCTTGCCAATTACAGGGCGGTGGCCACGAGCGAGCCTCAATATCTCGCTGCTTGGGCGGATCTGGATGAGGCGAGTGAGTACTGTAGGAAGATCCACAATAATTACGAAGCACGCTCAAAAAACGCCGAAGAAGCCAAGCTAGGTATAGGTAGCGCAGGTGGCGTATTGGGTGTGACTGGCGCAATGCTTGCGGCTGCCGGAACAGGCGGAGTCGCAGGAGGTATTGCGTCGGGCCTTTCGGGGGTTGCGAGTACTGTACTCGGTACTGCAGAAAAGGGCCCCTTAGGGACAGCAGAGTTCACCGCTCAAAAGGTCAGTATTGCGAAAATGGTTCAAACGGCATCTGATGATGCAATAAAGTTGCCTGTCTCAGATCACGCAAAAATTTTTGCGATCGGACACGGCTTGAGAAATTCATGTTTCGCGGCTGAGGCCTCAGACAAGGCAACCTAATTTTTACAAGGTCAGATTCAGTTATCGAATTTTTTAGAAAGCCCGGCCATCGCGTCGGGCTTTTTCATATCCAGCATTCAATCTTCCCAAAATATCCGTGTAGGATTGCTTTGGCATCATTTGGCCAGCTAAGAGTGATAGGGAAATGGATATGAACAAAGCTGCATTTGCGATTTTGCTTTCCTTGGCTTGTGCTTCAGCTACAGCCGCAACCAACGAATGGCAAACTGGCTGGGGCCAAGGGAAGACTGAATTTTTTGCTGGCGATGAGGCAAAAAGTTACCTGAACTTTGCCTGCGACGAGAATGACGAGATGAGCCCTGTAAGCGGCTCGGCAACTATTGCGGGCAAAGAATTCTACTCGCACAACGATAAAGGCGGTTTTGACGTTATCGTTGACGGTGTCGAGTACAGCAACCCTTTCTTTGTTGAGTGCAACGCCTGTTCCGGAAATTTTCCTGAATTTTGGGCTGCAATGCGCAAGGCAAAAACCATTGAGTTGAAGGCTGAAGGTCTGACCAGTCAGATTCCAACCAAAGGGCTGAGCAAATTGACCAAGCCTTATAACTCGAAAGAAAACCCTTGTGGGACGGGTGCCTGGTAAGTCATCTGTATGTCAGAACCCGGCCGCCGCGCCGGGTTTTTTATTGCCTCGAATTTACCTGTAGCCAGGACAGCCCTCGGGAAGGCCTGGACATCGATAGCCGGATAGTGCGACGTACGGAATCAACACCGGCAGCCTGCGCACTCTGACCTCACATGCTTGTGGAGTGGCGCGAGACTGGATCAGCGAGATCGATGCATTGCTGTGTCGACGCTGGGATGGTCTTGGGTGGACTTCGGGAAAGACTGTGCCCCTATTCAAGATTCTTCCCACCGCAGGTGGTTTTTCGTTTCTATGAAAGAACTGGTACCGTGCTCGCTCTCTCATTTTTTCAGGGGCTTGAAGTTGGCGTCTTTCACTGTTGGAAAACCTCTAGACAAAAACGATTCTGAAGAAGATGCGCTATATCCAATTCTTCGGGACGGGGATCCTGTCGGTGAGCCCGTAAGAGGCAAGAAGGCTGCGGCGTCGCGTGCTGCGTATTTGAAGCAGAAAGACCTAATCGCCTTCCTTCGGAAACAGAAAAAAACATCTGCGGCTGATTACAATCGATCTTTGAATAGGCTCAGGGGGGAATTTCTCCGTTTGGGAGAGCAGCGACGCACTGGAATTATTGCTCCTAAAGTACGCTCCATCGACAGCGAGCCTACCCTGAATTAGACAACTGCTCCTCGTATCTAATAGAGCCTCAGCATTCGCTGGGGCTTTTTCGTTTTCGGCTCCCCTCACCCATTGCTCCGAGCTGGGAGTGCTGCGGACGCCGATCTATTGCGCTGGCCTGATGGTCCAGCTTTTCATGATGGAGTTGCGATGGATCCTACTGACCTCGGCCCAGGCACAGCTACCTGGCTGGGCGGTACCGGAACCGTGTTGCTGGCAGCCTTCCTTTGGCTGCGTAAATTCCTCTCGAAGGATGCTGCTGACAGGGCGATGGATAACGCCGACATTTTCACGCTTCGCCGACTGAATGAGCTCCTGGACTCCGAGCGTATTGCACGAAAGGAAGCGGAAGCTCGCGCCGATCAGTTCGCCAAAGAGCGCAACGAGCTCGCCGCAGCAGTAGGGCGGATGGAGGGGAAGATCGAAGCCCTCACCAGTCAAGTAGCACAGCTCACCGCAACGGTTACCTCGCAGAGTGAAGAAATCGCCCGACTGCGTACCAAGCTGGGAGGCATCAACTGATGGACAGATGCGCTATGGAATTCATTGCTCGTCGCTGGTGGCGTCGGGCGGAGGTCTGGGTTATCGCTGCGCTGCTTCTCGCCGGCAGTCTGATACTCGGTTTCCAAGCTGGCGTATGGTCAGCCAGTAGTGAGCAGACAAAACAGCTTGCCGAGGTGCGCGCAGCTTACGACGCCGCGCTGGGCAAACGTGACGTTCGCCTCAACAGCCTTGCAGAGAAGGCGCAGGACGCGGCAGTGAAGGTGCAAGAGGCATCGAACTCGGCAGTCCAAGCGGCGGACACCGCCAGCAAGGCAGCGGAGAAGGTCAACGAAGCCGTCGAACGGCAGGCCCCATGAGCGCCTTGCTGAAGTTGGTCCCGCCATGGATGTGGGTCGTGCTGGCAGCGATGGCCACCGCAGGTTACTTGGCGCTGAGACTGGATAGCGTGAAGGACGATCGAGCAGCCATCACCGCCGAGCGCGACACTGCCACCGCCCGCGTGGACTCACTCACCAACACGCTTCACCTTCAGCGCGAGATCACCAATGACATCAACCGAGTCTCCGACGATGCGAAAGCCAAAACTGAGCATGTGTCGGCTGCCGTTGCTGTTGCTGATAACCGGGCTCGCAGCCTGCAGCAGCAAATCACCGACCTCATCGCCAAGCGAAAGTCTTGTGCTGCCGAGGTTGCCAGCGGAAGCAAGGCAAGAGCCGACCTTACCGTTCTGCTCGCCGACCTGCGTAGAAGCGCTGACGAAGAAGCGGGAAGACTGGCAGAAGCGCTTGATCGAAGCCGAATAGCCGGCTTTGCGTGTGAGGCGGCATACGCCGCAGCACAGAAGAGCAAGTAGGTCGCGACACGTTTCGCGAGAGTGCAAATTGTGTCGCGACACCATCTTTGGCTGTTACGCCCTTACGGGAAACCAGAGCCATCCATCCTCTTCCAATGGATAGTTAAAGGTACGAGTGATCTCGAACGATCTGACCTCGCCACTTTCTTCATCAGAAACGTCAATGCTATACGCCCCGTTCCATCCGGGGAAAGCGGGAGTGTGCAAGGCCAACCAGCCAGCACGTTGTATCACGGTACCCGCGTCTTGCACGCCTTGATAAAAGCTTCGTTCGCCGGGGCTGTGGTGGTACTCCGCGCCGTAGATTACAACCGGATCCGCCACAGTTGTGTGCACGGTGATCGTGGCTTTGGGATGAGTCATGTATTTGCTCCTTGCTGAAAGAACCTAACCAATACCGGCAACCAGCCATCATTTCAAGTCGAAAAGAGTTCCTATGACAACCAAGCAACCCGACTGGGAGCGGATTGAACAGCTCTTCAGGGCTGGTCTGCTCTCTGTCCGAGAGATCGCCGCTGCTTGCGGTGTTTCTCATACAGCAATCAACAAGCGGTCGAAGGCTGAAGGCTGGGATCGCGACCTTAACGCCAAGATCAAGGCTAAAGCGGATTCACTGGTTTCCAAACGGGAGGTTTCCACAAAGGTTTCCACGGAAACGCTGGCAACCGAACGTGGAATCGTAGAGGCCAACGCCGAGGTCATTGCTGACATCAGGATGGCCCACCGAACAGACATTGGCCGCTCTCGTCGCCTGGCCAACAAGCTGCTGGATGAGCTGGAGTCGCTCACCGATGAGCAGGGATCGATCAAGTCTCTGATCAAGCAGTTCAAGGAAGGCGATCACGAAGACGGCGAGGCGATGGCTGACATGCTGGCACTGGCCAACAAGATCGGCGCGCTTCCATCCCGGACCAAGACTATGAAGGAATTGGCCGAGACACTCAAAACGCTGGTTGCCCTGGAGCGCCAAGCTTACGACCTGGACCTGAAAGCCGGCGGTAGCGATGCCGACGAACTCTCAAGCCTGATGGACGAACTATCGAAGGACGCCTGACATGAAGTCCGAGCACATGAAGCTGCTCCGGGATAAGCGTTGGAGGCTCAATAATCTCTACTTCATCACTGACAAACAGGGGAAGAAAACCCGCTTCCGGATGACGGACGAGCAGATTGAATACTTCGATGGGATGCACACGCGGAACATCATCCTTAAGGCTCGTCAGCTCGGCTTCACCACTGAATGCTGCATCATCCAGCTCGACGCCGCTCTATTCGAGTCGGCCAAGTGCGCGCTGATCGCCCATACCCTGAACGACGCCAAGCGCCTGTTCCGGGAGAAGGTGAAGTACGCCTACGACAATCTGCCGAAAGAGATCCGCGCCGCGAACCCTGCGAGCAACGATGCCGCCGGCGAGCTGGTGTTCAGCAAGGGCGGTTCGCTCTACGTCAGCACCTCATTCCGGGGCGGCACGCTGCGTTACCTGCACGTCTCCGAGTTCGGGAAGATCTGCGCCAAGTTTCCGCACAAGGCGCGCGAAATCGTCACCGGCGCATTTGAGGCGGTGGCCACCGATTGCTTCGTCACGATTGAATCGACAGCGGAAGGCCGGGCTGGCTACTTCTTCGACTACTCGCAAACTGCCGAGAAGCAACTGCTCTCCGGCACGCCGCTGGGCAAGCTGGACTGGAAGTTTTTCTTCTTCAGTTGGTGGAAGAACAAGGCCTACTGGCTCGACCCGACCGACGCGGTTATCCCGCAGCGCCTGACCGACTACTTCAACGAGTTGTTCGCCAAGCACGGCATCGAGACCAATCCTGGTCAGCGCGCCTGGTACGCAGCCAAGGAGAAGACGCTCGGCGACGACATGAAACGGGAATACCCGTCTCTGCCGGCCGAAGCGTTCCAGCAGTCGATTGAGGGCGCTTATTACGCCAAGCAGTTCACCAAGCTATACGCCTCTCAGCGCATTGGCGCGCTGCCCGACAATAGTCATTTGCCGGTACACACGATTTGGGATATCGGCGTCGGCGACTCCACGGCCATCTGGTTTGTTCGGATCGTTGGCGAGGAATACCACGTCATCGACTTCTACGAGAACAGCGGGGAAGGTCTTCGGCATTACATGAAGGTGCTCAAGGATCGCAAGTACACATACGGCGATCACTGGGGCCCCCACGACATCGATAACCGTGAATTCGGCAGCGACGGCAAGACCCGGCGCGAACTGGCCCGAGAGGGCTACGAGATCGACGGGCAAAAATACAGCCTCAAGTTCAGCGTTGTTCCAAAGCTCGGTATCGACGAAGGCATTGAGCAGGTTCGGGAGATTCTTCCGGCCTGTGCCTTCGATGAGTCCAAATGCGAACTGGGTATTTCCTGCCTGGAGAACTACCGAAAGGAGTGGGACGACAAGCGCGGCTGCTGGAAAGACAAACCACTTCACGACTGGTCATCGCACGGCGCGGACGCCTTCCGCTACTTCGCTGTCTCGATGGGCCGACGCAAACGCACAGGCGGAACACGCCGAATTGGAGGCTTGGCCTGATGCCAGTGCAATCGACAAACCCCGACTACGACGCGCACATCGCCGAGTGGGAGATGATGGACGACGCCCTCGAAGGCGAATGTGCCGTCAAGCGCAACGACCGCAACCTGCCCAAGCCGAGCGGCATGGTTGAAGCCGAGAAGCTCGACGGTACCGGCAACAAATACCTCTACGAGAACTACACGAACCGGGCTCAGTACGAACACTGGGTGCGTGACTCGCTGCGTTCGATGATGGGCCTAGTCTCGCGACTGATCCCGGAAATTGAACTGCCCGCCGGCCTGAAGGGGCTGGAGGACAATGCCACGGCGGACGGCTTCGGCCTGAAGCAGCTGTTCTTCCGCATGGTGCGCCAGGCGGTCTCGCACGGTCGGGTGCCGCTGGTGGTGAACATCGATGATCGCGGCGAGCCGTACTTCTCGACGTATGCCACGCGCAACGCGATCAACTGGGATACCGCTGATCAAGGTGGGCGGCAGGATCTGGTTCTTTCGGTGTTCCGCGAGTTCCGCAAGAAGGGCGGCGATCGCTACAGCCACGACTGCGACACGGTTTTCCGTGAGTTCTTCCTGAAAGACACTGTCTGCCACACCGCAGTGCGTAATGAGGGGGGCGAGCTCGTCGAGGATGAGAAGCCTTTGGGCACTACTGGCACAGACAACCGGCTGGTCAGAGGCCTGACCTACCTGCCGGTGATCTACTGCGGTTCTACCGACAACTCGCCGGACGTCGACGAGGTGCCTCTACTGACAATGGCGCGCGCCGCGTTGAAGTCGTACCAGCTGAGTGCTGACTACTTCACCGCGCTGCACCAGACTAGTCACCCTCAACCGTGGGTGTCCGGACTTGATGAGTCTGTAGAGCTCAGCGTGACCGGGCCATCAGCTGCTTGGGATCTTGGCCCGAATGGCGAGTGCGGTTACCTGGAGTTCCAAGGTGCCGGCATTGAAGCGGTCCACAAGGCCATGGAGGACCAGAAAAACGCCGCGCTTGAAGCCGGCGCTAAGGTCATGGACGTGGGCGGCACCGAGTCGGGCGAGGCCCGCAAGACCCGCCAAAACGACCAGCACGCCACACTACACAGCATCGTCATTACGGTGGCCGAGGCGGTAGAGCAGGGTCTGCGATACGCCGCTGAGTGGAAGGGGTACGACCCCACGCAGGTCAAGTTCAAGGTGAACCCTGAGTTCGTAACGCCTGAGGTGAGCGCCCAGGTTCTTGCCGAACTGCTCAAGGGCGTGATGGCTGGGACGATCAGCGCCGACACCTACTGGCAGTACCTCACCACCGGCAAGTTGCCGGATCGCCCCTACGAAGACGAAGCCGACCTGATCAGCGATGAGCGCGAGTCGGCCGGCATCAACTTGGACAAAGACGATGCCAACGACAAACCTGGCGCAGGCGGACAGCCAACTGCTGGAGCAGACGACGCGCCACTCGGTAATGCTGGAGCGGCTTAAGGCCGGCGAGGTCAAAAAATTCGAGAAGTACCTGCGCCAGATTGACAAGCTGGTGCGCGAGCAGTTGACCCGCAAGGAGCTGACTACCTACAGCCGGGACCGTCTTGAACAGTTTCTGGCCCGAGTGGACGGCAAGCTGCTGGAGATCTACAAGGCCTATGGTGATCTGGTGCAGGCCGATCTAGTCGATATCGCACTGTACGAGTCGACCTTCGAGGCCAACAGCCTGAGCAATGCGCTGTCCATCAACGCAGTGGTGCCGAGCAATACGGTCATTCGCGCGGCGGTGTTTTCTTATCCGCTGCAGGTGAAAGGCATCGACGGCGGCAAGCTGCTGAAGAGTTTCGTCAGCGGCTGGACGCGCACGGAGACGATGCGTGTGACGAACACAATAAGGCTCGGCTTCGGCCAGGGCCAGACCAATGCCCAGATCATTCAGGCGATTCGCGGCACCGCGGCGCGGAACTTCACGGATGGTGTGTTGGCGGTGAGCAATCGCAACGCTGCATCCGTGGTGCAGACGGCAATCCAGCATGTGGCCACGACGGCACGAATGGAAACGCTGAAAGCCAACAGCGACGTGGTGCTCGGCTATCGCTGGGTTTCGACGCTCGACCGCAAGACCTCGCAGCAGTGCAAGGGCTTGGATGGCATGCGCTTCGACCTCGGCAAAGGGCCTCTGCCGCCGGCGCACATCAATTGCCGGTCGACCACGGTGCCTACAACTAGGCTTTCGGAGCTTTTCGCCAAGGACGCCACGCGCGCTTCGGTGGGCGATAACGGTGGGGAACAGGTCGACGCAGGCTTGAACTATTACGAGTGGCTAGCGACACAACCGGCGAGCTTTCAGGATCATGCGCTCGGACCAGTGCGAGCCAAGTTGTTTCGCGATGGGGGACTGACGCCGGAGAAGTTCGCCAAGCTGCAGCTCGACAAATCGTTCAAGCCGCTGACCCTGGCGCAACTGAGGGCGGCCGAGCCAGACATGTTCATCCGCGCGAATCTATTGGCGTCAGCCTAAGATGCTACCTGGCCAATCCCGCGATACGTTATTGAGCATGGGAGGTTCTTTCCCGATAAAAATTCGTAGGGATCCGACTTTGTAATCTCCGGGAATGTCAGAGCGCATCAGTACGTGCGGGTCTTCTCCTTCTTGGAACTCGTAAGTAGCAATTCCAACCTCGCACTGTGCCTCATTCAGAATGAGCGGCAAACACTCTTCAGTAAGCTGAACCACTACAGGGGCGCTTGACTGTGTCAAGACGCCTTGGAATCCGATGAGAGTTTTGAGGCCGGATTTGTGGCGTATGCAGAAAAGAAGTGCGCCATCTTCACAGCCTTTTGTGGGGTAAAGTTCGCTTAAGACAAAGCGGTACATTTTTCTTCCTTAATTGAGTATTTTGGCGAGATGCTTATATCTGAACGAGTGCTGGTAGTCGAGCATGGTCAGGGGAGTAGGTTTTCCAATAGCTTCGTTACGCTGGAGAAGCTGACTTTCTACCGCGACTACTACGGGTTCCGGATACCTGAAGCTGAGGCTGAGCAGGTCGAACTGCTCCTGCGCGCCGCTGCTGACATCAACGGTCGGCAGTGGAAGGGCCGAAAAGCCAAGCCTGAACAGGCAATGGCCTGGCCCCGGCGTGACTGCAAGATCGAATACCAGACGCTGTCCGAGACGTTCGTGCCCTTTGAACTTGAATGGGGCCAGGTGCGGCTGGCAGTTGAGTTATACGCCGCTGAGCAGGGATTCCAGATCGAAGAGCCGACGCATTGCATGGAGCCAAACGGGCGACGAACTCGGCTCAACCGCGATACGCCGGGCTTTCGCATGCGCCCACCGCCATACGCGCCGAGTAGGACGCAGTTCGCCGATTATCTTAGAATGCGCGGTTTGCGCTTGGTCGCTAAGGAATAGCTGATGTTCAGATTAGTGCGTTGGATGCTTTGGCTTATTGCGCTAGTCGCAATGATCGCTCTGGCCTTTTTGCTCGGCTTGTCTTTTGGGGTCGGAAATAATCATGACAAGTTCATTGCTGAAACCGTACCTATCCTCTCCATGCTAGGAGGGTGGGTGTCGGGTTTAGGCGCACTGCTTGCAGTGGGCTTTGCACTCTTTCAATCTAACAGACAGCAGGAGAAAGAGAGAGCGAGATGCCGAATTATTGTCGAGGAAGGGGAGTGGTTTCTGACAGTTTTAGTAGTATCTGAGGGGATAATTCCAACCAACATCCTGTCAGCCTCCATTTCATTTGACGGCGGTTCCCACGTTTACCATCTATCGAAATTCCCGAGACTAGGTGTGGTATTTCCTACGAAGCTCGAGAGGGGTGACGTTTTAACCCTCGTTGACGTTCATCGTGATGATTATCGAAGGCTAGCGTTATGTATCGCTGACATGGTTGTTGCTGATCTAAAAGCATCCGAATTGACACCAAACATAAATGACAAGCAAAAAGCTGCTGACTATTTCGCTGAGCTAAAAGCATGCGGTGAGCGCGATGCGAAACTTTTATTAAAGACCGCTCACAAGGACATGATTCAATCCCTACCATCCAGCTTAATGCGCACTCTCTTCTCTTTAGTGGAATCAGAACACCGGATGCAGTGGGAAGTAGACAGAGAGGATCAACGCAAAGACCTCGCGAAATACGATTACCTATTCGATGAGACTGATGAGTCGCCATCTAATTGAGAAAGCTTACGTTATCGAGCTATTGATCTAGACGAAACACTTTTAAACGAAAACCTCGGCCTTGCCGGGGTTTTTTTATGCCCGTCAGGCGGGCCAATCCATCCCCAGGGGATACACATGCCATTTGAATTTGACCCGGCCGCCGCTGGCCTCACCCTCGACGCAACTCAGACCGCAGCCCTCCAGGAGGCGCTTGGCGGCAAAGTTCAGGAGTATCTGGACAAGGAAGTAAACGGGCTCAAGTCCAAGAATCAGGAATTACTGGGCTCTAACCGAACCATCAAGACCGAACTGGACAAGCTGAAAGGTCAGTTTGAAGGCCTAGATATCGATGCGGTAAAAGGCTTGCTCGCTAAGGTCGGTCAGGACGAAGAAACCAAGCTGATCGCCGAGGGCAAGCTCGACGAGGTGATCAACCGCCGCACCGAGCGCCTGCGCACTGACTCCGATAAGCAAATTAAGGCCGCGAATGAGCGGGCCGACAAGGCCGAAGCCTTCGCTGCCAAGTACAGCGACAAGGTACTGGCCGATTCTATCCGCGCCGCAGCTATCAAAGCCGGCGCGCTCCCCGAGGCTGCCGAGGACATCATCCTCCGCGCCCGGGGCACTTTCAAACTCAGTGAAGACGGCGAGGCCATCGCCACCGACCGTGACGGCGAGGTCGTTTACGGGAAGGACGGGAAGACCCCGCTGTCACCGCTCGAATGGGCGGAGTCACTGCGTGAAACAGCAACACACCTGTGGCCAAGGGCTCAGGGTGCCGGCCCGACCGGCGATCAAGGTGGCAAGGCCACGAAAAAGTGGGGCGAGTACACGGAAACCGAACGCGCTGCGATCGCCCGCGACAACCCCGAGCTGTTCAAGAAAATCCAGGCCACCAAAGGAACCTAATTCATGGCAACTACCCAACTGACCGACATCTTCGTCGGTGACTACTACGCCTCGCTGGAGCCGGTAAATAGCCCGGAAAAAACCGCTGTCTACGAGTCGGGCATCGTCACCCGCTCGCCTGTCCTGGACGCTATCGCTTCCGGCAGCCAAGGCACCGCCGAGATCAGCTACTGGCAGGATCTCAATGCTGATGAAGCCCCGAACATCAGCAACGATGACCCGAACGACCAGGGCGAAGTCGGCAAAGTCACTCAGGACAGCATGCGTGCTCGCGTCCTGTACCTCAACAAAGGTTATGGCGTGGCCGACCTGACCGCCGAACTCGCGAACAGCGAGCCTCAGCAGCAGATTCGCAACCGCTTCGGCACCTACTGGACGCGCCAGTGGCAGCGTTACGCTCTCGGCGCAGCGCGCGGCATCATCGCGTCGAACATCGCCAACAACGGCGGCGACATGGTGATCGACGCAGGGGCGACCATCAGCGCGAACGCCTTTCAAGATGCCGCTTTCACTGCCGGCGATGCGGCCGACCAGTTCGGAGCGATCGGCGTGCACTCGGTAGTGATGAACCAGATGGTCAAGCAGGATCTCATCGAGTATCTGCGCGACTCCGACGGAAAAATCATCTTGGCCACCTACCTGGGTAAGCCGGTGTTCATGGACGATGGCCTGGTTTACGGCGCTGGCAAGTACCTGTCGGTATTCTTCGGCCAAGGCGCATTCGGCTACGGCGAAGGCACGCCGAAGGTTCCGGTGGAGATCGAGCGCAAACCGGGCGGCGGTAATGGCGGCGGTGCCGAGGTGCTGTGGGAGCGGAAGACGTACATCCTCCAGCCTGCTGGCTTCAGCTGGAAAGGCTCCGAAGCTCAGAACCTCAGCCCGACCGCGACCCAGTATGCCGCTGCTGCCAACTGGGAACGCGTGTTCAGCCGCAAGCAGGTCCCATTCGCCGCCGTCATCAGCGGTACCACCACGCCGTAATCCGGCCTTCACTTACCCTGGCGTCTGCATGGGCGCCGGGCTGCATTTGAGGTGACTCATGAAAGTTATCTATACGGACAAACCGAGCAAAGAGCGCGGCGTGTGCTACCGCCTGCTGAGCGAATTCTTCGGCGTCATTGGCACTGCCACTGAGGTGGTCATCGAGGGTGATGCGCCTGAAATTTACGATGCGTACGAAGCGGCGGGCATCAAAGTTTCGGACGGCAAGGAGCCAGAAAATGCTGAAACCGACCCTCTGAAAATGAAGGTCCCCGAGCTGAAAGACTGGCTGACGGCGAAGGGCATCGCCTTCGACCCAGCCGCCAAGAAAGAAGACCTGCAGGCTCTGGTGCCAGCCGAATAAGGACAAACACATGACCGACTTCATCACCGTTGCCGATGTTGACGCTTCGCTGGGTCCTGGCTGGGCCGGCGCCGGTGATCCGGTCCTTGCTGTGACCATGGCCAACGCTTGGCTCACGGCCAAGATAAAGCGGGCTGTTCCCAATCCGGTTCCGATCGAGATCAAAACAGCCGGCGCTCAGGTCGCCAAAGATGCGGCGGCGGGCAAGCTGTACACGTCCACGCAGAAGGAAGTGCAGAGCAAGACGGTATCGGCACAGTCCGGAACGTCTGTGAGCAAGACCTACGTGGAGGGCTCTACTGATCAGTCGGCGGGCGTGAATTTCGCTCTGGCGCTGCTGGCCCCGTGGATCACGCGCTCCGGCGTGATGATGCTGAAAAGGATCTGATCATGGGCATGCGCGAGGAGATCCGGGCCGAACTGGCCGAAGCGTTCGACGATCCGGATGGCTTGGCCGACGCAGTCAGGCCGGTCACAGGCGTGCGCAAGGTTGCGGGCGAATATGACCCTGACCTCGGTGGCGAAACGCCTGAGACCACTGTGACTTATACCGGACGCGGCGTCATGGGTAGCTACCTTTCAAAGGAAATCGATGGCTCCCTAATCCAGACCACTGACAAGAAGTTGCTGGTGCTGCAGAACGAACTGTTCGTGTCTGAGGCCGGTGTTCCGACGGCGGTACTGGCTGCCCCAGCCATCGGCGATATCGTCAACGGGCTGCGGGTGATGAACGTGTCTGCGGACCCTGCTGATGCAACGTGGACAGTTCAACTGAGGAAGTGACATGGCGAATAAATACGCGAGCATGAACGACAGCTTCGCCGAGAATATCCGCGACTTCGCCGAGCGCGCTCAAGCCGGAATCGACGCAACCATCCGCGAGATCGTGATCGAGATCGGCAGCAGCGTTATCCGCATGTCACCGGTGGGAAATCCTGAAATCTGGGCAGCGAACGTTGCTCACCGCCAGACCAACACCCGCGCAGCCGAAGACTATGACTTCAAGGTCGCAATGCGCAACACGATCATCAACCTCAACGAATCGAACTTCACGAAGGCCGGCAAGCTGCGGCGGGGTGTCAAGTATGCCAAGCCCCTTACAAAGACCGAGCGTGACCAGAATTTCAATGTGAATGGCCTGGTGACGGGCAAGGATTACGTCGGCGGGCGGTTTCGTGGGAACTGGCAGTTTTCCATTGGCACACCTACAGAGGGCACGCTTGATCAGGTCGATCCGGCTGGCGGTGTGACGCTGGCCAAGCTGCGCCTTCAGGTCCAGGCACTCACCGCGGGCGAGACGGCCTACATCGTGAATAACCTGCCATACGCGGTGCCTCTAGAGTACGGCCACTCCAAGCAGGCACCGGGCGGCATGGTGCGCGTCACCCTGGCCCGTTTTCAGCAGATCGTCGACGAAGCCACAAGGAACAACCGGGTATGAGCCACGCCATTATTGCCTCGATCTACGAGGCCAAGCTCATTGCCTGGAGCAAGGCCCGGCTGGAGCCGATCAAGGTTGTATTCGAAAACGTCCAATACGTCCCGGCCGACAGCGAAACCTATCTGCGGGCGTTCTTGCTGCCGGGCGATACCGCGAGCAGCACGCTCGCCGGCGACCACCGCGCGTTCATCGGCGTCTACCAAGTCAGCATTGTGGCGCCGGCCGGCACCGGCAAGGCGAAGACCAACCCGCTTGTGGCGGAGCTGACCACGCTGTTCCCGCTTTATGCGCGAGACACAAAGGCAGGCATCACCGTCGTTACGATGTCGCCAGTTGATGCCGGCCCCGGGATACCTGATCCACCTACATACACTGTACCGGTGTCGTTCGAGTATCGAGCTGACATCGCCACTTGAATACGCCCGTTGGGCATACCCCGAAACCCGCCTCTGTGCGGGTTTTATCATTTCTGAAAGAGGAAACACCCATGGCCGGCATCCAAATGCCCAACGGCGCCACCTTCGAGATTGCTGCCACTTACGGCCCCACGATCCCATTCACTGCCTTGACGAACGCCAATCCAGCCGTCGCTACCGCGGCAGCGCATGGCCTGGCCGAGGGCGATGTTATCGCCGTCAACTCCGGCTGGACTCGCCTTGAAGGGCGGGGCGTACGAGTTGGCGAGATCGCCAGCGGCACTTTCGCGCTGGAAAACGTGAATACCGTGAACGTCCAGCAGTATCCGGCCGGCTCGGGCATTGGCTCGGTACGAGAGGTGACTGGTTTCACTGAGATCTCGCAGATCACCGAGCTGAACTCCAGCGGCGGCGATCAGCAGTTTCTGACCTTTGGCTTCCTGGCCGACGATGATGATCGCCAGATGCCAACCACCAAAAATCCGATCACGCTGACCATCACCGTTGCCGATGATCCCTCCAAACCCTACGTGGAAGTCTGCGAAGCTGCAGACGACGACAAGCAGGCGCGCTTGCTCCGACTCAACCTTCCTGGCGGCAGCAGCATCATCTACAACGGCTACGTGTCTATCACTTCGACACCGACCATGTCCCGCAACAACCTGATGACCCGTGTCATCAGCATCGCGTTGACCGGTCGCCCAACTCGCTACGCGGCCACGGTGTAAGCCATGGCCAAATTCAAGTTGATCCAGAAGCCGACCTTCAAAGCGTCGGTGATGATCCAGCGGGCGGGCTATAGCGCCGAAAAGGTGGAGTTCGAGTTCAAGTACTTGGACCGCACCGAGCTTGCGGACCTGTATACCGCCTGGAATGAGCGACACAACGAATTGAGCACGCAGGTCGGCGACATGGACCTCAAGGCGTTCACGGCTGCTCAAATCGATCTGCAGGTTGAACAGCTCCTGGCGGTGGTAGTCGGCTGGGATATCGAAGAGAAGTTCACGCCTGAAAACGTGCGCATCCTCGTCAACTCGATCAACTCGGCCCCCAAGGCTGTGCTGAACGCATACGCCGAAGCCTTCAGCGAAGCCCGCCTGGGAAACTCCTAAGCGCCTCCCGCGCCCTGTATGAGCCTGGGCCATCAGATGCAGACCTGATGGCCTTCGGCTTATCGCGCCAAGACATTCCCGACAAGGAAGTCGGCATCTGGCCGGACAACTGGGAGGCCTTCAAAGTCTTCGAGGCCATGAGCACCCAGTGGCGCACAGGCGCGTGCGGCGCAACAGGGATGGACTACAGCGTTCTATCCGGTGTGATTCGGATGTGTGGCGTACCGATCAGCCAGCGACAAACCATTTTCAGCGACTTCCGGCGAATGGAGGCTGAAGCCTTGCAGGTGATGGCGGAACAGAGAGATCAAAAATGAGCACCAACTTCGCTTCCCTGGGTATTGCGGTCGAGTCGTCACAGGCTGCAAAGGCTGCTGACGATCTGGATAAGCTCGTCGATTCGGCAGGAGGCGCCCAGAAGGCCATTGATGACCTGGGCAAAACGGGCGAAGGCCTGGCCAACACTGGTAAAAGGGTTTCCCAGGCAGAAGCGGACGTTGCGCAAAGCATCGATAAATCAACGGCGGCAAGGGACCGTCAAGCCGGGGCAAGTCGCAAAGCAACTGACAGCGCAGTAGCGGAAATCTCCGTCATCAGTCAGCTCGACAAGGCGATGACGGGCAATATCTCGAGCATGGAATCGCTGGTTCAGGCCGAGGGATTGCTGGAGCGCGCCCGCAAGGGCGGCTTGGTCACCATCGAGGAGCAGGCCAAGTACCGGGATCAACTGGGTAAGGCCTACGACAAGATTGAAAAGGCGGAAGCCAAAGAGCTGGCCCAGAAGCAAAAGCTGATTGATGCTGAGAATCGCCAGATTGAGGCGCTGAAGCGCACCGTCAACGGTATTGATCCAGTGACCGCCAAGTTGGCGAAGCTGGAGGCTCAGGAGAAGGCGCTAAACGACCTGCACAAAGCTGGGCAGATTGATGCCGAGCGCTATAGCGAAGCCCTGGCCAAGATCGGCAAGGATCGAGCGGGCCTGACTGAAGCCGCGGGAGCATTCGACAAACTAAAGCTCGGCACTCGCCAAGCTCAAGAAAACGTCATGCAGCTCGCCAATGCCATTCAGGCGGGTGATCTGGGCAGTGGTGCGCGCGCGATCGCTCAGCTGGGCGCTGGCGCCGGTGAATCGGCCAAAAATCTCGCGGGGATGCTGATTCCGGCTGGCCTTTTGGTCGCTGTAATTGGGTCGCTGGGCTACGCCTACTTCGATGCGATGAAGCAGGCGCGCGAGTTCAATGCCGCTATCAACGGCGGTACGAATGGTGCTGGGCAGACCATCGCCAGCCTGAAGGACATGGCCGAAGGCGCTGGGCGCGTCACCGGCAATCTGTCCGGCGCCCGCGAGGCAGTTGTTTCGCTTGCATCCGGAGCAGCTACCAGCGGTACGCAAATGCGTAATCTGGCTGAAGCCGCAGCGGCCGTGAGTGAAGTAACTGGCCAAGGCGCTGCCGAACTCGCCAAGTCTTTCGCCACCGCTGGCGACACGGCAACAGAGGCCGCAGGCAAGATCAGTAGCCAGTACGGGTTGCTGACCCTCGAGCAGTATCAGGTTATCAAAGCACTTGATGATCAGGGCGAGAGCCAGCGTGCGCTTGATGTTCTCAGCGAAGATGTGAATCAGGCCGCACTTAAGCGATTGGAAGCCTATCGCGCGTCCCTATCAGATGTTGAGCGCGACTGGGACAAAATCAAATCAGCCATCAAAGGCGCGTACGCCGAGGTCCGTTCGGAAATATTCCCGGACTTGGCCAAGCAGATCGAGATCACTCAGCGCATTCTGGATACCCGCAAGGGTGGCGGAGTAGCGGGCACAATCTCCAATGGTCTCAGCTCTCTGAACACGGCGCTGGGCCTGGGCACTGGCGTGCATGACGACTCAACAGAAGCTTTGGAGAAAAAGCTCGCCGGCCTCAAAGCCAGAATGTCGGCAAGCACCGATTTGGCAATCGCCACCGGTGAGAACACAGATGCCAATCAGAAGGCTATCGAAGTTCAGAAAGCGCTCGATGCTCAGCTTGATGACGTTAATCCGCTAAATAAGCGCAAGGCCGCACTGGATAAGCTCAACCAGCAGTTCAAAACCCTGTACGAGAATGCGGAGAAAACAGGACAGAAGTCACCCCTGCTTGAGGGCGTATTTTACGACGGCAGCAAGTTCTCTGGCGGCGCCTACGACACGCTGAAGAAAGGGCTTGAAAATAAGAACAAAGATCCGAAATCGGCAGCGTCTCAGGTCGACCTGGCAGGCTTCAATGATGCCAAAAACGCTTTGGCCGCCATCAGCGCTGACTATAAAAACGCTCAGAAGGAACTGGAGGCAGCGCAGAAGGCCGGGCTTGTTTCTCAGGCTGACTATGCCCTGAAGCGCGAAGCGTTGATCGGCAACGAGCGTGACGAAGTGAACAGCGCGTACGAGGCTGAGATTGCTGCGCTGGAAGCTGCAAAGGCGAAAAAGACCACGACCGCGGCGCAGAGCATCCAGCTCGACCAAAAGATCGCTGACGCGCGCGCCGGCATGGTCAAGGCGCAAAAAGACGCTGACAGTCAGTTGGAAGTGCTGCGCCTCAATGAAGAGGAAAGGGTCAAGAAGCAGACCTACACGATGGACCAATATGTCCAGGCGCTGAATCAGCAGCAGCGGGCGCTGGAGCTCGCAGGGAAACGTGCGGTCCTAGGTGTCGGTCAAGGCGATCGTCAGAATGCGCTTAATGGTGAGCTGAACAGCCAGCAGGATCGGTTCGCACAGCAAGCATTGGAATTGGCTAACCAGAAGTTCGACCCATCTCGGAAGATGTCCGAAGAAGAGTTCGCACGCAAATCGCAGGCGCTCGCCGATGCGAACAAAGCTGCAACCGATCAGATCCGGCAGAACTACGCCGATGTCGAAAAAGCACAAGGGGACTGGACCAAAGGCGCAACTTCGGCCTGGGCAAATTACCTGGACTCGGCGAGCAACATCGCCGGACAGACAAAGACCTTGTTCGGCAACGCCTTCAGCTCGATGGAAGACGCAGTCGTCAACTTCGCCATGACCGGCAAGCTTTCGTTTGCGGATTTCACCAAGTCGATCTTGGCGGATATGGCTCGGATCGCGACCCGTCAGGCCAGTTCGGCGCTGCTGAGTAGTTTGGTCGGAGCGGGTGCGAGCTACTTCGGCGGAGCCGCGGCCGCTTCGTCAGCAGGCTCAACCGCTGCGGGTTATAGCGGTGATCTCTCTGGTTTCACGCCGGGTAGTATCCAGGCGAACGGTGGTGCATGGTCTGGCGGCGTTCAAATGTTCGCAAAGGGTGCGGCGTTCACGAATTCCATACTGAACCAGCCAACCGCGTTCGGGATGGCTGGCGGCGATATCGGCGTGGCGGGCGAGGCGGGACCAGAGGCGATCATGCCGCTGACCCGAACCGCCGGTGGCCAACTTGGTGTTCGCGCAATCAGTGGCGGCGGGAGTGGTGGCGGCAACGTTTACAACTTCCCTGTCGCGGTATCGGTTCAAACCCAAGGCAGTGTCGGCGCTGCCAGCACGGAAGACACAACACAGCTTGGCAAGGGCATCCAGCAGGCGGCAAAAACTGAAGCTGAAACCGCTATTGCCCGAGCGCTGCAGCCGGGCGGTTCGATCTGGCGTCTTACAAATGGGAGGGGCTGATGGCCATCGAGACATTCACCTGGCCGACTCAGCACGGTGACTCGCCCGAGATTTCCTATCGGGTGCGCACTTCGCAGTTTGGTGGCGGCTACAAGCAGGAAGTCGGCGACGGGCCGAACAACAAGGAAGACGCGTACCCCATAACCTTTAGCGGCTCCCAAGCCAAGGTGCTGGAGATCATGAGCTTCCTTGACCGACACGCCGGCGCGAAAGCCTTCCTCTGGACGACGCCTCTTGGTCAGCTCGGCCTGTTCACCTGCAAGAACCCCGTACCCACTCCGGTGGGCGGCGGCGTGTTCAAACTCACCGCAACGTTCGAGCGGGCATTCCAACCATAAGGGGCAATCATGCCGCTGATCAGTGACATTCAGGTGCTTGAGCCTGGCAGCGAAGTGCTGCTCTTTGAATTGGACGGCACGGAATACGGCGCGGACGTTTTGCGCTTCCACGGGCACGCGATTCCGCACACGGCGGCCGAGTTGATCGCCGCCGGCGACAATTCCGACCAACTGCCGGCGAAAGCGATCTACTGGCAGGGCAACGAGTACAGCGCCTGGCCGATGCAGATTGATGGCATTGAGGCGAACGGCGACGGCACTGCAGTTCGGCCGACACTGTCGGTTGGCAACGTCAATGGTCGCATCACGGCGCTGTGCCTCGCGTTCGAAGATCTGCTCGAGTTCAAGTTGACGATGCGCCACACGCTCGGCAGCTACCTCGACGCGGCGAACTTCCCCGCCGGCAATCCGACGGCAGACCCAACTCAAGAGACGATCGAGGTCTGGTACATCGACCAGAAGACGAGCGAGGACGGGGAGACGGTCAGCTGGGAGCTGGCCAGCCCGGGCGACGTCGGCAACGAGTCAATCGGTCGACAGGCCACAACCCTTTGCCATTGGTGTCTCACCGGCGGCTATCGCGGGCCGAACTGCGGCTACACCGGCCCGTACGTCACGAAAGACGGCGTCATCACCGATAACCCTGAACTGGACCAATGCGACGCCACGCTGGGCAAGGGTTGCATCCCACGTTTCGGCGAAGGCAACCCGCTGCCGTTCGGTGGATTTCCCGCAGTTTCTCTGATTGCCCGGAGCTGACATGCGCAAACACATTTTGAACGCGATCCAGGCGCACGCGCGGCAATGCTATCCCGCAGAATCGTGCGGTCTGCTGCTGGCCGTGGGCCGCAAACAGCAGTATTACCCGTGCCGCAACGTCTCGACCGAGCCGAACGAAGAATTCCGGATCGATCCCGAGCAATACGCAGCGGCCGAGGACGTCGGCGAGGTGATCGGTGTGGTGCACTCGCATCCGGACGCGACCAGCCGGCCGTCACCGCGCGACCTGGCCATGTGCGAAGCGACCGCGTTGCCCTGGCACATCCTGAGCTGGCCCGAAGGCGATTTGCGAACGGTCATGCCGTCCGGTGAAGTGCCGTTGCTGAAACGCCCCTTCGTGCACGGCGCCTGGGACTGCTGGCAGGTCTGCGCTGATTGGTACAAGCGCGAGTGGGGGCTTAAGTTCGAAGCGTTCAAGCGCGCCGACGGCTGGTGGGAGAGCAAGGACAACACCAGCCTGTACGAATCGAACTACGAAGCAGCCGGCTTCTACCGCGTCGACCAGCCTAAGCGCGGCGATATGATCGTGATGGAAGTGGGGCGGACGGTTTACCCAAATCACGCCGGGATATTTCTGGGTGCCGATCCGGCGTTGCCAGGTGAGGATGCGGCGACATTCGGCCCCGGGCCGTTCCTGCTGCACCATCTGTACGGAAGGCCGTCGGAGGTCATCGTTTTCGGAGGGCCATGGTGGGACAGAACACGCCTGATTCTTAGGCACAAAGATGCAAAATCGATCATGATTCGACGTGACCATGGAGAGATAGTATGACGTTACAGATAGCAGTTACTAAAAATGGGCAGATAGCGGTTTCTGGTTTAGGGCTTGGATGGGTGCCGGTAGTAGCTCCAGCACCCACCACTCAGTCAGGAAATGCGTGACTGAAGCAGAGTCAGGATGTCCGTGTATTGGGCCTGATTGCCGTTCTGTACTTGAACTGTTTTCAGGTCTTCAAGCTCAGCCTTCAGTGCTTGCTTGTCCAAAGAGTCTATTTTTGAAATCGATCTGATAATCGCCATCAATGCATTGATGGTTACCGCAGATACAGAGTTGGCTGTTTGTTCCAGCGCAGCTACGCGCTGATCAATGGTTTGCATCTTTCGACCTCCAGGTCATTAACGCGCCGAGATTGGCGCAATCCCAGTCCTTGGGCTTGCAGGCAAAGGACTGGGCACTCTAAGGTCAATCTTCCTCTGGGCCGTTCGGATCCGACGGTTCCGCTATGACGTCCATGTACTTGTTGAAGACTTCAACGAACTCCGGATCTGCTGTTTCATTTTTTACCACAAGGCTAAACGTTTCCTTTTTCTTGGTCGAAAAGTGGGTGTCAATTACAACGCCGCTCACTACGTACTGTGTGCCGCACTGAATAGACGTTTCCTCCTCAAATTTCTCGTGTTGTTTGATGTAATTTACCAGCGGGAGAAGCAGCTCTTTTTTTACGCGCATCGTCTTTACCTTGATCCTTTCTGTTCTCTTGATGCTCTCTCAACAAACATGGCATCAAGGCACAACGCTACTACGCATGGATCCAATTTTTCCACTGGGCTTTCATCCACGCTGGATGGGCGAACAGCTTGGCGTAAATTTTAATCGGACTATGATGGCTTTTCGCTTTCTCAAGGAGTTGAGCAATGGCATTTCGCATTCGTAAAAGCCTTAAAATCGCCCCAGGCATTCGCCTCAATGTCAGTAAGAGCGGCCTCAGCACATCGATAGGCGGAAAAGGCACGACGGTGAATCTGAGCAAGCGCGGGACGAAAGTAACGAGCAGCCTTCCGGGAACAGGGCTTTCTTCATCCAAGCTGTTTGGCGGAGCGAAGAGTGGCGTTGCTAAAACCGCGCCTACACCTATGTGGGCACACATTGTCATATGGCTCATAATTGCCGCTGTTCTCTGGGCAATCTTTAGTTGAGCAAAGCCCCAGCTCGTTGCGGAGTTTTTTCATTCCCTGAATATTACACAGATGAGGCTCTGCGTTTGGCGATGGCTGCTGTTGCAAGTCGGAAAGCTTTCTCAAGGCCGCCTAGCCGCAAGCGCGCCATCCAAATCGCGAGCCAAATCGTCAGCGAGAATTCCTAAAACGGTCCACATCGCAATTATTCGATTGCGAACAGCAATGGCGTGCGTGCTTTCGTCTTCGCCTTCTGGATCATAGGATGCGCCACCTTCGAAGACACTGAGAGCAACCGACTCGCTCTGCTTAAAGAACTTCAGCAAGAGCGTACCTAGTCGCACTGGCTCGTTCCGATGCCCCAAGGCATTGCGCAGGTTGTTGAGTGATTTAACTGCATCCCAAAGCCCGGGTGATGCGGCTAGACCCGCGATTGATTTGCACAGCTCAGTAGCTGTCCCAAAGGTGAATATGTCGTTTCGGTCGTGCGGGCGAGAATATTGAGCGACGCCCGCAGAGATCACATCGTGGAGCCTCTCCTCAATCATCATGTGACCCCGAAGCACAGCCGTTAGAAGCGCATCATCTTGGTCGAAGGCTTGATGAAATTGCGTGATCTTATTACCGATATCCTGCGTAAAAGGCGTTCTCTTCATTTTCATCCTTGAATAAGCGTGGGCGGCGAATGGTGTCAGGTCTTTCGTCCGGGCTCGCGAGAGGCTTCGATCTCAGCGCGGTCATTTGCTTGGGCAAACATCTCGAGAAGCATCTGGTCATGAGCTTTCTGAGTAACCGAGTAAACCATGCATCGGTCAAGCAGGATTGTTTGCATGCTTCGAGCTGAGGCCAAGTGCTTGGGCTCGACGGAAATTGTCGCCGTTCTGCCGCTCCGTTTATCGGTCACTTCCAAGTTGTACCGGCCAATTAAGCCGTCTTCCCGTTTGGTTTGGCCTAGGCATTTGAGGGTTAGATTCTGTTCCGACACGCGGGTCTCCGTTGACTATGATTTGTTCAGGAGATCAGCAAATGCCCAAAGCATCGTCCCTACTGATGCTACGAAGAACGCATGCTTCTTAATTTTTTTAGATAGGATGCGTTGGATCGCATCATTTGCGAGGGTTAAGCGACGCTTGTGCTCTTTTTCTGAAATTTCGATGATGTGCTGTGCGCTTGTTTTGGGATTTATACCATACAGATGAGGATTCCTTTTTACCTGCATCAACACTACTTCGACTGTGACACCTTGGACAAGGCTCATTATTTTCTTGACGTATTGATCAAGAATACCGGTGACTTCAGAAATCATTGCCAAGAAAACGAGAAACGCGCCAAACCTCGCTAACCACATCCAATCTCGTGTCCAGAAGCTGATTCCGATTCCAACTGCAAGGACCATAGTGACGAGCAGATAAGCTGCCGCTAAATAGCGCTTTGGAATGTTGAATCCCTTGCCCATCACCTCATCAATGTCTCTCATGTATTTTCTGCGACCTCGCAAATCTAGTTCGGTCGTGTAAGCCTAGCCAACCGGCTGCTTCGTTTCCTCCATTCTGATGATATCTTTCCTATTTGTCACAGGAGTGACCTGCATGAAACTGATCGTAGGAGCTGTTTTGTCCATGGCGTTGGTCGGGTGTCTCGACCAGAGCAAGCGGCCAGAAGGGCTTGTTAACGCAACGAAGCAGGCAGAAGGAATCGTGATAGCTGCCAAATCCCCTGATGCAGCTGTTAAGTCGTGGTGGGCAGTCAGAGACGCGGGCATAGCCCTTGATCGTGAGGCTTGTTATGAATTCGAGAAAATGAAAAGCCCTACGATCAAGAAACTAAAAGCACTGGCTTCGAAAGATCTCCTAATCCCGGAAGTATGCATCGTCGACGATCCATTGTCGTTTGACCGAAAAATCACCAAGGTTGAAATTGAGTCTGATACTAGATCAGTGGTCATGGCGGTGATTAAAAACTCCACCCCTCCGGACCCTGGAGCAGAATTTGACGATAGCGATAGAGAGGCCAAAGAGTCTGGGGAGAAATACCGGTATACGCTTGAGCGGAAAGACACATCAGGCAACTGGCAAATCTCAAGGATTGAGAATTTCCCCTCCTATGCTCGGGATTGGGAAGATGCATATACAGAGCCTAAACCATCAATCAACCGGTACGTTTACGATCAGTACCAGTAATTAAGGGAGTGACCTGCATGAAATTGATCGTAGGAGCGCTGACGGTAGCGCTGTTGGCGGGGTGTGCGACTTCGCCAGTTCCGGCCGACAAGGCTGATCCAGTGCCGAGCAATCGGCTTTTCGCCTTCAGTGGGAAGTCTGAATCCCAGCTTGTTGTTACGCGCGACAGCGGCCTATATGGATCCGGCTGCAATTACCGGCTGTACATTGATGGAGCCCTGGCAGCTGAATTCGCCTCAGGCGAGGTGGCTCGGTTTGGAGTAAAAGCCGGAAAACATATCCTTGGAATCAAGCCGAGCGCCGCATGTGGCGGCTGGGGCTTGGTTGAGCGCGAGGTCGATGTAAAAACCGGTGAGACGGTCAGGCGTCGAATCACGCTGTCGGGCGACAATTTCGACATTTCACCCACGGCAATTTAAATGCATTCCCAAGCCCGCATCAGCGGGCTTTTTTGTGCTCGGAGAAGAACATGGCTGACGTTGCAGCTGTTTACAATCCAATGACCACGATCCTTCTGTCTGGCTCATTGGCCAAGAAGTTTGGGCGAGTCCATCGTCGTCAAGTGGACAGTAAGCGTGTTTGGGAGGCTTTGAAGGCGTTGAAGGTGACGCTGGAGGGTTTTGAAGATGAGATCCGGCGTCTTGATCGGCTAGGGATGCGATTCGCCATCTTTCGCAATCGGAAGAACGAAGCGGTAGAGGGTTTTGATCTGGGTGGTACTCGTGAGGTCCGAATAGTCCCAGTCGTCTCGGGCAGCAAGCGCGCCGGGTTGATGCAGACCGTTTTGGGAATCGTGCTAATCGCCGTCGGCTTTTTCGCCTACGGGTCTACCACGGCTCAAGGTGCGGCATTGATCGCAGGCGGTATCGCCTCGACCGCAGGCGGCGTGATCCAAATGCTCAGCCCACAAGCAAAGGGGCTCTCGCAAAGCGCCTCCCCCGAAAATTCCCCGTCCTACGCCTTCGGCAGCGCCAAGAACACCACAGCCAGCGGAAACCCGGTTCCGATCTGCATCGGCGAACGCCGGTGGGGCGGGATGATCATCTCGGCCTCAATCCTGGCAGAGGACAAAGCATGACCCTAGTTACCTACGGCATCACGATCCACGACCTGCAGCGACTTGAAGGTGGATTGGTTTGCGGCGAAGAGGCGGTGGTGGCCGTTCTGGATAACGGGCGCGAGATTCATCGCGAGCGTTTCACAGGCAAATGCACATCGCCAAGCGGCTACACGCGAAAGTATCGCGGCAAGCCAGGCCTTACCGCCGCTCTGATCTCTGGCAGCTGCCGTATGGGTTTCAGCTTGAGTGAGCCGGCAAAGGCTGCTCCAGCCCACCCATAAAATCATCTGAGCCAAGTCGGTGAGATCCGTATTCAACTTGGTACCTTGGCCATCGAGATTTGGCCTCGGCTTCTGCTGCCTCTTTTGAAGCATAGATGTCGACGAATCGCCATGGCGAGCTTTGCACAACGCCCCAACCCAGTACGCAATCTGCGTTATCCGGGTCTTTTGGAAGGTTTTTAGCGAGGCTTCTGATTGACATGGCCGGTCCTCGGTTGTGAGAAAGCAGGAAATTACTACTCCGCAACGTGTGGTCGCTACTGGCATTTCATCCACGCTGTATGGACACCCACACCGCTCGCGAGGCGGTTTTTTTATGCCTGGAGGAAAGCATGGGCGCAGCAGCACAGATCGATATCCACGGCGAGAAGGGCGGCAGCAGCAAGCCCAAGTCGCCGACCGAAGCCAGCGACAGCCTGCGCTCTACCAACTTGGCAAAGCTGCTGATCGCCGTGGGCGAGGGTGAGTTCGATAGCGTTCCGACCGATTACGACATCTACCTGGACAACACGCCAATCCGTGATGCCAGCGGCAACTACAACTTCCCGAATGTGAAGTGGGACTGGCGCCCTGGTTCGGTGGATCAGACCTACATCCCGGGTATTCCATCTGTGGAGAACGAGACGTCGCTGAACATTGAGCTGCGCAGCGATTCGCCGTGGGTGCGCTCGATCACCAACACTCAACTTTCGGCCGTGCGCATGCGTTTGGCCTGGCCAGCGCTTCAGCGCTCTGACGATCAGGGCAACGTCGGCGGCTACCGCATCGAATACGCGATCGACGTGGCCACTGATGGCGGCTCCTACCAGCAGGTGCTGGTGGATGCCGTCGACGGCAAGACCACCACGCGTTACGAGCGCTCAAACCGCGTCGATTTGCCGGATGCAACCAGTGGCTGGCAGATCCGTGTGCGCCGCCTGACGCCGAACCAGAACAGCAACAAGATTGCTGACACCATGTTGGTGGCGGGTTACACCGAGGTCATCGACGCAAAGCTGCGCTACCCGAACACCGCGCTGCTCTACATCGAGTTCGACGCCGAGCAGTTCACCAACATCCCGGCCGTGACCGTGAAGTGCAAGGCCCGGCGCTGGATGGTGCCGAGCAACTACGACCCATTCCAGCGCACCTATACCGGAACGTGGGACGGTTCGATGAAATCGGCCTGGACCAATAACCCGGCGTGGATCACTTACGGCATATGCACCGAAGACCGTTTCGGTCTGGGCAAGCGCATCAAGTCTTTCATGGTCGACAAGTGGGAGCTGTACCGGATTGCTCAATACTGCGATCAGCTGGTACCGAATGGCTTGGACGGTGTGGAGCCGCGTTTCCTTTGCGACATGAACCTACAGGGCAAGGCTGACGCCTGGTCGCTGCTACGCGATATCTCGGCGATATACCGGGGCATGACCTACTGGGCTCAAGGTCAGCTGGTGATGCAGGCGGACATGCCGCGCGCTCAGGACTTCGACTACGTCTTCACCCGGTCCAATGTGATCGACGGCAAGTTTTCTTATGGCAGCGCCTCGGCGAAAACCCGTTATACCCGGGCACTGGTCAGTTACGACAACCCGGCCAACAATTACGACACCGACGTCATCCCCTTCGCCGATCTGAATCTGCAGCGCCGCTACGGCGACCGCCCGACCGAGCTGAGCGCCATTGGCTGCACTCGCGCCTCAGAGGCGCAGCGCCGTGGCAAGTGGGCGATCCTCAGCAACAACCAAGACCGCACTGTTTCATTCAAGACCGGTATGGAGGGAGTGATTCCGCTGCCTGGGCACATCATCCCGGTGGCCGATTCGCTGCTCGCCGGTCGTGAGGTCGGCGGCCGCATCTCGGCGGTGGCGGGGCGGGTGATCACGCTCGATCGCGATACCCAGGCCAAGGCCGGCGATCGGCTGATCATCAACCTGCCGGGCGGCCGTGCCGAAGGCCGTACAGTGCAAAGCGTCAACGGCCGCGGCGTTACCGTCACGGTCGCCTACAGCGAGCCGCCGGTGTCGCAGTTGCAATGGGCGCTCGATGCCGATGACTTGGCTATCCCGCTGTACCGCGTGCTGCGAACCAAGCGGACCACCGAGGGTGACTACGAAATCAGCGCACTCCAGTTCGAACCGAGCAAGTTCGCTTTCATCGACACCGGCGCACGCCTAGAAGAACGCCCGATCAGCGTAATCCCGATCACCGTAGTTCCGGCGCCGGCGAGTGTCACTGTCTCGTCGACATCCTCAATCGTTCAAGGGATGGCCGTGGCCACCATGACGATCAGCTGGCCTGTCGTGGATGGCGCAGTCGGCTATGACGTCGAGTGGCGTAAGGACAGCGGCAATTGGATTAAGGTGCAGCGTACTGGCATGACCAACGTGGACGTCGTAGGCATTTATGCCGGCGCCTACGTGGCCAGGGTTCGTGCGGTGAGCGCGTTCGACATCACGTCGCCATGGCGCAACTCGATCCTGACCAACCTCAGCGGTAAGCAGGGGTTGCCGCCGGCGGTGTCGTTCCTGCGTACTGTCAGCAAGGTCTACGGCATCGGCCTTGAGTGGGGGTTTCCACCAGGCGCCGAAGATACTCAGCGGACTGAGATCTGGAACAGCAAGACCAACGACCTCGCCGCTGCTGTGAAGTTGGCAGACTTTGCCTATCCACAGGCGAATCACGAAATGCAGAACGTCGTTCCCGGTACCAGCCTGTTTTTCTGGGCGCGGCTTGTAGATCGAACTGGAAACGTTGGCCCATGGTTCCCCGCGGTAAACGGGGTCAACGGGCAGGTAAGCATCGACCAGTCCGAGTACGAGCAATACTTCCTCGGCAAGATCCAGGAGTCGGCGCTCGGCCAAAAGCTGTTTGAGGAAATCGGGAAGATTTCTGGTGACGGTGAAGGCTCGGTGAATGAGCGGCTTGAGCAGGCCAAGCAGGAACTGCAAGACCTAATCAGCGAAATCACCGACGCCATGGCGTATGACCCGACCAAGCCGTACAGCAAAGGCGAGGTGGTCCGGCTTGATGGACGATTGTTCTCGGCGGTGAAGGCGGTGCCGATCGACACCGCTCCTCCGAATGCCGAGTTCTGGTACGACATGGGCACGATTGCCGAGACCACCAACGCGATGGCGCTGCAGATCCAGCAGCATTCGACCAAAATTGAAGACATCGACGGTAAGGTCACCGCGCAGGCGTCAACGATGCAGGCCCTGCAAGCAGCGTGGCGAGAGGATGACGGCACCGGCGCAATGAGTGAGGCGCTGAAGGCGTATCAGAACACGGCCAGCATCGTGACGAATGAGAAGGTGGTAGCGGAGGAGAAGCTTGCGTCAGCGACGCGCTTCACGTCCCTCGATGCTGCGGTGGGGAAGAATGCCGCCAATCTCTCAACGCTAGAATCTGCGATTGCAACGGACAAGGAAGCTACTGCGCAGCGAATCGAGACCATCTCGGCCACCGCCAACAACGCCACCGCAAAAGCAGAAACCGCGAGCACTGCTGTTTCCGGCTTGAACGGCAAAGTGTCTGCGCTCACCACCATCAAAACATCCACTACCGTCGGTAACAGGACGGTGATGGCCGGACTCGCCATCGGCGTGGAAGGAGAGCAGCAAGAGTCGCAGATCCTTGCGTTCGCTCAACGGTTCGCGATCCTCGATGAGGTGAGCGGCCAAATGATTGCGCCATTTGTAGTACAGGGCGGCCAGGTGTTCATGAACACCGCAATCATCAGCCAAGCCTTCATCAAGGAGCTGGTCTTGGGTATGACGCTTCGATCGGCGGCTCTCAACTCGCAAGGGTTGCCATTGCTGGAGATCGACATACCGGCGGGTACGTTCACGCTTCGTGGCCAGTCCAGCACCGGTTATACGTTGCTGAACAACAACGGCATCTATGTCTATGACTTGAACTACATCGAACGCGCAGCGCTCGGGAAGATGACGTAATGGATTATTACGGTGCGAGAACGAAAGACGCCATGGGGCGGGTAACGCTTGAGTCGTCAACGATGACAGTCCGGTCGATTGTGACCAGGCAAGTCACCGTTCCGCCCATCACCAGTGACTTCACGAGCTTTATCAGCATGCCGGAGATTACTGCGCAGTCGTTTGTATGCGTGACCCTCACCAGCCAGCCGAATGAGAACTTTTCGTTGCCCGCTGTGTTTTGGTCGCCAGGGCAGCTCAGGGTTCGGCGGGGACAAGGGCTCGTGCTCAACGTGTTTATTCTGACCTACCAATAGGAGGCGGCATGGACTATGGATTCAGGTCGCGTAACGGCCAGAATTTCTTCCAGATCGACAATGACAACAAAGTCTTGAACGTAGCGGCATCTGGCAGCTACGCGATAGGGAAAACCCCCACGTCATCGACAACGATCACCACGGCGGTGATCACTTACCCAGCGCCAATAACAACTGCCGAAGCGCCACATGTGTTCTTGAATCCGAACAACCACGGTATGTATCACACGTTGATGCAGATGGGCGGGCCGGGCAACTGGACCGGCTTCTACTTCAGATTGCATTTGATGGCGCCTTTCAACAGTACCGACTGTAGCGGTCGATGGCTGGTCGCTACATTCCGTTCAACGTCACCACCCAATGAATACGATCTGCGTTTGCGTAATGCTGCGAATGAACAGATTTTTGTGGGTGCGGACAATCTTCTGGTGATGACAGGTTTCCCGATCAATGAAGGCTGGACGCTGGACAACCGCGGAGGCGAAGTGTCCGGGATCTACTGGAGCGGCTACCAGATGCCTTGGACGGGTTCCTATGAGGATTACTTCCTCGCCTCGACCTTGCTCGGAGGGAAGATTTACAACGGCAACACAACACTGGACACGCCCTGCGGTTTTCACGCGGGAGTTCGGACTACCCTCAATGGCTATGTCGGTGCAGTGGTGAGTTCGGAGGGGGGCACTGCCAAAAACGGCAGAACCACTTTTGCTGCACGACCCATGCGCCCGTTATGAAAAACCGAGCCCGCCCAGTGCGGGTTTTTTATTATCCAGAATTAGGATACTTCCATGCCTTGGCTTAGGATTGGGTCAGTTAATGTAACGAACGGGT
Organism: Pseudomonas sp. P116; assembly: GCF_020149425.1. Taxonomy (NCBI): domain Bacteria; kingdom Pseudomonadati; phylum Pseudomonadota; class Gammaproteobacteria; order Pseudomonadales; family Pseudomonadaceae; genus Pseudomonas; species Pseudomonas sp. P116. The sequence goes on along the minus strand of NZ_JACVHB010000001.1, from coordinate 130,265 downwards.
CGACAACGGTATCTAGTGTAAGCGCAGACTTTGCGGCGAACGCAAAAGTGGGTGACGCCTTCATTGGTCAGGATGGTTTGAGTTACGAAATCGGTAATATTGCAAGTGCGACGGTGATGTCCATCGTTCCGGCTTACAAGGGGCCGACAGCCATTGGTGCGCCCTATGCAATCATGCCGGTGCAGGGCTATCCCAAGGCACTTGCCGACGCATTCAGCGATATCAATCGTCAGTGGGGGGTGAAGCTTTCCGCGCTCGGCACCACCGGTAATTACGAAATTCTGCCCATATCGAAGGGAGGAACAGGCACTTCAAATTTGAGTACTGATGCGGTCCCCGAAGGACCTACCAACAGATACTTTTCCGGCAGCAGAGTGCTAGCGTCCTTGTTAGATGGGTTGAGCACAGCCAGCGCAGCCGTAATCGTTGCGGGTGATAATGTTCTTTCAGCACTCGGGAAGCTTCAGGCGCAAATAACCGGTAGAGCGCTCAAGGGCAATAACAACGATATCACTGGTCTATTAGCGACTGCCTACGTTCGCACAAGCGGCACAACCAATGTGGCGCAAGGTCAGGGGCTTTATCAGCTTTGGAATACCGGCGCGGGTGGGTTGGTCGGATCGGGTGATTGGGTTTGCAACCAAGGTGGTGGCACGGGTGGCTTCAGTTGGCGCTCTGTGAATCTAAATAACACCGCGACCGGCCCCACCATGACCTACACCTACGCCGGAAACCTCAATGTTCCAGGCACCGTTAGCCAAGGTTCAGACCGTCGCCTGAAGACAAACGACGTTGAAATTCTCGATGGCCTTGATCGAATCCTGCAAATCCGCCCGGTCGAGTTTGACCGTCGTGACTTCCTTGACTCCACTGAATACCCACACCATGAAGTGGGGGTAATCGCTCAGGAGCTTTTCGAGATCACACCGTTACTGGTCACTCCAGCGAAACCGGATATTGAAGAGGATATCTGGCGGGTGAATTACACAGGCCTGATTCCCTACTTGGTATCGGCTATCAAAACTCTAAAGGCCGAACTCGATGAGCTGAAGGCGAACGCTCAATAGATGTATCCAAACGGCACAGATCCCGCCGTTGCGCCTTCGCACCAACGACAGAGAAAAAGTGAGGCTTGCACTGAAGGAATCTAGACTATGAACGGTTTATTCAGCATTGGATTGATGGGGTTGTTCAGGTAAGTTGTCGCGCAAATCAGATATCTGGAAGATTTACGCCTGATGAATGTTGGCCAGCCGGAAGGCAGTTTTACCGTCTCAAAGAAACCTCATGCACCGATTCATCCAAAATATCGTGCCGACATTGATGGTCTGCGGGCCATCGCTGTCTTGGCCGTTGTTGGATTTCACGCCTTTCCTTCCTTCCTTCGTGGCGGGTTTGTTGGCGTCGACGTTTTTTTTGTGATCTCTGGGTTTCTGATCTCGAGCATCATTTTCGGAAGCCTAGATCGATCGTCATTCAGTTTTGCAGAATTCTACGGGCGTCGGGTCAGGAGGATATTTCCAGCGCTGATCACCGTTCTTCTTGTCACATTGCTGGCTGGCTGGTTTCTGCTGTTTGTCGATGAGTATTCGCAGCTTGGCAAACACACCGCTGCGGGCGCCGGGTTCGTTTCAAACCTCGTCCTATGGGGAGAAAGCGGATACTTCGACAATTCCGCCGAAACAAAACCGCTGCTTCACCTCTGGTCTTTGGGTATAGAAGAGCAGTTCTATATCGTGTGGCCGATCCTACTTTGGGCTTTTCACAAAGCACGGCTGAACTTCCTGTGGGTGCTGGTCGGGTTGGCTTGTGCCTCGTTCCTGCTAAACATCATCGGGGTTGAAAAAGATCAGGTAGCGACCTTTTATTCTCCTCAGACCCGATTCTGGGAACTGTTGGCCGGATCTGCTTTGGCCTACCTCTTGATGTATCGTCCTTCGGAGAGCGAAGCTGTAAATGGCAAGCTCCTGCGGAATTTGAAGGCGCTGCTGGGTGCTTTTCTGGTTGGTTCTGCGTTAGTTCTGGCGAGCAAGGACAGGGCTTTCCCGGGCTGGTGGGCAACACTTCCTGTGCTCGGCTCGGCTTTGCTTATCTCGGCCGGACCGCATGCGTGGCTAAACCGCGTCGTGCTTTCCAATCGAGTTCTGGTCTGGGTCGGCCTGATCAGCTTCCCTTTGTACCTCTGGCATTGGCCGTTGCTGTCATTTGCCCGAATTGTTCAAGGTGGAGAGCCGTCTTTCGCCATGCGTACAGCCTTGGTTGCGGCATCAATTGCTTTGGCCTGGGCGACTTACGTTGTTATCGAGCGCCGCACGAGGCATGTTCGTTCGCTCGCCCCAGTGCTGGTTTTCATGATGCTTGTAATAGGTGCTGCTGGCTTCGGTATCTTCGCAAGTGGCGGGGCGCCGGAGCGCGCTATCGCCGTGAAGTCGACCGACATGCAGCCCGCCAAGGACATTCCTGATTACAGGGCGTGTACAGGTGCTGGCTTGTCTGGCTTGGATATGTGTAAGGAGCCAAGTGCGATCGCACCGAATATCGCCCTTGTGGGTGATAGCCACGCCGACGACAAATTCCCCGGCATCGTAGCGAGCGACAAACAACGATCATGGATATTGCTCGCCAACAACAGTTGCCCGCCAGTGCTTGGCGTTTCGGTAGTCGGCAGTCAGCCAGATTGCAGTCGCCGCATGGAGGCGATTTTCGGCTGGCTGCAACAACAGGAGGGCGTCCGCGTCGTTGTGCTCTCGTTCTTTGGTGGGTATTTCCTGCCAAGCAAATACGCAGCGGATCACGTTAAGAGCGGTCTGGGGCCGGGTTTTGTGAAAATCAGCATGGATGGAGTTGAAGGCCTGTCCTATGCCGATATGTTCAAAGCGGGGCTGGATAGCGCGATTTCAAGACTGGAGGGATCCGGTAAGAGAGTGGTCGTGAATATCGACGCCCCTGAGCTCCCTTGGTTTCCCCGGGACTGCTTGAGAAATCCATTGATGAATTGCACGCTGACGCGGCCCGATGTTCTCGCCCGACAGGGTGAGCTTCGGCGCATGCTTGAGGCGCTGCAGGCTAAACACCCGAAACTGGAAGTGTACGACCCGCTGGGCGTCTTCTGCGCGAATGACGTTTGCAGCATCAGCAAGGGTGGGGTTTTGCTATATCGAGATTCCCACCACCTTTCCGAAAGGGGGAGTCGAATCTATGCCGAAGATTTCCTTCGCATATTGAAATAGCCCTGATCTAAACCCGAGCCGGCCATTGCGCCGGCTTTTTTTCGCCTGGAGAAAAGCATGACCTTTACTGAAAGAGACCGCGACATTCTTGCTCGCACGCTGTGGGGCGAGGCGCGCGGTGAAGGAACGGCCGGCCAAATGGCCGTGGCCTGGACGATTCGTAATCGTGTGTTCGACGGAAAGGAGAAGTCATGGTGGGGAGAAGGCTACGCGGGCGTTTGCCAGAAGCCGTACCAGTTCAGCTGTTGGAACAAGACCGACCCGAACTATCAGTTCCTGATCGGCGTGAAGCAGATCCCGCTCCGCGAGCTGGCGCAATGTCGGATCGCTGCTGACCAGGTGATCGATGGAAAGGTGCCAGATCCAACCGGCGGCGCCACGCACTACTACGCCACCAGCATCAAGGCGCCGGCATGGGCGGCGAAGGCCAAGCAGACCTTGAAGCTCGGGCACCACATCTTTTTCAGAGACGTCCCGTAAGCGAGATTCCCTGCAAGAATTTGAATCTAGGTGATATTCCCACGGCATAAGTTACAAATATCGCGTCGATAGATGCGCAGTAAATCTACATAATGACCACAAGCTTTTTAGACTGACATACATACATTGCATTACCTTTTGGAATCTCTAGGGCGATTGCGTAAGCTCCCGGTACAAGCGCTGTAGTGTCTAAAACAAAGTTATACCCTGAATTAGTAAGCTCCTTGTTATTATAGGCCTTAGCTACATCAGGACGGTCGAATCTCACAGGGTCCTTGGCAGTTGCTTCGCCTTGTGCGCCAGTTAGGCGCATTTGCAGGTTTTGCGCTGTAACTTGTGTGGCGTCGTCAAATGCCCAGCCCTGAATTTCAACTTTGCCTCGCTTAACATATACAATAGCGTCGGGTTTTCCAGAAATTACATCCACGCTGCATTTATCTGAGCCGTTCATAGTTACGGTTTTACTCGCAGTGTTGTCGTCGCAGCCTGAAAGAAAGACCGCTGTGAGAGACATAAAAGCTGCCGCACTGATTTTGCTCATGGTTTTCATGTTAACCGTCTAGGCCTGAAATTGGCGCATTCTACGTCAATCCATCCCATTTGGTTATCTTTGGCTACGCCTTTTTGACGACCTATCCCCTCCAGGATTCTTGCGACTAACAGCCTTGAAAGAGCTTTAATCGTACGCTAGCTCTGTCAGCTAATCCCCTGCGTTGCGTGAGCGCAGTCTGCTTATCCGGATTCTGTACGCTATTCTCGCTCCGCCTGCTCATTGAGCAGTCGCTGGTTCTCATGGAGCGGACGGTCACACTGATCTGCGACCTGCGTGAGGTTCCTGACTTGGCTGAGCAACTCCGTGCTCTCGCTTTGTATGCAGGCAATTTCAGACCTTCGGTCAGCCAGTTGCGAGCGCAGCGCATCTCGCTCGCCGGCAACTTCGTTATTCATCTCCACCAATCTGAAAATTTTGTCCCGAGCCTGGCGCAGTTGCAGGTTCAGCTCCGGAACTTCGTTCTCGTAGAGCAGGATTTGATTCCGGCAGGTTTCGATTGGCGTTGGGCTCAGAGCCAATCTGTTATGACTGACCGACATCGACCCGATGCTGTCCTTCAATCCGCCCGAAAGCAGACACTACTGGCTGAGCAACACGTCGACACCACCCGTTCGTGCGTAGCTGCTCAGTTTCGTTTGCCTCATCCGGACACGCGATCATGCGCCCATTGCAGGAGCCTCACCAAGGATGGCTAGATCTGGATAGAATCGGTCGATTTATAGGTGGCACTTCACGCGGGAGATTTTTCAATGGATAGATGGGGCGTCCTTGGCGAGGTTCTTAAGTTCGAAATCGAAAACTACGGGGACACGCTTATCTCGGAGATTCCCGCGCAGTTTGGCGGTGGAACGCACGTTTCGGTGCAACCCAATCTATTAGATGCGGTGCAGCAGCTTCCAGAAATGAAGGAGTTTAGTGATTCGTTCATCTACACGGGAAACGGCAGATTCAGCCTGCAATCGCGTTTGGTTGGAGAAGCCCTTATTCGTCTCGGTGTAAAATACGGCGTTGATGCGGCGCTGAAAGGACTCTCTAGCTTCTTAGCAACCGGGCATACCATCAGTTCCGAGATAATAATTTTAGGTGGAATAACGGTGCAAGAAAGGACTGCCATCGGACATGGATTATTTTTGTGTCCTCCAGAGGACGTTCCTGTCGACGAATTTCAAAAACAGTATTCCCAGGCGAAGAGGCATAGCCCATCGATCCCACTCGGGAAATTTGATCTTTCGGAAAAAAAAATTGCAGGGGCGGCATTGATCCGACCGAACGCTAAACATAGCCGATTTGTCACACACTCCAGCACGGCACAACCCGGGCCCGATGCCCTCCTAGCAATGACAGCGGTGCAACTGCTCACACTTATAGGTCCGAGTTCGCCAATTGTTTATCGACATTTTTTTGAGCTTGACGATGGTGAATTCCTAAAAGGCAGTAGCCCCGAAGGATATGGATGGGCAAATGAAGAAACTCGGGTCTCTCATAACGTCCAAGTAGGACTACCTGACTTCGACGGATTTGAAGAGCTTGTCTTAAAGTTTATTAGCCTGACCGAAAAGGACCGAACGCACCTCGCTGTTTCGCTACATCGCTTGAATGAGGCCGTCCGGCACCGTAGCGAGGTCGATAAGGCCTTGGATCTCGGTATAGCCCTGGAGTCTTTATTACTTTCTGGGAAGAAGGAGAAGGAGCAACTGTCGTTGCAGTTCCGATTGAGGGGGGCATGGCTTCTAGGCCAAAACGGCTCGCATAGAACCGAACTCTACCGTCAGTTTCAGGAGTTATACGACCTGCGATCAATGGCGGCTCATACGGGGACGGTGTCACTTAAAAAAGGATCAGTGTCCGACGTTTTATCGAATGGTCAACGACTGTGTGCGGACGCTATAAAACGGATAATCGAGAATGGTGGTTATCCTGATTGGGGTGCTCTTGTAGTAGGGGCCGACTACATTGTTGAATCGGAAGGGTAGCCATTGCTACTTGATGGTGTCGCCTAAAACGTCAGTCATGGCGTGCTAGAACAACATGCGTGGGGCTCGCCCTACAGCGCGCAGCGCCGTTGCCGACTGCCTGTGCTTGGTGTGGCTTAAGGCTTTGAGTAGTCGTCGAACGGCAGCCTTTCGCGAATGGCAGCTATTCGATAGCAGTTAGTCGGGCGTCATCAAAACCGCTAGCGTCATCTTGATGAATTCTTCGTTCTTGTCGATTACCCATAGTGCGCCGCGGACGTTCTCCGCGACGTCGGCAGATCCGCGCTGTTCGACCCAGTTCGTCAATTCCATGATGGCGGCTTCGAGCGCGAGTTGGTTTTCGTTGATCTTGAAGAGTAGGGAAGGGAGCAGATCAGAGTTCGGCATTTTGGTTTCCTCCGTGGACGAAACCAGAGTAGCAGGGAGATTGATTGTTGGCAGAGCGCCGGGGAGAGCGCCAATAGGCGCGGGGACTTTTTCGGGGATTCGTAAATTTCAGTGAAGGTCAGTGCGGCACCGTTTGCAGCGAGCGCCGATAGAAGACTCAACAAATACTGGGGTTTCATCCCGTTTTCAAGCATGGGGTGCTAGGGGTCGAGTGTTCGAATCACTCCGTCCCGACCATTATTCCTGAGTAAACTCAGACACTTAAGCCGATCAGTCAGATCGGCTTTTTTGTACCCGCGCAAAACTGCCCGTTGTCTTCTCAGATCCTTAAGAAGGTCGGGCCACCCAACAAGCTCGACAAGCCCCCCAAACATCTCCCAAGCCCCCATCTCCCCAGTTGTCACCAAATGAAAAGCCATTGTCGTCTGATGAGAAGCGGTTCGTCAGGCTGCGTCCTACAGTCCAGTCAGCGTTAATCGACGCTGCACGCCAAACTGGCAGACTGGAGAATAAGAAAACATGGCCAAAGCCGTACGCTTTTACGAAACCGGTGGTCCCGAAGTCCTTCGTTATGAGGAGGTCGACGTTGGCGACCCCGGTCCGGGCCAGGTTCGGCTGCGTCATGTGGCGGTTGGCCTGAACTATGCCGATACATACTTTCGCAATGGTACTTACCCGATCCCGATGCCAAATGGTATGGGGGTTGAAGCCTCCGGTGTGGTTCAGGCTATTGGCGAAGGGGTTACCCATGTACAAGTGGGTGATCGTGTCACTTACACCGGTTTTCTCAATACCCTGGGTGCCTATAGCACTGAGCGTTTGATCCCCGCCGCGCCGCTGATCAAGCTGCCGGAAACCATCAGTTTCGAGACTGCCGCCGCCATGACGATGCGCGGCCTGACGTCGGCGTACCTGATGCGGCGCATTTATGATTTCAAGGCCGGCGACAGCATTTTGCTGCATGCCGCTGCTGGTGGCGTGGGCCTGATCGTTTCGCAGTGGGCCAAGCTGCTTGGCCTGACTGTCATCGGTACGGTGTCCACCGAGGCCAAAGGTGAAATCGCTCGGGCCCATGGCTGCGACCAGGTCATCAATTACAGCCATGAAGATGTCGCCTCGCGCGTTCGCGAGCTGACCGATGGCGTCGGCGTCAACGTGGTGTTCGACAGCGTCGGCAAGAACACCTTCATGGGCTCGCTCGATTCGCTCAAGCGCCGTGGTCTGATGGTTTGCGTCGGCACGGCATCTGGTCCGATTCCGGCTCTCGATCCGGTGATGCTGGCGATGAAAGGTTCGCTTTTCCTGACGCGTCCGGCCCTGGCCGATTACATCGCCGACCCGGCGGAAAAAGCCGCGTTGGCGGGTGAGTTGTTCGACCATGTTGGCAGTGGTCGGATCAAGATTGGGATTAACCAGCACTACGCTTTGCAGGACGCTGTCCAGGCTCATCGCGACCTGGAATCACGCAAGACCACAGGCTCGTCGATTTTCGTCATCTAAGGGAGTCGCCTGCCATGAAAGTCGAACAATTGACCTGCAGCATTGGCGCCGAACTGATCGGCGTGAACCTCGCCGATGCGGTGCATGACGACGGTCTTTTTGCCGAGATTCGTGCCCAGTTGCTCAAGCATCGGGTGGTGTTCCTGCGTGATCAGGACATTACTCGCGCCGAGCACGTAGCGTTCGCCCGTCGCTTCGGCGAGCTGGAAGGTCATCCGGTGGCGGGCAGTGATCCGGAGCATCCCGGGCTGGTGCGCATCTACAAGAACCCCGATCAGCCGATGGATCGCTACGAAAATGCCTGGCACACCGACGCAACCTGGCGCGAGGCGCCACCGATGGGGTGCGTGCTGCGTTGCGTTGAGTGCCCACCGGTGGGCGGCGACACGATGTGGGCCAACATGGTCGAGGCTTACGCGCGTTTGCCGGAGGACGTGAAGGTGAAGATTGCCGACCTGCGTGCCCGTCACAGCATCGAAGCGAGCTTTGGCGCCGCCATGCCGATCGAGAAGCGTCTGGCGCTCAAGGATATGTACCCGGATGCCGAGCACCCGGTCGTGCGCACCCACCCGGAAACCGGGGAAAAGGTGCTGTTTGTCAACGCGTTCACTACGCACTTGAGCAACTACCACACCCCCGACCGGGTGCGCTTTGGTCAGGACGCCAACCCCGGCGCGAGCGAGTTGCTGCGCTACCTGATCAGCCAGGCCTATATCCCCGAGTATCAGGTGCGCTGGCGCTGGAAGCCCAACAGCATCGCCATTTGGGACAACCGCAGCACCCAGCACTATGCCGTCATGGATTACTCGCCGTGCCATCGCAAGATGGAGCGTGCCGGAATCATCGGCGACAAGACTTACTGATCGAGCCCTTTTGCATCGCACTCGTAAACACGTCTGCCCGGCATGATCGCGGGTGGGCGCGACAATCATAAGAACAGGAGTAACCCATGCAATTCTTCGACGATTCCCTGCACCCGGAAAACATGGAAAAGGTCGTCATCACCGTGGCTCCGTATGGCCCGGAATGGATGCCGGAGGACTTCCCCGAAGACATCCCGCTGACCATGGACGAGCAGGTGCAAAAAGCGGTCGAGTGTTATGAGGCCGGTGCCACGGTCTTGCACTTGCACGTGCGCGAATTGGACGGCAAGGGCTCCAAGCGTTTGTCCAAGTTCAACCAGTTGATCGCCGGCGTGCGTGAAGCCGTGCCGGACATGATCATCCAGGTCGGTGGTTCGATTTCCTTTGCCCCTGAAAGCGATGGTGAAGCCGCCAAGTGGCTGTCGGACGATACGCGACATATGCTCGCCGAGCTGACGCCAAAACCGGATCAGGTCACGGTGGCGATCAACACCACTCAGATGAACATCATGGAGCTGCTCTATCCGCAATACCTGGAAGGCACGACCCTGGCCAACCCGCTGGTTCAGGCCGCCTACAGCGAAATGACCGTGCCGGCCGGCCCGGCCTGGGTTGCCGAGCACCTCAAGCGTCTGATGGACAACGGCATCCAGCCGCATTTCCAGCTAACGGGCATGCATGCCATGGAAACCCTTGAGCGTCTGGTGCGCAAGGGCGTCTACAAGGGCCCGTTGAACCTGACCTGGATCGGCATCGGCGGCGGTTTCGATGGCCCCAACCCGTTCAACTTCTTCAACTTCATCCATCGCGCGCCGGACGGTTGCACCCTGACCTCAGAGTCGCTGCTCAAGAATGTGATGCCGTTCAACACGATGTCGATGGCCATGGGTCTGCACCCGCGTGTGGGCAATGAGGACACTATCATTGATCACAAGGGCGATCGGTTCGGCTCGGTTGCGCAGATCAAACAGACCGTGCGGATCGCGCATGAACTGGGTCGCGACATCGCCACCGGCAAAGAAGCGCGTGAGATCTACCGCATCGGCGTGCAGTACCAGAGCATCGAAGAAACCCTGTTGGCCAACGGTATGGCGCCCAACCGAAAGGCTGGGCAAAAAGGTGTGCCGCAACGCGGCTGATTGGCAGTAGAGGCGGAAGGTCCATGGCCTCCCGCCCGCTGCACTGCAACACGCTTGATAACAACAATAAGACAAAGCTTTGAGGAGGCTGAATGGCCTTTCACCCAATCGCCGCAGACGATGACGACGATGCTGTCGGCGTCGCGCGCCCGTATGCCTGGATCGTCTTTGCACTGACGTTCGGGCTGTTGATTTCCGATTACATGTCGCGCCAGGTGTTGAATGCGGTGTTCCCGCTGCTCAAGGGCGAATGGGCGCTGAGCGACGGCCAGCTCGGCCTGCTCAGTGGCATCGTCGCCCTGATGGTCGGGCTGCTGACGTTCCCGCTGTCGTTGCTGGCGGACCGCTTTGGCCGGGTCAAGAGCCTGGCGCTGATGGCATTGCTGTGGAGTCTGGCCACGTTGGGTTGCGCCTTCGCGCAGGACTATCAACAGATGTTCATTGCGCGATTCATGGTTGGCGTCGGCGAAGCGGCGTACGGCAGCGTCGGCATCGCGGTGGTGATCTCGGTGTTTCCCAAACACCTGCGGGCCACGCTGGCCAGTGCCTTCATGGCGGGCGGGATGTTCGGTTCGGTATTGGGTATGGCGCTGGGCGGGGCAATCGCGAGCAAGCTTGGCTGGCGCTGGTCGTTTGCCGGTATGGCGCTGTTCGGCCTGCTGCTGGCAGTGCTTTACCCGATCATCGTCAAGGAAGCACGCATTGCGCCGCAGCGTGCGTCCCTCGCGGCGAACAAAGCGGCGGCAGCAATCAAGCGGCCATTGCGCACGCTGTTTTCCAGCCGCTCGGTGATCGCGGCCTATATCGGCAGTGGCCTGCAACTGTTCGTCGCCGGCACCGTCATTGTGTGGATGCCCAGTTATCTCAATCGCTATTACCACATGGCCACGGACAAGGCGGGCGGGGTCGCGGCGATCATCGTGCTGTGCAGCGGCGCGGGAATGATTCTGTGTGGCGTGCTCAGCGATCGACTGTGTCGCCATTCGCCGGAACGCAAAGTCGCCCTGGCCATCGCCTACTGCCTGGGCAGTTGCCTGTTGTTGTCGGCAGCGTTCGCCCTGCCAGCGGGGCCGGTGCAATTGGCGCTGATCGGCCTCGGCATGTTGATCGCGGCCGGCACGACTGGGCCTTGCGGCGCCATGGTCGCCAACCTCACGCATTACTCGGTCCATGGCACGGCTTTCGCCACGTTGACCCTGGCCAACAACATGCTCGGGCTGGCGCCTGGGCCGTTCATCACCGGCAGGCTGTCCGATGTGATCGGCTTGCAGGCAGCTTTCCAGTTTGTGCCATTGCTCAGCATCGCGGCGGCCGCCGTGTTCTTTTATGCCAAGTGTCATTACCACAAGGACATTGCCCGGCTTAAGGGTGAGCGGATCGATGATCTGGTGGACGAATCCGTCGTAGGGGTGAAGTTGTGAGTGGTCGTTTACGTATTGATGTGTTCTTCGATTTCATCTGTCCCTGGTGCCTGATCGGCAAGCGTCAACTGGAACATGCGCAGGTACAGTTTCGCAGTCGCCATCCGGGTGTGCAGATCACCACGGTGTGGCATGGCATGCAATTGTTGCCGCAGTTGCCGGCACAAGGTGAGCCCTTCGCCGATTTTTATCGCAAGCGCCTGGGCAATGCCGATGCAGTGCTCATGCGTCAGACCCAGGTGCAGCAGGCTGCCGCAGCGGTCGGACTGGCCATTGATTTCAGCCATATCGCGACAATGCCTAACACCGCAGACGCGCATCGTTTGTTCCAGCGCGCCAGTGAGCTGGGCAATCTTGCCCATCGTGACATCTTGCTTGAGCGCCTCTTCGCCGCTTATTTCCAGAGAGGCGAAGACCTCGGATGCCGCGAGACCTTGCTCGCGATTGTCCGCTCCTGCGGCATGAATGCGGAGGCCTTCGCCGATTGCCTGACGGGCGATGGCACGGCATTTGGCGGATCACCCGGAGCGAACAGTGGCGTGCCGAGTTTTCAGTTCGACCGCCGCATGACGGTGGTAGGCGCGCAACCTGCTGCGGCATTGCTTGGGGCCATGAGTCAGTCACTGAAAGAAAGTGATTGCGAGCGGCAGCCGACATGAGTCTTCGTATCCCTGTGCCTGCCGGAAAACTCCCGCGCGTGGGCGCTCGTGCACTGTTCGAATTCGATGACAAAAGCCTGGCGATTTTCAACGTCGAGGGCGATCTGTTCGCCATCGACGACAGTTGCCCGCACCAAGGCGCCTCGTTGTGTGGCGGGCGCCTTGAGGGGCGAGTGATTCAGTGCTGCGCCCACGGTCTGCGCTTCGATCTGCGCAGCGGTTACTTGCTCAATTCCAGCGCAGTCAAAGTTGCCAGCTACCCGGTCGAACTCATCGACGGTCAGGCATACATCGTTGTCGTTGCCGAGGAGTCCGCGCCATGAGCGCCATTGCTCTGACTCGTATTCACAGCCGAACACGGGAGCTGGCGCCAGGTTTTGTCGTCAGCTTGATCGTTGCCGGCGCAGCCTCTTTTTTGTCCGAGCATTACGCTGCGCCGGTGATGCTGTTCGCGTTGTTGCTGGGCATGGCGCTCAATTTTCTTGCCGGTGACGGTGTCTGCAAGGCCGGCATCGAGTTCACTGCGCGCACGGTGTTGCGCATCGGCGTGGCGCTGCTGGGCATGCGCATCACCCTCGAGCAAATGGCGGCGTTGGGCTGGAAGCCTGTGGTGCTGGTGGTGATTTTGGTGGTGGTGACCATCGGCGTCTCGGTGATCGCGGCCAAGGCAATGGGCTTTCAGCGTTTGTTCGGCATGCTCACCGGTGGCGCCACGGCGATTTGCGGTGCCTCGGCCGCGTTGGCGCTGGCGGCGGCATTGCCGAACCATCCGCAGAAAGAACGCGCGACATTATTCACGGTGATCGGGGTGTCGGCGCTGTCGACCCTGGCGATGATCGTTTACCCGATGATTGCCAATTGGCTGTCGTTGTCACCGCAAGTGGCAGGCGTATTCCTCGGGGCGACCATCCACGATGTCGCCCAGGTCGTCGGCGCCGGTTACAGCATGTCGACCGAAACCGGTGATACGGCCACGGTGGTCAAGTTGATGCGGGTCGCCATGCTGCTGCCGGTGATCGTGTGCGCGGCGATGATCTCTCGCATGCAGGGCGCTGACCCCACCGGCAAACGGCCGCCGCTGCTGCCTTGGTTCGCCGTCGGGTTTCTGATTCTGGCCTGCGTCAATAGCACTGGATGGATAGCCCCGGTGGTGCAGGGATCGGTCAATGAGTTGTCGCGCTGGTGCCTGGTGGTTTCCATCAGTGCCTTGGGCATGAAAACCCAGCTCAAGGAGCTGGCGGCTGTCGGCATCAAGCCGATCCTGCTGATGGTGGGGGAGACGGTGTTCCTTGTTGTGCTGGTGCTGTTGTTGCTGCGTTGGGGCCTCTAGAGCCTGACGCGAACGCTTATGGCAGGGCTGCACTGCGTTTGACTCTGATCGCAGTGGGGCTTCGACCGGAGTGATGAACACCGGTCTTTTGCGGCGATTGCACCAGCAATTGCCGTTTTTTTTGTCAGTTGCGCGAGGGGTTTTCAGTCGTCTCAGGGTTCCGTGTGGCCGGGCAGGGGGCTCGGCGTACTGGCTGGCTTGGGTTGTTTTTGCGCGCTGCGCCAAGCTGCCGGCGGCATGCCGAACTGGGTGATGAACCAACGTGTGAAGGAACTTGCCATTGAATAGCCAAGCATGTCCGCGATCCGGCCCAGCGAGTAATTCGGGTTTTCCAGATAGCGCAGCACCAGGTCACGGCGCACGTCGTTGATCACGTCATTGAAGGCGCAGCCGTCATCTTTGAGACGGCGCTGCAACGTTCGAACGTTCATGCCGTGGGTCTGGGCGATTTGCTCGATGGTGGCGCGTCCCATCGGCAACAAAAGGTAGATGGCTTTGCGCACCTCGAACAGCATCGAAGGGCCTTCGTGGTTCAGCAATGAGTCGAGGTAGCTCTGGGCATAGCGCGCCATTGCCGGGTCAGCCAAGGGGTTGGGCACGTCAAGGCTGGTATTGGGGCAGACAATGCCATTGAACTCGCTACCGAACTCCAGCTTGCAGCCGAACAGGCGACGATGCAGTTGCAGGTTGTCGGGGGGCTGATGCGTGAAATTGACACTGTAGGGATGCCAGTGGGCGCCGAGCAGGGCCGCGCACAAGCGGAACATCACCCCGATTGCCAGTTCATTGGCTTGTCGGCAGGGCATCGGCGATTCAGTCACCACCTCTTCGCGAATGATCACCATCTTGCCGGCCTCCTCGATGAAGAGGGCCAGCGAATCGTTCATCAGATGGCGGTAGTGCACCAACACTTGCAACGTGTCGCGCAGCGTCCGCTGATGGCTGAGCAGCAGGCTGACCACGCCAAAGTCCGAGAGCTGGCGTGACTCGGCCATGCTCAGCCCGAAGCTCTGGCAGCCACTGGCCGCTGCCGAATCCTCAAGCAGGCGCACGGCGGCGTCGATCGGGATGCGATGTTCAGGGGCTTGCAGTTTGGCCTTGCTCAAGCCGACACCGGCCAGCACATCACCCGGATTGAATCCCAGGTATTGAGTGACCTCCAGGTAGTTGGTCAAGACGGCGGCGCGAACAAGCTTGGGCATGCGAAGGTCTTTCCTGAGCCGGTTGCGATTCAAATTTGCGTGGCGACTATAGCCAGCACATCAGCAATTGAACAGTTGTGACGTTGTCGAAAACCGTCGCCCGATGCTGTCCAGAATCACCCCGCCGTTGTGCCGCAGTCGACGCTCACCCATTGATTACAGTGAGCTGTGGAGAACCTGCGGGGATATTCGACCAATGGTCGCTTCGCGCCAATACCTGAAACTTTGTCATGAAAAGAAAAGAGCCTGACGTCCAATGAAAAGCGCTTCGGGCGGGCGCTATCTAATGTCGGAACTATAAAAAGCCCCTGGCGAACAGAGCCAGTCGAGTCATCGAGAAAGCGAAGGTGTTGAAGTGGACAAACTGCAAACTGTCGCAACCGTTCTGATCGTCCCGGGTCTGCGCGAGCACGTTGCCGAACATTGGCAGACGTTGCTGCACACCCGACTGTACAAGGTGCGCAGTGTGCCGCCGCTGGAAGCCGACAAACTCGATTGCAGCAAGCGGGTCGAAGCGATTCAACACACATTGGCGCAGATCGACGGGCCGGTGATTCTGGTCGCTCACAGCGCCGGCGTGTTGATGGTTGCGCACTGGGCTGCCCGACACAGTCGGTCGATCAAGGGCGCGCTGCTGGTCGCGCCGCCGGATCTTGATGCCGAGTGGCCGCAAGGTTACCCATCCGCTGCAACCCTGCGCAGCCAGGGTTGGGCTCCTCTGCCCAACGGTCGATTGCCGTTCCGCAGTCTGCTGGTCGCCAGTACCAACGACCACCTCGCCAGCCTGGAAGCTGCCACGCACATGGCCGAAGGCTGGGGCAGCGAACTGCTCAATTTCGGCGAAGTCGGTCATCTCAATCCTGCTGCCGGTTACGGGCACTGGCCACAAGCCGAAGCACTCATCCTCGAGCTGGATC
Organism: Pseudomonas sp. P116; assembly: GCF_020149425.1. Taxonomy (NCBI): domain Bacteria; kingdom Pseudomonadati; phylum Pseudomonadota; class Gammaproteobacteria; order Pseudomonadales; family Pseudomonadaceae; genus Pseudomonas; species Pseudomonas sp. P116. The sequence continues at coordinate 114,611 of NZ_JACVHB010000001.1, read as the reverse complement.
GCTAGTTCAGGCGCCGGTTGGCCCGCGCCATCCGGCATTTGCCCTCACTCCTGAAAATGTAAATCCCTGGAACAAGGGGTTGCACGAGGGCGGCTGCGCTTAAAACAAATACAAAAAGGCGGAGACAACGCAATGCATAACAATAAGAGTCACGGGTTTGCACCCTCGCGTTACACCCTGTTGGCCTCGGCGATTCTGGCTGCCGCCATGCCGGTCGCGCAGGCCGTCGAGCTCGACACCGGTAACCCGGACTGGACCGTGCGCCTGGATAACACGGTGAAGTACAACTACGGCGTGCGCACCGAAAGCGCCGACAAACGCATGCTGGCGACGCCGAACAACAACGATGGCGACTACAACTTCCGCAAGGCCGGGACCAACATCACCCAGCGTGTCGACCTGCTGACCGAGATGGATGTGGTCTATCAGAACCACATGGGCTTTCGCGTCAGCGCGGCCAGTTGGTACGACAAGGCCTACGAGAACACCGGCTCCAATTCCAATCCGTTCGTTAACGGCAACGACGCAAGATCGGGTCTGGTCGCCAATGATCCGCGCCTGGCCGGGGTCACCGCTGACAACGTCGGCAATGGCAGCCCGCACCTGAGCAACTACACCCAGCGTTACTACGCAGGTCCCTCCGGCGAAATACTTGATGCCTTCGTGTTCTACAGCACCGAAGTCGGCGAGGAGTCGCTGCTGAGCGTCAAGGCCGGACAGCACAACGTGTTCTGGGGCGAGACCATTCTCAACCCGGTTCATTCGATCAGTTACGGCCAGTCCGGCCTCGATCTGGCCAAACTCGCGGCCTCGCCCGGTACCGAAGCCAAGGAACTGTTCGTGCCGCGCAACCAGTTGTCGATGTCGTTCACGGTCAATCCCGAATTGACCGTAGGCGCGCAGTATTTCCTCGACTGGGACGCCGCGCGCCTGCCGGAAGCAGGCACTTATTACGGTGGTTCCGATCTGGTCGGTTTCGGTGGGCAATCGTTCCTGTTGGGCAACACCAATAGCGTGGTGCCGGGCAGTCCGCTGGGTTGTGGTCTGGCGCCGTGCAACGGCTTGACCAATGTGCGTCGCGGTCATGACCTGACGCCGGACAAGCGCGGGGACTGGGGCGTCATGGCCAAGTGGTCGCCAGCCTGGCTCGACGGCACACTCGGCGTTTACTACCGCGAAACCTCGGAAATCCTGCCGCAAGCCTGGCTGGATGCCAGAGGCCTGAGTTCGGCCAACCCCAACGGCACTCGTCCGGCAGGGCAAGTGCCTGCGGTGATCAATACGCTCAACTCGCTGAGCACCGCCACCTATCAAATGGCCTATGCCGACAGCATCAAGATCGTTGGCCTGAGCCTGTCCAAGGACTTCGGCGGGGTTAGCGTCGGTTCGGACCTGAACATCCGCCACAACATGCCGCTGGCGAGTATTCCGGCGGTTGTCAGCACTAACAGTCCGCTGGGGCTGGGCGCGGGGCTTGGCCTGTTGCCGGCGCGTACGGCGGCCACCGGTGTGATTTACGACACGCCGCACAAGGGCGACAGCATGGCCGCCACTGGCGACACCTTGCACTGGACGCTCAACGGTTTGATGACCTTTGCCAAAACCCCGGTGTTCGATTCGGCAGCCCTGCTCGGTGAGCTGTATTACAGCAACCTGCTCAAACTCGATAACCAGAACGAAGCTCTCTACAAAGGCAAGGACACCTATCGCGGTATCGATCAGCCGACCCGCGACAACTGGGGCATCGCGGTCAACTTCACGCCAACCTGGTACCAGGTGTTTCCCGGCGTCGACCTCAATGCACCGATGTCCATCAACGTCGGTCTCGACGGCGTCTCACCGGTCTCCGGGGGTGGCGCCAAAGACACCGGTAACTACGCCATTGGCCTCGGGGCCGTTGTGTACAACAAATACTTTGTCGACCTGAAGTACGTGGACGCTTTCGGCAAGGCCGACAAGTGCAGTGTCAGCGGTGTGAGTACCGGCCCGACCGGAGGTGACGGCGCTGCGCCGAACGCCTTTAGCGGTAACGAAAACTACGCCTGTTACGCCGGTGGCTACTCAGCCTTTTCCGGTGGTGGTGCCACGACTGAAGATCGTGGCGCCGTGTACCTGACGATGAAAACCACTTTTTGATTCACCACTGATTTGCTCAATGCAAGCAGGAGAATAACAAGATGACATTCGCCAAAACCGTGTTGGCCGCTTCGCTGGCCATGGTCCTTGTCGCCCAGGCACAGGCCGCTGTTTCAACTCAGGACGCTGCCAGACTGGGCAACAACCTGACCCTGGTCGGTGCCGAAAAGGCCGGCAATGCTGACGGCTCCATCCCTGCCTATGACGGTGGCCTGACCACGCCGCCGGCCAGTTTCAAGTCCGGTGACAGCATGCGTCCGGATCCTTTCGCCAACGAGAAACCGTTGCTGGTGATCGACGGCAAAAACGTTGATCAGTACAAAGGCTTGCTCAGTGCGACCACGGCGGAACTGGCCAGGCGTTTCCCGACTTTTCGTGTCGATGTATACCCGACTCATCGCACCGTTTCTCTGCCCAAAGCCATCCTCGATAACGGCGTGAAGAATGCCAGCGGGGCCAAGTCCCTTGAAGGTGGCTTGGCCATCGATAACGTGCTGCCGGGCGTGCCGTTCCCGATCCCGCAATCGGGCAATGAAGCGATGTGGAATTTCCTGCTGCGCTATCAGGGCGTGAGCATCAATTCCAAGTACGACTCCTGGAACGTCGACTCCGCCGGCGTGCCGAGCCTGGCGACCACCGGGCAGGCGTTCATTTCCTATCCGATCTACGAAAACCTCGCGCAGCCGATCAGCAGCGCCGACGTGTACTACCAGATGAAATTGTCTTACACCGGCCCCGCACGCCGGGCCGGTGAAGCGGTGATGCTCAAGGATGCCGCCAACCCGTTGCAACAGCCGCGCCGTGCCTGGCAATACTTGCCAGGCCAGCGTCGGGTCAAGCTGGCGCCGAACCTGGCCTACGACACGCCTAACCCCGGCACTGCCGGTGCGGGCACCTACGACGACGTTTTCGTGTTCAACGGTGCACTTGATCGCTACGACTGGAAGCTGGTCGGCAAGCAGGAAATGATCGTCCCCTACAACACCTACAAACTGACTTACGCCCAGGATCCGAAGTCGCTGACCACCGCCAATCACTTGGCTCCGGACTTCGTGCGCTGGGAAAAACACCGCGTCTGGGTAGTGGAAGGCAATCTCAAGGCCGGTGCGCGACACATCTATCAGAAACGCCGCTTCTACCTCGACGAAGACAGCTGGACCGCTCTGGCCTCTGATCAATACGACGCCCGTGGCCAACTGTACCGTGGCTCCTTCGCGTTCCTCAGCCAGAGCTACGACAAGCAGATCCCGGATTCCACGCCTTTCATGATCTACGACCTGGTGGGGGGCTCGTACAACATCAACGGCGTGGTCGGGCCTTACGGCGGCATCAAGTACATCGATCCACTCTCCAAGGCGCAATGGTCGTCGGAATCCCTCGCCGGCAGCGGCATTCGCTAAGCCGGCCGCAAGCAAGCGCTCGCAAGGTCCACTGCTCACCAGCATGGGCCGTGTGGCGGTCGGTGCACGCCGACCGTCGCGGCGTCAGGTGTGAACGCCAGGCACACGCAAGTGTGCCCCCGGCGCGGTTTTTCGAAGAGGACGCGGTATGTGTTCGTACAAGAATTATTTACAGGTGGCATTGGGTGTCGTGCTCGGCCTGTTGCAGGGCGTCACCTGCGCGGCTGATTATTTCGATGTCCTGGACCTGCCCGCCAAGGTCAGCGCCTTGGCCATCCACAGTCCGTTGTCCGGCACGGCCCGTGCGGGCGAACGCGTGATTGCCGTTGGTCAGCGTGGCCACATTCTGTTTTCCGATGACGTCGGTCAGCACTGGCAGCAGGCCGCGGTGCCTGTCAGTGCCGACCTCAATGCCGTGAGTTTTCCTTCGGCCACCCAAGGCTGGGCGGTGGGTGGCGACGGCGTGATATTGCACAGCAACGACGCCGGTGCGACCTGGCGCAAGCAACTCGACGGCCGCGAGATCGGTACCTTGCTGGTCAAGCACTACAGCGCGTTGGCCAGTGCAGAACCGGCCAACGAGCAATGGTCATTTCTCGTTGCTGAAGGTCAGCGCCTGGTGGCGCAGGGTGCCGACAAACCCTTGCTCGATGTCTGGTTCGCCAATGATCGCCTCGGCTATGTGGTCGGCGTGTTCAACCTGATCCTGCGTACCGAGGATGGCGGCCAGAGCTGGACACCGTTCCAGGACCGCACCGACAACCCACAGGGTTTTCACCTCAATGCCATCGCCTCTACCGGCGATGCGCTGTACATCGCCGGCGAGCAGGGCTTGTTGCTGAAATGGGACGAGGCACAACAGCGCTTCGCCGCTGTGCCAACGCCTTATCAGGGCAGTTTTTTCGGCGTGCTCGGTAAGCCCGGGGAAGTGCTCGTCTACGGCTTGCGCGGCAATGTTCTGCGCAGTACCGATGGCGGTTTCAGCTGGGTTGCGCAGAACACAGGCCTGCAAGTCAGTATCACCGCCGGCGTCGTCGATGCGCAGGGTAATTACCGCTTGTTCACTCAGGGCGGGCAGAGGCTGGTAAGCCAGGGTGCCGCTGCGCAAATGCATTGGGTGCGGCAAGCCGAGCCGTTCCCCGTGACGGGCGTCACGCGCGCCGCTGACGGTGCGCTGATGGCGGTTGGCAGCCGTGGTGCCCGGACGCTGTCGATTGAATAAGCCCTCGAACCCTTAGAGCGAGACCCCAGACATGGGCAATATCAAACAAGAAACCATGCCGGTGATCCGCGACCTGCGCGACTTCGACCGACAGTCCGGCAATCTGCTGGAACGGTGGGTGTTCAACTATCGTCCGCTGTTCATGCTGCTGATGGCGTTGGTCACCGTGGTGTTGGGCTACATGGCAGCGACTCGGCTGGAGCTGCGTCCAAGCTTCGAAAAGATGATTCCGCAGAGCCAGCCGTACATTCAGAACTTCCTCGAAAACCGCCAGTCGTTGCGCGGCTTGGGCAACTCGGTGCGGGTGGTGGTAGAGAACACTCAGGGCGATATTTTCGACCCCGGTTATCTGGACGTGCTCAAGCAGGTCAACGACAAACTGTTCCTCACCGAAGGCGTCGACCGCGCCTGGATGAAGTCGCTGTGGAGCCCGGCGGTGCGCTGGACCGAAGTCACCGAGGAAGGTTTTCAGGGTGGTCCGGTGATGCCCGATACCTATGAAGGCAAGCCTGAGCAGATCGAACAGCTGCGCCAGAATATTTCCCGCGCCGGTATCGTCGGCAGCCTGGTGGCCAGCGACTTCCGATCGAGCATGCTGATCGTGCCGCTGCTGGACAAGGCCACGGCCAGCGGTCAACGCATCGACTACCACGCTTTTTCGCAGATGCTCGAAGAGCAGTTGCGCGACAAGATCGAGTTCGCCGGTGACACCGCTGCACGCAAGGCCGGGGAGGAGGGCAAGGGTCAGTACAAAGTCCGGGTCATCGGTTTTGCCAAATTGATGGGCGACCTGATCGACGGGCTGATTCAGGTGATGATGTTTTTCGGCCTGGCCGTCGTCACTTCGCTGATCATCATTTATGCCTACACCCGTTGCGTTCGCAGCACCTTGCTGGTGGTCGGCTGCTCGCTGATCGCAGTGGTCTGGCAACTCGGCATCGTCGCCTGGCTCGGCTATGCCATCGACCCGTACTCGGTGCTGGTGCCGTTTCTGATTTTCGCCATCGGTGTGTCCCATGCGGCGCAGAAGATGAACGGAATCATGCAGGACATCGCCCGCGGCACGCACAAACTGATCGCCGCACGCTACACCTTCCGTCGTCTGTTTATTGCCGGCGTCACCGCGCTGCTGGCCGACGCCGTAGGGTTCGCGGTGTTGATGCTGATCGATATTCCAGTGATCCGCGACCTGGCGATCACTGCCAGTATCGGTGTGGCGGTGCTGATCTTTACCTCGCTATTGTTGATGCCGGTGTCGCTGTCTTATGTCGGCGTTGGCCACAAGGCTGCCGAGCGTGCGCTGAAAATCGACACGCGCGCAGAAGGGCACAAAGGCTTTGGCAAACTGTGGGACCTGCTCGACCGTTTCACTACACGCAAGTGGGCTACCGGCGCGGTGTTGGTCGCGGGGCTGATGGGCATCGGCGGCTTTGTCGTCAGCCTGCAACTGAAGATAGGCGATCTGCAAAGTGGCGCGCCGGAGTTGCGTGCCGACTCGCGCTACAACCGTGACAACGCCTACATCACCAGCCATTACGCGCTGTCCAGCGACCTGTTCGCGGTGATGATCAAGACCGCACCGGAAGGCTGCCTGAACTACAAGACGTTAATACTCGCCGACCGTCTGGCTTGGGAGCTGCAGCAGTATCCGGGCGTACAGGCGACGGCGTCGTTGGTTAACGCGGTGCGCCAGATCACCGCCGGCACTTACGAAGGCAACCCCAAACTCAACAGCATCCAGCGCAATCAGGACGTGTTGAACTACGCCGCGCAGCAAGCCTCGGTCAACTCCCCGGAGCTGTTCAATACCGATTGCTCGCTGATGCCGGTGATCACTTTCCTCAAGGATCACAAGGCCGAGACGCTCGATGCCGTGGTGGGAATCGCCGAAAAATTCGCGCGGGAAAACACCAGCGAAGATCGACAGTTCCTGCTGGCGGCCGGGTCGGCCGGGATTGAGGCGGCGACCAACATTGTTGTGCGCGAGGCAAATCGTACGATGCTGCTTTACGTCTACGCGGCGGTGACGTTGTTCTGCCTGATCACGTTCCGCAGCTGGCGCGCTACCTTGGTCGCCCTGTTGCCACTGGTACTGACTTCGATTCTTTGCGAGGCATTGATGGTGATCATGGGCATTGGCGTGAAAGTCGCGACCTTGCCAGTGATCGCGTTGGGTGTGGGCATTGGCGTGGATTACGCGTTGTACCTGCTCAGCGTCCAGTTGCATTACCAGCGCCAGGGCCTGCCGTTGTCCCAGGCTTACCGCAACGCCGTGTCGTTTACCGGCCGGGTCGTAGGTCTGGTAGGCATCACCCTGGCGGCCGGCGTGGTGTGCTGGATCTGGTCGCCGATAAAGTTTCAGGCCGACATGGGCATCCTGCTGACCTTTATGTTCCTGTGGAACATGCTCGGCGCGCTGGTGCTGATTCCTGCCCTGTCTTATTTCCTGCTGCGGGAGCGGGCGCTCCAGCCGGAACCTGATACGCCGCTCTTAAGCACGGAGATCTCTCAACCTCCGGGCATTTCCCAGGCCCTGACCACTTCCGCTCCGGGCACGGCGCGAATGTCAGTCAATGAGCCCTAAGGTTTCGGCGCCTTCTTGATGTCTTCTGAATCACTCGAAGTCGCCGCATCCTTCTCGGTCTCATGCGACTCTGCGCCCGCATTACCTCCGGAAGATTCTTCGCCCTTCTTGTCGGCCTTGTCATCGTGGGCGCTCGAGCTCTTCGAGTGATTGACGCCCGGCAGGGCATTCGGCGGGGCGGCAGATTCAGCAGTGTTTTGCTCTGTCGCCATGGCGCTCATCGGACCAATAATGAGCAGGCTGGCAAGCGATAGCAGCGCAATTTTCTTGTTCATCATCTAAGCCTTCACGCGAGGGGATGTACTGGCTTGGAGGTGCGAGAGAAGCAAAGGTGCATGGTGCTGGACGAGTGGTAGGGCAAACTGCTGGCCCCCGAGTGCCATTTTCATCGTCAAACTCGCCTTTTTTCAAAAGGTTAGGTTGGCTATATGCGGACGATTGTCATCACCGTGGCAACGCTTTCCCTGGCTGTCTTTGCTTCTGGAGCCCAGGCGAAAGAGTTGAGCAAAGGTCATCGTTTTGCCTGTACCTGGGGTTCGGATATCGCCGCAGGTGCGCAGCATTCCAAACTGTCGGGAGTTTCTTTGTATGGCGCGCGCAAGCAATTGCAGGTGCGCAAATTCCAGCAACCGTGGATGCGCATGACCGCGATGGGGATTATCGAGCAGACTTATAACAGCACCTCGAAGCTCAAGCCGGCGGCGGTCAAGCAGACCTACTACGAGCAGTGTGTGCGCCACGAGCTGGCTCAGCGCTAGGGACGAATCAGCGCGGGCAACGACTGCGGGAATCCCGATCTACTATCCTGTGAATAACGCCATTGTCTGAGAGCACGGATATGTTCAGATCAACTCGATGCATTGCAGGTGTGATGTCGCTGGTTCTGGTTGCCGGCCCGATGGCCGCGCTCGCGGATCCCGGCAACGGTAAGGGGCAAGGGCAAGGGCAAGGGCAAGGCAATAGCAAAGGCAACCCGCACAATGCACAAGGGGCAGGAAACAAAGGCAAAAACGCTAACCACGGGGATTACAGCCATGGCCCGAGCGTCGACCGCAGCCACGTCATCGGCCTGGTCGGTGGATATCGTGACTATTGGCAACCCGGCCCTGCATTGCCCCCCGGAGTCCAGAAAAATCTCGCGCGTGGCAAACCGTTACCTCCGGGCATTGCGAAAAAACTCGACAATCGTCTGCTCGGCCACCTTCCGCACTACGACGGTTACGAATGGCAGCAAGCCGGTACGGATCTGATACTGGTCGCCCTCGCCACTGGCCTCATCTATGAAGTCCTCAACGGCGCGTTCGATTAAGCGCTTGCGGCATCGAGCCCGACTTTTTCAAGTCGGGCTTTTTCTTGCCTCGAAGATTCGTAACGTCGGCGCTGGAGTACCATGACGCACTCTCATCCCTTGCCGAGCTCAATGCCCTATGCCTGTTTTATCGCGCGTCATTTCGTTGCTCGACCAGGCGCAGCGTGCCTTGCGTCTGGTTTGGGGCACATCGCGCAGTTTGTTTCTGGGGCTGGTGCTGGCGACATTGGTTGCCGGTGTGTTGCCGGCGCTGGCGGCGTGGCTGGGCCAACGGATTGTCGATGCGGTGGTGACGGCGATGCAGTTGCATGCGCAGCAGGGCGATGCGCCGTTGTGGCCGGTGTTGCGTTACGTGCTGATGGAGGCCGGGGTGTTGGCGTTGATGTCCGCAACGCAACGGGCGCTGTCCGTGCAGCAGTCGTTGTTGCGGGTGCAGCTGGGGCAGAAGGTCAATACGTTGATTCTGGAGAAGGCGCAGACCCTGTCACTGGTGCAGTTCGAGAACTCCGAGTTCTACGACAAGCTGGTGCGTGTACGCCGCGAAGCCTCGACCCGGCCCTTGGCATTGGTCATGAAGTCACTGGGGCTGGTCCAGAACCTGATCATGTTGATCAGCTTCGGTGTGCTGCTGGTGCATTTTTCGCCATGGGCGCTGGCCCTGTTGGTGATCGGCGCGCTGCCGGTGTTCTTCGCCGAGGCACATTTTTCCGGCGACGCCTTCCGACTGTTCACCCGTCGGGCGCCGGAGAGCCGTCAGCAAAGTTACATCGAAACCTTGCTGTCCCACGAGGCGTACATCAAAGAGGTCAAACTGTTCGGGTTCGCGCCGCTGCTGTTGCAGCGCTACCGGGACACCTTCGCCAGACTGTACGCCGAAGACCGGCAATTGACGTTGCGTCGCGATGGTTGGGGCTTCGGTCTAGGATTGCTCGGCACGGCGGCGTTTTACGTGGCGTACGCCTGGGTGGTGATCGATGCCGTGCACGGCAATATCAGTCTGGGCCAGATGACCATGTATCTGGTGCTGTTCAAGCAGGGGCAGGGCGCGGTCAGCAGTAGCTTGAGTGCGATCAGTGGGCTGTACGAAGACGGCCTCTACCTGTCGAATCTTTACGAATACCTGGCTGAGCCGGTGTTGGCCGATAGTGGTCATCTAACCGCTGGCGTGCGACCGGGCGATGGTCTGCGTTTTGAGAACGTCGGCTTCCGTTATCCGGGGGCTACCCGTGCGGCACTGGAGGGCATCGACCTGCATCTGGTGCCCGGCAAAAGCATGGCACTGGTCGGTGAAAATGGCTCAGGCAAGACCACACTGATCAAATTGCTGACGCGACTTTATCGGCCTGATCAGGGGCGCATTCTGCTCGATGGCAGCGATTTGCAGGATTGGGAGGAGAACACGTTGCGTCGGCGCATCGGGGTGATCTTCCAGGATTACATCCGTTACCAGTTCACCGTCGGTGAAAACATTGGTGTTGGCGACACTTCGGCATTCAGTGATGAACAGCGCTGGAAAGACGCTGCTGCCGAAGGCATGGCTGCGCGCTTCATTGAGGGGCTGGAACGCGGTTATGCCACACAACTCGGCCGCTGGTTTGCCGGTGGTCAGGAGTTGTCGGGCGGGCAATGGCAGAAGATCGCCTTGTCTCGGGCATACATGCGCCGTGAGGCCGATATCCTGATCCTCGACGAGCCGACCTCAGCCCTTGATCCGGCAGCGGAGGCGGCGGTATTTGAGCATTTCAGCCAGCACACCGAAGGGCGCATGACGTTACTGATCTCGCACCGGTTTTCCAGTGTGCGCAATGCCGATCACATCATTGTGTTGGAACAGGGCCGGATTCTGGAGCAGGGCGACCACGATGATTTGATTGAGACTGCCGGGCATTACGCGCAGCTCTTCGATTTACAGGCTCGCGGTTACCGTTAGGAGTCGCGCGCATTGCGCAGCGGCGCCGGCCCCGCGACACGTGGCAACGGTTTGGTCTGCATCAAGGCATCGAGCGCCTTGCGATAATTTTGCCCGCCCAGCGCCATGCTGTTGTTGTGCGTCGCGCCGGGTACCAACAACAAGCGTTTAGGTTGTTGAGCAGCGTTGAACAGTTGCTCGCTGAAACGCGGCGGCACGAACGCATCGGCCATGCCATGCACCACCAGCAACGGCATGTGAATCTCGGCAATCTTGTCGATGGAATCGAATTTCTGTGACAGCAGCCAGCGCACCGGCAACGAGGTGTTGGCCACGGCGGCAGCCACATCCGCCAGCGAGGTGAAGGTGGATTCGATCACCAAACCGCGCACCGCAAGCGGCGTCTTGTTACGCGTGGCGTCCTGGCCAAGTTCGGCCGCCAGATCAACCGCCACGGCACCACCCAGGGAGTGGCCGTAGATCAGGCGTTTGTTCGGATCCGGTTGCAGCAGTTTGAAGCGCTCCCACGCCACCCGCGCGTCTTCGTAAACGCTGCTTTCCGAGGGCAGATCGCCCTTGCTCTGGCCGAATCCGCGGTAATCGATGGCCAGCACCGAGTAACCTGCCGCACGCAATTGCTCGATGCGGAACAACTGCCCGGTGAGGTTCCAGCGCACGCCATGCAGATAGAGGATCGCCGGGGCGTTGGCTTTTTCCGCCGGCCACCACCAGGCATGAATGTTTTGTCCGGCCTTGAAACTCTTGGGTTGCAGATCGAGTTCCTGCACGCTGCCCGGCAAACCGCGATACCAGCCGGCATTGCCCGGCTCGATGCGAAACAACAGTTTGCGCTCGGTATGTTCCAGCACGGCACAACTCGTCGGCACGCCGATAATCAAAGCGGCCATGCAGGCAAACGCCAAGCGGCGACGGCGCAGACGAGTCATGAAGGACAGGAACATTAAACGTTTCACCACGGCGCAGACAAAGAACGCTTTTTACCAGATGCCTCGGTCTGCGCGCGATATTTTCGACCACCGCCCGTACGCAACGATTACAAAATGCTGCAACGGCTCAGTTCACCTTCAGCACGATCTTGCCGATATGATCGCCGGCCTCCATGTGTGCATGGGCCTGTGCCGCCTCTTCAAGTGCATAGACCTTGTCGATGATCGGCAGGCAGCGACCGGCACTCAGCACCGGCCAAACGTGCTCGCGCAATTGATCGGCAATGGCCGATTTCTCCGCCGCAGTGCGTGCGCGCAACAGCGAACCGGTGACCACCGCGCGTTTACCCAGGATCGCCAGCAGATCGACGTCGTTTGCCTTGCCGCCACCAAGGAAGCCCAGCATCACCAATCGCCCATCCATCGCCAGAGCGCTGACGTTACTGTTGAAGTAGGAGCCGCCCATGATGTCGAGAATCACGTTCACGCCCTGACCGGCGGTTTTCTCGGCGATCACCGCAGCGAAATCCTCTTCGCGGTAGTTGATCGGTTGGCCGCCGAACTCGCTGATCGCTGCACATTTTGCCGGGCTACCAGCCGTGGCGAAGGCTTCGATGGCAAATTCGCGACAAAGCATCAGCGCCGTGGTGCCGATGCCGCTGGTACCGCCATGGATGAGCGCGCGCTGCCCTCGGCTGGCGCCACCGAGACCGAACAGATTGGCCCACACGGTAAAGAAGGTTTCCGGAATCGCAGCGGCCTGCACCCAGTCGATTCCGTCCGGAATGGGCAGGGTCTGGCCGGCCGGAACGCTGCAGTATTCGGCGTAGCCGCCACCATTGGTCAGCGCGCACACGCGATCGCCGAGGGCAAACTGGCTGACACTAGCGCCGAGTGCCACGACTTCGCCGGCCACTTCCAGGCCGGGAATCGGGTTCATCCCGGGTTTCATCGGGTACTTTCCGGCGCGCTGCAAGGCATCCGGCCGGTTGATGCCGGCAGCGTGCACGCGGATCAGCACTTCGCCTTCGGCGGCCACCGGCAACGGCACGCGCTTGGGTTGCAGAACGTCCGGGCCACCAGGTTGGGTAATTTCGATTCGGGTCATTTCATTGGGTAACGTCATGTCGACTCCTGTGATTAAAGGTTCTGTAGATGGGAGCGTGGTTTAAAGGCAATGATTCCCTTCAGTGAGTGCAAACACGCGATTCAATGGAAGAGGGCAGCCACCTCATTGCCTGCTCCAGCAACAACGCCACTGCAATCGCGCCGGCGGCAATCACGAACAACAACGAGTGATGCCCACCCGAGGCATTGAACAACGCCGAGTAGGCAAACCCGGCCAGTGCCTGGAACGTGGCAAACGATACGGTGGCCCGGCTCCAGGCGATTTGCTGGCGATGATGTTCAGGAATCAATTCATGCACGCGGGCCAGAGCCAGTGGCACGATGCCGGGCGGGAATGAACCGAGAATCACCGCCAGCAATGCCAAGGCTATAAATGAATGGGAAGTCGCCAGCAGCCCGAGCGTGATCGCCTGCACCACCAAGACCAGACGAATGCTCGTCCGCGCGCCCAACTTGTCCGCCAGAAAGCCATAACTCACCGGCCCGACAATCGCGCCCAACCCGTACATCACCCATACCAGCGCGCCGACGTGCGCTCCGGCTCCGAGCCCGCGCGCCACGTAATCCACCAGAAACACCATCGCTGGCACCAGACCTGCGGCCATGAAGGCGTATTGCGCGAACAGCAAATACACGCCCGGCGGGGTTGGCTGAGCCGCCGCGCTCGCTTGGGGCGCAACCGGATGCGGCAAGTCGGCAGGCCAGCCGAACCAGCTCATCGCAGTCAACAGCAACGACAATGCGCCCAAGCCCAACCAGGTTGATTGCAGACCCAAGGTCAACAATGGCGGGACAATTGTCCCGGAGCCGGCAATCCCCAGGCCGATGCCCAGGAAGATCGCGCCGCTGGCCAGCCCTTTTCGGGTTGCCGGCACATGCGGCAACACCGTCGCTGCCACCAACACCATGATCGCGCCACCGGTAATTCCCGATAGCAACCGCCAACCAAAAAACCAACTCACCGACAAAGGAAACGCACAGGCAAAAAACGCAGCGGTGACCAGCAGCATCATCAGCCGCAACGCGTTTTTATTGCCGAGGTAGCGTGCGATTGGCCGCCCGAGCAGGGCGCCGATCAGGTAGCCGACCAGATTGGCCGCGCCGAGATAGACCACGTCGTTGGCGGAAAACCACTGCGCCTGAATCAGCGCGGGAATCAGCGGAGTGTAAGCAAAGCGTGCCAGGCCGATGCTGACCAGACTGGCGCAGAGTCCGGCGAAGATTGCAGATGCAGAGGATGAAGTACGCATGAGCGCGATCTCGAGAAGGTTTATGGCGCCCAGCATATCGGCTATGTTTGCTGCATTCGCGCAGCGAATCGGCTGCGCAGCGATGCAAATCTGCATCACAAGGGGGGCAAGATGAATTGGGACGATGCACGGGTATTTCTCGCGGTTTGTCGTGAATCGACATTACGTGGCGCGGCGCGGGTTCTGGGTGTGGATCAGGCCACCGTCGGGCGGCGGATCACAGCGCTGGAAAAGTCCCTCAGCGCGACGCTGTTCTTGCGTACCTCTGAAGGTTACGCGTTGACGGCAGTTGGCGAGGCGGCGCTCAAAAACGTAGAGAAAATGGAGCACTCGGCGCTGGAGCTGGAGCGGCAGATTCAGGGCCTGGATGATCGCCTGACCGGTAACGTGCGGGTCAGTACCACCGACTCGCTGGCCATCGACTTTCTGATCCCGGCCATCGCCCGTCTGCACCAGCAGCATCCAGACGTGCGCGTGCAACTCGATGCCTCGACGCAGATCCTCAGTCTGGCCAAGCGCGAGGCGGACATCGCCGTGCGTAATACCCGACCTGACAATCCAGACCTGATCGCACGGCGGATTGCCCGATGGCCGGTGGGGTTGTTCGCTTCACAGGCTTATATCGACACTCATGGCATTCCTGCTCAGGGCGCGGCTTTCGAGGGCCATGACCTGGTGGTTTACCAGCCGTATTTGCAGAGCAACAAGGACATGACGCTGGTCGCCGAGCCTCTGCATCGCGGGCGTATCGTCGCCAGTCTCAGTTCCAGCCTGTTGGTGCGCCGCTCGATTGCGGCAGGTCTGGGTGTAGGAGAAATCCCGGTGTACATGGGCGAACGCGATGGCTTGGTCAGGCTCTGGCCGGAGCGTAATCGCCCGCAGCCCTATGAAGTGTGGCTGGTGACCCACGCGGATTTGCGCCATACCGCAAGGGTTCGGGCGGTAATCGAGCAGATTGTCGAAGGGTTTGCGCTGGAGAATGAGTGAGTGTCTGACGTGCCTTGGAGAAGCTACGTTACCTGACGAAACGGCCTACAACTCAGGCAGAATCCGCTGGCTTGCGGGCTTGGTTGATGGGCTCTATTGTTGCTGCAACTCACCGCGATAGAAATCACGCTTGTGAGTGATAAACCAGGGACGGGTATCGGTAACCATGGAAGGGGATCGGATTGAAAGCCAGTGAGTTACATCAATATCCAGTCAGTGAGACATCGAGCAAAGGTCGGAATACTCAAGTCATGAGCACGGTAAGCCGCGAAGAATTCAATGCCAGGATCGAGACCATTGAAACCAGAATGGATGCTCGAATCGACGGTGTACGCGCAGAAATCCGCGAGTTCCTTGCGATTCAGAGCGAGCGGGACAAGGCGCGAGATCAGACTCAAATTGAACGAGACAAACGCTACGACCTGATTTCGCAGGAGATGCGAAAAATTTCCCGGGGAGCTGAGGAAGCCGCGAGGCAAGGGGCTACCGTCAAGGCTAATGTCTGGGCAGCCACTGTCGTCCAGTTGCTTGGAATTGTTGCCATCGTCGCAGGGGCCTATTACGCGAATCAAGCCAACATGTATGTCGCGATACAAACCACCCTGGCGGCGGTTCAAGCGGGCAAGGATATACATGCACCGTCACCGCTGGCATTACCCTCACTTACACCACCGCCATAAAAAACGGCCTTCAAAAGAAGGCCGTTTTTTGTGGTCGTCAAGCAACCTCATGGCATCTGCGGCAACTCCTGCGGCCGCAAGTCAAACACCAGCACCTCGGCGTCCACGCCATTGCTCAACGTCAGCGCCTGTTCTTCGCGAACCCGCACGCCGTCACCTTCCTGCAATCGCTGGCCGTTCAGTTCAACGCTGCCGCTCGCCACATGCACGTAGGCGTAACGATTGGCGGGCAGTTCCAGCGTAGCGCTCTCTTTGCCGTCGAACAGCCCGGCGAACACTCGCGCATCCTGGCGTACTTTCAACGAACCGTTGCTGCCGTCAGGCGAAATGATCAATTGCAGCCGACCGCGTTTTTTCTGGGTGCTGAAGTGCTCCTGTTGATAGCGCGGTTTGGCGCCGCTGACTTCCGGCACGATCCAGATTTGCAGGAAGTGCACAGGTTTGGTGGCCGAATGGTTGAACTCACTGTGCGCCACGCCACTGCCGGCGCTCATCAGTTGTACGTCGCCGGGGCGGATTACGGAACCGGTGCCCAGGGTATCTTTATGTTCCAGCGCGCCTTCGAGTACGTAGGAGAAGATCTCCATGTCGCGATGCGGATGCTGGCCGAAACCTTTGCCGGCGGCAACGCGGTCATCGTTGATTACCAGCAGGTCGGAAAAGCCCTGTTCACGCGGATCGCGATAGCTGGCAAAGGAAAAGGTGTGGAACGACTTCAACCAGCCATGATTGGCGAGGCCACGATCGGAGGCTTTGCGAAGAGTCAGCATGATGAAATCTCCTGGCGGGACGTGAATTCGTCCGAGTGAGGAGAAGCTTACTGTTAACCGTTTGAAGCAATAAGTAGATGGAAACTGAAACACTGTCGCGATGAGGTTGACAGTTCTGCTCGCCAGTTCACGCATTCTTTTCCGACGTTCAGCGCTCGCTTGGCCATAATGCTCAGCCTGACTGTTGTGTTTATTTTTTTTGATCAGTGACGTAAACCCATGAAAACCGTGGCAATGGTGTTGTTCCCCGACTTTCTGCTGCTTGATATGGCCGGGCCGATGGAAGTGTTTTCGGTTGCCAATCGTTTCCTCAAGGCAGAATCACATTATCAATTGATCACCCTTGGGACCGAGCGCGGCCCGCTGCGCGCCTCCAATGGCGTATGCGTGCACGCTGACCTGCCTATCGGTGACAACGACGAGCGCTACGACTTGCTGCTGGTGCCGGGTGGCCCGGGTGCCTATAACGAAAAATTCCCGACACTGTTCGCCTGGTTGCCCGGTGCCGTGCAGCGTGCCGAGCGGTATGGCTCGATCTGCACGGGCGCCTTCGTGCTTGGCCATGCCGGATTGCTCGACGGTTACCGCGTGACCACGCACTGGAATTACACCGAACGCCTGATCAAGGGATTCCCGAAAGCCAATGTGACGACCGATCAGATCTACGTCGAAGACCGCAAGCTGATTACCTCGGGCGGCGTTACTGCGGGTATCGATATGGCGTTGGCCGTGGTCGCCCGGGATCATGGCAAGAAACTCGCCCAGGATGTGGCCAAAGTGTTGCTGGTGGTGATGAAGCGCCAGGGCGGTCAAGCCCAGTTCAGTCCGTTGATGGCGGCTGTGGCACCGCAGGAAACCCCCGTCACCCGGGCGCAGAACTATGTGCTGGAACACCTCGATGAGGCGTTCACCGTCGAGCGCATGGCGGGGCTGGCAAATATGAGTGCGCGGCATTTCGCCAGGGTGTTTGCCCGCGACGTCAACATGACGCCGATGGAGTTTCTGCAAAGTGCGCGCATCGACTGTGCACGTAATTTGCTCGAAACCAGCGATCTGCCGCTGAAAACCGTGGCCTATAAAAGCGGTTTCGGCAGCGTGCGGCACATGCGTTCGCTGTTCGCTGAAAAGCTTGGCCTGACGCCTGCGCAGTACCGCGAACAGTTCAGCTAGAGCGGTTCTGTCCGTCCAGAGCACCCGGATGTCCGTGCGGCGTCCTGTGTGGCGGTTGTGCCGTCATCTGAGGCTGCCAAGATAGTTGGCATGGACAATCTCAACGATGTGAACTCGGCGACGGTGCTGCGTTTCGGCCCTTACGCGTTTCATTTGCGCCAGCGGCTGATCCTCGAAGGGGATCGGCAGTTGCGCATGGGCGGTCGTGCGCTGGATATTCTCCAGGTGCTGGTCGAGCGGGCCGGCCGAGTGGTCAGCAAGGAGCAATTGATTTCTCAGGTCTGGCCGACGTCGGTGGTTGAAGAAATCAACTTGCGCGTGCACATCGCTGCGCTGCGGCGGGCGTTGGGCGATGGTGAGAATGGGCAGCGTTACATCGTCAATGTGCCGCAATGCGGGTATAGCTTTGTCGCCCCGGTGCATTACGACAGCGTGCCGCCAGTAGTCTTCGAACGGCTGCAAGCACCGCAACACAATTTGCCCGCGCGGCTGACCCCGATCACTGGCCGTGATGCGCTGGTTGGCGGTATGGTGCGGCGCCTGCCCCTGTGTCGGTTGATGACGGTGACCGGGCCCGCCGGTGTCGGCAAGACCACCGTGGCGCAGCGCGTGGCAGAACTCCTGCTGCAACATTTTCGTGATGGCGTGTGGTTGGTCGATCTGGCACAGGTCGATGTCGAAACACCTTTGCTGGAACATCTGCTGCACGCCCTGAATTGCGATTTCGCCACGCTGCGCGCGCGTCATGCATTGCTGGTACTGGACAACTGCGAACACCGGCGCGAGGCCTGCAAGGCAGTGGTCGACACACTGCTGGGCGCCGCGCCGCAACTGACGATTCTTGCCACCAGTCGTGAGGCCTTGCAGGCCAGTCTGGAAACCGTTCAACCGTTGTTACCGCTGACTTTTCCTAACAGTTCGGCAGTCGATTGCGTCGCGCAAGCCATGGGCTATCCGGCGGTGCAGCTATTTGTCAGCCGTGCCCGCGCTCGCCAGCATGATTTCAGCTTGCGCGAACAGGATCTGCCCACCGTGCGCGAGATCTGTCGTCAGCTAGACGGCCTGCCGCTGGCGATCGAGCTGGCGGCGGCGCAGATCGACGCATTGGCATTGGTTGGACTGCACTCGCAACTGACCAATGGCCTGCAATTGCTCAACCACGGCCGGCGCACGGCGGTGCCGCGTCATCAATCCATGCAGGCTGCACTCGACTGGAGTTATCAGCGCTTGACCGAGCAGGAGCAGCGCGTGCTGCAACGCTTATCGGTGTTCAAACTGGCCTTCACTTTGGAAGCGGCGCTGGGCGTGATCAGCTGCCCGCAACTGCCTTCGTCGCGACTCACGGCGGTCATCGAGCAGTTGGTACACAAGTCATTGCTGGCGGTGGAGCAGGGCGCTGGCGCGGGCAGATACCGGATGCTCAATACCACCCGGCGTTATGGCCGCGAACAACTTGAGCGCAGCGGTGAAGGCATTGATCTGGAGCGCCGACATGCGCGCTTTATCAGTCGTGTGCGTCATGCATCAAGCGAGTACGGGATCGCGCAACTCGTCGAGTAGCTGGCGCACTTTGCACAGGTCCGGCGTGGCGTAGCCTTCGGTGAAACGTTGGTAGATCGGCGTTAGCAGATCCAGCGCCTCATGATGGCGGGATTGACGTTGCCAGAGCTGGGCGAGCGAGGTGGCGCTGCGCAATTCCCAGGCCAGGGCACCTTGGGTGCGAGCGATGGACAGGGCTTGTTGCAGGATGGCTTCGGCTTCCTGAATATTTGCGGCGTCCAGACGGGCCTCATCGCGGGCAAGCCCGCTCCCACAGGATTTCAGGGTATACCGATATTTCGGGTTCAATATAGATCCACTGTGGGAGCGGGCTTGCCCGCGATGAGGCCCGCCCAGATGATTCAAATCTCCAATCAATAACGCATTCGCCCGAGCCCGCAAAATCTCCGCCGTGCTCCACCCCGCATCACCGGCCAGCGCCCGATTCAGCAAATCATCATCAACAAAGCGCTCATCCAGCGTCACCATGATTTCCCGGACCAGCCCGCTGCCATCCGCCGGTACGGGCATAGCGGCTTCAGCGTCGATCACCTGCGCGTAATGCAGCGCCCAGCGATAAAACAACAGCACCGAATGCTTCTGTGCTTGCTCAAGCAACAGATGCAATAGCGCCCGGGCGTTCTGCTTGTCGCCGTTGTAATGGGCGATCAGGCAACTGGCCAATGCCAGGGTGTAGCAGATCGAGGTGCCGTGATTGATCTGCACGGCAATGTCCAGCGCCTGTCGCGCCGTGCGCCACGCTTGCTCGGGAAATCCTTGCAGCCACAGCACCCGGGCGAGCACGGTCAGCGAGGCGACGCTCTGGTCGTACTGCACGCCAAAACCGTGGGTAAAGCGGTTGAGATGGCCACTGTGCGCCATGCGCTCAAGCACTTGCTCGGCATGAATACGCGCCTGTGGCTGGTCGCCAGCGTAATGCAGGGCCAGCACCCGCAAGCGGTGCGTGCTCAGCGACAGCAACGGGTCGCCATGCAGGCCGAGGCGGTCGAATTGTTCGCTCTGCTCCAGCGCCATCCGGTAATGGCCGCAACTGAGATTGACCGCCAGATGCCCGGATATTGCGCGCAGTTGGCCGGCGATATCCGCGTGGGCGTGGGCCAGTTGGCGGGCGTCGACAAAAGCCTCGATGGTCTCCGGGGTGGCGCCCCAAGTGTGATAACAGGCACTGCCCAGAGCCAGTTTCAAAGCGATTTTCAGGTGTGGGCAGGGGTCGTCGAGTTCATCCAGCAAATGCAACGCCCGGCGCACGTAGCCGCCGTATTCCTTGAGTAGCGACAACTCTTGCCACAACGGCGCCGAGGCCGCGGTCAGCTGAATGCCCAGATCATCCGCCCCGTCTCTGGCCAGGCTCCACTCCAGCGCTGCGCGCAAATCCTCCAGACCTCGGGCATAGCGCTCGATCCACAACGTAGTGGGAGTGTTTTCCCAGTGCGATTGCGCCTGCTGCATCAGGGTCAGGCAACGTTCGGCGTGGCGCTGGCGGGTCTCATCGAGTTCAGCCGCGACATCGAGTTTTTCCAGGGCATAGCGGCGTGTCGTATCGAGCAGGCGATAGAACACCTCTTCATCACCCACCTCGACACTGAGCAGGGATTTGGCCACCAATTGCGTGATCGAGGCGAACACCGCAGCGGGGTCGATCTGCTGACCGACGATGACGGCCGCCGCCGACTCCAGAGTAAACCCGCCGCGAAACACACCGAGTCGACGCAAGCAGGTTTGCTCGCAGCGATCGAGCAGGTTGAAACTCCAGTCCAGCGTGGCGCGCAAAGTCAGATGGCGCTCGGCGCTACTCTGGTTACCCGCCGCCAAGGGTGGCAAGCGGCCCTGCAACTGCGTCAGCAAGCCGTCCAGCCCCAGTTCGGCGACTTGCGCTGCTGCCAGTTCCAGCGCCAGTGGGATACCGTCCAGTCGGTGGCAAATCTCGATGGCTTGCGGCAACTGGGCGTCGCTCAACTCGAAACTTTCCTGCGCGGCCATCGCCCGTTCGACAAACAGCTGCAACGCGGAAAAGCCCAGCGCCTGGGTCCGATCCAGTTCACCAGGCAACGGTGGGTAGTCGAGAGATTCCAGACGCTGCACGAATTCGCCTTCCGCGCGCAGGCTTTCGCGGCTGGTGGCAAGAATATGCACCTGCGCGGCGCCGCGCAGGATGCTTTCACTGAGCGCTGCAACGGCGTCGATCAGGTGTTCGCAGTTGTCGAGCACCAGCAGCATCTGGCGCTCGCGCAAACCATTGACCAGACACACCAGCGGATCGCCTTCGAGCAGTGACAGGTCCAGCAGCGCTGCCAGATGCGAGCAAATCAGCTGTGGGTCGTTGAGCGGCGCCAGATCCACCAGCCGAATGCCGTCGCGATAATGCCCGATCAACTGTTCAGCCACGCGCAAGGCCACCGTGGTTTTACCGATGCCACCGGGGCCGACCAGGGTGATGCAGCGTCGGCGCGGCAGTTGCGTCATCAACTGGTCGACCAGCGGCTGACGGCCAATCATTCGCGTGCGCCGCAGGGGCAGATTGTGCCGGCCGACGGCATCGCCTGCCGGTCGCTGCTCGATAGACTCGTGCAGGATCGGCGCGACAAAACTGTAACCGCGTTGCGCCACGGTCACGATATAGCGCTGGCCTGCCTGACCGTCGCCCAAGGCCTTGCGCAGCGCTGCCATGTGCACGCGCAGATTGATGTCTTCGACGACGCTGTCCGGCCAGACTGTGGCCATCAAGTGCTGCTTGCTCACCACCTCGCCGGCGTGGCCCAGCAGAGTCAGGAGAATGTCCATCGCTCGCCGACCCAGGCGCAATGGCTGATCGCCCTCGAGCAGCAGCCGTTGCCCGGGATGAATCCGATAGGGGCCGAAACCGAGGGCCTGATTCGGGGGAAGACTCAACAACTCACTCCTGCGGTGCTGCGACGGGCATGCCGGAACAGGGCTTGGCATGCGCGCAGGCCGTCTATTCCGGAGTGTCCGGGCATAATCCTCAGGTTTGAGCGTCAGTGCAACGGGCAAGGCAGGCGTCAAGATCAAAACGTGGTGGGTTGTGGGCGCTGGTTTTTCAGTTCACGCATGGCCTGACAGCGCCAGGCAAAAGGGTTGATGCCTTCGCTGCGGGTGAACATATGGCAGAAATGCGCCTGATCGCAGAAACCGCATTCCAGGCTGATTTGCGTCAGGCTCAGGCCAGTGTGCTGGATCAGCAGTTTGGCGCGGGCGATGCGTTGGGTGCGGATCCAGTCTTGCGGCGAGAGCCCGGTGCTGCACTTGAATGCCCGGGAGAAGTGGCTGCGTGACAGTGAGCAGGCTTGCGCCAGTTCGGTGACTTCCAGGCTTTCGCCGAGGCGTTCGAGGATGAGTTGCTTGACGCGTCGTTCGCGTTGCGGGCTGAGTCCGCCGATCCCGCTTTTGCGCGGTTCGCTGGCAGGGGCGAGGGCGACGGTGGGGTGTAATTGAGCCATGGCCAATGTCCGTGTCGGTGGGGAAGGCACGGTCAGCGCTCTCCCTCAATCAAAAAAACAACGCTGCGCAGAGGCATTCATTGTTGAGTGGGGCGCTGTGACTGACGAGTTAATCGTTGTTAATTTCGCGCTGGCGCGGCGTTTACAGCGCCATTGATCGGGTAAAGTGCGTAGCACTTGCGTGTGGCTGGCCATAGAAGGAAACCGAGCCGATGAACCGTAACGATCTGCGTCGCGTCGACATGAACCTGTTGGTGATTTTCGAAGCGCTGATGTTCGAAAAGAACCTGACCCGCGTCGCCGAAAAACTGTTCATGGGCCAACCGGCGGTGAGTGCGGCGCTCGGGCGTCTGCGTGATCTGTTCGATGATCCGTTGCTGCTGCGCAACGGTCGCGGCATGGAACCGACCGCCCGCGCTCTGGCGATCCTCAAGGAACTGCAACCGGCGATGGATGTGATTTCCGGGGCCGTCAGTCGCGCCAAAGAGTTCGAACCGTCGAGCAGTTGCGACGTGTTCCGTATCGGTCTGTCGGACGATGCCGAGTTCGGTCTGTTTCCACCGCTGTTGCGCCAGTTGCAGCAAGAGGCGCCGGGCATCGTCGTGGTGGTGCGGCGTGCCAATTACCTGCTGATGCCGGCCCTGCTGGCCTCCGGAGAAATCTCCGTCGGCGTCAGCTACACCACGGATCTGCCCGCCAACGCCAAACGCAAGAAACTGCGCGACATTCCCTGCAAAGTCCTGCGCGGCGATGATCGCCCGGGGCCGCTGACTCTGGACGAGTATTGCGAGCGGCCGCACGCAATGGTGTCGTTCTCTGGCGACTTGAGCGGCAACATCGACCTCGACCTGGCCAAGCTTGGCCGCTCGCGCCGTGTGGTTCTTGGCGTGCCGCAGTTCAGCGGCTTGCGCGCCTTGCTGGCCGGCACCGAAATGATCGCCACCGTACCGGATTACGCCGCGTGTGCATTGGTCGAAGGCTGTGGCCTGCGCGCCGAAGACCCGCCGTTCCCGATTGATGCCGCGCAATTGTCGATGGCCTGGAGCGGTGTGCACGACAACGATCCGGCCGAGAAATGGCTCAGGGCGCAGATCAGCCAGTTCATGTCGGTAGCGCTGGATATCCCCTCAATCTGAAACAACCCCAAACCCTGTAGGAGCTGCCGAAGGCTGCGATCTTTTGACTTTGGTTTGAAAAAAAAAGATCAAAAGATCGCAGCCTGCGGCAGCTCCTACAGGAGTTGTCGAAAGTGAGCACACCCATCCAATTTCCTCGCGCCCGGCATCGGCATCATTCAGGCCAATGACATTTCAAGGGTCGGGTCATGAACGCTTCACAATGCGATGAACGGGCGGGCGACGTCGGTTTGCTGTTCCTGCGGGTCAGCGGCGGGTTGTTTCTGCTTTGCGTGCACGGCATGCCCAAGTTGCTCGACTTCACAGCGCAACTGCAACTGATCGAAGACCCGTTCCACCTCGGTGCCCACCTCACATTGATCCTGGCGATCTTCGCCGAAGTCCTCTGTCCGCTACTGATCGTCGCCGGGGTGCTGGCGCGATTGGCCTGCTTGCCTATTCTCTTTGTGCTGCTGGTGGCCTTGCTGATCGTGCATCCGCAATGGAGTGTGGCTGAAGGGCAGTTCGGCTGGCTGCTGTTAATCCTCTTTACCACTGTATTCATCGCCGGGCCCGGACGGCTGGCGCTCAATATTCGTCTGCCCGGAGTGCTGCGTTATGCCTGAAGTCCTGAGTCCAACAGCACCGGGGGCCGGTGAGACCGTCACGCTGATCGTCAAGCACCGGGTCAAGGCCGGGTTTGAAAAGCCCTATGAAGCCTGGCTGCGCAATATTGTCCGGGTGGCGGGGCTGCGCGAAGGGCATCTGGGCGTTGACGTTGTGCGCGGCAAGCTGGCGGGACTCGACGCATACACCTGCGTTTTGCGTTTTAGTTCGACCGAAGCCATGCAAACGTGGCTGGAGTCGCCGCAGCGCCAGGCGCTGGTCGACGAAGCCGCGCCAATGCTGGCCGATGGCGACCAGACCGAAGTCCCCCCGATCAACGAATTCTGGTTCGCCCCGCTGGCCGATACCGCCGCGCCGCCGCCGCGCTGGAAGCAAGCGGTCGTGACCCTGTTGGTGATTTTTCCGCACACCCTGCTGGTGCCGCTGATCTGGGGGCCGCTACTCGGGTTGCATCCACTGCTTTCCAACTACGTGGTCGCCACGTTCCTGATCACCCTGACCATCGTGCTGTCGGTGGTCTACGTATTCATGCCCCCCGTGACCCGTTTGTTCGCGCCCTGGCTGGAAGCCGGTCAGGCCCATGCCCACGTCGACCCCACAGAACACCCGTCACGCTGAAGCCCATTCATTTTTTGTCGAAGGAACTGCGATGAGCGCCGATCTGATTCTGTTCAATGGCCAATTTCATACCGTAGACCGCACTAAGCCGCTGGCCAGCGCGGTGGCGATCAAGGACGGCCGCTTCGTGGTCGTTGGTAACGACACGCAAGCCATGGCCTTGCGCGGTCCGGGCACGCAAGTCGTCGATTTGCACGGCCGCTGCGTCATTCCCGGGCTCAACGACTCGCACTTGCACCTGATTCGTGGTGGTTTGAACTACAACCTCGAACTGCGCTGGGAAGGCGTGCCGTCGCTGGCCGATGCCTTGCGCATGCTCAAGGAGCAAGCCGACCGCACGCCGACCCCGCAATGGGTGCGCGTGGTGGGGGGGTGGAACGAATTCCAGTTCGCCGAAAAACGCATGCCGACCCTCGAAGAGATCAATCAGGCCGCGCCGGACACCCCGGTGTTTATCCTGCATTTGTACGACCGCGCGCTACTCAACCGCGCCGCATTGCGCGTGGCCGGCTACACCCGTGACACGCCGAACCCGCCGGGTGGTGAGATCGTGCGCGATGCCAACGGCAACCCGACCGGCATGCTGGTGGCCAAACCCAACGCAATGATTCTGTACTCGACGCTGGCCAAGGGGCCGAAGCTGCCGCTGGAATATCAGGTCAACTCGACGCGTCAGTTCATGCGCGAGCTCAATCGCCTCGGCCTGACCAGTGCGATCGATGCCGGCGGCGGTTTCCAGAATTATCCGGACGATTATCAGGTGATCGAACAACTGGCCAAGGATGACCAGTTGACCGTGCGCATCGCCTACAACCTGTTCACCCAGAAGCCGAAAGAAGAGCTGACCGATTTCCAGAACTGGACCGGCAGCGTCAAGTTGCATCAGGGCGATGATTTCCTGCGGCACAACGGCGCCGGCGAAATGCTGGTGTTCTCGGCGGCGGACTTCGAAGATTTCCTCGAGCCACGCCCGGACCTGCCGCAGACCATGGAGCAGGAATTGGAGCCGGTGGTGCGCCACCTCGTCGAACAGCGTTGGCCGTTCCGCTTGCACGCCACTTACAACGAATCCATCAGCCGCATGCTCGACGTGTTCGAGAAGGTCAACCGTGACATTCCGTTCAACGGTTT
Source organism: Pseudomonas sp. P116 (assembly GCF_020149425.1). Classification (NCBI taxonomy): domain Bacteria; kingdom Pseudomonadati; phylum Pseudomonadota; class Gammaproteobacteria; order Pseudomonadales; family Pseudomonadaceae; genus Pseudomonas; species Pseudomonas sp. P116. Next base: position 88,613 of record NZ_JACVHB010000001.1, on the reverse strand, counting down.
GCCGTGGTTCTTCGACCATGCCGAAACCATCACCCCGCAGAACATCGAACGGGTCAAAGCGCTGGGCGGCGGTATCGCGATTCAGGATCGTATGGCGTTCCAGGGCGAGTACTTCGTCGACCGCTACGGTGCAAAAGCCGCCGAAGCCACGCCACCCATCAAGCGCATGCTGGCCGAAGGCGTGCCGGTCGGCGCCGGCACCGACGCCACGCGGGTGTCCAGCTACAACCCTTGGACCTCGCTGTACTGGATGGTCAGCGGTCGCACCGTCGGCGGGCTGGCACTTTACGAAGAAGGTTTGCCACGCACCACCGCGCTGGAATTGTTCACCCACGGCAGCGCCTGGTTCTCCTCCGAACAGGGCAAGAAGGGCCAGATCAAGGTCGGGCAACTGGCGGATCTGGCGGCGCTGAGCGCGGACTTCTTCCATGTCGAGGAAGAGGCGATCAAGTGGATTGAGTCGGTGCTGACCGTGGTTGGCGGCAAGATCGTCTACGCCGCTGGCGACTTCCAGGACCTCGGGCCGGCCAGCGTGCCGGTGCTGCCGGACTGGTCGCCCGTGGTCAAAGTCCCGGGTCACTGGCGGCCGAATTCGCCGTTGCAGGCGCAAGTGCACCAGTGCAGCGGCCCCTGTGGCGTGCACTCGCACAGCCATGAAAAAGCGCGTTTGTCGAATGCGCCGGTCAGTGACTTCGCCGGTTTCTGGGGCGCGTTCGGTTGCTCCTGCTTCGCCTTCTGATCTCTTTCAAAAGCGTCGGCCATACGGTCGGCGCTTCACGCAACATCCATCCGTCCATCAAGGAGTTTCCCCATGAGCGTTCCTTACACACGTTTGAACAAAGACGATGCGGTTGTGCTGTTGGTCGATCATCAGACCGGCCTGATCTCGCTGGTGCAGGATTTTTCGCCGAACGAGTTCAAGAACAACGTGCTGGCGCTGGGCGACATCGCCAAGTTCTTCAAACTGCCGACCATCCTCACCACCAGCTTCGACGCCGGCCCCAACGGCCCGATCGTGCCTGAGCTGCTGGAGCAATTTCCGGACGCGCCGTTCATTCAACGTCCAGGCCAGATCAACGCCTGGGACAACGAAGATTTCGTCAAGGCGATCAAGGCAACCGGTCGCAAGCAACTGATCATCGCCGGTGTGGTGACTGACGTGTGCGTGGCATTCCCGACCCTGTCGGCGATTGCTGAAGGCTTTGAAGTGTTCGTGGTGACCGACTCTTCCGGCACCTTCAACACCACCGTGCAGCAAGCAGCGTGGGCGCGGATGTCGGCGGCCGGTGCGCAACTGATGAACTGGTTCTCGGTAGCCTGCGAGCTGCAGGGTGACTGGCGCAACGACATGGAAGGCCTGGCGAATCTGCTGTCCAATCGCCTGCCGAACTATCGCAACCTGATCAACAGCTATACCAAGTTCACCGCTAAGTAAGATCAAAAGATCGTCCGATCGCGGCCCGAGCCTGCGGCAGCTCCTACAGGGGGAACGCAGTCCAATGTAGGAGCTGCCGCAGGCTGCGATCTTTTGCTTTAACGCTTCTGCAACCAGCCCAGAAACCCACCTTTTCTGACCGGTGCCGCGTTGGCCAACAACGCCAGTTGACTGCTCTGCTGCCGTACGGCCTGCAATTTGTTCAGCGCCGTCCCCACCTCTCTGCGCTTTTCCATGCACTGGCGCGTGAGGGTCTTGTCGAGACGGTAGATGATCGAAGACGTCAGCGCCGTAAACGTCGCCTGCGAAGGTGTGTCCGCCAGAATGCTTTGCTCACCCATGACCTCGCTCGGCCCCATGCGCCCGGCTTCAGTCTGGTCAGCGCCATCCGGCACCGTCGCACTGACTACCCCTGTGGCGATCACAAACAGACTGTCCGGCACTTCATTCAAATCAAGCACGACCTGGCCGGCGCTGTACTGCTGCGCGACCATCGATTCTGCCAGTCGGTCGCGTTCATCAGGACTCAGCGAACGGAAGATCTTCACTTCATCGAGCAATGCACGGGCGCGGGTCGTAGGCTCGATCACGCCGTCCGGATGCCGCGAAATTCCGGCAGCCTCAAGATGCCGATGAGCAAGGTCGAACAGTTGATTGCGCACTTCGCTTTTCTTGCCCAGCTCGGCAATAAAACCGCTGGCCACGTATTCGGACATTTCCTCACCGGCTTCTTTCAACACCACTTTCGGCGCCGGCGACAACAGCAGGCTGCTGCTGCCTTGCAGCGTGCGATCGAGGGCATCCAGTACGCGGCGCGGGCGAATGTGGTTGGGGACTTTGATGCTGATCGACACACCGTGCATGTTGTTCGGGCGACTGAGATTGACGATCTTGGCCTTGGCCGCCACCGAGTTCGGCACCACGGCCATGGTGCCGGCGCTGGTCAGCAAGTGCGTGGCGCGCCAGTCGATGTCGAGCACCTTGCCCTCGACGCCGTCGATCGCCACGAAGTCGTCGACTTGATACGGTTTTGTGGTGTTGAGCACGATCCCGCTGAACACATCAGCCAAGGTGCTTTGCAGCGCCAGACCGACGACGATGGCGACCACACCGGAGGTTGCGAGCAAGCCTTTGACCGGCAACTCCAGCACGTAACCGGCCGCCGCGACAATCGCGACCAGAAACACCAGCGCACCGATCACGTCCTGCAACAAGCGACCGCTGTGGCCGATGCGGCGCATCAGCACCAGGCCGATCACCTCCGTCAGCACTCGCGCCGCATACAGCCACCAGAGAATGCCCAACGCCGTCGCCCCGAGCTGCGCCACCCGGTCATCGACGAACAGCGGCGCCTGCAAAGGGCTGACACCGGCATTGATGACCAGCGCGCTAAACCCCAGGAACAGCGCCAGCCGCACCCCGACCCGTGGCGCACGATGGGTAAATGGCGTGAAGTGCCAGAGCACGGCGTCAACCACCAGCAGCAGGGCACTCCAGGACAGCAGGTGGGCGAAGAGGAAGGACATTGGGCATTCTCCGAGGCGGATGGGAGTCTGAGGCGAGGGGATTTAGCGAAACGTCGCACCGACCCGTTGGGTTGCGAAGCGACCCCAAAAATCCTTGTATCAACTCAGATTTTTGCCAGTGCTGCGCACTGGATCGGGGATGAATCCCCTCGCCACAAGATCAGGCACAAAAAACGCAGCCCCGGTACATCCCCTGTAGGAGCTGCCGCAGGCTGCGATCTTTTGCCGTCAAGGCTGCAAGTGAGTCTTGAGTTCAGCCGCCGCCTGACGCACCGCCGCCTTCACCTCAGGAATCTGACTCAGCGGATTGAGCAAACCAAAGTCATGAATCATCCCGTTGTAGCGCACCGACGTCACCGCGACACCGGCAGCATCCAGATGGCGGGCATAACCTTCGCCTTCGTCACGCAGCACATCGAACTCGGCGGTCTGCACCAGTGCAGCGGGCAGGCCTTTGAGCTGTTCGGTGCTGGCGTTGAGTGGCGAGGCATGGATCTGCGCACGCTCGGCGGGGTTCGTGGTGTAGTTGTCCCAGAACCACTGCATCATGCCTTTGGTGAGGAAGTGGCCCTCGGCAAATTGCTGGTACGAGCCGTCGTCGAATTGCGCGTTGGTCACTGGCCACATCAACAACTGGAAGCGCAGGGCCGGGGTTTTCTGTTCCTTGGCCATCAGCGCGACGACCGCCGCCATGTTGCCGCCGACGCTGTTGCCGGCCACCGCCAGGCGCTTGCCGTCGACGCCGATGTCCTTGCCGTGCTCGGCCACCCATTTTGTGGCGGCGTAAGCCTGGTTGATCGCGGTCGGGTACTGCGCTTCCGGCGACGGCGTGTAATCGACGTACACCGCTACCGCGCCAGAACCCACAACCAGATCCCGGATCAGGCGTTGGTGAGTCGGGTAATCGCCCAGCACCCAGCCGCCGCCGTGGAAGAACATGAACACCGGCAGTTCACCTTTGACCTTGGCCGGACGCACCACTTTCAGGTTGATGGTCTGGCCATCGACCTTGATCGCCTTGTCGCTGACTTCAACACCGGACAGGTCCACTTTCACCGAAGCCTGCGCACCGGTAAGCACCGCACGGGCGTCTTTCGGGCTGAGTTGCTCCAGCGGTTTGCCACCGCCAGCGGCGAGGGCGTCGAGGAAAGCTTGGGTGTTGTGCTCGACACCGCTGGTCTCGGCGGCGAAAGCGTTGCCGATGGACAGCGCGAGGAGGGTAGCGGTCAACGTCTTTTTAATGATCATGTTCAATTCCTTTTTCAAGTGTGTTCGCGATTGGCTCGTAGGTTGGTTTCAACACCGTGGACACAGATTAATAGGGTGCCGTGAAGTGAAAAAGCGGCTATAAAGCGTTTAACTGTCCACCAGAGAGTGACAATGAACCCGTTCGAAGACATGCGTATTTTTTGCCAGGTCATGGACTCCGGCAGCTTCACCGCGGCGGCCGATCAGTTGGGCCTGTCCAAGCAATTCGTCAGCCGCCGCTTGATGCAACTCGAAGAACGCCTCGGCGTGCGTTTGCTCAATCGCTCGACCCGGCGCCTCGATGTTACGCCGCTGGGCCAGAGTTATTACGAATCGGCGCTGCGCTTGCTCGGCGAAGTCGAACAGGTCGAACAAGGCATCGCCGGGCAGACTGCCGAGCCTCGCGGCACGATCCGTCTGAGCGCGCCGTTGTCTTTTGCCGTGGCGCATCTCGGTTGCTTGCTGCCGGTGTTTTTGCAGCGCTACCGCGAGGTCACGGTGGAAGTGGATTTGAGCGACCGTCCGGTGGATCTGCTCGGCGAAGGTTACGACCTGGCGCTGCGCATCGGTGTGCTGGAAGACTCGACGCTGATCGCTCGCCGTATCGCCAGCATCGAACGGGTGTACTGTGCCAGCCCCGCGTATCTGGCCGAACGCGGCACGCCACTCAAACCGGAAGATCTGCTCGGGCATGACTGCTTGCCGTATGGCCATGGGCGTTCAGTGCAGTGGCGGTTCAACGCGGGGCAGGGCAAACCGCTGCTGGTGAATGTCGCCGGGCGCATGCGCGTCAACAACGGTGAGTTGCTCAGGGATGCGGCGGTGCAGGGGATGGGGATTACCTATCTGCCGACGTTTATTGTTGGCGCGGCGTTGAAAGAGGGGCGATTGGTGGCGGTGCTGGATGATCTGCGGCCAGAGCCGCTGACCTTGTCGGCGGTCTACCCGCAGCACCGTCAGGCCTCACGCCCGGTGCAGGCGTTGGTCGAGTTCCTGCGTGAACGGTTGAATCAGAGCAACGTCGCCCTTTAAGCCGTACGCAAATCAACTTTAGGAGCTGCCGCAGGCTGCGATCCTTTGATCTGGTCTTTAAAAACAAGATCAAAAGATCGCAGCCTGCGGCAGCTCCTACAGGGATTGCGGTGTTTTCAGGATGGTTTAGTTAGTGCGTTTGTCATCGCCTGGTTCGCCACCGACATGCACGCCGCGATCGTCACCGACCTCACCGGCACGGTGTACACCATGATCGTCGCCTGGCTCTGAGTGGGTGCCGCTGCGTCCCGAGGAGGATGCGGAACTGCCGGAGTGTCCGGCGCCCTGACCACCGCTGTCACCGCGGCCACTGTGACCGCCGCCGTCGCCATGGCCGCTGCCTCCACTGCCGCCATGTCCACCACCGTTACCTCCGCTGCCGCCACCGCTCCCTCCATGACCGCCGCCGCTACCGCCACCACCACCGCTCCCTCCATGACCGCCGCCGCTGCCGCCACCACCGCTTCCTCCATGGCCGCCGCCGCTGCCGCCACCACCGCTCCCTCCATGGCCACCGCCACCGCCACCGCCGCCACTTCCGCCTTCCTTCGCCTGAACACTGGAAATGCCCGACAGGCTGTCTGGAATCATTACGGTAGACGCCGACAGAACTGCGCCGATGGCCATCGCGAGCATGAGCTTTTTAATGTGCATATCGTTCTCCGTTTTGTTGTCTGGGGTGGGAACGTGGATGTGCTTTGTTGCGATTGATCCGACCCGTTCCCGCGGTCAGTGAATGCTGGAAGCCAGTTCGAAAATCGGGATGTACATCAGGATCACGATCACCCCGATCAGCAGGCCGATGAAGGTCATCAACAGCGGTTCGAACAACCTCACGAACCACTCGATCCAGCGGCTGATTTCTTCGTCGTAGAAGTCGGCGCTGCGTTCCATCATTTGCCCCAGGTTGCCGGATTGTTCACCGGCGCGCAGCAGGCGTAGCGACACCGGTGTCACTAGACGATTGAGCTCCAGCGCGGTGGACAGCGACTGTCCCTCGCGCACGCGTTCGCAGGCCTGATCGAGCCGCGCCCGTGACGCTACAGTGAGCAAGCCGCGCACCATGCCCATGGCAGTCACCAGTGGAATCCCGCCTTGCAGCAGAATCCCCAGCGAGCGGTAAAAACGCGCCAGTTCATACATGAAAATTCGTTGGTGCACGGCGGGCAGTTTCTCCACCAGTCGATCCAGCCCACGGCGAAACCCAGGTTGTTTCTGCACCACGGCGAGGGCGGTGACGATCGCCGCCAACCCGCCAAAAAACTCCAACTGATGCGCGTGCAGAAACAGGCCGCCGCTCATCAGGATCTGCGACAGCCACGGCAGGTTCGAGCCCAGTCCTTCGAACACCAGACTGAAGCGCGGCACCACGTAGCCCATCAGAAACAACACCACCCCCCCGCCGACCACCAGCAACAGCAACGGGTAGATCGAGGCGCTGACGATCTTCTGCCGCACCTCGTCCATGCGTTGGCGGTAACTGACGTAACGACCCAACGCCTCGCCGACCGCGCCGGTCTTCTCGCTGGACTGCACCAGCGCCACGTACAGCGGTGGAAACACTGCCGACAACTGACCGAGGGCCTGCGAGAAGGATTTGCCTTCATACAGCAGGCGCACCAGTTCACTCAGGGTTTTGCGCGCAGCAGGGGCGGTTTCTTTTTCAGCGAGGCTTTCCAGCGCATCGATCAACGGCAGGCCGGCATTGAGCAGGGTGGTCAGCTCCTGGCTGAACAGCACCAGATTGAACGTTTCGCGCTGACGCAGGCGCAACGAGCGCCAGTGTTTTTCGGCATGCAGGCTGAGCACGCGCAAGCCTTGATCCTCGGCAATGTGCCGCGCTTCGCTATGCCCCGGCGCCTCGATACTCAAGGAAACCACGCCCGCCTTGCCGACGGCTTTCAGATGAAATCGCATGGGCCGCGCTCCACTTACTGCCAGTTGGTCACTTCGGCGTTTTCGCCTTCACCGCCGGGTTGGCCGTCCTTGCCCATCGACAGCAAGTCGTACTCGCTGTTTTCGCCGGGGTAGCGGTAGGCGTAACTGCGGCCCCAGGGATCCTGCGGGAGTTTTTTCTGCAAGTACGGGCCGGTCCATTTCGCCTCGTCACTCGGCGCAGCCACCAAGGCTTGCAAGCCTTGTTCGGTGGACGGGTAGTGGCCGACTTCCAGGCGATACAGATCCAGCGCCTTGCTCAGGCCTTCGATCTGCGCCTTGGCCACTTTCACTTCCGAGCGGCCAAGTTGAGCGAAGTATTTCGGTGCGACGATCCCGGCCAACAGGCCGAGCACCACCAGCACCACGAGCAATTCGAGCAGGGTGAAACCGCGTTGGGCACGCGGACGAAAATGCAGCTTCATGATGACCTCCCGTGAGTGGCAGTCGAGTCGCCTGAAGGGCCTATGCAATTGCCATGCTCAGCCTCGACAAAATTCGTCTGATGGCCGCAAGCCCTTGCATTACGCGGCTTTCACGAGTCGGCACAGTGCTTGCGTATGGCTCAAACGTGATCGGCCATTGGGGCATTTCCCCCAATTTATCGGGGTCGGTCCGGGGAGGCCCGACATGAAATTTCTGACTGGCGGATTGCTCGGTTGTGTACTGCTGAGCGGTGCCGCGCAAGCCGATGTATTCATCTCCGTGGACGCCAAGGGCAGCTACGTTCTGTCCAATGTGCATCGTCCCGGACGCACTTATGAACGGGTGATTCACGAGGCGCAAGCGCCCCTGGTCAGCCTTGATCAGCAGCCGCAAATGATCGCCAGACAGCCGTATGCGGAACTGGTCTCGGCGGCGGCCAAGGTCAATCAATTACCTGAAGCGCTGCTGCATGCGGTGATCAACGCCGAGTCGCGTTACAACCCCGGCGCCACCTCACCCAAAGGCGCGGGCGGGCTCATGCAATTGATGCCGGCCACCGCGCGGGAAATGGGCGTGACCGACGTCTACGACCCCAAGGCCAACATCCAGGGCGGGGCCAAATACCTCAAGCGCCTGATGACCCTGTTCGACAACGACATCACCCTCGCCGTGGCGGCTTACAACGCCGGGCCTGATGCGGTGCTCAGCCGGGGACGGGTGATCCCGCCGTTCGCCGAAACCCAGCGTTACGTGCCCAGCGTATTGCGCCAGTACCGGCGCTTGCAGGGGCTGGCAGTGGACGCGCCGTTGTAAAGGGTGTCCCCGGTTTCCCCCACTATCGGGGCAATCCCGGCAAGCGCGAAGAGTGGGGAATCGGGTGGGGAATATCCCCCGGAATCTCAAGTGATTTAAGTAGGCGGTTGAAAACAAACGGATTTTTTTGTGGCACGCGGATTGCTCCAAGGGTTTTGTCGAGCATCGTTCCCTGCGAGCACCCATTTCGAGGTTTCTGATCATGGCCGGCCTTCATTCCGCTCCGTCCCTCATCAAACTGCTGCTGTTGCTGGCCCCGATGCTCAGCGTCGACGTGGTCAGCGCGGCGGTGCGCTGCGAACGAAACCTGGTGGCCAACGTCGTGGCGTTCGATCAGCCGCTGATGTTCAACCGCCTCGGCGCGCAGAACGCCAACGGCATGATGTTCGCGCTGCGCCGCGACGTGGTCGATGACCACGATGTCTCGCTGGCTTTCGGCGGCGCGGCAGTGCCGGGCAAAGTCTCGTTGCGCGCCGACAAGCGTCCACGGCCACTGGTGCTGCGCGTAGCCGCCGGCGATTGCCTGACGATCAATCTGCAGAACCTGCTCGACTATCAGGCCAACCCGAACAAGCACTTCGAAGTCGAAGGTGAAGAGGAAGGCGAAGAGGGCGTACAGAACGCCAATGCCGGCGAACAATTCAAGGTCGATGAGCAGGTCGCCGACCGCCACGTCGGGTTCCAGGTCAACGGCCTGCAAGCGGTGAACAGCATCGACGATATTTCTTCGTACACCGGCCGCAACGCCAATAGCTTGGTGGTGCCGGGTGCCAGCCGTTCCTATACGTTGTTCGCCGAACGCGAAGGCGCGTTTGCCGTCAGCAGCCGTGGCGCAACTTTCGGTGGCGAGGGCGCCGCGGGTAACGTTGCCAATGGCCTGTTCGGTCAAGTGGTCGTGGTGCCGAAGGGCGGCCGCACTTACCGCAATACGCTTACTGAAGAAGAAATGCGTCTGGCGACTTCGGGGCGCACGCCGGCCGGTCATCCGATCGTCGATTACCAGGCGCGCTACCCGCAGCGCGAACCGTGGCTGCGCGAAGGCAAGGCCGGCACACCGATCATCAATATGGTCGATGGCAACGAAATCATCTCCAGCGAAAGCGATGCCATCGTGATGGGCAGCAACGCTGACGGCAGCTTTCCAGCCAGCACTTATCCGCTGGAGTCGGTGGGCAAACGCAACCCGGCGATCCCCAATCGACTGGAGCCGTTCCGCGATTTTGCCTCGCAGTTCCAGGACGAAACCGCTGCGACTCAAGCCTTTCCTGCCTACTGGGCCGACCCGGTGATGGCGCATGTGCTGGAGCCGACCCGCGACTCGTTCATGATCAACTACGGGTCCGGCGGCATGGGCGCGGAAGTGGTCGCCAACCGGTTGGGCGTGGGACCGATGCACGACTGCCTGTCCTGCGCCTACGAAGAATTCTTCCTCAGCTCGCACACCGTCGGTGACGTGGCGATGCTGGTCGACGTACCGGCCAACGCCGGGCTTGAGAACATCGCGCCGGGGCAGATCCCGCGCGCCGATCAGATTGGCGTCAAGGCAACCATGGCGCTGTATCCGTCTGAACCGTCCAACGTCAACCACAGCTACATCGGTGACTTCGTCAAATTCCGCAACACCCATAACGGTCACGAGCAGCACATTTTCCACCTGCACGGCCATCAGTGGCTGTTCAATCCCAATGACGACAACTCCGATTACGTCGACGCCCAAGGCATCGGTCCGGGCGCCGGTTACACCTATGAAATCGCCAACGGCGGTTCGGGCAATCGCAATCGGGTTGCCGGTGACGCGATCTATCACTGCCACTTCTATCCGCACTTCGCGCAAGGCATGTGGGCCATGTGGCGCGTGCACGACGTCTTCGAAGAGGGCACTCGCCTGGAAGTCTCGCAGCAAGGTGAAGACGGCTATCACAGCGAACCGTTCGCCTTGCGCAGCGGCAAACCGGCAGCGGGTGCACGTGCCTTGCCGGACGGTGAAATCATCGCCGGCACGCCGATCCCGGCCATTGTGCCGCTGCCCGGCAAAGCCATGGCGCCGATGCCCGGTAAAGTGGTCGTTGTACCGAAAATCGGCGAAACCCTGATTGCCGGTAATGACGACGAAGAGGAAGAAGAGGGCGACGACGGCGAACATCACGGCGGCAACGCGGCTGGCCAAGCCATCGGTTCGCTGGCGCTGGTGGACCGCAGCGAAGCCAACCGCAACGCTGATGGCACACTGAAAAACCCTGGCTATCCATTCTGGATCGGCGGCATGGAAAGTTCGGTCGGCCAACGCCCACCCACTCCACCGCTGGACATGCTCGACGCTGCCACCGCACAAGCACTCAAGGCCAGCGGCAAAGCGCTGTGGGCCAACCTTGACCCTGCGCAATCGGGCGGCTGGGATGGCGGTTTGCAGCGCCACACCCTCGACGGCGTATCCGCTGGTGGCGAGGCGAACACCGTGACCACTTCGCTGGATTTCTCCAAGGAAGTCACTCGCGCCAAGCCCATTTATCTGCCGGAAGAAGGCACCGAAGTCGAGCAATCGGCGATGGCCTTCCACGCGAAAAAAGATCACCCAAGCTTTGCCTTGCTGCCCGGCAACCAGGTGGTAGCCAAGGCCTTCCGTACCAACGGTGCCTTGCCGATGGCGGGCGCGCCTTACTACGAACCCTGCATGGATGATCGGGCCAAACGCCTGACCAGCAGCGCCGGCACCGGTGAATTCAACAGCGGCGAACGCATCGACGGCATGTCCTTCACCGGCGCGTCGACCTTTACCGCCGACCGTCCGCGCATCTACAAAGCGGCGAATATTCAGTTCGACGCGGTGTACAACAAGGTTGGCTATCACTTCCCGCAGGCGCGCATTCTGGCGCTGTGGGAAGACGCCTGGCCGGTGATCACCAAGCAGCGTCCGCCAGAGCCGCTGGTAATGCGCATGAACACCTTCGACTGCGTGCAATACCAGCAAACCAACCTGGTGCCGGCCACTTATGAGATGGACGACTATCAGGTGCGTACGCCGACCGACGTGATCGGCCAGCATATTCACCTGCCGAAATGGGACCTGACCTCGGCCGACGGCTCGTCCAATGGCTGGAACTACGAGGATGGCGTGCTCTCACCAGGCGCCGTGCAGGAGCGCATCCACGCGATCCGCGAGTTCAACCAGTGCGAAGGCACCGACCCGCGCGATGGCACGCAAGCATGCCCGAAAGCCAAGGCGCATCCGTTCTTCGGTCAGTACGGACGCAGCGACTGGATGGGCGCACGCACGGCGATGCAACGCTGGTTCGTCGACCCGGTGGTCAATGCCAAAGGTGTTGATCGCGGCCTCGGCACCATCTTCACCCACGACCACCTCGGCCCATCGACGCACCAACAGATCGGGCTTTACGCCACCGTACTCGCGGAACCTGCCGGTTCTACCTGGTTCCACGCCGAAACCGGCGAGCCTCTGTACAGCGGCGCACGTCAGGACGGCGGGCCGACTTCGTGGCAAGCGGTGATCAACACCGGCGACCTCGACGGCGACGGCAAGAACGACAGCTTCCGCGAGTTCTTCCTCGAATACAGTGACTTCCAGCACGCCTATGAAGCCGGCGTGTATGTAGGCGCCGGGCCGAACGGCGTGCCGAACGCGCAAAGCTTCCCGGCCACGGCCGACAGCTTCCGCTACGCGATCAACCCGCCGGTGCGCAACAACGCCAGCACCTTGCTCGACGGCATAGTGGAAGTGCAGGGCGGTCAGGTCCCAGGCTGCCCGAGCCGGCCGTGCCCACAGGCGATCTCGGTGGATGACCCAGGCATGTTCGTCGTCAACTATCGCAACGAGCCGCTGGCCCTGCGCGTCTACGACCCCAACAAACTCGGCCCGGACGGCAAGCGCGGCATGCAGGCTGACGGCCTCGGCGGTGATCTTTCATTTGCCATGCACAGCCGCACTGATCGGGCGATTCCGGCGATGAACCTGGCGCCGAACCTGATCACTTCCGCCACCGGCCCAACCGGCGGCACCACGTTGTTCCCACCGCACATCAACAAGGGCGGCGCGGAACCTGGCGATCCGTTCACGCCGATGTTGCGCACTTACACCGGCGACAACGTGCGGCTGCGGGTGCATGCCGGCGGCCACGAAGAGGAACACAACGTCACCCTGCACGGCGTGAAGTGGCTGCAAAGCGGTTCCGGCTTCGGCAGCAGCTCCAACTCGGGCTGGCGCGCCTCGCAGATGATCGGCATCTCCGAGCAGATGGGCTTCATTGCGCCCGTGTCGATGCTGTCCAGTTCGGCGGCTACCACCGGGGATTATCTGTACTCGATGGACGCCTCGATCGAAGGCTATTGGAGCGGCATCTGGGGCGTGATGCGCAACTACACTGCGCAGCGCAGCGACCTGTTCGCCTTGCCGAACAATGCCAAACCGATGGGGATGCGTAACACCGTGGCGTTCGACGGCAGTTGCCCACGGATCAGCGCCAACCCCAACGGCATCGGCACCCGGCCGACTGTGCAGCGCAACTATGAAGTGGTCGCGGCACTGGCCAACGACATCCTCGGCAACTCGCTGGGCCTGACCATCGGCGACCCGGACGGTATCGGCCAGCATGTCGGCGGGCCATTGAATCCGGCGGGCGGCACCCTGGTCCTGAACTCGCGCACCGTGAGCATTCCACAGGTCACGGTGACCGATCCGGAGGATGGCGAAACCATCACCATCGGCGGCCAGAGCGGGCCGTTGCATGATCCGACCGCGATTCTGTATGTGCGCAAATCTGACCTCGATGCGACAACCGGCAAGCTCAAACCCGGTATCCCGGTCGAACCGCTGGTGCTGCGCGCAGCCGCCGGTGACTGCATCAACATCACCCTGGAAAACCGCCTGCCGAGCATGATGCCCGACCTGACCCAGACTGCGGTGATGCAAGGCATGGTCAAACGCGACCGCAACAGCGGCCAGGGTTCGACCACCTTCAGCAATAACCTGATGCGGCCGTCCAGCCATGTCGGTCTGCATGCGCAACTGCTGGCCTATGACATCACCAAATCCGACGGCGTCAACGTCGGTGCCAACCCGATCCAGACCGTGCCACCGAGAGTCGGCAGCAGCGGCGCGTACCCGACCCGTACTTATCAGTACTACGCCGGGCACCTGGAGCGTGAAGGCAAACCGGTGACTCAGTTGGGCCGCAGTGTCGACAACATCAACGCCACGGCCATCGAGTTCGGCGGCTTGAATTTCACGCCGGCTGACGTGATCAAGCAATCGCAAAAAGGTCTGGGCGGCGCGATGAGCATCCTGCCGATCGGCTCTACCTGGGTCGACGATGCGCGCAAGGCCAATGCCACGGTCACCGCGCCGGGGCAAACCGTCTACCGCGACTTTGCGATGGTCTGGCACAAGGCGTTGAACACTCGCTGGGCCAATGGCCGGCCGGTGGAAGGCATTGCCGCCGAGGGCTTCGGCATGCCGACCGATCCGCAGGACAACTCGAGCATGGCCATCAACTACAAGACCGAGCCGATGTGGTATCGCTTCGGCCTTGCCCCGGATGCACCGTTCGGACATGCCGATGGTGCCGGTTATGGCGACATGGTCAACGCGCACATGGCCTACAGCAACGCGCTGGTCGGCGGTGATCCGCAAACGCCGGTGCTTTACGCCAAACCGGGGCAACCGTTCCGTACGCACATTCTGATGCCAACCGGTGGCAGCCGCGGCAGCACCTTCCAGATGGATGGGCACGTGTGGTCGGTCAACCCGTTCCTGGCCGAGAAGAGTGATGTCGGCGGCTATCCGACGGGGACGCCGGGCGTGGGATCGGTGCGCTTCGGTTACAACCCGATGTCGATGTACATCGGCGCCCGCGAGAGCGTGCTGCCGGCGGCGCACTTCAGCTCGATGATCCCGAGCGCCGGGGGCAGCAACGCGATACCGGGTGATTACCTGTTCCGCGACTACGGCGCCTACGGCAACACCTCGGGCCTGTGGGGATTGTTGCGAGTGACCAACGAGCCAGAACCGGCACCGCCTGCGCAGTAGCTGGATGGTGAGGCAGATGCCCCCATCGCTGGCAAGCCAGCTCCCACAGGTTCAGTGGTTGGCAGAGGGAGTGGGGGATGAATGCAATCCATTGTGGGAGCTGGCTTGCCAGCGATTGGATCGACGCGGTTTTGGATGGTGAAGCAACTGCCGCCATCGCTGGCAAGCCAGCTCCCACAGGTTCAGTGGTTGGCAGAGGGAGTGGGGGATGAATGCAATCCATTGTGGGAGCTGGCTTGCCAGCGATTAGGATCGACGCGGTTTTGGCTAGTGAAGCAGATGCCGCCATCGCTGGCAAGCCAGCTCCCACAGGTTCAGGGGTTAACTGGAAAAGTGCGGGATGAATGCGATCCCTGTAGGAGCCAGCCTGCTGGCGATTGGGATCGACGCGGTTTTGGCTGGTGAGGCAGATGCCGCCATCGCTGGCAGGCCAGCTCCCACAGGGGACGGCGGTGTTTTGCAAATAGAGTCAGGGGAGAGGATATGAACGGGATCATCAGTTTCATCGGTGTTTGTACGCTAGCCATCGCAGGCGCTTTGCTGACGCTTGGCGAGGTTGCGCTGGCGCAGACCGAGCCCGGCCAGACCCTGGCCCGCGACGGCGTGTCGATTGCGTTCAACCTCCAGCCGCTGGCCAGCGACGGCAAGTTGCGTGAAGGCGAGTTTGCCGACGTGCAGTTCCGTGTCACTGACGGCGTGTCAGGCCAGCCATTGTCCGGCGTGGCGCCGGGGGCGTGGATTGATGCGCAGGCGCTGGCCGCCGATCAGGCCCAGGGCCGCGACCAAAGCTGCAAATCCCGCGTCGGCGTGTACCTCAAATCCAACATCGGCGCGCGGCCACTACTCGACCTCAACAGCTATTTCCTGCTGGTGATGAACCGCGATGCCAGTGTGGCGGTGGTCGACCCCTCAGTATCGGTCGGCGGCATCACCAGCACCCTGGCGCGCATCGAACTCAAGCAGCCGCCGATGGATTGGGTCACGCCCAAAGACAACAAACGCGTGTTCATCTCGATGCCAGCGGCCGGCGAAGTGGCGGTGATCGACAGCGAACAATTCAAAGTCATCGATTCGATCAGCGCCGGCAGCCAACCGGTGCGGGTGGCGCTGCAACCCGATGAACGCCTGCTGTGGGTTGGCAACAACGCCGCCAAACCCAAAGAATCCGGCGTCACTGTGATCGATGCCCAAAGCCTGAAACCGCTCAAACACCTGGCAACCGGCCTCGGTCACCACGAAATCACCTTCAGCAAGGACAGCCGTTTCGCCTTTGTCAGCAATCGCGACGACGGCACCCTGAGCGTGGTCGATGTCGCCAGCCTGAGCATCGTCGAGCAAATCAAGACTGGCTCCAGCCCGCTTTCGGTGGCGTACTCGCCATTGTCCGGCGCGGTGTACGTCGCCGATGGCAAGGACGGCACGGTGACGGTGGTCGACAGTGCCAGCCACAGCGTGCGCCGGGTGATCAAACTGCAACAGGGGCTCGGCCCGATGGGCTTCAGCGCCGACGGGCGTTTCGGTGTGGTGCTCAACACCGTGGAGAACCGCGCGACGGTGATTGATGCCTCCACCGATGCCGCTATCCATGACCTGGACGTGTCCGCCGAACCCTACCAAGTGGTGTTCACCAAGGCCTACGCCTACGTGCGCGGATTGGCCTCGCCAAAAGTCACCATGATCAACCTGGCCTCGCTCGGCGAGGGCCGCCAGCCGATCAGCCAAGGCTTCGAAGCCGGCCCGCAAGCGCCGCGCATGGCCGGGGACTTGCCGCTCGCCTCAAGCCTCGCGGTGTCGCGCGATGACAACGCGGTGTTTGTGGTCAACCCGGTGGACAACACCACCTATTTCTACGCCGAAGGCATGAACGCGCCGATGTCCGGTTACCCCAATCGCGGGCAGATCGCCCGTGCCGCGATGGTCATCGACCGCAGCCTGCGCGAGGTCTCGCCGGGGCTGTACAGCGCGCGAGTGAAACTGCCGGCGGCGGGGCGTTTCGACGTGGCATTCCTGCTCAATCAACCGAACATCATCCATTGCTTCACCGCGCAGATCGAACCAGACGGCATGCCGGAAAAACATGTCGGCGTGCCAAAGGTCGAGTTCCTTCTGGACACGACCGCCGTCGCGCTCAACGACCCCTACGTGGTGCGTTTTCGCATCGTGCAGGGCAAGCAGAAAATCCAGCGCAGCGGCGTCAAGGATGTGCAGTTGCGCTACTTCCTCGCGCCGACTTCACACCCCCGCGAAGTGGCCGCGCAGGAAGTTGCCGATGGCGTGTACGAAGCGCCCGTGACCCTCGACCGCAGCGGCGCCTGGTATTTGCATGTGCGCGCGGCATCGCTGGGTGCCGGGTTCGATGACAAGACATTTGCCAGTGTTCGGGTCACCCCCGGCCAGACTCAGTGAGAGGACATCACCATGAAAGACATCACTTGCCGTGGCTTGCTCAGCCTGTGTCTGCTGGCCGTCAGCGTCCAGCAAGTCCAGGCGCATTCGGCGGATGAACACGCCGGCCACACCGCACCCGCCAGCAGCACGCAGGAACACGCCCAGGTGAAATTCGCCAACGTGCCGCTGCTCGATCAGAACGGCAAAACCGTGCGTCTGGAGCAAGATCTGGTGCAGGGCAAAATCGTCGTCATCAGCTTTATCTACACCAGTTGCACCACGGTCTGCCCGGTGGTTTCGTCGATTATGGGCAAGGTGCAGAAACAGCTCGGCGCGCGGGTTGGCAACGAAGTGCAGTTGGTGTCGATCAGCATCGACCCGCAACGCGATGACCCCAAGCGCCTGCAGGATTACGCCCGCGCGTTCCAGAAAGGTCCGGGCTGGAGCTGGCTGACCGGTTCGCCACAATCGATCAATGAAACCCTCAAAGGTTTGGGCAGTTTCAGCGGCGACTTGAAGAGCCATCAGCCACTGATCCTCGTCGGCGACGGCAACAGCCGCCACTGGATGCGCTACTACGGCTTCACCGACCCGACAGTGCTGGCCAAGGAAGTCGAGAAACTCAGCGGCCAGCGCACTCATGCCAAACACACCGCCATCGCCATGGAGCAACAGCCATGAGAATGCTCGACTGGATCGCGCTCACCGTGTGTTTTTGGGTGTTCAGCAATGTCGCGTTTGCCCACGAGGGGCATGCCCCTGAGCCGTCAACCGCGGTTGCCGCCGCGCCCGCCAAGGGTACCCACGACGCGCAAGCCTGGTTCACCGATACGCCGCTGCAAAATCAGCACGGCGAAACTCTGCGCTTCTACAGTGATGCGCTGCAAAACCGCGTGGTGCTGCTCAACGTGATTTTCACCAGTTGCAACGACGCCTGCCCGTTGATCACGCGCAAGCTCAAGGAAGTCCGCGAGCTGCTCGGTGACAAGGCCGACGGCATCACCTTCATTTCCCTTACCAGTGATCCGCTGCGCGATACGCCGGCGGTGCTCAAGGCTTACACCTTGAAACAGGGTTCCGATGACCCTCATTGGCTTTTTCTCACCGGCGACAAGGCGCAGATGGATCTGGTGCTGAGCCGTATCGGCCAGATCGTGCCGACGCCTGAGCAACATTCCACACAGTTGATCGTCGGCGATGTCGCCAACAAACGCTGGAGCAAGATTCGCCCCGATGCGCCGGCCGCCGCCATTGCCCAGCGCCTGCAATTGCTGACAATGCCCGTGGCCGGTCGCTGAGTCCGCGCCATGAACAGCGCCCGCGTCCTCGCCCTGATCCTGCTCGCGAGCGTCAGCCTCGGCGCGGTGGCATTGCCGCTGACGCCGGAGGAGGCGGCTGGCAAACGCCTGTACCGTGAAGGTCTGTCGGCCAGCGGTGAAGCGATCATGGCGCGGGTCGGCGCGGCGGATATGTTGCTGCCGGCCACCAGTCTGCCGTGCGCCAATTGTCATGGCGCCGACGGCCTCGGTCGACCCGAAGGCGGGGTGCGTCCGCCGCAGTTGAGTTGGTCGCGACTGACCAGCGCTTACGGCCAGCAACAGGTCAACGGCCGCAACTATCCGGCCTACAACGATGCAAGCCTTGCGACAGTCATTCAGCAGGGCCGCGACCCCGGCAACAACCGCCTCGACCCGAGCATGCCGCGCTTTGTGCTGTCGATGAAGGATCAGCGCAATCTCACCGCTTACCTCAAACGCCTTGCCGATGAACGCGACCCCGGCCTCGATGCCGAGACCTTGCATCTGGGCACGTTGCTGCCCAGCCAGGGGCCACTGGCCGAGGAGGGCGCGACGGTCGCAGCGGTGCTCAACGGCAGCGTGGCGCGGATCAATGAGGCTGGCGGGATTCACGGCCGGCAACTGCGCCTGACCATCGCCGATCCTGGCGCTGATCGCACCAGTGCCGAACAAGCGCTCAAACGCCTGATCGACGATGAACAAGTGTTCGCCCTGATCGCGCCGATGGCCCCGGCATTGGGCAGCGAACTGGCCCCGCGGCTGGAACAGGCTGGCGTGCCGCTGATCGGCACGTTGTCGTTGCTCGGAGCGGTGCAGGCCAGTCCACAAATTTTCGAGCCGTTGCCGGGCTTGCGTGAACAGCTGATCGCTCTGGCCGATTACGCGACCGCCAGCCTGCGCGTGTTGCAAGGGCCGACACTGATCGCTTATCTCGACGACCCGGCGCAGGCGCAGACAGCCAAAGTGCTTGGCGAGTATTTGCACAGGAACGGCTGGCAGAACGTCCAGATTCAGGCCTACGACCCGACAGGTGACAGCTTGCCGCTGGGCTCGCGCTCGGTGTTCTATCTGGGCAGCGGCGGCGGCTTCAGCCATTTGGCGGCGGGTTTGCAGCGTGCCGGGCAGGTGCCGTATCTGTTCGCGGCGTCGAGCCAGGTGGCCGGGGATCTGTTGAACGTGCCGCAAGGATTTTCACGGCGGGTGTTTCTCGCCTATCCCTTTGTCCCCAGTGACTGGACCCAGACCGGGCGCATGGCCCTGACGCTGCTGCGCGAGCATCAAGGCCTCGGCGCCCAGCATGCGGTGCTGCAAGTCGGCGCTTACGCCTCGATGCTGCTGCTCGGCGAAGGCATGAAGCAGGCCGGACGTGACGCCAGCCGCGAGAAACTGGTGGCAGCGCTGGAAGGCCTGCACGACTTCGACACCGGCCTGACCCCGCGCATCAGCTTCGGCCCCGGACGACGTCTGGGCTTGAGCGGCGCACATGTGGTCACCGTGGATTTGCCCGATCAGCGTTTCTATCTGGTTGCACCCTACAAACCGATTGTCGCCAGCCCCTGAATGGAGGCTCTGCTCATGAAGCTCAAGATGCTGTTAATACTGCTGACGTGCTGGTTGCCGATGGCTTTCGCCAGTAATGGTCCGGCGGCTGCGCGGGTCAATGGCGAAGAGATTTCCGAGTTTCGTCTTGAGCGATTTTTTGCCGAATACCTGGAGGATCAGGGCCGCGCAGTGGCGAGCATTCGCAGTCCCAAGGCCTATAAACAGCTGCGTCAGGCCGCACTCGATGCGCTGATAGACAAGGAATTGCTCTGGCAGGAATCACGCAAACGCGGCCTGCAAATCGATGACCAAACGGTGCAGCAGCAAGTCGAGCAAACCCGCCAGGCCATCGGCGGCAACGATCGATTCGTGCGGCGTTTGCAGGATGCCGGTTTCGATGAAGCCTCGTTCACCGAGTACACCCGCCGTGAACTGGCCGCGCAGCAAATGTTCGCCCAACTGATCCGCGCCAACACTTTGCAACCGCGGCACCTGCTGGTTCGGGTCGAACCGCAAGCGGATGCCGCCACAGATGCGGCGGCGCGTCTACGCTTGATGAAGATGCGAGCTTCTATCATTGATGGCGCAATCTTCGCCAGCGATGCGGTACGCTCGCCATTCGGCTGGCATTTGATCTATGTGGCGAACCACTTGGAGGCGGGCGATGTCCCAGATTTGCAGGGGCTTGAAACAGCTCGGACGCAGCGCGCCCGACAGCAGCAGACCCAGGCTCGTCGCCAGGTGCTCGCGCAATTACGGGCGCAGAACAGGATTGAACGAACTGACGACGATTGAAGGTTCCCCCCCAACAGTGGGGAATGGCTTCGATGCCCATTCAGGTGCTTCCCCGTTTCTGGGGAACGGGGTACCTGGACGAGCGGGCATTGTCATGAAATTCAAGGACATGAAGACTTAAATTTACCGGCACTCAGCCTGGCATGAAGTGTGCGTTAGCCATTGTAAGGCGCACTTCAGCGGGTTCAGTTTTCGGACTTGCAGGTTTCAAGGAGTCGACCTTGGTTAACAAAGTACTGGTTGTCGAAGACGAACAGCTGCTTGCACAGAACCTGCAGGATTATCTGTCGGCGCAAGGGCTGGACGTCCGGATTGCACATGACGGCGCGACGGGTATCGGCTTGGCCGAGGCGTTCGCTCCCCAAGTGTTGGTGTTCGATTACCGCTTGCCCGATATGGAAGGCTTTGAGGTGCTCGACGCGGTCCGCCAGAACAGGACGTGCCATTTTGTGCTGATAACGGGTCACCCGACCGCTGAAGTCTGTGAGCGGGCGCGGCAACTGGACGTCAGCCACATCCTGTTCAAACCGTTTCCATTGGCGGAACTGGCCCGAGCTGTCTGCGACCTTCTGGGCATCCAGCGCGAAGCGAAACCCGGTGCGAGCCCTTCCGAGGGCTTCGTCGAACGACGCCAGAGCAGGACCGAGAGCTTCCCGTTGCAGTTGTACGATGGCAGTTGGGTGCTGGCGGATCGCCGAAGAAACAGGTTGGCGACCCTGGCACCGGACGACGATCAAATGCTCACCGGGGAGTAATGGCGCGATAGACGTTCCGGCACTCGCCGCAATTGCCTCCCGCGCCGTCAGGGCCTCAAGCCCCGGGTGTTGGAGAGCAAGCCATGGATCGTCTGTCCGTTGTCGTCGAACCGCAGGTTGCGCAAAGCGTTGCATCCAGTTTTTCAAGTGAACAACTGTCCCAGGCCCGGGCGCGGGCCGCCAGTTCCGGCGAACGGGTGCTGGATGCGCTCGGCGTGCTCTGCGAACTGGCGCCGATGCCGTTCATTGATTGCCTCGGCGCGACCCTGCATTACCCGGTGCTCGACACCGACGGCCTGTTTGCCGCGACTCCGGTATTTGACCGGGTCACTCTCGCACAATGCCTCAAGCGTGAATTCATCCTGCTGCGCCACAACGACGAAGTCATCGGTGTGTTCGCCGACCCCTTCGATTCGGCGCGGCTGGCCTGGATCGACGACTGCCTGCACGGCGCGCCGCTGTATCTGGTGCACGCCGACGACCTCAAGGCTTATCTGGCTCGCCACGAAGAAAGCTTCCACGCCGTCGAATCGCTGAACGCCCAGGGCGACACCCACAGCGAAATCGACACCCTGCAAAGCCTGTCCCTGACCAGCATCAGCGAAGACGCCAGCAGCGTGGTGAAACTGGTCAACTCGACCCTTTACGACGCGCTGAAAATGCACGCCAGTGACATCCATCTCGGCACCACTGGCCACGGTCTGGTGATCAAGTACCGCATCGACGGCGTGCTCAACAACATCAGCAAGGTTCAGGGCGCCGAGTTCGCCGAGCAGGTGATCTCGCGGGTCAAAGTCATGGCGGAACTGGATATTGGCGAGAAGCGCGTGCCGCAGGACGGCCGTTTCAAGATAGGCATCAGTGGCCGGCAGATCGATTTTCGCGTGTCGATCATGCCGAGCATCTTTGGCGAAGACGCGGTGTTGCGGGTGCTCGACAAACAGGATCTGGCCGACAAGGTCTGCGGCGTGCAATTGCAGGCGCTGGGCTTTGAAGACGAGACCCTGCGCCAGCTCCGTCGCCTCGCCGCCGAACCCTATGGCATGGTGCTGGTGACCGGCCCCACCGGCAGCGGCAAGACCACCACGCTGTACGCGATGATCACCGAGATCAACCACGGTGTGGACAAGATCATCACCATCGAAGACCCGGTCGAATACCAGTTGCCCGGCGTCCTGCAGATCCCCGTCAACGAGAAAAAAGGCCTGACCTTCGCCCGTGGTCTGCGCTCGATCCTGCGTCACGACCCGGACAAGATCATGGTCGGTGAAATCCGCGATCCGGACACCGCGCAGATCGCCGTGCAATCGGCACTCACCGGCCACCTGGTGTTCACCACCATCCACGCCAACAACGTCTTCGACGTGATTGGCCGCTTCACCCAAATGGAAATCGACCCCTACAGCCTGGTCTCGGCGCTCAACGCGATTCTCGCTCAGCGCCTGATTCGACTGGTGTGCGCCAGTTGCAGCACGCCGGTCAATCCGAGCGATGAAGAACTGCGCGCCTCGGGCCTCGATCCGCAGAAAGTCGATCATTACCACTTCGTCCACGGCAAGGGCTGCGGTCACTGCCGGGGCAGCGGTTATCGCGGGCGCACGGCAATTGCCGAGCTGCTGCACCTGGACGACGAACTGCGCCAGATGATCGTCGAGCGCCAACCGATTACCAAAATCAAAGCCCTGGCTTGTGCCCGTGGTTTGCGCCTGTTGCGCGAATCGGCGCTGGAGCTGGTGGAGCAAGGTCGGACCACGCTGGAGGAGATCAATCGTGTCACTTTTATCGCGTGATCAATTTGTCGCCGTGCTCGGCGCCAGCGGTGTCGGCCTGGGGCAGCGGCGGGGTAGCGAAACCTTGTGGCTGGGCAGCGTCGGTTACATCGACGAAGGCTTCCAGAGCTACGCGGTGGCGCTGGATACCCTTGACCGTCTGCTCGGTGAACACGCCCGTGCCGGTGCCGAGTTGAGCGTGGTGATTTCCAGTCACTTCTGCCGGTTCTGCCTGGTGCCGTGGAGCGCGCACATCAGCAGCCCTGAGGAGCTGCGCGGCTTCGCACAACTGTGTTTCGAAGACCTGTTTGGCGCACCGACGCAAACCTGGGGGTTGGTGCTGTCCGCCGAACCGGCAGGGTGCGACCGCATCGCCAGCGCCTTGCCGCAAGACTTGCTTGATCGCCTGCGGGCCCTGGTCAGCGGTCGCCGTCTGCGCCTGAATTCGGTGCAGCCGTATCTGATGACGGCGTTCAACCGTTTCGATAAAAGCCTCGAGGTCGGCGACTTCTTGTTCGTTGTCGCCGAACCGCAGCGCAGCGTTCTGCTGCTGGCGCGGGAAGGGCGCTGGGCCGGCGTGCGCTCGGTGGGTGGCAGCGACAGCGACGCGGCGCTCAATGCCTTGATCGGCCGCGAACGGCAATTGCAGGCGTCGACCAGCGAACGCGCCTTCAACGTTTATCTGCATGCACCGGCGCGCCTCGATGCGCAGCCGCAAGTGGCGGGCGTGCAATTGCGCACCCTCGAAGACAACGCGATGACCGTGCGTGACGGCTTGTACGTCATGTCCCGGGCGGTGGCCTGACATGCGCGCCCTGAATCTCGACTTTCAGCCACGTCGCCGTTCCGGCCCGTTGGGCTGGAGCCTGCTCGGCGGCGGTGTGTTGCTGGCGCTGCTGTGTCTGGGCGTGCAACAGCATCTCGATACCCAAGCCGAACAGCAGCAAGGTCATTTGCAAACCACGCAACGCCAGCTCACCGGCGACAGTGCAAGTAAAAGCACCTTGAGCCCGGCCGAAACCCGCGAGCAGGCGCAGAACCTCGCCGAAATGCGCAAGGTCTCGCAGCAGTTGCGCCGCCCTTGGGAACGTCTGTTTGCGATGCTCGAAAGCATGCCGCGCGACGATGTTGCCTTGCTGACCCTGACCCCGGATGCCCGCAAGGGGCAAGTGCGGATCAGCGCTGAAGCGCGTGATCTGCCAGCGATGCTGGATTTCCACAAGCGCCTGGAGGCCAGTGACGAGCTGTCCGACGTGTCGCTGCTCAGCCATGAAATCGTCGTCAAATCGCCGGAGCAACCGGTGCAATTCAACCTGTCGGCGACTTGGGAGATTGGCGATGCGAATCCCTAGACTGATCGTTCACGAATATCTGCAAGGCCTCGGCCTGCCGGGCCTGTCCGGGCTGGCGCTGGTATTGATCGCGCTGGCCTGGGCACTGGGCAGCTTGCTGCCGGGCTGGCAATCGTTGCAGCACCTCAGCCAGCAGACGCATGAAGCCAGTGCCTACCTGGCCAAAGTCGAGGATGGCAGCATCGCGCCGCCCGTGGTGCCGCAACGCCAACTCGATGATTTTCGCAACAAACTGCCGTCGCAACCGCAGGCCACCGTGGCCATCGACCGCATCTACGCCCTTGCGGCGCAAGAACACATCACCCTGGCGCGCGGTGAATACGCCCTCGGCATCGATCCGAAAACCCATCTGGCGCGCTATCAGATCCTCTTGCCGGTGCGCGGCAGTTACCCGCAACTGCGCCGCTTCCTGCACGCCTTGCTCGGCCAGTTGCCGGCGGTGGTGGTGGAAGACGTCGAGTTTCAACGCAAGAAAATTGGCGACACCGACCTCAATGGCCGGATCCGTATGACCCTTTATCTGTCGAGGTCGTGATGAATACCAAGCGCGTGACGGGTTGGGTGGCGTTCTTTGGCGTGACGGCCGCGCTGGCCTGGTTGCCGGAATATTTTTCGCCGAGCGACGACGCGGATTCGGCTGATGTTGCTGTGGCCACCCCGGCGAAAACCGCCGCCCGTGGCGCCTTGCCGGCAAACACCACAAAGGCCAAAACAGCAGCCATCAAGGACCTGACCCCGGCGGGCGATCTGTTCGCCGGGAAATCGTGGAAGGCCGCGCCAACCCTGGCCACGGTCACCGAAACAGCCGTCAATCTCACACCCGTGGTGCAAGCCCCGAGCCTGCCACCGGTGCCGTTTCAGTTCGTCGGCAAGCTGCATGACCGCAGCGACCTGCAAGTGTTTTTGCAGAACGGCGAAAAAATCTACGTCGTGCGCAACGGGGATGTGATCGACGACACCTGGAAGATCACCGGCATTTCCGATCTGGAACTGAGTCTGGTCTACCTGCCTTTGCATTTGTCGCAGACCTTGTCTGTGGGGAGTACGCAATGAACCGATCCCGTTTGCTGATGAGCCTTGGCCTGTGTGCCGGGCTGACGGCGTGCAGCTCCGCGCAAGTGGCCAACAAGGAAGCCGCCGACCTGATCGAACAGGGCCAGTACGAGGCGGGTCTGGCGCGGGTCGAGGAAGGTTTGCGCGAAAATCCGCGTGATACCGAACTGCACCTGCTGCTCAACAGCGGCCGGGCCAAAGCCATCACCGCGCTGCTGACATCAGGCGACACCGACCGCTCACGCCGCGATTTCGCTTCGGCCCGCACCGCTTACAGTCGCGTGCTGACCATCGAGCCGAACAACCGCCGCGCGCAGGATGCGCTGCGTCAACTCGAATACCTGCGCAGCATGGACGAGAAACTAGAACTGGCCCGGGGTGACCTGCGTCGCGGCGACATTTACGGCGCCGACCGCCAGGTCAAACAGATCCTCGAACTCGACCCGAAAAACGACGGCGCGCTGGAGCTGCAAGGCAACATCCGTCTGGTGCAGAGCCGCAACGTGATTGCCTATCCGCAACTGCGCACCAAGCTCGACCGGCCGGTGACCCTGGAATTTCGCGACGCCAACCTCAAGACCATTTTCGAAGTGCTGTCGC
Organism: Pseudomonas sp. P116; assembly: GCF_020149425.1. Lineage (NCBI taxonomy): Bacteria > Pseudomonadati > Pseudomonadota > Gammaproteobacteria > Pseudomonadales > Pseudomonadaceae > Pseudomonas > Pseudomonas sp. P116. Next base: position 62,606 of record NZ_JACVHB010000001.1, on the reverse strand, counting down.
AGGTCGCCGGGCTGAATTTTATCTTCGACAAAGACCTGCGTCCGGACATGAAAGCCACAATCTTCGTGCGTGACGTGCGTATCGAAGATGCTGTGGCGTTGCTGCTGCAACAAAATCAGCTGCATCAGAAAGTGGTCAACGAAAACACCTTGCTGATCTACCCGGACTCGCCGCAGAAAGTGAAGGATTACCAGGAATTGGTGATGCGCACCTTTTACCTGACCAGCATTGACGCCAACACCGCGCTGAACATGGTCAAGACCATGCTCAAGACTCGCGACGTATTCGTCGACGAACGCCTCAATACCCTGACCATGCGCGACACCGAAGACGCCGTGCGCATGGCCGAAAAACTTCTGCAATCGCAAGACCAGTCCAACCCGGAAGTGGTGCTCGAAGTTGAAGTGATGGAGGTTGCCACCCAGCGCATTCTCGACCTCGGCCTGCAATGGCCAAACACTTTCGGCGTGGTCAACAGCGACGGCTCGGCGGTGACGCTGCTCGATCAGCTCAAGGGCATCAACTCCAGCCGCATCAGCATCTCGCCATCGCCGCAAGCCAAGATCAACGCGCAGGACAACGACATCAATACCTTGGCAAGCCCGGTGATCCGCGTCAGCAACCGTGAACAGGCGCGTATCCACATCGGTCAGCGCGTGCCGATCATCAGTGCCACTTCGGTGCCGTCGACCCAAGGCCCGGTGATCACCGAAAGCGTCACTTACCTGGATGTCGGTCTGAAACTCGAAGTGCAGCCGACCGTGCATTTGAACAATGAAGTGGCGATCAAGATCGCTCTGGAAGTGAGTAACGCCACGCCGCTGGAACCGACCCGCCAGGGCACGATTCCGGTGCAGGTCGACACCCGCAATGCGCAGACCACGCTGCGCCTGCACGACGGCGAAACACAGATCCTCGCGGGGCTGATGCGCAACGACCACGGCGCGACCGGCAACAAAATTCCGGGTCTGGGCGATATTCCGGGTCTGGGCCGCTTGTTCGGCAGCAACAAGGACACCGTCGGCAAGTCGGAGCTGGTGCTGTCGATCACCCCACGGATCGTGCGCAACCTGCCGTACCAGAGCCCGTCGGACATGGAGTTCTCCACCGGCACCGAAACCAGCATGCACATTCAGGCGCCGGATCGTTCGATGCAGACCTCCACCACGCCAACGCCATCCGCACAGCCTCGTGCTGTCGGTGAGTCGGCCGTGGCGACCCGTGTCACTGTCGAGAAGCCTTGATCATGAACGCCTCTCAGCGCGGTTTTACCTTGATCGAAGTCGTGGTGACGCTGGCCCTGATTGGCTTGCTGGCGAGCATGGCCGCACCGTTGACCGAGACCCTGGTGCGGCGTGGCAAGGAGCAGGAATTGCGCACCGCGCTGTATCAGATTCGCGATGGTATCGACGCCTACAAACGCGCATTCGATGCCGGTTACATCGAGAAGTCGCTAAACAGCAGCGGCTACCCGCCGAACCTGAAAATACTGGTCGAAGGCGTGCGCGATGTGCGCAGTGCCAAAGGCGCCAAGTTCTACTTTCTGCGCCGTATCCCGCGTGATCCGCTGGTGCCGGCCAAACGTGATGACGAAGGGGGTTGGGGCGTCCGCGCCTACAACAGTTCGGCTCAAAACCCGCGCGATGGCGAGGACGTTTTCGACGTCTACTCCGTGGCACGCGGCAAAGGCCTCAACGGCATCGCCTACCGCGAGTGGTGAACCTCATGCGCCGCGAAAAAGGTTTTACCTTGCTGGAGCTGATGGTGGTGATGGCGATTATCGCCACGCTGATGACCATTGCGCTGCCGCGCTACTTCAACAGCCTTGAAGCATCGAAGGAAACCACGCTGCGCCAGAGCCTGTCGGCGATGCGCGAAGCGCTGGACCACTTCTACGGTGACACCGGTCGTTACCCCGACTCCATCGAGCAATTGATCGAGCAACGTTACCTGCGCAACGCACCACTGGATCCGATCACCGAACGCAAAGACCAGTGGGTGCTGATCGCGCCACCGGACGGTGTGGCGGGCGGCGTGGCCGACATCAAGAGCGGTGCTACCGGGAGGGCGCGTGATGGCAGCCAATATGCCGAGTGGTAAACACGCGCAGCAGGGCGGTTTCACCTATCTGGGCGTGCTGTTCCTGATCGTCGTGATGGGCATGGGCCTGGCCAGTGCCGGCGAATTATGGTCGACCGCGTCTCGCCGCGATCGCGAGAAGCAATTGCTCTGGGTCGGCACCCAGTACGCCCAGGCGCTGCGCAGCTACTACCGCAGTTCGCCGGGCCTGGCGCAGTACCCGAAAGAGCTTGCTGACCTGCTCGACGATCAGCGTTTTCCCGAAGCGCGGCATCACCTGCGTCAGCTCTATCCGGACCCGATCGGCCAAGGCGAATGGGCATTGCAGCGCGGTTTTGACGGGCGCATCACCGGTCTCAACAGCCCTTCGACCGAGGTGCCGATGAAGCAATCGGGTTTCCCCACGCAGTGGTCGGATTTCGAAGGCATGCAGCGTTATTCGGACTGGCAGTTCGTCGCTGAAAAAGCCTTCCTCGACGGCACCAGTGGCCCGGCCAAGGGACAGTCGAACTTGCCGCAGGCGTTGCAACCATGACTCGCCAATGGTGGTGCGCGCTGGCCCTCACCGTGGTGGCGTGCTGCGCCCATGCCGGTGAAGAAGATGAATTGATGGGCTTCATCGTCGACGACACGATCTCGCACATCGGCCACGACTTTTATTACTCGTTCAGCGAACGCCTGCGCGACACCAGCAAGATGGATTTCAACCTGGTGGTGCGCGAGCGGCCCGACGCGCGCTGGGGCAGCCTGGTGACCGTGGAATATCAGCAACGCCTGGTTTATCGGCGCTTCCTGCCGCCGAATACCGTGGAACTGAAGGACGAGGCCTACGCGGCCGCCGACTGGGTTCGACGCCAGGTTGTCCAGCGCAAGCTGGAGGCACTGTTGCAGGACACCACCGACCTTGAGAAGGACGAATTATGAAAACCACAACGTTCTCACGGCGCAGCGGATTCTGGATCTCGGGGTTGTTGGTCGGCCTTGCCAGCGCTGCCGCCGTCCAAGCCACCGAGCTTGTCTACACGCCGGTCAATCCGTCGTTCGGCGGCAACCCGCTCAACGGCACCTGGCTGCTCAACAACGCCCAGGCGCAAAACGATCACGACGACCCGGACCTCAAGAGCCGTTCGAGCGTGGCCGGCACTTCGGCGTTGGAGCGCTTCACCAGTCAATTGCAATCGCGGCTGCTAGGGCAGCTGCTGGACAACATCTCCACCGGCAACACGGGGAGCCTGTCCACTGACTCTTTTATCGTCAACGTCATCGACGACTCCGGGGCACTGAGCATTGAAGTGACCGATCGGGTGACCGGTGAAATTTCGGAAATTCAGGTGAACGGCCTCAACCCATGACGGGCTGACGGTTCCGGGGAGTGCTGGACATGAAAAAAATAATCGCGCTAGGGCTGATGTTGGCGACATTACAAGGGTGCAGTCTGCGCGAGCCGATGTCGGCCGAGCAGGACACCGAAACCCCGACCCTGACACCACGGGCGTCGACCTACTATGACTTGCTGAAGATGCCGCGGCCCAAGGGGCGCTTGATGGCGGTGGTGTACGGTTTTCGTGATCAGACCGGGCAGTACAAGCCGACGCCGGCCAGTTCGTTTTCCACCAGCGTGACCCAGGGCGCGGCGTCGATGTTGATGGACGCGATGCAGGCCAGTGGCTGGTTTGTGGTGCTGGAGCGTGAAGGGCTGCAGAACCTGCTGACTGAGCGCAAGATCATTCGCGCGTCGCAGAAAAAGCCCAATACCCCGGTGAATATTCAGGGTGAGCTGCCACCGTTGCAGGCGGCGAACATGATGCTTGAGGGCGGGATTATCGCTTATGACACGAACGTGCGTAGCGGTGGGGAAGGGGCGCGGTATCTGGGGATTGATATTTCCCGGGAGTATCGGGTGGATCAGGTGACCGTGAATTTGCGCGCGGTGGATGTGCGTAGCGGGCAGGTGTTGTCGAATGTGATGACCAGCAAGACGATTTATTCGGTGGCGCGCAGTGCCGGGGTGTTCAAGTTTATCGAGTTCAAGAAGTTGCTTGAGGCCGAGGTGGGTTACACGACTAACGAGCCGGCGCAGCTTTGTGTGTTGTCGGCGATTGAGGCGGCGGTGGGGCATATGGTGGCTCAGGGGATCGAGCGGCGGTTGTGGCAGGTGGCGGGGGACAGTTCTTCGCCTTCGCAGGATGATGTTTTGAATCGGTATTTGAGTCAGAACAAAGTGGATCCGGAGGCTGAGGCTGACGCTGAGTGAACATGGCGGCCTTTGGGCCGACCAGGTTCTTGTTGATTGAGTACATATCCGTTGCTGCGGTAATGGCTGCTTAGGGTTTCGCCCTTACGGCGACTCACTTTTTTTACAAACGCCTAAAAAAAGTAAGCAAAAAAACGCTTGCTCCTACGTGCGGCCCGCTCGCTGAGGCTCGGGGTTCCTTCGCTCCGGGATCGATCCGGGCGCAGCGCCTACGGTTTGCTTCGCTGCACCTCCTCTCGCTGTGTTTGGCTGCGCCAAACGGTCGCTGCGCTCCCACGCCCGGATCAATCCCGGAACGAAGCCTTCCGACGTCGCTGGTGGATCAAGATCAAGAGCAGGCGAGCTGACACTCGGCCTAATGGCGGGCGCGTTTACTGTAGGAGCTGCCGAAGGCTGCGATCTTTTGCTCTTGCTCTTGCTCTTGCTCTTGCTCTTGCTCTTGCTCTTGCTCTTGCTCTTGCTCTTGCTCTTGCTCTTGTAGGAGTGAGCCTGCTCGCGATAGCGGCTGACCGCCGCCCCATTCCTGTCTGAATACACCGAATCCAAACTGTAGGAACCAGTCTGCAGGCAATGCCTCACCTGCAGGCGCAGGCGAGATTTTTGGGAGGGGTGACGTTAGAATGCCATCACTTTCGCAACGCAAATCAAAAGGAATGAATAAGTGCTCATATTGTTCGGGCTGGTGTTTGTGCTGACCGTCGTGTTTGCCGTTTATGGGGTGGTTGGCCTGATAGCACCGAAGGTATACAGGAACAAAAAAACCGGCAACGTCCCTGGCCGGTTGAGCAGTTTTCTGACGGGGATATTGCTGACGTCGCTGTCCTTCGCTCTTCTGACCTATCTCTCAACCCAAATTCAGCACGCCGGTAGATCTGAGGTGGTGTCCGCCAGCGCCAACCGCAACGCTGCACCTTCAGCAACCTCGTTGGGGCTGACTGCTCCCGAATTCCATGATGCGTTCAACGCTGCCATTGGCCGATACGATAAAAGTTTTAAAATCGCCGACTTTGAAGTACGGACAGGTGGAGCCCAGCCGACGTTCTTGTATCAATTGAGCAAGGATCTGCTGATGCAGGGAACCATTGATACTAATGATGCCAATGTAGATGGCGTGACCCTGATGATTTTTTCGCCGAGCGGAAGCGAGGAAGAGCAACGGCGGATATTGACCGTTTTGCTTGCGACGACTGAGGCACTCAACCCTGATATCCCGGTGGAGGAAAACAAGAAAATCGTCATGGACGTGTTCCATGACTCTATTGCGAATTTCAACTCCAAGCTGGGCGTCCAGCGGATAGTCGGCGACCTGACTTACTCATCGATCACGCTTGAATACACGGGAATGTGGTTCGTTATCACAAAGAGCAACAAGAGCTGAGTGTTCACCAGCACATAAACATCCGCGACCTTTTCATCAGGAAGTCGCGGATTACCAATATCAAATTCCCCGCTATCGCAAAGCGTTTGCCTGGCACCGCCCATCCTTTATGAATGCATCCAATCGGTGTGGGTTCTGATTTTGCTTTTCTGTCGGAGCTGCGGTGTGACGATTCGACTTGCCAGCGATGGCGGCCTGACAGCCGGCCAATTTCTTGGGGTTGTACGCATCCCTGTAGGAGCTGCCGCAGGCTGCGATCTTTTGATCTTGCTTTTGAAAAATCAAAAGATCGCAGCCTGCGGCAGCTCCTGCCTTTGCGTATTTCAATTCTGGATGTTTAACGGTGTTTCGAATTCGCGGAACCTTCCCACAATGTTTTCAGGTTGTCCGTCGGACGTCCGGTCTCTAGCCTGTGTTCGTCGCTGCCAAATCAGCGACCGGGATTGGAAACCCCGACGTGAACCGAGCGCATTAGCGCTTTTCATGACGTATGCTTGCGCACCTTTATTGTGTGCACTCCGTTATGGCGGCTGTGCGCGGGAGACCTTCGGGTCAACCGGGTTCTCCGTTCCCCGGGTTTCCAGCCTGCGTACAGCTGCCACCTATTCGTTCGGAAACCGAATGGGCCAGCTCCACTTCAGGATCGGAGATTCACCATGAAAAAACCAACACCCAACCCGCCAGAATCCGAAGCCACCCCCGACACCACATCCCCCTACGCCTCAGTCGACAGCAAAAAACTCCACGAAGCCGCCGACCGCGCCCTCGATTTCTACCTCAACCCCACCGCCCACATCATGTCCAGCGCCAACGAGCCGGAACCCATGTACCTCGCCAACCCCAGGTACAACAGCGAATCCCTGCTCGCCAACGCCAGCGAAACCCTCGGTTCGGCCAGTGAAATGCTCAACAACTTCGCTGCTTTGCTGCCGCCCTCACACCGCAAGACCGCGCTCGGTATTGCACAAGTCGTGATGCTGGGTGAACTGGCCGTCAATCAAGCCCTCGATCACGTCGAGTTGAAGGATGGCTAATTCCCCGAAGATTCAAAACGATCAGGAAGTAGAAAAGCGCCGTCTGACCTTGGAAGCGTTGGCCGATGTGGATGCTGGTCGCGTTATTGATGATCAAGCAGTGCAGGACTGGGCTGAATCTTTGAGTTGCCCGGAATCACCATCCAAGAGTTCCCCATAACTCAGGAAGGATGGGAAACAAAAAACGCGATCCTCGAAAAGGTCGCGTTTTTGTCGTTAACAAAATAATTACGTTTGATCTGCCGGCATTTTTCGGTCTGCGTTATGGATATTCCTGACGCGCACGCAAAATGCTCAAAATATTTATCCGACCCACCACTTGATAAATGATCAGGTAGTTGGGGGTGCACAACCATCTCGCGAGTGCCGGGCGCTCGACCTATTCGATAGAGGTGTGGATGTTGAGCAAGGGTAACCGTAGCACCTTCGATAGCTTGGGAAAGTCTGTCAGCCGCTACTAAGTTCCGGTCACTGATGTAATCAAGGATTTTCAGGAGTTCAGCCCGAGCTTCGGGCTGCCACTCAACCTGCATCGTATTTTTTACGCTTTGCTTCCATTAGGGCACGCATCTCGACCATAACCTGATCATTTGGAATGCTCGGTCGTGGATCATTCATAGAAGCCTGCACTTTGGCGATCAACCAGCGATCATAGCTCGCAGCTTGCTCTTCAAGGTCAAGATCTGAAACGACTGGGCACAGTGGGTCGATTAAAGACGGGTCGATCATGGCACCTCCGGGTTTAATGCCTCGAAGTCTATTCGGTAAAGCATTTGCTGTCGTCGCTGGCTGGATGAATAGCACGTTGGTCAAGCTCCATGAGGATCAATTTGTCCCGAAGAATCCTAGACGCCGTACTTCCGACGGCCAACCGCCAGAAGTGGTAGGAAAACACCACCGATTTACTAAAAGCTTTCTTTTTTCTGTAGGACTCGGCTGATCTGACAAGCCTCGCGTGTGGTTACGTCAGCCTACAAAAAAACCGCGACCCCCCCCCTTAACCAGAGAATCGCGGCCCATCAACACCCAACCCTTACTGCTGCAAAACACTCGCCTGGTTAGCCGACCCAAACTGCTGAATATTCGCCGTCTGCGTAACCCCACTCTGATCGACATTGGCGATGTTCCCCATCCCCCCCTGGGTCACATACGCCACGTTCATCGTATCCGCCTGCTTAACAGTGATCATGTTGTCGCTGCCATACAGCTGCGCGGTGTACGCCTGGTTGCCAGTCCCGGATTGATCAAACTCAGCACTGTTGCCGGTGCCGTTCGACGAGCCCTGCACCAGGTTGGTAGTCCCGCGCTGGTCGGCGATGAGGATGTTGTCGCTGCCGTTCTGATCAAAATACAACTCGTTGTAGGAATCAGCCTGACTGACCGTGGTTTTGTTGCCGGTGCCAGTCTGGCTAGTGTTCATGATCTGGCCGACCCCATCCTGAGTGAAGTTGGCGATGTTGCCACTGCCGGCCTGGGTGACCGTCGCGCGTTGGGCGCTGCCGAACTGGCCACCCGATTGCGGGCCTTTCCAGTTGCTGGCGTAGACCTTGTTGTCGTTGCCAACGGAGGTGGCGGTCAGCACGTGGCTGTCGCCGTTCTGGTAGGTGAAGTGCACGTTGCCGTTGCCGACTTGATAGAGCGCCAGCGTCGAGTTGACCGACTCGAACTGGTCGGCATAGATCGCGTTGGTATTGCCGATCTGGGTGACGGCGGCGTTGTTGTTTTCGCCGAAGCTTTGGTCGACCACGGTTTCGTTGCTGTCGCCGTACTGGTTGACGGTAGCCTGGCTTGCGAGTTGCGAGTCTTGCCAGATTTCGGTGCCGTTCATGCTGCCGAATTGATTGATGGTGATGTTGCCGCCAGTGCCATTGCGCTGGTCGCCATAGGCGTAGTTGCCTTCGCCGGCCTGGTTGATGCCGATTTGCCCACCGTTGTGGAGGATTTGCTCGGCGGTGCCGTAGTTGGCGGTGCCGTATTGGGTGATCACTGAGCTGTTGCCCACGCCTTCGTAAAGTTGTTCGATGTTGGCTTCGTTGCTGTCGCCGAACTGCAAGGTTTTGCCTTCGCTGCCGTTCTGCGAGTCCTGATAGACGAACGAGAAGTTGCCGGTGCCTTGCTGCTGTTGCAGCGCCTGGTTGCCGGCGCCGAAGCCGAGCGACTGGCTGGCGTGGCTGGTGTTGAACGCTCCGACCTGTTGCTGGGTGATCACACCGTTGTTTTCGAACAGTTGCTCGGCGTAACCGGCGTTGTAGTCACCAACGGCATCTTGGGTGATGACGCTGGTGGCGTTGTCTTGCACGGCAGCGGCGTCGTTGCCTTGACCGAGCTGGGTCTGGGTGGCGGTGCTGAACGGGGCCTGTAGCTGTTTTACATCGGCGATGTTGGCGGTACCGGCCTGGTTCTGGGTGGAGAGGCTGTCGTCGGCCATGGCCTGGGCACTGATCATGACCAGGATCGCGGCGGTGAGGGGCGTCAATTTGAACATGATGATATCTCCAAGGGGTTGCAGTGCTTTAGCGGTATTGCTTGACCGAGACGCTCATGCCGTTGCCCGACTGGGTCACGGCGCTTTGCAGCCCCGCGCCGGCCTGGTCGATGCTGGCGTCGTTGTTGTTGCCGTTTTGCGAAATCTGCGCGCGGTTGTGGCTGCCGTTTTGCGTGATCGAAGCGGCGTTGCCGGAACCGTTCTGGGTGATCAAAGCCATCAGGTCGCTGCCTTGTTGCAGGATGTACGCCTCCTGGTTGCTGCCTGACTGAACGATCCGCCCAAGCAGCGACTGACCGTTCTGAGAGAGCAGGGCGACGTTGGCCTGGCCGATCTGCTCGATCAGGGCTTGCTGGCCCACGGGGGGTGGCAGTTCGCCGAGGTCGATGCTGGTGGGCGCCAGGTCATCGTTCTCCATCAAGTCGTCGGCGCGTACACCCGCACTGGCGCACAAGGCGAGCAGGCAAAGCAGGGTGGCGGTCGGCGTGTTCATGGCGTTGTCCTGTGTTGATGTGGCCGAGCCTTTGCCCCACCCACCGGAAGGTGGGCGGGGCGCAGGGTCAGAGTGTGTTTACCGAGACCGTGCGCACGGTGCCTTGGGACGAACGGATGGTTGCGGTCGGATTAGCCGATGGCACTATCAACGTGTTGGCCAGCGTCAGCCGCCAGCGTCCGGTCAACGGCACCGTGGTCGTGCCCAGCGTTACCAGCCCGGTCGGGGTGGTGACTTGCACAGTGATGGTGTTGCCAGTGGTCACTGAAGAAGTGCCGGTGAAGTCCCAGTTGAAGCGACCGCCGGAACGCGCCTGCACGGTAGAAACGGTGACCGCGAAGTTTTCCGTCGCTGGCCGTGGCGACACTTGCACCGTGACCGTGGCCGGCGTCGACAGGGCGCCTACGCTGTCCCGGGCGATGTAGGTGAAGGTCGTGGTGAACGCCGTGGTCACGGTGGCCGGTGGGGTGTAGTTGATCACCGTGCCGTCGGTGTTGACCGTGCCGCGGCCGACAGCCGGTTGGGTCAGGCTGTTCACTGCCAGTGGTACGTTGCCTTCCGGATCGCTGTCGTTGGCGAGCACGTTGATCGGGATGGCTACCCCTAAAGTGGCGATGCTGTCGGCTACGGCGGTCGGTGCCTGGTTCGGCGCGACAGTAATCGTCACGTTCGCCGGGTTGGCCGAAGCCAGGCCCTTGGCGTCCTGCGCCTTGTAGGTGAAGGTGGTGGTCAGCGGTGCATTCACTACGGCTGGCGGGGTGTAAACCACCGATGTGGTGCCATTGAGGACGACGGTGCCTTGGCCGGCCGCCGGTTGCGTCAACGCGGTGATACCCAGCGGTGTGTCGCCGTCAGGATCGCTGTCATTGGTCAGCAGATTGAGGGTGACTGGCACACCGAAACTGGTGGCGCCTGCGTCAGCGACGGTCAGCGGGGCCTGGTTTTCACCGGTGTCCGGCGCATTGCCTACGACCACGACGGCTTCGGTGTCACTGCCGCCAGCGGCGGACTTCACCGTCACGGTGGCCGGTGGCTGAGTCAGGTCGGCGACGGTGATGCGTTGCAGGGTGCCGGTTTTCGACAGGCGTCCGTAGCCCTGGGCAACCATGTCCGGGATCGCCACTTCATCGGTCGATGTCGCTTCGATCAGCAGGCTGTGGTTGGCCCAGTTGTAACGTGCAGTCTGCACTTTCACCACGTCGGTAAGTTTCGCCGACACGGCGGTTGGACGGGTCGTTCCGGTCGGGTTGGTCGCGGTCACAACCACCACCGGTGGGACTGCGCCAGTACCAAGGCGTTGGCCGAAGAACAGTCCGTTGTTGTCGCCCAACAGATTGGTCTGGCATGGCGTCAGCGGCGGACCAGGGAGCAGCGCGACGCTTTCGCGAAAGCACAGGGTCGAGCTGTTATCAGCCTTGGCAAACACTTCAGCGCGCACGCCCGCGGCGGTGCGACGATAGGTGGCGCGGTCGATTTCGACCTGGGTTTGCTGACGGTTGTCGAGCACTTTGCCGGACAGGCTGAACACTGTGGACTGGATCGTCCCGGCGGGTCCGGTGATGCGCAGGAAGTTGGTGTTGAAGGGGCTGCCGGTCACCGCTTCGTTGAGGTTCGGGTCGCCGACGAAGGTTTCCGTGGCGCCGGTGTCAGGGTTCACTTCGGTGTAAGGGCCGTTGACGCTGCGCAGGAACGGCCCGATTGCGCCACCGACGGCGCCGCTGAAATTGCCCGGCGCACCAATGCCGATGTCGCGAGTGATGTTGATCGCGCGGCGGCCCGGCGTGGTGACATTGACCGTTTCGACGCCGTACGGGTGAGTGATGGTGTAGGTGCCGGCAACCGGGACGTTCACCCGGATACGGATCCGCGCGAAGCTTTGCTGATCACCGTCCGCCGGATTTTCCGAGGCGAACGCCGCTTCGATCCCGGCCACGTAGGCGTCCACGCCATAACCGGCGCCATTGTCGGCGATGGTGGTTTCGGCGAGAAACCAGAACGCTTCCGGCGGCCAGTTATCGGGGAAGATCATCGGCTGGGCATCGTCGTAGATACCCGGCTCAGCCAGCAGAATGCACATGTACGACGGTGGATTGCTGGCCGGTACCCGCGAGCTGGCAGCGCGCGACTGGCAAAGCTCCATCGAGAGCTGGTTTTCGTCCTGATACCACATCGGGAATTTCCCGGTGGCGAAGGTGTAGGGGCCGGGGTCGACGGCGGCCAGTTGCGCGTACGCACTGCCGGTCAGTGAAAGAGCAAGCCCGAGCGCGTTGAGCGCGAAGCGTGGCCACTTGTTCATGATGCCTCCTGATACGGATCTGGGCATGTGAGCGTTCATTGCACGATGACCACTTCTTCGGTATCGCTGCCGCCGTTGGACGACGTCACCAACACCCTGGACGGTGGAATCGGCGAGATCCCGGTGGCCAGGGTTTTCACCGCGCCGTCGCCGCCCAGCGCACCGATGGCGGCGCCGCTGCCGGAGGTGGCGGTGAGTACGGGTGGCGACGTTTCGTCACTGGTCGAAGCGACCACGGTCAGTTGCCCGGAGCTCAGGCTGTACTGGGCGCTCTGGATAATCACCAGATCGGTCAGGACCATCGGCAGGGTGGTCGGCGTGCTGCTGGCGATGGCCAGGTGGTTGTCGGCGATCACTTGCAACGTGGTCGGCAAGGTCGGGTTGAGCGAAGATTGCGCGTACCAGCTGCCGGTGCTGTTGGCTTCGGTCATGTTCAGCACTGGGGTGCTGCTGGTGATTGCTGCGGTGCCGGGCGCTGGCGGTGCGAGGACAAACACGTCTTGCTGGGCCACGGGTGCGCTTTCACCGGCCTTGCGCGAATAGGTGCTGCGCTGCGGGATCATTGGCGTTGGTCGCACCACGGTCGACAGCTTGCCGGAGACGGCAAACGTGGTCGTGCGTAAATCCAGACCGTTAGGCCCTTCGATCCGTACGTAATTGGTGTTGAACGGACTGCCGGTGACCGCTTCGCTGAGGTTCGGGTCACCAACGAATTGTTCGGCGGCGCCGGTCAGCGGGTTGGTCTCGGTGTACGGCCCGTTGACGCTGCGCAGGAACGGCCCGATGTCGCCCTTGAGCGCGCCATCGTAGGTTTTCGGCGAGCCGATGCCGATGTCGCGGGTCATGTTGATCGCACGCCGGCCGGGGGTGTCGATGTTGAACACGTCGACGCCGTAGGGGTGGGTGATCACGTAGGTGCCGGCAGTGGGCACATCGACGCGAATGCGGATTCGCGCGAAGCTGACCTGATCGCCTTCGACGGGTTCTTCAGCGGCGAACGCGGCTTCGATGGCGCTCACGTAACCGAGGTCAATCCCGCGTGCCGCATCGACCAGTGCAGTTTCACCGGTGAACCAGAACGCTTCATCGGGAAAGTTGGTGGGGAAGACAATCGGCTGCGCGTCATCGAACACACCGGGGGTCGGCAGCAGCGAGCACATGTACGAAGGCGCGCCGGGTGCGCTGGGCACCCGAGAACTGAGCGCTTTGGACAGGCACAGCTCCAGCGTGCGACCGTGGGTGTCTTGATACCAACTGGCGAAACCGCCGGTGGCCGGGGCGTATGGGCCGGGGTCAACAGCAAACAAGGCGGCCTGGGCAATGCCCTGGGCCAATGCGCTCACGACCAGGACGGTCGCGGTTTTGGACAGTAAAGGGTGCATGAGTTAAGCCCTCTATCGAAGTACCTGCCCCTTGGGGGTGGGTCAGTTGCAGAGGGCCTGTACACCTTCCATGCCAAGGTCTGGCGAATAGGCTTGAAAGGCTCGGATTAGAGGGGTTTGTCAATAAGCGGTCGGGCGATACAGCATTCGGGGGATAGGGCATGAGTCCCCAGCATTGGGGCCGGTGGGGCACCCCTGTAGGAGCTGCCGAAGGCTGCGATCTTTTGATTGTGAAGATCAAAGGATCGCAGCCTCGTTTCACTCGACAGCTCCTACAGAAGGTTTTTGGTTGATCGGGAAATTGGGGCCCCCGCATCCGGGCAAACACCCAACCGTGGGCTATAACCCTATAGGGAAGTTTCGGGAAGTCGCCGCCATGAACATGCAGTCGAAATCACTTCCAGTCGATGAGAGCAGCCTGCGGCTGGGCTCGCGCAAGCAGCCGTTCAATCTGTTGCGCTGGTTTTCGTTGATCAGCATGGCGGTGATCGGCACAGTCGCCGTTGCGCTCGGTGCGGTGTCGACCCGATTTGTGATTGAGGAGAGCGTGCAGCGCGATGCGTTGCTGACGGCGCAGTTTATTCAGGCCATCGCTTCGGCCGAGGTGCGCCACGTTGCGATTCCCAATGTGCGGACCATGGGCGAATTGCTCGATCCGCGTCAGGACAAGGATTTTCCAGACGTCAATCCGCAAGCACGGGCCGATGCGCGGGGCGAGTTTCTCGATCACATCGAGCATTTGCCGGATGTGATTCTCGCCAATATTTACGCGCCCGACCGGCGAGTGATCTGGTCAACCAACCGCGAGCTGATCGGCACCAGCATTCATGCCGATGAAGACCTCGATCGGGCCTTTAACGAGAAGATTCCGGTGTCGGCCAGCTATCACGGCGTCGAAGAGGACCGCGCCGAGCAGAAATTCGTGGTTCCGCCGCAATACATCTTCATCGAGAACTACATCCCGCTGTTCGACGCCGAAGGCAAAAATGTCACGGCGATGGTCGAGATCTACAAGGAACCCAAGGACTTGATCGCCCGCATGGAGCGCGGCATGGTGCTGATCTGGCTGGCCACGGCGCTTGGCGGCGGGCTGATTTACCTGGGTTTGTTCTGGATCGTGCGGCGCGCGGCGATATTGTTGGCGGCGCAGCAAAAGCAACTGATCGCCAACGAAACCTTCGTCGCGCTGGGCGAGATGTCCTCGGCAGTAGCGCACAGTCTGCGCAATCCGTTGGCGACCATCCGCTCCAGTGCCGAGCTGGCGCTGGAGTTCGATGCCGGGCCGGCGGAGAAAAACATCAAGGACATCATCGGTCAGGTCGACCGCATGTCGCAGTGGGTGCGTGAGCTGCTGCAATCCCTGCGCCCCCTCAACGATGATCCTGAGCCGGTAAACCTGGTGGCCGCGCTGTACGAAAGTCTGGTCGCCTTCGAACAGCAGATCGCCAAAAACCAGATACACGTGGCGTTTCATCCGCAGAACACGCCGATGGTGCTCAGCCAGCCGGTGCAACTGACGCAGATCCTCAACAGCCTGCTGGCCAATGCCCTGGAAGCGATGGACAAGGGCGGCACGCTGACCATTAGCCTCGAACCGGCCGACAACCGCAGCGTCTGCGTGGTGCTCAGCGACACGGGCAAAGGCATGAACGAAGAACAACGCAGCCTGGCCTTCCGTCCGTTCTTCACCACCAAACAGGGTGGGCTCGGCGTCGGCCTGGTGCTGGTCAAACGGATCATGGAACGCTTTGGCGGCGGCGTGACCCTCGACAGCCGCGAAGGTGAGGGCACCACCGTGCGTCTGGCGTTCCAGCTCATCCATTAACGCCCATCGGGTGCCTGTCGGGTTGCCCCCGCGGATGGCGATGAAGTGGGCAGATCTGCTTTCTCGACACTTGCCCCACTATCGGGTGATCGTCCCCATTCGTCGCGTGGCGAGATAGTGGTCTGTTCCGCTAACGTCATGTTTTACAGGTAATTACCGAATTGGCGAGTTAGTTGCAAGGCGTCATTAACGCAATCTCGGCCCGGTGCGCAGCCAATAGCGGCAAAATAGAATCATCAGGCCGTGAGTCACGTTCATTGCCGCCTACACTGATCAGTGATGGCGGCAACGAACGGATTGATGCACAACCTCCAGGGCACGGCCATGCAGCGACAGGAATCACAAAAAATACCTGCGCCGAGCGCAACGGCAGCAGTGTGCACAGGCTGGCGCGGGCAGTTCAATTTGCTGCGCTGGTTTTCGCTGGGCAGTTTTCTGATCATCGCGGCCGTAGCGCTGGGGTTGGGCTATATCTCCACGCGCTTCGTGGTCACCGAAAGCGTGGAGCGCGATGCGCTGCTTACCGCGCAATTCGTCCAGGCCATCGGCGAGGCCGAAATGCGCCACGCCAAAATCAACCCGAACCGCACCATGGGCGAAATGCTCGACCCACGCGAAGACAACAGTTACCCCGACGTCGATCCGGCGGTGCACGCTTCGGCACGCATTGAGTTTCTCGACCATGTCGAACATTTGCCCGACGTTCTGTTGGCCACTGTTTATGCGCTTGATCGCACGATCATCTGGTCAACCAACCCGGAGCTGATCAACGTCAAGATTGAAGACGATGACGAGTTGCACGAGTCGTTCGAAATGAAAGTCCCGGTGTCCTCGAGCTACCACAAGATCGACGACGAGAAGCCTGAGCAGCGACTGTCGCGCGAGCCGAAATACCTGTTCATCGAGAATTACATTCCGATGTTCAATGCCGACCAAAGCAAAGTCGTCGCCATGGTCGAGATCTACAAGGAACCGTCCGATCTGGTCGACCGGATCGACCGTGGATTCGCCTCGATCTGGGCGGCGACCCTGCTCGGCGGCGCAGCGATTTATCTCGGGCTGTTCTGGATCGTGCGCCGCGCCGCAACGCTGCTGCAAAGCCAGCAACAGCAACTGATCAGCAACGAAACCTTTGTCGCGCTGGGGGAAATGTCCTCGGCGGTGGCGCACAGTTTGCGCAACCCGTTGGCAACCATTCGCTCCAGCGCCGAACTGGCTCAGGAAGTCGCCAGCGACGGCGCCCAGCGCAATATAGGCGACATCATCAGCCAGGTTGACCGCATGTCACGCTGGGTGCGCGAGTTGCTGGTGTCGTTACGGCCAATGAGTGACGACGGTGAGGCGGTGGACTTGCTCGCGACGGTCGAAGACACCCTCGGCGCGTTCGAGGCGCTGATTCGACGCAACGGAGTTGTCGTGCGATTCACCCCGCAAGATTGCCCGCCCATCGTCAGTCAGCAGGTGCTGCTCACGCAAATTCTCAACAGCCTGTTTGCCAACGCCCTCGAAGCCATGCCCAAGGGCGGCGTGTTGACCGTGGAGATCGAAACGCTGCAGCCCGATCAGGTAAGCATGATCCTGGGCGACACAGGCAAAGGCATGAGCGCGCAGCAGCAGCAACTGGTGTTCAAACCGTTTTTCACCACCAAGCAGGGCGGGCTCGGCGTAGGTCTTGCTTTGGTCAAAAGAATCATGGAACGGTTTCAGGGGTCGGTCGTCTTGACCAGCCGCGAGCAGGAGGGAACCCGCGTCAGTCTCAACTTTAAAGTGGCATCGGGAGGGGAATATGGAACACAGCATTCTGCTGGTCGAGGATGATGAACTGCTGGCCGACAATATTCAGACCTACCTGGAGCGCAAAGACTTCGAGGTGACCGTCTGCCATTCGGCCGAAGACGCGCTGGAGCAACTGGAAACGCTCATGCCGGATATCGTCCTCACCGACAACTCGTTACCGGGCATGAGTGGTCATGACCTGATCCAGAAGCTGCGCATCAGCGCGCCGGATCTTAAAGTGATCATGATGACCGGTTACGGCAACGTCGAAGATGCGGTGGTGGCGATGAAGGAGGGCGCCTTTCATTACGTCACCAAACCGGTCGCACTGCCGGAACTCAAACTGCTGCTCGACAAGGCCCTGGCCACCGAGCGAATGGAGCGCACGCTGTCGTTTTATCAGGAGCGCGAGGCGCAGAAGTCCGGGGTGCAGGCGTTGATTGGCGAATCGGCGCCGATGCAGTACCTGAAGAACACCATCGGCCAGTTGCTCGACGCCGAACGCCGCATGGCCAACACCGATCTGCCGCCGGTACTGGTGGAAGGTGAAACCGGCACCGGCAAGGAACTGGTGGCCCGTGCGTTGCACTTCGACGGCCCGCGCAGCAAAGGCCCGTTTATTGAATTCAACTGTGCGTCAATTCCGTCGAATCTGGTGGAGTCCGAGTTATTCGGTCATGAGAAAGGCGCGTTCACCGACGCCAAGGATCGCCGTGTCGGTCTGGTGGAAGCGGCGGATGGCGGCACATTGTTTCTCGATGAAGTCGGCGAAATGGACCTGCTGTTGCAGGCCAAGCTCTTGAAGCTGCTTGAAGATCGGACCATTCGCCGCGTGGGTTCGGTGAAGGAGCGCAAGGTCAATTTGCGGGTGATCAGCGCGACCAACTGCAACCTTGAGCAAATGGTGCAGCAGGGCAAATTCCGGCGCGATCTGTTCTTCCGGTTGCGGATCATTTCGATCAAGGTCCCGCGCCTGCATGCGCGGGGCGAAGACATTTTGCTGCTGGCCCGGCACTTCCTCGCCAGCCATGGCAAGCGCTATGGCAAACCGAATCTGCATTTCAGTGATCAGGCCGAAGAGTTGCTGCTCAGTTACACCTGGCCGGGCAATGTGCGCGAGCTGCGCAACATGCTTGAGCAAACCGTGCTGCTGGCGCCGAACGACACCATCGCCGCGCACCAGTTGAACGTCTGCATGAGCCTTTGTGACGAGTTGCCACCGCAACATCAGCATCAGCAGCATCAACATCAACATTACGAACCGGCGCCGCATTACGAGCCGCGTCCGGCCAGCAACATGGAATCAATGAACCTGCCGGAAGTCGAGCGCGACATGGTGCGCAAGATGCTCGACAAGACCGACTGGAACGTCACCAAGTCCGCCCGCTTGCTGGGCCTGAGCCGCGACATGCTGCGTTATCGCATTGAAAAGCTCGGCCTGGCCCGACCGGATAAACGCCAGTGGTGAGTCCAGTCTCACCGTAACTCCGCTGTGCGAACGATGGAACAATGGATACGCACCCTGTAGGAGCTGCCGCAGGCTGCGATCTTTTGATCTTTAAAAATCAACATCAAAAGATCGCAGCCTGCGGCAGCTCCTACAGGAGGTGTTCAGGGCTCGGTCTCAATGCTGCTGGCGGCTGAGGCAAGCCAACAGGCACGTCGGATCCAGCACCTCGTCATTCACATAAATCCCACGCTCGGCATCGTACGTGCGGACAAATACCCGCACCGTCGCATCCGCCACGGTCGGCAGTTGCGAATCACGAAACACGTGGCGATCCGGGATGACCACGAAATCCTGCGGCGCGGTGTCATCAAACGGCCGTGGCGGCTGCGCGGACAACGACGGCGGAGCGGGGTGGGCGAAGGGCTGGTTCGGCCCGTAGTAGATAAAATTGCTGTCCAGCGCGTGCGCCTGTGTGGCGGCGAGCAGACAACCGGTCAACAACAGCCGTTCGAACATTTGCATGGCGGCACCTGCGAGTGCGGTTTTCCCCAAGGCTATTAACTATAGCTGCCCTGCGGCAGGTCCCGCATTCAAGACGCCGATTGATTGATCACATGCCCCGGCTGTGCGCAAAGATCGATTCCAAGGGCATGGATGATCTTCAAAACCGTATCGAAACGCGGTTTTGCGCCTGGCGCGAATGCCTTGTACAGACTTTCACGACCCAATCCTGAGTTTTTGGCTATTTGCGTCATTCCGCGGGCCTTGACCACATAGCCGATTGCTCGAAGAAACTCTTCGTTATCCCCGTCCAAGAGGACTTGAGACAGGTATTCGCTGATGGCTTCGTCACTGTCCAGCAGCGCTGCCATGTCGAAACTCGTCAAGGTCTGGCTCATGGTTAAACCTCCTTTGCCATTTTTTTTGCGCGTCGGATGTCTGCGCTTTGTGAGGATTTATCGCCTCCGGCCAACAGGACGATCATTGCACCGTTACGCATTGTGAAATACACCCGGAACCCCGCGCCGATATCTACGCGCATTTCGGACACGCCATCGCCCACTGATTTAACATCGCCGAGATTACCTGTAGAGGCTCGATCAATGCGACGTGCGATGGCCACCTTGGCCCGCAGGTCGCGAATTGATCGATGCCAAGCGTGGAAGACTGCTGTCTGTTGAATAAGATAATTCATTGCCCGACTGTATCCAAGTGGATACGAATAAGAGGTCGGCCGAATCCTTTATCAATAATGGAAGCATCGGCAGCGTATGTAGGCAGAAAGCCCCAAACGTGTAGGAGCTGCCGAAGGCTCGGGCCGCGATCGGACGATCTTTTGATTTTTAAAAGCAAGATCAAAAGATCGCAGCCTGCGGTAGCTCCTACAGAGTTGGCTTACAAGTTTGCAACAACCGCAACTGGCGGTTGATCTAGACTCGGATCCGCTCAATCAGGAGCATCGTCCGGAGTGCGCCATGGAAGTGCCAAACAATAAAACCGCCATCGAAAGCAATCGTCAGGCGTGGAACGATTCTGCTCGTCATCATCAGGATTCGCCGGACTGGCAGGCATTGCTCAGCGAAGTCGCGCAGGCGGATTTTTCCTGCCTGGACGACACTTTGTGTGGCGTGCTGGAACAGGTCGGTGTCGACGGTAAAGAGGTGATTCAACTGGGTTGCAACAACGGCCGTGAGAGCCTGTCGCTGTTTGCCCTCGGTGCGCGGCAAGTGGTTGGAGTCGACCAGTCGAGCGCCTTTCTCGAACAGGCCCGCGAGCTGAACAGTCGGTCACCGCACAACGCCGAATTCATCGAAGCCGATATCCATCACCTGCCGGCGACGTTGCACAACCGCTTCGACGTCGCGCTGATCACCATCGGCGTGCTGAACTGGATGCCCGACATCGGCGAATTCTTCCGCCACGTCGCGCAGGTGCTGAAACCGGGTGGACAACTGGTGATCTACGAAACCCATCCGTTTCTGGAAATGGTCGATCCTGATGGCGAAGACCCGTATCGCCTCGCGAGCTCGTACTTCCGCGCTGAGCCGTTCGTGCAGGAAGAGCCGATCGTCTATGTCGGCAAGGTCGAACAGCAGGCGGCGAAATCCTACTGGTTCGTGCACACCCTCGGCGCGATCTTCAGCGGCGCCATCGGGGCAGGGCTGAACATCGCGCACTTCAAGGAGTATGCGCATTCGAATCGGGAAGAGGTGTATGACCAGTACCTGAATCAAGAAGCGCAGTTGCCGATGTGTTTCACCCTCATCGCCGTCCAGAACTGAGGTCTGTATTGCCCTGACTGGCCTCATCGCGAGCAGGCTCACTCCTACACTGGATCGGCGTCTACACAAAGTTTGTGCTCGCCGAAGCCCACTGTAGGAGTGAGCCTGCTCGCGATGGCGGCCCAATAGCCGCCATCAATCTCGGGACTGAATCAAGCCTGCGCCGCTGCCGTCACCACCGGTCTTTCCGGCTTGCGCAAAGCCTCCAGTCTTGAGCCGCTGTAGCGTGTTTCGCGGTAGAAACGCCAGTGCCCGAACAGGTCGTAGACGTGGGTGATACGCCCCTGTTCCTGATAGCCCAGACGCATATGCATCTTCAGGGCCTGTACATTGGCGCCGTCGCAGATATCCACCACTTTTTCGAAACCTCGGGTAGCCATGACTTGCCAAAGTGCGGTCTGTGCATCGACGGTCAAGCTACTGCCGAAATACTGCCGGGTGATTTCGGCACCGAACTGAAAGTATTCACCGGGCTTGACCGGGAACGTGCAGCGGTAGAAGTGGCGGTCGTAATAGTCGCGAGTGCTGGCCCAGACGAACCCGACGGTGTGATCGTCCTGGTCCAGGTACATGTGCCCCGTATGCCCTTCAGCGGCCAGCTCGGCCATGGTCTGCACGCGGTCACCAAAGTACTTGCTGAATGCCTTGGCGTTTTCTTCGGTGATGTCGACTCTGCGCAAACCTTCACAAGGGCGCAGTTTGTTCGGGGCAATCGGCGTGACCAGATCGCGCTCCATCCACAGCAATTCACGGTGAGCGAATACGTAACGTTTGCCCAGCGCGCCAAGGGTGCGGCGCAGGCCTCTTTCTCTGATGCGCAGAAGCAGTTTTTCGATGGCTTTCATGATGCTCTCCGAGGTGCTAGCCCAGGTGTGGTGGATGGTGTTGCCGGTTGAGTTTCGGATGTGTTCGCCGCTGTCGACTTGCCGGCACGCCGTGCGCGCCATTTTTGCAGGGACGGTTTGACGTGGTGCCAAAGGCGTAGCCCCAGGCCCAGCAGCAAGCCGCTCGGGCGCCACGAGTAGAAACTCCAGCGCCAGTGTTCCAGTTGTCCGGTCATGCGTTCGTGCAGTTGATGGCTGGAGCTTTCCAGGCTGACCCGCGACGCATCGATCCAGCGCCAGTGCTCATCCAGCCCCCAGCGAATCCATTCCTCCAGCAACACCCGGCCGCTACCGAGGTCGGCGTACTGTGGCAAAAACGCCAGGTTGTAATCGTAGAGCCGGCCCTGTTCGAGCAGGCCGAGGCGATAGCTGATGCAGCGGCCGTCCAGCTCCAGCGTCACGACCCGCACCAGGCCTTGGTCGGCGAGGGCGGTGAAGGCGCTTTCCATCCACTGACGACTGAGTTCGGTGGCGAAAATCCCGACGCCCTCGTCACCTTTCCAACTGACCGACTCGACTTCCTGCAGCGCTTCTAAAATCGTAGGCATCGACAGCGCATCGGGGGTGATTCGCCGCACTTGCGCACCGCATGCAGCAATCCGTTTGCGCGCCCGACGCAGCTTGTAGCGTGGGTCGCCGGAGACCTCGCGATGATCGGCGTCGCTGATCAGATGCACCGGCACCCGGCAACTCAGGCGTCGTTCAGCAGTGGAACTGCGTGCCATCCATTCGGTGAGCGCACTTTCTTCACCGGCAGGTTCCGACAGTTCATTGAGTTGCAGCAGCGCATGGGGCAGACGCTCACGAATCAGCACCAGCGCTTTGTGCATGTCTTCGCTGCCGAGCAACGACAGCAGGGCCAGGCGATCGGCCAGCGGATAACCCAAGTGATGCAAAACACGAAACGGCACGCCAGCGAAGCGTTCGCGGCTGGCCACCAGTGGCAGGCACAGATGCAATTGCTCTGCTTCCCAGCCGAGCAGAATGTGCAGGCGCTGATCTTCGCCCAAGGCCTGTTCTGCCGCGCACAACCAGCCAAGGTTGTTGAACGGCGTGTGGTCGGCCACACGCAGACGCAGTACCTCGTAGGCCGCTGCCGGGAAATCGGCAGCGCACAGGGACGTGCGCCATTCGAATCGCATCACCATAGGTTCAGGCCGCCGTTGCTGTGACAGGTGGACGGGAAGGTTTACGCAGTTCTTCCAGGCGCGAGCCGCTGTAGCGGGATTCGCGGTAGAAGCGCCAGCGACCGAACAGCGTGTAGATATTCATGATCCGCTGTTGTTCGGTATAGCCCATGCGCACGTGCAGCTTGAGCGCCGGGATGTTTGTCGACTCACAGACATCGACCACTTTGCTGCAGCCTTCCTCGGCCATGGCTTTCCACAGGCGCACTTGCACATCGACTGACAATTCGGTGCCCCAGTAGGCGCGGGTCATTTCGCCACCGAATTCGAAGAACTCGCCGGGTTTCACCGAGAACCGGCAACCGTAGTAATGCCGATCGAAATAATCGCGCGGCGTGCCCCAGATAAACGCCACGGCATCGCCATGCTCGTCGACATGCATATGCCCGGTGCGACCTTCATTGGCCAGCTCGGCCATGACGCCGACACGATCGCCAAAGTAACGGGTGAAGGCACTGGCGTTGTCTGCGGTGATCTTCATTACGCGCAGCGGTGGGTAGGGTTTGAGGTTGTGCGGCGGCACGGGGCTGACCAGATCACGCTCCATCCACAGCAATTGCTGATGGGCGAAAATGTACTTTCTGCGGATCTTGGCCAAGGTCGCTCGCAGGCCGTTACGACGGATATGTCCGCTGAGTTTTTGCAAAAGATCCATGGTCTCTTCTCCTGATGAAGGTAGCCACGCGCGGCATGACGCTCGCAGGGCAGAAGGGCGGCTCATGAAGCGCTCCAGCTCAGGGCAAACAGGGTTTGCCCCGGCAATTCGAAACGCACGCGCCCGTTTTCACAGACAAACGGTGCGTCCTGTCTGCGATTGTCGGCGCCGAAGTAACGCAGGGCGCCATGTTTCAGCGGGCATCTGGCACCGCTTAGTTCAACCCGTTGCAGGCGCGTGCCTTTGTTCACCCCAAGCAGTGCGCGCTGCTCGTCGCCGGCCATCGCCAGGACATCCACCTCAAAAGCGTCGTTATCCAGTTGCAGCACTTGCGGCAGCCAATGCCGCGCGATGAATTGCTGGGCAAGGCCCACCGGTTTCAATTCCAAACGACCATTGTCCAGCACCCGCACCATGCCTTTGCCGTAGGGCGGTTCATCGGCTGCCTGAAACCAGTTGAGCATGGTCAGCAGCCCATCCTGAGACGCGTTGATCACCACCGAGGCCCACCACAGCGAGGTGAAATGGGTTTCCTGATCGTAGGGGCTCAGGGCTGAGCCACTGGACAGATTGGTCTGATCCAGCAGCAACGCTTTGCGTGGTTGCCCTTTGGCGTCCAGCCCCACCAGGTCTGCTGCGCGGCGCACGCTGTCGCGGTAGACCCGGGTCGCGAGCAGGTCGCGAATCATCCATTCATGCCAGGCCAAAGCATCGACCTGATCGGCAGATTCACCGAGCAGACGCCGCGCCCAATCGATACCGCGCTTGTCCGCCGCGTTTTCGGTGAACGGCCCATTGACCAAGCGTGAGCTGGCCGGCATCGCGATGCGCACGCCAGCCTTGGCGTTGGCCGGATCGCTGCGCACCTGCCGCGCCATGCTGTTGAAGATCGCCCGGTATTGTTCGTAGCTTGAATAGTTGAGGTTAGGCTCGTCGGCGAAACCGATGTAATGCGTGCCTTTGCCACCCAGGGCACGGGTGCCGGCGAGCCAGGCGTCGAGGCCGCTGTTGCTTTGTACATCGGCGCGCAGATCGGCCTGACGCCCGGTGCCGGCGAGCAGGGTGATGTCCTGGCGAATGCCGAAGCGATTTTGGTAAAGCTGACGAAAAGCGTCTTCGAAATGCGGATTCTTCGAGGTGACGTCAACGAAGCTGTAGTAACTCGCAGCGCTGGGTTTCAAGGCATCGAGTAGGGCGTGACTGGACGGCGGCGGTACGAGGTAAGGCAGTGCGATTCCCAGATCCGGCGTGCGTCCGAGGACTTTGTCGTGCAGGGTCAGACGCGTTTGCCCCGGTTCTGACTGCAAGGGTTTGAGCTGCTGCGGATTCTGCGCAAACAGATTCGCCGTGCCATCGAGCCAGAATGCTGCTTTGCCCCTACCTTGCAGAAGCAGGCGCCAGACCTGCGGTTGTTCGCTGACGGGCAGCGCGACTTGATCGAACTGCCAATAGGCACGATAGGGTTTCAGTGCCAATGACAGTTGCTGTCCATCGCCAACCCGCTGTGCCTGCAAACCGCTGATGCCGCCATGGAACTTGCCGGCCAGCACCGCATGTTCGCCGGGTGCGACCCTGAAATACAGCTCAGTGCCGTTACGCACTTCCGCGCTGAAATGCACCTTGGCCGGGGCAAACAGCGCCACGGTTTTTTCGTCATGTTCGATCCGGTAACCGCGGAAACTGTAGCCGGGAATCTCCAGTTGATAACTCGCCGCACCAGGCGCCAGCGGCCAGCTCTGGCTGCCACGGGTTTCATTGGCCTTGATCAACCGTTCTCCCTGCAACTTGCCCTGACCGTCGAGCAGGTACAGATGCTCTTCGTTGGCCTCTGCCTGCCATGCTGGCACCCAACTGACGGTCACGGTGTCCGCGCGATCGGCCTGCAGATACAAACTGCCGTCGCGGATATCGCCCCAGCGCATCGACGCCGCGTAGGCGTCCAGCGACAGGCCGAGACCGAGCAGCAGGGCCAGGCGTTTCATGCTGCCTTCCGGCGTTGCAACATCAGCCACATCGGGGTGATGTCGCTGGGCAGAATGATCAAGGTTTGCCAGAACGGCACGCCACTCAAGCGGCAATAAAGCACCAGCATCGCCACGGTGACAGCCAGATAGGCGATTGAAGAAGCCGCCGCCGCACCGACAATCCCGTAGGCAGGAATCAACAGCAGATTCAGCGCCAGATTGAACACCGCGCCCAAGCCCATCAATAGCGACACCGTGCCGGGGCGGTCTTTGCCAATCAAGTCCAGACGCAGAATGCTCGCGTAGCACAGGCCCAGCAGGCCTGGCAGCAACGCAAGCAGCGCCGGATACGCCGGTTGATACGCCGCGCCGAACAAGGTGATGATCAACCATTCTCCGATCACCGCCATCGTGATGCAGGCGCCCAACATCACTGTGGCAGTCAGGCGCAGCGCCAGCGGGGTAACTTTGTCCATGCCTTTGTCCTGTTGCAGCAGGCGCTTCATCAACGGTGTGGTCACCGCTTCGGGGACGATCAGCAGCAGTTCGGCGGCTGCGCTGGCCATCGCGTAGTGACCCAGCGCGGTGCTGCCGAGCAGGGCGCCGATGAACAAGTAGTCGGAGCGCAGGATGACTTGCTGGAACAGCAGATCCGGATGGCTGCGTGCACTGAAGCGCAGCAGTTCGTTCTGGCTGGCGCGGTCCCATTGCAGCTGCATCGGTTGCGCGCGTTTGAGCCACATCCATCCCACCAGCACCACCAGGCTGATCCCGGCCAGCCAACTGATCAGCGCCGCTTCCAGCGCAGCACTTTTCCACATCCAGAACAGCGCAAGAAACAGCAGCAGCGGCGCCAGCGATTCGATCAGGCGCAGCACGTTGAACGCGACCACGCCGCCAGAGGCGTTGTGCAATGTCAGCAGGCCGCTTTTGAGTACGGTCAGCGGCACCGCCAACAGCAACAGCCAGGCCAGCAGACCGAGTTGCATCGTTATATCCAGTTCGCCGCCGAACTCACGCACCAACGCAACCACCAGCAAGGTCAGCAGCCCCGCCAGCAGACAGCCGAACACCAGCACCTGAGCGAGTAGCAAACCCATCGGCCGCTGCTTGGCCGCTTGATAGCCGACCGCTGAATTCAGCCCGCCACTGGTGGCGGCGCTGATCAAGTCCGGCAGGGTGCTGAGCAAAGCAAACAAGCCGCGTTCACTCGGGCCCAGAATCCGCGCGAGCAACACGTTGCGCAGCAGACGCAAGGCGATCATCGCCAGTTTGGTGCCCATGCTCAGGGCCAGATGCTTGAGGTAGTTGCCTCGGCTCATGTGCGTGCCCCCCGAAAGATGCGTAACGACAGCAGTTCGGGATTGCGTGCGGTGCGTTGACTGACGCCGAAGCGCGGCAGGTTCAAAGGGTCGCCGGCCCCACGATAGAGACCGGTAGCGGTGCCGAGGGCAAACGGATAATCGTGATTGGCGAGCTGCTCGCGCACGCGCTCATCGTTATCGCCGTTGGGGTAGCAATACACCGGTAACGGCCGATTGCAGCCGTTGTTCAAGGCGTCGCGACTGCGGCTGATTTCCTGGGTCAGGCGCGCACTATCAAGGCCTGTAAGAATCGCGTGGCTGGCGCCGTGCGGGCCGAACCGAATCAGCCCCGAAGCTTCCATTGCGCGCACCTGATGCCAGTCCAGGGCCTGCGGCAGAGAATCCTGCGGGCACTCGACGGTGAGCCGTTCCAGCACCTGCGGGTCGAGATCTTTCAAACTTTGCAGATAATGCAAAAGGGCCAGACTGCGCCGCTGCACATCGATGTCATCGACCAGCACCGGCAATGGCTTACCGATCGAACGCAGGTATTCGATCAAATGCATCCGCGCCTTGTCGCCATGGCTGCCCCACAGCGTTTCGCCCAGGCTTTCCCACCAGAATCGTTGACGACTGCCAATGAAATCGGTGGAGAGAAAAATACTCGCCGGCACCTGATGTTTTTGCAGCAGCGGGAAGGCGTTGACGGCGTTGTCGCGCCAGCCGTCATCGAAGGTCAGCGCCACTTGCGGGCGCTCGGTGCGCAGCGAATTTGGCTGAAGGATTTCCATCAGCGGCACGCAATCGAAATGCTTGCGCAGCCACACCAGCAAATGCTCGAAGGCCTGGGGCCCGACGCACAGTTCATTGCGGTGCGGCAGATCGGCGGCGCGGTCGTTGGCCAGCACCCGATGCAGCATCAGGATCACCCCGGCGCCATGCAACTGATTGCGGCCCACGGACGAGTTGAGATAGAGCCAGCCACTGGTGCGTTTTAGAAGTTGTTTGATCGCCATGGCCTCAGTCCTTTTTTATCGGTTCTGTTCCGGATTCCACTGGGCATACCGCTGGCCGCGCAGAAACTGCCACAGGCCGAGGCTCATGCCCGCCAGGGTGACCAGCAAAAACGCCGCCAGACGGAATGGTTTGGGCAAACGGTGTTGCGAATCGAGCAGGCCGGCGATGGCGATCGTGTAGCCGATCAACTGCGCGATCAGGCTCAAGCGATAAAAGCCGTGTTCTTGCCACAGCCAGAAGTTGCTCAGCAGCAACGGCAGCAACAACACCGGCGCCAGTCGGCGGACCAATTTGTGGCTGATCAAGGCGATCGAATACAGGCCGTGCTTGAACGGATTGAGCAGCTCGCTGCGTTGCGCCAGGCTTTGCAAGCCGCCAACGGTGACGCGCTGACGCCGGCGGAATTGTTTGCCCGCCTCATCGACGCCATGGTCGATCACTTGCGCTTCAGGCACGTAGACGATGCGTTTGCGTGCCACCGGAGCACAGGTGCTGATAAAGAAATCGTCGTTGACCTCGGCCGGCACGTTCTGGAACAACTCGCGGCGCAGAGCGAGCAGGGCGCCATCGGCGGAAACCATGCAACCGGTGCGATTCTCCACGCGGCGCAGCCAGCCTTCGTAGTGCCGGTACAGGCTGTCACCGACGCTCAGGCCCCCGCCGGTGACCGGAATCACCATGTGCCCGGCACAGGCGCCAACTTGCGGATCGCTCAACGGCGCGAGCAAGTGGCCGAGGGTGTCGCGTGACCATTGATTGTCGGCATCGGTGAACACCAGAATGTCGCCGGTACTCAGCGCTGCGCCGGCATTCAGCGTAGCGGCTTTGCCCTGGCGGGGCAGGTCGAGCACGGTAATGCGCGGATCAACCACTTTGTGCGCGCAGGCCACGGTGTCATCCGTCGAGCCGTCGCTGGCGAGAATGATCTGCAGCGTCGCCGGCTGATAATCCTGAGCCAGCAGCGTGCGCAACTTGTGCTCGATGTGTCGCGCCTCGTTATGCGCGGCAATCACGATACTGATGTTCAGCGGCGGCGCCGGCGTATGGCGCCAGGCCGGGAACAGCGGCGCCAGCAAGGTCAGCAGCAGCGGATAACCGACGTAGGCGTACACCGGCAGCAGCAGGCACATCCAGAAAATGAATTCAGCCACGGGCAGGCCTCCTGGCGTTCCAATGACACAGACTGAGAACAAGTGCCGCGCTGGGCAGGTGCAGGCGTAACCAGTGCAGACCCCACAGTTGCAAGGTGAGGCGAACGTTGTGGTGCTTGATACTCTGCCGCACGCTGAGCACCAGACTCGGCAGCAGGGTCAGCACTAGCAGGATCACCGCGAGCTGCGCGAGGCCGGCGAGCAAGGCAACGATCAGGAGAAAATCCGTCACCCAGACCAGCAACGACAGCAGCGGAAAACGCAGCAGGCGCAGGCTCATGCCGTGGGTGCGCAGCAACTGCAGGTGACTGCCCTGACGCCACAGTTCCTTGCCCATCCACTCGCGCCAGTTCATTTCGTAGCCCCAATGCAGGGCGATGCTGGTATTGATCGACAGCAGCCGTGCGCCCTGTTTGCTCAGGCGCAGGGTGTATTCCTTGTCCTCACCGGTGCGCAGGGTTTCGTTGAAACCGCCGACGACATCGAACCAGCGTTTGCGCATCAGCAGGTTGGCGCTGGGCAGCCAGTCCACGGTGCGGCTGGCGTGCGCTGATGGCCGCAGCATGCGCCGTTGCCAGGCGGTCGCGTACCACGGCGCGGCGGCGGGGGTGTGCAGGTCCAGGCCGAAGATGTCGCCCTGAGCGTCTGCTTCGAGGGCGAACAATTGGCTCAGCCAGTCTTCGGGCATTTCAATGTCGGCATCGATGAACGCCAGCCATTCACCACTGGCAACCGTTGCGCCACGATTGCGCAAGGCGCCGATCAGCAGGCCGGGCAACACCAGAACCTGTGCGCCGAATGCGCGGGCGATCTGTGGCCCGTCATCAATGGAGCCGTTGTCGACGACAATCAGTTCACAGTCGATGTCGGCGGCGTTCGCGGCTTTGCGAGCGGCCAGGAGGGTGCGGCCGATGTGCCGTGCCTCGTTGTACATCGGAATGACGATGCTGATCCGGCTCATGTCCTGGCCTCCGTCAGCGGTGCTTGCTCGGCTTTCAGGCGCAGCACCCAGGTCAGGGCAAGCATGATCCACAGGTATTTCAGGTTCGGCGCGCTGAGAAACATCAGAAACAACGTCAATGACAGAAAACTCATTCCAAGATGAGTCACCACGTCCGCGTGCTGCCACTCGCGCCGTTGCAGCCACGCGCGTCGTGCGCGGATCAGGTTGTAGAAACCCTGCACGAGCATGCCGACAAACAGCAGGCCGGCCGGAATCCCCAGTTCGCTGAAAATCTCCAGGTAAGTGTTGTGCGCCCGGCGATACAGGTCACCGATCTTGCGGTTGGCCGAGAATGCCTTGGCGTAACCGGTGGTCGCGTAGTGCAGCGGGAAGGTCCCGGGGCCGGAGCCGAGCAGCGGATGTTCGCGGATGATCTGGCTGCCGACGACAATGTAGGAGGCGCGACGGCCGAGTGATTCGTCCTGAGCCTTGGCCCCGGCGCTCAAGATACTCAGCGACTGGATGCGTGCCAGATAACCGGCAGGCATCGCATAAATCGCCAAGGGCAGCACGATGGCGGCGCCGAGCATGGCAAAGCCGAAATGCCGGGGACGGATGCGGGTGAGGTGCTGGCGGTAATGCCAGACACCGATCGCCAGACTCAAGGCCAGTACCACCAGCCCCGAGCGCGATTCTGTCTTGGTCATGCCGCCGAGCAGCAAAAGGCAGCAGCCAGCCCAGAACAAACGCTGCAAAAGGTTCGGACTGCGAATCACCAGCAGCAGGCCCAGCGGCACGGCGAAGGCGATCAGCAGAGCAAAGGCATTGGGGTCATCGAGCAGGCCGGCGGCGCGGCCCTTGTCCTGGAATCTGCTGGAAAACATCGCCATGGCGCAGGTGGCGCTGACGCTGAGCGTGACCAGCCGGGCGAACAGATCAAGGTTCAGCTCGCGGCCGATCAACAAAGTGATCACGAACAGAATCAGGCCCACGCTCAGTTCACGCAGATGACTCTGAGACATGCCCAGGTTGTCGGTGGCGAGCAGGCTCAGCAGATACAGCGCCATGAAACCGATCAGGTAGCGCCACAGATTGCTGCGCAAGCGCTGCGATGGAATCTGGTGCAATGCCAGTTGCAGCATCAGGATCAGCGCCAGCGAAGCACCGAGGAATTTGCTCCCGGAAAACATGCTGTCCTTGAAGAACCCTTCAAACGGCACCAGCGCGGCAATGCCAAGCAGGCCCCAGGACGGTTTGCGGTACAGCACCGTGAAACCCAGCAGCCCCAGCACTGCCCCCGGCGCCAGATAAGGATAAGGACTGACCAGCAAAGCCATGCAGACCAGTGCCAGCAGACTGACGATCGAGAGCGGGAAAATCATGCGCGTGCCTCCCGTGCGGTGCGGATGTACAGCTGCGACCAGTGTTCGGCCAAGGCCTTGAGGTCGTAGCGATCCTGTTGCGTGCGTTTCGCGTTGTCGCGCAGTTGCCGGGCCAGGCCCGGTTGCATCAGCAACGTCTCGAGCTGGCGGGCGAGGGCTGCGCTGTCGGTGGGCGCGGCGAGCAGGCCGTTATGCCGGTCTTCCAGCACATCGGGAATCCCGCCGACCGCGAAGGCCACCACCGGCACCCCGGCCTGCATGGCCTCCAGCAAAATCATCGGCGTGCCCTCGGTGCGCGAGCTGATCACCAGCGCATCGAGTTGCTGCCACCAGCGGCGCATGTCGGTCTGATAACCCGGCAAACGAATGCGCTGCTGTAAACCGGCGGCATCAATGCGCGCCTGCAACACCTCGCGTTCCGGGCCATCGCCGAGCATCACCGCGTCCAGTTGCGGGTGTTGCACGCACAGCGCAATCAGCGCGTCGAGGAACAGATCCGGGCCTTTCTCGCTGCTCAGGCGTCCGACGTAACCGGCGAGCCAGCGCTGGCGATCAGCATTGGGAATCATCTCGGCGTGAGCCGGCAAACCGTTGGGAATCACTTGCAGCTTGTCGGCCCGCACGCTGGCCAGGCGGTGAATGGCCGCGATGCTTTCGGCCACGCACACCACCCGATCAACCGATGCGGTGCGGCACAGTTGCAGGCTCAGCCAGGTGTAGAACTTTTGTTTGCGGCTGCGCGGGGTGAAACCGTGTTGGGTGATGACCAGCGGCAGGCGCAACAGCGTCGCGCCGAGCCAACCGAATAACAGCCCTTTGAAATTGTGCGTATTGATCAGCGGCCGTTCGCTGCGGCGTTGACGCAAGTGCCGCAGCAAGGTGCCCAGGCCAGTGCAACCTTGCGCGTCGACCCCGGCCTCACGAAAGCGCGCGATCAGTTCCGGCGGCGCGTCGAGGAACAGCACTTGATGCTGCCCCGGCGTCGCCAGGCAATGATCGAGCAACATGCGCTCGGCGCCATAGAAGCCACCGCTGCTGAGCAAATGAATGATCGGCAGGGCGGCGTTCGGCGGGGTCGACAGGTTCAATTGCGCACCCAGTGCACAAAGCCTGGCACCGACCAGTTTCTGTGCGGATTGCCCGGCAGCGCGTCTTGCTCGTTGATCACCAACAGCACCGGCAGCCCCAGTTCATGGCTGATTTGCGCCGGATGTTTGAAGCGATGATCAAAGAACTCCCGCACATAGACGAACGCGATCGCCAGCAGCAGGCCGGTGAGCATGCCGAACGGAATTATCAACATCGGTTTTGGGAACGCTGCTTCAGTCGGCTCGAACGGCGGACTCAACACCCGGGCGTTGGACAGGTCGTTGTCCAGCGAGCGCGTGGTGCTGCTTTCGGCAAAGCGCTGCGCGTAGGTCGAGAACGCGGCGTGCAGGGCGCCTATCTCCGTGTCCATCTGCCGCAGCTTGCTCTGGGTTTGCTGCAACTGGTGGATACGCTCCTTGAACTCGGCAATGCGCGCGGTTTTCTGCTCGATCACCTGGCTGACCACCGACAGATCGATCGTGCGCTCCTGGATGCGGTTATTGACCACTTTGAGGAACTGCTGGCGAGTGCGGGCAATTTGCTCGCGGGTCAGCAACATCGGCTCGCTACCGGGCTGGAACACCGCCAGATCATTCATGTAGCGGCTGACCTGAGTGGTCAGCGCCTCGCCCATCTGTCTGATCTCGCGGTCTTCGAACGCGATGTTGTCCACCGTGGTGGTGAAGGTGAACGGAAAGGTGTAGTCGTTGAGTTTGTTGGTGTTGGCAGCGGCCAGACTGGTTTTCAAGTAATCGAGCCAGCGCTGGCTTTGCAGCAAGCGATCGCGGTACAGATTGAGTGCCTGCTCCTCGGTGTTGATTGCATTGAGGCGAAAGGTGATTTCCTCCTTCGGGTCGGACGAACCGACACCTTCAAGCAAACTCAGCCGAGCACCTTCCAGTCCGTCGAGGCGCACCTGGTATTGATGCTTTTTGGTTTCATAAAACGAATGCGGCAGTTCGATCGATTGCAGCGCCTGACGGCTGACCAGATAGTTTTGCAGCAAGGCTGCGACAAACGTTGTGCCCTGGGCTGGATCCGGGAAGCTGTAGACAATCGAAATCACATTGGAACCCGGCAGGGTTTCGATCTTCAGATTGTCGATGGCTTCTTGCGTCAAGCCGTCGAGTACCGTGTCGCGCACGGGATCGGTTTCCAGGCCCAGCGTGCTGCGCAGCGGGTTGACCACGTATTCGCGCAACGGCGAGCTGACGTAGCGTTTGAACGGTTCACCGAGCAGCTTGCTGAGCATGCCTGGCGCTGGGGTGTACTCGCCGTTGTCGCGCAGCTCGCTGATGGTCTGACGAATCAGCGCCGGCGAACGCAGGATATTGCTTTCGGTTTCCATGTCCGCCAGCGACGGCGGAATGAACGTGGCGTTGTCCTGGGTCAGCGAGGTGGTCGCATCGCCCTGGGAAAGTTTTTTCGACTGCACGATCACCTGCGCGGTGATATCGAAGCTCTGCTTGAGCAACAGCGGCAGCACCAGCGCGATCACTGCAAAGATCAGGAAGACACGCTTCACCAGTTGTTTGTTGGCGAAGAAAATCCTGAAGAACTCGTGCAGGTAATTTTCTTTTGGGTTCATGTCGTTCACCTGAGAGTCAGTTGTCACTGCCTTTGTTGTCGACGCGGTAGCCGAAGCTGAACCCCACGCCCTGGAACAGCACCACGTCGGCCAGTTGGCGGGCGAGTTCGCCGGCGCTGGCAAGCTTGGTTTTTGGCACGTAGAGCATGTCGTCCGGTTGCAGGTAGGCGATCTGCGGAGCCTCGCCTGACAACGCCTTTTCGACGTCGTAATTCATCGCCTGCACCTGATTGCCATTGCGCCGCATGATCACCACCGAATCGAGGCGCGCCTTGACGTTGGTGCCGCGGGCGAGGGTCAGGGCTTCAAGCACCGATACCGGACGGCGGATCGGGTAGGAGCCAGGCTGGGCCACTTCGCCCAAGACGTAGATCTCGTTGCCAGCCGTGGATTTGAGCAGCACATCGACGCTCATCCGCCCTGGCAATTGCGCGTATTTTTTGTTGAGGAAGGCTTCCAGTTGATTGACGGTCATGCCTTGCATTGGCACGGCACCGATTTCCGGGAAGCTCGCGTAGCCGTCAGTCCCCACGGTGATCTCGCGGCTCATGCCGGTGGCGGGGTGGTTGAGGGCACTTTTGAGGTTCTGTTCGTTGCTCAACGGGCTGAGGACTTGCACGCTCAGCTGATTGCGGTTGGGCTGGAACAGTTGTTTGCGTTGATAAACCCGCTGGATTTCCTGGCGCGCTTCCTCGCTGGTCAGCCCGGCGATTTTCACCGAGGTGTTGGCGCCCGGCAGTTCGATGGTGCCGTCGGGCAGCACCAGTTGCGTGCCGTTGAGCTGGCTGGCGGCGGTGAAGTTCAGGCCGATCTGGTCACCCGACTGGACGCGGTAAGCGTCCGAGCCGCTGGTGCTGATGTGGAAAATCACATCCAGCACGTCTTTCGGGCGCAGGGTCTGCTCGACCCTCGGCATATCGGTTGCCTGGGCGTTGGCCGGTGCGGCGGTGAGGATATTCACCGGCATGTTGCGGGTATCGGTATTGCTGGAGCAGCCCGCAAGCGGCAGCAACAGCAGGACAAGCATTTTGGCGTTCATGGCGTCATCCTTTGCGTTCGCTTACAGGTTTTTGTAAAGCCACTTGGGCATGTAGTACTTGCGCCGGTTGAACACGCTACCGACCACTTTTGCCC
This sequence comes from Pseudomonas sp. P116, assembly GCF_020149425.1. Taxonomy (NCBI): domain Bacteria; kingdom Pseudomonadati; phylum Pseudomonadota; class Gammaproteobacteria; order Pseudomonadales; family Pseudomonadaceae; genus Pseudomonas; species Pseudomonas sp. P116. Next base: position 27,574 of record NZ_JACVHB010000001.1, on the reverse strand, counting down.
CAGCCTGGGTCAGCCGTTGCACGGCAGCCTGGGCGACTTCCCAACGGGTATCTTCGGCGCGAACCACGAACACCACGCCATCGACCTGGGTGCTGATCACCAGCGTGTCGGCGGCGGAATACACCGCGTCACCGTCGATCACCACGAAGCGGTACTGGCTGCCCAACTGGTCGAGCAACGGGCTCAGGCGTTCGGCGGTCAGGTGTTCCATGGTGCGGATCGGCCGGCCGTTTGGCAGCACATCGAAGGGCAGGCTCGAGACCTGCACGACGCAGTCCTGCAACAGCGGCGGGTTGTCCGGGTTGAACAGCAGGTCGCGCAGGCCGCGCTCCTTGCTCAGGTTCATCTGCTGGGTAAGGTTGCTCGCCGACTGGCTGGCGTCGACCAGCAGCACCTGGCCGCTGCTCATTTGTGCCAGTTGACTGGCCAGTGCCAGCGCGCTGGTGGTGGTGCCGGCGCCGGGGTTGGCGGCGGTCAGGAACAGAATCCGCAGATCCAGATCCAGCACGGTCGATGTCAGGTTCGATTCGCTGGGGTTGGCGATGCTCAGGCTTTTATTGGTTGAACCGTCCATTAGCTTGCTCCGTGGCCGCTGAATACTTTGAAGGGGGTTTTCAACAGGATCTTCAGATCAAGCAAAAGGCTCTGCTCGGCGATATAGCTGAGGTCCAACTCAACGCGCTGGTCGAAGTCGATATTGCTGCGCCCGGAGATCTGCCACACGCCGGTCATGCCGGGGTAGATGCTCAGGCGTGCGAGGTGACTGTCCTTGTAGCGATAGGCGTTGAAGGAGGTCGGACGCGGGCCGACCAGGCGCATATCGCCGCTGATCACATTGATCAGGTTGGGCAGTTCGTCGAGGCTGGTCCGGCGCAGGAAACCGCCGATACCGGTGATCCGTGGGTCTTTGTCGATCTTGAAATCAATGGCATCGACACCGTGTTTGTTCAGGTGGCGCAACGATTCCTTGAGGTCTTCGGCGTTGGCGACCATGGTGCGGAACTTGTACATGCCGAATTTGCGCCCGCGATAGCCGGTGCGTTTCTGCACGAACATCACCGGCCCTGGACTGGTGAACTTGACGGCCAGCGCCAGACCGATCAACAGCGGCGAAAACACCAGCAGAATGACCAGCGCGCCAAAGCAGGCGACCACTCGATTGGTGCGCGACAGCTGCCATGGTCGGCCACCGTCACGGCCAGTCATCCAGCCGCGGCCCTGGCGATGAATCGCGGCATCGAGGCGCATGCGGTGCTCGGGATCAATGCGCTTGTCACGGCGCAGTTCCTGCATCGGTATTGTTTTTTCATGTCCAGTCATAAAGACCTCCACTGATGGTCAGCCGCGTGCGGCGCGTGGGCGATAGGCAGTTGGGTAGTAGTCGCGGAACCAGGCGATGAAGCGCCCAAGTCCTTCATCCAGCTCTATCCGGGGCTGAAAACCGGTGGCCTGGGCCAGATCGCTGGCCTCGGCACAGGTGTTGAGTACGTCGCCCGGCTGCAAGGGCAGCAGCTCGACCAAGGCTTTTTGACCGAGGTGTTTTTCGATCAGCGCCAGGTAGGTTTTCAGTTCCACCGGATGTTGGCCGCCGATGTTGAACAGCCGCCACGGCGCCATGCTGCTGGCGGGGTCGGGCTGCTCGCGGTTCCACTCGGGGTTGGCTTTTGGCGGTTGCGGGATGAGGCGGGCAATGCTTTCGATGATGTCGTCGATGTAGGTGAAATCGCGCTGATGCTCGCCATAGTTGAACAGCTTCAGCGGTTGCCCCTCGCTGATCGCCTTGGCGAACTGGATTGGCGACATGTCCGGCCGGCCCCACGGCCCGTACACGGTGAAAAAGCGCAGCCCGGTGCAGGGGATGCCAAACAAGTGGCTGTAGCTGTGGGCCATCAGCTCATTGGCTTTCTTGGTCGCGGCGTACAGCGACAGCGGATGATTGACGCCGTCCTTCACCGAGTACGGCGTGGTCTGGTTGGCGCCATACACTGAACTCGACGAGGCGTAGATCAGGTGCTCGACCGGATGCTGCCGGCAGCTTTCCAGAATATTCAGGAAACCCTGCAGATTGCTGTCCAGATACGCCCGCGGATTCTCCAGCGAATAACGCACCCCGGCCTGCGCCGCGAGGTGGATGACTACTTGCGGACATTCCCGGACGAACAGCGCTTCGATGGCCGACGCATCGGCCAGGTCAACCGTAGCGAGCTGGAAATCGCCGACCTGCTCGCGCACCCATTGCACGCGATCGTGCTTGAGCTGCGGATCGTAATAGGCGTTGAAATTATCCAGGCCGACCACTGTGTGTCCGTCGCGCATCAGCCGCAATACGCAATGGGCACCAATGAAGCCGGCCGCGCCTGTGACCAGAATTTTCATGGCCGTAGCCCTTCGGGGGCGATGTGGCGCAGGCCGATGCCGCTGTAATGCAGGCCAGCGGCGGCCAGATGTTCCGGGTTGTAGAGGTTGCGACCGTCAATCACCACCCGCGAACGCAACTTGCTGGCCAGCCATTCAAAATCCACCACGCGGAAGTTTTTCCACTCGGTGCAGATCACCAGTGCATCGGCATCTTCCAGCGTGTCGTCGCGGGTGGCGCACAGGTGCAAGTCGTTACGGTAACCATAGAGGCGCCGGCACTCGGACATGGCTTCCGGGTCGTAGGCCTGCACGCTCGCGCCTTCGGCCCACAGCGCATCCATCAGGTAACGGCTGGGGGCTTCACGCATGTCGTCAGTGTTTGGCTTGAACGCCAGGCCCCAGATCGCGATGGACTTGCCGGCCAGGCCCTGGGGGAACTGCGCTTTCAGTTTGCTGAAGAGGATGTGCCGCTGACTGTCGTTGACGTCGGTGACGCTGCGCAGCAGTTTCAACGGCATGCCGTTGTGTTCGGCGGTGTGCAGCAGGGCGCGCAGATCCTTGGGAAAACACGAGCCACCGAAGCCGCAGCCCGGATAGATAAAGTGATAACCGATGCGCGGGTCGGAACCGATGCCCTTGCGCACTGATTCGATGTCGGCGCCAAGCAATTCAGTGAGGTTGGCCAGCTCGTTCATGAAGCTGATGCGCGTGGCGAGCATCGCATTGGCCGCGTATTTGGTCAGCTCGGCGCTGCGGTTGTCCATGAACATCAGTTTTTCGTGGTTGCGGCAGAACGGTGCGTACAGCTCGCTCATCTGCTCGCGGGCCTCGTCATCGCGGGTGCCGACGATAATCCGGTCGGGGCGCATGCAATCGGCCAGAGCGCTACCTTCCTTGAGGAATTCGGGGTTGGACACCACGCGCACTTTCAGGTCAGTCCTGGCGCGGCGCAGCAATTCGCTGTTGGAAGTGGCGAGGACTTGATCGGCGGTCCCGACCGGCACCGTGGATTTGATGATCAGGGTACGATCGGCCTCCATTAAACCGGCGATCTGCCGGGCAACGTTGAGCACGTGGCTGAGGTCAGCGGAGCCGTCTTCATCGGCCGGGGTGCCGACCGCGATGAAAATCAGCTCGGCGTGTTCGACCGCATCGCTGGCCTGGGTGCTGAACAGCAGACGCCCAGCCTTGATGTTTTCTTCAAGTGCGCTGGACAGTCCTGGTTCGCTGATGGGCGGCACGGCTTGTTGCAGTTGTTTAATCTTCTTCGGGTCTATATCAACGCATAAAACCCGATGTCCGACATCTGCAAGTGCGGCAGCTTGTATAAGTCCAACATAGCCCGTGCCAAATACGCTCACGTCCATCTGCGCACCCTCGATAGAGCGAAAAGAAGAAGTTCTTGAGAAGACCGTAGAAGGGGTATAGCGCAGGGTTTGAAAAGCGTGTCAGCAAAATGACATGTTGCATCTGTATAACACTTGAGCGCTTTTTGGCGATTGGCCATCAAGTCATTGCTGCGATTGGATTTGTTGATTTTTTGCAGATTTGTTCAGAATTAAAATAAGCGATAGACGGTTGTAAGTCTTTAATTTAAAGGCTTTCAGCGCATGGCGTGTGTCAGATTTGAGTCACCGTTTTTTTGACGCATTATAAAAAAAACAGTCAATTCTTGCGCTTTGAGGGCCGGGTGCTAGTGTCAGGTTTTGACCGACAAACCTTTGACTTTCTGCCTTTTGCACCAGCGGAATCGCCATGTTCAAATATGCAAAAGAACTGCTTTTAATTACTTATCTGCTCCTTTATTCCGAATATTACATTGAGCGGTTAAATGCTATCGGCCTCGGTTTTTCTGTACTTCTTTTTGGCGCGATGTTTTTGGCGCTCACTTTGGCGTTATATCTAACGGCGTATATAAGACAAACACTCGTTCGCCATTTATTCGCATTGGCGATGTTTGTTTCGGCGGTGTTTTTCGACATCTATACCCGGGTCACCGCGGATTACCTGAGCTACAGCAATTTCGTCTCGCTGGTGTATTCCGGCGGCTTCATTCAGGAAGCGGCGTACCAGTACCGTGACGCAATCATTCGCGGTGCGCTCAGTGGCCTGCTGCTGTTGTTTGCCATAGGTCTCAAACCGCGCCATTCGCTCATCGTACCGAACACGTTGCGCGTGGCGGCGCCGTTGTGTGGCGTGTTGCTGCTCAGCGCGGTGCTGTTTTTGCGCGCAGGCGAGGGTGCCCGCGGTTTGCCGATCATGTACACGCCGTTGGCCTATCTGAACCTGTTTGCCTATGAGGCGCTTCATAACACGGTGGGCCCACGTGAACCGGTCACGCTGGCGCGCACTTCGCAGGCGGTGGGGCATGACATCGTGCTGATCATCGACGAGAGCATCTCCGGCAATTATCTGGATATCAACGCGCCATTTGGCGTGCACAGCAACCTCAAACAGCCGCACGCAGGCGTCGACATTTTCAATTACGGCTATGCCGCCTCCATCGCCAATTGCAGCGCCGACACCAACATCACCCTGCGCTACGGTGGCACCCGCGCCGACTACATGCGCATCAACAGCACGCTGCCGTCGATCTGGCAGTACGCGAAAAAGGCTGGAATGCGCACGGTGTACATCGACGCCCAGCGTACTGGCGGCAATCTGCAGAACCTGATGAACGACGCCGAGAAAAAGGACATCGACGAGTTTGTCCAATTCGACCGCACCAGCGTGCGCGACCGCGATATGGCCGCGGCGGCGAAGCTGATCGAACTGCTCAACGACGACAAGCCCGAGCTGATCCTGATCAACAAGGTCGGCGCGCATTTCCCGGTGCACGACAAATACCCGGATGCCTTCATGGCTTACCGCCCGACCTTGCCGCGCGGGCAGTTCACGGAAGTCGCCGATACCGGTGAACGCAATGGTTTCAATGGTCAGGTGGATGACTGGGTGCTGTATCGCAACGCCTACAAAAACACGGTTTTATGGAACGTCGGCGAGTTTTTTGCGCGGGTGTTGGCCAAGGGCAATCTGAACAATGCACTGCTGATCTATACCTCCGATCACGGGCAGGATCTGCACGAACGCGGTAACCCGGGGCTTAACACCCACTGCGGCGGGGATCCGGTGGAGGAGGAGGGCCTGGTGCCGCTGGTGGTGATTCAGGGCCGCGATCTGAAAACGCTCGACTGGTCGGCTCAGTTGGCGGCGAACAAGGATCGCTCCAGTCACTACAACATTTTCCCGACTTTGTTGCAGTTGATGGGGTATGACCTGGCGGCGATCGAGTCGGCGTACGGCAAGCCGCTGTCGGTACCAACGGTGGATGAATTCACCTTCAACTATCGCTTCAATGCGCGGTTGGGGGCCAAGCCTGAGTGGAAGCATATTGATCTGGGCAGCATCGTGACGCCGACCCAGGCGCCGGCGAGTGTGGCGGCGGGGCAGTAGGTTTGTATAGGCAGGACTGGCCTCATCGCTGGCAAGCCAGCTCCCACAGGGATTTCGGTAGTTTCGGGATATTGGACTCACCAACAAACATTGTGGGAGCTGGCTTGCCAGCGATGAGGCCGGGTCAATCACTATCCCTTTCAGATCTTGACCCACTGCGCCCGATACACCCCCGGCGCACACCCCAACCACCTCAAACACGCGCGGTTAAAACTCTGCACATCGCTATAGCCCAAACGATCAGAGACCTCGACCAACTCCAGCTCACTTGCCTGCAACAGATCCTCGGCCCGGTAGCGCCGATACTCGTCCAGTAACTCGGAAAAACGCCAGCCCAACGCCTTCAACCGCCGAGCCGCTGTGCGTTCGATCAAATGCCGGGCGGCACAAAACTGCTTCCAGTCGGCCGCTGCCAGGTCTGCAATCAAATAGTCGCTGAGCTGCTCCAGCAAGGTCGACTCGCTGTTGCGGCGGGTCTGCTCCAGCAATTCCACCAGCGTTTGTTCGAGCGACTGATTGCCCGGCGTCAACGGCGCCACAAACAACTGCGGATCCAGGCGAATCGCCGGATACGCCTGCCCACCCTGCACGGGCGCACGGAAGGCGCGCTCATGTTCTGCGCTGCTGGCCGAAACCAGCGCCACACTCGACACAGGATCACGCCCAAGACCACTGGCGAGCAACTTGCGCCGCAACATGCTGCACAGGCTGATAAGGATGTAATCGGTAGTCGCGGCACACGCTCGCAAGCTGCCGGCATCCAGCAAACGCAGTTCGACAGCATCGCCGTCGCGGACGATCTGCGCGCGGTAATGGCCGTTGAAGAAAGGGAAGAACCGCTCGAAATAATCGCAGGCACTTTGCAGCGACACCGCGACATCGAACAGATACGTCAGGCCATTAGTGGCCGTGGAAACAAAGCGCCGGCCTGCCGCCAGACCGATCTGCGGATCGCCGGTCTGCTCGATGGCAAACGCCCAGAACCGCCGCGACAGCACCAGCGGAATGCGCATGAAGGGCGTGCGCAAATCGAACAGACTGCGGTGAAACTGCGCCTCGATGGCGTCTTGCGCGATACCGCGCGCAAGCAACTCTTCGATGGCCGGCAACAGACTCGGTGCGTAAAAAGCGTTGGCGGGCGGCTGATCGATTTTTGTCATATAGGGCTCACCGCTTGTTTCGGAACACGGCTCACTCCTACAGTTGAACGCATTCCAACTGAATAAATACGGTCACCTGTAGGAGCTGCCGAAGGCTGCGATCTTTTGATCTTGCTTGTAAATATCACAATCAAAAGATCGCAGCCTTCGGCAGCTCCTACAAGGCTCAGTGGTTGGCCGCGAGCAGGCGTTGATCGACGGTCAGAATCGCTTCCACCATCGCCCGCGCCGCCGGGGTCATGGAGTAGCCGACGCGGGTGACGATGCCGTAGCTCAGTTGCAGAGCCGGATCGTCTTTGGGTATGTCGATGAATTCGAGCAAGTGGATCACGCCTTGATCGACCTGCTCACGCAGTGCCTCCAGCGTCGCCAGGCCCACTGCGTCGGAGCGCAGCACCACGCGCTGGATCGCGTCGAACTGGGCGCATTCGACGCTGGGGGTGAAATCGGGTTCGCCCAATACATCGGCAAGGATTTTGCGGATCATCGGCGGAATGCGTGTGCCCACCACCGGGTAGTCGAGCAGGGCACGCAGCTTCAAGTCAGGCTGACTGGCGAGCGGGTGACCCGCGCGGCAGAAAAACCGCCCCGGTCGGGTACGCAGCAGTTGCACGTGGTACTGCGGATCGCCAACGAAATAACGCGCATCCGCCACCAGAAATTCGATCTGCTGCTCACGCAACCACAACGACAATTGCTGCCAGTCGCCCTGATGAAAACGCGTGCGGATCGCCGGATGGGCCTGAATGAATTGCGCCAAGGCTTCCGGCACCAACACTTGCGCCGGATAAGGGCCACAACCGAATTGCAACTCACCGCTGGTGAGGCCGTTGTATTGCGTCAGTTCGTTGTGCAATGCCTGACTGCCGGCGAGCAGGCGCCGAGCATGTTGCAACACCAGTTCACCTTGGCCGGTGAGGCGAAATTCCCGGCTGCTGCGCTCGACCAGTTCACAGTCCAGATCGCGTTCCAGCGTCTGGATACTGCGGCTGAATGCCGGTTGACTGAGGTTGATCGCCTCGGCTGCGCGGCCAAAGTTGCGGTAGTCAGCGAGGGCGACCAAGTGGCGAAGCTGTCGCAAATCCATCATGCGTCTCCTGCATTCTGCGGATACTTTTAATGCATTGGATCGATATCACGTTGGCTGGCATAAGTACACGCCTGTCTCTTGGTAGCCGTTGCCATGTCCCACCTCCTGTTCGCCTCCAGCGCCTTCACCCGGACCATTCTCGGCCACGCCGAGCAGTCCGGTCTGTGCCCGCAGACCTTGCTGGCGCGCGCCGGAATCAGCCACGCGGCACTGCAGGATCAGGCTCGGCAGATTCCGGCCCACGCGGTGGAGCAACTGTGGCGTGAATGTGAACAGGCCGGTGTCGCCCCGACGTTCGGCTGCGAGCTGGTCAACTCAATGGCGACCACTTGCCTGCAAGGCTTGAACATTCTGCTCGACTCCGCGCCCACCCTGCGCGCCAGCCTTGAATGCTTCGTGATGTTCGTCCCGCGAGTGGCCAATTACGTGGCTGTCGAACTGCAGGAGATCGGCCTGTTCGCTCATTTGCATTTGCGCCCGGTGCTGGGCCATGCGCATCACTTCGGCCTTGATGCTGCAACGCTCACTTTGGTGCGCAATATCGCCGGGCGACTGGGCAAGGCGCCCGAGGAAGTGTTTGTCAGCGTCAGTCTGTGCCCGCCACAAGCGGCCGGAAACTGGCTACGCGGCGCCGGCATTAATGTTGAGCAGGGCGAGCATCCGCGCCTGACGCTGCGCCGTGCAAGTCTTGACGATGCGCTGCTGGGCGCCAATGCGTTCCTGCACCAGAGCATGCTCCGTCACTGGCAGGCTGAATCATCCGCCCCCAGCCGTAACGACAGTCTGCAAATGGCCCGTCATTGGCTGACCGCCGGCGATCAACCGATCGAGCGCATCGCCGCGCGCCTCGGTTACCGCCAGCCGAGCAACTTCATCCGCGCGTTCCGCAAACAGTTCGGCATCACGCCGAAGCAGTTCCGGCTCAATCCTTTGTAACTTCGGCGTTGATCGTTTTTTTGTCGCTCGCTCTCACATTTAGCCGGGGGCGCGGTTTCAATGTGGGAGCGAGCCTGCTCGCGAAGAGGGCGACGCGATTACGGCGTGACGATGTTGAACTGCGGCCCGAACGTATCCAGGCTGCCCATCAACTCACCCAGTTTCTTGCCGTTACCCTGCAACTTGATCAAGCCTTTTTGCATCGCCGTCGGGAAGTCCAGTTGCTTGAGGCTGATCTGCTCCAGTGTGTCCTTGCTCAGGCTGACACTGGCATCTGCCGCCGGATTGAGCCCGGCGCGGTGGGTGAGGACGCCATTGCGCAAGGTCAGATTGAAGTCCTTGTGCTGATCCTCGAATGTCCAGTTCAGCGTCAGGTCATGGCCGACCGCCTTGTCACTGTCCAGGCGCACCGCCAGATAATCAAAGAACATTTCCGGGCTCATCGCCCGCACCATGTCTATCGACACCGAAGTCCCGGCGTGCGGTGGCACACCATTGCGCAGCTCCATCGCGCCGGTCAGGTACATGTTGCGCCAGGTGGCGTTTTCACTTTGATAACCCATTTGCTCCAGTGTCTCGGCCTGGGCCTTTTTCGCGTCGACGTTGTCCGGCTCGGCGAACAACAACTGATTACCCAACTGCGCAGCCCAGCGATAGTCACCGCTGGCCATGGCTTTGCGCATTTTCTCCAGCACCGCAGCGCCACCGCCCATGGCCTCGACCGTGCGTTTGGCGGTGTCCACCGGCGGCAGCGGATTGAGGTTGGCCGGGTTGCCGTCATAGAAACCCATGTAGCGCTGATACACCGCGCGGACGTTGAAACTCAGCGAGCCGTAATAGCTGCGGGTGTACCACTTCTGGTCCAGCGAGCCCGGCAGCTTCTTGACCGCATCGGCGATTTCCAGCGGTGTCAGGCCCTTGTTGAGCAGGTGCAGCGTGCGGTCGTTGAGGAACGCGTACATGTCGCGCTGGTCGGCGAGGAGCGTGCGAATCCGCTCGCCACCCCAGGTCGGCCAGTTGTGCTGGGCGAACAGCACGTCGGCCTTGTCGCCGTAGCGCACCAGGCTGGCGTCCAGATATTGTGACCACGCCTTGGCGTCGCGTACCTGGGCGCCACGCGGCGTGAGCACGTTGTGCATCATTTGCGTGGCGTTTTCTGCCATGCACAGGGCTTTGAGCTCGGGCAGATAGAGGTTCATCTCGGCCGGGGCTTCGGTGCCCGGCGTGAGTTGAAACTCGACCTGCACACCGGCGATGGTGCGGGTTTCCAGTTCCTTGGTGATCAGGTCGGTGGGTGGAATCAGCGTGATAGTGCCGCCACTGGGCGTGCTCTTGCCCAGGCCGGCGTCGACCTGACCCTGTTCACCGCGCGGCAGCAAACTGCCGAACTGGTACTGCGCGCGGCGGCTCATGGCGTTGCCGGCGTAAACGTTCTCGCTCATCACGTGTTCCATGAACCCGGCCGGGGCGAACACCTTGACCTTGCCGGCCTTGACATCGGCCTCGTCGATCACGCCGCGCACGCCGCCGAAATGGTCGGCGTGAGTGTGGCTATAGACCACCGCGACCACCGGTTTGTGCGGACGGTTCGCATAGTACAGGTCCAGCGCAGCCTTGGCGGTTTCGGCCATGGTTAGCGGGTCGATGATGATCAACCCGGCGTCGCCTTCAATGATGGTCATGTTGGCCAGATCGAGGCCGCGCACCTGATACAGCTTGGGGCTGACTTCGAACAGGCCGGCATGGGCGCTGAGTTGAGCGAGCCGCCACAGGCTCGGATTGACCGATTCCGGGGCCTGATCCTTGGCGAGGAAGTCGTAGGCCTGCACATCCCAGATGACCTTGCCGGCGGCGTCCTTGACCTGGCCCTTGAACGGCGCGATCAGGCCTTTGCTGACCGATTCGAAGTCGGTGCGATCACTGAACGGCAATTGTTGCAGGACGGCGGCGTTGCTGGCGGACGTCTGGGCGCTGGCGGCAACGGCTGCGTCGGCGGCGATGACTGTTTGACTCAGGCATGCGGTGATCAGGCAGGCCAGCAGGCCACGGGGGCTCAAAGTAAAACGGGGCATGGATTCTCCAATTATTATCGTTATGGCTGGATCAGGGTTTGAGGGTAGGGCGCAGCGAAGGCACGGCGATGATCATCCGCGGACAAAAACCATTCAGCACCGCTATCCTTGGCTCACGTCCATCGATCAGGTTTGCCCATGCTTGAGGTTCGCAACGTCTTCAAAAACTACGCCACCCCCCAAGGCCCGTTACCCGTGCTGCAAGGCGTCGACCTGACGCTGGAACCCGGCAGCAGTCTGGCGTTGATGGGCGAATCCGGCAGTGGCAAAAGCACCTTGCTGCACTTGATCGCCGGTCTCGACAAGGTCGACAGCGGCAGCATTCGCAGCGGCGAGCATCGGCTCGAGAGCATGAACGAAGCGCAACTGGCCAACTGGCGGCGCACGGAAATCGGTCTGGTGTTCCAGCAGTTCAACCTGATTGGCAGTTTGCGCGTCGAGGACAATCTGGCGTTTCAGGCGCGCCTGGCCGGGCGTCACGATCCGCGTTGGCAAGCGCATCTGGTGCAACGTCTGGGCCTGGGTGATTTGCTCAAGCGCTATCCCGAGCAGCTCTCGGGCGGTCAGCAGCAGCGCGTCGCGTTGGGTCGGGCGCTGGCCTCGCAGCCGAAACTGCTGTTGGCCGACGAACCCACCGGCAGCCTCGATGAAGCGACCAGCGACGAAGTGCTGCGATTGTTGCTGGAGCTGCTCGACGACACGCCGACGACCTTGCTGATGGTCACTCACAGCCCTCGTGTGGCGGCGCGGTTGTCGCAGCGGGTGGTGCTGTCCAGCGGACGTCTGACGTGATCGTTTTCCGGCAAACCCTGCGTGCGCTGCTCAGCCATTGGCGGCGGCATCCGGTGCAGTTTTTCAGTGTGCTGACCGGGTTGTGGCTGGCTACCAGCCTGTTGACTGGCGTCGAGGCGCTGAACAGTCAGGCTCGCGACAGCTACGCTCGCGCCAGCCAATTGATCGGCGGCGAACCGCAGGCCAGCCTCAGTACGCCGAACGGTGCGACGTTCCCCCAGCAATGGTTCATCGACCTGCGGCGCCAGGGCTGGCCGGTGTCGCCGCTGTTGCAGGGGCGCTTGATCCTCAAGGATCACGACAATCAACGCCTGCAACTGATGGGCATCGAACCGGTGTCGCTGCCAGCCGATTCCGCTGTGGCAGGGCAGGCGATGCCGATCGAGCGTGTCGTCGAATTCTTCACGCCGCCGGGCAGTACGTGGATTTCCCCGGAAACCTTGCGGGCCCTGAACCTGAGCGAAGGTGCTACGCCGCAAACGGTCAGTGGCCAGACGTTGCCGCCGTTGCTGGCACAAAAGGACATGGCGCCGGGCGTGTTATTGGTCGATATCGGTGTCGCGCAAACCCTGCTCGAACAACCCGGACAACTCTCGCGTTTGTTGCTGCCCAAGGATTTTCACGGTGAGTTGCCGACCACGCTCAAAGGCCAGTTGCAGCTCAAAAGCAGTGGCGAGGAAAACAATCTCGCGCGCCTGACCGAGAGCTTTCATCTCAATCTGGATGCCTTGGGTTTTCTCTCGTTCGTTGTCGGTTTATTCATCGTGCATGCAGCCATCGGCCTGGCGCTGGAGCAACGCCGTGGCTTGCTGCGCACATTGCGTGCCTGTGGGGTCAGTGCGCGGATGTTGATGGGTTGCCTGATTTTCGAATTGGGTTCGCTGGCGCTGATCGGCGGAGTGTTCGGCGTGATCAGCGGTTATTGGCTGGCCAGTGTGCTGCTGCCGGACGTCGCCGCCAGCCTGCGCGGGTTGTACGGCGCAGAAGTGGCGGGGCAGTTGCGCCTGAGCCCTTGGTGGTGGGTCAGCGGGATCGGTTTGAGCCTGCTCGGCGCCTTGCTGGCCGGGGCAAACAGCCTGCTTCGCGCTGCCCGTTTGCCACTGCTGGCGGTGGCGGATCCGCAAGCCTGGCATCAGCAATACACGCGCTGGTTGCGGCGTCAGGGCTGGCTGGCCTTGGTGCTGGGCGTGATTGCGCTGGTGGCGTTGATTTGGGGCGACAGCCTGGCCAGCGGTTTTGTGCTGATGGCGGGGTTGCTGCTCGGCGCCGCGCTGGCCTTGCCGGTGCTGTTGAGTGGCGTGTTGAATCAACTGCTCGGGCGCAGTCGTTCGGTGCTCGGCCAATGGTTTCTCGCCGACTGCCGCCAACAATTGCCGGCACTGAGCCTGGCGCTGATGGCGTTGCTTCTGGCGCTGGCGGCCAACATCGGCGCCGGCAGCATGACCGCCGGTTTTCGCCAGACCTTCAACGACTGGCTCGAACAACGCTTGAGCGCCGAGCTTTACATCAACCCGAGCAACCCGGCCCAGGCCCGCGAGATGTCCACTTGGCTGAAACAGCAGCCACTGGTGACGGCGGTGCTGCCCAACTGGCAGGTATCGATCACGTTGCAAGGCTGGCCGGCGGATGTCTATGGGGTGATTGATCATCCTTATTATCGTCAGCATTGGCCATTGCTCGATGCCAGTGGCGGTGATCCGTGGGCGCATCTGGCGACGGATGATGCGGTGATGCTCAGCGAGCAACTCGCCCGCCGCCTGCAGGTGCGCGCCGGTGATCGCCTGACGATACCTGCTCCGAATGGCGCGTGGTCGCCGCGAATCGTTGGCATTTATGCCGATTACGGCAATCCCAAGGGCCACTTGCTGGTCAATAGCAACCATCTGCTGCGTGGCTGGCCACAGTTGACGCCGAACCGTTTCAATCTGCGCATCGATCCGCAAAACATTGCGGAATTTTCGCGTGCATTGCAGGCGCGTTTTCAGCTGGATGACAGCCGCATCGTCGATCAGGCGCGGCTCAAGGGCTGGTCGGTTGAAGTTTTCGAACGCACCTTTGCCGCCACGGCGGCTTTGAACACCTTGACCCTGGCGGTGGCGGGCGTGGCGCTGTTTATCAGCTTGTTGACCCAGAGCCAAAGCCGTCTCGGCCAACTCGCGCCGCTGTGGGCGCTGGGCGTGACACGACGCCAATTGATGCTGCTCAATCTTGGTCAGACCTGGCTGCTGGCGGTGCTGACGCTGGTATTGGCGTTGCCGCTGGGGATCGCGCTGGCGTGGTGTCTGGATGCGGTGATCAACGTGCAGGCGTTTGGCTGGCGTCTGCCGTTGCGCGTGTTCCCTTGGCAGCTTTTGCAACTGATGGGGTTGGCGTTGCTGGCCACATTGCTGGCGTCGGCGTGGCCGTTGTATTCGCTGTACCGTACGCAACCGGCGGATTTGCTGAGGACGTTTGCCCATGAGGACTAACTTCGTTGTGCTGATGGTTCTGCTGTTGCTCGGCGGCTGCGATCAGTCAGTGCCCGAGCAAAAGGGCTTCGCCGGAATGGGCGATCAGGCACAGGCATTTACCCCGGTGGTGCCGGGTCGGGTGTTCAGCTTTCCGGCGGATCACGGCGCCCATGAGGGGTTTCGCATCGAGTGGTGGTACGTCACCGCCAATCTCAAGGATCAGCAGGGCAACGATTTCGGCGTGCAATGGACGCTGTTTCGCAGCGCCCTCAAACCGGTGCCGGAGCAGGCAGGTTGGGGCAGTCAAACGATCTGGCTGGGGCATGCCGCGGTGACTTCGGCAACGGCGCATCATGCCGCCGAGCGTTATGCCCGTGGCGGCGTTGGTCAGGCCGGCGTGCGTTTGGCGCCGTTCGAGGCGTGGATCGATGATTGGCAGTTCAGCAGTCAGGCGGTCGATCCCCTAAGTGACCTGCAACTCAGCGCCCGCGATAGATCATTCGCCTATCAACTGCATCTCACGTCCAGCCGTCCGTTGGTGCTGCAAGGCGACAAGGGTTTCAGCCAGAAATCCGAACAAGGGCAGGCATCGTATTACTACAGTCAGCCGTTTTTTCAGGCCAGCGGCACGCTGCAAATCGATGGCAAGACTTACACCGTCAGCGGCCCGGCGTGGCTCGACCGCGAGTGGAGCAGCCAGCCGCTGACCGCCAGCCAGACTGGCTGGGACTGGTTCTCCCTGCACCTGGACAGCGGCGAACACCTGATGCTTTATCGCATGCGCCAGAAGGAGGGCGCGCCGTACCTGACCGGCACCTGGATCGGCGCCGACGGCCAGACGCAAACGCTGCGTAGCGAGCAGATCAAACTCGTCCCGCAAGACACCGCCAAAGTCGCCGGCCGGGCGATGCCGGTGCGCTGGTCAATCAGCATTCCAGACAAGCACCTCGATATCAGTCTCTCGGCGCTCAACCCCAACGCGTGGATGGACCTGCGCATTCCCTATTGGGAAGGTCCAGTACGCGTCAGTGGTAGTCATGGCGGCAACGGCTACCTGGAAATGACCGGGTACTGATGCTCAAAATCCTGGAATGACTCATCACGCGCTACCGACATAAAACCCCGGGGGATATGGCTCATCTCAATCTGCCGACACACATCCCTGTAGGAGCTGCCGAAGGCTGCGATCTTTTGACGGTGGTCTTTGAACGCAAGATCAAAAGATCGCAGCCTTCGGCAGCTCCCCAGGGATCGGGTTGAACTCCGGTTGCTCGCTGAACCTCTACAAAAGTAATACCTGTCGAGGATGAGCCATGAGCGACGACCTGCAACCCCAAGACCTCACCACTTGGCAACGTCTGTTCGACGACGACACTTTGTGGCAGCAGTCCCCCGACGCTCACTTCTTAGACCTGCAACGCATCGCCGATGACATGCTCGGTCAGGGCGCCATCGACCTTGAGCAATGGCAGATCCTGCGTGCCAAGGCCGATGACCTGCACAAGGATTCCCCCGCCGTAAACGTCGCCCGCGAACTTGACGACCCCGAAGCCTGAGGACAACACCGATGAAACCTGAATCTGAAAACCAGCATCCTGACGAGCCCCGGCCACCGGGGGAAACCGAGCGCGACAATGATGCTCTGCGTCCGACCGATCCGAAGCAGCGTGAGAAGAGCGGCAAAGGCACGGCCAGTGGCGAATCGACCGCACAGGAAACTGCCGCGCCACAAACCAAAGCCAAGCCCTGAACAGCGTCTATGCTCAGTGACACACCCCACGTCTGAAATGATTCCGGCGTCGGGTGCTGCCAATCATTGACAGGGAAAGTACGCTTATGAAGCTTCATGCACTCGCCAAGTCCATCGCCCTCGCGTCGCTGCTGTCCGCCTCCAGTCTCACTGCGTTTGCCGCCGACATACCGCTGTCGGCAACGGTTGAAGCCGACAAAGTCACCACCAAAGTGCTAGCGGTTGACGCGGATAAACACCAGGTTGTGCTGGAAGGCGCCGAAGGCCAGCAGGTTCACGTACAGCTCACGGAGAAAGCGAAAAACCTCGCCAATCTGAAGGTCGGCGACCAGGTCAACGTGGAAGTCATGCGTTCCGTCGCGGCCTACCTCGACACCGATGTGGATAAAGGTCTGCCTGGCACCACCGAGCGAACCGGCGAACTGCGCAACGCTCCGGGCAGCAGCAACCCCGGCGGCGAAGCTTACCGTCAGGTTCAGGTGCAATTGAAAATCACCAAAATTGATTTGAAAACAAATCAGGTAACTCTGCAAAACCCTGCCGGTGTATCGAAAACCCTCAACGTCGAACGGCCTGATATTCAGGACAAACTGAAGAACCTCAAAGTCGGGCAGAGCGTTGTTGTCACTTATACCGATGTATTAAAAGTGACCAGTCAGCACGAAAGTTGAGTTTTAGCTCTACAGGATGACTACTCTTGTACAGTTTTTGTATTAGAGTAGTCATACTATTAGTTGCTTGTAGGGTTTCTGAAAGTTTCGTGAAAGGTTCGTGAAGGGTTTCATCGATAAATATCTATTAACTTTCTTGTACATAATATTTACATTGAAGTATGGCGACATATCCGCCAACTTCTATTAAAATCCTTCGCGTTCGCCCAGTGTCAGGGCTCTTTACCGGTGCATGGATTGCCAGGCCATTACACTGGGCGAACACCTCCGTTGGAGCAAATGTATACAATTTCAGTTAAAAAAAGGGTGACTTTTAAAGTCACCCTTTTTGTTGCCATGAGTTAAACCGATGTTTGTATCCCGGGTTTGCCTCGCTGTCCCTGGAAGCGCTCGATAGTCGCTTGGTACATTTTCGTACGGCGGTGATTTTTCCCGTAGGTGCCCGCCGCGGCGACCGTTCCTGCCTGGATGTGATCGAGATAACGGAAAATCGTGCGTGGCGAAAGCAGCTTGATGCCGTATCCAAGGCTCACCATTCGATCCTGCAGCGTGTAACCGGGTACGCGATCATCCATGCAGAAGTGCAGGCCTTGAGACTTCATCAGTCGCACGTTCCACAACGTACAGAAACTTTTCAGGTGAGTTTCCTTATATGGTCTTGGCGGTTTGGATTTCATACCCAGACGAACTTTTGCCTGGCGAACATAATGCTTGCAAAAGCGTGAAGTTAAACGCCAGGTATCCCGCACAATCCCCCGATTGATCTGCTCGACACAACCAACTGCGGCGATATCCGCACTTTTTGTGCACTCGCGCAGCATCATTGCAAACACTTCTTTGTCATAGACGAAGGTGTCGGTGTGGAGCAAAAACAAATAATCGGTTTCAACCTTTTCCAGCGCCAGATCAAGTGCCTTGCCATGGGCAATATGGCCTGCTTCCTTGCACGGAGAAGGCCGCTCGATCAAGTTGATCCAGTCGAGCGAACGCAGGTAGTCCAGACTTTCATCCGCTGAATCGTTGTCCATCACCCAGACTGGAATGCGCTGTTCCTTGACATGCTGGTGCAATAATTCCAGGCACATCCGGGTAATGTCCGCGGTCTTGTAATTGACCAGGACAAGGCTGAAGTTCGGCTGTGGTTGGGTTGGCAGATTAAACGCACTCATAACAGAAAGACTCATCCACGGGTCAATGACGACAGGGTTTATGAGCCGGGAGGGTAGCGAGCCAACCTTAGGCGAAGCTTAATTTGCAGGTCTGGCAGCGCTTCAGAATGTGTCGAAGTGAGACCGGAAAAGGCGCTTTGTTTATTTGGCGCGGGCCGGTTACAGGCTAAAATACGCGCCCAATTCACGGTTCAAGGAAGAAACGGCGTTCGCCGTTGCATCACGGATGAAACCACTTTCCCTCTACCACCCGGCCTTGTACTGGCTGCGCGTGTGGCAAAAAAGACTGTTCCGGCACATCGCCTGGCACTGCTCCAGCAAGCGTTACACACGACCCGTTGCGTTGACCGGACGCCTGCCATTTCGCTACCTCAAACACACCTCGAAACTCATCCGTAAACTCGGCGACTCTGATCTTGCCCTGCAACACAACAAAGTCATCAACCTCAAACTCGCCGTCGCCGCCATCGACGGCGTCATCATCGCCCCTGGCGAACACTTCTCCTTCTGCCGCCTCGTCGGCCGCCCAACGCGTAAACGTGGCTACGTGGAAGGGATGGAACTGTCCTTCGGCGAGGCCCGCACCGGGGTGGGTGGCGGGATATGCCAACTGAGCAATCTGATTCACTGGATGGCCATACATTCACCGCTGGTAGTGGTTGAACGCTCCAATCACAGCTTCGATCCGTTTCCGGATGAGGGACGCTTACTGCCGTTTGGCTCCGGTGCGGCGATTTTCTATAACTACATTGACCTGGTGCTGCATAACCCGACGGATCGGTGTTTTCAGCTGAAGTTGAATGTCGGGCAGACGCAACTGGAAGGGGAGTTGTTATGTGATCAGGTGCGGGCGTATCGGTATCACGTGTTTCAGGAAGGGCATCGGTTTGCGCGCGAAGGGGAGCGGGTCTATCGGGAGAATGAGATCTGGCGGGAAGTTCGGGAAAAGGGGCAGGTGGGGACATTGGTAATGCGGGAGAGACTTTATCGCAATCGTGTAGTGGTCAAGTATGCGGTGGCGGACGAGCTGATCGGATAGGGCACGCGCAAATATGCTTCGCTGAACAAGGCGCGCCGCGTCTGATCAGTTTCTGAAATAAAGCTCGTCGAGCTGACGTCTGCGTATCGACAAATATTCATCCCATACCTTGGGGAAGTCCTCATCCCTCGTCAGCGGAAAGGTCAGATAAATGTATCTTCCGACAACACTGATGTATTGCCGCGCACGTTTGAAAGCCGGCTGCTCGAAAAGCGCGACGCTCTCATCGTAGGCGTCATGGTGATGACGGATGCTCACTCGGTGCGGCGCGATCATGCCCCGCGCAAAATCGATTACCCAGCAATTATCAACGGCTGTGCTCAGGTACCCGTAAACACCATCGCTCGACAAACGAATACATGAATTGGCCTGAGTACCGTCTTCATCGTTGACCAAAACAATCTGGTCTGCGAAATACTGGATCATCCTGTTATCGGGCCCTTGCAGGAGCAAGCTCCAACCTTCTGCCCCCATGTGGAATTCACCGTTGTTTTCAAAGGTGGCGGTCCAGCCGTTGGCGAGTGTGATTTGGCGGGTGTTCACGTGAGTTCCAGATTCAATGGTTCGAGGCTAAAGCGATTCGAGTTCGAGTGTGCAACCAAGGCTACGCAGTCTCTGAAGCTCTTGAGCGAACGAGTATTTCGAAGTGCCAGCATTTTCCTTGTCGTAGGATATTCGGAGCAGCCTGAACAACACGCCTGCTTTATTTCGGCTGGTTTTACCAAGGGCGGCGGTAAGGTCATAACCCGCCCCGGATAGAAACGGGTTCTTCTTCCTCAGGATGTAATAGGCCCTCAGGTTCGAAAGCAATCCGTCCGAGTCGATGTAGTTTTCCTCGAGGCTTTGAACGTACTCCTCAAAGATCCGGGTCAGTTGTACTTGCGCTGAGTCCTGGTGCCTCAACACGGCACACATCCCTTGCCAGTTGTTTATGTGCAAGTGGTCGCCCCAGTCACAGCCTTTGGCGAAGTAGAACCCGTTGCCTTTGAAGAAATCAGGGATTTCATGTTGGTCTAAAGCGTTTTGGAAGGTAGCCGTCACTGGCGTACTCATGTGTTGTCCTCAGGTAACGGCGCACGGCTCCCCCTTAAGCCAATTACTGTAGTGGTTGCTCGGCCATTTCTGTCTCACGCTTGGCGATGGCTGCTGCCAACTCAGGAGAGCGTTTGGCCCATTGCTCGGGAGGAAGGGGTTTGGACCATTCGACGATGGCGGGATCAGTCAGATCAGGTGGTGGTGCGAGTTTCCAATTTTGCAATTTTTCGGCCCAGTATGTTCCTAGGAAAATAACAAAAAACAACCCGTGCAAAACGTCCAGAATGTCGCCTTTGAAAAGGCTGGTAACGATGGAACCGATCTGTGTTTCGGCGTAAGGTTTTCTACCCAATCGGCTATCTGGGATCGCGTCTGGCCCCTTCTCCATGTAGCTGCGCATGCACTCCCAGAGGCTCATAGCCGTTTCACCACCGCCGCAGTTGAACCCTAGACTGAAGTCGCGCTCCTTTTCTGGCGCGTCAGGATCGGGATTACGAAAGCCCACTATCAATAGACCTTGAGTGGTTTTTCCGTGCTGACCCACCGAGTCCATCGCCACTGCTTGGGCAGTAACCTGCTCCCAAGGCACGATCCAGTATCGGCCATCTTTGAATGGCACACATACTTCGCGGCGTTGACGGTTGAAGCGGATTGGAGGCGGTACGGGACTCATTAAACCTTTCAGTACTAGGAGAATGGGAATGCCAACTATGAAAAGCGAAAGGGCCAATGCTTCCCAGAAAATTACGGAATTGCGCTCGTGATGAATAAGCCAGATACAGAAAAGCAGTACCGGCCAAATGACCATCACTGCCGAGCCAATACTGTAAGAACCGATGTCAAGGCAAACGTCGTTCTTGCGCCAGATGGTGTTTAGGACATCCTTTGGCGTTTGCCCTGTAGGAACGGCCAGTGGTGCCAAGTAGTCCTCTCGCGAGAGCGGTCCTTTGCGGCTGCCGGATGTGGCTGAGGTCATGCCTTGTCCTTGGGTTTCAAATAGCTGGAGTTCTGTTGCGGACCTAGGCGGTGAATGCTGGCCCGATCAAGTTCTGGGGTTGGTTCGCCGGAGCGCAAGGTGACGATTTCACCATCCGGGCTCAATAATCCGCCATTGGGTAACAGGGTGTAGGCCAAGCCTTTTGCGCCGCCAATAGTAGCACCGACTCCGGCCAGCAACGCCACCGGGCTGAGGTAAGACAGGCGTAAAGTCAGGCGGGTCAGCGGTTGGGGGAAACTACCGCTCAAACGCAGGCCTTGACCCTCATCGACCGGGATCCAGGTGCATTGGCTGGCATTCAACCAAGTAGATCCGAGGTCAGTTGGCGTGCCGCGGGTACCGGTGCCGAAGCCGGCGGAAAAGGGAGTTAAGTTGCCACTCATGGCTAAATCAATTTGTGCGGCACCCGGCGCCGCTCCAGGCAAGTCAATCGTAAGTTGGTTGATGCCGTCCTGAGTAATCGTGTCACCCATTGAACCACTGATGCGTACTTCCCGCGTTTCCATAGCCAGACGAGGCTGGTAGAGGAGCATCATCAGTTCGTTGATTTCATCCAGCTGTGCCTGAGGTGCGATGAAGTTGTGAGTATCGGCTCGGCGGTGGGACCAACAGCAGTTAGCCAGGTAGCTTTGCAGAGGGTTGGCCTGGCGGAACCATGCAAACAGGTACAAACCTCCCAGACCCAGAAGCAAAAGATTGAGCGGGCCCATGCCAAGTCGAAAGCGCTTTATTGCGAGAGGAGTCGAGATTTTGTTCGACAAGCGCATCCCAGTGAGGCTAAGACCTAGTAGTGCCTGCGCTCCGTATACTGCGATCTGTCCGGTAACGGCCAATTGCTTGATTTTCAGCCAAGGATCGATTGAGCTTTGAGCGCTATCTATTTGAATTTTTAACGATGCGAACTCTTGGAGGGCTGCTGCTGCTGACACTACCCCTACTACTCCTCCAAACAGGGTGAGTGTAGGAGCTACTACAGCCCCACGACCTAGCTCTTGAACTCCCTTCCCCAAAATAACCCAATTCTGAATCACCGCCCCCAACGCGGCCCCTGCGTACAAATACGCTGACATGCTATCCGCCTGCCGTTGCGCATCGCTGCCTTCCAGCGCCGCTGCCTGTCCGGCATAGGTGCCGGCGTTGAGAATGTTGACCACCAGCGCCGCCAGCGGCAGTAGGCCACCCGAGGCTTTGATCGAGGGTGCGTTGACGATGCCGTTGACGCGACCGAGGCTGATGGCCTGAGCGGTGCTTCGGGTCCATTGGCTGAGGGCTTCAGCGTTCTGGCCGACTAAGCGCCAGACTTTGATACCGTTCTCTACGCCCTGCACAAGGCGGGTGTTATCGCCGAGGCGGATGACCAGGAATAATCCCATTGCCATCGCCGTGCCTTTGCTTGCATGAATCAAAGACGCGCCGAGGCGGGTCATGGTCGCCGTCCAGGCACCTTCCAGATTGCTCGCTAACCGCTCGATATTGCGCAGGGTGTCAGCGTCCAGAAGCTTGAGCGCGGCTGCGCGGGAATCGGCAAGGTTTTCCAGACTGAGCGCCGTGACCAGTTCGTTGAGGCGTGAAGTGTTGTTCACCGCCGCTTCCAGGCTCGGACTCCACGCCTGGAACACCAGACGCAGCAAGCCGGGGTCATCGCTGCTCACGTAATCGGCAAACTGTTTGGCGCCTTCGCTACGGCTGCACTGAGCACTAAGGCAGGCGACCGTCAAACTTTCAAGCCAAGTGAGGTGTTCTTCGCTGCTCTGGTCGACAAACCAAGTACCACTGTCGTTGCGTGGGAGGTAGGTTTCGCGATCGGCGTACAGCAATTGATGGCGTTTTTCGACCTGTTTGAAGTGCTGCGGCGCTTCCTGATCCAGCCAATGGTCCATGCTCGCCAAGTCGATGTATTCACCAACCTTGGTTCCGCCGCCACCTTCCAGATTGCTGACTTTTTCCTGGCGATAATCCCGCACAACCTGTTGCGCTTCCTGATGCAATTCGCTCGGGATGAAGCTGCGCACCTTGTTCAGCACGGCTTCTTCACGGGATCGAACCTCAGCCAACAGGCCATCCGCTTGAGCATGCCCATACTGTCGGCCGCGTTGTTGGTTGATGCGTGTTTCTTCCAGCATCAGGGTGTTCAGCTGCTTCTGACTGTCGATCAGGGTGTCGCCCTGTTCCGGTGTCAGTTGCAGGTTATGTTCGCGATACCGGTAGTTGAGCAGGTTGGCAACTTCGCCACCGTCTTCGGTAACCATGTTGCGGATAAAGCTGCCGATGGTCTGGCGCAAGCTATTGTCGGCTACCCACTCTTCGTGTTCTGCCTCGACCTTGTTCTGTTCGTGGTCGATATCCCGCAACACCCCCAGATCATCATCCAGCGCAGCAAACACCGCATATAGCGGAGCCGACTCGCTCTTGGCTTTGTCCAGCCAGGCTTGCGTAGGTGCCAGTTCCCAAGGGCTGGCGCTCCAAGTCCCGGGCTCGACCACGGGCTCGCCCGGTGGTTGCATGCCGGCCGCCTGTTCGCGTTCGCGCAGAGATTCCGAGCTAGCGGAGTAGGCTTTGATATTTTCTTGAGTCGGCGCGGCTTGCGCTGTTTTGCGTTGTTCTTTCACGCCTTCGCGGTCAGTCGCGCCGTTCTTCTGATGTTCATGCGCAAGGGTTTTTTCGCGCACTTTCGGCATGAGTTCGGCGACAAGTGTCGGGGCTTTTTCGAGCGGTAGGCAGTGTTTGGCCGACAGGCGTTTGGCTACGTCGGTAAGGGCGATCTGACGCATGCGCTTGCGTCGTTCACCGGTCTTTTTCAGGCGCTCGCAGGCGTCTTTGCCCAATGGCACTTCGCTGTAGAGCATCCACGCGTCGGTGCTTTTGTTCAATGCGATTCCGGCGTTTTCACCGGTCGTCAGAGCAGAGTGGGGTTGCGTCAGCGGTTGTTCAACCAGCAAACCATCAGACGCCACCGCGTAGCGTTTCAATGGTCCTTCGGCATGCCAAAGATAGGCGTAGCCCGCGCGCAAGCGACGCAAGGCCATCGGGTGGCTTTTGGTCGGGCTGGATGGCGCGAAATCGGCGTGTTCGGCGGCCTGTTCGGCCATTGCGTAGCGGCTGGGAACCACGAAGATTTCGGGTTGGCGCGCAGGGCAGGTGGTAGCCGGGCTGGACAACTCTTCGTCGCCGAACTGGCATTGTGCAGCCTGATCTGCAGCGGCCAGGTTGCGGTTTTTATCGAGCGGTGCGGTGGTCATGCATTGGACTCCTTGTCAGTCAGCAGCCAATGGCGATGCAGTTCTACCAACAAGGCATCCAGGCGTTGTGTGGCGTTGAGCATCGGCTGTTGAAGAATCTCGCGGTAGGCCTGATGTTCAGGCGCTTGGGGGAACTCGGTCCCGTGCTCGGCAACCAGAGCAGACCAGCGTGCCACTTCGTTGGGCGCCGAGTAACCGTGGCTGGCGGCGCCTTCACGGCAAAGGACCGCCCATTGCTGCTGTTCGACGGCCGAGCGCTGAGCCAGGCAGTCGGGAAAGTAGGTACGAACGTGCGCCAGCAACTGTTGATCAAACATTTCCAGCTTGCCTTGATTGAGCCGTTGCAACTGTTGCTCATCGAGGTGAAGCCACGGACGCTCAGCATATTGCTGGGCGCTTTGGCGATCCTGCTCACGAACGATCCACTGTTCTTCCTGGCCTTCTCGCGCTGGCAGGCGTACGCGTCTGATCGGGCCCATCACGTGATCTTTTTCCCCGGGGTTCAGGGCCGGCAGCCAATGGCGCATGACTCGCGGGTCGTAGTAGCGAAACAGCATTGAGGCATCACCGGTCACCCGCGCGTGGATGAGGCTGCGCAGATGTTCAGTCAATTGCTGTAGAGGCGCATCGCTTTCGATGATGAGGCCAGCATCGTTTTGCCAGTCATCAGTGAAGGCCTTTTCAAGTGCGCTGTTGGCGCGCAAGACGACCAGCGCAGGGCCAACATCAAATAGCTCTCGATAGGGCGTTGCGTGATACAGCCATTCGACAACAGGGTTGTCGTCCAGGCTGTACAGGCGGGCCGGAAGTTTTTCGATCTTTGCTCCGTCCAGAAGCAGATAACGCGTGGCACCGGGGATCATTTCATCGCCTTCAGTTGTTGGCATATCTCGCAGACTGGCTGAGCCGTCGTGGCTGCTCGTTGCAGGGTTTGACGCAAGGCGGGCACCAACAACGCCCCAGCCTTATCCGCATCCGCCTGCTTCAACGGCCCCGGCAACAACGGTGCAGCCCCCGTGCCGCTACCCGGTCCACCGCCGGAGTTCATGTTGATCACCGGCCCGCTCATGGTCACGCCGCCAGCATCGATTTTGATGAAGCTCCCACCGCCAATGAGCGTCAGTTCCGCCCCCGCTTCAAGCACGACTTTCATGCCGCTGCTGAGGTGGATTTCCTGCCCCGCATCGATGAACTGCCCAGTCCCAATCTTTATGTGCTGATTGACGCCCACGGTGAGGTGATCATTTGCCCGCGCCTCAACTTTGCGATCGGCATAAACCGTGTGGTGTTCTTCGGCCTTGAACTCGCTGTAGCTGTTCTTTTCAACGGTGTCGTGACGCTCGTTGCCGACCCTAATCTTCTGGTCATGCTCGACGTTCTCGTCCCAGTCACGCTGGGCGTGGAGATAAATCTGTTCCTGACCTTTTTTGTCTTCGATGCGCAGTTCGTTGTAGCCGCCGCCACCCATTGAGCTCAGGGTTTTGAAGGTGCTGCGGGTTTTGTTCGCCGGCAGCGCGTACGGGACGGTGTTTTCCTTGTGGTACAGGCAGCCGCTGATCAGCGGTTGATCAGGGTCGCCTTCGAGGAAGGTGACAAGCACTTCCATGCCGATGCGCGGGATGGCGATGCCGCCGTATTGGGCGCCGGCCCAGGCGCTGGAGACGCGGAGCCAGCAGCTGGTTTTGTCGTCGGCCTGGCCTTCGCGGTCCCAGTGGAACTGGACTTTGACGCGGCCGTATTGGTCGCAGTGGATTTCTTCGCCTTTGGGACCCGTGACCACGGCGCTTTGGCTGCCGAGAATGCGCGGTTTCGGGTGGCGCAGGGGCGGGCGATTCGGCACGTCCCACGGGGTGGCCTGGAAGCGGTTGCGGTAGCCCTGATGGAAATCGTCTTTGAGCGCGGTGGTGTCGCTGGTCACGGACTCTTCCAGCACTTGCGGCTGTTTGCCTTCGTGGAGGACTTCGGTGAGCAGCCAGAGGTCGTTCCATTTGGCTTTCGGGTGCGCGGTCAGCGCGAGGAAATGGCCGCTGACCAGCAACGGCTGATCGCTTTTGCCTTCAGCCAGTTGGAAGTCGCTGCGGTGACGTTCGAGGGCGCGTTTGGCCAGGTGTTTGCCGCGCTCGCGGTCGATGAAACGGCCCGGGTAATCGTAGTCTTCGAGGTCGGGCAGGGCGTCGCCACGGTTTTCGCTTTCCAGCGTCAGGCGTGGTTTTTCGAAGTCGTAATCGCGGCGCGTGGTGCGGCTGGTGCGGGTTTCCAGGCGCAGGTCGAAGCGCTTGATCACCGGGTCGCTGGCGACCATGCCGGAGTCTTGCTGATAGGCCACAGGCTTGAGTTTCGGGAACACCGTCTGGTCATCGCCGAACACCAGTTTGTGCGCCGTGGCGCTGTGCTGGAAGTGGTAGTGGATACCTTCTTCCTCGCACAGGCGCTGGATGAAATGCAGGTCGGATTCGTCGTATTGCACGCAGTAGATGCGCTCGGGGTAGATCGAACCGGTCTTGAATTCGTAAGCGTTGCTCTGGATGCCGTGCTCTTCCAGCACTTGGCCGATGATTTTCGGCACTGTGAGGTTCTGGAAGATGCGCTGGTTGACGCGGTGCGCCAGGTACGACAGTTGCGGGCGCAGGGTCACCGAATAACGGGTCAGGCGTTTGCCCGAGTCACCTTGCGCGGCGCGATAGATCTGGCCGTGGATGCCGCTGCCGTCGGGCGACAGTTGCAGGAAGGCCGGTTTGTGCAGCAGGGTTTCGAGGTCCAGCGACGGCTGCTCACTGACCAGCTCCACCTCAAAGACAAACGGCTGGCTGATGGCTTCCCGGCCGGTGAGGGTAAACACCTGAAAATCGGCGGAAAGCCCTTCGATGGTCAGGGCAAAGTGGGTTTCATTGGCCGGCGCGAACATCCCTTGTTCCTCGTGCTGTGCAGCGGCGCTCGTCGACGCCCGCAAAAGCGGGTCAACGTACGCTAAATTCTGGAGGGGCGTAAACAACATCGACCAGCAGAGCTGGCCGATGCTTGTAACGATCAGCCGTAATTAAACGACTGGAGCACGCCAGTCATCGGAACCCGAAGTACCGGATACTTCGTGGGTCCAGGTGATTTTGCGGTAGGTGAACTGCACTTCTTCCAGGTGGGTGAAGTGCGAGTTGCCTGGATCCTGGCAGTTGTGCATTTTGTTGTTGATGGCGACGATGATCGCGTCTTCCAGTTTGGTGGTGTAGTAGTGCTCTTGAGTACCTTGAGCCGAAGTACGGAACCACTGGATAACGATTTCGCTCATGCGCTCGCCGGAAGTCAGAGCGGCTTGCAGCAGAGGCGAAGCCTTGTCGTAGACCTTGGTGATCACAACTGGCTTGTGAA